>JAHBVJ010000009.1 GCA_019637615.1 Anaerolineae bacterium | reverse complement strand
TGATTTTGACCCCCATCGAGGGACTTTGATTGCTTGACTTTCAATACCGTATCTGCGGGACTCAAGAAAAGGCTGGCGTGATCGGCGTAGTCCCACCTTATTTGGTGAACCACCATGAGCGTCAGACTTCGAGAACGAAGCCCTTGCGGGACTCCCCGCATTACAACAGCCGATGATGTGGCTATCCAAGCTCAGATTAACGGTTGACTAGCGGCCTATCCAACACGGGGTTGAATAGGCCGAGTGATGACACCTCGGCTTAGTCGGTCGAGGTGCGGGCGGGCTGCGTTGAGGGCGTGACTTTGACGGCACCTAACTGCGCCTGACGCGCGAGATCGATGGCGTTGGCAAGCACACGCGCTGATTCTTGCGGGCTGTGGAAGCCGGTGCTGTTTTCCGAGAACACGAAATCCCAGCGCATTTGGGCGCGGCGATAGAGCCAGCGGGCATCCTTGAGCTGATCGTCGGTGGCTCCGGCGGCTTTGGCGGCCTTGATGGCCTCCATCGCATCGAGCAAGGCTTTTTCCGTGGTGCGGGAGAGTTCGGCGGTCTTGTTCTGGATGGTGCTGATGCGATCAAGTAAGGCTTGCTCATCCTGCTTGTGGCAGGTCTGGCAGGAATCATTCACATGCGTAATCGGGCTGCGAATCCAGTGATCGGTCACTTTACGCGAGCCTTCACGCACGTAGGGCATGTGGCAATCCGCGCAGGAGACGCCGGATTTGTAGTGCAGGCTGCTGGTGTACATTTCGAACTCTGGATGCTGAATCTTGATCATGGGTGCTTCAGCTTCCTTGTGAGTCCAGTCTTTGAAGTTGATCTCCTCGTAGTATTTGTCGATGTCATCGATGGACGTGCCATTCTTCCACGGGAAGGTCAACACCTTGTTATCGCCCGCGAAGTAGTATTCCACGTGACACTGCGCGCAGACGTAGGTACGCATCTCTTGACGGGTGGCTTTGGTGACATCGATGCCGCGTACACTCATGGCGTTGACGAAGGCAGGACGCGTGATGCGCAGACTCATGGTTTTCGGGTCGTGACAGTCGGCGCACGAGGTGCCCGTATGCAGCTTGTCGGATAGTTCGGCATAGGGGGTGTGGTTGAAGGTTTCCCAACCCATCGCGGCGATCAACTGGGGAGCTTCCGCCGAGTGGCAGTTGGCGCAGGCTCCGGGCTGCTTGACGACTTCTTGGCGTTTGGTTTTCTTCTGATCGATGAGGGCGTAGTAGTGACCGCGCTCCTCGTTGAAATCGACGCTGAAGGCATAGCCCGCCCACAGTTGGACGAGCTGCGGGAAGCGCTCCAGCTTATTGATGGGCTTGGAGCCGCCGTAAGCGGTGCTGACGGTGTCATCTTGCATCTTCAGGAACGAGTCATATTCGGAAGGGAAATTGACGCCCCAAACAGCGGGATCAAGTTCGTTTTCGGGGATGGCGGAAATCTGGGCGAGGGGAACACGGCCTTCGGCCTGACGCTCGGTGATGTTGACGAGCAGCGCGCCGATGCCGATCATGAGGACGCCCCCCAGTATAAAGGCGGCTACCAACCCCAAAAATAGATAACGGCGAGGTCGGCTTTCTATCGTTTTTGACATAAGTTCATGCTCCTAACTATTCGTCGTGACCTACTCTGGAATGACACTTAAGACAATCTAGCGGCTCTTTATTGCCGGAATGGTTGATCATGGCGGTGACTTCCGCATGACAGCTCTGGCAATTGTGCAGGGCAACATCGCGATTCATCGATGTGATGCGGATCGGTTCGTGGAAGTTGCCGGTGGTAAAGGCGAGACTGTGGTTAAAGCCGTTGATGCCTTTTACGGCATACTTGGCAACGATGTTGTCGTGCGGGGTATGACAGTCGTTGCAGCCAGCGACAGCACGATGACTGCCACGACTCCACGCGGTATAGACATCGCGCATGACGTGACAGTTGGCGCAGGCGGCTGGATCATCCGTCAGATACGAGTCGCCCTTGGCATAGATGAAGGTGAAGCCACCTAGACCAACAATTGCACCGAACAGGCCAGCCAAAATGAACATCACTGGCAAGAGTACGCGGGCGCGAGAACGAGGGGTTTGAGAGGCCATCCAACACTTACCTCCTTTCGTTGTGCAGGGTACATAGGATCAGTTTGGAACAGCGTTGAACTTGGCAGGTGAAAACTCAGAAAATCATGCTCCTCCATTCAGATAGTCATGGATTCCACCTTTACATTTTAAAAGCGGGGAAACGGTTGATCTTTGATCTAGATCAAATTCGCGCTATCGGGGCAAGAAAAATACGTATTTCGTACTAGCTTTGGTCGCGCCCCCTGACCTACGCTATGATCTGCGCCAGTTGAATCCGCTTTCATCCATTGAGAAAACTATGCGAATTGTGTTAGATGCGATGGGCAGCGATACGTGCCCCGTGCCCGATGTTGATGGCGCTATCCAAGCGGCGCGGTTGTACCCCGCTGATACGCTCATCCTCGTGGGCGACAAACCGAAGATTGAAGCTGAACTGGCGAAATACAAAACCGACGGCTTGCGGCTAGAGATCGTCGCTACGACTCAGACGATCACGATGGAAGACCATCCAAGCGATGTCGGGAGAACCAAGAAAGAGTCGTCCATGTTCGTCGGCATGAACATGGTGCGGGATGGCAAGGCCGACGCCTTCGTGACGGCTGGCAATACGGGCGCGGTGCTGGCGCTGGCGACGTTGTATTCGCTGCGGCGCATCCCCGGCGTCAAGCGTCCGGCGCTGACCTCGCTGATCAATACGGACGACAAAACGATTGTGGCGGTTGACCTCGGCGCGAACACGGACTGCCGCCCCGAATGGCTGGTGCAGTTCGGGATCATGGGCAGCATTTACGCGCAAAATGTGCTCAAGCAGCCGAATCCCACCGTCGGCCTGCTGGCGAACGGCGAGGAAGACTCGAAGGGCAATACACTGGTGCGCGAGGCGGGCGACCTGCTGCGCAAAACCGCGCTGAACTTCATCGGCAACGTGGAGCCGAAGGAAATGCTGGCGGGTAAGGCCGATGTGGTGGTGGCGGACGGCTTCGTCGGTAACATCGCGATCAAGTCGATGGAGGCCATCGGGAGCATGTTGTTCAGCATCTTGCAGCGGGAAGTCAGGAAAAGCCCGCTGGCGATGATCGGCGCGCTGCTAATGCGCCCCGTGCTGCGCGGGATTTATCGGCAGGCTGACCCGTTTGAAATCGGCGGCGCACCGCTGCTCGGCGTGAACGGGGTGGTCATCATCGGGCACGGGCGTACGAATGCCAAAGGCATCAAGAACGCCATCAGTCAAGCACATCGGGCGGTTGACGGTAAACTAGTAGAAGCCATCCGCGAGGGCATGGCACGCGATGTTGGCGATGGGGATGAGAGTTAACCTTGAACTATACAACAACCGCATTTTCTAGGCGCTTCCAGCAGCAGTTAGAGCAGGTTGATCGCTGGTTGGGCAAGGGCGAGGTGAAACGCGTCGAATCGCAGATCGCGTGGCTGTTCAACCGAGAGAATGCGCATCCTGCCGAACGGATCGAACTGCTCATCCGGCGTGCTCATGCCCGTTTGATCTCCGCGCGTCCGGAAGAGGCGCTGGTCGATATGCAAGCCGCGCTGGAACCGGCTCCGGCGTTGCAGCAACAAGCTAACTATCAGGCGCTGTTGGGCGACATCTATTTCGGGCGGTACGAGCTGGCGCAAGTGGGATTCGCTGACCGCACCGATACGGATCGCGCGTTGGCGGCGTATCATGCCGCGCTGGAAGCCGATCCCAACTACGAGAATATGGGGTGGATTTACTATCAGTGGGGGCGCATCCTCTTGAGCCGCGATCTGGTGATCACCGCTGAGGAGAAGTTCCGCGAGGCGCTGTTCAAACGCACGACGCTGCCTGCGCTGACGGCGCTATGTTATGAGCGGCTCGGCTTCATCGCGCTGATGGAACGGCGCGATCCTGACGAAGCGCTGACGCTGTTCTCGCGGGCGGCGCTGGTGTACCCGCATCGGGAGTCGTCGGGGTGGCTGGCGCGGCTGCACTTGCTGCGCAGTCGGGCGTTCAGCGAACAGCAGGAAATGGAGAAGGCGCTAGAAGCTGCTCACGAGGCGTTGAAGACCGTCAAGCTGCTGAACCCTGAGTACCGTTCGACGCTGGCAGAGGCGCACCAGACAATCGGTAATCTGCTCGCCAGCATCACGGGGCGGGAGCGCGAGGCCATCGAATATTTGATGCAGTTTTTGAACGAGTCGCGGCGTCCGCAGGGAATCGACGTGACGTGGTCGCGAATTCATGAGACGTTGGGCGAGTTGTGGTTCCGATTGGAGCGCTATGACAACGCTATCGAGGCGTATCAGGCCGCGCTGACATACAACCCGTATCATCCGATGGAAGTGCTGATCTATTACCAGATCGCGCGGGCGTACTTCCGCCAGAAGCAGTATGAGCAGACTATCGACGCCGTCGAGCAGATGATGAGCGCGGCGGAAACCGACGGCAACCCGATCACCGATTATCGTGTGTTCAGCATGGTCGCCAGCGCCCACTTCGCGCTGAACCAGTTCGCAGAAGCGACGATTGCTTATCAGCAGGCACTCGATTTTGCCCCGCCAAGCGCTACCCAGATCGAGGAAATCCGGACGTTCTTGAATTCGGCACAGGCGTTATCGCGGCGACAGAAAGAAGAAGGCGCTGCGAAAAATGTATCGACGCTGCCGTAGCGATGGGTTGGCGATGTGCCTCGTTCTCCTAGCGTGGTTGAGCAAGGAGAACGAGGATAATTTTGGGGTTTATTCTTCGCCCAGATAGGCCTTGCGGACAACCTCGCTGGTTTGGAGATTGGCAGCAGTGTCATTCAGGACGATTTTGCCTGATTGCAGGATATAGCCACGATCCGCGACCTGCAACGCCATCCGCGCGTTTTGTTCGACCAGCAGAATCGTCGTGCCTTGCTTGTGCAATTTCTGGATGATCTCGAAGATCGAGTCCACCAAGACGGGCGCTAACCCCATCGACGGTTCATCGAGCAGCAGGATGCGGGGTTGCAGCGTCATGCCGCGCGCCATCGCTAACATTTGCTGTTCGCCACCGGAGAGGGTGCCACCGAGCTGGAAAAGACGCTCTTTGAGGCGCGGAAAGTAGGTGAAGGTCGATTCGATGCGCTGATTGACCTCGGAAGCGGAGACGGTGAAGGCCCCGACTTCGAGATTTTCGCGCACGGTCATTTCCGGGAAGATGCGACGGCCTTCCGGCACATGCCCGACGCCCATGCGCGTGATTTCGTGCGGCTGTGTGTTGTTGATCAGCTTGCCACCGAGTTTGACCGTGCCGCTGCGCGGACGTACAACTCCGCTGATGGTGCGCAGTGTGGTGCTTTTGCCCGCGCCGTTGGCACCGATGAGCGTCACGACTTCGCCTTCATCGACGGTGATGGAGATGCCCTTCAGCGCGTGAATTTGCCCGTAGTAGGTGTGGATGTCTTGAAGTTCTAGCAGTGCCATGATGTTATGCTCCCAACGCCTCGTTCGCGCCTTCGGTACCGCTGCGCCCTAAATATGCCTCTACGACGCGGGGATTCTTGCGCACCTCGTCGGGCGAGCCTTCCGCGATCTTCTGCCCATAGTCGAGTACGGCGATGCGCTCTGAAATGCCCATGACCACTTTCATATCGTGCTCGATGAGCAGGACGGTGGTGCCGCGCTGATCGCGGATTTTGCGGAACAAGTTCATGGCGTCGGCGCTTTCCTGCGGGTTCATGCCAGCGGTGGGTTCATCGAGCAGGATCAGCTTGGGGTCGCTGGCGAGGGCACGGGCGATCTCCAGACGGCGTTGATCGCCATAGGGCAGGTTGCGGGCGATTTCGTTGAGCTTGCCGCCTAAGCCTACGAATTCCAGCACGTCGATGGCTTTTTCGTAGGATTTGTGCTCTTGCTCGTTGAAACGCGGGAGGTGAAACAACGCATCCACGAGATTGATGTTGAGCCGCTTATGCATCCCGACCAAAACATTCTCGATGGCGGTCATGTTGCCGAACAAGCGGATATTCTGGAAGGTGCGCGAAATGCCGATGCCGTTGACTTCGTCGGGACGCCGCCCGATCAGGTTTTGCCCCGCGAAGGTGATGGTACCTTCATCGGCCTTGTAGATGCCGGTCATCAGGTTGAAGAAGGTCGTTTTGCCAGCGCCGTTCGGCCCGATGATGGCATTGATGCGCCCTTTGACGATGTCGTAATCCACTTTTTGCACTGCCGTCAACCCACCAAAGCGTTTGACGACACCCCGCGCATGGAGGAGTATTTCGTCTACGTTATTCGATGACATTGGGGGTCTCCTTCTTGGCTTGCAATTCGTGCTGACGGCGGCTGGCAGGTAGGATGCCCGCCGGACGGAAGATCATCATGAGCGCCAACAGCAACCCGAAGACCAAGCGCTCATAACGGGCGGGGTCAAGCTGCACAGGCCAACCAGCGATGATCGGTTGCAGGAAACCGGGGAGCTGATCCAAGTTGCTGCGGAAACTGCTGATCAGGATCGAGAAATTCTTGAGCACTTGCAGGTTGAGCAACGTCACCACGACCGCACCGAGGATTACACCGCGAATGCTGCCCATCCCGCCCACGATGACGATGGCGAGAATGAAGATGGATTGGTTGAAACTGAAACTTTCTGGACTGACGAAGGTTTGTTTCGCCGCGTAGATGACGCCCATCGCGCCCGCGAACGACGCGCCCGTAGCAAAGGCCAACAACTTCATGCGGACGAGCGGCACGCCCATCGCGATGGCGGCGGTTTCGTCCTCACGGATGGCTGTCCACGCGCGCCCGATGGGGGAGTTATCCAAGCGCGTGGCGATAATGATGGCGATCCCACACAAGAGCAGCACAAGGAAATAGAAGTAATACTGATAGGCCAAGGCACTGCCATTGCTGACAGGGATGCCTAAGCCTTTGGCACTGCTCACGACCAGATCGATGAAGAACTGCGGCAGCGGCGGGTCTTTGATGCCGAACAAGCCCTGCGCGCCGTTGGTGATGTTGATCTTGATGTTGGGATCGGAGGAGACGTTGCTGAGATTGCTGACCAGCACGCGGATCACCTCTCCGAAGCCGAGGGTGACGATAGCGAGATAGTCCCCTTTGAGACGCAGCACGGGCAAACCGAGCAAAATGCCGAACAGCGCTGCCATCGCGACACCGCCGAAGAGGAAGATGTAGAACTGCGCCGAGTTGGCCTGCCAGCCGTTGATCTTGGTGATGATGTCCGCATCCGAGGTGAAGACGCCCCAGAGATAGGCTCCAACCGCAAAAAAGGCAATGTAACCGAGGTCGAGTAACCCTGCGAAGCCAACGACGATGTTCAGACCGAGCGCCATCGCCGCGAAGATGCCGATTTGCGTCGCCAATTCAAGGTAGAAGGTGTCTTCAATGCCCAAGAAGGGGATGATCAGCAAAATGGTGACGACCAGCACGAGCGCTTTGACGTTGTTGGGGATTTTCATGCCCATCATCGCGAAAGGCGTGATGATCAGCGCGGGAAAGGCGATGGCTGACCACAACGGAAACAGCAACATGCCGCGATTGATGGTGAGCAGAATGCCCGTCGCGACGAACATGATGACCAGCGCGATAATCAGCGGACGGAAGGAGATGGGTTGGGATGGTTTTGCTTGTGATGAGACAGCCATATTACACCTTCTCGTCTACCTTTTTGCCGAGCAGTCCGGTGGGGCGGAAGATCAGGATGAGGATCAAGATCGCAAAGGCGAAAATATCCACATAGCCAAGACCAAGCGCCGGGAAGAATGGCAAAATAGAAGCGAAGAAGGCTTCCAACATGCCGAGGATAATGCCGCCGAGCAGCGCGCCCGTAATATTGCCGATGCCGCCGAGCACCGCCGCCGTGAACGCCTTCAAGCCGGGGATGAACCCGACGTAGGCATTGATGCGCGTGGTTTTGATGCCGAACAGGACACCCGCTGCCCCACCTAACGCCCCACCGATGAGAAACGTCAGGGTAATCATGAGATCGACGTTGATGCCCATGAGACTGGCGGTGGTCTGGTCTTGCGCGACCGCACGGATGCCTTTGCCGATGCGGGTGCCGTTGACGATAAAATTGAGCACCAACACCATGATCATCGCGCCCGTAATGACCACAATCGCATCCATGCCTAACGAAACGGGCAAGGTGGAGGGAAATACATCACGAATGGCGGTCAGTTGAAAGCGCTGGGTCAAGAAGCTGACTTTTTCATTGAGGTAGGCGACGTTGAATTGATTATGCACGAGCGCGGCGTAGGCACGCATCAGGTCTTGCAGGAAGAAGGACACGCCAATCGCGGAAATGAGCGGCACCAGACGGGGCGCACGCCGCAGTGGTTTGTAGGCCAAGCGCTCCATCGCAACGGCTAAGATGCCGCAGACGACCATCGCTGCGAGCAGCATGATGATGACCATCACCAGCGGTGGGAAGGTACTGATGATACCAGCGCGATCAAACAGAGTCATGATTTCGTAGCCCACGAAACCGCCCACCATGAAGATTTCGCTGTGAGCAAAATTCACGAACTTCAATACACCGTACACCATCGTGTAACCGACAGCAATAACAGCATACACAAAGCCGATGGTGATGCCGTTGACGAGTGTATTGGGGAGCTGCTTGAGCACCTGTTGAAATAAGTCGATGCGCGCGGGCACTTTGAACACGGGGAGAATCGCGATCAGTGGCCCACCCTGCATAGACCCAACCACAAACCCGATCAGGATGGCAATTGTAGATATCACGAATGCAGAGACAGCGACAAAAAGGAAAATCTGAAGAATCGGCCTAAGTATGAATTCTCGAAGCCATTGAATCGGCCCTAGCGAACTAGACATAGGTGCTCCTGAGGTGGCTGTAAAATGAGGGGAGATGTCATGCATCTCCCCTCATCTAGCAGGTCTACATTGCGTTGGTGATTGACACCTAGAAACTTAGTTGGCGGGGGTAGCTTCTGGCGTAGCTTCCATGGAACCCATCGCCGCTAACGGAGACGCAGCCTTGGAGCTGCTGACCAACGTGTTGCTGCTCCACTCTTCGGGGGTGGCGGCAGTAACTTCGAGGACGTAGTAGGTGGCTTCCGTGGGGTCGCCATTGGCATCGAGGGTGTAGGTGCCCGCGATGGTCTTGAAGTCAGCCGTCTTGCGCACTTCTTCGGAAACAGCCTTACGGGTCAGTTCGGCACCGCTGTCCACAACGCGCTCGATAGCCGCCAGCAGGATTTGCGTGGAGGCATAGGACTCGACTGCGTATGGCTCAGGATTGATGCTGAAGCGAGCCTTGTAGTCCTCAACGAACTTGGCAGCATCGGGGAAGACGGAGGCGGGGCCAGCCGTCGTCGTGTAGTGCATACCCTTGACGGCATCACCACCGATGCGGAGCAGGTCGGAGCTGTCCATGCCGTCGGGGCCGAGGAACTGACCGGTGAAGCCAGCATCACGCGCCTGCTTGAAGAACAGGGCGGCCTGATCGTAGATGCCACCGAAATAGATCAGTTCGGGGCTTTGGGCGACGATCGGGGTGATGATGGAAGCAAAGTCGTTCTTTTCTTCCGTGCCGTCGAAGCCGAGCACTTCTAGACCAGCGGCTTGCGCTGCATCACGGAAGGCCGTCGCAACACCTTCACCGTAGGCGGTCTTGTCGTGCAGTACGTACACGCTCTTGACCTTCAGTTCGGTGGCGGCGTAGGAAGCACCAGCCGCGCCCTGCTTGTCGTCACGACCGCAGATGCGGTTGACATTGGGCAGACCACGATCCGTCACATTGACGTTGGTGTTGGCGGGCGAAATCATGACGAGGTCGGCCTTGACGTAGACTTCCGAGGAGGGAATGGCTACGCCTGAGTTCAAGTGACCGATAACGCCATAGATCGAGGAGTCATTGATGATGTTCTGAGCGTTGGCAACACCAACGTCCGGTGTGGCTTGGTCATCAAAGCCGACATATTCGACCTTGTAACCTTTGCCTTCGAGGGCAGCACTGAGCTGCTCGACGCCCAAGCGTGTACCGTTACTGATCGCAGTACCGAGTACCGATTGACCACCAGACAGGGGGCTTTGCGAGGCGACCTTGATAACTTTGTCCTGCGCACGAGCGGGGCCAGTCACACCGATCGCGGAGGCCGTCAGTGCGATAGAGGCAGCAAGTGCCAATACCTTAAACGACTTCATAGTATCTCCTTCAAAGGCCAAATTATCCACCACTGTGGGCTAAAACCCACTTAGTGGCTTCTCAGGTATAAGTGACGGAAAGATTATACATTTGTTATAACCGCTGTCAAAAAAGGTTTGGGCAAAAAACCGAACCGCTTTCATTCCGCGTTGGCCGCCCATATAGCCACAATCAAAGTACACGAGAGATTGCGATGGGTAAGAAGGATTGTGCCTAGTGCCGAATGCGTGCCAAGAGTCACACCCCAGATTTTGTCGAGGCGGGACAGCGGCAGGGACGAAAAACGCGGTTCCCTGCGGGAACGGCGTGACGATTGGCGGTCGGCTTGGATGACCTTATTGGCGAGGGATGGAAGGGCAGGGATAGGCCGCCCTGTTGCGGATCAGACGAAATGAGATTCAGGGCAATATAGGCGCTAACGTGACTTGCGCATTCCGAAAAACAAGATATAGTGGCGTCGTGGGATCGCGTTGAGCGCACAACGCGGCTTGCACCTGTGTCGGAGTTCCGTTTGTATTCAACATCGAATATAGAATACAATGGTTGGCGGCGGGTCGCGCTTGAAGATTTCACCCCGCGCTCAGGAAGAAAGGCAAGCATTGCACCTATGTCTACTCGGTCTACGTGGGAGTCGGTAAGAAGTCTGTTTTCGCCGCAGACTATCCCCATGCTGATCAGTCAGGGCGTTCATAAGCGGCTTTTTCCCGTGGGCGTGCTGCTGCTCGGGCTGATATTGGGGTTTGTGTGGGCGTATATCATCTCACCCATGGTGAATATTTCCGCTGAACCTGTGCATCTCGGTTCTTCATGGAAAGAAGAATGGGTCAAACAAGTGGCGTGGCAAGCCTCCGCCTCGCACGATTATGAGAACGCGAAAAACCAGTTATCGTATATTGGTGACGCGGCAGACGTTATTCGGCGGATGACCGACCCAACCAACCCGCTGTCTCAGGACGCTGCTTTGCAAGCGCAAATGCAACCGCTGGTCGATATGGTGAATCAGGGTGTGATCACCAATAACGACAGTGAACTTGGCAAGATAACTCCGACACTGCTCAATTCGAATTGGACGCCCGTCCTGTGCGTGATCGCGCTGGCGTTGCTGATTGGTATTCCGGTGATCGTCAACACGATCATTCCGTTTGGCTTGATCTTCGCGCCGAAGTCCAAAGAACCGACTACCGTCGCGGTGGGACAAGAAGCCGAACGCCGCCGCGCTCAGGATGAAGCGCTCAAGAAGGCCAAAGAAGCGCCACCGGCACCCGTTGCCGCAGGAACGGTTGATCGCGGCGCACCCGTGAGCAAGTTCGTGTCCACCTTTGTGATGGGCGACGACTTATTCGATGACTCGTTCAGCATCGAGACGTCTTCGGGCGAATTCCTTGGCGAGACGGGCGCGGGCATCTCCAAGACCATCGGCGTGGGCGATCCCAAGAAGGTCACGGCGATTGAGGTGTGGGTCTTCGACAAGAATGACATCCGCACGGTGACTAAGGTGCTGATGAGCGATTATGCGTTTGGTGACGCCGCGCTCAAGGCTGAATTGGCGACCAAAGGCGAGGCAGTACAAGCGGCTCCGGGCGGCATCACGCTGCTAGAGACGCAGACTCTGACCGTCCAAGCACGCATCATCGATATGGCTTACGGATCGGGATCGCTGCCTACGAACAGCTTCTTCGAGCGTATGAGCATCGAGATTTCCGCATGGCCTAAGAAGGCTGACGCTGGCGCATCGGGCGTATCTGACGCCTTCGGTCAGACGGGGCCGACACGAGTTAGCTAGGACACTGACCGTTCCACTTGATTACGTGCCATGCCTTTCTGTATATAGGGTAACTGAGGGCGGTTGAACAAACCGCCCTTTTTTCTAGATAGTATCTGCCTATGGAACTCCCACAAATCGTACACCGCACCGTAACTAAGTTGGTGCGGGCTGAGATCGCTGGCGTCAACCCGCATACGTTGGCGGTGGCGCTGCAACGGTTAGCGCAAGAGGCGCTCAACGTCGAGCAATATAACGAACGCTATGTTGGGATGCTGCTGCTGGATCGCGCGGTGTATCCTGAATCGCCCGCCGAAATGAACGCTTTTCTGGCGATGCCGATCACGCTATCGACAACAACGCTGACGCTAGAGGAAATCACCGATCTGCACGCACCCGTGTATCTGCGCTGGGTGGCTGGCTTCTTGAACGACCCCGACGCGAACATTCAGAAAAATGCGCGGATTCTGCTCAAGTGGTTGGTGGCAAATCGGCAAAAGGCACTGGCGGCTGACCAAACTTCGCTGGAAAACATCCGGCAGATCGCGGACGATCCGGAGAGCGTATGGCGCAGTTCGGCCTATATCGTGTATGCGCTCGGCAGTTGCGGCGTGATCGAGGACTATGACCGCGTGATCTTCCACGCCGAAAAGGTGATCGAGCATGACCGCGAGAATATCGAGATGGTGGCAGAGGCGCTGTATCGGCTGCATCCGCCCGCGCTGATCAACGTGGTGAAGTATTTCCTCGATACGACGGAAGCGCCGACCAAGCAGTTCACGGCGGGGCTGCACCTGCTGGCGAAGGTGTCTGAAATCGATAACCGCGACTTCTGGAAGACGTACTACGACGACATGGATCAGATCGTGGTGCGGCTGAATAAGCTGATCGATGACGTGCCCGCCGTCGAGCGAATCGTGGATCAGATGGAGAAACATCTGGCTCTGGCCTACGTGGACGACGAGGGCTGAGAGCCAGAACGATCACGCCTCGTCGGACTGCGTTACCGCAAGATGGCGCACGAGCTGAGTCATCGTAATGAGCGATACTGGCTTGTAGAGAAAATGCGCGACGGGGATGTTCGCGATGTGATCACGATCTCGCCCAGAAACACCGATAACGACAGGTGGTTGGCCTGACGCCGGGGTCGTGATGACACTCATCAGGTCGGTGTAATCCACTGTTGGCAGATCAAGGTCGAGCAACACAATCGACGGCCTAAACTCCGCAAGTAATTCACGGATTTGCGCTTCGTTGGCGGCAGACATCACCGCAAAGCCCGCGCTGAGTAAAGAACGATAATACAGGTTGCGCAGCACGCTATTATCTTCTACAAGTAGGACACGCGGGGTGAGTAGAATCATTTTACGTCCAAGGGATTCATGTGCGGATAGAGATGTGGACATAATGGGATACCTGTTGGCAGACTTAAGTGCTCACTTTGTGTGAGAAATCACAATCCTCCTGTTACTGTAGCATAGAAATTGTCATGATTCCCGCGTGCGAGATGGAACTTTCGAGGGATTTAAGCACTAGTCCTGCGGTCTACGCCGCGTCGGGCAACGGGTTAGGCGGGACTAGACGGCGTGGCAATGAGGGTGGATCAGCACACCCCATACCGCGCCTTGGGCGACGGCATGGAGTGGTGCAGTTTAACTGTTTTTGGCGACGAGACGGCGCGCGATGTCGTAAGCGGTGGTCGTGCGCTGGCTGATGCTGGCATCGAGTTGCAGCGTGGGGATCGCGCCGGGGCTATAGCGGCGGACACCGATGGCTTGCGTCTCGCGGGCGGTCACGAAGTAGAGATATAGCGTGCCGCTGTCGGCGTGCTGCCATGTTTGGATGAACACCTCGACACCGGGCGAGACTTGATTGCGATCTCCCCCGACGATCTTCTTCCAGCGATCCCGCGTGATGAACAACGGCACCTCACCCATGCGGACGACATGCCCTAACCCGCTGACGCTTTCCAAGGCACCGTAGAAGTAGCCCGGATAGCGCTCCACCGAGTCTTTTAGCGCGCTGCGGATGGCATCGGCGTCGCGGACGAGGTTGGGCATCCGGTGGAGGACGGGACAGGTGCCATTCAGCACCGTCGCTTGACGCAGCATCGCCAGCAAGTCGCCTTGATCGGGCGTAGCGCTGTGCGGGAGCGTCAGGACGAAGCGTTCGCCCTGTACAAAAAGCTGTTCCTGTTCCAGCGTGAGGTTTGGCTGGATCAAGATCACGCCGCGCAGACGATTTTCCGCATCGTAGAGAGCAATGTCGGCATAATGACGACCTAGCTGCGCACCTTCCACACAGCGCACGATGTCCGTCAGCAGATCAGCCTGATGCGGATGCTCACAATAGAGGCAGCTCCACGCTAGTTCGGCGTGACGATGGATGCTGATCGCGTGCGTGAGATGGATCGACAGCCAACGCCGCAGCACGGCACGGTTGACCGTCTCCGGCGTGCAGGTGGTCAGCGTCTCATGCCCATAGTGATGCTGATTCTGGTTGCCCAAGCGCGGGATCATCTGGCTATGGCAGAGCGGGCAAACGTAGCTGCCGCCGCGTTCGGCCTCCTCAATCGGGATCGGGCGACCTGACGCGTCCAACGCCCACCGATAGCTGATCTGCGTATCGCTAACGGGGTTGGTGAACATTTTCGCCATGCTTGCGATCCTCCATGAATGTGTTTGATGCTGGATGCAGCGGAATTCCGTTGACACCACAGCACGCGATATGGTTATTTTTTCGTTAGGGTCGGGCAAACCGCCAGCGTCGGGACGCGCGGCACATCTAGCCCCAGTGCCCACGTCGTGAACTGCTGATCCAAGCGGGCTTTGGCGGTGCCCCAATATTGATCGATGGCTTGCTTGGCGGCGGACTCTTTGAAGGCCGTGTACGCCTGCTGCTCAATCTGCTCGGAGTCGAAGGCGCTGCCCGCCAGCGGTGCCCGCCCCACCGACGTGCGGATGGTGCTGGTATCTACGTCACAGCTCAGGACGCCGAACTGCTTATTCTTCAGGTCTGCGCCGAGCGAAACACGCACCGTGCCTTGCACCGTCGCGCCTTCGCCAAAGACCAGCCCTAACGCACCCATGTCGCGCTGCACGTTGCCCACTGCCGTCACATCCACATCGTAGGTGATGACTTTGAGGGCTTCTTCGCCGCGTGTACCCAAGATCAAGACGTAGGTATCGTAGCCAGCATTACGGATGCTGCTGATCATGTTCTGGAAGGCCAACGGCGCAAACAGCGCACATGCCGCCATTGAGCCAAACGCAATCACTAGCAGTATCAGCATCAAGCGGAATTGACGCACGAAACCACCAATCAACGGTAGATCGCTTAGACCACGCCGTCTGGTTGGTTGGTCGTTACGCTCGGAACGCTCCCCCATAGTTGCCCCTTTGCTTGCAGTGTACGCCACGTTTGAGGGGGAAAGACCCCCAATAGTTGATATACATTTTAAACGTGTTCTAAACCTTACGTAAACTTGGCGTAAAAGTGGTGAGGGGAAGGCAGTGCTAAGTGCTTATAGATAATCGCAATAGAGCAGACCTGATTATCAAGCGCACATGGACGCCTCTTGAGGCGTCCGTACAAACGCGGGAATAGGCATACTCTTTATCGGTCGTCTATTAGTCCTGAGTGCTGAGTAAAGAACACGTCCTCAACGCCAGTATTGTTCGCGATGAAGACGGGAAGGCGCTAGGAAGCGCTGGAAACGGCGGTTTGCTCATCGATGGGCAGCCCTTCCAGCGTCATGATGCGCAGCGCGTTGGTGGTGGGACAGGGTCCGGAGCGTAGCCGATAATCAAAGGTCATCTGCCCGTCGCGCACGTCATCGGCAAAGTGGAAGTTGCGCAGGTTGGGCAGTTCGTCCGCCAGCCGTACCAGTTCGAGATCGTGGGTGGAGATCAGGCCGCTGCCATGCTTGCCGACCAGCGCATGAATGTAGGATCGGCTGCCGATGAGGCGTTCACGGTTGTTGGTGCCGCGAAAAATCTCATCGATCAGGAAGAACAAGGGCAAGGGGTGATCGGCATCGAGGGCATTCAACAGTTGTTTGAGGCGGCGAACTTCGGCATAGAAGTAGGAAAAGCCGTCTACCAGCGAATCACTAACCTTGATGCAGGTGAAAATGCGGAACATTGGCGTGCGCAGCGAGTCGGCATTCACGACCGTGCCCGCGTAGGCGAGCGATAAGTTGATCCCCAACGTGCGCAGAAATGAGCTTTTGCCGGACATGTTCGAGCCAGTGATGATCACGACTTCGCCCTGCTGCACGATCTGAATGTCGTTGGTGACTTTGCGATCCGCCGGAATCAGCGGATGACCGAGCGCACGACCATCGAAGGCGGCATCGGGTTGCAGCGTGGGGAAGGTGTAGTCAGGGTTGAGCCATGCGAAATTGGCGAGGGCGTTGAGCGCGTCGATCTCGAACCACGCTTCCAGCCACGCGGGCAGCAGCGCGGCAAGGCGGGCTTTCTCGCGCCGGAGGAAATAGGCTACGGTGATGTCCCACGGCACAGCGGCGTTGATCAGCAGCCAGAGGAGTTGGCTGGTCTGGATGCTGGCGGCGGACATCAGGCGGCTGACGATGCGCAGATGCACCGAGGGGCGGCTTGACTCGGCCAAGAATGGCTCACACAGACGGCGGAAGGCGGTACGCGATCCAAATTTGAAGGTTTCCAGCGTGATCAGGACGGCTTGCAGTTGACGCAGACTATCGAGCAGTCCCGCCGTGTTCTCGAATAGGCCGCTGCTGTCCTTAATGCGCGAGAGCGACAACACTACATAGACGATGAAGGGTATCGCGCGATACCAGCCGGGGACAGGTACATAAAAGTTCAGCACGAACAGCGTCACGTTAATGACGGCGAGGATCGCCAGCACGAACAAGATCGGGAGCAGCGATCCGCTCGATGATTCTTGATCAAGCCAGTTTTCCAGCAGGTCGCCGTCCCATTGGCGGTAGTGCTTGGTGCTGCTCAAGGTGCGTACAAACAGCTTGTTGCGCAGCCTGTCCAGCGGCGCGAGTTCCCGCACCAACGCTTGACGATCCTGTGCGGCTTTTAGCGATGGCTCGGTAGCGGTGAGCCACGAGCGCAGCCGATCACTGCCGTTGCGAGACAGAGTTGTATCGAGCATTTGCAGCAGTGACCGTTCCCCCGCCAGATCGAGATCGCCCTCGAAGGGATGCTTCGGATCGGGCGAGGCGCTCGGCGGCGGGAGTTTATCCCACGCGAGATTGATACGGGCTTGCTGGATTTGCGTATAACGATGCAGCAGTTTGACGCGGGTCAGCGCATCGCTCAGGCGTTGATGCCGCAGCGTGGTCACGATGAACAGCGCCGCCGATAGCACGAACACGCCGATGAACGCCGCCACGCCAACCGCGTAAAACGCAGCGATGGTCAGCACGACGCCGCCGAAAAAGGCTGCCAAGCGCAGCCATGTGAAACGATCCACCAAACTGGTCAGCGCGCGGTCACGTTGATCGAGGTGCTTCAGGCGATTGTCGAGATAAGTCAGGCGATGTTGTTTGGCGGCGTGCATGATTCCAGCTTTAGGGCGTCTAATAAACTCAACAGTTTCGTTCGCGCCGTTATTGTCGCAAATTTCGGGCGGTTTTCGTAGAATGGGGCGCTGTTTGTTTAGGCAACGCTCATAATGCTAGATAGGCAATTATACGTGATGGCAGAAGTTTTTGGCGATTTGCTGCGTATTGGCGCGGTGCAATACGGACAATTC
The DNA here is from genome assembly GCA_019637615.1 of Anaerolineae bacterium. Taxonomy (GTDB): domain Bacteria; phylum Chloroflexota; class Anaerolineae; order Aggregatilineales; family UBA2796; genus JAHBVK01. Next base: position 209,286 of record JAHBVJ010000009.1, on the reverse strand, counting down.
GAAATTCGCGGGAAAATGGGCATCTTCGCCCCGCTCTCGATCAATTTACGGTTGGTGCCGTCGTATACAGTGGTGATGGCGGCACTGGCAGCGGAGATCGCGCCGTTGGTGAAAGTAGCGGGCACGACGCACCTATTGACGATGCCTGCGGTCACGCCGTTGGGAGTGCTGGCGAGTCAGCTTGCCGAACGCATGCTGGTGTATCCGCTGGATGGCAAGATCGAAGGCGCGTATGACTTCAACGAACCGACCGTCTTGCTCACCGATGTGCTGACGGATGGCGCTGCCGAGCTGGCGATGATCAAAGAGGCACGGCGCGAAGGCTTGGATGTGGAAGCGCTAGTCGCGGTGATCGACTTTGGTAAGCCGATCACGGGCCTGACCATCGCACGGCGGGCATGGATGGGCATCGAGGATGTGTTGACGGCGAGTCAGTCGGCGGGCAAGCTGACGGCGACCATGCGCGCGATGGTGGATCGCTGGTTGGCGCAGGAAAATCAGTAGCGCCAGCTAGATTAGGCGGTCGGGAACTGCCCGTACAGGAACGCGCCGGGGAAGTCGTCGCCAACCTGTTTGCGCTTGCCACTCCACCGCTCGATCTGAATGCGGTAGACGGACGTGCGCACCAATTCTTCTGGCATGATCGGGCGGTAGTGTTCACCGGGCTTGAGGTGCGGGAAGTACTTGTCCATCAACTGCTGCAAGCCGTCGGTGGCTTGGGCGGAGTCTTCGACAATCGCGGCGCTTCCGAAGATGACCACCCCCGCGTATTCGACGCTGAATTCGAGGGCTTCGTCGGCAGGCAGCAAGCGCCCCATCTCGCTCACGCTGAAACAAACCCGTTCGTCGGCCTCGACGTTGGCGCGGGTGCGGCCCACCTTCGCCGTGTGCATGTAGATGCAGTGCGCGGCTTCGTCGTACACGAACAGGTTGCTGTTGATGAATGGCTGTCCGTCGTAAACCGTCGCCAGCGTGCCGATTGGCGCACGATGCAGGAGCGCTTTGATGGCCTCCTCGTCGGTCAGTTCGCGGTCGGGACGGCGGACGGTGTTCGGTGGCAGGACGGCGTAATCCTTGGGCATGGCGATTCCTCTCTAGGCGTGGTGTGAGTGGCGTTCTTAGCTATGCTGCTTTCGGTCGTGCATCAAGGCGGCGGTCTGGCGTTCCAGCGGATGCTTGCTGCTGCCGAGCGCGTCGATCACATGCTGTTGATCGGCTTCGCTGCGGTTCTGGCTGAGTTTGTACTTACCTTCGAGGCGCGTGATCGGGATTTCGAAGGCGACGATGGCCTTGATCTGCCGCTGCATGTAGTCGTCCGGCGCGTTGAGTTCCCATGCGGGCGTGCGGGACTGCTCGTGATAGTCCACCAGATCGTGGAGCATGGCGCGGATGTGGGTTTCATCTTCGATCAGGCGCGGGAGGCCGTACGCATGAACAGCGGTATAGTTCCACGTCGGGACGCTCGGATGCTCCTCGTACCACGATGGCGAGATGTAGGCGTGCGCGCCCTGAAACAGCACCATGACCTCGCTACCAGCCGTCAGGTGCTTCCACTGCGGGTTGGCGCGTGCCAAGTGCGCCACCAAGACGCCGTACTCGCCGCGCGTCGTATCGACCATGAACGGCAGATGTGACGCCAATAGTTCGCCGTCGTGATGCGTGACCAACGCCGCGAAATTGTTGGCACTCATAAACTGGTGTAGGACGGTAATATCCGTCTCCGCGAATTTCTTCGGAATGTACATGCTGTTTATCCCTTGCGCTTGATGGCAGCAATCTTGCCGGAAAAGTGGTATAAACACAATGTCCAGTTATCAGAAGTTGAACTAGACCACTTTGAGGCGTGTATGCTGAGTGCTCACCGTTCGCCCCTGCCGCCGCTTGCCGTGAAGATCGATCCTGACTCGCGTGCGCCATTGTATCGCCAACTATACGATCATTTGCGCGGCGCGATCCTGAGTCGGCAGTTGGCGGCAGGGTCGCTGCTGCCCTCCACGCGCACAATGGCGGCGGAACTCGGCGTCTCGCGGATGACTGTTGTGGTCGCCTACGAGCAGTTGTTGGCGGAAGGCTATATCGAAGGCAGACTCGGTTCTGGCACTTACGTCAGCCATTCGCTGCCGGATGATCATCTGGTGGCGCGGAGCACGCCGCATGTTACGCCGGAACATGCCTCAAGGCAGCGGCGGTTATCACAGCGCGGGCAGCGGATGGCGTCGGCAGCGCAGAGCCGCGTGATGGGGCGGCGTGAACCCGATACGCCGCGCGCTTTCCGCAACAGTGTACCCGCGCTCGATCAGTTTCCCTATGAGTTGTGGCATCGGCTGGTGGTCAAATGCAGCCGTGACCTCCCGCGCGGGCAGCTGGCGTATGGCACTCCGGCCGGCTACCGACCGCTGCAAGAAGCCATCGCCGCGTATTTGATGGCCTCACGCGCCGTGAAGTGCAGCCCCGATCAGGTGATCATCGTGGCGGGATCGCAGCCTGCGCTGGACATGACCGCACAACTGCTGCTCGATCCCGGCGATGTAGTGTGGCACGAAGACCCCGGCTATCGCGGTGTGCGCGGCGCGTTCACCAGCGCAAGCGCACAGATCACGCCTGTGCCCGTCAATGGCGAGGGAATCGATCTGGAGGCTGGAATCAAGGCCGCGCCGCACGCCCGCATGGTGTACGTCACGCCGTCGCATCAGTATCCGCTCGGCATGACCATGAGTCTGCGGCGTCGGCTGGCGCTGCTGGAATGGGCGGAACGCGCCGATGCGTGGATTCTGGAGGATGATTACGACAGCGAATATCGCTTCGTGGGGCGTCCGCTGCCTGCGCTGCAAGGGCTGGATACGTGCGGGCGGGTGCTTTACGTGGGGACGTTCAGTAAGGTGCTGTTTCCGGCGCTGCGTCTCGGTTATCTCGTCGTCCCGCCCGATCTGGTCGAGTCGTTCACCGCCGCGCGCGTGATCACGGACGATCATCCGCCGGTCTTGGAACAGGTGGTGATGACGCGATTCATCACGGAGGGGCACTTTGCGCGGCATATCCGCCGGATGCGCACCCTGTACGCGGAACGGCAAGCCTGTTTGTTGGACGAAGGGCGTCGGCTGGAAGGCTTGCTGACGTTGGAGCGCACTGATGGTGGGATGCATCTGCTTGGCTGGCTACCGGAGGGCGTCAGCGATGTGGAGGCGACACAGCGGGCATGGAACACGGGCGTGGAGACAATGCCGCTGTCTATTTTGCGGCATGGCACGGGGCACAGCAACGGCTTGATGCTCGGTTTCGCGGCGGTGAACGAGGCCGCAATCGCTGAGGGCGTGACGCGGCTGCATGGGGCGTTGAGTACGCTCATTCGTTAGCCAGCAAGGATCGTTGCAGTTATGTCACCATCCGACACCACGATTGAGGCAATGCGGCAGTTTCTCAAGCATCAGTTCTCGCTCAATGGTAGCATCCCACTGGCGGAACTGCGGCGGCAGCGCGAGTTTGTGTATACGCTGCATCCAGAATTGGTCGATTTTGTACGCGATCACCGTCAGGCAGTGATAGAAGTGATCCGCACCGAACTCACGGATACGGAAGCGGCGAGTCAACATGGGCTGCTGCGCGATTTTCTACTGCATATTCAAGCGTTCATCTACAAGAATAATCAATTCATCACGTTCACAGCGCCAGAGAAAACCGCGCTTATCAGGTTATATGCGGATTACATGCGGGAGATGTTGGTGCTGCTAGAGAGCATGATCGAGACTGATTTCGGCAGCGCTTTCGAAGGCGTGGTGATGAATCATCTGGTGGCGCTGCAAGCCTACGTCATCACGCTTGCCGCTGGTCGCCGTCAGATGGATGCGCTGATCGATAAGGAAGTCATGTGCGCGGAGTATTCCGCCGAACTGCAACTGTCCGTGTTGAACATCGATATCGCGACATTGAGCGAGCCAATCCTCGATGTGGGCTGCGGTGTACACGGGACATTGGTGCGGTATTTGCGCGCCGCCAAGCTCGATGCCTATGGCATTGATCGGCTCGTTCATGCGTCGCCGTACCTCACGGAGATCGATTGGTTACAGATGGATTTTAGCGTCACGGCGTGGGGCACTATCGTGTCGCACATGGCGTTTTCGAACCACTTCATCTTTCATCACCACAGCCGCGATGGTGTGCCGGACGCCTTCGCCCGTCAATACATGGCGATGCTGAGGTCGCTCAACGTCGGCGGGAGCTTGTACTACGCGCCCAGTTTGCCATTCATCGAGCAGTTCATTCCGAATTCATTCACAGTGGTGGCACATTCGGGACAATTTTCGTCTACACAGATCGTCAAGCTGCGCTGACGCTAAAGAAAACAAGCAGACCGTCCAGCCTCGGAACGTTCTGCTTGCTCAGGTACAGTGTTATGGACAGAGCGTGATACTAGAGGCTAGTGATCGCGATCAATGATCTGCTGTGCCAAGTTGAACAGTTCGGCGCTGGCTTCGGAAGCAGGCAGCGCATTGAGCGAGAACTGCGCCAACGTGGCAAGCTGGTTGGCCTGTTCGCGGCCTTCCTGAATATAGTTGCCGGACATCATCTTCTGCTTGAACGCCGCTAACGGATCGGCGGCGTCCACATTGACTACCGCGGTCGCCGTGGTGGGCTTGCTGCCGTGCGCGCCCGCCATCATGGTCGCGAAGCCTTTGCCCTGCGCCATATCGAGGCCAGCGGTCTTGCCCAATTGCTGGCTGTCCGCGATCAGGTCAAGGATGTCATCCACGATCTGGAAGGCCAAGCCCGTGTTGAAGCCGTACTGCTCCAAGGCGCTGACCTGTTCCGGCGTGCCACCGCCCAGAATTGCGCCCATCTTGGCGGCACCCGCGAACAGCGAGGCTGTCTTCTTGGCGATGATGCGGGCATAGGTTTCACGGTCAAGCTGACCACTCTTGGCGGCGGCGGCTTGGAGCGTCTCGCCTTCAACCAGCGCCATCGTCATTTCCGCGAAGATAATGTTCAGGTCTTTGAAGGGAGCCATCAATTGATAGACCTTGGTGAACAGAAAGTCGCCCGTCAGCAGGGCAAAGGTACGCCCCCAGCGCGCGTTGACGGTGGGCCGTCCGCGCCGCATACTGCCGTGATCGTTGATGTCGTCATGCACAAGCGTGGCGGTGTGGACGAGTTCGACTGCCGCCGCAATCGGGAGCACTTCGTTGATGTCTTTGCCGCCGACCGCTTCGTATGCCAACAGCGTTAACCGAGGACGGACGCGTTTGCCGCCCGCTTCGAGAATATGGCGGCTGGCGTCGCGCAGCACATCGACATCGCTATCTACGACGTCGTGCAGCAGACGATCTACTGAATGCAAGGCTTGCTCATTATCCATCACTCACCCCTTTCAGGGCGTTTGTACCTTTTAGAACTTTCTGAAACAATTATATCAGAGCCGATGCAAAACTGTCAATTAAAACGGTGTTGTTTTGAAATTGGATCAAGTTGCACAACAGCCTTGAAATATTGTCAATAAATTTTTAGAAAGAATCGAAAAGTGTTAATGTGAAAGAAATCCTTAACACTGTCAATGTAAAATCTCAATACATTACCCTAGACAAGAATTGAGAATCACCGTATAGTTATAGACGTATCACAAATAAATATAAAAAGTTAACAAATTTTTGGTAAATATTTATAGTGATTTTGGGGATGCATACGCATCCCCATTATTTTTGCCTAGTGCTCATCACCGTTCATAACAGCCCCGTACATAAAATCTCACAATGGATCAAGCCCTCTTAGTTTAGTAGGACGAACGCGGATCGCGACGGAAAATGACGCCGCGTAACTCGCCTCGGTCATGTCAATATCGTGGATGCCTTCGCGATACTTGGTGAGGTAGCCTTGATGCGCGTTGGGCAGCGGCGCGCTAGGATCAACCGACGCTTCTCCGAGGAAAACCACCACATCTTCGCCATCGCCTGAGTCGAAATGGAGCGCGACTTTGGGGTTGCGGGCGATGTGGCGCAATTTGGCGGCTGATGGCTGTGAATAGATCAGAAACCCATCGTTATCCCATACGAACCAGACGGGGCGCGGCTGCGGCGTGCCATCCGCGCTGGTGGTGGTGAACCAAATCACGTATTCTTCGCTCACGCGCTCGGCGGCGTGTTTGCCTAGCTCATCCGAAAAATCAACCATAGCAAGCCTCTGATGTTAACGCCCGATCAAACTACAAAGTTGGGCGGGCGTGCTCGTGAAGCAGGTAATGGTGCCCGCCGCTAACGCCAGCATCCCGCAGCAACACGAAAACAATAGCATGATGAGCACCAGACAGCCAAGCTGCGCAAGGCGCTTACGCCCCGTAAACTCCCCGATGGCTTCCACAACCAAGTTGTACATTTCAAGACCGAAGAAAAGATGCCCTAAGAACGGGATCAACACCCCGATCATGAACACGCCGCCGAGGCACAAGCCGCCAAACAGCAAAACAAAGGTGAGAAGCGAAGAATCCAGATGCATACTTTTGTACCTCTTGAATCATTGAACCCCATCGTCCTTAAAGTGGCCTATCTTACCCACTAGCTCACCGCCACGATCGGTAGTTGGCAGCAAGTTCACTTCCTCCGTTGGTAGGTAGTTTCGCGATCAGCTTTGTGCTTGAATAAGAAGATGGCGTGTTTTTGTCGTACTAAAACCAGCATTGAAGGCTGTTGAGAGGTGTTGTTATGCGTAAGTTGTTTGTCATGTTCGTCTTGCTCGGCGTGCTGATGCCGCTGACGGGTTCGCCTGCACGTGCCAACGGGCCATATGCGCCGTTGATTATTGCCATCCGCAGCAACGGTGAACTACCTTCGTACTATCACGACGATCTATGGCTATGGGACGGGACGGGCGAACCGCGCCAGTTGACCAGCTATCTATATAACGGCGCGCCGATCATCTCGCCGGATAACCGCTACGTCGCGTATCTTTCCACACCTAAAGTCTTCTTGCAAGCGCTCAAGATCGGCGGCGGGCGCAGCGGCGTGCCACCATCGAATATCTGGCTGATGACCATCCCCGACGGCGACGCAATCCGCATTGCCGACCAGCCGAAAGAGGCCATCGTGGATGAAGAAGCGATTCTCTCGGTGGGGATTGAGCGTTCGCAACCTACGTGGTCGCCGGATGGCACGAAGCTGGCATGGACGGAAATCACCGAACTGCATAATGCTCCTGCCGATGAGCAACGCCTGATGATCTATGATCTCGCCAGTGGCAAGACGCGCACCGTGATCACACTGCCCGTGTACCAGATCGGGTCGGCAACGCCGCTGTGGAGCGAGGCAGGCATCGCGCTGGTGGCTAACGATGTGAACGGAAATTCGGTGGTCGAAATTTATGATGAGCAAGGCCACCTGATTTCCAAGCAGCCGTTTGAGGGTGGCGACAGCGATATGCGCGGCGTGAAGGGCAGCGACGGCAAGGAATATCTTGGCAGCCGCAAGAGTCTGATCGACAGCAGCACCGACACGGCGCAGCCGATCCCTGCCAGCCTAGCACTGCACTCGCGTACCAGTGCGGCTGGCCTGTTTGCCGAGCAGCGGATAGGCGACGATGGCAACTGGACGCTGCATGATGGCGACATGACGCAGGTCATTGGCTCCGAGAATTATCCTGTGGAATGGCTGGCGATCTCTCCGCGAGGCGATGCCATCGCGTATGTGCAGCACGATGATACGTCGCTGGCGCTGCTCGTAAAGCTGTACCAGCACGGCGAGATTACTACGATTGTGACGCTATCCGAGATCGCCGCGCCGCGCTTCATCGACGGATTGGCGTGGGGCGCGATAGAATGGCGCGTGATGCCGTAATCGTATGGAAGGGAAACTGACCAACGCCAATATGATCCAGCGTTGGTCAGCACTTGATTAGTGGACTGCACCTGCTACGGCTGGCAACAGATAGAAAGCCAGCCCGAAGATGATGTATACGGCCAGCAATTGGACACCTTCGACCCAGTTCGATTCGCCGTCTTGCGAGACTAAGGCCGCTACCACCGATGCCGAGGCCAAGGCCGCCAATTCATAGGAGGTGAACACCAGCAGCAGTTTCTTTTCGAAGAACAGGCTGATGAAGACCAGCACGGGCGCGACAAATAGAGCTACCTGCAAACTCGAACCGAGCGAAATATTGACGCTCAAGTCCATGCGATTTTTTAGAGCAACTTGAATCGCGACGAGATGTTCGGCTACGTTACCGATCAATGGCACGATGATGATACCGATGAAGAACTCGGAGAGGCCGAGATTTCTGCCCACAGTTTCGACGGTGCCAACTAAGGATTCGGACATCAGGACGATGCCGATGGTGGCGAACGCCAGCAACCCTAACGCCGCGCCCGTGCTCATCGCAGCGGCGTGCGTTTCATTAGCGGCGGATTCCAGCCCTCGTTCCAGTTCAGAAAAAGGCGCTTTCGGCGTGCGGAGCGAATACACAATCGAGGCGGCATAGAGCGCGATCAGCACCAAAGCGATGCCCTCGCTGAAGAACAATTCGCGATTGACACCGCCCGCCCCATTCACCAAGGCTTGATCAAAGGCGGAAGGTACGGCAAGGGCAAGAAAGGCAAAGATCACCATGGTGGCGTTCATGCTGGCGGTGCGGCGGTTGAACTGCTGAATGCCGTTCTTGAGACCACCGATCAGAAAGCTGAAGCCAAGCACCAGCAGCAGATTGCCGATAATCGAGCCGACGATTGAGGCTTTGACGAGGTCTACCAAGCCCGCCCGCAGCGCGAATATGGTAATGATCAACTCGGCGGCGTTGCCAAGCGTGACGTTGATCAGGCCGCCAATCGTCGGGCCGAGTTTGGTAGCCAGCGATTCCGTCGCGTGACCGATCAGCCCGGCGAGGGGCACAATCGCCAAGGCGGAGGTGAGGAAAACTACGATGTCGCTCCATTGGGCGATACGTCCGATCAGCGCAATTGGTAAGAAAACAAGCAGCAGGTTGATGGACAATAAACTGGATAGTTGGAAGCCTTTAGGAGCAGGTTGCGACGCTTGCTTGGACACTTATCCTCCTGAATTGCGACGTAGCCTGAATTACGCAGTTATGGTTTAGTATGGTTCAACCATTCATATACTAACGCTTGCGTACTCTTAAACGCCAATTCTGCTGGTGAAGGTAAAGTAGCCGCATTGAACCAGCACGCGTCATCAACATCGTCCATCGCGGTTAGGGTGCCGCCGACCATGTGCGCCGCGTAGATGATCACGATGGTGGTGCCGTCGAACATCACATCCACGAGGTGCGAGATGGTGATGGCGAGGCCAGTTTCTTCGAGCGTCTCGCGGATGGCGGCTTCTTGGGGGTCTTCGCCAAAATCGATGAAGCCCGCCGGAAGCGCCCATTTGCCGCGTTCGGGTTCCATCCCGCGCTTGACCAAGAGAATTTGTCCGTCATGCTCGATCCAGACCGCAGCAGCAGCTTTGGGATTGGCAAAGAAGATAAATTCGCAGTTGGTGCAGACACGGCGCGTTTTGCCGAACTTGACTGCATCACCGAGCGCGTGACCACAACGGGGACAATATTGAGGGACGAACAAGAAAATTACCCTTATGGCTAGGTGATTCGGGGCGCGAACGTATCGCTCGCGCCCCAGTATGATCAGAAAATTAGCGGCTGAATGTGGCGGGGTTGATCGCCCACTGATAGTTGTAGGCAAAACCCTTCAGATCAGCACGGTAGCCGATTTGCGTAGGCGACTGGAGAAGAGGAGCAAACGGGCCAGCTTTCTGCCAGTAGGCTTGGATCTTGGCGAAAAGGTCAGCGCGTTTGGCTGCATCGGTTTCCGTCAACACCGCATCGCGCAGGTCTTGAATTTCCTTGTCGCTGTTGTCATTCGTCCAGTTGGCACGTGTGCCAACCTTCATGGCAGGCAGGAATTCGGCGTAGTTCAACGGGTCGATGAAGTCCGGCCCCCAGAACCACAGACCGAAGGGGTCTTTGCCATCGCGATAGGAAGCGAGCTTGACCTGAATATCACCACCCGTCAGATTGACGGTGATGCCGATCTCCTTGAGATCAGCCTGAATCTTCTGGGCGACAACGCCGATGTTGACACCGGAATAGGTGGTATCCCAGTAGTTCAGATCAGTCGTGATGTCCGTCAGACCCGACTCCGCGATCAAAGCCTTCGCCGCTTCGACGTCTTGCTTGATAGCCTGATCGGTTGTGAAAGCGGTCGCGAAACCGAGCGGGATGAGCGAACCGGGGGTTGCCGACGCGCCACCCACTAACTTGGCAATGCCAGCATAGTCGATCGCCAAGCGGACGGCTTGCTGTACCTTGGGGTTGCTCATGGGGCCACCGATGGCGGGGTCTTGGTTCATGAGCAGGAAGAAGACATAGGGGCCAATGCCTTCGTAGACCTTGAGATCAGGATTGCTCTTGAGACTCGCCATCTGGTCGGCACTGAGGTCGAAGGCCAGATCGATGTCACCCGCTTCGAGCGCAGCCTTTTGAGCAGATGCTTCGGGGATGTTGCGAATGATGATCTGATCGAAACCGGGAGCCATTGAGCCATTGTAGTTGGGGTTCTTGGCGAGAACGATTTCAGTGTCTTTTTCCCACTTGGTCAGCACGTAGGGACCAGTACCAACCGAGTTGTTGTTCAGCCACGCTTCTGCCGTGTCGGTCTTGTCGGCATCGGCGGCGTCGGTGCCACCATGCTCTTTGACAACCTTGCTATCACTCACCGAGAAGCCAGAGAAGGCGAGTTCAGCGAGAATGGCGGGGTCGTTCTTCTTGAGCTTGATGACGACCGTCTTAGCATCGGAGGCCGTAACCGAGTCGATGGTAGCGGCGACCGAGGAAGGATTGCCCTTGACATTTATCAAGCGGTTATAGGAAAACACCACATCGTCGGCAGTTAGCTCATTGCCCGACGCGAACTTGCGGCCTTCCGCTAACGTAAAGGTATACGTCAGACCATCATCGGAGATCGTCCACGAAGTCGCTAAACCGGGGATGATCTGATCCACGCTGTCGGGCGGGAAGGTCACCAACGTCTCGTACGTAGCCGCGTGAATGATGCTGGTTTCGGAGTCGTAGCCACGTGCCGGATCGAGCGAGGTGGAATTTTCGGACAGCCCGATCACGAACGTCTTCTGTTCCTGTGCGCGTACCGCTGCCAGACCGGGCAGGGCGGCAACCGCGATCAACAGGACTAGGAGAAGTGAAAGAAACTTCTTCATGGGTTACCTCAGTGAAATCTTGAATAACGAGAAGCACATCAATGTTAAATCTTTCTACGCGAGTTGCAAAGAGCGTTTTACACGAGGAGCGGTATAATTACCATATTCCTCTATAACCGCTCATTGCATTTTCCACGAGGCATAACCATGAACTATCACGCTCGTATTAGAGAACTCCAGAGACGCATGGAAGCCGCTTCCATTGACTTGATGTTCCTGCCGATCACCGCTGACCTGAGCTACCTGACCGGCATTGCCCGCGATATGCCTAACTTCGGCGCGACGCTATACAACGGACGCTGGATGGAAGGCGCGTTCATCGGCAAAGAAGGCACCCCGATCATTACGCTGCCGCGCATGACCGCCGAATTCCATGCCCCGCAATCTGAAGTGGGCGAAGTGCGCGTGCTGCCCGACAAAGATGACGCCATCGCCTTCGCGAAGGGCGTGTTGAGCAATTTCAAGGTCGGCGCACAGCCGAGCATCGCGATTGGCAACTTCGCGTGGGCAGAGGCCACCGTCGCGCTGCAAAACTTGCTGCCCGGCGCGATCTTCTCGAACGCCTCTGACTTGCTGCGCCCGATGCGCCGGATCAAGGGTGAGGACGAACTCGCCGTACTGCGCGAAGCGGGCGAAGTGACCGAGAAAGCCTTTACCGAGGTCTTGAAGAAACTCAAAATCGGGATGAACGAGCTAGAAATCTGCGCCGAGGTTGACCTGCAACTGCGACTGCACGGCGCGATTGGCCCGTCGTTCACTACTTCGATGTACAACAGCGGCCCGAATCACCTGTTGGGGTTGGGACACGATAATCAGAATAGGACAAAGCCACTGGTGGGGCCGGTGTCGCTGCTGTTCGACTTCGGCGCGGGCTACAACAACTACTGCTACGACTACGGGCGCACCGTGTTCTTTGGCGAGCCGACGGCGGAGGCCATCAAGATTCACCGCACGATCATGGACTCGCAAGCGGCGGGCATCGCGGCACTCAAGGCAGGCAGCGTGACCTGTGAGCAGGTTGACCGCGCCGCGCGCAAGGTGGTTGAGGAAGCTGGCTACGGCAAGTACTTCCGTCACCGTCTGGGGCACGGCATCGGGATGGATGTCCACGAGCCGCCCTTCCTGATGGAGACGGATACGACGCCCGTTGAGGAGGGCATGTGCTTCACCATCGAGCCGAGCATCCTGATCAGCGGCGGTTTCGCGGCGCGCGTGGAAGACATCATTGTGGCGCGTCCGAACGGCGGCGAACCGCTGACCAAGGGCTTCCAAGAGTTGATCGTCGTTAGCTAGAAGAAGTGCTTATAGATAACCGAAATTGATTAGACCTGATCATCAGGCTCAATGGACGCCACATGTGGCGTCCGTACGATAGGAATAATCGTTGTCGGTATTCTATTAGTCCTTAGTGCTAAGTAAAGCCCTCATCCCCTGCCCCTTCTCCCGCAAGGCGAAGGGGAGAAGCGGCGTACTCCGTCGTTGGCGGTGAGTGCTCGATTCAGTGCTGAGTGCTTAGTCCTTAGTGCTAAGTAGAGACAATTCGTAGCATCGTGGATGTGCAAGCGCGACCACTTTCTCAAGAGAATAGGTATGAGCACAGCGACCCGTTGGACAATGCCGAAAGTGAGCCGCCGTGAGGTGATGACGTTCGCATGGCAGGTGATCGTGATCCTGCTGTGCGAAGCGTTGAACGCGGTCGCCTATAACGCGCTGATCATCCCCGCCAAGCTGTTGAGCGGCGGCGTGGTAGGCGGGGCACTGCTGCTGAATCAGTTGTTTGCGCTGCCGGTTGGCTTGCAGACGATGATCTACAACATCCCGATCTTCATCGTCGGCTATCGCTATCTGGGGCGGCGGTTCATCGCCCTGAGCGTGGTGGGTGTGGCGGCGTTCTCGATCTTCACCGACAACCTGAAAGTGCCGATCCTGACGCGGGAAACGATGCTGATCGCGATCTTCGGTGGCATCCTGACGGGGATCGCGGATGGCATCATCTTGCGGACGGGCGGATCGACGGGCGGGTTCGACATCATCGGGTTGATCGTCAGCCGACGATCGGGCGTCCCGACGGGGCAGGTGTTCATGGGCTTCAACGCGGTGATCATCAGCCTCGGCGCGCTGGCATCCAATAACATCGAAGTGGCGATGTACACGCTGATCATGCTGTTCGTGTCCGCCCGCGTGATCGACCAGTTCCTCAGCCCGACGCCACGCCGTGCCGTGCTGATCATCTCGGTGAAGCACAAGGAGATCGCGGCGCGCATCCTGAGCGATCTGCATCGCGGTGTGACGTACCTCGAAGGGCGTGGCGCGTATACGGATCGCGAGTTCTACGTGTTGATGTGCGTCGTCACACGGTTTGAACTGATGGAGATGCGGTCACTGGTGCGCTCGATTGATCCTGACGCGTTCACGGTGGTGTTACAAGCGCCGGACGTGTTCGGGCGGTTCGACCTGACCTCGCCGTTACAGCGGTTGTTCCGGTGAGTTGGAAGAAGTGCTGAGTAAAGCCCTCATCCCCCGACCCCTTCTCCCGCAAGGCGAAGGGGAGAAGCGGTACATCAGAGCGTAAATGATCCTTGAAATGATCCTGTTGGCTCCTTGACTTGGGATCATTGTTGTATCAACTTCATGTTCGTTATGGTGTTCTGATGAAAGATGATCCGAAGATGGTTGCGGAAGTTCCGCGCGAGCGTGACGTTGACCTGACATTGGCTCGCATGATATGAGGCGTGCGCTGCCCCGTTACGTGAAGGCGAGAGCGTGATGATGCGTAACTGGCAAACCGAGGAGGCACAACCGCTGATGTAGGTGCTTCGTGTTTCTAGTGGTCTGGATGCAAGCTGCCAAGCTCTCATTGAGACATAGAACAATGCATACGGATATTCTAGCACAGATGAGTGTGGAGTCAAGGAGGGAATCGTAAAAAAAGTATAAAAGTTCGGTTTGGATCGGGTTAGGGCGTTCAGTCGAAGTAGGGGGATTCATTATGAAACTAAATAAGATAACCTCAGTTTTGGAAAGGTCACCCAATATCGGTGGCAGCGCCGCCCGACGTTGATGGTGTTTAAGAAATTAGTCAGGCAAACGATCCCCGACAATGAATTGTCGGGCTTACCTTACGAAGTCCCTTCGGGACTCAAGAAAACCCATTGACCAACGTAGCGTATTCCTGCCATATTTTTTGAAAGACCATAAATGTCAGGCTTAGAGAACGAAGTCCCGAATGGGACTCACCTCCATCACAACACATGATCTGGTAAACAATCGAAACTGATGGCTGCTTAGTGGTTAGTCGAAGCTCAGCTTGAGATAGTGTCTGCATAGATTAATGAGTGAAAGTAAGTTAGGCGTGATGTTAGGCAAAATAACGCTAACTCCGTCATTTCAGGGTTTTTGGGTAAGCGGAAAGACGGCTTGTTGTCATAACGTGTTTAGGTTTCTCGCAATCAACGTGTACGTTGTCATATGAGGCTGCGCGTGATAACAACCACCATTGCTATCATCAATAGAATCGGGATGATCGCGCTAAGACAGTTGGAGAAAATAACGGGATTCACGGCGCGGCTTGATCCTTTTGAGCGACTAGAACGCATCAATCCGATAGTGTGGCGCGAATTTGGCGAAGCACAGACCATGCTATTCAAGAAGGGACTCGCCGTCTACAGTGGCAAGGTTCTGAGAATTGCAGTTTTGATTTACTTTGCCACCTTAGTGGTGGAATTTGGATTGACGACATGGGGGCTGATGTACCCCGGTACGCCGCGCTTGCCGTCGCTGGTGCCTTTACCGCGCCAAGCATCCTGATCAGCATCGGCGTGGATATTTATGGCAGCGTCCGTACAATTTCACGCTGGTACGCGGAGAGTCGTCATGAAGCGTGGGATACGCTGCGCCTCGCCATGCGCGATGACTCCGAAGTGATTCGTACGTTTGAGGCACTGGGTAACATCGCCGCATGGGACGTTTTGCGCTTCGACATGACGATGCGGGCACTGCCCACCGCGTTGGGCGTTGTGTATGGTCTTACCATGATGATAGGGACGGTGATCGGCCTGTTTGTGCATCTTGTCAACGCAGTTCCGTTTGAGCCGCTGGACATACCGGGCTTGATCGTATCCGGGTACTTCTGGATGCGAGTCGCGATCTTGTACAGCAGCGATCCGATCTGGCGGTTCCGCGCCAACACGCTATGGAGCTTGATCTGTGCCATGAGGTTCCGTGATATGGCAACGGCAATCACGGGGGCTGTCGCTGGCGGCTTGGGAATGCGGATTCTGCATTTCGGCGCGATTTTGGTGGTATATAAATCATGGGAATTCGTCGCTGAAAGCCGTGCAACACTTACACAAATCGCGTGGTTTGTGATAGCGGGTTTCGCGGTGTTTCCAGTCACGCGGTGGTGCTATCGGCGCTTATATGCATGGCTAGAACGGCGTGCGCTGGCTACGTTGGCTGCATAATGGCAACATTAATCACCAAATGCGCTGACGGAAAGAGATTTATTGATGAAAACAATTACTGTGTATCGCTCTCGTGGAAGATTTATTGGGTTTATCGTCGGATGTGTCGTGTTTTTGGCTATGTTACTGTACTCGGTCGTGTCGTGGATCGGGTATGACAAGCTGAGTTTGACGGGCGATTTGTACGCGCCGACCACGCCTGAAGGTCAGTATGAGGATGTGAGTTTCCCTTCACGCGGGCAGAATTATCAGGTGAAGGCGTTCTTTGAGGCGGGGAAAGAGGGAATGCCCGCGCTGATCGTGGTACACGGGTATCGCGGCACAAGGTACGATCAGCATAACCGCGATAAGGCTACCGCATTCAGGCGACTGGGATACACGATTCTGGCGGTTGATCTGAGCGATAACGGCGGAAGCACCATCGACAACGGGCGGATCAGCATGGGCTACTCGGAGCGGTGGGACGTGCTTGGCGGATTCGATTACCTGCTGACGCGAGGCTTTACGGCTGATGAAATCGGGCTGGTGGGCGAGTCGATGGGCGCGGCGACGAGTTTGCTGGCGGCAGCGCTGGAACCACACATCCGCGCGGTGTGGGAGGACAGCGGTTACACGAGCGCGCCCGTGGTGGTGGGCGAGCAGGCGGGGCGGAACGGCTTCCCCGCGATCATCGTCCCCGGCGGGTTGATCATCGGGCGGCTGCGCGTGGGCGACCGGATCGATGAAGCCGTGCCGATTGACGCGGCGGCGATGTTGGCGGCGAACAAGACGACCATCCAGATCGTCCACTGCGAGCAAGATGAGACGGTCGCGCCACATCACGCACCGGATTTGTTTCAGGCGTATCAACAGGCGGGCGTGAAGGTGGATTTCTGGTTGGTCGGCTGTCATAAGCACGCAGGCGCGTTTGATTTTGCGCGGGAAGACTATACGCGACGGCTGGATGCGTTTTTCAGGGGAAATCTGACGGTGAACTAGACGTGGTTGCCCCCGTCCCAAGCACGGAACGGGGGCAGTATCCCACACAAGACTACTCAGCGAATGTGAGCATCATTAGAAGAAGGTGCCGAGGGCGGCGGGCTGCTCGGTGACATCCGGCGGCAGGTGCGCCAGCGCTTCGGGGCGTGCCGTCGCCAGCAAAATCTGAATCTGGTCGCCATATTCGGCGTGGATGTTGGCGAGATCGCGGTTCATGGCGACGAAATCGGCGTCGTTGACTTCCGCCGTGCCGGGGGTATCGATGATTAAGAAGCCCGGATGCTTGCCCAAGCCCGACCGCACTTGCAGCAGCATGAGCGCCAGATGGAAGGCTACCTTGAACTTGACGCGTTCGCTGCGGGCGAGGTCGTTGTGACTGAGCTGGACGCCGCCCTGATAAATCTTGATGTAGCGCTTCTCATCGATCTCCACACGCTCCAGATCGGGCACGCCGAACTGCGTCGCCAGATGCACGACGAGGCGGCTGAGTTCGTTGTAGACCACTTTGTACAGGTCGAATACGTACTCGTCCGCGATCTCAGCGGCGGTTTGCAAGATCAGGTGCCATGTGGCGGCAGTTTCCACCTCCGTGCGCTCGGCCTCGATCTCACCTAGGTTGCGACGGAGCTGTTCCAACTGCCCTTCGTTCTGTCCCTTACGCACCAGCAGACTGGCATACGACTCGGTGAAGCCGCGCCGTGCTTGCGTAACGTTCTGCTCTAATTCCTTGCCGAGTTTGGCGGTTTCTTCGCGGCTGGCAGTTAATTTCTGCTGCCGTTCGCTGATGTCCTGCTGAATCCGCTTGATGGCGGCTTTCAACGCGGAGATGTCTTGCGCCCGCTCCTTGATCAGTACCTTCAAATCACCGCGTGTGCGGGTACGGGTCAGCGGTTGCGCACATACATGACAGACATGCTGCGCCTTCTGCTGCTCCAAGCGTTCCGACTGATCGACGGCGGATTCGCAATGCGGGCAGCGCACTACGGCGAGGCTGTTCACCAGATACTCGACCTCGCTCTGCTCCTGAATCGCGGTTTTGGTGCGCTCGGACTCGAATATCTCTTGCTCGATCTGGGCTTGCTGCGCTTCCAGCCCCGCGATCTCTTGCGCCAGCTTGTTTTGCTCACCGAGCAGCACCGAGCGTTGTTCACGCGCCTTCACGAACACGCTGTCATCTTCGACGGGCGTCTGATCCTGCTGCATCAAGCCGATGGCGGCGTCGATGTCGAGGCAATCTTGCTCAAGCTGGCGAATCTGCCCTTGCAGCGTGTCTTGCTTGCCGCTGACACGGGCGCGAGCACGTCCGAAGGCTTCGCGGGCGAAATCGGCCTGTACCTGAATTTCGGATACCACTTTGGCGGGTTCGACGCCGAGCATCATCTCAAGGATTTTGCGGTCTTGGCGTCCGTAGCCCTTCTGCGCGTCGATGATCAGGTCGTCGTAGGAGTCGTCCTGAATATGGATGGCGTGGGCGTAGGTGCGCCATGTGGTGCTGTGCGCGTGCAGATCGGGGTCATCCTTGGCGGCGCTGTGGGCTGTCCAGCGCATTGACGACATCCCGAACTGCTGCATGAAGAAGGCATCCGCCGCTTCCTTCATCTGGTCACGGTTATCGAAGCGGATGATCGGATCGGCCTGCAATTCGACCTGATCCAGCGTGAGCAGCCCCGCGTAAATCCCGCCGCTTACGCCGTCGTTGCTGCGCGAGATGTAGCTGGTGTACTCCTCCGAACCGATAGAAAAATGTACTAATACATCATGCAGCCACGAGCGCACACGCCGCGACAGGCCGCTATCCGACCCCGTCAGCGCCCAGATGATCGCGTTCAGGACGGTGGATTTGCCGCTGCCATTCTTCCCGATCCACGCCCACAGCCCCGTGCCGAGTTTGCGCTTGTACACGAAGGGCTGATTCGCTCCGTTTTCGGTCAGGCGCTTTTCGCCCGCGATGTGTACGTCATGCACGATCAAGCGTGCGTGCGCGCCGGGCATGGCCTGCCGCAAGATTTCATCGATGCCCGCGTCCTGCAGACGGTCGCGGATCACATCGGCAGGGATTTTCTTATCAGTCTGCGCCAATTTTTGTTCAGTCAGGTAAACCAATTTTTCAAACGTCAACATGACGGATTTCTCCCAGTGAAAGGCCAAGGCGGGCAGCACGCATCAGCACATAGGGCGTCAGCTGCGCGACCGCCGCCAGCGAGGGCGTCAGGTCTGGTGCCAGATAAGGCATGGCGTTCAAATCGAGCTGTTCAAGCAGCGGAAATACCGCCGCGATCAGTTCGCCCTGTGCTTTGTGCCACAGGAAAGCCGGACATTCCGCGAAGATTTTCTCGACCAGCGCAATGCCTGTCGTCTCCAACACGATCTGATGCTGTTGATTCTTATTGAACGAAGGACGATCCGTGACCAATCCGGTGCCAACCAGAAAGCTCAAGTGGTCATCTAGATCGGCGTACAAGCGATACGGCGATCCCGACGCGGGCACACGGCGCTTATCGATCTGTGCATCGTCGGTCATGCGGGACAGCGCTTCGGTCACGCTGAGGCTGACCGGCAGACCGTTCGCCGCGTGCAGGTGCAGCAGGGCGAGGGCGAGGTGTCCGGGTTCGCGCATCCAAAAATCGAAGTGTTGCAGGTGCGCAGGGGAGTCGATCTGGCGTGTGCTGCCTTCGAGCAGGCTGGTAACTGATGTGCCACAGGAATACAGCGTGATGAGCAGACGCGCTAGATGCCGTTCTCTGAACGAGTCGCCAAGCGAATCTTCAGGCATGGAGTAGTGATCCCTTCTATCAAGGTAGCCGTTGGCACGGCGGTTGCACATTATGCACGATGTGGGGGCGAATGTACAGTTAGAAAACGGGGAGTGTCGCTGCGCAGCCAAGGCACTCCCCTTGGTACAATGTCAGGGTGACGTTATGCATTCACGGACTGATTTTATGCCAGACTTCATCCCCGGCCTCGAACTCGGACGCCGTTTCTATCAGGAAGCCGTCCGCCCGCTGCTGGATGCGCACTTCGCGGGCGTGGCGCACGCGGCTGCGCTGATCGGCGCGAGCAGTGAGGTGCTCGGCTTCGACACCGCCATGTCTACCGATCACGATTGGGGGCCAACGGTGACGCTGTTCCTGCGCGATTCGGAGGCGCACCTGAGCCAGCCGATCCACGATCTGCTGAGTTACCAACTGCCCGCCAGTTTCTACGGCTACGCAGTGCATCAGCAACAATACGCAGAAGACGCGCCAACAACCTCAATGGTGGTCAAGACTGAGCCGCCATTCAATCATCGCGTATTCGTGACCACGGCGCATGCTTTCTGTCGGCGTTATCTCGATCTCGACATTGATCAGCCAATGCAGGCGGCAGATTGGCTAACTATCTCGTCGCAGCAGTTAGGCAGTCTGACAGCGGGCGCGGTGTATCATGACGGCGTGGGCGAACTGACCGACCTCCGCACCCGACTCGCTTACTATCCGCGTGATGTGTGGCTGTATCTGATGGCGGCGAGCTGGCAGCGCATCAGTCAGGAGGAACATTTGATGCCGCGCGCGGGCTATGTGGGAGATGAACTTGGTTCGGCGGTGATCGGCTCACGCTTGGTGCGCGACGTGATGACCCTGTGCTTCCTGATCGAGCGGCAGTATGCACCGTATCCGAAATGGTTCGGGACGGCCTTCAATCGGTTGGCCTGTGCTGCGGTCTTGACGCCGATTCTTTGGCGTGCGCAAACCGCCGCGACATGGCAAGATCGCGAAACCGCGTTATGTGACGCCTACGAACACCTCGCGCGGCTACATAATCGGCTCGGCGTCACGGAGCCGTTAACGGAGCAGTGCTCGAATTTCTTTGACCGCCCTTTCCGCGTGATTCACGGAGAACGCCTGGCGACGGCGCTGCTGGCGGCGATTACCGATCCTGATGTGAAGCGGATCGCACAGCAGCGCTTGATCGGCAGCGTGGATCAGTTCAGCGATAGCACCGATTTACGGGCGTCGCCTGAATGGCGGGCGAGGCTGAAGCATCTGTATGACTAGGGTCACGGCACCACGGGTGGCACATCTGCCATGCGCAGCGGCTCGATAGCCGACATTGGCACTGCCACGACGCGGATCGGCTCGCCCAGCGCGTCGTAGAGTTCCAGCACCGCGCCATCTTCGCCGTCTTCGTCGCGTGCGACTACATCGATATACGTTGCTAAATCGCCCTGTTTGAGATTTTCTTGGGGGATGTCTCGATTGATGACAACCCTAGAATCCAGTGCAGGAGTCATAAGGAGTCTCCTTGGCGTGTTAATATCATTGAACGTCGGCAGCGCTAGAATCACGAGTTATTCACCTGCCGACCAATGCTGGTAAGGCAACCGCTTGTCAGCGTGCCGCCCACCTACAATTATATGCTATTCGGGGCACGGCTTCGCAACTCTGCATGAGGTTTCGCCGCGTAATCGATGGGGAGTAGTAGATCGATGACCGATAAGCCAAGCGCCACGATCCTCGTGATTGCCGAAGACTACGTATTCCGTCAGGACGTCGCGCTTTTGTTGCAGTTTGAAGACTTCGCGACACTCGAAGCCGCGACGACGGAGGGCGGGTTGGAACTGGCGCGATCCTCGCATCCGGACTTGATCGTGTGCTCCAATACACCGCCAGCCGTCGATGCCTTGCGCCTCATTCAAGCGCTGCGTGCCGATCCTGCTACGCAAAAACTCCCAATCGTTACCATCACCCCCAAGGCGCACGGCGAGGCGTATAAAAACGCTCAGGCGTTAGGCTTCAACGAATTTCTGACAGCACCGTTCATGCCGGACGATCTGCTCAACATGGTCAAAGCGAGGCTGGCAAACCGCTGAACCGGCGTTTTGAACAACCACAAGTAATGGATCACCGCTAAAGTTCAGGCAGTTTGCACAACACGGGTGACATTGAAATGCGTTCCGAGAGATGGCACAATAGTTACAGATGTCACAATCCATTTACTTAGCCGAAGGATAGTCTGATCGTGGCTCATATTCTCATTCCAGATAATCTCGACAAAGCGGGGCTGAACATTTTGAGCAGCGTGGCAGGCAACACGCTCCAGAGCGCCGCCAAAATGACGCGCGATGAAGTGTTGGCAGCCATCCCCAACGCCGACGCTATGATCATCCGCAGCGCCACCAAAGTGGATGCCAGCATGATGGACGCCGCGCCGAAACTGCGCTTGATCGGACGCGCAGGTGTTGGCGTCGATAATGTTGACCTCGACGCCGCTACCGAGCGCGGTATCGCGGTGATGAACGCGCCCGATGGCAACACCATCGCGACGGCGGAATTGGCGCTAGGCTTGATGCTGTCGCTCGCACGGCACATCCCGCAAGCGCAAGCCTCGCTGCTATCTGGTCAGTGGGATCGTAAGAGCTTCATCGGGACGGAGTTGCGGCGCAAAATCCTCGGCATCGTCGGTTTTGGACGCGTCGGCAGGGCTGTCGCCAAGCGTGCGAAAGCCTTCGAAATGACCGTCATCGCCTACGATCCATTCGTCAGCGCGGAAACCGCTGAAACACTCGGCGTGGAAATCGTACCGCTGGATGAGCTGTATGCACGCGCTGACTACATCACACTGCACGCGGTCGTCACCAACGACAATCTGCACATGATCAACGCCGATAGCCTTGCTAAGATGAAGAAGGGCGTGCGGATCGTCAACGCAGCACGCGGTTCGCTGATCGATGACGCGGCGCTGGCACAGGCGATCAAGGATGGCAAGGTCGCCGGAGCCGCCGTCGATGTGTACGAAGAAGAACCGCCGCCCGCCAATCATCCGCTGATCGGGCTGCCGGGGGTGATCGACACGCCGCATCTGGGTGCCAGCACTGTCGAGGCGCAGGACGAAGTCGCCGTACAGATCGCGCATACGGTGCTTGATGCGCTTAAGGGCGAGTTCAAGAATGTTGTCAATCCCGCCGTGCTGACTAAACTCAAAGCCTGATTTTCAGCTTTGATGGGAAGATGAGCGAAGACTAGGCTTAGTGCCCCTCTTCGCTCATTGCCCTTCCTGATAAAGGTACTGTCTGCATGACGCATCCGACTTACGAAGATACCCGCCAAGCATGGCGTGACATCTGGATCAACACTGATTTCGAGCGTGAACTACATACGCTCAGTTATCACCGTTCGCAGCACTTGATCAGCCTGTATCAGCCGTATCTAGAAAAAGGCGTTCCGCTGCTGGAAGCTGGCTGTGGGCCAGCCCACGTCGTCCATTATTTCCGTCAGCAGGGCTACGACATGATCGGCTTGGATTACGCGCCCGAAGCGTTGATCCCCACCCATCACACGCATCCCGACATCCCGCTGCATCTGGGCGATGTCCATCACTTGCCGTATGCCTCGAACCAATTCGGCGCGTATCTCTCCTTCGGCGTGGTCGAGCACTTCGAGCAAGGCCCGATCGGTGCGCTACGTGAGGCGTTACGGGTGCTGCGCCCCGGTGGTAAGCTGATCCTCACTGTTCCACAGCCTAATTTCGTGGAAGCGCTGCGAACGGTGGTCAACCACCTGTTCCCGCAGCGACTCGCCAAGCTCGGTCAACGTGCGGAGTACTACGAAACAGCGTACACTCATCACCAGTTGGTGAATTTCGTCAGCGGGGTAGGCTTCAGGGTGCTGCGCGTCGAGCCGTATGCACACGACTTCACGTTCTGGGGCTTGCACCCGATCTTCCGTCGCAATGACCGCTATTACGAGACGAACGAACTCGGAGAGCTGGCTGGCTCGATCAGCCGTGTGGTGATGCCGTGGTGGGGAGCATTTGAATGTTTAGTTATCGCCGAGAAAATTACAGCCACCTGATGGCGTGGCTTGCCGATGCCGGTTGGTACTTGATGCGCCGCCGCGCCACCGCCCGGATCGCGCTGATCATCGTTGTGCTGGTGGTCGTCTGGGTCGGTTAGGGTTCGCTGTTCACTTCAGCATAGCCGAGATCGAGCAGGCGCAGTTGCGCATCTTCCGCCGGAACTTGAAAGCGCATGGCGATCACGGGTGGCGTTCGGATGCCTTCATAAATTTGCTCTAGCATTTTGCGCGGCATCAAAATGGCACGCGCAAAGGCACGCAAGGCTTCTTTGTCATATTCGAGAACGCTCAAGTTATGGTCGTGCCCCCACTGGCTGAGGCTGATGCTGCGGGCTAACAAGCGGCTCACCGACATGCGCAACGTATATTTGTTTTGACGCATTCCCGCTGAATTGGTCAGTTCGTTCGGATCAGCCGCTTCCCACAAGCCCGCTTTCGGGCGTTGCAGCATCAATTCGACCGGAATTGGCGGGGCATCTACCTGATAGATAGTCAACAGATCAGCGACGGCAAGATCTATCAGAGCGAGCGATTGCGAATACAGCATGACGACGATCCTATCGGCAGAGACAAACCACAGAGTCACACTAAGGGCTGCATGATGCGTGGAAAATATTCATGCGCAGCGCGCTGAAAGGGATTCTGGTAAACGCGCATCAGCCAACACTGATTTCGACCGCAGGCGGGCGGGCGATGGGCAGAGTGAAATAGAAGACGGTGCCCACGCCAAGAGTGCTATCAAAGCCCATCTCGCCACCGTGCGCCTCGACGATGCGTTTGGCGATGACCAAGCCGAGACCCGTTCCCTGCGCCACGTTGGTATGTGCCGCCGAGCGATGGAATTTCTCAAACATGTGCTTTTTGTCTTCTTCGGAGATGCCCAGACCTGTATCCCGCAGCTCGATCCGCGCGAGTTTTTCGCGCTCGGTGGTCTCTTTGCTATCCCCTTCTTCAACCAGCGTCACCGTCGCGAAGACCTGACCACGCTCTTTGTTGTACTTGATGGCGTTGGTCATCAGGTTGAGCAGCACTTGCTTGATCTTGTTGCGGTCGCTGAAGATTTCAAGCACTTCGTCGCAGGTGACGACGAAGGTAACGCCGCGCTCGTTGGCTTGCGGGCGCACGATGTCGAGGCATTCGTGGATCAACTTCCCGATCTTGTAGGTGGACGACTCTAGACGCGTGCGTCCTGATTCCAGCCGCGCTAGATCGAGGAAATCGGTGGTCAGGCGCGCCAAGCGATCCGTTTCGCCTTGCATCGTCGTCACGATATCTTTACGGCGCGGTTCGGGCAAGTCGGGACGCAGCAGCAACGAGGTGCTGGCTTTCAAGGCCGCGAGCGGGGTGCGGAGTTCATGCACCATTTCGGAGATGAAGTCGCTCTGTTGGAAGAGACGAGCATTTTCGATGGCGATGGCGGCTTGCGCGGCTAAGGCGGAAAGCGTATTCATGTCGTCGTCTGTCCACGCGATGCCATCACGCTTGTTGATGGCTTGCACCACGCCGATCACCTTGTTATGGGCAACCATCGGCACGGCGAGTAGGTTGCGCGTGCGGAAGGCCAGTGTGTCGTCCACGCCCTTGAAGAACAGCGGATGACTTTGCGCATCTTCGACCAACATCGGCACGCCAGTTTGCGCCACCCACCCCGCGATGCTGCCGTCTTTGGGAACGATGATAGCATCCATCGCGCCACGACTCATTTGCGAGGACGCTTCGAAGCGCAGTTCGCCCGTCGCCACATCTACCAGCATGATCGAGGCGGTTTCAGTATCCGTTAGCTCGGTAGCAGCCCGAATGATCTTGTTCAGCAAGGTGCCGAGATCAAGCGTCGAGTTCAGTTGTTGGCTTATCTCCATCAAGCGCTCGTATCGCGCCATCAGCCGCAGATAGTTCGTGAAGGCGGCTTCGTTGCTGAAGATCGGCGTGGACTGTCCAGTGGTCATGTGTGCTACTCTCTCTGCTGATCGAGCTATGAACTGATCTGGCTCGGTATGTTATCAATCATAAGTGTATGCTGCGTAGATCATAGGTCAACTTATTGTTAAAAAAGCGTAATTACTTCTATGAAGATTGTAAATGTTCTGTCAGTATGCCTAGGATTCATGATCCTTGCAAGATGGCAGCCCTTAACGTTGGTTAAGAAGCTGCCGATTCTTGGACTGTATCCCGGTGCTTGAACCGAATTTTGGAGGCGCGCCGACCATCCATTTCAACGACGGTCAGGTCGTAATCGCCATAGGTCGTGACATCCCCCACACCGGGGATTTTATCTAAGCGCTCCGCCACATAGCCACCGATCGTGGTCGATTGATATTCGCCTGTGACTTCGCCAAAGCGTTCTGCGATCTCGGTGAGGCTGACGAGGCCATCGACCTCGATGTCCTTCCCGTGGGACTGGATCAGGCTCGGTTCGGTGTCGAATTCATCCTGCACCTCGCCTACGATTTCCTCGATCAGGTCTTCCATCGTCGCGACGCCCGCCATGCCGCCGTATTCATCAATGATGATGGCGAACTGAGCGCGTGACCGCTGCATTCGTTCGAGCAAATCCGCCACGCTGACGGTTTGCGGCACAAATAACGGCGTACGCAGGATCGAACTCAGCGAGAATTGATCGGCCTGATCGGTGAGCAGACGGGGATTCAACGCCAACTTATCCAAGACATCTTTGGTATGCAAAATCCCCACGATCTTATCGATGCTGCCTTCGTAGATCGGGTAGCGCGTATGCTGGAAATCAACGGTGATCTTGAGCAGTTCGTGCAAGTTGGTGTTGATCGGGATGGCATCGACTTCGGTACGGGGACGCATAATCTCGCGCACTTGTACATCCGCGAAGTCGAACACGCGGCGCAGCATTTGCTCCTCGCTCTCCATCAGGACGCCAGCTTCGCGGCTGCTGTGGACGAGCATTTCAAGTTCCTCGGTGGAGAGCACGCTGACATGCCCGCTGACCGGCTCGATCCCGATCAGGCGCACAATGCCGTTGCCGAGTGCGTTCATCAGCCAGATCACGGGACGAAATATTCTCAAAAACCATGTGGTGGGACGTGCCACCAGAAGCGCCGTGCTTTCGGTACGTTGCAGCGCGATACTTTTCGGGGCGAGTTCGCCAAACACGATATGCAGCAGTGTGACGACCGAGAACGAGGCCGCGATGGAGATGCTTGCCGAAACCGTTTCGAAGGATTCCTTCGGAAATGGCAGCAAATGCAGCACGCCTTCAAACAGCGGCGCGATGGCGGGTTCCCCGATCCAACCGAGAGCAAGGCTGGCTAAGGTGATGCCGAGTTGTGTCGCGGCAATGTAGCTATCGAGATGTTCAAGCGCTTTTTGAGTAACTTTGGCAGCGGCATTACCTTCGGAGGCAAGCTGCTGAATACGCGTTTTGCGCACCCCGACCAGTGAGAACTCTGCCGCCACGAAAAAGCCGTTCGCACTGACTAGGAGCGCAACCCCTAGCAGTTTTAGGAGAATATCCATTCGTCGCTAGATCAACCTCGATTTGTTTTTCCCAATGTGACTTATTATAGCAGAATACATCGCGTGGTTGAGGGTTGAATCAAAAAGGGCGAGTCCAGTGAACTCGCCCTGCTCGATATACGCTGAAAAATGTGGTTAACGCTTTTCGATGGGCACCCACGGCAGATCCATCGGGCCGACGTAATCGACATCGGGACGGATCAGGCGGTTATCTGCCCACTGCTCGATCACGTGCGCCGACCAACCGGGGATGCGGGCGATGGCGAACAGCGGCGTGAATTGATCCATCGGAATGCCGATGGTGTACAGAGCAATCGCGCTGTAGTAGTCAACGTTGGCGTACAAATTCTTCTTGATGAAGTCCTCGTCAGCACGCGCCGTCTGTTCCAGCTTGGAAGCCAGATCGTACCACTGCATGTTGCCGGTGGCTTCGGCCATTTCCTTCGCCTTCTTGTTCAAGACCGCTGCACGCGGATCGAGGGCTTTGTAGACGCGATGCCCCATGCCCATGACGCGCTTCTTGCCCGTCTTGACATTGTCTTCGAACCATTTTTCGACCTTGTTGGCGCTGCCGATTTCGAAGAACATGCGCATGGCTTCTTCGTTCGCGCCGCCGTGCGCGGCACCCTTGAGCGTGCCGATAGCGGTCGTGATCGCGCTGTACATGTCGGAGAGCGTGCTGGTTGTGACGCGCGCGCTGAAGGTGCTGGCATTCATGCCGTGTTCGGACAGCAACACGAGATAGGCGTCCATCACCGCGACTTCCTTCTCGTTGGGCATCTCGCCCTTGAGCATGTACAGGAAGTTCGCCGCTAAGGTCAAATCGGGATTGGGATCAATCGGGGCTTTGCCATTGCGGATGCGTTCCCACGCGGCGACGATGGTAGGCACTTTAGCGGTCAACTGACGCGCCTTGCGCTTATTTTCGTCTGGCGTATTGACATCGGCATCAGGATCCCACAGCGAGAGCGCTGACACAACGGTACGCAGTACCGCCATCGGCGTGGCCTTGACGGGCAACCGCTTCATGATGCTGATGAGTTCCGGCGACAGATGCATCTGTACCGCCAATTGACGGCGCAGCGTTTCTAGTTCATCTTTATGGGGCAGACGTAAATTCCACAGCAAGAAGATGACTTCTTCAAACGTCGCGTGCTCGGCTAAATCTTCGATCTTGTAACCAGCATAGATCAGCTTGCCTTCGGTGCCGTTGACAAGGCTGAGTTTAGATTGACCAACGACGATATTCTGTAGCCCTTTCTGAGCTACCGTTGGCGCGGCTTTGTCGGACATAATGATTTGGTGACTCCTTGGTATAGTTTGAGTAATTACGATTTTTCACTGCACAAAAAAAACCCCTGCGGGTCTTTATCACAACTGAAGATCAGGGTCGGAGCAGAGGGACTTTATGCAACATACCCAAAGTATAGCAATCTGAACAATGGCTTGCAATGGAATACTTGAGCAGCAACGTGTAAAGAGTTATTAACATTTCCGAGTTCCCGGCGCGATCGAGGCCACGCCGAGAACATCCTATCAGTGTGGGAAGCTGCGCAGATAGTCCACGCTCTTTTTGATGCGTTCCTCAGCTTCACCGTCACCCACGAATTCAAAGCAGTAGATGATCGGCTGCGGAAGCGCGTTCAACGCCGCGATGATCTCGCGCATGGGCAGCGTACCACCACCGAGATAGGTGGTTGCGTCGGAACGGTCGCCCGCTTTGTCCTTCAGATGCGCGTACACGGCGCGGTCGCCAAAGGTGCGGATCGCCTCGATCACATCTTCGCCGTGCGTGGCGTAATTGCCGATGTCGATGTTGGTTTTGAGCGCGGGAATGCGATCCAAGATGTGCGCCAGTTCGCGTACTCTGCCGCCGGGGAGCTTGCCCCAATTTTCCAGCGCAATCATGATCCCTAACGAGGCCGCATATTCCACCGCCGCGTTCGCCGCTTGCCACGCCGCATCCGTCGCCGTGAAGGGATCAGCGCCGGGGAAGATGCGCAACAGCGGCGATCCGAGCGCCTTCGCCGTGTCCATGTCGTGGTACAGCAGCTTACGGGCGTCTTCGTCGGGACTGAACAGCGTGCTGAAGGTGGCATACGTCACCATCATGCCCGCCTGCTTCAACCAGTCGCGGACGGCGGTTTGTTCTTGCTCACGCTTAGGCCAGATTTCGCGGCGCAGTTCGATCCCCGCCACGCCCAAGCCCTTGAGCTTGTCGAGCACTTCGAAGAGGCTGATCTTGCCCGCATTCACTTCATCCTGATACTGCAAGATCGACATCAGGATAGGTCGGTTCGCGTTCACTCGTATCGCTCCTTAGATTTTGCCCAACAGCCTCGGCACCAGCGGCGGGACTGCGCGCGCCGCCAGCAAAAAGGCATCGATCAGGCCGGGGATGAAGGCCAGCACATCATGGACTGCCAGTTCACGGCGCATATCGGCGGCTAACTCTGCTTTCCACAAGGCGTCGTAGGAGGCCAACCCGTGCTCGGATACGTCGCCCGTCTTGAGCGCCCGCGCTGCCGCTTCCGCCGCCGCCAAGCCCGTCACGACAGCGGTATGGATGCCCGCGCCCGCTAACGGCGTGACGAAGCCGCCCGCATCCCCAACCAATAACGCGCCATTGAAGACACGCTTCAACTCGAAGCTGAAGATCGGCAGCGACCACGATTTGACATTTTCCGGCGTGTGCGACCCGATCAGCTTGCGCACAACGGGCGTGCTCAGATAGTAATCCAACGCTTCGTTGAGTGATTTATTTTGCTTTTTGTAGAAATCCGAGCGCATCCCGACGCCGATATTGGCGCGGCGTTTGGCAATCGGGAACAGCCACGCATAACCGGGCTGGATTTTGTCGAGGAAGACGAAATCGATGGTGCGGTCAAGGTCAGCCTCGGTATCGATGTACGCACGCAGCGCCACCGCCCAGCGATCCTCGCGCGGCTGGCGGCTGTTCAGGTCACGCGCCACTACCGACGCCGCCCCATCCGCGCCGATCACGACGGGCGCACGGAACTCAGCCTCTTGTTTGCCGACTTTGGCCTTGACGCCGACCACCTGTCCGTGTTCCACGATCAAGCTCGCGACAGACGCCTTCTGGAATTCCGCGCCGGATTTGATGGCGAACTGAAACAGCGCGTTGTCGAATACATAACGCGGTACGATGCACGAGGCGGTTTGCTCGGACTCGCTCAATTTGAAAGTCAAACTGATGCCACGTGGCCCGCGAATATTGAATTGGTCGATCTTGTAAAAAGCCGGATCGGTAAACGGTTCCATGCCCAATTCGCGCAGCAAATCGAAGCAGTGCGCGGCGACGGCATCGCCACACACCTTGTCGCGCGGGAATTCTGCCCTGTCCAGCAGCAGCACCTTCAGCCCTTTTTGCACGGCTGCCGCCGCTGCTACGCTGCCCCCCGGCCCGCCGCCAACGATAATCACATCTGCATTCATATCAAAGCTTTCTACTTACGGATTGCACCCCATTCGAGTATAACTTGCGCACGCGAGATAGCGAGAGATGGCTTGCCTAATCACGGGGGATGAGTCAGACTCGCGCTGACGACACAGAGAGGAACACGCGCCATGCCACGCCCCCGCATCGGGATCACCACCAGTTACGAAGACCAGACACAAAAACTCTCGCACTACTATGTGCGCGCTATCGAGGCCGCTGGCGGACTGCCGCTGATCGTGCCCGTGCTGGAGGCCGATGATTCCGTAACTGAGTTCACCGATCTGCTGGATGGCCTGCTGATCACAGGTGGGCCAGCCATCACCGACGGCCTGATCGGTGACTTGCCCACCGATCTGGAAGATACCGATCCGGCGCGGGTGCGTTCTGACAAGCGCATTTTCGATGCGTTCACCGCACGTCCGATCATGGGCATTTGCTACGGGATGCAGTTCATCAATGCCCGCGCAGGCGGCACGATCTACGCTGATGTGATGGCGCATCAAACGGGCACACAGCCGCACAGCTACGCACGCGGCGGCAGGCAGCATGATGTGGAGCTGACGCAAGGATCGCGATTGCACGATATTTTCGATCGTGACCACTTGGCGGTGAATACCTATCATGTGCAGGCCGTCGCGCAAATCGGGCGGGGCTTGCGTCCGGTGGCTTACAGTCCCGATGGCGTGGTGGAAGCTATCGAGTCCGAGGATGGACGGCTGCTCGGCGTGCAGTTCCATCCAGAGCGTATGTTGGATGTCACGCTGCCGTTGTTCAAAGATTTCGTGGATCGCTGCCGTCACGCTTGACGGGGGAACGCTATGCCGATTATTGAAGTTGAAAATCAAACGATGCATTATCAGGTGGTGGGCGAGGGCACGCCGACGCTGCTGATGCACGGTTGGGTGATGGTCGGGGACGATATGCTGCCGCTCGCCAACCAGATCGCGGCGTTGGGACGACGGGTGATCGTGCCCGATCTCCCCGGTTACGGGCAGAGTGTGCCACCATTTCGTGGCTTCCCGCCGGATTTCTATTTTCGTGACGCCGCCATGATGACGCGCTTCCTCGACGCGCTCGACGTGCAGCAAGTAGACATCATGGGATTCAGCGATGGCGGCGAGGTGGCGCTGCTGCTGCCGATCATGCGGGCTGACCTGTGCCGCAGCGTGATCGCGTGGGGCGCGATTGGCTCGTTCCCGCCCGATTTGTGCGAACCACAGCGCCGTGCCCTGCCGCACAAGTGGATCACTGACTTCCATCGGTCGCAGCATCCGGGGCAAAATATCGATCTGTGGCCCTACCAGTGGGTAGATGCTTTCTGCGCGGTGATCGAGCAACATGGCGGCGACGTCAGCCTCAGCCGCGCGCATATGATCAAATGTCCAACGCTCCTCATCCTCGGTGATCAGGACGGTCTGAACCCTGCCGCTTACGGGCAGAAATTCGTTGACCGCATCCCGAACAAACGCGGGAAGATGGAAGTCTTCCCCGGCGTCGGACACAGCGTACACACCGAGCAACCGCTTGGATTCCTCGAAACGATCAAGAGCTTCTGGGGACGAAATGGCTACTAACCGCATTGCGCATTACCAGTATGGGTCGTTATACGTCGATGGCGTCGATTTGATGGCGCTGTCGGATGAGATCGGGACGCCGTGCTACGTGTACAGTCAGGATCGCGCCGTAGATAACCTGCGCAGCCTACAAAAAGCGTTCCCTGACGCCGAAATCCACTACAGTCTGAAGGCTAACGCCAACCTTGCCTTGGTGCGGACGCTGGTAGACAGCGGCGCGGGCTTGGACGCGGTGTCGGCGGGCGAGATTTACAAGGGGCTGCAAGCGGGCGTAGACCCCAATATGATCGTGTTCGCGGGCGTGGGTAAGACCGAAGCTGAACTCAAATATGCACTGGATGTTGGCGTCGGCTGGATCAACGTCGAAAGCGGGCTGGAACTGGCACGCCTCGCACGCTTGGCGGGACAACTGCACAAAAAGCCACGTGTAGCGCTGCGCATCAATCCCGACGTGAAGGCTGACACACATCAATACATCGCGACGGGACATGCTGCTGCCAAATTCGGCATCTCGCTGGCGGAAGCGGGTGAACTGCTCGAAAAATATGCCGATTCCGATGAAGTGACGGTTGAAGGCATTCACATCCATATCGGCAGCCAGCTTGGCACCGTCGAACGCACAGTAGAAGCGGTGCAAACCGTATTGCCGCTGTTCGACCAGCATTCATCACTGCGGGCGCTGAACATCGGCGGCGGCTTTCCGGTTTCGTACACAGGCGACGACGTGCCCGAACCCGCTGCCTTCGCCGCCGCGCTCGAACCGATCTTCGCCAACCGCCGCTTGCATTTGATGATCGAGCCGGGGCGCTACGTGGTCGCGGACGCTGGTTTGCTGATCGTGGAAGTGCAGTACATCAAGCCGTCGCCCGCTGGTGTGATCGTCGTGACTGACGGCGGCATGACCGAGTTGATCCGTCCAGCGTTGTATGGCGCGACGCACGATGTGATGACACTGCATGACCCCGCCAGCGCCGAATACACCAATTCGCAGGTCGTTGGCCCTGTCTGTGAGAGCGCCGACGTGCTGCGCAACGACGTGACCCTGCCCACCTTGCAGCCCGGTGATCGGCTGGCGGTGATGGACACCGGCGCGTATGGCGCGGTGATGGGGTCGAACTACAACGCCCGTCCACGCCCGCCGGAAGTGCTGGTCGAAGGCGACACATGGCGGATCGTGCGGCGGCGTGAAACGTGGGAAGATTTGATCGCGCTGGAACGCAACATCACCTGAGTAATCACGCGGCGATCTAGCCAGCTCAGAACCCGACTCTAGGCAATGGTCGCTACGTTTACTATAATGGGCGTGGTTGTGATTTAGCATATACTGAGCCAAGCATGTCCATTCTGACGACTTCTAACGTTAGCAAGTTCTTCGCTGCTGACGAGGTTTTCCGCGACATCAACATCGAAATCCCGCACGGGGCGAAGATCGCGCTGGTGGGGCCGAACGGCGCTGGTAAGACCACGCTGATCCGCATCCTAATCGGCTTGGATGACCCCAGTGTGAACCCCGATACGGGCATCGCTGGCAGCGTGTTCCGCGCCAAGGGTCTGAGCATCGGCTTTCTGCCACAGCGCCCAGAATTGTTGGGCGGGCATATCCTGTGGGATGAGATGCTGAGTGCGTTCGATGCGTTGCGCCGCCGCGAGGCCGAGCTGCATGATCTGGCAGACAAAATGGCGGACTCGTCGCGCACCGATGCTGATGAAGTGATCGAGCGGTACGGGCGTTTGCAGCACGAATTCGAACTCGCGGGCGGCTACGATTACGAAACGCGAATCAAGCAGGTGCTGCAAGGCTTGGGCTTTACGCCGGAAGATTATCAAAAGCCGATCTCGCATCTTTCCGGCGGGCAGAAGACGCGCGCCTTCCTCGGCAAACTGCTGCTGGAAAGCCCCGATCTGTTGGTGCTGGACGAGCCGACCAACCATCTGGACATCAATGCCGTCGAATGGCTGGAGTCGTTCCTGAACGGTTGGAAGGGTGCGCTGCTGGTCGTCAGCCATGACCGCTATTTCATGGACAACGTGGTCAACGTGATCTGGGAGCTGGACTGGCAGCGCATCGAGACGTATCGCGGCAACTACAGCCATTACGTCAAGCAGCGCGAAGAACGGCACGCGCGGCGCTTGGCGGAGTACGAGACGCAGCAAGAGTTCATCGAGAAGCAAGAAGAATACATCCGCCGCAATATGGCGGGGCAGAACACGCGCCAAGCCAAAGGCCGACTCAAGAGGCTGGATCGGCTGAAACGTGATGAACTGATCACCCGTCCGCGCCAATCGCGCACGCTGCACCTGAATTTGCAGGCTAACGTCCGCAGCGGTGACAAGGTGCTGATGACCAAAGACTTGCAAGTTGGCTACCCCGACGGCAAGACGCTGTTCACGGTGCCCGATCTGACGCTGTATCGCGGCGAAGTGGCGGCGGTGATCGGCCCGAACGGCGTGGGCAAAACTACGCTGGTCAAGACGCTGCTCAGTCAGCTTGAACCCAAGCATGGCACGAGCAAACTGGGGGCGCAGGTCAAGATCGGGTATTTCGCACAGGCGCATGAGCTACTCCATGATGAGAACAGTCTGCTGGATGAACTGCTGACCGTGAAAGACATCCCGATCAGTACGGCGCGGGATTACCTCGCCAAGTTTCTGTTCACAGGCGAGGATGTGTTCCGCCCTGTAAGCACCCTGAGCGGTGGCGAACGCGGACGGATCGCGCTGGCGAAATTGGCGCTCGGCGGGGCGAACTTCTTGATGCTAGACGAGCCGACCAACCACCTCGACATCCCCGCGCAGGAAGTCTTGCAAGCGGTGCTGGCGGAGTTCGAAGGCACGATCCTAATGGTGAGCCACGACCGCTACTTGATCAACGCGCTGGCGACGCAGATATGGTCAGCCACACCGGGCAAGTTCGATCTGTTCGAGGGTACCTACGCCGAGTATCTTGCGGCGCGCGAACAGGAACGTCAGAAGCGCATCGCCGCGCAAGCCGACCAGAAAGCGTTGGAGAAGGGCAGACCACTGCCCTCGGCAAGCCATAACGGCGGCAACAGTGGCGGTGGCGCGTCATCCAAGCCGCGCATGAACCCCAAGGAACGCGAGAAGCGCATCGCACAGGTCGAGCAGCGCATCCAGCAGTTGGAACTGCAACTGGTGGAACTCTCCGGCGATCTGGGCGTGGCGAGTTCGGCGGGCAAGGTGGACAAGGTGCGCGATCTGGGCATTGCCTACAACGAGACGCAGGCCGAGCTAGACGCCAAGATGATCGAGTGGGAAGAATTGCTGGCGAACTAGCAAAAGAAGTGCTTAGTGCTTAGTCCTGAGTGCTGGCTGCGCCGTCGTGATGAGCGTGTGGGTGATGATCCCTGAAGTGATACTGTTGGCTGGTGCGAGCGGGATCATTCTGGAAACAGAGCGCGTGTCCGATGAAGTGTTCTGATGATGCGTTTGGCGCACCGTTGTCAGGAAGGCCAAGCGAGGCACAGGTCAGCCGTATAGAGCCTGGTGTCCGATGTTACACGATCTACACTATGTTGACCGCGTTAACAACTGGCGTTGATGGGACACTTCGACCCGCAATGTTAAGGTGCCTACTCGTTGCCATTGGTCTGTGAAGGGGAAGCTGCCACGCCCACATTCTCCCAAGACGTAGTTCTGAGTAGTTCAAACATTCTACATCAATTCTGTAGAGAGTCAAGTAGGCAATGCATTAGAACTGTGTAAGAACTTATAAAAAAGCTGTAAAGGTTCTCAGTTGTAGGTAGGTTACATGGCGTTGCGGAAACGCCACTCAACGTTGAGGGTGGTGAAGAAATTAGCATGGGAAACGTGGGTGTGTTGCCAACGCACGCCGAGGGTTGATAGTGTTTAAGAGATTAGTCAGGCAATCGATCCCCGACAATGAATTGTCGGGCTTACCTTACGAAGTCCCTTCGGGACTCAAGAAAATGCGTTGACGTGCGCAGCGTATTCCTGCCTTATTTTTTGAAAGACCATTAACCCCCGGTTACAAGTTCAAGAAGTCCACTAAAAGGACTCAAGAAAAAGCGTTGGTGTGAGCGTCGGTTTTTGCATTCGTTCGTTCAAGAATGTCACAGCCCGTCGGTTTGTCGGCGGGCTGCAAACGGGGCAGGCTATTTGTGCAGCGATAGACCGTCCAAGATTTTGTCGGCTACCTTCTTGGGCGCGTGGAAAGCCATCCCCACCACGTTCAATGCCTCACGCGGGACGGCTTTAACGGCGGCACGGTTAGCTTCGTCATGGCCGGTGGAGAATAAATCTTCGGTGAACAGCGAGATTTGTACACCGTTTTGCATCGCCCGATCATAGGCGCGTCGGATTTGATCGGCACTCGCGCCAAAGACCATCGTCGGCTGGCGGAACATCGGCAAATAGAGATTGCCCGATCCGTCCTCGTAATCTTCACCGATGATCTCTGGCTTTTTCGCCGCGATCCCGCTGACCAGAAACGCCGTCATGTTCAGTTTTTGCCACGTGGGCAGATCATCGCGTACCACCACCGCGAGCTTGGTATCAAATTTCATGGGCTTGCCTTTGTCTCGTTCACTTACGTGTTGTCGTGCTGGCTTCAGCAGCTTCAGGCAGTGTACGCGAAGTGGCGCGCGGCGTCTTGCAAAATCTTGCTCATTGTGGCGGCGTAAGGTCTGGTCTAGTTAGGCGAGCGTGACGACGATCTGGCCTTGCTTATGCCCAGATTCGATGTAGCGGTGCGCCTCGGCGGTCTGTTCCAACGGGTAGCATTTGTCGATGATCGCCGTGAACTTGCCCGCCTCGCACAGCTCTTTGACAAACACGAGATCGGCTGGCGTTTCCGATGACAAGGTGCAGATTACCTTTTGACGGCTGAACTTGGAAGTCCACAGCATCTGGAAAAGCTGTTTCATCTTGAAGCTGGCGAACAGCAGGCGTCCATCCGGCTTGAGCACGCGCTGGCAGCGTGAAAACGAGCATTTGCCCAAGATGTCGAAGATCAGATCGTAGCGTTCGTCGCTCTGCGTGAAATCCTGCTTGGTGTAGTCGATGACCTTATCCGCGCCGAGCGCCTTCACGAAACTGAGGCGCGGCGTGCCACAGACGCCCGTCACTTCTGCCCCGAATACATGCTTGGCGAGCTGCACCGCCGCCGAACCGATCCCGCCGGATGCGCCGTTGATCAGGACTTTTTGTCCGGGCTGGATATTCACTTTTCGCAGGAGAGTTAGTGCGGTCAAGGCACCATAAGGGACGGCGGCGGCTTCTTCATAGCTCATATTGGTCGGCTTGATCGCCATGACGCCAGTTTCCGGCATACACAGGTATTCAGCGTTCGCACCGAAATTCATCGCGCAATAGCCAAAGACCGGATCGCCCACCTTGAAGCGCGTGACGCTTTTGCCAACCGCTTCAACATCACCCGCGAACTCACTGCCCAAAATATGGCGGCGCGGTTTGTTGAAGCCGAGTGCCAGCCGTGCGGGCAGCCACATAAACAGCGGCATCCCGAAATTGCGCGGCGTAACGGCTTTGAAATTCCGCGCCAGCATATCCCCGAAATTCACGGGCGTAGCACGCACCTTGACTAATACTTCGTTGTCCTTGGGCGTGGGCTGCGTGACCTCGTTGAGTTGTAATACGTCCGGCGAACCGTATTCTGTGTAGACAATCGCTTTCATGGGTTCCCTCCTAGGGATGCTGCGATCCGATGGCTAAAAATTGATGACACCCTTCAAGAATCTTTTTCTTCAAACGAGAAGACTTCTTCCACCGTAGCGCCGAAAACACGGGCGATGCGGAAGGCTAATTCCAACGAAGGCGAGTAGTTGCCTTTCTCGATGGCGACGATGGTTTGCCGCGTCACGCCTACCTTGTCGGCTAGGGCTTGCTGCGTCATTTCGTCACGGTTAAAGCGCAGTTTCCGAATGTTGTTGGTGATCTCTGCTTTGCCCATGCTAGAAACCCCGTCGATAAAACACGAACTGCGAAAGTTCACTGATCATGTCAGACGCCAGCCCCGCGCCTATCAGGATGACGAACATGACGGAGGGCGGCATATCCACGACCAACGACCCCATCGCGATCAGGACGCCAACCGAAAAGACCCACAACGCATTCCGATTGGATTTCAGCTCGATCAGTCTGTCGCGTTCATCCGTGATCGACGGTTCTTCTTCGCGCGTGGCAAGCGTGTTGATGATGCTGAACAGGATGTAGATCACGATCCTCGCCACGATTGAAACCACAATCAGGATTAAAAAGAAGGCTCCCCAGAAGCGGAAGACTTCAATCGAATAGGCGTCGCTGGTCGGGTAGCGCTGCGCCATATAGGCCGAATACAACGCGGTAATCAGAATGGAACTGATCAAGGAGACGAGTGCGCGCTTTTCTTGGTAGGACATCGTGGCCTTGCCTGTCTGCTATGCTTTACTCGATGTAATGTTCAATGGACATAATGTAATACAAATCATACTTCATGTCAAGTATGTTTTACATGAAAGTTACAAACTGGTGTTTGATGCTAATAGTGTTTAAACAATCGATCCCGACAATGAATTGTCGGGCTTACCTTACGAAGTCCCTTCGGGACTCAAGAATAAGCATTGGCGTGATCGGCGTATTCCTGCCCTATTTTTTGAAAGATCATAAGCACACAGGTTGAGATCAGACGAGACGCCGCGCAGGTTATTCCGCAGCACCGCCCAACGTTGATCGTGTTGAAGAAAATAGAAGTCCAGACGGTAGAGCGCCAGCAAAATCCGGCATCTATTCGGTGTGAATGACCCGATAAACAGTATGACGCGCGTATCTTGTTTGTATAGCGAATTTGTTCGTATAACTATGGTGTTTTGTGCTATAAACGTGTACAATATTGAAACTCAACAAATGTTCGGAGAGGGACTGTGCAATTGACCTATGGACAACATACCTGATCAAAACGACAGCGCGGTCAAAGACTACATTGCTTCACTTGATGATGAGCAAACCGTCAAAGACAGCCAAGTGCTTATGGAAATGATGCAGCGGATAAGCGGTCATGAGCCGAAGCTGTGGAATGCGGGGACGATTGGGTTTGGTAGCTATCACTACAAATACGACAGCGGGCGCGAAGGCGACGGTCATACCATCGGCTTTTATCCGAGAAAAGGTAAGATAACCGTTTACCTTATGGATGGCACGGGACGCTATTCCGAGTTGCTGGCGAAGTTGGGTAAACATACCACTACCGGGTACTGCCTTTATATCAGGCGACTGAGTGATGTAGAACTGCCAATTCTTGAGCAAATCGTGCAAGGTTCATACGAGTATATAAAGTCTCAAGACGGGCATATACACCAAATATTGTGGAAAACCGCAAAAAAATAGGCATTGCGGCCTAGCGTGTGGTCTTGTGCGATAGCAGGCGTCGCTACCAGCGTCTGGAAGGGCAAAAGTAGCTCGACCTTAAGCGGTGGTACTCTGTTTGGCGAATTGACCGGGAGTGACGCCGACCATGCGCTTGAAGCGGTTGGTGAAGTGGCTCTGATCGACAAAGCCGGTCGCGAGGGCGACCTCGACGGCGGGTTGACCGAGTGCGAGAAGGCGCTGCGCGTGACGGATGCGGATGCTCTCTAAATAGGCGTGTGGGGGCAAGCCGACTTCAGCGCTGAAGACGCGCGCCAGATGGAACGGACTGAGCGCCACGATCTGCGCTAACTGGCTGAGAGAGACATCTTGATCATAGTGGGCGTCAAGATATTCGCGGGCACGGCGAACGATGGCGCGTTCGTGTCCCACTGTGCCGAGCGGATACTTGGGATCGGCGTGCCGCGTGACCAGATCGGAGAGTGCGCTCAGGAGATGCATCTCGGCGGCGAGGGACTCGGCGGGATTTAGCAGCGCACGATGCAACGTGAAGAGACGGCGGGCAAGCGGCGCATCGTAGATCACCGGATCGCGGAAGAAGGGCACGCCACGATCGTGCCCTGTGCTTTCCATCACCGCCAACTGCATCAACGCGGCGGAGGGATACAGCGCTTTATAGGTGAAACCCGACGGAGTCGCGGCTTCGCCCGTGTGCGGCTCATCGGGATTCAAGATGATGATGCCCGTCGTCGCGGTGGCATGCTTCTCGCCGCGATACGAGAAGGTCTGCAAGCCCGCCTCGATGATCCCGATCACGAAGTAGTCATGCACATGCCGCGCGAAGCTGTGATTGATGAAGGCCGCGTGCAAAAACGAGAGATCGTGCAGGTTCGGGCGCGTGTAGAACTGTGACCACTCTTTGGGCATACTGTTTGGCATACTGCATCTCACCGCGTGCGCAGGATGGCCTGCTCGTCATAATTGCCCGCCGCCACCTGATCCAGCTTGGCGAGGAGGGGCGCTGGCTTCAGCAGATTGTGCGCCGTCGTGGTGGCACTCGCCAAGACAGCCTCGATGGGACGACCTAGCCGTCCAAGCAAACAGGCATATTTCACCTGCTCCATGAATGCCCAATAATGCTGCTCTTTGCCCATCAGGTAAGTGATGCGGTTTTCACGCCATGCGACGGCATTGTCTGGCTCATCGGCATATTCATAGTATTCTGTCAGCAGATCGTCGTAGACATCATCGGGCTGCGTGCCGATGGTCGTGCGCAACAAGGTCGCCTGACGGTGGAATTGCGCCGCCCGCACGACTTCGCCCTGTTTTGCCGCGAGTACCGCTTGCCACAGGTAACAGGTGGCCTGACTGCCAAGGCGCTGGCTGCGCTGCGCACTGCGGAGGGCACTAGCGGCGTATTCCATCAATTTCTCGGTTCTGCCGAGCCGATATTCAAGGTTGCACAGCCACAGTAAGGCGATGGAACGGTGAAAATCCGAGCGTTCACTGAGATCGAGGAATTTGCGCGCCCAGAGATGCGACTCGGTGAGCGTGCCACACTCGTATTCGAGGCGGGAACGGTGCGCCATCAGCAGACGGTAAGTGCTTTCCGGCAGCGGGATGTTGGTTTCGATGTAGTCGAGCGCCTCGCGTATCTGCGTCTCGTAGCCGAGGATGTCCGTCCTGATGTAGGCATCCACGAGGATGCGCTGCGCCTGCCCGACTACCGGACAATCCTGATATTCTGGTTTGTAGGCTTCTACACTGAGCTTAACGGCAGCGTCCAACCCCTCTTTGACATCATCGAGATAGCCGAGAATGGCTTCGCAGCACCAATAGCCATGAAACAGCGCTAACCACGCTTGACCAGCCTTGAGCGCCAGTGCCCGTGCCTCGCGCCACATCGCCAGCGTGCCCTGCGGATCGCGTTCGCGGTTATCCCAGCCTTCGCTGTGCAGCGCAATCGAGCGCAATACATCTTTGTTGCCTGTGGAGAAGGCGGTCTGCCGCAGATCGTAGAACCAGCCCCACAAATTCACATAGGTTGGCATCAGTCCACCAAGCCCCAGATTATTTTTTCCTCGTAGATGCCCCGTTCCACCATCTCGATCTTAGGGTGAAATTTGTGGGGCGCAATCAACCGCTGTGCCGCCTCCCGTACTGAAGCCAGTGCCGAGTCGATAGGCCGTCCCAAGCGCCCAAGCAGACAGGTATACAGCAAGCGCGCTTTGCACTCACCGTAGAGTTGCCCCGTGCCGCTGACATCTGCGATAGCGCGTTCCCGCAGATGCAGCGCGGGTTCGATCTCGCCGCGCAGTTCGTGATATTTGGACAGGACATCATAATACGTCCCGCTCGGTTTGGTGCCCAGACCCGCC
Source organism: Anaerolineae bacterium (assembly GCA_019637615.1). Classification (GTDB taxonomy): domain Bacteria; phylum Chloroflexota; class Anaerolineae; order Aggregatilineales; family UBA2796; genus JAHBVK01. The sequence continues at coordinate 167,575 of JAHBVJ010000009.1, read as the reverse complement.
CGCACCGAGGTTGCCCGCTGAAACAGCAGATGCGCCTCCTCGATCTTGCCCATTTCGTGCAACAACAAGGCTTGCCACGCGAAGGCTACCGCGCGGCTGGCAACGCGGCGGCTCTGCTGCGCCGCCAATTCGCCCGTCTGCGCATAGGCCAAGGCTGGCGCGTACTGTTCACGTAGATGGTGGAGCTGGCACATGGTGAGGTGCGCCGTCGTCTTACGGAAATCCGAATGCTCACTGACTTCTAAGTATTTGTTAGCCCACTCATACGCGCCTTTCAGATCGCCGCTTTCCGTCGCCAGCACTAGATGATGCGCCACTAGCAGCGAATGTGTATCGACATCGACGGGGATCGAAGATTCAATAAAATCGAGCATCTGGCGGATGTTGTCTTCGTAGCCGAGCACATCGGTGAGCGAATAGGCGTCGATGACCATGCGGTAGACGCGCCCTAGCACCGGACAGTGGCGATATTCCGGCTTGTTGGCCTCCACCACCAACTTGACCGCCTCATCAAGGCCATCTTGGATATTATCCAGATAGAACGTCAGCGCTTCGCAGCACCAATAGCCGTAATACAAGGCCAGCCATGTGTTGCCAGCGACTTGCGCGAGAATTTTGGATTCGTTCCATAATGTTAGGGTATGTTGTGGGTCGCGTTCACGGTTGCGCCACCCCTCGTTATGTAAGTCCATTGCGCGTAAAATAGGTTCGTTGCTGGTTTGAATGGCGGATTGTCGAACTTCTTCGTACCATCCCCATAAATCAGCATAGGTTGGCGTCTGAGTCAACAGGCACTCCAGTTTTCTACCTTGTCATGGGATTAATTGTACTGGTAGATCAATTAGAGTGGAATTTGAGCGGTGAAGAAAGGTAGTGGCACGTGTCGGGAACAAAACACCAGTTTCAAATCTATCTGCCGGGGTTACTGAAAGTACTCGCGGAGAACTTGTACTCTACCAAAAAGGTGGCGATTCGGGAACTGCTGCAAAATGCCCATGATAGCTGTGTGCGGCGCACGGTCGAAAGCGGCGAAGACAGCGACTATCAACCGCGCGTCTACGTGACCGCCGATCCGGAACAGCAAATCATCCGCATCATCGATAACGGGTCGGGGTTGACCTCGGAGGAAGTGACGGAATATCTGGCGACCATCGGGCGCAGCTACACGCGCGATCTGGGCGAACGGCTGTCGATCCTCTCGCCGGAAGAAGCCGAGCGCTTGATCGGGCAGTTCGGTCTAGGCTTTCTGAGCGCCTTTTTGATCGCCACCGAAGTGCGGCTGATCACCAAATCGATGCAGCCGGACGCCGAAGCCGTCGAATGGACATCATCGGGCGATATTCACTACGAAACCAAGCCCGGACAGCGCGACGAGGTTGGCACCACGGTGGAACTGCACGTCAAGGCCAGCGCATCGTTCCTCGTCAACGAGCAAATTCTGGTGGAGACTGTCCAGCAGTACGCCGATTTCCTCTCGATCCCGATCTATGTGGGCGACCAGACGTGGGCATCCAACATGATGACGCCGCCGTGGCAAGCGCCGTCGCCGGAAGAAGCTATCCGCGCCTATCTGGGGCGCACATTCAACATCTCCGATCCGCTGGTGGTGATCCGCCTGAGCGATTACGAGATCGACCTCGGTCACGACAAGATGACGATCCCGATGGAGGGCTTTTTGTTCGTGCCGCCGCGTTCGGTGGCCTCGGTGCGCGAGTACGGCGATCTGTCGGTGTTCATCAGGCGCATGTTCATCTGCAAACAGCAGCGCGATCTGCTGCCTGCGTGGGCACGCTTTGTGCGGGGCGTGATCGACTGCCCGTATTTGCAGCCGACGGCCTCCCGCGAGGAACTCCAGCAAGACGAAACCTTCTTCCTTGTGCGGCAAGCGCTGGAAGCCCAGTTGATCGCGGCGCTGCGCATGATCGCGCAGAACGACCAACCATTGTGGCGGCGGATCGTGTGGGGACATTCGGACGTGATCATCGGCTGGGCGGTGACGGAGACGGATTTCTTCGATCAGGTTGCCGATCTGGTGCTGCTGCGTACCACGCGCGGATCGCTCAATCTGCCGGATTACCTGAGCATGACCGACAGCACGATCTACTACGTCACGCGGGAACTTGGTTCGCTGCAAGAGCAGTTGCTTGGCGAAGGTCGCGATATGCCCGTGATCGATGCCTCGTGGTTCTCGGTCGAGCCGTTCCTCGCCAAATACGCGGCGATGAAGGGCGGGATCAAGCTGGTGCAGCTCGAAGGCGACTCGCAAAAGCTGCTGCGTCCGGTGGATGAGGAGCCGTACAGCGCGCTGACGGGCTTCTACCGCGCCAACGACATCCGCGTGAGCATGGTCGAGTTCAAGCCCGATGAAGTCCCCGCGCTGATCTTCTATCCCAAAGACGCGGAATTTTACATCGAGACGAAAAATGCGCTTGATTCGGGCACGTTCCCCGCGCCGCTGGCAGGCTTGATCGGGGATTACATGAAGCGCAAGAACGTGAACGACGACTTGCGCGGGACGTTGTATCTGAACGCGGGGTGCCCGCTGATCCAGCAGTTGAAGGCCGATGGGCTGGCGGAACCGACGCGTCAGGCGGTGCTGAAATTGCTGTATCAGATGGCGCGGCTGTTTTCGGGGCGCACCATGTCGCCGTCCGATGCGCGGTCGGCCTTCTCGCAAGCGGTGGACGCCATGAAAGGGTTAATCGGCTAACGCGGTTCAGGCAATTGAGTTAGTTTGTTTGATCCTGAACGATACAGCTGAACAAACATCTGCAAACCTAGTTCGCTGGCATCCGAGATCGACCAGAAATCATGCTTTCGGATGTCCAGCGTTAATATTAATATCCAAATCACACACTGTAGATAACCACTAACGGAAACATGAAGCTAAATATAAAACAACTCATAATCTTCCCGGTCGTCTTGTCTGAACTTCAACTACTAGAAAGTTTAGATAACCTCGATTATTGAGATAGTTGATTAAATTTAAGATTTTCATCTCTTTACTATTGCCGCCCACATTCTCTAAATTGACTGACAAGTTTATTCCTGATGTATAAAGTTTTGTTTGAATATCTGCGCATATGATCTCGATCTCTTCCAAATTGAAATGGCTTGCTATTACTTCTCTCAAATGGGTTAAGTCCAATTCCCTTCCTTCATCAAGCACTAATTCGTTCTTACTCTTTTGTTTAGAGAATTTGCCACCCAAACGAAGCGCGATTGGAAAATTATCTTCGATATAAGCTTTCATTACAGGATGTTGTTGATGCTCATGAAACCTAGATGCGCGTTCAGGAACATGAGTTGCAATATAGTGAAAAACATCCATTATGTGGACAAGCTCATCGTTTCGATCTAACGCATCACCTTTCAGAGCATTCAGGAGAAAATGTGTAAAAATACTGTTAGGCATATCAGGGAGAGCAAGCGAGGTCTCGTTTTCTCGACATGAAGCAAGGATAATACGTCCCTTACCTTGGGCCAGAATTTCGTAAGTTCTTTCTTTCAAGCCAGCTTTCAATTGTGATTTCTGTGGCACACCTGCCTTTAGTTGTCCGATACCCGCTGCGTAACATGCGTCAAGTATTACCACTGTCCGTCTCGAATCTAAGACTTTCAAGAAATTGGTTAGGTCGTGACTGGACAATGCCGTTGACGATAGATTGGCTTCATCAAAGTCATAAGGTGCTAAATAATCGTAAGTTTCATCACTTTCACTTTTGAATCCATGCCCGGAGAAATAGAAGATTACAGTGCTATCCGGATTAGCAGTAGCAGCTATTGTCTTTACATTGTCTCGTATTGCCTGTGCGGTTGCCTTTTCATTAATGAGTACCGAAATGCGATTTTTATTATAACCGCAGTATAGAGGGCTGGCGAGAATACTGGCGATATCATGTGCATCTTGAGCAACCGACTTGGGAAGGTCAGTATAGTTTTGATACTTACTGATACCAATGACAACAGCATAAGCATTATTGTATTTGTCCATTAGACTAGTTCCTATTGTTTGAACTGAAATTAGAATTGAAGAACGTATGCTCTCGCTGTTTGTATTGTTCAGGGCGTTCTTCCGCTAAAGCCAATTTTAACTTTAAAAATTCCGAATGGTTCTTACAATGTTCAAGGAGACATTGTATCTTTTTCGTTTTTGTCATAGCTGAAAGCTGATCAAAAACAGTACTAAATCGGTCAAAACAAAGTGCATCGATTTCTTCATCACTAAAAAAGGCCGTGAGAAACTCCCTAAACACTTTTGTATTAGGTTCGCCCCGCGATACACTATGAGCACTTCGCATCGCATCTATGCTCGCTTTGGATAGCTCAGATTGAATAGATTTAGCCGGACGACCTTTGGATAAATTGAAATTAATCAGTTCTTTAGCGTCAGGAGTTAGAATATCTATCTTAGCAATATTGAGTGAAAGTAGTTCATCTCGACCAATCACTAAATCGAAATTGTGTTTGTTAAATGTTATAGCTTCATTTACGCTACAAATTGAAAGCAACATCCAAGGTTCATTGGGTATCGTAAGTATCAATCGTGTTCGTCGTGACGCAAGAACTATTAAAGAGAAGATACGAATAGTTAGATTTGCTAAATTGGGACAATGAAATTTCAACGCAAAACCGCTCAAAAAAAGTAGGAAATCTAGAACTTGTTTCCTCTTTACTTGATCATTTGCAAAAACGTCTAATAGCGTACTTTCGGATATCTTACTCCAGTCCAAATTCTCGAGAAGTTTTAACTCACGATCAACTTTCTCATTGTCAAGCCAAGCAGCTAATACATCTTCGAATTTATCCCAATTGACGCCGATTCTTGAAGACATAATAGAGACACCTATTTGCTAGTGCTAATCTTCATCAACACCAAAGTAACTAAGTTGCTGTGGACCAACATCATTGAGAATCCCACTGACCCACTTCTCGTCTCCTACGACTTTAAAATAAACCTCTCTGGCAAGATCATAAAACACTTCAGCCGCTTTATCTTCGCGATTTTCCAACACTTCAAATCTTCTAGCACTAATCTTGACATGTGTAGTGGTTACTTCAAAGGCTACAGTTATTGACTCTCTCATTCCGTCTACTCTTACATCGGGTAACTCTGATCTAAAACCTAGTATTCGTATATCTTGATTGCTCCTAATACGCTGTAATATTTGTGCATCGGGGTTGATATATTTGCCACGAAAACCAACTAGCTTGGCATCTCGGACATCTCCCCAATCCGAGTCATCGGAAGGATCCAAGTTGATTTCCTTAATTTGTCGGCCATATCTGGCAAATAAGGAGCGCATTTGCTCAAATCGCATCTGCTGCTGCCCGATATTTTTTAAGCTAAATCTGTTTTCCAAAACACGGATAATATCTGTCTGCATTCCAGGCGCACCACCAAAAAGGATCAGCCCAACATCGTTGTCGTCGCTGTAAAATTCGACAACCGATGAACTAGCTATAACCCTTCTAGCACGCCAGTAAGTAAGTTCACCACTATCATTAACTATTGGAAGAGTCTTGTTTGAAAGTTTCGCCCAGAAAGTTCTGATATATCTATCATTCGGAGGTAAAATACTCAAAATTCCAAAATCTTGACTATTGATAAGATTCTCTTCAATTCGTGCATCTAAATCTCGTGGCGAGAAGCTTGTTGCTGTGCCATATCGATATACAGAAACTTCCTTGGAAAACTCTACGTCTCTAGGGGTGTCAACTTGATCGATGTAATCGGTGATGTTTGTTGAAGCCATCTAAATGATCTCTACACTAATGAACAGCTCCACGTACTATATATTACTATAAGATCATTAATTGCAATGTCAAAGACCATTTTGTAAATTTTCAGGAGCATTACGATCACTTGAATTGTGGATATCGCCCCATCTGAACAGCTTATAATGTAGATATTGTACTTAGCTACGAGATCACCATTAATAGTGGTACAGATATCAGCGCACTTTCATCTCGAATCGCGGCAAATTGATTAACAATAATACCCGATGTGATGATGCACATCGGGTATCGATTAAGATTGTTCCGGAAAGTTTGTGGAATACCTCAATCGCGCCTATTGTTCGGCCTTCGGGTTCGTCACGCGCCCTAAGAACAGGATCGTGCCTGTCTGGTCGTCGCGGATGGCGAAGATAAAGGGGTGATCGAGGCGCACTTCGATAGGCTCTTCGGGCATGGCGGACGTGACGCCCATCATCACGGCGGTAGCGGCGGCGGCTTCCGTGCCCGCCTCATCAACCGCGATGAAGGCTTTGTGCAGTACGCTGCTGATGTACAGGTTGGCGTCCGGCTTGACTTCCGCCATACCGCTGAAATCGGCCTTCACGGGATCGAACGCGTCCGGCATCCCCATGCCGTTCAGTTTATCGGTGAGCGGCAGTGTGTAGGTGAAAGTGAAGCGCGGCATAAACAGGCGGATCGGCGAGTACTTCATATTCGCGGAGTCCGTCATCGTGGTGAAGGTCGCTGTATCTAGCTTTGCTTCTACATCCGCGAACTTGCCCGCGTCCGGCAGGATCACCAACATCGACATCTTGCCTCCGGCGTAGGGCAGCACCACGACCTGATAATCTGCCCCTTTCGCGTAGCCGAAGGTTTTCTGCTGCTGCATCATCGGTACTTTGACCGTGCTGCCATCCAACAGGGTAAAGTTGTCATCCTGTGTAGCTTCCGCCTCAAATTGGAACTGCCACGCATTCTTGAAATAGACGGCGTTGGTCAGGACGAGGCGCGTATCCGGCGACAGCGCATCGGGCGGCACGATGTCCTTGATGCGGTCGTTGGTTTGCTGCGCCACCCAATCGTTGATCTGCTGGCGTGCCTGTTCCGCCGCGTTGACGTAATCTACCAGTTGCAGACCAGCGCCATAGTTCGCATTCACCAGATCGGTATACGACTTGAGGAAGGCGTAATCTTTCTGTCCCCACAGCGCATTGGCGATCTTGAGGCTGCGCGCGGTCTGACCACTGTTCGGATCGTCTTCGGCGTTGCCGCGCTCGATCAGACCCTTGTTGAGCTGCGCGAAAGCGGGATGCAGTTCAGCTTGCCCGAACGGGAAGGCCAGCGTCGTCGCCATTTGCTTTTCGGTATCGCCGCGCGCGCCCGCGTAAGTCAGCGCCAGCGCTTCCGAGATGCTGTACGGCGAAAACAACATATTTTTGTCATCGTCACCGCGCACCTGCTGATACAACTTGAGCGCGAAATCGGTATTTCCGGCTGCAAGACTCATCTCGCCTCCTTGCGCTCGACTCAGCGTAGCGGTCAACGAACTAGCCAGCAGCACAGCTAAGGTAAGTAAGGTTCGCATACGTGAAAATGCAGTCATCGGTCTTCCTTCCTAATGCAGATTTTCCACACGCTTATGACGGGTTTCAAGGTCGATCAGTTCCCTCACTGGTAGATTTTAGCGCTAGTTCATTTTTATCTGGCAGTGTGCGGAGGGCGGCTTTGCAAGTTTCTATCCACTCGATGTACATCTTCTCCAGCCGGATACCCATATCGAGCGTCATGGCGTTAAGATGCAGGGATCGCAGTTGTTGCGGCTCACACGGCCTATCAAGCACATTGATCTTCTCATAAACCGCTAACTGTTGCTGGTGCAGCGCTAACTGTGCGTCTAGCTGCGTCACCAGTTCCGCGTTGTGCAGATGATCCCCGAAGAAAAGCTGGATCAAGAAGGCTTCGCGGTGGATCGGGAGGTCTGGCGTCGTGTGCAGCCAAGTTCGCAGCTCTGCCCGTCCCGCCTCCGTGATCGAGTAGACTTTGCGGTTCGGACGGTCAAGCTGCATCTCGATCTCACTGTGGATCAAGCCCTGTTCCGCCAGCTTATCGAGCGTGCGGTAAATCTGCGCTTGATCCGCAGGCCAAAAATGCGCGATGGAGTCATCAAACGCCTGTGTTTTGAGGTCATAGCCCGTCATCGGCTGCCACGACAAGAATCCTAAAATGGCATGTTGTAAAGACATTGCAAAAAATCCCCGTTGATGATTGACAGCACCCCAAAGTCATTATAGCATAGGCTTTATCCAATATATGACTAATCTTATATTGGATAAAGCAAATAAAGGAGAGAGCGTATATGTCAACCGTTATCAATGATCGTGTCACTGCCCAGATGGAGCAGCCTTTCGCCGTATTCCTGATCGGAATGCGTGTGAACAAGCCGTTACAGTTCCGCAAGTGGATGAAAGTCGCCAGTGCCATGCCGCCGATGTTAGAAGCGCTGTATAAGCATCCAGAAAAGGGCTTCCTGAGCGGCGAAACTTACTACAGCCTGTTCCCACTGCAAACGATCCTCGTCTCGTACTGGCGTTCATTCGAGGACATCGAGCGGTTCGCCCGCGCCAAAGACGATCCGCATCTGGCGGCGTGGATACACTTCAACCGCGAGATCGGCTACGATGGCAGCGTCGGCGTCTGGCACGAGACGTACACCATCGAGCCGGGGCACAGCGAATCACTGTATGCCAACATGCCGTTGTTCGGCCTCGGCAAAGCCGTGGGCAGCACTATTCCCGTTCACGGCGGTCATTTGCGGAATGCGCGCGGGCGCATGAAGGGGCAAGATGTCGAAGCCCTGCCGCCGGAACTGGTCGTGTATGAGTGAGCGTGCGACAAGCGGGCAAATGGCAGCACATCCCTGTTCAGCGAGTGCGGTGCTGCCGTTGCCCGTCAAGGATCAGCGCGGTGCCTATATTTATTCCGCCGTGCTGCTGTTTAGCGCCTGTCGCGTTGGGAGTGCCGAGCGTCCATCAGCGAGCCTCAGAAAGATCACGCCCGCCATGATCAGCAAACTCCCGCCCACCTGCACCGCACTCAGCCGTTCGCTAAACAGGATGTAGGCCATCACCGCCGTGAACACCGGCTCCAGCGTGACGATCAGATTGGCGACGCTGGCGAGCAGATAACTGAGACTGACGTTATACAAGCCAAATCCGATCACCGTTGGCCCTGCTGCGAGCAGAAACAGCACCAGCCAGCCCGTGACCGCGTCGCCTAGCCACCATAGATCGGCGGGTTGGGTTGCCGCGCCGGGAACAAGATCACCAAAGAAAAGATTAACGCACACCAACAGGATGGAGGCGACGCCGAATGTGTACAGCACCGTCGTCCACGGATTGATCTGGCGTTGTGCCGCCGCGCGTCCCATCAGGCTGTAGATGGCATACAGCAGCCCCGACGAGATACCCGTGAGAATCCCGATCAGATTTAACTGCCACGCGGCGGGATCGAACGCGCCGGAGATCAGTATGCAGCCCCCCAGACTGAAGGTCACGGCGACCACTTTCGCCCACGTTAACTGCTCTTTCAGCAGCAGCCAGCCCAGTAGCGCGGTGAAGGCTGCCGAGCTGTAGACCAAGACGGTGGAGATTGCTGCTCCGTTTAGCGCTACCGACAATGTCCACAGCGCGTTGAAAATCGCCAAGATCAGGCCATAGCCAATCAAATAGGGAAGGTGACGGCGCTCGACCCTCAGCAGCGCGGGGCGCACCAAGCCGAGCACGAGCACCAGCGTGACCGTCACCATCAGATCACGCCAGAACGCCAGAATCAAGGCTGGCATATGGTAGGTTGCGGTGAGGTAGCGGATGAAGATCGCGGTTGTGGAAAGAATCGCCGCGCTGATGAGGGTGATGATGTAGCCACGGGTAAGGTTGGTATCGTGGTGGTTGAACATGGATGCATCCAGACTATGAGCACACAGGAGTGTGCTGAGAAATGATGATCTCAGTGTAGGTTACAATTGGATTGGTCAGTAGAGCCGATATTGTCAGATTTTTGGTAGTCCACTTCTGGTTTGGTTGGACTAAAGCACTGAAAGTGGTCTGATACGAGCTTGATGCGTTAGCATCGGTATTCGCAGACCAGCCTAGGGAGTTTCACCCATGCGCATTCCCCTTGATCGCGAAGGTGATCAGCCGTTATATCAGCAAATTGAGGACTTTCTGCGCGAAGGCATTCTTGCGGGCAGTCTGCCGCCAGAAACCCAACTGCCAGCGAGTCGTCAGCTTGCCAAAGAGTTAGGCGTCAATCGGCTCACGGTGGAACGGGCTTACGCGGACTTGGAAGTGGACGGTCTGATCTATGCGCGGATGGGCAGCGGGACGTATACTCTACCGCCGCCCTCGCTTCCGCCCGCATCGACGGACGAGGCGGGTAGCCCGTTGCCGCTGTGGCAAAGCATATTGCAAGATAACCACGCCGTCACCGCACCGCCCACCTCGGACACGCTGCTGCACGCGGCGGAGCAGACCTTTACCATCGCTTTTGATGGTGGAACAGGCGATCCACGCTTGTTCCCGGTCGAAGAATTCCGTAAGCTGTTGCAGCACGTCATGCGTCGCGATGGCTTGGCTGCGCTAGAATATGGTGATCGCCGTGGGTATGCCCCGCTGCGGACGACCATCGCACAGGTGTTGACCAGTCAAGGCTTGCGGGCGCATCCTGACCATCTTCTGATCACGTCCGGCTCTCAGCAATCGTTAGCCTTGATCGCACAGCTTCTGCTTGATGCGGGGGATACGGTGCTGGTGGAGAACCCCACGTATTCAGGCGCGCTGGCTTTGTTCCGCAGCCTGAAACTAAAGCTGGTCGGCGTTCCTATGGATGAGGAAGGGATGCAGGTGGAGCACGTGGAAAGACTGCTGCAACAACACCATCCGAAGCTCATCTACACCATGCCAACCTTTCACAATCCGACCGGCGTTTGCCTGAGTACGGCGCGGCGGCGGCAGCTATTAGCACTGGCAGCGCTGTATAACGTACCAATCGTGGAGGACGATTTCGTGGGCGATCTGCGCTATGAGGGACGCGCTCAACCTGCGCTCAAGGCGCTCGATGCTGGCGGTAACGTGATTTACATCAGCAGTTTTTCCAAGATGTTAATGCCCGGACTGCGGATAGGATTTCTGCTGGCGGAAGGCCCTATCTATGAGCGATTGACGCATGTCAAGTGGCTGCACGATCTCGCCAGCTCGAACCTGATCCAGCACGCTTTGGCGACGTACGTCACCATCGGGCGCTATCAGATGCATTTACGGCGTTCGTGCCGACTGTACCGTAAGCGGCGGGATGCGATGCTGGCTGCGCTTGAGCGTTATCTGCCGTCAGAGGTGCGTTTCACCGTGCCGCAAGGTGGTTTGTTCATCTGGTTGCGGCTGCCGGAAGGGCTTTCATCCGAAGCGGTGTTGGCTGCCGCGCACAAAGCAGGCGTCACGGCGGCGTCGGGTACCAACTTTTTCCTCGATCACAGCGCTGGCGATCCCTATCTGCGACTCAGTTTTGCCAGCGTCACGCCCGCCTTGATCGAGACGGGCATTCAACGGCTCGGTCAAGCCCTTCAAGTTGTGAAAAATTTCGCAAAAAAGTAGCCAATTGATCAGCATTCGTACGATAATGATCTGTGTTCATGTCACACTACGTTTCGCAGGGAACCATGAAAAAGATATTTCGTACCATCGGAATCGTGCTCATCATCCTCCTCGTCGCCGCGGTGGTTGGCGCGGTCGTTTGGCTCCAACCGTATCATGCGGACGCGGCAGCCGAAGCCGCCATGCAGTCGTCGGAGAGTGTTACGGTCACTAGCGCGAATGACGTCATCGCCTTTATGCCGAAATCCTCCGTGAAAGCGGGCTTCATCTTCTATCCGGGAGCGTTGGTCGTGCCCGAAGCCTACGCCGTGAAGATGCACGCCATCGCGGAACGGGGCTACGCTGTGTTCATCGTGAAGATGCCGCTCAACCTCGCGATTCTGGGACTGAACCGCGCCGATGAAGTGATCGCCGCACATCCTGAGATCGATCAATGGGCGCTTGGTGGGCACTCGCTCGGCGGTGCGATGGCCTGCAACTATCTGGTAAACGCGCCTGACAGCCCGATCCACACACTGGTATTTTATGCGGCCTACTGCGACAAGAGCTTCAGCCTCGCCGGACGCAATGACATGCATGTGGTATCGATTGCTGGTTCCAAAGACGGCCTCGCGACGCCGCAAAAAGTGGCGGATGCGAAACCCTATGCGCCAGCGTCCGCCACGTACATCACGATTGAGGGTGGTAATCATGCCGACTTCGGCAATTACGGCGGGCAAAATGGCGACGGTGCAGCCACCATCACCAACGAAGATGCCACCACGCAAATCGTTGAGATAACGGTCAAAGCACTAGATTCACTGGTGGTGAACTAGTCAGTGGCTTAGGAAAATTACTTTCCAAAATCGGGGATAGTGTGTCTAGTTGAACAGAAACTGAGCAGTTTTTGACCTCTAAAGTGGACAGTTCCTTCTCTTACTCTACTACTTGAACGTTGTTGAGAGCTTGCATCTTAGAAGCTAAGTGAGAAAGGGAAGTTAATCATGTCCGAACAAAATAAAGCTGCCGTGCGCCACTTCATCGAAACCGCGTTTAACCAGCACGACCTTGGCGGGTTTCCAGATTACTACAGCCCGAACTTGATCGATCATGCGCTGCCTCCTAATATGCCTCAGGGCTTGGAAGGCAGGAAAATGTTAGCCTCCATGTTTTTTACCGGCTTCCCTGATATTCGGGTCACGATCGAGGATATGGTGGCAGAAGGAGATAAGGTTGTTGCTTACTGGTCGGCAACCGGCACCCATCAAGGCGATTTGATGGGGATTCCGCCAACTGGCAAGTATGTCACGATCAGTGGCATGGCTATCGACCGCCTACAAGGTGGTAAATCGGTTGAGCACTGGGAAATCATCGACCAATTAGGGTTAATGCAGCAACTCGGTGTTATTCCAGCATAAGGATAGTATGCCAACACGCTTACGGTATGAGGGCGTCAACTTTCAAGACGAGGGACGCTCGACTACTTAACATGGTCGAAGTGCCGGTGTCGTTTTTGTTCAAGACCGTATCCTTCTGTTGGGTTAAGCTACAATCATCAACAGCGATACAACAGAAGGATAACCAACCATGCGAAACCTAGTCGTTACCGAATTTCTGTCCCTCGACGGCGTAATGGAAAATCCCGCGTGGACGTTCAAATACTGGAACGACGAGATCGCGCAGTTCAAAGGCGAGGAAAGCAACGCCAGCGATGCTTTGCTGTTAGGGCGCGTGACGTATCAGGGGTTTGCGGCGGCGTGGCCTGAAAGCAAAGACGAAGGCGCACCGTACTTCAACAGCGTGCGTAAATACGTGGTATCAACGACGCTGACAAAAGCCGAGTGGAACAACTCCGTGATCATCAACGGCAACCTCGCGGACGAGATCACTAAGCTCAAGCAGCAGGACGGCAAGGATATTTACGTCCACGGCAGCGCGACGCTGGCGCAATCGCTCACACGGCTCAATCTGGTGGATCGCTATCGGCTGCTCGTCTATCCGGTCGTGTTGGGCGAAGGCATTCGGCTGTTCAATGAAGGGATCGCAGCGACGCTCAAGCTGGTAGAAACACGTTCATTCAGCTCCGGCGTGGTGGCGCTCATCTACGAGCCTGCGCAGAAGTAATTCTGGCTCAACAGCAAGATGGCAGGGCGATCCGGCGGATCGCCTTTTACTTTGCAGAACGACCTCACGACACCGAATCTCTGGCATAGTCCAGCTATCCTCCGCACTCTACTAACTTCTCCACTTTTGACAGCGCAAATGCTCGCCCCTTAAATGATCGTACGTGCGCCCGTTCGCTTGCCATGCCCATTCTAGCCGCGTTAAGTCATGCGACGATTTAAGAGATTTAAGGTGGATTTGAGGTTATTTAAGGCGAGGATAACCACGCGGCAGACCACCTCGTTTAAAGTATCAGGCGTAGTCGTAAACCAAACAGGAACCACCGATATGGCGATCCAGCCATTCGCTCAGAAACCGGTCATCCAAGATCGCGCGAGCCTAGGTAAGAAATTCAACAAAACACGGCTGAACGTCTATCTCGACCTTCTGCTGACAGGCATGTTTGTCATCGAGATGGAAGAGCATTTCTCAGGCTTGCCACTGCACGAGGTATTGGGGGTACTGTTCGCGGTCGCTTTCAGTCTGCACATCATTCTCCACTGGGATTGGGTTGTCAGCATCACGCGCACTTTCTTTAGCAAACTGCTGCATGAGTCTCGCTTCAACTATCTGCTCAATGTCGCCTTGTTTGTCGATATGGCGTTCGTGACGGTTAGCGGAATCCTCATCTCCCGCACGTTGGGCTTGAACATCACGCTAGGTGAGGAGTTCGGTCGGACGCTGCAAATGCTGCACATGGTTGGCTCCGAACTGGTGCTAATCATCGTGGCCCTTCACGTCGCGATGCATTGGAAGTGGATCAATACGAACGCGGGGAAGTACCTGTTTGGCTGGGTAGCACGGATTCGCGGCAACCGCGAGACGCGTGCGCAGCAGGACGCCATTGAGGTCTAGGAGAACAAGCATGGCACGCACAAAACACCATCGGCGTCGCAACCTACGCGGATTTCTGCTCCTTGTCGCGGTAGTCGTCATCGGTGGCGTGATCTTATGGTCACAGGGCGATCTCATCAATCCCCTAGAAAGCACTGTACTACTACTCAACACGTCTTCCAGCGCAAATGGGTTCGCGATGGTTGGCGAAGACCGGACGCATGTTGATAACGCGGCGGATTCGAGTCAAAGCGATACGAGTGCCTCAGCAGATAACCTCACCGAAGTGAACACCGTCGAGAACCCGACCGGAGATCAGACCGCCCCCACGGAAACCATGACGCTGGAGATGCTCACTGCTCAACTCGCGGCGGCAGGTGTGGATGTTGAAGCCGTATCCGCTGACATGAAGGCACAAGGTAGAAGCCTTGAGAACTTACTCGTCGTGGTCAATAGCGGTCGAGTCACCGTTGCCGACCTTGCGGCGCGCTTGAAAGGCGAGAGCAGTACCAGCGCTCAAGCACCCTCGGAAGCAAGCAGCGACCCACAGGTAAATACGGGTCTGTTCGACATTCACTGGGATGAACTGGGCAGCGTCGGCTACGACCTGTGGTTCATGCTGGCGGTCACTATCGTTGTCATCGTCGTCGCGCGCCCTATCGGTTGGTTGGTCAATCGCATCGGGCGGGCGAAGTAACCACTACTGGAACGCTTGTAATCGTATTAGGAAACAGGAACATGAAGGTACAACACAAGAAGAATTGGAAGATCGGCGCGGTTGGCGCATCGCTCGTCGTCGCCTCTGCGATGGTTGCGAATATGGGCGTCAGCGCGCAAAAAGAGGATGCAGTTCAACAAACGAGCACGCCTACCGCAACTGCAACGGCTACCGCAACAGCCGCACGTCCACCATTCGGTGGTCGTCCCGGCGGGCGTGGCGGACGGGGTGAACACGGTGGCGAGCTTCAGGGTCTGGATACCAACCCGCCAGCCGTAGAGCTTGCCCCTACCCAGTCCGGCGAAGCCACGCAATCTACCGAGAAAGTTGAAGGCGCGGACTTCTACGATGGGCAGTATTACGGGGACGCCGTGAGTGCTGGTCGATGGGGCACCATGCAAGTCGTCGCCGTGATTGAAAACGGCAAACTGACCGATGTTCTCATCGCAAGTTACCCGCACAGCACCTACGAATCCGATATCATCACGCGCAATGCGCTTCCGACGCTGATCAGCGAAGCCATCAAGGCACAGGACTCCGAAATCGATCTTGTGTCGCGCGCTACGGATAGCAGTCGCGCATTTGTAAGCTCGCTCAAATCGGCGCTGCTCGACGCCGCCATCGGCATGGATTTATGAAGCAAACTCGCTGGCTGATGGGGATGCCCATCACGGTAGAGATCGTAGACGCCTCGGCAGCAGCCGGGGTCTTTGACGATGTCTATGCTTACTTCACCTATATCGATCAGACCTTCAGCCCTTTCAAGGAGACCAGCGAAGTCTCGCGCGTCAATCGAGGTGAGCTGGCGCTTTCCGATGCCTGCGACGATATGCAGGTCGTGCTGGCGTTAGCAGAACAGACCAAGCAGGAAACGAACGGCTACTTTGATGTCTGGCATAACGGGCAGTTTAACCCGTCAGGGATCGTCAAAGGCTGGGCGATTGATGAGGCTGCGTCGATGCTATACATGCGCGGCTTTCAAAACTTCTACGTCGATGCTGGTGGAGATGTGCAGGTTTATGGCAGAAATGCTCATGACCAACTGTGGAAAGTAGGTATCTGCAACCCGTTCGACCTAAGTCAGGTGGTCAAAGTGGTGACACTCAGCGATAGGGGCATCGCCACTTCCGGCAGCTACATGCGCGGCGCGCACATCTACAACCCGCATCAAACGGACGATCCGCTAGATGACGTTGTCAGCCTGACGGTGATCGGCCCCGATGTGTGCGAGGCGGATCGGTTCGCCACTGCGGCTTTCGCGATGGGACGTGACGGTATTCGCTTTATCGAGGAGCTAAAGGGCTTCGAGGGATACATGATTGATCGACGGGGACAAGCGATCATGACGAGCGGGTTTCCACACTATGTGGCGTCTCCCGTCACGCAGCTCGCTGCCCAAGGCACCAACTGAAGTTCACATCCCTTAAGTCGATAACAACAAAAACCGCATCATAGTGCTATGATGCGGTTTTCGTTCACTTGTACTCTACCGGCTGCATCATTTCGCGCGCGGTTCACGCTCCCGGTTGCGGAAGCTCAAGCGCAGCGGCGTCCCGATGAAGGTGAAGTGCTCGCGAATCTGGTTTTCCAGATAGCGCTCGTAGCTGAAATGCACGAGATTGCGGTTGTTGACGTGGAACAAGAACGTCGGCGGATCGACGCGCACCTGTGAGCAGTAGTAAATCTTGAGCTTTTGCCCCGTCCGACCTGATGGCGAATGCTTGGCAGTCGCTTCGCGGATGAGCTGGTTGAGCGCCGAGGTCGGAATGCGCGTCAGGCGTTCCTCTTGAACGCGGGTCGCCGTCTCCAACACCGTATGGATGCGCTGCCCCGTTTTCGCGCTGATGAATAGGATCGGCGCATAGCCGATGAAGTCAAAACGATTCTTCACCTGTTTGGTGAATTCTGTCAGCGTATGCTCATCTTTTTCAACGGCATCCCATTTGTTGACCACGATTACGACACTGCGGTTGGCATCCTTGATCATGCCTGCGATGTGCGTATCTTGCGCGGCGATGCCTTCTTCACCATCGAGAATCAATAAGGCGACATCGGCACGCTCCAGCGCTTTGTAGGCGCGAATGACGCTGAACTGCTCGACGCCCGGTTCGATGCTGCCACGTTTGCGGATGCCCGCCGTATCGATCAATGTGATGGGCAGTCCGTTCCATGTAAGGTGCGTGTCAACGGCGTCACGCGTGGTGCCCGCCAGCGGGCTGACGATAGCGCGTTCATGCCCGATCAGGCGATTTAGCAGACTCGATTTGCCCACGTTCGGACGCCCGACGATGGCGATTTTGATGCTCGGATCGTCATCATCTTCAGGGACGGCATTTTCGTCGTCTTCATCTGGAATCGGGTGCGGGGTGGGCGGGACGTTTAGCGCCTTGACGATGGCATCCAGCAGATCGCCCGTGCCCGTACCGTGAATCGAGCTGATCGGGAACACCTCATCGCTCACGCCCAACGCATAGAATTCGACGGCGTCGTTGCTGCGCTCGATGTTGTCGGCTTTGTTGGCGGCGACGAGGATCGGTTTGTTCGTTTTGCGCAAAATCTCCGCGATGTCCTGATCGGCGGCGGTGATGCCCTGTATCGCGTCCACCATCAGCACCACGACATCGGCCTCTTCGACGGCTTGCAGTGCCTGACTGCGAATCTGCGGCACGAAGTCAACGCTGCCTTCCGCTAACGGAGATGTATCCCGCACACCGCGCGGCTGCCAAACCTCGATACCGCCCGTATCGATGACCATAAAGTCCACGCCGTTCCAATCGGCCTCGCCAAAAATGCGGTCACGCGTGGTGCCGGGAATATCCGACGTGACCGATTTGCGTTCACCGACCAAGCGGTTGAACAGCGTCGATTTGCCCACGTTGGGGCGTCCTACCAATGCAACTAACGGTTTAGCCATGTTTTATCAATCCGACCACAATCACAAACAACAAAACCAGCTTCGCCGCTAGTTCGTAGTGAGTTACAACCAATCCCTCATTATAAAGGCCAGACCAGCCTAAGTCTAGGGCGGGTGAACTAGCGGAACACGACGCACCCGCGATCTTCCAGTTGATCTAGCCACGCGGGATTGGTGCGCAGCTTATTCCAGCGCAAATCGAGCTTTTTGAGGGCGGGCAGCGCGGCGAGGCTATCCGGTAGCGACAGCAGGCGATTGTTGCGCAAGTCGAGGTGTGTCAGGCTATGCAACTGGCTGATCGAGTCTGGCAGCCCGCTCAGTCGGTTGTTGCGCAGATCGAGCAACCTCAGCTTGGGCAACCCGCCGATAGAGTCGGGCAGTTGTGTCAGGGAATTATCCATCAAGTGTAGTTCTAGCAGGTTGGTGAGCGAACCGATGGAGTCGGGCAATTTACTCAGATAATTGTTATACAGTCGCAGTTCGATCAGGCTGCCAAGTGCGCCGAGCGATTCTGGCAACGCGGTCAACTGGTTGTGGGTGAGGTTCAGGTAGCGCAGTGTCGTCAGCCGTTCAAATAACCCATCGGGAATCACGGTCAGACGGTTGTTGCTGATGTACAGGAAAAAGGTGAGCTGTGTCAGATCGCCAAGCGATTCCGGCAGCGCATCAATCGCGTTGTGACCGATGTCGAGCGTGCGCAGCCTGCGCAGCTTGCCGAGTGAGTCGGGCAGCACGGTCAATTCACTGCTGTGAATGTACAAATCGGTCAGCGTAGACAGCCCGCCTATGTCTTCCGGCACCGCGCGGAGCGGATTATTGCCGACGTTCAGCAGTTTCAGCGCGGGCAACTGCCACAGCGACTCCGGCAGCGCAGTCAGACGGTTGTGCATGGCGTGCAGCGCACGGAGCGCGGTCAGCTTGCCAATCGACTCAGGCAGCACGTCTAATTTGTTGAGGATCACATGTAGTTCGCGGAGGGAAGTCAACTCGCCTAGCGAGTCGGGCAGCGCGATGAGGTGATTATGATCGAGAAAGAGACGTTCGAGCGCGGTCAAGTTGCCGAGCGTGTCCGGCAAGGCGATCAGGCGATTATTGGTCAGATCGAGGTGACGCAGATCGGTGAGCCTCATGATCGAGTCGGGCAAGCTGGTCAAGTTGCCGCCGCGCAGTGACAACCCAACGACGGCCTCATCCTCGACGTAGTAGCCTTGCGCCCCGTTATCCAATTGATGACGGCTCAGGCGATGGAGCGAATCTGTGTGCAGCGCTCCACTAGCGCGCAGGGTGTTGGCTAAGGTGGCTAAAACCGGATCGACGTTCACGAATATACATCCCCCAAATGCACATTCTACGCTAATTTTGACCGCTATGGTAATCTATTGACACCAATTCCAGCCCTGCAAGTCGATTCCAATGACAGGATCATAACGGGTCTCATCGATGATCGGCGGTGGCAGTGCGCTCTCGTGAATTGTGACCGACTCTGTGTCTACGATATGCAACACCTGTGTCTGATCAGCGAGATATTGTGTGTAAGCGAACATCGACTCATCCGCCGCCCAGTATATGTTACCGACAGCGTACCCTTTCATGTTGACTGGCTGAACCTGTTGCGTTGCCAGCGTGAACAGGTACATCGATTCATGATCGCGATGCCCCACTTTCAACACAACATGTCTTCCAGAAGGTGACGGGAAAAAATGCGAACTTTGTCCCCACGTCTCGATGATCGAGTTGTTGGCGTCGTCATTCATCAAGCCGTCAAGTTGAAAATATGTTCCCGTGTCAAGATCAGCCACACCCGCGATCAACGCTCCGTCGCGATAGGCGATGTAAAATATCGAGCGCTGATCTGGTAGCCAGTACATTTCAGGAATGTCGTCAAACCCTTGATCGATAGTATGTGGATTCGAGCCATCCGCGTGCGCCCATGTTAGCGAGGTGATCCGCTTGCCCGCTTCCACGCGATACCACACTGCCGCGATCGTTCCGCCGTTCGCCTCTGCCGTCCACATTAGGCGCGGGTTCGGATCGCGTGTGGCATCGGTGACAAGCAAAGTGTGGGCGCTGCCATCGACGGCGAACAAGCCAATGTCCAACTTATCGTCGCGCCAGAGAGTAGCGGCGAACCACCGGGCATCATCAAGCAACAGTGGCGCACTTGCGACGTTCTCGGCAAGGGTCTGGTACGTGTTCGTCGCCACATGATACGCTTTTACATAGCTATGGAGGTGCTCAGGCTTATTCTCGATCCGTTCGACTTTTTCGATCCCTTCCACCGGATCGTGCTGCCAGAAATACCATGTTGCACTATCCGCCGACCACCACGCATCGGGCTTTATGCCACTGCTGGTATAGACGGTTTCTCCATTGATATCAGCCTGAATGCGCCCATCTATACCAAAAATGTGGTGCACCCAAAATTCCCAAGTTGGGCCACTCCTAGCTCCCGGCTGACCAGTACGGAACTGACGATCCACCGCTTGTCTGCTGACCGTTACATAGTGCCCATCTGGCGACCAGCGTAACGGTAAGTCAAATCGCCATTCTCCCGGTGCATCTAGTGAAAGTCGCTGTTCGATTCCCTGCTCCGGCGTGGCGATGATCAGCGTTTCGGCTTCCTCCGCCATGCGGTTCGGGTCGATGTTTTCGACGTAGGCGAAGCGATGTCCCTGCGATGACCACGTAAACGAGCCATAAAGATCCCCGTTGTTCTCTGCGTAGGCAGTGATCGTCAATGGCAACAATTCCAACGTTTCGGTATCAATAAAGCGGTAAGTGGCGGAAATCCAGTCATCGTCTGGGGACATTAGCGCGATGTACTTGCCGTCTGCCGACCAGCGCTCGAAATACCATATCCCCGCTAACGCCGTTAACGCCTGAACTCGCTCACGGTTGCCGGCGGTGTCCGTGATGGCGACCTGTAGTATCTGATCATGAAATACATAGGCATATGCGCTGCCATCCGGCGACCAATCTCCCGTGATGTAGTCTTTGGTGATCAGCTTCCGTAATTTATCAATGCCGCGTACGCCCGCCATCAACGTATCTGGCCCGCCATAGGGCGCTGACAAAATCGCCATGAACGCTTTACCGTCGGGTGAGTAATGAAAGAAATGGTCGTTAATATCGAATGTGGTGTAATAATCCCGATAGGCGACATTCGGTTGCCCGTTGCGGGCGTCGGTATATCGATACCAATCGCGAGGCAGTTTTTGGATCAGCAAGCAGTAGGGGATCGGTTGTGCTGCTTGCAGCCCGTAGACGAGACTACCCGTGAGCAACAGCAGCAGCAGCAACAGTACAATGATCTGCTTGATAAAACGTGGGAAGCGCATGGCATCTCCCGTAAGATAAATTTAGCCCCGAAATCTATCTTTCAGTCTAGCGGTTGCGCCTATGATCGCGCTCAACGTAACGCCGACGAATGAATGTCGCCTCCCACACGGATCATCGCTTACTTCTGCCGGATCGGGATCACCAAGTCGTAGGGCGCGTCGGTCAGCGTGTGGCAGCCCGTCTCATCCAGATACACCGTATCTTCCACGCGGACGCCGTAGCCGCGCTCAGGGTAATACAGCCCCGGTTCGACGGTGAACACGTTACCATCGGTCAGCTTGGCAGTCGAGTACAACCCGAACCCCGGCGCTTCATGGATGTTCAAACCAAGCCCATGTCCGAGGCTGTGGACATAACCATCCATCGAACCGGGCGCGGAACGATGCGTCGGATGTCCCTTCGACTCAAAGTAGTCCAACGCGATGATCTGGAAGTTCTTGGCATCCTCGGCCTTCTTGAATTCCTCGCGCGTCTCCTTGAACACATGCATCACGTCATCATAGGCGGCTTGCACGTCGGCGGGCGCGACCCCGATGCACCATGTACGCGTCATGTCGTGGAAGTAACCCGTGTTGAGCTTGCGCGGGAAGATGTCGTACACAATCGACCGCCCGACTTGCAGCACATCGTCATCTTCGCCGCGACTGTGTGGGATGCCAGCGTCACGCCCCTGTGCGAAAATGGTGTCTTCTTCAGTCAGGCCGAGATCGGTGGCACGCTGCCGGATGAAACGCTTGACGTCGCCAATGGTCAACGGCTTATCATCTGCATCGGTGATCGGCGTGCCGATTTCCAAGCTGGCGGCGTAATGCTGGCTGATGAAAGCTTGCGTATCACGTACCAGTTGGCTGGTCAGGACGCCCGCCTCCTTCAGCGCGACGATCTCTTCCTCGTCCTTGGTCTCGTACAGCTTGGCGAACAGTTTGGCGCTGTCACCACCCGCCACGATCTGGATGTTCATGGTGCTGTCCATCAGCATCATCGCCAGATTGACCGCGTAGTTCACTTCCGCCGCGCCATACAGTCCGACTCGCCCGCTGATGCCGAGCGCGTTGAAGATATTGCGGTAGATGCCGCGCTGGATGGCTTCCATGTCGCCTTTGTGCTGTTTGGCGACTTCCTCCAAGCCGAAGTCGTACTTGGTCTTGACGATCAGGCCGCTCTTTGCCGCCTCTTCGATCTCCATCGGGTTGACGATGAAGACAGCCGGTTCGCCGCGCTTCTTGAAGATGTCGCCGTGAGCGCTGGCACGCTTGGTGAGGTATTCGCGCTGCGTGTTGGGGGTTTCGTCGCCTAGCACCACAATCGCGTCAAGGTTGAGTTCCGCCATCAAGCGGTCGAGATCAGCTTTCATGAGAGTTCCTCGGACACATGGAGATAATCGAAATTTCCCAAAGTGTAACACTACGCGGCAAAATATCGCCTACCTTTGATTGCTATGCCATATGATGAAAGGGCGCTTGCTTGCCATTCCGACAACGATCCGCGCTGCTACTGCTGATTCCCGCAGGGACAGCGTTGCTGCTGATCCTACTGCCGCTCATCGGGTTGATCACGCGGGCGGCAGGTAGCGATGCTTTAGAAGTGCTGCTCAAACCCGTCGTCCGTCAGGCTATTACGCTCAGCGTGTTCACCAGCGCGATTTCGGTAATCGTGATGCTGCTGTTTGGAATGCCGCTGGCCTATGTCTACGCACGCTGGCGCTTCCCGTTCCAACGCCTGATCATTGCCCTGACCGAGCTACCCATCGTGCTGCCACCCGCCGTGGCGGGTTTAGCGCTGCTGGTCACGTTCGGGCGGCGCGGGCTGATCGGCGCGACTCTGGCGGACATGGGGATCAGCATTCCGTTCACGACGACGGCGGTGGTCATGGCGCAAACCTTCGTGGCGGTGCCTTACTTCATCCGCTCAGCGCAGCTCGGTTTCCAGCAAGTCCCACGCGAGATTGAAGAAGCCGCGCGGGTGGATGGCGCGGGCGGTCTGACGCTGTTCTGGCGCATCACGCTGCCCCTTTCGCTGCGGGCGTTGACGGTAGGCGTGGCATTCGGGTGGGCGCGTGCTTTAGGCGAATTCGGTGCGACGATCCTGTTCGCGGGCAGCATCAGCGGCAAAACCCAGACCATGCCGCTGCTCGTCTACACCATCCTCGAAAGCGATCTGGACGCGGCGCTGTGGACGAGCCTCGTATTGATAGCGGCAGCGCTGATCACCTTACTGCTCATCCAGTCGTTGGGGCAGCGCTCCTCCGATGACTACACGAGCGAATAAATGTGATAAATTTCACAATATACTTGTGATGTTATACACGCCAGAAATATGCGCCGTGCTCTTGTTTAAGCAAAACAAGTCAGGTAGAGTCTTAGTGTTGTTTCGACACTAAAGGCCATTTACATAGGAGTCAGTGAAACTATGGCGAAAATTCGGATTGGTATCAACGGGTTTGGGCGCATCGGTCGTCAGGTGATGCGTGCCATCCGCGAAAAATATCCAGAGCAAATCGACGTGGTCGCGTTCAACGATCTGGGAGACCTGCCCACGATGGCGCACCTGTTCCGTCATGACAGCAACTACGGCGCGTACCCCGGCAAAGTCGAAGTCAAAGAGGGCGCGCTGATCATTGATGGTGACGAGATCAAAGCGCTGGCGGAAAAAGACCCCGCCAAGCTGCCGTGGGGCGATCTCGGTGTGTCCATCGTGCTAGAGAGCACGGGCCGCTTCACCGAAGCCGACAAAGCCAAGGCGCATCTTCAGGGCGGCGCGAAGAAGGTCATTATCAGCGCGCCAGCCAAGGGCGAAGATATTACCGTCGTGCTCGGCGTCAACGAAGAGAAGTATGACTCCAGCAAGCACGCGATTGTCTCGAACGCGTCCTGCACGACCAACTGCCTCGCGCCCGTCGCCAAGGTCATCAACGATGTGTTCGGCATCGAGCACGCACTGGTTTCGACCGTCCACTCGTACACCAACGACCAGCAGATCCTCGACCTGCCGCACAAAGACCTGCGTCGTGCGCGTGCCGCCGCCGTCAGCATCATCCCAACGAGCACAGGTGCTGCCAAGGCCGTCTCGCTGGTGATCCCCGAACTCAAGGGCAAATTCGACGGTATCGCGCTGCGCGTGCCGACGCCCACCGTCTCGCTGATCGACTTCACCGCCAACGTCAGCAAGTCCGCCACCAAAGAGTCGGTGGTAGCTGCGCTGCGTGAAGCCGCCAATGGTCGCATGAAGGGCATCCTCGCGGTGTCCGATGAGCCGCTGGTATCTGTCGATTACAAGGGCAACCCCAATTCCAGCATTGTTGACTCGGAGTTCACGCAGGTCATCGGTGACAAGATGATCAAGGTTCTGGCGTGGTATGATAATGAGTGGGGCTATTCGGTGCGCTGCGCCGATCTGATCACCTATATGGGCAGCAAGCTTTAATCGCATACGCCGCCCTCATCCCCCGCCCCTCCTCCTACGGCGAGGAGGGGAGAGTGGCGCGTGCAACACCCCCTCATTCCGAGGGCGCGAATGCAGGTGAGGGCAACCAACAGGAGAACTCACCTTGAACAAACAAACCATCCGTGATGTCGATCTGAAGGGCAAGCGCGTGCTTGTCCGCGTTGATTTCAACGTCCCCATCGAAAACGGCGTCATTACCGACGATACCCGCATCACCGCCGCCATCCCGACGCTGGAAGCCATTCTCAAGCAGCAACCAAAAGATGTGGTGCTGATGTCGCACCTTGGGCGTCCGAAGGAAGGCGTGCCAGAAGACCAATACTCGCTAAAACCCGTCGCCGCTGAACTCGGCAAGCTGATGAAGCGCACGGTCGAATTCGAGGCCGATCCCCTGAGTGAGGCTGCTGTCGCCAAGGCCAACGCGCTGCCTGCTGGCACGATCCTCGTGCTGGAGAATACGCGCTTCTTCAAGGGCGAGACCAAGAACGACCCCGACTTGGCGCAGAAGTTCGCCAAGTACGGCGATGTCTTCGTCAATGACGCATTCGGCTCGGCACATCGCGCGCACTCCTCGACCGAGGGCGTCGCGAAATACCTGCCCGCTGTGGCTGGTCTGTTGATGGAGAAGGAAATCAACTTCCTCGCCAACGCGGTTGACAACCCGACCCGCCCGCTCGTCGCCATTCTCGGTGGCGCGAAAGTGTCCGACAAGATCAAGGTGATCGAGTCGCTGTTGAGCAAGGCCGATAAGGTCTTGATCGGTGGCGGTATGGCGAACACCTTCTTCAAGGCGCAAGGCATCAGCATGGGCAGCTCGCTGGTCGAAGATACGGCGGTAGAGACGGCAAAAGACCTGCTGGCGAAATCCAAGGGCAAGCTGGTGCTGCCTGTGGACGGCGTGATCGCGGATGACTTCAAGAATGAAGCCAACACCAAGACCATCAGTGTGAGCGAAGGCGTGCCGGATGGTTGGCGGATGCTCGACATCGGCCCGAAGACGGTCGAAGAGTTCCGCAAGATCCTCGCGGACGCCAAGACGGTCGTATGGAACGGCCCGATGGGCGTGTTCGAGCTGGACAACTTCGCCAAGGGCACGAACGCCGTGGCTGGCGTCCTCGCTGATCTGACGGGCAAGGGCGTGACCACGATCATCGGCGGCGGCGACTCAGCGGCTGCCGTACAGCAAGCCGGACTCGGTGACAAGATCACGCACATCTCGACGGGCGGCGGCGCGAGCCTCGAACTGCTCGAAGGCCAAGCACTCCCCGGCGTGGTGGCGTTGAAGGACAAGTAGCCAGCACCTTGAAACGCGTATGACGCGTTGACAGTCGTGATGGGTGACTCAGAGGGGACGTGATACACTACGTCCCCTGTTTCATTGCATCCACCGGAGATGTCGCCTCTCATGCTCGAATTCATCAGTCGCGGGCTGCAACTCGGCGTGACGGCGGGGACTGGCCCCGGCCCGTTCCAGACCTTCACCATCAACAGCGCCCTGACACTCGGCTGGCGTAAAGCGTTGATCCTGTGCTGTGTGCCGATCATCACGGATATTCCGTTGATCATCTTGATTGTATTCATCCTCGGCGCGCTGCCGGAACCGTTCATCTATGGGTTGCAAGTGGTCGGTGGGCTGTTCCTGCTGTGGATCGCGTGGGGGATCATCCAGCAGTGGCGAAAGGGCACGCAGATCGGGGGGACGGTGGACGCGAGTTTGACGCAGATTTCCTCCTTGAATGTGCTGCGGCGCGGCGTGATGATGGGCTTGCTGAGTCCGGGGCCGTACCTGTTCTGGGGGACGGTCAACGGGCCGCTGCTGATCAAGGCGCTGCATTTGTCGCTGCTGCACGCGGCTGTGTTCCTCATCGCCTTCTACGGCTCGTTCATGATCCTGATCGGGTTGACGGTGGGCATCTTCGACCGACTGCGGCAACTCGATCCGCGCATCATCCGGGGCATCTTGCTGTTCACCGCCGTGCTGCTGACGTGGTTCGCACTGACGACGCTGTGGCAGGGTATCGATGGCTGGCGCGGGCTACTCGCTGCGACCACATCGCGCTAAACTCTTAGAGTCCGCTTGAATGATGAAGTGCGCTGATGTCTACTAACCATTGCAAATCACCGTTGCCTATCCTATCGCACGAATGGCTGTGCCGCGTGCCGATGTTCATCCGCGTGTGCGGGGCGACGCAGGCCAGCCTCGACCAGCAGATTCACGTGCGCAAGTACGCGGCGGGGCAATCGATCTTCCTTGAAGGCCACCGTCCGAGCGGGTTGTGCATGGTGGTGGGTGGGTTGGTGCGCGTGTACCGGATGATGGTCGATGGGCGTGTACATGTACACAACTACGTGCGCCCGTATGCTGCCGTCAACATCACCGCCGCGCTGGATGGACGCCCGAACCCGACCAGCGCCGAAGCCGTGGTCGATACCCAGATCGGTTGGCTGCCCCGCGCCGCACTGATGCAGTTGATGGCGGAAGATACCGACCTGATGCAGTCGTGCGTGCGGATGCTGACGCTGCAAAATCGACAGTTGATGGAGCGCATCGATGACTTGGGCTTCCGTACCGTGCCGAGTCGGTTGGCGCGGCTGCTGCTGCATCGCGGCGGCTTCGAGACGGAAGTCAACATCCCTCTGGATACCCTGTCTCAGGACGAGATCGCGCAGGTGCTTGGTACGTCCCGCGAGGTGCTTGGTCGGGCGCTGCGCCAGTTGTACGATCTCGGCCTCGTGCGGCGCGATGGTCGCAGTTACACGATCGTGGATCGCGACGGGCTGGAGAAACTGGCGGAGGAATAGGGGGAAGTGCTGAGTGCTTAGTCCTTAGTGCTGAGTAAGAAGCCCTCATCCCCCGACCCCTTCAGAACCTCACCCCCTGACCCCCTCTCCGCTTCGCAACGAGGGGGAACCGAGAGCGGTGCCGTTCGTTGATCAACCCCTGAGTTTCCGAATGATCCCTGAAATGATCCGATTGGCTGGTGCGAACGGGATCATTGGCGCAGTTGCTGCGTTCTGTACTGTGTTCTACAATGGGTGATTCGGTGATCATTTTCACGAGCGTGACAGAGCTGTTGACATTGGCTCGTATTGTATGAGGTGTGCGGTCTCCGTTACGGGATTGGAGCGTAGTAACTGGCGATGAGGAGAGGCACGACCACTGATGTAGGCTGTCATCGTATTTCCATTGGTCTGGGCAGGAGCCGCCAAGCTCAACCGCCGAGACTTAGAACGATTAGCGATT
The DNA here is from genome assembly GCA_019637615.1 of Anaerolineae bacterium. Taxonomy (GTDB): domain Bacteria; phylum Chloroflexota; class Anaerolineae; order Aggregatilineales; family UBA2796; genus JAHBVK01. Next base: position 139,553 of record JAHBVJ010000009.1, on the reverse strand, counting down.
ATATTCTAGCACGATTGAGCGCAGAGTCAAGTATTTAGAATTAAGGTTCGCATAAGAGATGATTAGGATAGGCTTGAGGGATGGGATCATTGGAGTGGGGAAGCGCCGAGAAATAAAATCCCCGACGTTGATGGTGTTTAAGAAATTAGTCAGGGAAACGATCCCCGACAATGAATTGTCGGGCTTACCTTACGAAGTCCCTGCGGGACTCAAGAAAAAGTGTTGACGCACGTGTCGTATTCCCGTTTTATTTTCTGAAACACCATAAACGTCTGGCTCAACCTACGAAGTCTCTGCCAGACTATACGCGTACCGTGGGAGATAAGGCGGGGTTGGATCAGGAGCCGAGGCGGAGCAGGCTGCCCGCGATGGTGATGGCGACCCCGAACACGGCGGGCATCAGTTCACGGATGTTATTGGCGGCGGCTTTGAGCGCGTTGACGCTGGATTTGAGCGAGTCGCGGTCGGCGGCGGCGAGTTGATCGAGGGATGCACGGGCAAGGGTGGCGATCTGGCTGGTTTCGGCGGGGTGGGAAGACGCGTACATGCGAAGGGTGGATTCGAGCTGCGAGAATAAGGCTTCAAGCGCGGCTTTCTGATCCTCGGCGGCGTTCAGGTTGTTGATGGTGGCGGTCACGCCCTGCAAGATGCTGGTGGGTTGATCGTTGGACATGGGATGGCTCCTGAATAGTGCTAAGTGCTGAGTGCCAAGTGCTAAGTAAAGACGAAAGGCGATTTGAGCGCGATGTGAGACAGCGGGTGATTCTATATTGCTGATGGTGTTGACCTTCAAGTAATGATACCGGGAATTGGCGAAATGGTGCGAGATTGGGGGTGGCGGTGCCGCCCGGCGATAGCGCATTGGGCTGAATAGCTGGCGAGATGCCACGCAGGTTGGTTGGCAGCGCCGCCCGACGTTGAAACGTCAGGCTTAGAGAACGAGTCCCGTTGGGACTCACCCCCATCTCAACAGATGAATGTCGTTTGCATCGCGGATCGGCAGCGGAAAGGGATGGATTAGCTCTCCTTGCGGTAGTCGGCAATGGCGGCGATGACCTGCTGCACGGCGGCGTGGTAGGGATTGGAGGCGGGCAGCGTGACGGGTTGATCGTCCAGAATGGCGAGGAGAGCATCCACGAAGGCAACTTCGATCTGCCAGTCATCGCCGTTTTGGGCGAAATCGGCGCGGATGGATTGGAGAGCGGCGCGCCATTCGGTGAGTTTGTCAGAGGCGCTCGTTTTGACGGCGATAGTATTGCCTGACAGTGTGTTGATCGTGTCGTCGGGGAGGGTTTGGGCGGCTGATGTACTGCCGTCGCGTTGGCGCTTAAGCTGCTCTAACATGCGGCGATCACTTTCGAGATCGGGATGTTCGACTTGCTCATCGAGTTCGACGCAGCGGGCGACGTATTCGATGGCCTTATCCAAGTCACCTTGGCTGTGGTAGACCAAACCGATGTTGTTGAGGGTGGTGGCTTCGCCCGACTTGTCGCCCACCGCGCGGCGGATAGGCAAGGCTTGCTCGTAGTAGTCCAGCGCTTGCCGCTTGTCCCCCAAGGCGTCGTAGACCATGCCGATGTTGTTGAGGGTGGTGGCTTCGCCCGACTTGTCGCCCACCGCGCGTTGGATAGGCAAGGCTTGCGCGTAGTAGTCCAGCGCTTGCCGCTTGTCCCCCAAGGCGTTGTAGACCAAACCAAGATCATTCAAGAAACGTGATTGCAGTTTTTCATCTTTTAACGCTTTACTGACCCGCAATCCCATTTCTGACCACTCAATATGACGGTCTTCGCGCCGATGGTACAAATACCACGTCATATTGTATGCAAATCGTTGTGCCTGTCTAAGCAAGGCTTCATCTGTATCGGGCGTGATTGTTTGTGTCTTCGTCACCAAAGTGGAACCTACTGACCTAATATGAGGCAAATAAGAAGTCAATTTACCCCATTGATCGGGCGGCAAATCGTTAAAATTTGCGGCAATTCCATTCGTGTGATCGGCGTAGTGGGCGAAAACGGGTTCGGCTTCATCGGCGTTTTTGAGCAAAGCCAGCGCATAGGCACGCAGTAAACGGTGTTGCCGATACCAGCCCTTGCTAGAAGGATCGGACTCTAGCAGTGATGCTAAACGGAGTGCATTAAGGTATTTCTTTGCTTCATTTTCTTCTACCCCCCAAATTGCCACCAGAATATGTAGATCGAACGGTACATCGGGCGGGAGAATGCCGAGCGCACGGAAACGGCCTTGATCGTCGGGGGAAAGATCGGCATAACTGTAGGACAGCACTGTCGTCAAATTGTCTTCACGCGCCTCGCCCTGATCCAATTCGAGGTTTTTGAATTCCGTGCCTAAGGGAAGCTGGGTCTGGTACTCCGCAATATGATCACGGAGAGCTTGGCTTTTGTCGTCGGCTTTCTGAATGCGCCGTGCTGCTAAACTCAGGGCGAGCGCGTGTCCGCCCAACGCTTCTGAGAGCACCTTCAAGTCGCTTTTGGGCACCTTCGCGAGGGCTTTATAGGTTTTCAGTAGTGCTGCACCATCATTCGGTGTCAATCGGTCAAGTTTTTGTGGCGTTGCACCGAAGTCAATCGCCAATTCTTCTGAGCGGGTGGTGACTAAGATGGTTGAGCCATCTGGGCAAGCCTTACGAAGCGTGCGTGCGGCGGCTAATCCACGCTTGGTAGGATCGCTCCACACATCATCCAGCACCACTAAGATGCGAGGTGGTTCGCAGTGTTCACAGGTTTTGTCAATCGAGGCGTCCAGCATGGCTTTGACGTGTGCTGCCACATCATCAAGTTTGGGATTGTCTGGACGGACATATTTGGGATCGGCATGGCGTGCCCAACCCTCAAGGATACTCATGGGATCAGGTTCGCGTGTGACATTTGCCCACAAGACCGCCCGAAAGGTCTTGTCCTTAAACAATACGTTGGCGGTTTGCAGCGCTAAAGTGGTCTTGCCGATGCCGCCCAAGCCATACATGGCAGTGATGGCGCTGGTTTTGCCATCCTTAAGACTGCGGCATAGAGTTTTCAAGGCAATATCACGCCCGCCAAAATGATCGGGTGCGGGTGGTGGCGTGGGACAAGTTTGCACGAGAGGAAGGTTGGTGATTTGCGTGCCGATAAAATTGGTATTTCCGCCGCTGATCTCGCCAATACTGCCGATCTCGATTCCCATGTTGTCATGACCTTTACATCAGTGTTGAGATGTGAGAGTCATTTTAGCATAGGTTGCGGGTACGCACGCGGGGAGAGGGTAAGAAAACAAAAAGGCGGGACATCCCGCCTTTTTAATGCGTCAGCCGAGCAGCGGACTACAGCCCAATATTGCCCGTCGCGACCTTCTCGGAGAAGGTGGTGCCCGTGCCGCTGGTCTTGCTCAGGGCCTTGATGCACTTGGCGCACAGGTGCTTGCTGACGTACTTGTCGCCAACCAATACCTTGATCTTCTGGATGTTGGCGTTGAAAATGCGACGGGTGTGACGCTTGGAAAAGCTCACGTTATTGCCCGTAACCACTCTTTTGCCACAAGTTTCACACACTGCCATGAGGGTATCCTCGTTCGATTTCTCTCAAAATGTCGAGGCATGGTAACACAAAAAAGGAGCATATTCAAGGGCGGGGATCGCAGTTGCAACGGTAAGAACGTAATCTGGCATCGGAGAAAATGCGATGAAGGCCGTTCATTCGTGGGGAACAATAAGAATTGTTTGTGCGGGCACCCGCAGATGCCGACACAATATACAGCGAATTGTTAAGAAATGACCGTTGCGGTACGCTGCTGTTTGCTACGATAATGGATAGATTGATCTTTTTATCGTTTAGTGAGATTAGATTATGGGTAAAGAGGATTCGCCGCGAATCCTGATCGTGGAAGACGATGCGACCTTCCGCGAGACGGTGTTAGAAGTGCTGCGCGACGTGGGCTACAAGGTCAAGGGCGCGCGCAATGTCGATAAGGCGACGCGACGGTTGCGCAAGCACAAATTCGATCTGGTGCTGAGCGATGTCCACATCGGGGATCAGTCCGGATTTGAGGTGCTGCAAGTGGCGCGGGACAAACGCCCTGACGCTAAGATCGTGCTGATGAGCGCGAAGGCCGATCCTGAGATGATGGAGCAGGCCAAGGAGTCGGGCGCGTCACGCGTGCTGCCGAAGCCGTTCCGCGTCAAGGAACTGCTGCACTTGATCGAGGAACTGCTCGATCAGGGCGACGAGGCTGGCAACTCAAACGGCGATACGGGCAGCAAATAGGCATAAGCATATCCCGGCGATGCACATCACCGGGGTTAACGCCATGAATTCCCTGCGTTTCGATCAGGTTTAGCTTACCTCGTGCCTTTTCCCAAATCTTTCAGCAGCTTGGCGATGGCGGTTTCGAAATCTCTCCGGAAATCTACCCATTGGTTGCGGCGGATGCGGAACGGAAGCTGGCAATCTTCGAGCAGGATCGGCACGATGCGCTTCTGGTAGTTGAGCGCCGCGCTGAGTTCGTCGCCCACGTTATCCGATTTGACCGAGGACGTAGAGGCTACGAACAGGACGTGCGTGCAGCGCTGCAAGGCTTTGTCGATCTCGTCGTCCCATGATGCACCCGCTGGAATATCTTCACGATCGCGCCAGACGTTGACACCTTCCGCGTGCAACCGCTGCGTGAACCTGATCACGAATTCTTCGTCGCGGCGGGAATAGCTGACAAAGCAGATGGCCTGTGAGAAGGGGATGGCGGGTAGGTTCGGCGTCAGGCGCGGGAGGAAGCTGTTGTTCGTACCCGCTGGTAGACTGCGCTGCCGCCAGATGACCGCGCCGACGATCAGGGCGACCACGCCGAGGCCAGCGAGGATCGGCAGCCAAGGCACGGCAGCTTGTGGCTGCTCCGGCAGTTTGGGACTGAGGCTTTTTTCGCCGGGCTGAACCTCGATGTTGAATTTCAACTGTCCACGCACCGTTTCGATATCGCCTGTGGTGAACGATACGATGACTTCCAAGGAATAGTTCTGCGCTTCGGTCAGCGGCGGATCGGCAAGCGGGACGATGTGCCATTCCCACCATGAGACGCTGCCATATTCGGGCGCGCGGAGGCCATTCATCGGTTCGGCGTCCACGATGGTGAATTTGCTGGCGTCTACCCCTTTCAGGCGGGCTTGCATCACGCGGCGCACGTTCAGATCGGCACTGGCTGCCAGCGGCACGGGCGTGCTGGTCGGCGGGCGCGTCACATTGGGGGCGGGCGTGAAGGTAGGCCGAAGCGGCGGCTTATAGGTGGGCGTGGGCGCAAGCGGGTAGAGTTCGATTTCCAACCGGACGACGCCGATTTCGCCCTGTTTGAGCGTATCTGGTGCATAGACGCGCTGTTCGCCGGGGCCGAGTTCATCCACATCCGCGACGGGGACGCTGACGATGCTGGTCTGACTAGGCTGTGGACTTTCTGGCGTTTCACCGCCATCCGAGAAAGTCGGTTCCATCGTCGGCGCTAACATGGTCGCGCTGATGACCTGTGCAGTCGCTGTCAAGGGGAAGGAGGCGACTTCGGTCGTGCGCGGGAGGCCGGTGGCTGTCTCGGTAGGCTGCGGCGTGGGGCTGGCAGTGGCGAAGGCAAGCGGTTCGGTGGTGGCAGGGCAGCCTGTGTCGGGCGCATATTGGAACGGGCAAGGATCGTCATCATCGGAGATGCCGTCGCCGTCGTTATCGATGCCTTGGGAACCCGCGCTGGTAGCAGTTGGAGTATCTGTAGCTGCTTGACTGAGGAGGGGTAGTCTTCCCGTGCTGACCAAGAGGATGATTACAGCAATTACCAGCACGCTGATCGAACCGATCAGGGTAATCCACGCTATTAGGCGATTTCTATTCATCCAACGTCCCTCTCTGCCACAAGCTGATCAACCCGACGATCCCCATGCCCAAATGGTTCCAAGCGCGCTACTATAGGCAGGCTCTATGATAACAGTTTCAATCAAGTTTGACGGAACGCACCCACGCGGCGTTCAATGCGGTTAATATTATCCCACGTCACGGATAGAGGGTTGCGCCCATATGCACACGCTCTTCGCCCGCTCTACGGCTGAACTGCGCAAGATGCTGATCACGTCCGCGCCGGGCGATACAATTGAGTTAGCGCCCGGTGAATATCGTGGGCCATTCCTCATCGACAAGCCGCTGACCATCCGTGGCGAAGATCGCCGGACGGTATTATGGCGACGCGGCGGGCCGGTGCTTTACGTCCGCTCGTATGGCGTGCGATTGGAACGACTATGTTTTGAGCGCACCATCGAGACGGGGACGCTGATTATTCATGATCGCGAGTGCGATCCAAGTGGCAAAGAGTCCATGGAAGCTGAAACGCTCATCAGTCTGGGCGAATTGACGCCCGGTTCGACGCTGACACTGCCGATTGAGATCGAGACGCGTGGACGCGCGGACATCTCGGTGGCTGGCATGTACGGCGCACAAATCTCACCCGCTGTGCTGGAAGAAGCCGGTAAACATACCGTCACGCTGTCGCTGGATGGCACGTCGATCCTCAAGGGCGAGGTGCTGCTCGGTGAGATGACCTTGAACGAGGAGAACAGCACCCGTTATTTGTGGATTTCCGGCGTGGTGCTGGACGCGCCGCCGCCGGAACAAAGCTACGCGCTGGCGACCAAGAAGATGCGCTTGCACCCTTCGCCCAACGGGCTGGTCATCGATGGCAATCTGCTGACGGCACTGGAAGGCGGCGTTTATAAAGGGCGCTACGCCGTGATCCAGCGAGAACCGAGCGGCAATTTATATCTGTACGTGCCGGGAGAGCCGCCACTGCCCGTGTTGATCAATGATCGCTCGATCCCGCGCAATACGCGCCAACTGCTGCGCCAGCAAGATGTGATCAAGATCGGTAAGGCGATCATCAGCGTGCAGCCCGTGGAGCCGCCGTCGATCACGCTGGAGCCGGAGAACGTGACGTTCACGGAATTCGGCACGCAGTTCCCCGATCCGATTGCGCTGACGCTGAAGCCACGCGCGGGCTGGGTGGGGCAACTCCTAGCGACAGTGCCGTGGCTGACCGTCACGCCAACGGGCACGATCCGCTTGGGCGGGACGAAGCCGCAAACATGGCAGATCGGGCTGACGGAGGATGCGCTGCAACTGCCCAACGGCGTGTATGATACGCTCGGCGCGCTGCTGTTGACCAGCAACGATCACTTGATCAGCCTCGATGTCCACTTAGAAGTGAAGCGTCCGAACGTCGCGCTGACCATCCAGCCCATCGAGGCGGGCAGTGTGGAGGCGAGTTGGCCTTCGGAACACGAGATCGAGTTCCAGATTGCGAACTTCGGGCGGAGCGCATGGAGCGGTACCTTGCGATCTACCGTCGAATGGTTGGAAGTCTTGACGCCGATGCCGATTGGCGGCGAAACATGGTCGGCTACCCTCGTCCAATTGAAAGTTACCGCGCCGAGCAAACCGGATGTGAAACCGGGCAAAGTCGAAGTCGCGGATGCGCTGGTGTTGACGCATGATGACGGCACGATGCAAGCCATCCCTGCCAGTCTGATCATCGAGCCGTCACAGGGGCATCTGATCATCGATGCGGAGCAGGTGAGCTTTGAGGATGTGGAACGCGGCACGCCGAATTTACCGTCGGTGACGCTGACCGTGCGCAACGTTGGTGGCGCTGCCCTTACGGCGAGTGTCGAGGCGTTCAACGCGTGGGTAGAAGTCGAGCCTGCGTCGTTCACGATTGCATCGGGCGAAGCACTCGATCTGACTATCGATCTGCTCAATGTGCCGGATAATCAGCCGTTGAACACGGCGCTGCTGATTGATGAACTGCGCTTCAGCACGGGCGATGTGATCCCCGTCGAGCTAACGCTGATCGAGCTGCCGCCATATCTGGTCGCGCTACAGGTCAACTTCCCACCATTTGTGTACGGCGATATGCCGCCCGACGCGGTGCTGACGATCCAGAATATGGGGCCAGCGATCTGGCGGGGCGCAGTGACGACCAAGGTGGATTGGCTGACCGTGCCGGAACGGCTGCTGATCTGCGAACCGCACGAACATGTCGATATTCATATCAGCTTGAACCCGCAGAAGGTGGATGCGCTGGCGCACGGCTTACACCGCACGGCGGACGCGCTGGCGATTTCGGGCGGGCGCGAACCCGTGCTGGTGGCGGTGCAGACCGATATTCGCGATATTTCGACGGAATTGGTGCTGGAAACGCCGATCATCAACTTCGGGTCGGTGAACGGCGGCGCGGTGGAACTGCCTTCCGAAGTGGTGCGCTTGCTGAACGCCAGCCCGCAGTTGTGGAAAGGTACGCTTGAGGTGAACGTGCCGTGGCTGACGCTGGAAGGCGATAACCGCGTGAGCGAGATTGAAGTGCCGAAGAACAGCATCGCGGAATTCCGTATTCTGTTGAACGACACCGCGCGCCATTTGCCGCCGGGAATCATCAGCGATGACGACGCGCTGACTATCATCGGGGGGGAGGCGAGATCGAAGCAGCGATTACCCGTCCGCATCCTGTTGTCGATGGTGGAATGGGGACCAGTGCTAGAAGTTAAGCCGCCGAGTTTGACCATCAACGGTGACTCGCCACAGAAATTGACGATCCGGAACATCGGCAAACGGACGTGGAAAGTGCAGATCAGCGCTGTACCGTGGCTGGACGCCGAACCGACCGAATTGGTGATCGAGCCGCAGAATGATAGCGTAATCGAGGTGCGCAAACGTCCCGCTGCCAACCTCGCGGATCATATTGACGATCCGCGCGCGGTGGTGGTGATCGGGCAGGGGCGCGAGGTCGAGGTGCGGGTCAGCGTGTGAGGAGGCAAGTGCCAGGAATTTTCCTGCTGATTGGACAGTTCTGACCGCGTTTCCTTCCAACGCCTTGACTTTCGTTATAAGTCTGGTCATGTTCGGTGCTGGAGTGGTTTTCGCAGTTGCGGCTATCTTTTTCTACTGAGAACGCAAGAAAACAGCGCGAGGGTATATCCGGAATCACGAAACTTTCGTTGATGGGTATCGCATTCAGATTAAGCTTGACCATGATTCCTCTTATGCCAACTTCTTTTATACAGTGTTCAAAAGCAGTGAAGCCCGATCTGTGCCCATGATTATCCTACACAAAGATCGCGATGATACCAGCGGCGCGGGAGAGAATTTCGGTGGTATTTACGAGTGCCCTGCTTTCTACCAATGGATGATCAAAAATATTGAACCACTTTTTGAAAAATCTTAATGGATAAGGTATCGCTTTGACCCAATTAGTATGAAGGCTGATTGCAATGGCTCAACTTGTCAATGTTATCTTTATCCTCGTCTTTATATTTGCTATTGCGGCGTTCTCGATATGGGTCATGGTGAGGGGCGACCAAATCCTTGATAAATGGGCAACCGACAACGGGTATCGCATCATCAAGCGAGAGCATTGGCTATTCTGGCAGCCCTTTCGCTTCCCTGCTGTCAGAAGCGCACAAAGCGTGTATCACGTCACTGTGCTCGACGCCGCTGGCAATGAGAAACAGGGCTTGGTATTCTGTGGCAGTTGGTTATTAGGTGTCATTCAAAACACTGCATATGTAAAATGGGATGATTAGTCTGTATCAAAGGATTTTGATGCTGCGCTCAACTTTTTCCCTTGCTCGACACGCTTCGATGACGGGCGCACGGTTGGATGCGCTCAAGCAGGGAGTTTCGCCGCCGACTTCGCGGATCACATTGACGATCCGCGCGGTGGTGGTGATCGGGCAGGGGCGCGAGGTCGAGGTGCGAGGCAGCGTGCGAGGCGAGAAGTGGTTAGTTACAGCAGCGTTGTCTACGGCTGACGGAAAATCGACTCGACCGAGGAACGTAGTTGTCTGATATTTGGGGTTGCTGTCGTCCTCTCGCATAGTGGACGACAGCAGTGAAGCCTAGTTTAGTCCATATACTTCTCGGCTGGCTCATCAGAAGCCGCCTCAAGAATCTTCTGTGCTACAAATTCAGGCGGAGCCGCATTGGCGGGTGCTTGCACATTGATGATCCCAAACAACAAGCCGTTGCTGACAAAATCGCTCTGGGTGTTATGCGGGTAGACCGTGATGACGCGAATGTTGTCGGGCGCTAATTCGAGACGTTCGGCGTCCGAGAGGCTGTTGAGCGCAAATTTGGTCGATGTGTAAGCGCCCACCGTCGGATAGAGATGCTTGGTGGCGGTCGAACTGACATTGATAATCAAGCCGCCTCCATGTTGGCGCATGGAAGGTACGACAGCCTGCATCCCGAAAAATGGGCCTAGCACGTTAAGTTCGATGAGCTGCCGATAGGCATCAGCGGGGTAGTCTGCGATAGCGCCCGCTCCGCCTATGCCTGCGTTGTTGATCAGAATATCGACACGACCGTAGCGCTCGATGGTTTTCGCAACTAGCTGCCGCACTGCATCTTCCTGCGTAACATCCGTCGGAACGGCGAGCGCCTCGCCGCCGTGCGTGCGTATCTCATCAGCCAGCGCCGCTAGTTTTTCGGCGGAACGCGCAGCCAACACCACAATCGCCCCATGCTCCGCGAAAAGGCGTGCCGTTGCGCGTCCGATCCCTGTTGATGCCCCTGTAACAATAGTGACTTTTTCACGAACGTCCATAGGATGTTCTTTCGCCCTTTCTCGTTTGACAAGTTCGATTCGTAACCACTGAGGACGCAAGACAAGATCGTTGCGTCCAGATGTCAGCGTGGCAGCTAGTATCGTTCAGATGTTATGCTATGATCAGAGCCTATTTATCGTAGGATGATGAGTAGTAGGATAACTCCTCCGCCAATGAATGAAATCAACCGTCGCCAAGCTCTCAGCGAGTTTCTACGCATGTGTCGTGGGCGGCTCGCTCCTGAAGACGTGGGATTGCCAGCGACCAAGCGGCGGCGCACGCCCGGTCTTCGTCGTGAAGAAGTGGCCTTGCTTGCCAATATCGGCGTCGCCTGGTACGTCGCGCTTGAACAGGGGCGCGATATTCACCCTTCCGAGGAGGTGCTGGAAAGCATCGCCCGCGCCTTGCAACTCACTGCCACGGAACGCCAGCATTTTTTGGTGCTGGCAGGACATCACCCCTCAAATAAGTCTGCTTTCGAAGACGAACAGGTGAGTGCCGCGCTTGAACAGGCGGTGATGGCGCTCGATCCGCATCCGGCGTTTGTGCTAGGGCGACGATGGGACGTGTTGGCGTGGAATAGAGCGGCGGCAACCATCTTGACTTATGGCAATGCGCCTAGCACCGCCCGCCCTCAGAATCTCATCTGGAGCCATTTCACCGATCCACTGATGAAGGAGATTTATCCCGATTGGGAACATTCTGCCCAGTTGATGACGGCGCTGCTGCGCACGGAAAGCGCACTTTTTCCGGGGGATGCTTGGTTTGGCGAGATGATTGAGAAATTGCAGCAGGAGAGTGCCTTTTTTCGGCAGTGCTGGGCGCGTTACGACATTGACCGCGCCGGTATTTTGGATGGATGGAAAGAGATGCAGCATCCTTGCTTAGGGCATCTGGAATTTGATACGGTCACGCTGCTTGTACCCGCGCAACCGGGACTCAAACTCATTCTCTATGTCCCATCGCCTTCAACGCAGCGAACGCTCACGGATCATCTTGCTGCTCCAGCATCGGCGTATGCCCTGAAACAGGAAATTCCCTGATGCGCGTCGCGATGGCACTGGCGATCACAAAGACAAGCCTTCGCTAGGCGGGCAGGCTGACGCAGGGCAGTTCGATGAGGAAGCAGGTGCGATCAGCGGCGACCTCGACCCACAATTTCCCGTGATGGAGTTCGACCAGCCCTCTGGCAATCGCCAAGCCCAGACCACTGCCGCCCGTGTCGCGTTCGCGCGCATCCGAGGCACGCCAGAATGGGTCAAAGACATGCTTGGCATCTTCCGGCGTAAGCGTTTGTCCGGTGTTCGACACGCTGAAGCGCACATGGTCGGCGGCGCACGTCACGGCAAGCGTAATGGTACCATCGGGCGGCGTGTGGCGGAGCGCGTTGGTGAGCAGATTGCCGATCACTTGCTGAAGGCGCAATTTATCGACGTTGATGGACGGCGCGGGCTGCTCTTCCACCTGCAAATGTACTTCGGCATCGAGTGCCAATGGACGAAAGCCCTCCGCGAGATCGTGGACGATGGCGTTCGGTGATTCTTGCGTCAGAGTTAGCGGCAGATGATTGGCTTCGGCAAGGGTGAGCAGCCGGACATCTTCGACCAACCTGCCGAGATGCAGCGTTTGATCGTAGACAACGGCGAGATGCTGCTGATCGAGCGGGAAGACGCCATCGCGCATGGCTTCCAGATGACCGCGCAAGACGGTGACGGGCGTGCGCAGCTCGTGGGCGATGTCCGCCGCCATCCGCCGACGGAGCGCTTCGGCATCGGCAAGCTGCTGCGAGGTGCGGTTGAAGGCGTCGGTCAGGGCGTGGATTTCTCGCGTGCCACGTACCTGTACCTGCTGTCCAAGGGCACGGCTAGGCAGATCGCGGATGGACTCGGTGAGATGCTGGAGCGGACGAGTGAGGATGTGCGACAGCCCAAGGCCAAGCGCCACCGCCAACAAGGAGATCACAGCGGCGGCAAGGGTCAAGGTCTGGGTGGCATGGTTCAGGAAATCCTGCTCCGCCGCGTCCAGCACTTGCGCGCCCACCTGCGCCCCTATTTGTGCCCCGAAAGGCATCCCAAACGGCGCGCCGGAGGAAGGCTGATAGAGATAGCCGACGACCTGCCCATCGACGGTGAGGGGTGAAGCGGCGCTGAGATCGGCGGAGTTCAGCGTTTGCCCGATCTGCGCTTGATCGGTGGAAACGACGACGAGTCCCGCCGCATCGGTAACGCTGATCAAACCGCCGCGCCAGCCCATCATGCCGTTGCCGTTTCTGCCAAGCAGCGAATTCGCCCCGATCCATGTGCCATGTTGCATGTAATAGCTCTGCAACGAATCGATCAAGGCGGCGTTGAAATTCATACTGCCGCGCGTCATGATGTATTGGCGGAAACTGGTTTCCGTCGTGCGCTGGACGACGAGCGCCATCGCACCGACGCTCACCCACGCCACCAGCAGAAAAGCCAGCGTCTGGCGTACCCACATTCTATTCATTGTCCGGCCTCATGCGGTAGCCCACCCCGTAGATGGTTTCGATGTACAGCGGATTTTTGGGATCGGCTTCGATTTTGATGCGCAGATTTTTCACATGCACGTCGATAGTGCGCTCATAGCCCGCGAAGGCTTCGCCCTGCACATTGTCGAGCAGTTCCATGCGCGTGAAGACCCGCCCCGGGCGCATGAGCAAGGCTTTGAGGATGCCAAACTCGCTCGGCGTCAGATCGATCCGTTCGCCGTTGAGTCTGACGAGGCGCATATCGGTGTTCAGCTCAAGATCGCGGAGGCGATAGACGGTGGGATCGGAGACTAATTCGCCATAGGCACGGCGTAATATGGCACGTACGCGCGCAACCACCACGCGAGGGCTGAACGGCTTGGTGATGTATTCGTCCGCGCCGATCTCCAGTCCGGTAATCTGGTCGATCTCGTCCACGCGGGCAGTGAGGAATAGCAAGGGCACCGCGCTCTCTTTGCGGATCAGCCGCGCCGCTTGCCACCCGTCCATATCTGGCATCATGACATCGAGGATGACGAGATCGGGTTGTTCATGGCGGAACGCGAACAGGGCTTCGCGCCCATTCTTGGCTGTGACGACCTGAAAGCCATCTTGGACAAGGTAGGAACCGACACTTTCGAGGATGTGCTGCTCGTCGTCGGCAATCAATACTTTGCGATTCATCGTGATGTGACTCTGTTCAATTTCCGAGTCTGTAACTCTGTTCCATGATACTGCGATCTGCGCGCTTATGGGGCAAGACGATAGCGGGGACGTGTGTCCCCGCTATCTACAACCATGCGTATCGTGAGCGTTAGCCCGCGCAATTCTGGAGGGCGGGCAGATGGTGGAATTCGGAGGCGTTGCGGAGCATCGTCGCTACGAACGTCAGATCGGGGTAAGCCGTGAAACTGGTCAGCATCTTGTCGTAGAGTTGGAAATTCGCAGTTTCTAAGTCTGCTGCCGCCTTACAAGCCTGTTGCAGGGTAGTGGCATCTAGCGACGACGCAGTGGGCTTTTCGGGCAGTGCGATGCCGTAGCGCTGGAACAGGAATTCCCATGCCGCGATATGCTGTGCTTCGGCGCGCTGAATGTTGACCAAGGGGAAGACCTGACCGAATTTATCGATGGCGGCCTGATAGGTCGCATAGGCTTGCTGTTCGTCTTTCCAACCCGCGATCATCAAGTCAACGATGGCTTGCGACGGCTTCTCGGCAGAAGCGGGCGGGAGGATCGCCGCGAAGTCCATATTAGCGCCGTTCATGCCCGTCCACATGCCGCCACCGTACATGCCCGCGCCTCTGCCCCGGCGCATCATGCCGCCACCAGACATCCATCCCATAGGCCCGCAGTCTTGGCTACCGTTGCCCATCCTGCCCCAGCCGCGCTGAAAGCCGCCTTGCATCATGCCACCACAGTCGTAGGGGGTTGGTGTGCCGGTGGCGGTGCTGCCGTTGTTGGGGCCTTGTGCATAGACGCTGTTGATGCCGACGATGAGGATCGCGATGATGGCGAGTGATGCTGCGTAGAAGAGTGTTTTCTTAGTCATGATTTTCGTAGTTCCTTTCGTTGTCGTTGCGCTTATCCTAGTGCCCAACTATGTTGAAATTGTGAAGGCGGGATAGGGATATTTTGTTGATTGTGTTCGGAGCTGAACGAGGGCAAAGATGACGGCGCGCGTGTAGAATTAGCCCGCGCAGTATCCAGATAACCCAGAAAGCATCGGTGTGAGGCATGACCACGCCAGCCGCTCTGAATATTTTCCTCCTGCTCGATACCTCCGCCTCGATGACAGGCGCGCCGTTGGAGGCGCTCAAACAGGGCGTATCACTGATCCACAATACGCTCGGCGCGCAGAGCAACCGCCCCGTTGCGTTCGCCGCGATCACGTATGAGAGTCAGGCCAAGGTGCTGTGTCCGTTGCAAGATGTGAAGAAGCCGTTCAGTCTGCCAGAACTTGAACCGGGGGGAACTTCGGGATTAGGTGGCGCGTTCCGCTTGCTCAAGGAGACGCTGCAACCGAAGGTCAAGACGCTGGTATACGTGTTCACGGACGGCGAGGAGCCAAGCGATGAATGGGAACCACCGCTGGCAGCGATCAAAGGAAGCGTCGAGCACATATACGGGATGGCGTGCGGGATGTATTCGCGGGTGGAGTTGATGCGACAGTTCAGCGACGCCGTGTATGTGCTGCGCGAACTGACGCCGGACAGCGTATTCACCACGTTCAGGGCGTATGTGGGGTAGAAGGGCGCAGAAGAGTCCGCGCCCCAACAGCGTGATCGTGCTTACTTGGATATTTCGTAGGTGAAGTTGTATTCGCTGCCTTTATCATCGCGAGCTTCGAGCGTCATCTGACCGCGCGCATCGGCATACGAACCCGTGCCGCCTGTGATGGCGAGGACGGACGACTTCGTATCGTAAAACGGCCCTTCTACCACGATCTGACCATCCGCCAGCACAATCGTCCAGTTGCACTCCCACGCTTCCCCGACGGCGACGCGGAAGCAGTAGCCTTGATCCGAGCCGACCTCTTTCTCGTTCTTCTCGTCATAGACTTTGTTGGCGAACGTGAGGATGTCGCCAACGGTATCCCCTTTCTCGCCCGTGTCGGTGACGGCGTCGGTGGTGGCACGTTCGACCACTTTGAGGGTCGTCGCGGGTGTTTGCATCCTCCATGCGGAGACGGCGAACATGAGGACGACGATGGCAGCGGCTATTGCGAAGCGTTTCATCATGAACTCTCCCGAAAAAAGAAATATCTAGGCTCCCCCCAATGGGAGGATACTAGTGTCGCTCGGATTGGTAGCGATGGGGTAGTAGTCTGTCAGTTCGCGTCGTCGGCGGCTTGCAGCGCGAGGAGAAGATGATCCGCTTCGGTGTGTGGCGCGCCGATCAGTTTGTCTTGATGCCGCCGGATGAGTTCGACGGTGAGCGGATCGCCGCCCGCTGCCGCAACCAGCTCGGCACTCCATGCGGCGTGCTGACGACGGATCACGAAGGGACGCCGCCAGCCGCGCGGTTCGCCCGCGCCCCACGCATGAGCCAGTTCAGGGACGGCGGCTTCCGTCAGCACGACCATGACACGCTCCCACACGTAAAATGGCGCACGCAATTTGCCGAGATCGTGCAATAAGCCTGCTTGCAAGAGCGCAGGATGTGTTGCCCCGTTCGCGCGGAGGGTGGCGAGGACTTCGAGCGCGTGCTGCTGTTCGCGGCGGGACATCTGATAAAACAGTGTGAGCAGATTCGGCGGCAGCGTAGCGACGGCGGGCGCGTCATCGACTGGACGCGCCCATGCGAACAGCGCATAGATGCCCTGACGGAAGCGGGTGAGGAACATCGGCTAGAACAGCAGCATACGGAGCAAGAAATTGGAAGGCTGACTCAAGATCAGGCCGAAGACATCGAAAATATTCAGGAACGACAACGCCAGCAGCGCGAAGAAGATCAACTGGCTGGTCTGGCGGTGCTGCTCAAGCTGGTAACCGACTTCGGGCGGGACAAGACGCACAAGGATCGTCCAACCGTCGAAGGGGAACAAGGGCAGCAGATTGAACAGGAAAAAGAGGATGTTCAGGTAAACGCCCATCGTAAACAACTGGTTGAGGGTGGGCACGAGTTGGCGCTGCGTGAATAACAAATCCGGCTGCAACAAGTCCAGCTTGAACGGGATCGCCAGCACGACGGCTAATAACAGGTTCGAGATCGGGCCAGCGGCAACCGCGTACAACTCACCGAGGCGCGGATTACGCATCCGGCGCGGGTTGATATAAGCCTGACCGAGGATACCGAAACCGATGAACGTCCACATCAGCCAACCAACCCAGTTAATGTGCGCCAAGGGGTTGAGCGTGAGTTTGCCATTTTCCAGCGGTGTGTTATCGCCCATCCGATAAGCGATGTAACAGTGTGCAAATTCGTGAATCGTCATCGCCAGCAATGCGACGATAGCAGTGGCGATAATTTCCGAGAGTGTTCGGTTGAGTAACAAAGATGGACTCCTTGAAGGATGAAGCCCTTGTTTGAAATGGGCATATGGTAAAATTATACCGAATTCGTTGACGGGAAGATGTAAGCGATACGTTAGAGTCAAGCGATAGTGTATGGCAATCACGCCCAAAATTCCCGATCCGCAGATCGGGGACGTGGTACAAACCCGCAAGGCGCATCCCTGCGGCAGCGATCAGTGGCACATCTACCGCATTGGCGCGGATATTGGCTTGCGCTGCGTAAAGTGCGGACGCCGCGTTTTGCTGCCACGCCGCGAATTCAACAAAGCCGTCAAAAAATTAATCTCTCGTCAGGAGCCGAACGCTGCGCCTGACCAACCGAATGTGACCTCTGATGACTGACACCACAAGTTCTGAACCTCAACCTCCCAGACGTATATTATTCTTGTTCTCTGATACAGGCGGCGGACATCGTGCCGCTGCCGAAGCCGTGATAGCGGCATTGGAACAAAAATATGGGGATGCCGTCCACTGTGAATTGATCGACGTGTTCCGTTCGTACAGCCCCGCCCCATTCAAGTATGCGCCCGAACTGTACCCGATCTGGATCAAGCGCGGAAAACTGATGTGGACACTCGGCTACCATATGTCGGATCGGCGCGGGCAGCCGAGGATGATGACCTTCCTCGTGCGTTCGATCTGGCGCAAATTCAAGCAGGGATTGGATCGGCTATTTCAGGAGCATCCGAGCGATCTGATCGTGTCCGTGCATCCGCTGTTCAACACGCTGGCGATGGTCAGCCTGCGCAAACTGCCACAGCGTCCGCCGTTCGTCACCATCGTGACCGATCTGGTGTCCACGCACGCGTTCTGGTTCAACCGCCACGTTGAGCGCATCCTCGTGCCGACGGAACCTGCCTACGAACGCGGCCTGAAGTTCGGGATCATGCCGGAAAAGATGCGCATCACGGGCTTGCCCGTGCATCCGCGTTTTGCGTCGTCACTGTTGAGCAAGCCGGATGCCCGTGCCAAATTGGGCTGGGATGATAAGCTGATCACAATTCTGCTGGTGGGCGGCGGTGAGGGTATGGGGCCGTTGTATCACATCGCACGGCGCATCAACGCGCTAAAACTGCCCTGCCAATTGGCGATCGTGGCGGGGCGGAACGAGCAACTGCGCGATAACCTCAACCATGTGGCGTGGAACCAGCCGACGCATGTATACGGCTTCGTGACCAACATGCCCGAACTGATGGCGGGCGCGGATATTCTGGTCACGAAGGCTGGCCCCGGCACAATCAGCGAAGCGTGCATGGCGGGACTGCCGATGATCATCAGCGATCACATTCCGGGGCAAGAATATGGCAACGTGAGTTATATCCGCGAACATAACGCGGGTGTGTACGCACGGGGGCCGGAACGTGTGGCGCAAGTCGTCCAGAAATGGCTGACCGAAGCGCCGGAGCAACTGCGGGCACGCGCCGAGAACGCCCGTAAATTGGCGCGCCCCAACGCCGTATGGGAGATCGCGGAGGAATTGTGGCACTACGCGAATCAAGCGCCCGTCCCGCAGCCAGCGAAGCCCAAGCGCGGCTCGGCGGCTCGGCGGCGTTTCCCCCGGTTCGGGTTCCGCTTGCGCAAGTGAACGTTCGCGTTCCAACACGCTATAATCGTTATGTTCTCCAACAACTTTCCGCGATCAAACGTAACGCGAATGAGGTTGTAATAGTGGGGCGAAGTGCAGCGTCCCACCTCTGCTTCAAAAGTGCCGATTCAGAATTTGGTTGTGACTTGGGGGCAACCTAATCTGAACTATAATGAGGCAACGCGTTATGATTGATCAAATTCTCTGATAGGTCGTATTCGTCTATGGATTTACCTACAATTGAAGTGCTCGTCGCCGTCAAGCCGGAATCGGTGAACCGCTTCCGCGATGGTCTTGCCAAAGATACGCAGTTACAGCTCGCCTTCAGCACTTCCGTGCAAGATGTGATCGACTACCTTGCCGACGACTCGAATGAGGCCGACGTGCTGGTGATCGATAACGCGATTGGCAATGTCTACGAGTTGATCAAAGATTTACGGCAACGCTATCCACAACTACTGCTCATCCTCGTGGATGAAGAAGCCGACTTCGGGATGCCCGGACGCGCGGATGATGTGACTACCGACCCATTCAACAATGACGATTTGCTCAAGAAGATCAAGCGCGGTTCCGAAGAACGACGCTTAGAGACACTGCGTGCGGATGCGCTGCCGCCCGTGCGCAATTTCGCCAAGACACTGCGCAAAGCCACCAAGGGCACCGGCAAGCAGCAAGCTGCCGTCAACGCGGTCAAGGAACTGGGCTATGATTACGTGGCACTGTTCACGCTCAGTCCCACCGAACCGCCGTCCCTGTCGCTCGGGGCACAAGCTGGCCCGTCAAATATCACGTCGATGATGCCGCCGCGCGCGGATTACAACAATATCCTCGGCTGGGTGGCGCAAAATGGACGCACCAAGATCATCGCGGCGGGCGACCAGCCTAGCCACTTCCTGATCGATAAAGGCAAATTTGGAGCAGCGGTGTGTGCGCCAGTCGGCTCGACACTGCGCTTCGGGGTGATGTTCGCGTGCAAGGAACAAGCGGGATCGATCAAGTCGGACAGTCCACTGATGATTGAGCTGATCTGCGCTCAACTCGCGGCGGCACTGGCAAAGGATTTGCGCGGCGGGTGATGCTCCGTAGGGCGCTGCGAAGGTAATGCGCTTGGAGGGATGGCTAAAAGACGCACTCCAACATGCCTTCGAGCGCCGCCATATTTTCCACTGGTTTGCCGAGATCAATCATCAAATATTCGCCAGCTTCGCGCGGGCGGGCATGGGCGGCGCTGGCGATGCGCAGATGGCTGTCGGTGACGACTGTGTGTCCGCCGTTGACCGGAATATGCCCCGTGACGAGGAAGCGCTGATGGGTTGGCGCATCGACGGAGAAGGCATCAAGGAAGGTTGCCAGCGTGCGTTGATATAAGGGCAGCGGCAATCCAAGTTCGCAGCGCGTGAATAGGATGTCCCACAGCAGTTCGAATTCACGGCTTTGCTGCGAGATCATCATGGCGCGGACGAGATGATCGTAGCGCGGATCATCAGGCGTGTTGACGGCGAGATAGTACTTCGCCAGTGTTTCGTAGGACATGCCCATCGTTTTGCCGTACAAGGTGCGGAGCTGCTCTGGCTGCGGATTCGAGCGCAGCAGTTGATCGAATTCTTCCAAGATGTGCTGGTGATCAAAGTTGCGAATCACATCGATGTTGGCGGTAGCGCTGCCGTGCGGCCCCGCGTGGGTGAACATCACGCCCGACGCTGTGCGCACGTAGAAAGGCATATCCTGCATGAACGCGATCACTTCGTCGCGCTTGCCGCTGTCGGCCATCGCTTTTTCGAAACGCGGGGTGTACTCGATCCGCCCTTTCGCCAGCGTCACGCCATAAATATGTGGCATTTCGTGATTGCCGAGCAAGGCCACTACCGAATGAGGCGGCAGCACCTTCTGCATCCGCATGATGTCCAGCATGATCGCTAGACTCTCGTCCTGATCCGCGCTGCCTTCGCTGTGGACGATGTCGCCCAACAGCAGCATCCGATCCACTTTTTTGGTGGCCCGCAGCCGTAAGAAGCGACTGGCGTAGCGCGCAAAGGCGTCTTTGTCTCCGTGAATATCGGAGACGACCATCGTCACACCAGAAGTCAGATCGAGAATTCGTTCAGGCATTGCGTGTTCCAATCATCCCATCTGCTCAACAAGCGCGATCACTTGAGAAATGCGCGGCAGTTCTTCAGTCCACAATATCGATGGATCGAGCACAAATTTGGGCAAGACGGTCGAGTGTAAATTGCCTTGCGTGTCCTGTTCAATTGCGTGGTATACACCATCAGCAGTCAACACATACATACGCATTTCCATACGCTGTGGATCAATTAGCCAGTATTCGGGTACTTTGGCAGCCTCGTATTCGGTAAACTTTTCACCGCGATCCCGCGCCACACTTTCCGGCGATACCACTTCAACAACAATATCAGCTAGACCTTCTAAGTATGTTGGTTTGATGCGTCCTTGATGTTCGTTCAGAACAATCAGTAGATCAGGTTCACGGGCAGGTTGTTCATCACTAATGAACATCGGAAGACCCGCCAGAAATACGCGCCCCAATGTGTGTCGTGATAAAAAAGCCTCGAAAAACATAGCGAGCAGAAAAATAAGTTCTTGATGGCGTGTATTATTGGTCATCGTGTATATTGCGACCTCACCAGCCAGCCATTCCGTGCGCCCGCCTTCAAAACTATCGTAGGTCTTCAGATAGTCTTGGAAGGAGATTTTTTCTGTTGTCGCACGCGCTAGGGTTGCCCGCTGAAGTTGCGCATCCATGCCATTAAGGTCTCACGAAATTCGACGATTAATGCTTATAACAAAGATTACTTTACAATGATCCCCCTCTTCGCACAAGGGGAGAGGGGGATTTGACTACAGTGCTCGTTCAAGCTGGTTCGGACAGTAAGCTACTATTTGCCGTAGCCGAGCACGTCCACTACGCCGCGTACAGCCTTGGCAGAGATGTCCAACATGGCCTTTTCCTCGGCGTTCAAGTCCATGACGATGACCTTTTCCATGCCCTTCGCGCCGAGCACGGCGGGTACACCGATGAACAGATCGTTGTAGCCGTATTCGCCTTGCAGATAGACGGCGCTGGCGATCACACGCTTCTTGTCCTTGAGCACGGATTCGACCATCGCGACGGAGGCAGAGGCGGGCGCATAGTAGGCACTGCGACCGAGCAGGCTGACGACTTCGCCGCCGCCCTTACGCGCGCGTTCGATGATCGCTTGCAGTTTATCTTCCGCCATCAACTCGCGGACGGGGATACCACTGACGGACGTGTGGCGAGGCAGCGGCACCATTTCGTCGCCGTGTCCACCGAGCACGATGCCATGCACATCTTCGACGCTCACGCCGAGTTCCATGGCGATGAAGGTCTTATAGCGGGCGGTATCAAGCGCACCCGCCTGACCGATCACGCGTTCACGCGGGAAGCCAGAGACTTCCTTGACGACGTGGCACATCGCGTCCAGAGGGTTGGTCACGACGATGAACACGCTGTTTGGGGAGAGTTTGGCGAGTTTTTCCGAAACCGGCCCGACGACATCCTGATTGACCTTGACGAGTTCATCACGGCTGGGGAACTTGCCCGTGACGGGGTCTTTCCTGCGCGGCACGCCCGCCGTGAACAGGATCACGTCCGAGTCAGCCGTAGCCTCATAGTCATTGGTGCCGAGGATATTCAGATCAAAGCCTTCCACGGGGCCAGACGAAGCCAAATCCAGCGCGACGCCCTGTGGCAAGCCTTGTACCTGATCGACCAACACGACATCCGCTAATTCTTTGCTGGCGATCCAATGCGCAGCCGTAGAGCCGACAGCTCCCGACCCAACAACGGTTACTTTATTGCGACGCATTATGCGTATTCCTCCTAGTAGTGTAGGCGACCATAGTTAATATCACCTACCGATTTTATCGAAACACTTAAAGAATTTCCTGACCATCCAAGGACAGACAGGGCAAATATCTAGTCGTTATAACATCAGGGCGAGGTCGTTCCCCGCCCCAGTCAAAATGAATGGTATGATCAGTGGCGACCGCCGGAAAGTTTTTCTTGCAGCGTTTTTAATTCTTCAAATTTACCTTCGGCGGCTAACTGCGCTTGTTCAGGCCATGTTTCGCCATGCCCTACCATGCGCACGCCAGCATCCCGCACGATCTTTTCAAGGTCGGCTGGCTGCTTCGCGGCAAGCTGCGCGAAGGTTTGCACACCCGCGTTATGCAATGCTTCCGCGATCTTGGGGCCGATGCCTTCAATGACCTGCAAATTATCTTTGTAGCCAGCCTCTGCCGTTTGCGTCAGCTTGCCGGTGGGGATGCTCGCCACTGCCGCCAAATCAGACGGATCTTCTTCGACCGCGCCCGCCGATTCCAAGGCGTCGGTGACTGCCGCCGGAGTCTCTTGCGAGGCGAACTTGGCTTCGGCCTCCGCGCTAGGCACCACCTGCGAGTAGGCGACGGCTTCGTGCCCCGTGCTTGCCATTAAGTGCGCTTCGGCTTCCATGCTCGGCGCGACCTGCGTATGCGACTCGTCCTCGGCATGTTCATCGTGAGCGCCATGGGACTCATGCCCTGTGTAGAGCGGGGTGCTCCAATCGTCAAAATGACGCCACGGTCGCAGGTGGAAGGCCCACATCACGCTGAAGGCGATGAACGCCAATGCGCCGCCGATCAAGAACAGATTGAACCGCTCGGAAGAATCCGCTGCGCCGCCAAAGACGGCTGACAGACCAAACGCCAACATCATAAACAACAGACCAGCCCCGATCAGGCTTGCATACCCGCTTTCGGTCTCGGTATGACGCCGTCGCTGTTGCGTTGTACTTGCCACAGGTAAAGCTCCCTTGCTAAACGTGAGTGCTCTCTAAAAATTCGGTAAGTTCCATTATAGCGCAGCATCGCAGAACGTCATGTGATTAATTGCACTCCTGAGAAGCCGAAGCGTCATGTAACACTGATTGCCGATTGCAGAGTTTGTGCTAAACTGAGCAGCGATCAGCGGAGGTGGGGATTTCATGGCTTACGGCAAACTTGAGGTCTACTGGCCTGATGGGCCAATAGAGAGTCACTGGCTCGATAAACCAACAGTGGGCATAGGCCGATCCTCTGGCAATGATATTGTGCTGGATACGAACTCCGTCTCACGCTATCACATCGTGCTGACCATCAACGGCAACAAACAGCCGATCCAGTTGCAAGACCTCGCCTCGGTGAATGGTACCTATGTAGACGGCAAGCGCATCAAGCCTAACGAAACGGTCAACTTGCAGGGTGGTGAGGAGATCATGATCGGGGATTTGCGCCTGATCTACATCCCCACCGTCGAGGACACACAGCCTCAAAACCGCCCCGAAACGCACACTATCCGCATCGCGACGGTGCAAGCGCCGTTCAATATCGAGCTGGAACCGCCGCCGAATCCGGTCAGACCGGGGGCGCACATGTCCGCGCAGCTCACGATTTCCAACACCAGCCAAGAAGTCGAACGCTTCTTCGTGGAAGTCGAAGGCGTGCCGCAGGAATGGGTGCGCGTCGAACGGGCGGAACTGGAACTTGATCCGGGGATGCAAGTGCCACTGACGATGACCTTCAAACCGCTCCGTCGCAGCGACAGCCGCCCCGGTGATTACAATGTGCTGGTACGGGTGCGCGCTAAATCCAAGCCGGATCAGGCGCTGCAAGCCATGATGGTGCTGCATGTGCTGCCTTACAGCGGCTTCGGGATCGTGATGGGGACGCCGCGCGTTACCAAAGATGCGCCGTTCAATTTCCGCATTCATAATCAGGGTAGCGCGCCACTCCCGTTGATGCTGTCCGGCACCTCGTCCAACCAGAGTCTGGCGATCAGCTTCCCCTACCCATCCTTGAGCCTTGCGCCGGGGGAAGATCGGCTTGTCCAAGGCTTCGCCCGCCCCAAACGTGACCGCTGGGTCGGGCCACCGCGCGACATTCGCTTCGACGTGATCGCGCATTCGCAAGACGCGGCGGGTTTCGTGGCTGCGGTGCAAGGGACGTTCGTAGAGCGCGCCGTCTTGCCGACGTGGATACTGCCGATCGTGGGCGTGGTCGGGTTCGTGGTAGTAGCGGCGTGTTTGGCGGGGCTGCTGTTTTTGGTGCGTCCGCGCACAGCGAAGATCGATTCGTTCACCGTCGAGCCAACCACCATTTTACGCAACGTGACACAGCAGATCACGCTGCGCTGGCGCGTTCAGAATGCGCAGCGCCTTAGCGTGCAGACGGAACCCGTAACATTGAACACGACCAACATCAATGTTGATCTGAATCAGGTCACTTCGCTCCCGCTGACGATCATCGTTGCGGATGTGGGCAGCATCACGCTAATTGCGACGGGCGAAGATGGACAGCCGATCACGCAGACGCGCAGCTTGCAAACGACCTCGCCGCAGTGCAGTCTGCTGATACAATCGGATGCTTACACGGGGCCGGGGCAAAATTACCCGGTACGCACAACGTTCAAGCTGAACGAAGTCGTGGCGGTGGATCGGCGCGATGCCAGCGGCAACTGGATTCGGGTGGAAGGTCAGAATACGTGGCTACCTGTCAACACGTTGCAGTGTGCCGCCTTCACGCCGAATAATCTGGTGTTGATCTCGTCGGAGCAAATCCCTGCCACGCCGACGCCGACGATTGCGCCTTCGCCCACGTTCACGCCGACGGCAACCCCAACGCCGAGCATGACACCAAGCGTAACGCCGACACCGTCACCCATCCCTAGCGCGACGCCAGACCCGACCGCGATACCGGCGACGCCCTCGACATCACCCACCTTCAACGGCTGATGCACGCCCACGAAGACGCCCCGCTGTGCTTTTGGTGGCGCTTCGCTCAGGTGATGGGTTTGCCCGTAGTGGCTTCGGTCACGGCGATTTTGACCGTGCCTGCTTCCACATGCGTCGCAATGAAATTGATCAGATGACGGGCAGCCTCGGTGATTTGCGCAATGGTGGTCGTCTCGTTGCCTTCCACCATGACCATGACCGCTGACCGTGTGGCATCGAAACTGGCATTCGTGCGCCCTCTGCCGCCAAACCCTGCCACGATCTCCAACTGAATGTGCGCCAAACCCGGAATCTGATTGAGATCGAGCGCTTGCGGGAACACGGCCGTCGCGATGATCTGTGGATAAAGCGCGATTTGCGCGGCGGCTTGGTGCAGCGTGAGCGCGTGGTTATGCTTGGCTTGCGCCGTCAACCAGCTCATCAACAGCGCTATATACAGGCCATCGGTGAAGGTATGCGTATCGTCCAGCAGCGTGATGCGCCCGGAAGGATCGCCGCCCAAGCGCAGATCGCTCTCACGCATCAATTCCAACAACGTACGTTCATCGTCTACATGTGTCACGCGCACATGGCTGCCACTGAGGAAATCTTCCAAGCCGGTGTTGCTGACTTCCGTCGCGGCGATGGTATGATGCGGCAGATTTTCCGCCGCGTGCATTTCAAGCGCCAGCAGCCCCAACAGATGATCGCCATGCAACAACGTGCCTTCCGGCGTCACCAGCACCACGCCTTCGCCTGTTCCATCCAGCGCAATACCGATGTCTGCACGCGCCGCTTTCATCGCCTTGAGCAATTCGCGTTGGTCGCGCCGCACGTGGTCACAACCCGCTTTGATGCTCTGATTCGAGCCGTCGGGCGTATCGTTGATCAAGGTGATGGCTGCGCCGAGCTTGCGGAACGCGTCGAAAGCGAGTTTGTGCGTTGCGCCGTTCGCGCAGTCGATCACGACGTGGAGGTCTGCCAGTGCGTTCGCATCCGCCCACGCCGTCAAATGCTCCACGTACTTCTCATGCACATCCGAACCGGGCAGCAGCGAGTAGCGTTTGAAATGCCCCGTCCGTTTGGCGACGCGCTCCGCCACCAATTGATCGATATGCATTTCGATGACGCGCTCGTGTTCTTCCGTGATCGGGTAACCACCGCGCTCGAACAACCGCAGCGCGTTCTGATCGATAGGCGATTTGCCTAACCCGACCATGATGCCGATGTCGAAGCGGCTGCCCTGCATGGTGAAGGCGATGCCCGCCGTCGTGATCACGCCCGCCGTAATGACCGTGATGCCTTCCGCCATCAAACCGGTCGCCAGCGCTTGCAGAATCGAGGTTGAACTGGCGCGGGTGTCATGCCCGATCAAGGCAGCAGCGCTGGCTTCGTTGAAGGTTGGCTGCGTGCGTATCCAGCGCCCGATCCCGCGTCCGATACGCAGCAGGGTTGGTGCGTCTAGCGGATAGTCGCCCGCTGTACCTTGTATGCCGAGATTCCCGAACCGAATCGGTGATCGTGTGTCCACAGTGTAGCTCCACGCGCTGATCGAGGGACATTCAACATTGTAGTGTGGTTCTGCACGTTGCACAAAGGCTTTTTATGCTGATTGACGCGCTGTTTCGCGATCTTACCATTCCAACTTGATATTAAAACTTGGATATAAATGGTTTAAGACCAAGATCGACTTGGTGCTATACTGGTACAAATTGGCTCTAGTCACGTGGCGAGGCCGCTATGGTGCGCATCGATTTAAGCGTCGATAAATTCGCGGAAGAACCGTTATACCGCCAACTGATCCGCCTGATCCGTGAGCGAATCGTCAACGGCGTATGGCATCCCGGCGAACGGTTACCCGCCAGCCGCGATCTGGCGGACGTGCTCGGCATTAGTCGCATCAGCGTGGTGAACGCCTATGCGGAACTGCGCGAGATGGGCTTGATCAGCGGGCAAGCGGGCAAAGGCACCTTCGTGACAGGCAACGCGGGCGGGTTGAGCGACCCCGGCGCGTTGCCATCGGTGGCGGCGAATCCGATGGCACATGTCTTGCAACGCCATCCGCCCAACGTGATCGCTTTCAGCGGCGGCGCACCTGCCGAAGAATTTATGCCCGTCGCGCTGATCCGGCAAGCCTTCAACGCGGTGCTGGAACGTGACGGCGCGGCGGCAGTGGCCTACGAGGAAACCGAAGGTTACTACCCGCTGCGTGAGGCGGTGGCGGATTATCTGCGCACTACGGGTGTTGTGTGTAAGCCGGATGAAGTGTTGATCACCAATGGTTGTCAGCAGGCGCTCGACATGGCGATGCAAGCGCTGATGAGCGAAGGCGACATCCTGATC
This sequence comes from Anaerolineae bacterium, assembly GCA_019637615.1. GTDB lineage: Bacteria > Chloroflexota > Anaerolineae > Aggregatilineales > UBA2796 > JAHBVK01. The sequence continues at coordinate 111,742 of JAHBVJ010000009.1, read as the reverse complement.
ACCACCAACCCGACCTACCTTGGCATCCTTGATCTGGCGCGGGTGCGGCGCGTACAAACCATCGGGATTCCGCTGGATGATGACGGAATACGCCTCGATCTGCTCGAACAAGCCCTGAGCAACCAGCGGGCGAGGCTGATTTACATCGCGCCGACGTTCCATAACCCGACTGGTACCATCATGCCGATTCACCGCCGCCGACGCCTGTTGAGTCTCGCCCGCGAATATGACATCCCGATCCTTGAAGACGGCGTGTATCACGAACTCAGCTACGGGCCGACGCCACCGCCACCGCTCAGAGCACTGGACGATTCGGGGTTGGTGCTGCACGCCAGTGGCTTTTCCAAGATCGTACTGCCGGGAACGCGCATCGGCTACCTGATCGGGCAAGGGCAAGCATGGGAGCGCATTTTGCGGGTCAAACGTGCCGCCGACATTTGTACGCCGGGTCTGAATCAACGCGCTATGCACTACTTCATCAAGACAGGCGCGCTGATCAACCATCTGGAGCGGGTGCGTCGTCTATGCCGCGAACGCCGCGACGTGATGCTGCACGCGCTCAAAAAGTATATGCCCGACGGCACGCGCTGGACGGTGCCACAAGGTGGCATGTATACGTGGGTCGAACTGCCGCACAACGGCCCCACAGCGGCAGAACTGTATAACAACGCGATCCCCTTCGGCGTGACCTTCGCGATGGGCACCATGTTCCACACCGACAGTAGCGGCGGCTATTTCATGCGGATGAACTTCGCCGCGCAAGCCCCCGACAAGATCGATGAGGGCATCCGTCGGCTGCGGATGGCGTGGCACGCGCTGTCTACCAATGCCACGCCATTGGCTCCCGTCACGGGCGCGCCGATCATGTAACACGGCATTTCCACACTCCATCAACTCGCTGCACAGGACGCCACCACAACGGCGTCCTTTTTTGCCATAATTTCAGCCTTGATCAAATCATCAGTCTTTATTATCATATGTTACTAATAACATATGATAATGAGGGTTGCGCAGATCAGAAGGCAGGAAGGGCGAAATCGTGTCGATCAAATATGTGATGCTAGGGTTCCTGAGTGAAACACCCCTGACGGGCTATGACTTGAAAAAGAAATTCTCCGAGTCGGAGGTTTTCTACTGGTCGGGCAACAACAACCAGATTTACAAGACGCTGGTGGAACTGCACGACGAGAAGCTCGTCACCATCGAGGTGCGGCAGCAAGACAGCAAGCCGCCGCGCAAGATTTACACCATCACGGAGCGAGGCTTGGCGGCGCTACGCCAATGGCTGCTTGTGCCCGCAGAACTGCCGCAGTTCCGCAGTGCGCTGCTGGTGAAACTCACGTGGGCGGATCAGCTTGAACCGCACGAACTGAGCACACTGCTGACAACTTACGAGACGGAGTTGCAAGATCACCTCGTGATGCTGCGCGAACAAGCACGCCGCAACAGTGCCGATACCGCCGCGCCGCGCCGTTCGTTCGGGCGCAGGATCGCGGATCACTGGATCAGCTTCTATGAACAAGATTTAGCGTGGGTACAAGCGCTGCGTCACGACCTTGACACGGCGTAGAAAGGAATCATGATGACCGCTTCAACACTGTATAAATCACTGGCTGGTGAACAAACCGTGATGGCGATGTATGACGCCGCCCTCAAGAATTGGACAGCACCATACACCACCCACACCGTCCCCACGCGGCACGGGGATACGTTCGTCGTCGCCAGCGGAGATGCACACGCGCCCTCCCTGATCCTGCTGCATGGCGCGGGCAGCAACGCCGCCGTGTGGGCAGGGGACGTGCGCGACTATGCCGCCCGTTACCGTGTCTACGCCGTCGATCTGATCGGGGAAGCGGGTAAAAGCGCCCCGAACCGCCCCACGTGGGAGAGTCCGGCCTTCGCGGAATGGCTGGACGATGTCTTGCACGGGCTAGGTGTTCAGCAAGTGACGCTGGTAGGCATTTCGCAGGGCGCGTGGACAGCTCTGAAATATGCCGTATACGCACCAGAACGGGTGGATCGTTTAGTGCTGCTGACCCCCGGTGGCATCGTGCCGGATCGCGCGTCGTTTTTATTCACGGCGCTGGCGCTGATGATGTTGGGAAACTGGGGCATCAAGCGCATGGTGCGGGCGCTGTTCGCAGATCAGACCGTGCCAGCGGGCGTGATGGACATCGTGGCACAGATCACCAGCCAGTTCAAGCCGCGTATTGGCGTGCTGCCGATCTTCACTGATGACGAACTGCGGCGGCTGACCATGCCCACGCTGCTGCTCGGCGGCACGAAAGACATCCTCCGCGACGTGGACAAGATCGCGGCGCGGCTGCGCGGCTTGCTGCCTCAGTTGACAGTGACGATGGTGCAAGGTGCAGGCCACGCGCTGATCAATACCAGCGGCTGCGTGATGGAGTTCCTAACGCCGTAGATACTCATCGTATATTTATCCTCTCGGCAAATTGCTAATTTGACCGAGAGGCTCCCACATCCGAACACCAGTTGACGGGCGATTTAACCAATGAGACGCACTTTGGAGTTTCCTTTTCGCCAGTTATGGATAGAATCCCTAGTATCCGGTAGAAAGCGCAATTTCTACCACAGAGGGCATTTCGACAAATCGCATGAGAGTTTCTGCACCGATTCTCGCGACAAAGCTAAATATCGGGAAGGTGCGCCCGACGCTTGTCAACCGTACGCGCTTGCTCAAACTCGTCGAGGGCACGCTGACCGCACGGTTAACATTGATCACGGCTCCACCCGGTTCCGGCAAAACGACCATCCTCACGGCGTGGGCTGCGCGGCATCCGAATATGGTCGCGTGGTTCACGGTGGATGAGAACGATAACGTGCTGAATCGGTTCCTTCTGTGCTGCGAAGCCGCCATGCAAACCGTGATTCCGGAGATCGGCAAAGAGACCAAAACGTATCTGAACTCCGACATGGCAGATATGCAAACTGCTGATCAAGTTGCCGAAACCTTCTTCACGCTGCTTATCAACGATGTCGCCAAGCTCAAGCGCGAAGTCGTGCTGGTGTTGGACGACTATCACACCATTACGCTCGAAGCGATCCACAACGCGCTAAATTTCCTGCTGCGCAATCTGCCCGCCAACTGGCACGTGATCATATCCAGTCGCAGTGAGCCGCCGCTGCCCTTGGCGCGACTGCGTGCGCGCGGTGAACTGGTCGAGTTGAAGCAGCCCGATCTGCGCTTCAGTGGGGAAGAAATCCGCGAATTTTTCGAACGGCTTGGCTACGCCAACCTGCCCACCGAGACGATCAACGCGCTGCAAGCCCGTACCGAAGGGTGGGCGGCAGGCTTGCAGTTGGTGGCGCTCTCCGCGCGCGAGGCTGGCTCACTGGCGCAGTCGAATGCGCTCGTCCACGCCAGCGAAGGCATGAACGGCACGCATCGCTACATCGCTGATTATCTGCTGGATGAAGTGCTCCATCAGCAGTTGCCGGGGCTGCAACAATTTTTGCTGCAAACGGGCATCTTGAACCAACTGACGGCAGGGTTATGCGACGCGGTGACGGGACGCACAGGCAGTCAGGCCATTCTGGAGCAGATCGAGCAAGCCAATTTGTTCACCATGCCGCTGGACAACAAGCGCCAATGGTATCGCTATCATCAGTTGTTCGCGGATTTCCTGCGCGACCGGCTACAAGTCACCGCGCCGGAAAAAGTCGCTGATCTGCACCGCCGTGCCGCCGATTGGTATAAAAGCACCTCGATGCTGACCGAAGCGATTTCGCACTACCTGCTGGCGGGCAGCATGGTCGAAGCCGCCGACCTGATCGAGCAGTATATCCGCGTGACGCTCAATATCGGCTTGGGCATGAACGTGCTCAACTGGCTGGAAGCGCTGCCGGGAACGTTGATCAAAGCGCGTCCCGTGCTGTGCCTGATTCTGGCGGGGCTGTTGACCATCAGTGGACGCCGTGACCGCATGGACGAGATTCAAGAACTGCTGCAAGCGGCCTATACGCAGTTGGCGGATAGCAACGATACCGACCTCGCGACTGCCCTGCCCGCGATTATGTCGTTGATGGAGGGCGATGTCAGCGCCACCATCGCGCATTCTAAAAAGTCGTTGGATGACTTGATGGAACATGCGCCATTATTGCGCGGCGTGCTGGCGCTGAATCTGGGCGAAGCCTACCGTCTGAGCGGCGATCTGCGCATGGCGACGTATTTGTTCCAAGAGGCCAGCGTACTCAACCGCACGGCAGGTCAGCCGCAGTCCGCCGTGATCGCGCTGTGCCAGCAGGGCTATCTAGAAGTCTTTTCGGGCGATCTGCGCAAGGCCAACGCCACCTTCCGCCAGAGCATTCGTCTGCTGGAAGACCTCGCCCCCGCCGAACGCCCATCCTCCATCGTCGCGCTCATCCACATCGGCCTGAGCCATTTGATGTACAGTTGGAACGATCTCGCCGCCGCCAGCTACCATACCAGCGAAGGGCTGCGCGCAGGTGCCAACGCCGACGCGCCGATTGCGCTGCTGGCGCACCTGATCGAAGCCCGTGTCTTGATCGCACAGCGGGACACCGATCTGGCCTTGAACGCGCTCGAACAGGCCGAGAAAGTGGTGCAGGCGCATAATCTGAGCGCGGAGTCAGGGGCGTTGCTCAAAGCCTACCGTGTGCGCATCTGGTTGGTCGAAAACCGCAGTCAGGCCGCGCAGCAGTGGATGCAAGCGCTGTTAGCCAACGAAGCCGCCCTGCTCGATCCCGGACGCGAAACCGAACTGCTTACGCTGGTGCAAACGTTGAGCGTGCGTAAGCAACATGCCGAAGCGCTGCGGCTGCTCACTAATGCCCTCGCGTTGTGGCAGCACGAAGATCAGCGTGTGAACCGCTCCACATTGATCGAGGCACTGGCGATCCAAGGACTGCTATATCACGCGCTCGGCAAAACGGAACAAGGCTTGACTTCGCTCAACACGGCGCTTGGCTTGGCGGAGACGGGCGGCTATATCCGCGAATTCATCGACGTAGGCGGCGGCGTAACGACCTTATTACGACAGTCGAACGCCCCCTATGCGCGGGATGTGCTCGGTCATTTCGAGGAAAAACTCAGCGAACGCGAATTGGAACTGCTGCAACTGATCGCGGATGGACTGCACAATCAGGACATCGCCGCCAAACTCGTCGTGACCGCCGAAACCGTCAAATGGCATCTGAAGAATATCTACCGCAAATTGGGCGTTGCCAGCCGTACCGAGGCTATCCGTGAGGCGCGGGTGCGTCACCTGTTGGGGGATCGGGGCTGACCGGACGGTTCAAAGTTGCGAAATCCACAAAAATCAGCCAAAACATATAACCAATTGTCTTGGATGAGATGCTTCACGGGAATACTATGCAAATTGGTGACTACCTTGCCGAGCGAATTATCGAGACCGCTGATAATTCGACGGGGACAGCCACGGTTCACTTCGCCCGCCATGTGACGACCAAGGCCGCCGCTTACCTAACCGTGTTCCAACCGAATCCGGGCACGGATGGCAAGCTGTGGGTGGGGCGCATCAGGGCGATCCGCGCGCTGGAGCACCCCGGCATCGTGCCGCTGGTGACGGGCGGTAAAGCTCCTGACGGCACGCTGTACGTAGTGACCAATGCGTATCCCAGTGTGGTCAAGCTCGACTCGGAGCTGTCGATCGGCGCTATCCTCAAGATTTCCCAGCAGTTGAGCGAGGCTCTGGATTATGCGCACGAGCATGACCTCGTGCATGGGCGGCTTGATCGGCAGCATGTAGTGCTGGTCGGCAAGGGGCAGGTCGCGATTCGCGGCTTTGAGCTATCGGAAGTCAACGAGAGTTACGCGGATGACATTCGCGGACTGGCAGCTTTCATCCACATCGCGCTCACGGGCGAAGAAGTCTCCGGCGACGAGTATGGCGAAGACATCGATCCCGAACTGCCGCTGCCCATCGCGGGCGTCTTGCAAGCCGCACTCACGACGGCACCTTATGTCAGCGTCAGTGAGTTCCACCATGCGTTTGAAGCCGCCGCGCAGCAAGTCGTCGCGGAACGCAAAACACGCACTCAGACGATGGCTCCCGTCCAAGCCGTGCCGTCACGGTCTCGACCCTCGCTGGTGCTGATGCTGATCGTCGTGCTGCTGCTGATCGCGGCGGGGTTGTTCGGCTTGTATATGGCGACGCAGAATAATGCCGACTCGACCGCGCCGACTGTCGTGATCGTAGAAGTCACGGAGACGCCTTTCCCAACGTCCACACCACCGCCCACCGAAACAGCCACCTTAACCTTCACAGCGACGGACACGCCCACCGAAACTGATCTACCCACCGTGACTCTGACGTTGACAGCGACGGCTGAGCCAACGCTCGCTCCCGTGATCGCCGCTACGTTTACCGCTGTGGCTACTGATACGCCACAGCCCACCGAACCACCACCATCGCCTACCGCGCTCCCGCCGACGGCAACAGCGACCGCCACCGTGCCGACGGAAACGCCTACAGAGACGCCGATCCCGCCGAGCGATACGCCTTCGCCTACCGCGACGATCACCTTCACACCAACGCGTTCCGGCCTCGTGACCGCCACGCCGATGCCCTCGCTGACACCGAGCTTTACGCCTAGCAATACACCGACGCCAACCAACACGCCCACGCCATCAGAAACGCCGCTTGTCTCGCCCACACCGCTAATTCCGACAGTGTCCTCCGCCGAATTGAATACGCAGCCTTGCATCGCGATGGTGGGCGATTCCGTCACGGCGGGGACGGGTGTATATGAAATCTTGGGCTATGGCTATGCCTTCATCCAAGCGCAGCCCGTCAGTATGTTTGTTGAGCAGCAGTTCAGCAACGTGGGCAAACCAGAAATCAGGGGCGTCAACCGTGGCGCGCCGAACACTGGCATCAGCTCCAGCAATCACCCGTCCTACTTCGTCACCAATCAGTATTACGCGCTGCTGCAAGATAACTGCCGCTACACCGTGATCATGCCGTGGATGAACGACATCACGCCGCTGATGCCCGCCGAAACTGCCTCACAGCGGCACGCCAAGGTGATCGGCGATCTGGTCAAGACCATCGTGGCGAATAACCAGTTTGGGCGCGTGATTGTCCTGAATTACTGGGAGGGTGTGGTCAGCGACTTCGCGCACCGGACGTGGGCAGCGGGCTACACGACCGAAGACATCGCTTACTACAACAGTGCAATTCAGGCATCTTGCACGGGCGGGGCGCTGAGTCAGATTCCGCAAGTGGTGTGCATCAACAGTCATGATGTCTTCGCGGGCATGGGGGACACTTATGTGATCAAGCTGACCACACACGACGAACTTTATGCATTGGTCGCGGAACCACCCGCAAACAACAGCAAAATACTCTTAGAAGCCTATTTCGCTAACAACCCCAACGGGCAAATCTTGGGCGATGGCGTACACTTGACGCCCGCTGGCAAGCGCCGTCTCGCTGAGTTCATCGTGCAGACGATCTTGAATCTGCCGCCGTTTTGAGGTGATCAGATGAAGGTCAGAGCGTGGTTGTGACCATTACTTTTGCATGTACCAGAACGGCGCGGTAAGGCCGAGATCGCGGAAAATCTGCTGCGCTTGCTCAAGGCTGCGTCCACGATAGTTCGGATCGAGCCGTGTGCCGTACCAGCGCTTGGAGAGTTCCCACGTTTGTTCCAGCGTCAGCAGTTCGCCACGTTGCACGCCGCGCTGCATACACCACAATTTCAGTTCAGCTTCCGACCGGAAGAGGAGAATCGTTGCTCAGGTAAAGACGAGATCATCATACCACTGCGCGAACGGCAGCAGAAAATGGATGACCTCATCATGTCCCTTTACGTGGTCGTCGCTGACCTCGATCGTGATCGTGTCTTGCCCGCCGATGCGTGTCGCCTCGATCACGCCGTCCTGACGCAGTGCCGCCAGAATGCCGAAGCTGTCCCATGCGCAGTTGGCGTAATAGGTGTGTCCGCTGGTGTGGACGCGATAGCCCGTCGGCAGCGCCGAAAACGGATGCGCCATCCGCACGTTCAGCGTGCCGGGGTCAAGAAACAGCGCGTGTTTATCGTTCAGCCATTGATATGCGCTTTGCACGAATTCGCGGTCGAGCTTGAGCGCGAAAGCCGTTTCCCCTGTCGTAGGGGGACGTTCGCGCTCCACAATCGTGCTGAAGATGAAGTGCCTGATCTGCCAGAATAATTCCTGATCAGCGTCACTCATAAAAAGATTTTGCCCGGATTGAGGATGCCGTTCGGATCAAGTAGCTGTTTGATCTGGCGCATCACCTCGATCGCCGCACCGTGCTGCTTGACGGCATACGGACGCTTGCCGATGCCCGTGCCGTGTTCGCCCGTCGAGGTGCCCTCTAGCTCGATGGCGTGCTCCACGATCACCCCGTTGACGCGCTTGACCAAGGCTAATTCCGCCGCGTTGCTCTGGTCGTAGATGATGTTCATATGCAGGTTGCCATCGCCCGCGTGCCCGAACTTGTAGCCGAACAGGTTATTATCCGCCAGCGCTTGCCCCGCGAACTGCACCATATCGGGGAAGCGCGAGAGCGGCACGCACACATCCACGATCTGCTGCGCCTTGCCGGGATGGATGCGCAGAATCGTCTCGTAGGTGTGGTGACGGGCTTGCCACAGCTTATTGCGCTCTTCTTGCCCCGCCGCCGTCTTGATGTTGGTTGCGCCGTTGGCTTTGCAGATGTCCAGTGCGTCGTTCAAGCCCGCGTCGTCACTCGCGCCGTTGAATTCCATCAGCACATGCGGTGTTTCCAGCAAGCCGAGATGTTTATCTTGATTCAAGATGCGGGCGGTTTCGGTATCCAGAAATTCCAGCGCCGATGGCTCCAAGCCCGCGCCGACAATATCGACTACCGTTTGCATCACGCTCTCGATATCGTTGAAGGCCGCCAGCACCGCGCTGAAGTTAGCGGGCAGCGGATGCAGCTTGAGCGTGACTTCGGTGACGAGGCCAAGCGTGCCTTCCGACCCCACGAACAGGTGCAGCAAATCGTAACCGCTGGAATCTTTGCGCGCCCGCGATCCCACGATGATCGCTTCGCCATCGGCCTTGACGACTTCCAGCCGCATCACGTTATCTTTGGTCGCGCCGTACTTGATCGTCTTGATGCCAGATGAATTGTTTGCCACCATGCCGCCGATGGTCGCGTTCGCGCCGGGATCGGGTGGATAAAACAGACCGTAGCGTGAGAGTTCCTTGTTCAACTCTAAGCGCGTGATCCCCGGCTGCACATCCGCCTGAAAATCTTCGGCACGGATGTTGACGATGCGGTTCATCCGCGTGAAGTCCACCAGCAGCCCGCCATACACAGGGATCGGGTTGCCCTCTAAGCTCGACCCCGCGCCCCACGCCGTCACGGGGATACGTTCGGCGTTGGCGAGTTTGAGCAAGGCGCTGACTTCGGCGGTCGTTTCGGGCCACACCACCGCTTCCGGCGGGTGCGCCTCGTGGAACGATTGATCGCGGGCGTGCAAGTCGAGATCGGCGCTGCGGGTCGAAAAGCGCTCCACCCCGACGATCTGCGTGATAGCGGCGAGATGTTGATCGGTCAAGCGAGTATACGTATTCATGCGCTCTTATATGCCTAATTTACGAGTTCCGAGACGCTGTCTACCACATCGGAAATGGCGACAGGCTTCAGAAAGAACCGGTCAACCTTGTCGCCCAACCTTTCTTGGTAGTGCTCGTTGGCGGTGATGACGATGATGGGGATGTTCGGGAAACGCTCGTGATTACGGATGATCTCCACGATGCGCGTGCCGGGGATGTCCGGCATCGCCATATCGAGGATCGCCAGATCGATCATCACACTGGAATCTTCAAGGATAGCGGAGGCTTCCGCGTTCGTTTTCGCCTCTAGGACGGTATACTCGCGCCCATGCAGCGCGGTAACGTACAGAAACCGCAAATCTGGATCATCTTCGACTACAAGTACCGTTTTGCTCATAGGGTAAGTTGCTCTGTTGTACGTGCCTAGCCATCTAGACAATTTCCAAACATAAAGTATAGTGCAATTTGCTTTTCAGGACATATGCAAAGGACACGATAAACCCGTGTTTCTTACGTGCCTTAGTAGGCGAGTAAGATGACTAATTCAATCAGATCAATTATTGACAGCCCCTAAAAGCTGTGTTAACGTTGTACCCATGTCAAGTATTCACGTTCCCTCCCCTTACCATTCTCCATATGCGCGTCTTCAGGTGGACGCCATGTGTATGATGTGTTGCCAGGCGCTATATAAAGGAGCCGGTTCGTGGGCATTTCGACAGGAAGGCGTAGCCGCGTAAAAGCAACGCAGAGGTTACGAAAAATAGTGCAAGTCGAAAGGGTCAACCGGTCTGGTTGACCCTTTTTTCTTGTGAAGCCCGGTTAATGCATTCAGTTTGTTTTTGTCTCGCTCAATTTGCACTCAGGAAAGGTCAGTACACGATGTCCAACGAGAACGGCAACGGCAAGGAACACGCTCCCAAGTTCGAGACGTTAGCGCTGCACGCGGGCTACAAGCCCGATCCCACCACCGGATCACGCGCTGTCCCCATCTACCAGACCACCTCGTATCAATTCCGTGATACGGAACACGCCGCCGCCCTATTCGGTCTGCGCGAATTCGGCAACATCTACACGCGCATCATGAACCCGACTACCGACGTGTTCGAGCAGCGGCTGGCGGCGCTCGAAGGTGGCGTTGGCGCGCTGGCGACGGCGTCCGGACAGTTCGCGGAGACGCTGGCGATCCTGACCATTGCGGGCGCGGGCGACGAGATCATCTCGACGGCGGCGCTGTATGGTGGCACCTATACGCTGTTCTCGCAAAGCCTCAAGCACATCGGCATCAAGGTTCACTTTGTCGAAGGTGACAATCCCGCCGATTACGAAGCGCTGATCAACGACAAGACCAAGGCCATCTATTTAGAAACCATCGGCAATCCCAAGCTCGAAGTGCCCGATTTCGAAGGCATTACGGCGGTCGCGCACAAGCATGGCATCCCCGTCATCGTGGATAACACCTTCGGCACACCGTACCTCGTCCGTCCCTTCGAACACGGCGTCGATATTGTCGTCCACTCCACCACCAAGTGGATCGGCGGACACGGTCTGAGCATCGGTGGCGCGATCGTGGACAGCGGCAAATTCGACTGGAAGGCCAGCGGGCGCTTCCCCGGCATCACCGAGCCGGAACCTGCCTATCACGGCGCGGTCTTCGCGGATGCGGTCGGCCCCCTCGCCTATATCATCCGTGCCCGCGTGGTCGGTCTTCGTGATTTCGGCGGCGCGCAAGCTCCGTTCAACAGCTTCCTGAACATCATCGGCCTCGAAACGCTGGCGCTGCGCGTGCAGCGGCATGTCGATAACGCTCTCGCCGTCGCGCAGTGGCTGGAAAAGCATCCGAGCGTCGCGTGGGTGAATTACCCCGGTCTGCCCAGCCATCCGAGCTATGCCAAGGCCAAGAAGTACCTGCCCAAGGGCGCGGGTGCGGTGCTCGGCTTCGGGATCAAGGGCGGCGCAGCGGCAGGCAGCAAGTTCATCGATAACCTGAAACTGTTCTCGCATCTGGCGAATGTCGGTGACGCGCGCTCGTTGGCGATCCACCCCGCCACTACCACGCACTCGCAGCTCAGCGAGGAAGAACAGGCTTCGACGGGCGTCACGGACGACTATATCCGCCTCGCTGTCGGCATCGAGGACATCAGCGACATCCTCGCTGATCTGGATCAGGCGCTCAAGATTTCGCAGTCCGTCGCTGCGCCAGAAGCCGTATAACGGCGTTCACTCCAACGGTCTATAGTGGCGGATCATTCCAGTGGGCGAAGTACGCAGAGTGCTGCTAAACTGGAATGATCCACCTAAGTTAATCAGGTTACTCATGTTTGAGGGCTACAGCGCAGTGCATCACACGAACCGTGCTTACATTCCAAACTCACTCAGCCACGAGCACCCGGCACTAAGCACTTTCTTACAGGGAGGAAACGCCCATGGTTGACCGACTTGAAGACCCTCGCGAGTTAAGTTTGCGCTTTAACCGCGCCAATTCGGTAGGCATTGTCCGGAAACAGATCGCGCAGTTTGATACCCCTCTCCAACTGGTCAGCGGCGGCACGCTCGATTCCTTCACCTTGGCCTACGAAACTTACGGCACGCTGAACGAAGATCGCACCAACGCGATCCTCATCTGTCATGCCTTATCCGGTGACTCACACGTCGCAGGGTACTACACCGATGACCCGACCGAGCAGCCGGGGTGGTGGGATGAAGCGATTGGACCGAACAAAATGTTCGATACCAATCGCTTTTTTGTCATTTGCTCCAATGTGATCGGCGGCTGTCAGGGCAGCACGGGGCCGTCTTCGCCCGCGCCCGATGGGCGGCCTTACGCCATGCGTTTCCCCGTCGTCACCATCGCGGATATGGTGCAGGCGCAGCGCCACCTGATGGACTCGCTCGGCATCGACTATCTATTCGCCGTCGCGGGCGGCAGCATGGGCGGGATGCAGGCTTTACAATGGTCGATGGACTATCCCGACCGCGTGCGCTCAGTGCTGTTCCTCGCCGCCACACCCCGTTCGTCGGCGCAAAATATCGCCTTCAACGAGATCGGGCGGCAAGCCATTTACGCCGATCCGAACTGGCAAAATGGCGACTATTACGGCAAGCTTCGCCCGACTTCTGGCCTTGCTGTCGCGCGCATGGTGGGGCACATCACCTACATGAGCGAATATTCGCTGGAAGAAAAATTCGGACGCCGCTTGCAGGCATTGGATCGCCTCAGTTATTCGTTCAGCACCGAATTCGCGGTGGAAAGCTATCTGCGGCATCAGGGCGAGAAGTTCGTGCAGCGCTTCGATCCGAATACATATTTGTACATCACTAAAGCGCTGGATTATTACGACGCCAGCAGCGGGCATCCCTCGCTGACTGCCGCGCTCAGTCACGTCAAGGCCGAATTTCTGGTGATCAGCTTTTCCAGCGATTGGCTGTACACAGCGGCGCAAGCCCGCGATCTCGTTCATGCCTTGCCGGGGCGTTCAGTCGAATATCATCACGTCGAGGCATTTTTCGGTCACGATTCGTTCCTCGTGGAAGTCGAAACCATGACCGATCTCGTCGGCGGCTATCTGGATCGGCTGTACGAACGCACCTTATCACCGCGCGCCTCGTCACTGACGGCGTAAGGCATAATAGTGCTAAAATAGCGCCAGAGTGAGATGGAGATCGGTCAGATGGTTATCAATGTGCCAGATGAAGTTGCGCAACGTTTGGAACGACTGGCGAAGGAGCAAGGATCGAGTGTTGGCGATCAACCAGTGGATACAGCTGAACGCAGTCGTGAGATTCTCACTTCGGAATTCGCAGAGTATCTACGTCGATCTTAAATCCAGCAGACGCTACATTCCTCAATGACCTAACCCACCTTCACCTGCGGTTGCGTATTGATCGGCAGCGTGAAATAGAATGTCGTCCCTTGCTCTGGCTGGCTAGAAACCCAGATGTCGCCGCCATGCGCTTCCACGAATCCGCGTGCAATCGCCAAGCCGAGACCCGTGCCGCGCCGCTGCTGGCTCGTCTGCGTGCGCGATGGCTCCCCCTGATAGAAGCTCTTGAAGATGTGTGGTACATCCGTCGGTGCGATGCTCGATCCTGTGTTGTGAATGCTGATCTGCACGCGATCTTTGGTGCGCTCTACTAGCAGCGTGATCTTGCCCCCCGGCGGCGTGAAGTGGATGGCGTTGTCGATCAGGTTGTACAACACGCGCTGAATCTTATCCGCCGCCAGCAGCAGCATATTGATCTGCCCCTCGATCTTGCCTTCCAGTTCCACATGGCTCTGATCGGCTTGCGGTTTCATGCTGCCCAACGTATCCGAGATCAAATCGTGCAGCGAGGTGAGTTCATAATTAAGCTGCAACCGTCCGGCTTCCAACTGCGACAGCTCGAACAGGTCATCGATCAAGCGCCCCAAATGCTGAATCTCGCGCTGCATATCGCGCGTGTAGCGTTCCACCGTCTGCGCGTCACCTGCCACGCCGTCGATGATCGCCTCGTTCATCACGCGGATCGTCGCCAGCGGCGTGCGCAGATCGTGTGAAATCCACGCCACCAGATTGCGCCGTGCCAGTTCCATACGGCGTTTGTCCTCATCAACCGTCTGCAACGAAGTCGCCATCTGGTTGAAGGCTTTCGCCAAACCTGCCACCTCATCTTTGCCCTGCACCGCCAACCGCGTCTCCAGATTGCCTGTCGCCAGCTTCGCGGAGGCTTCCGACAACGCACTGATCCGCGAAATCAAGGTGCGCGAGATGAAGAATACCGACACGATGGCGATCAAGCCTGCGAACACCAGCAACCCGACCGTCAGCACGAGGTCGTGCGTGCTGATGTACATCAACTGCGCCACCATCCACACATTCGCGAAGATCAGCACGACGGGCATGATGATGATCGAGAGCATCGTCCAGCGCAGACTGGTGAACCAATTCAACGCGCCACGCCACGAAAACCAGTAGATCAGCAGCACACTCGCGCCGCCGGAAGTGGTCATGAACAGGATCAAATCCCGAATATCCTTCATCGGCGGTTTGAGGATCGGGATCACAATCGCCATCGCACAGGCGACGCCGACCAGTACACTGAGGAGCAGCATCCCTAACCACTTCATGCCGAGCGTCCCTCAAATTTATAGCCTACGCCCCACACGGTCTGGATATAGGTCGGTTCCGCCGGATTCGGCTCGATCTTCTCGCGCAGTCGCCGGATGTGTACCGTCACCGTGCTTTCGTCGCCGTAAAACTCGAAGCCCCACACGCTGTTCAAAACCTGATCGCGCGTGAAGACTTGCTCAGGATGCTGCGCGAGGAAATACAGCAGATCAAATTCCTTCACGGTCAGGTCTGGGCGTTTGTCTCCAATCACCACCGAGCGCTTGGTCGGGTCAATCAACATGTCCCCGCAGCGGATTGGTTGATCGCTGATCTGCACACCCGGATTCGCCCGCCGCAAAACCGCCTTCACGCGGGCTACCACCTCACGCGGGCTGAACGGCTTCGGGATGTAGTCATCGACGCCGAGTTCAAAACCCACCAGCCGATCCGACTCATCCTTGCGCGAAGTCAGCATGATGATCGGGATGGTGCCGTTGACCGCCAGAAAACCCGGTTCGCGCTCGCGCCGGATGCTGCGCGTCACATCGAAACCATCGATCCCCGGCAACATCACGTCCAACAGGATCAAATCAACGGTCTGTTCGCGCAGCATGGTCAGCGCCTGTGTGCCACTGCTGGCTTCCAGCACAATGAAGCCTTCCAGTTCGAGGTATTTGCGCACGACCTCGCGGATGGTGGCTTCGTCTTCTACGATGAAAATTGTTTGTTTGCCCATATGCACTAGCGTACTCGTGGATAATTACCAGAATCTTACGAGAAATCTGCGTTTTGGCGAAAGTAGGATGATAGTGGCGGCATGGCTAACGGTGATCATCGGTTGGATCGTGATCTTTGCGCTGCTGGCGGGACTCGGTCAGTGGACACAGCGGCTGATCAAGCTGCCAGATTACACATGGCTCGGCTGGCTAGATAGTTTCTGGCTCGGCTATGCGGTCAGCATCGCGGCGTTGCAAGCGATCCACCTCGTCGTGCCCATCGATTGGCACATCACGGCGTTGTTGGGCGTGCTTGGCCTCGTCGCGTTGATCGTGTGCTTCATGCGCCGTTCATCTGTTATATCACCTGTTATATCAGTGCCACAAAATCCCAATTTCAAAACGATACTCCTCTACCTATGCCTCCTACTCCCGCTCATCTTCTGGCTAGCGAATCGCGCCCTTTCGCCGCAGTTGGATTTCGACAGCGGCTTCTATCACCTCAGTTCGATCAAATGGCTGAACGAGTATCCTATCGTGCCGGGACTCGCCAACCTGCACTATCGCTTGGGCTTCAACCAGACCATTTTCCTGTTGGATGCTGCCCTCAACGCGTATCCGTACTTCGATCACGGCTTCACTTTCGTCAACAGCTTACTGATGCTCGTGCTGCTGGCGCAATTGCTGTGGATCACCGTGCGCGGCCTCTTTGCCACGAAATCGCAGTCAGTCCCCATCATGATTTTCGCCGCCTTACTGCTGCCGATCTGCCTATACCGCGCCACACCGCAGCGCTTTTCCGCCAATTTGTCCAGTCCATCGCCCGATCTAAGCGTGTTCATCTTCCAAATCCTCACTACCTTGATGCTTCTGCGCTACCTGTTCCCTACCGACTCGCCCCGTACGCACAACCAGCGCTTCGCTGTGCTCTACCTGCTCACGATCTGCGCGGTGGGCGTCACCAGCAAATTGAGTTTCGCGGTGTTCGGCGGCGCGATCCTGCTGATCACGGCGCTGCATTGGCTGTGGCAGAATCGTGCGGCGTGGCGATCCGCCGCTGGTTGGCTGCTGCGTTGGTCGCTCGTCATCGGATTCTCGCTCGGCGTGGTATGGATCGCCCGCACCAGCATCCTGACGGGCTATCCGCTGTTCCCCAACCGTGCCGCCGCGCTGTCCGTCGATTTCCGTGTGCCGAGTAGTATCGCCAGAGAAGCCGAATTGTGGGTGTACGCCTTCGCCCGCGATCCGCGCGGCGATATGGATCGGACTCTCAGCAATTGGGATTGGCTTGGCGGCTGGTGGTGGCGCATGGGCGACAGCTTCAACCAATTCCTATTCGTCATCCCGCTTTATATTGCTCTCGCGGCGCTGGCGTTGCTGATTCTAGCTGCCCTCATTGCGCTCATCCGTCACCGTCCGCTTGATGGGCGCTATCCGCTGCTGGCGCTGCCAGCGCTGTTGACCTGCCTCGTATGGTTCTTCTCGGCACCCGATCCGCGTTTTGCAGGTGCGGCCTTCTGGCTGCTGGTGGCAACTCTCGTATTAGGGCTGCTAAACTCCTTCCCGCGCCTCAGCGCTTGTGCCAGCATCGGAATCACTGCCTACTTATTCGTATTGACCATCTCCACCGATTTCACCCTCCGCACCGATTTCCCGATCATCCCACAGCCACCGCTGCAAGAGTTCCGTACCGAGTCGGGTTTGGTGTACAATAGGTCTGCGAGCACACAGAATCCATTGAATCTGTACAATGCGTCGCTGCCCAATTCGCCGTACGAGCATCCACGCTTAACATTGCGGGGGAGTGATCTGCGGGAGGGGTTCCGGCTGCCGGAACAATAGAATTGTGTTAGATTTCGTAGATACTGATTGACTCGCCCTCCGAACTGTCATATTATATAGACGGCTAACTAAAGTAGGCATGAATGGGAAAGCGTGATCTCGACAAGTGCATAAACGTCCAGATGATGAAGGTGATGAAACTGCATCGCCATGTCGCGGACAATGCCTTGAACAAATTGGGCTTATACGCGGGTCAAGAGGTCATTCTATTCAAACTCTGGCGGCATGATGGCCTCACCCAATCGCAATTGGCGGAAGCCCTCTATGTCGAACCACCCACCATCACCAAGATGGTGCAGCGCATGGAAGCCAGCGGCTTGCTCGAACGTCGCCCCGATGTCAACGATGGACGCGTCTCCCGCGTGTATCTGACCGACAAAGGACGCGCCCTTGAGCAGCCTGTACGCGACATCTGGGATCAACTGGAAACGGCACTCACGCAGGGACTGTCCGATGTGGAACTAGCCTTGATGAGTCGTATGCTGGGGCAGATGGGCGGCAACATGCAACAGGTGGAGGAGAGCACAATCGAAAACCCATAGTCTCTTTTTTTAGGCCAAATACTTTGCCGACTAACTAACTGGAGGTATCATGGCTACGCTCACCTTCACATCGTCCCGACCTGCAACGATGACAACTGATCGCTTATTATGGGCGGGTGCGTTAACAGCCGTCCTCGCTACCAGCACGAATATGGTGATTTACTTAGCGGCAGAGTCGCTGACAGATCTCTCCGGCTTCTGGTTGCTCAATCCTGCCAGCATCGTCGCTACGATCTCAGTTGCAGCGGTGCTCGCCACTATCATTTACGGGCTGCTTGGGCACTATACCGCCAAGCCAACGGCTGCGTTCACCAGCATCAGCAGCGTCGGCCTGCTATTGTCTTTCTTGCCCATCCTCGCCTTGCTGTTCGGCGTGATCCCACCACTGCCCAACGCGGAACCGCTCGTGATCACGGCGGGCACGCTCGTCACGCTCATCATCATGCATCTCGCCAGCGCCGCCACGATTGTGGGCATGTTGACCACCGTCGCGCGTGACCATTAATCGTCCGTCGTCGTAAGTTAAGGGACTTTATCATGGATAAATCAGGCAAACTCATCCTCGTCACTGGCGCAACGGGGCAGCAAGGCGGCACAGTCGCACGCTATCTCATGAGCCACGGTTGGCAGGTGCGGGCGCTCACCCGTGATCTCAACAAACCCGCTGCACTGGCACTCAGAGACGCTGGCGCTGAAGTCGTGCGGGGCGATAACGATGACCGTGCCTCGCTCGACGCCGCCATGCGTGGTGTCTACGGCGTCTTCAGCGTGCAAAACTTCTGGACAGTCGGCGCGGACGGCGAAATCCGTCAGGGCAAGCTGATCGCGGATGCTGCCAAAGCTGCTGGCGTTCAGCATTTCGTGTATTCTTCCGTCGGCAGCGCCGACCAGAATACAGGCATCCCGCATTTCGAGAGCAAATGGCAGATCGAGCAGTACATCCACGCGCTAGGACTGCCCGCTACGATCTTGCGTCCGGTGGCCTTCATGGAAAACTACAACTGGAGCCGCCAGACGATCCTCGACGGCACCTTCGTCGGCTTCGGCCTTGCGCCGGAGAAGAAGCTCCAGATCGTCGCGGTGGAAGACATCGCCGTTTTCGTAGAAATGGCCTTGGTCGCGCCGGAAACGTACATCGGGCAGTCGATTGACCTCGCGGGCGACGCACTGACCGAATCGGAGATCGCGGCGACCTCCGCGCGTGTGGTCGGACGTCCCGTGCAGGTCGGCAAACGAACCGTCGATCCCGATCAACCGCCTGATCCCGAAATGATCCGCATGTTGACGTGGTTCAACAACGTCGGCTACCACGCCGATATTCCCGCGCTCCGCAACCTGCATCCACAGCTCAAGACATTGGAAGCATGGGCGCGTGAGACGGGCTGGGCACAGGCGGAACCGCAACCACAAGATGTCGCTTCTCCATCGCGCTAAAGATCGGCGCATCCTCGATCAACCTTATCGATAACCTCTGCTCCTCATCGGTGTTGTATTAATCGCCTTCAACGACAAGTGTTGAAGGCAGTTTATCCCCTGACGATCTGATACAATCGATGTCAGGGGACTCATCTACTGAACGCTGAAGGGCTGTCCATAGCGTGTGATCATCTTATCTGGACGGCGCACTCAGCACTTGGCACTTTCTTTGAAGGAGCAGACTTATGGGCTTACTGACTGGCAAAAACGCGGTAGTCTTCGGGGTTGCCAATGACCGCTCGATTGCATGGGGGATTACCGAAGCGCTGCACCGCGAAGGCGCGACCGTCGGGTTGAGCTATGCTGGTGACATGCTCAAGAAGCGCGTCATGCCGCTGGCGGAAAAACTGAATATCGATTTCGTCGATCAATGTGACGTGACCAAAGACGAAGACCTCGACGCCACCTTCGGGCGCATCAAAGAGCGCTTCGGCACCGTCGATATTCTGATCCACTCGGTAGCCTTCGCCACGCAAGACGACCTCAAGGGCGAATATGCCACCACCAGCCGCGCGGGCTTTCACCTTGCGATGGACATCAGCGTCTACAGCCTCGTCGCGATGGCGCAGCGCGTCCGTCCGCTCATGCCCAACGGTGGCAGCATCCTAACCATGACCTACTACGGCTCCGAAAAAGTGATGCCGCGCTACAACGTGATGGGCGTCGCCAAAGCCGCGCTCGAATCTTCGGTACGTTACCTTGCCTACGATCTCGGCGCTGAAAATATCCGCGTCAATGCCATCTCGGCGGGCGCGATCAAAACGCTGGCGGCGGCGGGTATCGCTGGTTTCCGGGATATGCTGCGGTTTTCCGAAGTCTCTTCGCCTTTGCGCAAGCTGGTGACGACGGAAGATGTCGGCAACGCGGCCTTATGGCTGTGTTCGCCCTACGCCAGCGCTATCACGGGCGAGGTGCTGTATGTAGATGCTGGCTATAATATTATGGGCTTGCCAATGGCGGCTCTAGATGAAATCGCACAGCGTAAGGTTTCACAGCAACCTTCCTAATACCTAACACTACGCTACCATACCATCGGTGAATGCTGAATTCTATGTGAATTCTATAAAGGAACAGCACGTTTTGCCTAGAATTACGACATAATGGGAACGTGATTCTTGGGCAAAAATCGTGCTGTCCCAAAGTTTAGGATTCCCTTCTTCAACAACCATGAGCGAAACATTCGTCGTAGGCGACATTCACGGACAATTTGATAAGCTCGTCGGTCTCTTGCAGCGTGCCAAGTTAATTAACCATCACAACGACTGGTGTGGTGGTACGAATCGTGTCTACTTCTTGGGCGATTTCTTCGATCGCGGCCCCGATGGTATTGCGGGGCTTGATCTAGTGATGAGAATACAACAGCAAGCCGCGAGCGTTGGTGGTCAACTTCACGGGCTAATGGGCAACCATGACGCGCTCTTGATCGCCGTTCATCGTTTCGGCTTTTCGGAAACCAGCCGCATCGGTGGGCTGCTGGTCGAGTCGTGGCAGCGTAATGGCGGGCGCATGACAGATTTGCAGCGCCTTAAGCAGCACCACGTCGAGTGGCTGATGTCCTTACCGGCGATGCTGCTGGTCGGGGATCGGCTGCTCGTACACGCCGATGCGTACCTGCTTTACACCAGTTACGGGCGCTCCATCGAGGCCGTCAACCGCAACATTTACAAATTGATGCGCAGCCATAACGAGGAGGAGTGGGAACGCTTCCTCACCGAGTTCAGCGAGCGCATGGCGTTTTTCGATGACGCCGATATGGGCGTCAACGGTGCGCAGATCGCGTCGGACTTTTTGCGCATCTTTGGCGGGCTGCAAGTCGTACATGGGCACACGCCCATCCCCAAAATCATCCGCCAACCGCCTGAAGTTGTCACCAAGCCGCTGGTGTATGCCAATGGTCTGTGCATCAATATCGATGGCGGGATGTACCTCGGCGGGCCGGGGTTTGCCTACCGCCTACCAAGCTGGATCGAGTCGATTGCGTCGTTCGCCCGCAAACCCGGTTCCGAACCGCCCAGTTTACAGACCGGACATGCCTAGCTATGCTAGATCGGCTTGATCACCTCGTACTGACGGTGCGCGACCTCGATGCCACTTGTGCGTTTTACCAACGCGTGCTTGGCATGGAGGTGGTCACCTTCGGGGAGGGACGTAAGGCGTTGGTCTTTGGGCGTCAGAAGATCAACCTTCATCAAGCCGGTCACGAATTCGAACCCAAAGCCGACCGTCCGACTCCCGGTTCCGCCGACCTCTGTTTTGTCGCTGCCGTCCCGTTATCGCAGATTATCACACATCTTAGTATATCCGAAGTTGCGATACTTGAAGGCCCGGTGCAAAGAACGGGCGCGCTTGGAACTATGTTTTCTGTTTACTTCCGCGATCCTGACCTCAATTTGATAGAGATCGCGTCGTATTTATCGGATCATAACTGAGACTTAATCTCTCTTTAATCAACCGCTTGCGTTCACACACAAATGGGTGTATTATGACCTTTGCAGAACGAAAGTTCGCGAAATTTTTCGTACTCAAAAGGAGCTAAAAATGGAAGCTTATTGTGTAAAGTGCAAAGCGAAGCGGGAGATGAAGAACCCCAAGACCGTCACGACCAAGAATGGTCGCCAGATGGCCAAGGGCACTTGCCCAGTCTGCGGCACCACCATGAATAAATTCCTCGCCAAAGCCGGTACTGCTGCTGGTGCGGAAAAGAAGGCAGCGAAGAAATAAACTTCTTCAAGACTAGGATTTCGTTTCTGCGACGGCGGTGTACGCACACCGCCGTTTTTGTTGTACAATCATCATTAGTAATACAATGAATGCTGTATCCGCCATCTGCTACCTCTGTTAAACTAAATAGATGCTAGTACGCGTACACACAACGGAGACTGCACAATGACAGGTCGCATCAGACCTCAAACCGGGATGTTGAGAGGCGGCACGGGACCGTTGCGCCCGCAAACGGGGCAGCTTGGTGACCGTTCTCGCCCACAGACCGGGACATTAGGCCGCCCCGATGAGGTTGAACTGCCCGTGATCGTCCTGACTACCGCGTTTCAGGTGCGCGGACGGATGTGGATTCGCGGTGTCATGCAGACCTACCTCAGCAGCGACCAGAAGCATACGCTCTCCATCTATAACGCCGATGTCTTGGGCATGGAAGCCTCCAACCCCGCTGCCCGCATGAGTCAGCCCGAAGTCGTCGTCGCCAAGCATTCCGCCAGCATCATTCTGGTCGAGATTCGCCCGCCGGATTGGGCGCTGATGACCATGCCGCGTATGGAGTCGTTGGTAGCCTATACAGAGAGCTTCGCGCTGATGGGGATGTACCATATGCCGCCCGATGTGCGCATCCAAGATTTCGCGGCAGTCTCCGCCAGCGAATTCATCGTCGCGACAGATATTAAGGTCTTTCCGCTGTTTCAGGCACGGGCTGGCATCGTGCAAACCGCGCCCGTCGCCCTGATCCACAGGAACGCCATCAACCTGTTCCACGCTATCTAGGGAATTACGCTGAGGCGGCTTTACCTGCGGCGCGCTGACCTACATGAAGAATGGTGTAGCCAACAATTTCGTTTTGCTCATCGTAGCGGATGATTACGTCGTCGTCTGTTAGATCGCTATCCACCGCGATACTCGGATGGCGAAAGTTCACATATAGCGTATCCGCCTCAGCATCGTAGTGCAGCCACATAGAGCGATCCGGCGAATTTTGGATGTCTGGCAGCAAGGTCAGGTAATTCTCTATACTGAGGAAGGCCATATGTGTACTCTCTTTTCCAACGATCTGATCCTACGTGTTAGAAACGCCGTGATGATAAACCCGTCATCTTCCAATTCGCGATACACAACTACGATATACTTTCCCGCCTCGATCTCGTGAATAGCCATGAACTCGCCGAAATTACCGAGAAAGATGCGATCGGGATCGCTAATGGTGAGCAAGATTTGTTCACGCATCAAAGCAAGTTCGCCATATTCTTCCATGATATGTGACCAGCGTTCATCCGGCAAGCGGATAGGTATTCCATTCTTAGAAATTGCGTCGGTTGGATCGGTCATTATAAATCCTGTGACTATCCATAGCTGAACATGCTAAATCACTCTATCCGAAGTGGCACGAAGCCGTCTACTGCGTATTGTGCCCAAGCATAGTACAATCGGCGGCATGATGCTTGACCCAAACGCGCTTAGTGTCCTTCATCGCCTGCCGCTCCTAGCACGGCTTTCCCCGCAGCAGTTTCAAGCCATCGCGGACGCCTTCCACACGTCACGTCTGATGCCCGGTACGCGCTTGTTTACACAGGGCGAAACCGCCAGCACCTATTATGTGTTGGTCGCGGGCGGGGCACAACTCTTGCGCACGGATTCAACGGGCGTCGAGCGCAGTGTCAAAGATGTGCTGCCCGGTGACGCGTTGGCGGAAGAAGCGCTCTTCTTCAGTGATCCACAGCCGGTTAGTGCCTTGATTGTGCGTCCTAGCGATGTATTGATGCTCTCACGCGCCGCTTTCGAGCAGGTAATCAGTGCCGTCCCGACCATCATGCCCGCGCTCAACCCGCGCCTTGATCTCGCGCAGCGCTTGGCCTCGCAGCAGCAGCGTGGCGTCCGTCCCGACGAGCGTATTTTGCTGTTCACGCGGCGGCACCCGTGGGCCTTCATCGGCAAATTCGTGCGCTTGCTGGTGCTTCTAGTCCTCATGTTGGCCTTAGCCTACGGGTTGGAACGCTATCAAGTGCTGTCGCCGCTGCTGCCGTTGTTGGTACTCGGCGGTGCGTTCATACTTCCCGGCGTGCTTGGGGTATATTTCTTGCTGGAATGGGCGAACGATACTTACGTGGTCAGCGATCAACGCGTGATCCACGATGAGCGCAATCTCCTGACCTTCTCACAGCGCCGTGAACAAGCCCTGATCAACAATATCCAGAGTGTGAACGTCCGCCGCAGCGGCATCTTATCGGAGATGTTCAATTTTGGTGATCTGATCATCAGCACGGCGGGCGTGCCGCAGCCCGTAGTGCTGGACAGAATCCCGAATCCGTATCACGCGCAGGATGTGGTCTTTAGCGTCCTCAAGCAGCGCGGCATCATCCCCGGCACCACCATCCCGCTGCCCACCATCCCGCCCGAACCGCGCGCCAACGGCAGCGTGATCGGGGAAATCTTCCGCGTGCTGATCCCGCGTGTGCGGACGGTGGAAGGCGACCGCATCACCTACCGCCGTCACTGGATCGTGCTGCTTCGCAATCTGTGGCGACCGACGTTGTTTTACGCACTGCTGGCGATCCTCCTGAGCGTGTGGCTGTCTGGGCGGCTGCCCATCCCCAAGGAGATTACTTCCGGCGTAGTCATTGTCGGCGCGCTGATCTGGATGGCGATCAACACCTTCTGGTGGTACTGGGAATATGCCGACTGGCGCGATGACCTGTTCATCGTGGATAGTTTGTCGGTGGTTGACCTCAAGCGTCATCCGTTATGGCTGCAAGAGGTACGGATTCAGGCGGGCTTGTCGCAGGTGCAAAACGTCACCAGTCGGGTCGATGGCATCATCGATAGATTATATAATAAAGGCCAAGTCATCATCCAGACTGCCGCTGAACAAGGCAAAATGGTGTTTGAGGACATTTCTAGCCCTCAGCAGGTGGCGGAAGAAGTCTTACAGCGCGTACAGCGGTACAACGAGATGCGCGCCAACGCCTTCCGCGACGATCAGCGCCGTGCGATGGACACCTATTTCCAGCAGCGTGGATCGCGGTGATATTTGGTTATACGTGGCGCTAGATCGAACCCAAAATCAATGGCATGATGGACATGGCTCCCCTCCTCTGCCTGAATCTGAATTCATCTCTCGACTGTTGAAAGAAGGATAGCGATGATTACCTTGACGCATATTTATGACGCCCGCAGCCGGATCAGCGGTTATGTCCGCCGGACGCCGTTGATCGAGGCCAAACCAGTCAAGACGCCCATCACGTCGGCAGGCGAAGTCTATTTGAAGCTCGAATGCATGCAGGTGAGCGGCTCCTTCAAGGCGCGCGGTGCGGTCAACAAGCTGATGACGCTGCCACCAGCGCAAGTCAAGCGTGGCATCCTCACCGCGTCGGGCGGCAATCACGGTTTGGGAGTCGCGTATGCAGGCTGGATCAAGCATGTCCCCGTCACCATCTATCTGGGCGGCAACACGCCCCCGATCAAGAAGCATAAGCTCGAAGGGTGGGGCGCGAAGGCCATCATGGTAGGCGAGGTGTGGGACGATGCCAACCGTGAAGCGCTGGCACACGCCGAACGCGAGCAGTTGGAATATCTGCACCCGTTCGCGGATGCAGCGGTGATCGCGGGTCAAGGCACGGTGGCGCTGGAAATCTTCGATCAACTGCCCGATGTGGACGTGATTTTCGTCGCTATCGGCGGTGGTGGGCTGATCAGCGGCGTCAGCCTGACTGCCAAGCTGCTCAAACCAACGGTGAAAGTCATCGGGATCGAGCCGACGGGCGCGCCGACGCTCTACGAAAGCCTGAAAGCCGGACGCGTGATCGAACTGGACGAAATCAAAACCAAAGCGAATACCCTTGCGCCACGCATGAGCGCCCAGATCAACTATGAACTGATCCGCGATAACGTGGACGAGATCGTGTTGGTCAGCGATGACGAGATGCGCACGGCGGCGCGCTGGCTGTGGCAAGAGATGGGTGTGGCAGCGGAACTCAGCGGTGCGGCGGCTTTGGCGGCGTTGATGTCAGGTCGCTATCAATTGCAGGCGGGGCAAAAAGCCTGTGTCTTGGTGTGCGGTGCGGGCACGGACGGCATCGAGGAATAAGGGGCGCGACGACTAGATCCCCTCTCCGCCTGAGCAAAGAGGGGAACCGTGTCACGACTCATTAGCTGTTGTTGTTGCCGCTGTTATCATCTGATCCCGACTGGCTGCTACCTCCCGGCTGTGGTGGCAGCGGGTTGATCGTCACGCCAGCGGTGTGCGAGGTCTGGTCGGTGCAAAAGGCTTGCAACGTCCACCCTTCCGGCAGCCCGTCCTGATACGTGCCAAAAGGATACGAGCGTGTATCCTCGGTAGCCGCCTCGCCCGGATTGCCCGCCGGATCGATCAACTGCACGAAGCTGACCGAACCAGAAATGCTCCACGATAACTGCACTTCTTGCTCCACGAATGCGCTGGTCGGTTCCGCCGTGAAGAAATCGATCTGGCAGTTGGAGGATGACGAGCCGTTGCCCCCTTCTTCTACGGGCGGCGTCCCGTCGCTCGGCGTAGGTGGCGGTTGGGTTGGTTCCGGCGGTGGGTTGGTCGGCGGCACCAGCGTCTCCGTACGTGGCGGGACGGCGGTAGACACCAGCGTCGGGATCGGCGTCGGTTGGCCTTCGGAGACTTCCGTCAGCACATCGAGGGGCAAATTCTTGGTCACATCCGTATCGAGATCGGTCGGCTGGCATGGCGGCCCATTCTCCGCCAACGCTGGATCGCTCTGATCGTCATCCCGCAGCGGCACGCATGATTGCTTGCCCGCTGGGATCACCACCGTCACGCCGTCTGAGGTCATCTCCACCGAACCTTGCAGCGTATGCACCCACAGCGTCGGATTCTTTTCGCCTTCGGGCGCATCGGCAAACAGGTACACCGTCGAGCCGATCTTCAGATCAACGCCGTTGACTGTCATCGTGACTTTTTCGCCCGTCGGTGACTCCAGCAACACGCCGTTACGGGGCATCTCCGCGCAGCCCGGTTGACCGACACCCGTCCGCAGGTAAAAGGCTTGCAGCGTGCCATCCGCGCTGGCATCGGTGACTTGCGTGTCGCCAAACGCCAGCATCGTCACGCCCTGCCCCACGTTCGCACCGGGCAGGTTGGCTTGGACGCGCAGCATCGCCACGCCCCATGTCCCCTCGGCTTCATCGTAAGGCGACGCGCTGAGGGTGCCTAAATCCTTGATCGCGACCACATCACCGGGCGCGTTGAACACGAAATTACTAACACCATCTTTGGGCTGCGCGGTTAGCGTGCCATTGGCATAGCAAGCACGGTTCCGCCCTAGTTCCGCGCACGTTTTAGCGGCGACTTCCAACGCCTGTTTGACGACATCGCTGCATGTTAGCGCTTGTGCCCTGAGTGGCGAGGAGATCGGGACGGTGGGTTGAACGAAACTAAGCATCACGGCGGTCGCGACGCTGAGGATGGCTACTCTGATGAACTTGACATATCGCATAAGCCAGTCACTCCTATTCTTCGGGTTGGGTGGCGGCTCCACGTTTTTCCATTGGAATAGTGTAGCGCAAGGCGTCAATTATGCTGCGCACTGGAATAGCTTCGATACCCGGCGGCAGTGGCTCGCCCCGCCGCGCTGATTTCGGAATCAGGCAGCGCTTGAAGCCAAGTTTAGCAGCTTCACGCAGCCGTGCCGTCAATTGGCTCACCGAGCGCAGTTCGCCGCTCAGGCCGACCTCTCCGATGATGGTCAGATCGGCTGGTACAGACCGATCCCACAAACTGGATGCGATGGCGATAGCCACGCCCAGATCGGCGGCAGGTTCATCGATGTTCATACCACCCACCACGTTCACGAAGATGTCTTGCTCCGCCAAGCGCAGCCCCACCCGCCGCGCCAGCACCGCGATCAGCAGTTGCAGCCGATTCGGGTCGATGCCGTTAGCATTGCGGCGCGGATTCGGGTACGAGGTCGGGCTTGCCAGCGCCTGCACTTCCACCAGCAGCGGGCGCGTACCTTCCATCGTCACCACGATTGCCGAGCCAGACGCCGTCGCCATCCGTTCCGCGAGGAAGGCTTCCGACGGATTCGGGACTTCGACCATGCCGTTCCCGCGCATCTCGAACACGCCGACCTCGTTGGTCGCGCCGAAACGGTTCTTCACGCTGCGTAGCAAACGGTATGAATAGATCGGGTCGCCTTCCAGATACAGCACCGTGTCTACGATATGTTCCAATACGCGCGGGCCAGCGATGGTGCCCTCTTTCGTCACATGCCCGACCAGAAACACGCTCACGCCCGTCGTTTTCGCCAGCATTTGCAAGCGGGTCGCGCATTCTCTGATCTGCGTCACCGTCCCCGCCGACGATGGTTTATCCTCGCTATACGTGGTCTGGATCGAGTCCACGATCACCATGCGCGGCTGCACGGCCTGAATATGCTCGAAGATGGCTTCCAGACTGGTTTCCGTGACAAGGAACAATTCTTCCGCGTTCACCGCCATGCGTTCCGCGCGCATCTTGATCTGGCGGTTGCTTTCCTCGCCGGATACGTACAGCACGCGCCCGATAGAATCCGCGATCATCGCCGCGATACTCAGCAACAGCGTACTCTTGCCCACGCCCGGATCGCCGCTGATCAGCGTGATGCTGCCGGGGACGATGCCGCCGCCGAGCACGCGCGAAAATTCCTCAACGGGTACGAGATAGCGTTCTTCGGCGTCCGTCGAGACTTCGCGCAGCCGCTGCGGCGATGATCGGAAACTGGCAGGGGTGGGGTTCGCCCGCGCCGCGACTTTCGGCTCCGGCTGCTCGATCACTTCTTCCATCGTATTCCATTCGCCGCAAGCCGGACATTTGCCCATGTACTTCAGCGATTTTTTGCCACAACTGGTGCATTGATAAAAGATTTGAGGTTTAGCCACGCGCACATCCTCATTCGCTCAAACGTTCGATTTTCGTGTGATAATAATACATCAATCCAACTGAATTGCAAGGAACGCGGCCTATGCTTCCGGCTAGGAATTGGCCTAGCTGTTTGCCCGTTCGCGCTTCCCTGTCACTTCGCGGCGCAAAATCATCAGCGTGATGTCATCAGCGCGTGGTGTATCTCCCTCGAACTCCGTCACCGCACGCAAAACCGTATTGCACATACCCTCGGCAGAAGTCGTCAACGACGCGCGAATCGCACGCTCGAACATCACATCCCCGAAGAAGTCTCCCGCCGCATTGGTCGCCTCGGTCAGTCCGTCGGTATACAACACCAACGTGTCCCCGCTTTCGATCTTCACGCTGCGCCGCTTCCATGTGCCGTTCGTCAAAACACCGAGTGGCAGACCCGTCCGGCGCAGTGCCTTGTAGCGCCGCCCACGATGGCGCGGGAACAGGTACGGCGGATTGTGGCCCGCGTTGACATACGTGAAGTTGCCCGTTTTCGGATCGAGCACGCCGAAGAACAGCGTCACGAACTGGTCGCTTTTGGTGTCCGTCACCATGCGTAAATTCACCGTCTGGATCAGGTGGGCAAGCTGGCGGATGTACGTTTGCGAATAGCGCAGCGCATAATCGATAGCATACGCGCGGAGCAGCGTGCGGCTCAAGGCCATATACAGCGCCGCGCCCATGCCCTTGTCCGCCACATCTGCGATCACGACGCCGAGCAGTCCGCCATGCAGCGGAATCAGATCGAAGAAGTCGCCCGATGTTTCCCGCGCTGGCTCCAACATCGCCGCGATCTGCCAGCCCGCGATCTGTGGGCGTTCGGTGGGCAGAAAACTGGACTGCACCGACCGCGCGAAGGCCAATTCTTGCGCAAGGCGTTCTTGGCGCACCTGCTCCACCAACGTCTGACGGTATAGTTCCGCGTTATGATGCGCCGAGGCGATCTGGTCAGCCAGCCACTGGATCGCGGGCAGCAGATGTTGAAAAGTCGCGATCCGTTCCTCACGGTGCAGATACAACCGCCCCAACACTTGTTGACTGCGTAAGCCGAGGATCGGCATCACGATCACGCCCTCACGTCCACCGCGCCCCTGCCACGGTCGCAGATCGCGCGGGCGCAACAGCAGCGGCGTACTACGCTCGATCTCCCAATCCCAGCACGCGGCGTCCGGCCCTTCCCAATGACGCGGCGAGACGAGCAGCGTAACATCTGGATACAGGCGGATGGCGATGTTGCATAAGGGAAAAATAGTGGGGACGTGCGTCTCTAGCAGGATTGTCAGTCGTTCATTATCCGGCGTCGTTTGCAGGAGGACTTGCCCTAACTGCTGAATTTGCTCAAGTTCGCGGGTGCGGCGGCGGACGCTCTCCACCGTGCGGCTGAGGCGGTCAATAATGAACGTGCCGACCAGCATCACCGCTTGGAAGCTGAAATAGCCACCCCACCCGACGAGACTGTACAGACCTGCTGGCAAAATCGCGACTAGACCAGCGGCGGGGCCGATCAGCGCCATCAACACCGCCAACTGCAAGCTTTCCGCGCGCTGTGACTTGGAAAAGGGCGACATGATCCGGCTGATGCCCTGACTCATCGCGATCATCAGCGAGCCGAGCGTGAAGCCAAGCAGTGTGGCGACTACCGCTGGCAAAACGTCATTCAGTTGCAGCGACGGCAGCGGAAATCGCCCGCCGAGTCGCTGGTAAATCGTCACTTCGACCAGCGTCGGCAACAGCACCGACGTGCGGAACATGCTTTGCGAGAACAACCGCAGCCGCTGCACGCCTGTCGTACTGCGCACCTGCACCCCGAAGTTGATCCACGGCAGCAAGACGCCTAGCCATGCTACCGTCGGGCCAAGCACCAGCACGCCCGACCACATCGACTCGCCCCAGAATGAACGGCGCTCGGATCGATAGCTGCCCGCTACGGTCATGAAGTACATTTCCAGCCACAGCGTGCTGAACATCAGCAAAAATGCCAGCAGCACCAGCAGAAATGCCCAGTAATCGCGGAAAACGTCAGGATCGGTGACGCTGATCAGCCATACCAGCCCGATCAGCGTCGGAGGGATGAAGAATAGCGCTCGCCAGAAATATCCAGCGGCGGCGTAACGATCCGACTCAGGGAGGCGCTCCAGCCCCGGTACGAGCTGGATAGCGATCTTATACAAACGTTCTCTAATCATGACGAGGATTGTACCGCGTCTCGTCAGTTATGAGGAACGCTTAGTCGTGTCGCTTTCCGACTCATCCGCGATATGAGCCTACAACGTTTCGTTGCGGGTTGAGTGTAGGTCTAGCGGCGGAACGGCTGACGGATCACCGTCTTCAGCTTGTCCGGCGCGGTCTTGCGCGGGTCGCTCAGGTAGATTTCGTGATGCTTGCCGGAAAGTGCGCCGCCTTCCACCGCGATGAACTCATGCAGCCGCGCGATGGTCGGGCCTTCGTCTCGATACAGGCCAAAGTACATGATCTGCGCCGCCAAGCCTTCGGTAAATGGCTCGAACCGTAAGCGCGCCAGTCCCGGCAATCCCTTCTTGGCTTGCGCATCCTTGATCGCGGCATCTACGTGTGCCAGCGTGATCATCTCCGGCTGCATGATCATCATCGTCCACCGCCAATCCTCGCGGCGACCCGTCAAGAAGTCCTTCATGTCGTCCGCCCACCATAACCCTTGCAGTGGCATCACGGGATAATCGACGCCTAGTTGCTTTTTGATCGCGAATTTCAGCGTATACGACGCGGCGTACAGTGCTTCTACCGCTTCTTTGTAGGCCGTCGCCGTGTTGGGGTCGCCCGCACCGTCGATCATCAGGAAGTTCATGGCGGGTACGTCCACCACGGAGAATTCCTTGGCGGACGGGTTGTATAGGGTTTTGAACGTTTTCTTGAGGTCAAGTTTAGTGAGCATGAGGGCTATCTCCTTGCGGTGCTTCGCCTAAACGGTCGATGAAACTGGTCAGCCAGTTGATTTCGGCTTCCAGCATCACGACGCTGAGTTCAAACATGGCATCGACGTGCATCGGGGCGTGAGGTTGTGCCTCAGCGCGGCGGCTGTGTACGTGTTGCAACGTCTGTTGCAACGTGTCGCGGCGCTGCAACAGTGCGTTCACCGCCTCGTCGTGGCTGATCGCGGGCAGGTTGGCTAATCCCAGTTGGAACGGATCATAATGCGGGCGCGGCGTGGTCAATACGTCCATCATCGCTTGCTGCCATGCCGCGTAGCCATCTGGAGTCGCTTCGTATACCGTCCGCGCAGGGCCTTGCTGGTGATCTGCTTCAATCCGGCTGTGAACCCATCCGTTTTTCTGCAACTTCTTGAGCAGATAGTAGATCGAGGAAAATCCGATCTCTGTCCATTCGCGCATATCCCGCGCCGCGATCACCTGCTCGATCTCGTAACCGTGCCGCGCCTTCTCGATCACTAAGCCCAGAATCGCCAATTCCGCGTTCGTCACAATCTATCCTAGTTATTTAGTATTCTATCATTAGAATATCGCCAAATCGATTTCGAGTCAAGCACTGATGTACCCTATCAACCGCGCCCGAACGTATCTATCACGTACCAAATTTCGGGGAACCGAAGTGATCGACTTTCACGAGTCGCTTGCTGTACACATGTACCTGCTTTAGTCACTTTAATACAGAACAATATCCTGCAATGAAATAATCCTCAGAACATTTACAAATTTCTAACATTTTATCTATTGATTTTTAGTTCTATCTATGCTAGACTATTCATCATGGCTGATTGACGCTCATCCTTGAGTGCGGTGGTGTCATATCCAACTTTGTTAGCTGAAACCTGTATCAATCCGCATTTTTCCAGCCCTGTTTTTCCCTGTTAACCCTGTTTCCAGCCCTGTTTTTTTCGGTTCAGGACGGATCATCTGAGCGTAAAAATGTCTCTCCCAGTTTTTCCCTGATAAAACAGGGTTAACAGGGCTTCATCATCCATCAAGCGAGGAAAGTCAATCAATGCCCCGTTCAATCACCTTCCTTTCACCGTCCCCTCACCGCGTCTTACACCGCCCATCGTCTTCACTTAGCACTCAGTACGCGACACTCAGCACTTCTTCGCGGATGATCCCTTTCCTCTCCTCAACATGGGATCATTGTAGGGATCATTCGGCCCGTCAGCCATCGAGCTTACCGTGTCTCGCTGCTAAGTCGCCGTTTGGGCACAAGGATGTGCAAGAGGAGCATCTCCCGCCGCCTGATGTGCAGCGGGAGTGTGAAGGGTACGGAGTGAACCGCCGCGACGGGCTAGTACGTCGCGCGTCCGCCGCTGAGATCGAAGGTGAAGGCCGTAGTGAAGCTGTTCTCCGGCGATACGATGAATTCGACCATCGCCGTGAGTTCATCCATCGAGCCGGGACGCGCCATCGGGATTTTGTCAGTCATGTACTTGACCTGCGCGGGCGGCATGGCTTCCACCAGCGGCGTCATGATCACGGCGGGCGCGATGGCATTGACGGTGACGCCCGTCCCTGCCACCTCTTTGCCCTGCACCTTGGTCATGCCGATCACCGCCGCTTTCGAGGACGAATACGCCAGCATCCCGGCATTGCCTTCCTTGCCGGAGATCGACGCGATATGCAGCACACGCCCGTAGCCCCGCGCCACCATCCCCGGCAGCACGGCGCGCGAGGTGTAGTAGCTCCCGAAGAAGTTCACTTTGAACACCAGCTCGACATTCTTCGGATCGACTTCGTAGCTCTTGACGTTGGTGGTGCCCGTGATGCCCGCGCAGTTGATCAGCACGTCGATCTTGCGATCTTTGAGCGCCGCTTCCACCGCTTCCACGTTGGTCACGTCACACACCAGCGGCTCGATCTTGCCGATCACGCCCGCGTGTACTTGTGCCAACCGATCAGCGTCGATGTCCAGCGCGATCACCTTCGCGCCACGCTCGACAAAACGCCCGACGATAGCCGCGCCCAAGCCGGATGCCGCGCCCGTCACGAGAATAGTTTGTTCGCTAAAGGAGGTCATAAAAGGCTCTCTACTCAGTGGAATCAAAAACAGAGTATCCAATCTCAGGTTGATGATACCCTGTTTTCGCTCAGTTTCGAGAGCGGTGACCATCGTCTTTCAAGTCACCATGTTCGCTCGCCGCAGTCGCTAACCGCGCTTGCCCCGCCAGATTTCGCGCACGCGGTGCGCAGCCAGCTTGGGACGGCGGTCGCGCGTGAACACGCCCTTGTGGTTGTACGAATTCGCGCGGATCACGCCCTGCGAGGTCTTGAAGTCGCACAGATTCCAGATGTGCTGCCCGACCACGAACGGCTTGCTGTCCAGCATGGCGATGTATTTGGCAAGGAATTCGGCCTGATACTCCTCGCTGAACATCTCCGGCGGTTCGGCGTGATGACCGGGGATCGTGTCGGTGCCGAATTCGGTCAGGATGAATGGGCCGGGGTAGCGCTCGTGGATCAGGTCGATCTCGCGGGACAGCCGCTGTACACCCACCTCAATTTGACCGGACTGCGTATACCAGCCGTTGTAGCGGTTGAGCGACTTGACTTCCACGAACTGCCACGCTTCTTCCGTCGCGCCCTCGTGGCTGACGATGGTCAGCGGGCGGGTTGGGTCGAGCTGATGCGCGAGGTCGGCCTGCTCCTTGAACGAACTAACGGCTGCTTCGCGGCTCGGATGCTCGACCACGGTGAAATCCTTGCCATAGTACGTATCGCGGGCGTCCTGTTTGGCGGTATGCGGCTCATTCGCCAGCGACCACATGATCACGCTCGGATGGTTCTTGTCGCGGTCGATCATCTCGCGGATGTACTGCTTGCACACTTCGTTCCGGCGCACCAGCCCCGGTTCCGCGAAGAACAGGCCGACCGCTGGTGTCTCATCGATGATCAAGAAGCCGAGCTGATCCGCCAGTTCCATCATCTGCTCGGAATACGGATAGTGCGTCGTGCGGAACGAGTTCGCGCCGATCCAGCGCATCAAGCCGTAATCTTTGACGATCAGCGCGGGCAGCATCCCTTTGCCGATGACGGGGAAATCCTCGTGCCGCCCGAAGCCAAGCAGCTTGATCGGTGCGCCGTTCAGCAGCAGCCGATCTCCATCCACGGCGATGGTGCGGATGCCAATGTTGAGCGTATAGCGATCCACCACCGTGCCGCCGCGCACCAGTTCCACGCCGAGCTGATACAGAGTCGGTGCGTCGGGCGACCACAGCGCGGCGTTAGGCACGGTCAGCCTCGCCTCGCCCGATTCACTGTCGGTGGTTACGTTCGCGCCGTGCCCTTGCAGCGTCATGCGCGTGCTCAATCCCGCGCCCGCCGTGTGCGTGGTCTTGACATTCACGACTCCGTCAGTGCCGTCAATGGTCGTGACCACGCTGATGTCGGTGATCGCTTCCGGCGGCATGGTGTACAGCAGCACGGGGCGCTGTATCCCGCAGAAGGGGAAGAAGTCGAAATTGGTATCGGGGAAATCCGCGCGTCCGAAGGTCACGCCCGCTTGCCCCGCCAA
Organism: Anaerolineae bacterium; assembly: GCA_019637615.1. Taxonomy (GTDB): domain Bacteria; phylum Chloroflexota; class Anaerolineae; order Aggregatilineales; family UBA2796; genus JAHBVK01. The sequence goes on along the minus strand of JAHBVJ010000009.1, from coordinate 76,391 downwards.
GCCACCCGGCGGCACGTGATCCGGCTTCATTTCGCCGTTGACGCGCACGACCAGCACGTTACCGTCGTCGCGCACACGCTCGGTGATGTCGAAGGCAAACGGCAAATGCCCGCCTTCGTGCTCACCGAGGCGCTCCCCGTTCAGCCATACCTCCGCGAGGTAGTTGACCGAGTTGAAACGCACATAAATCCGCTGCCCGCGCCAGCCCCACGGCAGCGCGAAGGTGGTCTGGTACCACGCCGTGCCGAGATAATCGCGCCGTTCGTTGATCTGGTCGTTCCAACTGGCGGGCACGGCAATCACGTCGCCGCCGTCGAAGCCCGCTTGCCAAGCACCCGTGTTATCGGGGTCGAACTGGATGCGCCAGAAGCCGGAAAGGTCAGTCATCTGACGCGTACTGCTGTTTTGTGGATATAGCATAGAAACAACGATCCTTGTGAGAATGAGGCCGTCAGCACTGTGTCACAGGCTGGCTTTGCCCCAAAAATCGATGGGCTTACCAGCCATCGTGACTAGACTTTCAAGATAGTAGTAATCGCCAAAGGGCATGAACTGCTCGACCGCGTTGCCATTCTTGACGTTGTAGCTGGAGTCGCGCAGCAAACCCTGAGCGTCCGGCGCGGTTTCGAAACAGGCTTCCGTCAGGCGCAGCGTGAGCTTCTCGGCGCGTTCCCTGAACGAAGCCGCCAGCGCGGAATCGCTCACCAGCGTCGCCAGCTTGAACATCCCGCACGCCGTGATCGCGCCTGCCGAGCTATCGCGCTTTTGCGGGCCATCGGGCGGCACGCGGAAGTCCCACAGCGGGACGAGATCACTGCTCAGTTCTGCCCAGAAGCGTTCCGCCAGCCGGATCGAGGTATCCAGCATCTCGCGGTCGTTCATCCATTCCGCTGCCAGCGCGAAGCCGTAGATCGCCCACGCTTGCCCGCGTGTCCACAGCGAGTCGTCAGCGTAGCCCTGCGCGGTTTTGCCGCCGATCGGTTCGCCCGTGTCCTGATTGAAGAAGAAGGTATGGTAGGTCGTATCGCCCTCGCGCACCTGATAACGCCGTGTGGTACGGGCGTGTTTTGCAGCGATCTCGGCATATTTCGGGTCGCCGGTTTCGTGGCTTGCCCAGAACAGCAGCGGCAGGTTCATCAGGCAGTCCACGATCATGCGCCCGCCCTCGACGGGGTCGTTGAGCGCGCCCCACGCCTGAATGTACTCGCCTTTCGGGTGGAACCGTTCGATCAGGTGATCCGCCGCGGTGATGGCAAGCTGCCGCGCGACCGGATCATGCGTCAACTGCCATTCCGCCCGCGCACTGAGCGTGTACAGAAAGCCGAGGTCATGATCCTCGTGGATGCGATGCGTCAGCCGATATTCGAAGCTAGGGAGGCGGCGTTCGGCTTCGCGGCGGAAGGTTTCATCTTGCGAGATGGCATAGGATAGCCACAATTCGCCAACCCAGAACGAGGTCATCCAATGGTCGTTATCGCGCAGCACGTAAACTTTGCCATCACCGTTATGCGGGTATTGGTCACCAAAGCGCGGGATGTTGATCCGCACCTGTTCAATGGCTTGCTGCAAGGTCGCTTCGATAGAGATGTCTTGCATGAATGGAGTGTCCTCAAATAATGGTGTCTTCTATACAAAGTGGTCGCCAACGATGGGAATAGCTGGCGACCGATCTAACTTATGCTTCGCGAATCTCGATCTTCCAGCGATCTTGTGCGGTAGGTGTTTTCGCGGTCAGCAGGATGCGGTACACGCGCCCGCCCCATGTACGCACCATGCGCCCGTCGGTGATCTCGATGGTCTCTACCGAGGCGGTGAAGCGCCCCGCGTCGTAGCGGATCACACCGCTGCCCGCCACGCGTCCATCTGGCAGATCGGCGCTCGTGAGGCGGATTTCGCCCGCCGTCGCCAGCGACACCTGACTAGCCGTCAGCAGACTGAGCACAAGGCTCGTCGGCGTATGGTTGAGTTCATAGTCATCTTCGACGGTGACGGCGTGCCCGCGATCCAAACGCACGGTGCGCTGCCAGCGCTTGATGCCAGCTTCCATCGGGTACGCGCCCGCGATGTCCAGCGAGAAGGCCGCGTGATCCGCCTCCGCCTGATACGACACATTGCGCGCCGCGAATTCGACGCCGGGAGACTGCTGTACGCCGTCAATCGTCGGCAAGCTGTGGTAAGCCGACTGCATCGTCCAGATTTCGTAGCGCTGCGGACTAAATGTTTTGCGGCTGTATGTCTCCACGCCTGCATCGATCAGCAGCGGCAGTCCATCGCGATAGACGACGAATTCGCCAATGTCGTTGTGATTGTGGCTCTCATTGTTATGCCCGCCTTTGGCGGCGACATACAACCCGCGCGTCGATCGTTCCTGATCGCGCGCGACCATGACTTCGATCACGGGCAAATAGACATCACGCGGCTGTGGTGGATAGGCGTCGGCCTGTGCGATCTCAGCCGCGCTGAAGATGGTACGCAGCCAGCGCATCGGGCTTTCTATCGGGCGTCCCCAGCCGCCAGCGCCACCATTTTCCGAGTGCTTGGCTGCCCACGCGCCGAAAGCCATCATGGCGGGGTCGCCAATCGCCTTGCCGTACTGGTAGATGAGCGTCGATTCGGGTACTACCGTGCCGGATGCGTCGGCAAAGTTGATGTAGTAGGTGTTATCGATATGTACGCGGTACACGAAGCGACCCATCTCTTGGATCAACGGCTCGTTGAACACGTTGACCTGCCCGTTTGTGCCGCGATCCAGCAGTTCAAGGCATTCGTACAGCGACGCCGCCGCGCGCATCCAGTAGCCGGGGCCTTCGTCGCAGCCGCCATCGGTGGGATACGGATCGATGAATTTATCGAGGCTGCGCATGATCTTGTCAACCGAAGCAGCCCGCCGCGCAGGATCGCGCTCGATGAACAGCAGACAAGCCAACCAGTTAGAGTTGACCCACGGATTCCAGTTGTTAGGACGACTTTCACTGTGAAAGCCCATCCAGCCGAAATCTTCGCGCTCCAAGTTCGGCGTCAGGATGCGGCGGTCAATTTCCATCGCAATACGTGGGCGGATCAGCGGCGATACCGACTCCAACGCGTCCGCCAGCAAATAATCGATGTAGGCGAGGGCGGCGGCGGTCTCGGCGGCGAACAGATCGACGGTAGGTTCAGCGGCGTCTGGCAGGCCGGGGCCGCTGTGCTGAAGGTGCAAGTGTGCGGGCAAACCCCAGTAGGTTTCCTCGCAGATCAGCCACAGCCCGTTGACGACCTCGTCCATGAAACGGCCTTTGCCTTCCACGCACTCCGCCAGCGCCAGTGCGATCAGCTTGTTGCGCCGTCCGAAGTTCTCGGCTTCGTAGTAGCTGCGGTTGCCGATGCGCGCATATTCTAAGAAACGGGTCGCCAGCAGCGGTTGCCATGCGACTTGCAAGGCCGCCTCGCCATTCGCGATCAGCGCAGCACGCAGATCGGCGGGCAGTGCTTCCCACGCGGGACGGTCAGTGGCGGCAGGATACGGCTTCCAGTCGGCTTGTGAAACTAACTTTAGATTATCTTTGGTAAAACGTTGAGAGAGCATGATGATTCCAATCAGTAAGTAGGTGTTAACGCGCCATCCACCCGCCATCGACATCGATCGTCGTACCGTGAACGTACTTCGCGGCGTCCGAGGCCAAAAACACGACCGCGCCTTTCAAGTCGGAAGGCTGTCCCCAATAGCCCGCTGGAATCCGGCTGAGGATAGCCTGATTGCGGTCAGGGTCGGCACGCAGCGGGACGGTTACGTCGGTTTCCATGTAGCCGGGAGCGATGGCATTGACGTTGATCTTTTTGGCTGCCCATTCATTCGCCAGCGCCTTGGTCAGCCCTAAGACGCCGTGTTTAGCCGCGCTGTAGGCGGGGACGAGGATGCCGCCCTGATAGCTCAATAGCGAAGCCACGTTGATGATCTTGCCGCCGTCATGCTGCGCCATGTAGCGCCCCGCTGCTTGCGAGAGGAAAAAGACGGCTTTCAAATCCACCTGAAGCAGTGTGTCCCAATCGGCTTCGGGATAGTCAAGCGCTGGTGTGCGCATAATCACACCGGCGTTATTCACGAGGATGTCCAGCCGTCCCGCCAGCTCGACGGCGCGCTGCACGGTTGCTTCCAGATCGGCTGGTGTTGCTTTGCGCAGATCGAGTTCCAGCGCGTGGTAACACTGTCCCAACGCGGTGACCTGCTCTGCGGTCGTGCCATCCGGGGAGCGGCTCACGCTCACGATCCCCGCGCCAGCTTCGGCAAGGGCAAGCGCGAGTGCCTGCCCTAAACCTTTGCTCGCGCCGGTGACCATCGCGATCTTTCCATCTAATTTAAATAGGTCGAGGGTGGACAAGGTTCATAACCCTACTTTACGGAGCGACGGCACCAGATCAGCGACCCAGCCTGTGACGGGATCGTTGAGTACCGCCTGCGTCCGATGATTGCCTGCCAAGAACCACAGATAATAAGTCGTGTAACCCGGCGCGCTGGCGACGGTATGGAAGCCGTTCGGCACCATCAGGATCGTGTTGTTGCGCACGGTGAAGTTGACCTCGATCTCGTCGTTATGGAAGCGCGCGATCCCGAACCCATCCGCCGGATCAACCTTGAAGAAGTACATTTCTTCGTGGAAGGCTTCAGTGGGCAGGTTATCCACTTCGTGCTTGTGCGGTGGGTAAGTGCTCCAATTGCCGGATGGTGTGTATGTCTCGCCCGCGATCAGGCGCTTGGCGGCGAACTGCGGCTGCACGGACTCGACCAGAATCTGATGGAAATTGCGGGAGAAGTTCGCCGCGCCCCATTTGCCTGACGGCACCTGTTCCGGCGAGATCAGGTAGGGTTTGGTAGCGAGGTCGCTCGGCGCGGAGCACAGCCCGATCTCGACCGCGCCAACGCCTGTCAGCGTGAACTCGGTTTGGCATGGGATATAGACGCTGTGCGGCTTACCAGTGAAGACGCTGGCACGCCCGCCGACATTCTCGAAGCACTCATCGCCCGCCTGAATGGTGGCCTTGCCGCCGAGGATAACTGCCAGCACTTCGCGGTCACCGGTATTGGCGTGGTGAGTTTGACCATCTTGCAGCTCGATCAGTTGAAAATCGAGCAATTTGCAGGGATTGGCATTCAGATTGTTAACGCCATTGTTTGTATCCAAGCTTGTGAAATAAGTTGTCATCATATTCTCCCAGATATTATCGATGCAACGCCCAACAGAGGTGAGCGCTAAGATGCGGAACTATTGACCGTCGGGATGCCCGTCAGGTCTAATTCTTCGGCAAAATGGCACGCCGCTAGCCGATCCTCTCCCACAGGACGCAGCGCGGGGGTTTCCACCTTACAGCGATCCTTGGCGTAACGGCAGCGCGGATGAAAGTAGCAGCCAGTCGGTGGTTTCGCTGGATCAGCAATTTCACCTTCCAAGATGATGCGCTTCGTGCGGAGGCGCGGATCGGGCTTGGGGATAGCCGACATCAGCGCTTCCGTGTATGGGTGCTTTGGTTGGCGGAACAGATCTTCGGTCGGGGAAATTTCGACCACTTTGCCCACATACATCACTACCACACGGTCAGCGATGTATTCAACGACGCTCAGATCGTGTGAGATGAACAAGTACGTAAGGCTGAATTGCTCCTGCAATTCCAGCATCAAGTTCAAAATCTGCGCGCGGATCGAGACATCCAAGGCCGACACCGCCTCGTCCGCCACGATGAAGCGCGGATTGAGCGCCAGTGCGCGGGCGATTACGATGCGCTGACGCTGCCCGCCGCTGAAGGCGTGAGGATAGCGCCGCATGAATTCAGGACGCAGTCCGACCTGACGCATTAACACGGCAACGCGATCTTCGAGTTCTCGCCCCTTGGCGAGTTTGTGTACCCGCAGCGGTGCGGCGATGATATTGAAGACCGTCATACGTGGGTTCAGCGCCGCGAACGGGTCTTGAAAGATCATGCGGATTTCGCGACGATACGGAATCAGCGCGCGGTTGGATAGCCTTGAAAGATCGACCACACTATCGGCTTGTGGATTCGCCCGATGGTAGAGCATCTGCCCTGCCGTCGGTTCGTAGGCACGTACCAGACAACGCCCAACGGTGGTCTTACCACAACCGCTTTCGCCCACTAAGGCCAGTGTCTCGCGGTTATACACCGTGAAATTGATGTCATCCGCCGCTTTCACATCGCCCACATGCCGACTCAACAGTCCGCTGTGAATCGGGAAATATTTCTTCAGGTTCTTTACTTCCAGCAAGGCATTGGCGGTGCCATTATTGGGCATCATAGTACATCCTCGTACAACAGACAGCGCACGGTGCGTCCGTCCGGCATCTTAAGCAAATCGGGGTGAATCACGTTGCATTTGCCCGGAATACGCTTGTCACAGCGATCGTGGAACGGGCAGCCTTGCGGACGGCTGAACGGGTCGGGGATGCTGCCGCGAATCGGATCGAGCCGCTGCTGCCGTCCATAGCCGAGTTTGGGCACGGAATTCAACAGCGCTTGCGTATACGGATGCAGCGGTTCGTGGAACAGCTTATCCACGCTAGATTGCTCGACCACCTCACCTAGATACATCACCACTACTTCGTCGCAGGTCTCCGCCACTACGCCCAAATCATGCGTGATCAGCATCACCGCCATGCCGAAGCGCTCTTGCAACTTGTTGAGGAGATCGAGAATCTGGGCTTGAGTGGTCACATCCAGCGCCGTCGTGGGTTCATCCGCGATCAGCAGTTTCGGGTTGCACGCCAGTGCGGCGGCGATCATGGCGCGTTGGCGCATCCCGCCGCTCAATTGGAAGGTGTAGTGATGCACCCGTTCATCTGGTTTAGGAATGCCCACCTCGTGCAGCAATTCCACTGCCCGCGCCCATGCTTGTTTCTTGGTCATGTCGGTATGCAGCAGCATCCCCTCGGTGATCTGATCTCCGATGGTGTGGACGGGACTGAGCGAGTTCATCGGCTCTTGGAAGATCATCGAAATGTCTTTCCCGCGCACTGCACGCAGCTCGGCGCTGTTTTCCTTGAGCGCCGCCAGATCAACCACATCCGGCGTGCTTTTCTCGTCCTCGGCGCGGTCAAACAACACCTCGCCAGACACGATGCGTCCCGGTTTGTTGATTAGATGCAAGATCGAGAAGGCCATCACGCTTTTGCCACAGCCGCTTTCGCCCACGATCCCGACGGTGGAACGACGCGTTAGCGTGAAGTCCACACCATCGACCGCCCTCACCGTTCCTTCATGCAGAAAAAAGTGCGTGCGTAAGTTTTTGACTTGTAATAAGCTATTTGGCGAGTCCACTGGGTCGAAGCTCCAAAGTGTTAACGGATTTTTGTCTTTATTACTCAGTGTACGTACGGATCAGCCGCATCGCGCAGACCGTCGCCCAAGAAATTCAGCGCCAGCACAGCAACGATCACGCCAATGGCGGGAGTCAGCAACCATGGTGCGGTGGCGACCGCGCGGATATTCTGCGCGTCTTGGAGCAACACGCCCCAGCTTACGACGGGCGGTTTCAAGCCCAGACCGAGGAAGCTCAAGGCTGTTTCCGCAAGGATCATCGCTGGAATCGCCAGCGTGATCGAGGCGATGATGTGGCTGTAAAACGCGGGCAGCATGTGTTCGAAGATCACATTAAACTGACTCGCACCATCCAAGCGTGCCGCCATCACGAAATCTTCTGTACGCAGGGCTAAAAAGCGACCGCGCACCACACGTGCCAAGCCCGTCCAGCCGATGAACGACAGGATGATCGTGATTGCAAAATAAATCTGGGTTGGCCCCCATGTGACCGGGAATGCCGCGGCCAAGCCGAGCCACAGCGGGATCGTCGGCAATGATCGGAGAAAGTCGATCAGGCGTTGAATCACATCATCGAGCCAGCCACCAAAGTAGCCGGAGATGCCGCCGAGAAAGATACCTAGCACAAGGCTGATCGCTACGCCTACCAAGCCAATGGTCATCGACACCCGCGTGCCGTAGACCATCCGGCTGAACACATCCCGCCCGATCGAGTCCGCACCGAGCAAATACACCCGCGCTCCTTTTTTGGTTGCGCCAAGCAGATGCACATCTGTCTCGAATATGCCGAGCAGCTTGTACTTCCAGCCATGCACAAAGAAACTGACCGGAATTTGCTTTTCGGGATCGCTCACGAAGGTGCGGCGCAGCGCGACCTGATCGATTTCCACCTTGTAATCATTCACATGTGGCAAAAAGGTGAACTGCCCGTTCGTGGTGTCAAACAAATTTAGTGTTTGCGGCGGTGCGTAAGTATATTTTGAGCTGAAATCTGCCGGATCGTACGGCGCGATGAATTCCGCGAATAGCACGACCAAGTAGATCACAATCAAAATAATCCCGCTGATTAAGGCCAGTTTGTGACGGCGGAAGCGCCACCAGATCAACCGCCACTGCCCCGCGACTTGAACGCGGCTATCTTTCACCGCCGCGCCTAACTCCACGCTGTCATCTTCGGGAACGGCTTGTGGCAGCGTCAGGTCTACGTTTTGTTTTTCTAAGGCCATGTCAGCTCGCTCCCTTACCGACTGTAACGAATGCGTGGGTCGATCAATGCCAGCAGCAAATCCGAGATCAGCGTACCGACCATCGTCAATACACTGAGCATCAAGATAAACGCACCAGCTAGATACATATCCTGTGTCAACAAAGAACGCAGTAGCAACGGGCCGACCGTTGGCAAGCTCAATACAACGGCCACGATGATCGAGCCGGATACCAGCCCCGGCAGTACCCACCCTACCGTGCTAATGAACGGATTTAGCGCGACCCGGACGGGGTATTTCATGATCACCCGCCATTCAGATAGGCCACGCGCCCGCGCCGTCATGACGTAAGGCTTGCGTAGTTCATCGAGCAGGTTCGCCCGCATCACGCGGATCAAACTAGCGGTTCCGCTCAGGCCGATGATCAACACGGGGATCCACAGATGACTGATCAGATCGAGCACCTTATTCCACGACCACGCCGCATTTTCGTAGTCCGGCGAGAACAAACCACCGACGCTCTGGTTGAAATATTTGAAGGCGATATACATCAGCACTAGCGAAATAAGGAAGTCTGGCACTGCCACGCCGATAAAGCCCACAATCGAAGCGATGTAGTCACCGGGGGAATACTGCCGCACTGCCGAGTAAATGCCGATTGGCAGCGCGATCATCCATGTAATCATCAACGTGGCGAACGACAGCACAATCGTCATGCCCATCCGGCTTGCCACGACTTCCTCAACGGGGCGCGTCCACTCAAAAGACTGTCCGAAGTCGCCCTTCGTCAGGATGTTGGACATCCATTTCCAATACTGCACGTACACGGGCTGATCTAGGCCGTAGTTCTCGCGCATCTGCTCGATCAGGCGGTCGTTGTTGCCTTGACTATCCGACGCCAGATTCGCCATATAAGACGTGAGAAAATCGCCCGGTGGTAGCTGGATGATGGCAAACGCCACAAGGGACACCGCGAACATCGTCACTACGAGGGAGAGGAGGCGTCTCACCGCAAAACGTAACATAAAAAAGCCCTTTATTTCTGCCCTTTTTTAAGGTCTGCGACAAGCACGTAGGAACGGCAACCCGCCCCTACGTGCAGAGCGATCAAGCCTTATTTCTTGAAGAAGAAGGTGAAGGTATTGACCGGCGCAGGGCTTGGATATAGATAAGCGTTCAGGATTGTGTCGGGAACGTTACCCATGTTGTTCTTGACGATGCCGTACCCGTTCGGCGTCAGCGAGACGCCGATGGTGTAGAACTGTTCCTTCGTGATTGCCAGAATTTGGTTCATCAAGTCCTTCTGGCCCGCGGGATCAGCCGTGGACAACAGCGTTCTGTACAGTTCCATCTGCTTCTTGATGTCCGCAGGCGGCTCTTCGGCACGTTCGTCCTTGGGGTTGTTGAAGTAGTACTGCCACGCCTCACCGTAGATCGACTCGTTCGAGTACGGGAAGTACCAACGCGGTTCAAGCGTCACTTCTAGACCGCCGTCGCCGCCCCAGATGCCCGCGTCGTGCTGGTTAGCAGCCTTACGGTCATAGAACAGCGTGCGTTCTTCAAGGACGATTTCGGTCTTGACGCCGACGGCTTCCCAGTACTGCTGAATCAGTTCCAGCGCGGGCGGCCATTCGGGTTGCAGACCCTGAATCACTTCAACCGACACCACGAGGCGCGTGCCATCGGGTAGCAGACGGAAGCCATCCGAGTCCTTGTTGGGCAGCACTTTGTCCAACGAGGCGTTAGCCGCATCCACATCGTACTGAGTGTATTGCGTGGACAGCTCTTCATCGTAGTACTGCGATTCCGGACGCGGGGCCACCTGTGACGGCTTGCCTTGCCCGACCCACACGACATCGATCAGTTCTTGGCGGTTGATCGCTTCCGAGAGGCCGATGCGGAAGTCTTTGTTCTGGTAGACGGCGCGCTTCTGCTTATCGGGGTTGGTCAGGTTCAGGGAGATCACCATCACGTTTGAACTGCTCGGTACCAGCGAGTAGAAGTGATAGTTACCCTTTTCCTGATTGTCGAAGAATACAGCGCGGTTGGCGTTGGTGCCGATATGGCGATCTTGCATATCGATCTCGCCATTGAGCGCCTTCAACACGAGCGTCTGCACGTCTTGGCTCACGGTGTAATTCATGTTGTCGATGTAGGGCAGTTGGTCGCCTTCGGTATCGACAGCGTAGAAGTACGGGTTGCGTGCCAATTCGATCTGCGTCGCCTCGGCAGAGAGCGGTGTTACCACGTGGTAAGGATAGATCGTCGGCAAGTCTGCGTTGTTCCACAGGGTATTGGGCTTGCCACCGACCGAACCACCTTTTTGGTTGTAGAGGTCAGTCCACGCCTCGACGCCCGCTTTCTTCATGGCGGCATCAAGGTCTTCTGGCTTGGCATAGTTCTTGTGGAACTGCGAGAGATAGTGCTTGGGCTGCGCCGTCATGTGGCTGGCGTTCGGCGTCGCTAGTTGTTGCAGGAACATACCAGCAGGCGCAGAGAACGTGAACACAACGGTGACATCATCCGTCTTTGTCACGACGGCAGGCTTACCACCGGAGGTCAGCCACACGGGAGGCGCGGCGTACACATCGGGGTTCAGATAGTTATCGTTGGCGGCGTAAAGAATGTCATCTGCTGTGAACGGCTCCCCATCCGACCACTTCATCCCCTCGCGGAGGTGGAATGTGAATACTGTACCTGCGTCGTTCACGTCAAACGCTTCGGCAACATCGGGGATGACCTTCGTCCAGCCCACGTCCCAACGCACAAGGTTGTGATAACCAACGGTACGGGTATAGATCGCGTCATCGCCGCTACCCTTGGTGCCCATGTGCCATGTGCCGCCGTAGGTGCCGATTTCCGGCGTCTGGACTACCAACGGATTCTTTGGCAAGCGCTGATCAACGGGGGGAAGTTCGCCGCTGGCAACCTGCGCATCAAGCATAGGAGCTTGTTTATATTTCATTGAATCTTGTGCCAAAGCGGTTGGCATACTGATGAGGATGAGAAGCGCGCAAAGAAGCGCTACGTATACTTTACTTAGTTTGATCATGCTATTTTTCCTGTTTGGTATAAAGAAACATACTATGTTGCGCTCGGCTTCACCGATTAGCTCGTTAAGCGTTCACCTCCTTGCCTACAGTGTGGAACCCGTTCACCTTTGAAAAGCCCATCGCTGCGGAGATGTGCTCAGCAGTGTCTAGGGCGAGATAGGCCATTTCGCTCCCGATCAGCGGGTTGGGCATCCGGTCGGTTGGCCCCGCCACGCTGAGGGCCGCAGTTACTTTGCCCTGTGCATTGCGGATCGGCACGGCGATGCAGCTAATCGTAAGGCTGCGTTCGCCATTGTCGATTCCGTAGCCACGCTGACGGATCGCCTCTAGCTCGGCTAGGAAGGCTGCGGGCGTGGTGATGGTGTGGGGCGTGCGGTAGGGCAGCTCGTGCGTTTGCAGCCAGAGGCGCACTTCGGCCTCCGGTTGGTGCGCCACCAAGGTCTTGCCCAACCCCGTGCAATACATCTCGATGGTCATCCCGACGGAGTGCAGCACCACGCCAACCGGCTGCTGCGAGGCACATTTATCTAAGTAAAGAACCGACCAGTCATTGGTGAGGGTCGCGAGATAGACGGTTTCGTTGGTCTTGTCGCGCAGTGATTTGAGATAGGGTGCGGCAGTAGCCCGCACATCCAGATTTCGCTCCACTGCCTGCCCGAAGCTGATCATCTTCAACCCTAACCAATAGCCGTTCTCGGTTTCTGTGATGTAACCATGCCGCACCAGATTGGAGACGATGCGAAATGCGGTCGATTTCGCCATCCCCGTGCGGTTCATGATCATCTCTAGGTTGAGCGACTCATTCGCTTGCAGCAGTGCGTCTAGAATACTGAATGCGCGTTCAAGCACCTGAATACTATATTTGTCATCCATAAAAATTCAGGAAAAGCCCTAAAGATGTCTTTAAGTTCCACAATGTGAAACTCTTGTTTTATATTATGAACCATTGTAAATTCATTGCACTTGCATTGTCAAGCAACTTAGGAAAATTGATTTTTCAGAGAAGTTTATGACTCAACAATTTCATACTCCTTTTTCGCGCGCTGAGGCTGTTGCGTTATGGTCACGGTTGGTGGCAGGATGGGCGAATAATTTGACGCCCAGTGGTTCACGCACCTTATACGATGGCATTCCCAACTACGTGGATGTCGGTGGCTCGTATGAAGGCGTGACGCGGATGCTGTGGGGCTTGGGCAGTTGGCTGTCTTACCCCGAACGCCCTGCCACACTGGAATGGCGCGGCGTAACCTATGATGTGGAGCAGTTGACCTACCGCGCGCTTGTCAATGGCTGCGATCCCAACGCGCCGGAGACGTGGTGCAGCGCGCCGGATCAACATCCCGACAGCAAAGATCGCGACCAGCGCACCGTCGAGTCGGGGCAGATCGCGTTCGCCGTGTGGCAAACGCGGGATCGCATCTGGGCGCGGATGAACGAGACCGAGCGCCAGAACGTGACCAATTTCCTCGATCAGGTGGGCAAACGTCCGTCGTACTGGTTCAGCAATTGGGCGCTGTTCTGGGTGCTGAACCACGCGACGCGGAAAGCCTTCGGCGCTCCGTATGAGCAAGCGATCATCGATGAGGTGATGACGACGTACATGGATGGCGTGTACTGTGGCGACGGCTGGTATGATGACGCCGCTACACGTGGCCCGAACTATTTCGACAACTACATCACATGGGTGTTTGCCTCGCACGTGATGGCGTGGGCGCAGATGGACGGTGCGTCGATGCCCGCCCGCCGCGACGAACTGCTGGATCGCATCCGCGCGTGGATGCAGCATTACCCGTACTTCTTCGCCGCTGACGGGGCGTTCTGCGAGTTTGGACGCAGCCTCGCCTACAAATTCTCGCGGCTCGGTGCGGCGCTGTGGGCGTATAAACTCGGCCTGTGGCCTCATTCGGCGGGGATGCTCAAACGGTTGGTGGGTAAGCACTTCCGCTGGTACGTGGATCGCGGCGCGATCCGTCCAGATGGCACGCTGCGGCAATCGTTGACGGCGACGGGCAGCCCCGAAGTGATGGAGCGCTACATCTCGACGGGCGCGACATACTGGGCGATGCAAGCCTTCAGCGGCCTGTGGAGCTTGCGGGACGATGACCCGTTCTGGTCTGCGGAAGAGGAACCCCTGCCCGCCGAGCGCGGTGATTTCATGAAGGTGTACCCGATCCCCGGTTGGGTAGTCACGGCGCGCGATGGGCATATCCAGCAGTTCAACGCGGGAACGGTGAAGCCAGCTTACGGTAACAAGTACACCAAGCTGATCTACGGCACGCGCAACCCGTTCAATGTGGGGTTGGACGCGGGGCAGCCGTCGCTGGACAACTGCTTGTGCCTGAGCGAGAATGGCATTCGCGGGCAGCGTGAACATGTCCTCGCGTTCGCGGTGGGCGAGTCGGGCTGGCTGCGCAGCCGCTACCCGATTGAAGTGAACGGACATCGGCACCTGATCGACACGACGCTGATTCCGATGGGCGATGTGCATGTGCGGGCGCATCGCATCACGCTCGATCCGGCGGCGGCGGAAGTCACGGCGGAGGAGGGCAGCGCGCCACTCGGCTTCGAGGCGGGTGCTACTCCACAACTCCGCTTGGCGGATGGCTGGTTGTGGATAAGCTTCGGTGCCGACACTGTGGGCATCAATCCACTGCAAGGCTACAGCAGCATCCCGCAGGCTGTCGCAGGAAGCCCGAACAGCGTGTACGGGTACAACCTGCTGGCGGTGTTGAAGGCTACCCCGCTGCAACAGCAGCACGATCTGGTGTGCGTCGCCTACGCGGGCAGTTCCGCCAACGTGTCGGCACTGCCAACTGTCGAACTGGCAGCGTGGGAGATCGACGGGAGCTTCGTGGCGGAGATCGGCGGGCAGGTCATCACCGTGCCGCCGCTGCCCGCCGAGTAAGCTGGAATGATCCCCGAAATGATCCCGTTGACTGGTGGGAGCGGGATCATGGGTGAGGCAAGTGCTTGGTGCTGAGTGATTAGTTCTGAATAAAGACAGCGACGTGCCATGTGAAGAATACTCAGAAAGTGGTTCAAATGACCTTAACCCCACCCTAGCTCCTTCCCCGCAAGCGATGAGGGACTTTCCAATACAAACAGCTTCGACCATCTTCTCAACGAGAAGGTAGGAAGATGGGAGAGTTGTAGCTGGATGCTGCATTAGAGAAGTACCTCACGTTGATGGATAGATGAAGCCCTGATTACCCTGTTTAGCAGAGCGGCGAAAGAAGTCCTTAGAGCTGAGTGCTTATAGATAACCGAAATTGATTAGACCTAATCATCAGGCTCAATGGACGCCACGTGTGGCGTCCGTACGATAGGAATGGTCGTTGTCGGTACTCTATTAGTCCTTAGTGAAATGCGCGTCGTGTACCTCGTTGATGATGAAAAGTCCCCGACAATGATGGTGATTAAGAAGTTAAGCAGAGCATTGACGAGCCGGTGCGGTGTCAGGTTGGCAGCGCCGCCCGATGTTGAAACGTCAGGCTTAGAGAACGAAGTCCCGAATGGGACTCACCCCCTCAGAGATGTTTTGCATGCTGATGTCTGCTCGTGGCTAGTCGAGATTCAGCTTATGGATGGTGCGTATCTTTCTGAATTTGCCTGTTTTGCCTGATATAACAGGCAAAAATATGGTGATGGTAATTCACTGCTCAATGGCCTGTCCTGAACCAAAAAGATCAGGCAAATATCAGGCCGTAACAGGCAAAAACAGGCGACGAAGAAAGTGATAAGTAGTGAGTCAATCTGAAAAGCACGCCGAATCTGTTGGAACCAAAGTGCTAGGCATAAAGAAGTCGGATTTTTGGGCGGTGAAGGGAAGAAATGCCGCCGCATGGAGAATCTATCGATGAGGATAGATGGTATTCATCCATGCTGGCTAGTGTATCAGATATAGAACGAATTGTCAAGTACTTGAAACATATGAACTTCGTAAGAGATTTGCCAACTCGTTCTAAGAAAGATCGTCAGCCTTTGATTGCGCCGAACGTCAGACCGCGCACCATGTTACGCTGCGTGAGCAGTACGAATACGATAGCAGGAATCATCATCAGGACACTGAGCGCACACATCCCGCGCCAATCGACGGTGAACTGCTGCGTGAAGGCAAACAGCCCCGGCGGGAAGGTGCGGGCTTCGTTGCTGCGCGTCAACATGCTGGCGAGTTGATATTCATTCCACGAGGCCAAGAAGGCGAAGATTGCCGCCGCCGAGACGCCGGGGAGCGCCAAGGGCAGATCGATGCGCAGAAAGGCCGTCCAATGCGTGCAACCGTCCACGAAGGCGGCTTCGGTAAGGTCGTAGGGAATCTGGCGGAAGAAGCCATCCATGAGCCAGATGGTGAACGGAATGTTGATCGCGGTATAAACCAGCGCCAAGCCGAGGATACTGTTGGTCAGCCCTAAGCGCGTGAATAGGATGAACAACGGCAGTGTGAGCGCGATCCCCGGCACGGAGCGAGAAAACATCAGGGCGAGGAAGGTCGCCGTATGCCCGCGAAACTTGAAACGCGCGAAGGCATACCCGCCCAACGTCCCGAAAATAACCGCCAACCCCGTGCTGATGATCGAGACCAAGGCCGAATTGCGCGCGTAGGCATCGACGGCGACGCGGGTTTGAATCTCAGGATTCAGGCCGAACATGTTGGCGAAGGCATCCAGCGTGATCTCGCGCGGAATCCAGATCGGCGGTGAGGCGTTGACCTCGCCCGCTGGACGGAAAGCCGTCAACACGATCCAGATGGCGGGCAAGGCTCCCGCCGTCAGGATAATCCACGCGCAGGCATTGATCAGAAATTGGGATAGCTGCCGATATTTGCCGACACTGCGAACCATCATTGTACGATCCTCGATTTCACCAACTGGCGGAACAGATAGACGGTAAAAAACAGCGAAATGATGACCGTGATGAAGGACATGGCTGAACCAAGGCCAAATTTATTGCTATCAATCGCCAAGCGCCCGACGTATGTCCAGATCAATTCGGTGCGGTTGGCGGGGCCACCGCCCGTCATGATACGCACAATGTCATACGAGCGCCCCACATCCAACGAGCGCAGGGTGAGCGCGATGTAGGTGAAGGGA
This sequence comes from Anaerolineae bacterium, assembly GCA_019637615.1. Lineage (GTDB taxonomy): Bacteria > Chloroflexota > Anaerolineae > Aggregatilineales > UBA2796 > JAHBVK01. Next base: position 59,741 of record JAHBVJ010000009.1, on the reverse strand, counting down.
GCCAGCAGCGGGAGCGTGATCTTACGGAACTGCTGCCACCATGTCGCGCCATCGACTTCCGCCGCCTCATAAAGTTCCGGCGGTAAGGATAGGGTTCCGGCGAGCAGAATAACCGTCATGACTGGCACATTCATCCAGATGGTGGCGGCGATGATGCTGAACATGCCTAGTGGCTCTTGAATCAGCCAGACCGGGCCTTTGATCCCGAACACGCCGAGAAAATTGTTGACCAGCCCTACAGTATCGTTAAAAAACCAGCGGAACTGGAAGCCGACGAGCACCGGCGCGAACATCATGGGGATCATCAGCAGCACGCGGATGGCGGCTTGCCCGAAGGTGACGCGGGCGATGAGCTGCGAGAGGGCGATGGCGATGCCCAATTCGAGATTGACGGTGATGGTCAGAAACATGATCGTGTTGATGAACGCTTGCCAGAAGACTGGATCGCGCAGCAGTTGGGCGTAGTTGTCCAACGCGTGCGACGGGTTGAAGATCAGCGTTTGCGGACGCAGCAGGTCATAGGGCGTAAAGCTGACATAGAGCGAATAGAGCAGCGGGAAACCCGTCACGAACAGGATCAAGATGATCGATGGCAGCAGCATAAAAAACGGCATCCAACGCGTGCTGGTAAAACGCGGCGTTGAGGCTGGACGCGCTGGTGGGTTGGAGGCAGAAGCACTGACATTGGTGGACAAAGCACATCGTCCTAACTAGATCAGATGAAGTTCGACTAGATTGCCTGATCGCTTGTCGGCTCGATGTCCGATAGGACGGCAAAAATCCGTTAGGGACACACGTAGTCGTTGCAACGCCGCCCGACACTGAAGTGTTTAAGAAATTAATCAAGGAAACGCAAGGTTGTCGCCAACGCACGCCGAGGGTTAAAACCCCCGGCTACAATCCCAAGAAGTCCACTAAAGGGACTCAAGAAAATGTGTTGACGTTCGCATCGTATTCCTGCCTTATTTTTTGAAAAACCATAAGTGTCAGGCTTAGAGAACGAAGTCCCTTCGGGACTCAGCCCCAAGGAAATGGTGTCGCGTTCCTGCGTTATTACCAATCCCTGCGGCACTCAGGATAGCAAGCGTGACGAATAGGTTGCTATTTACATGATAATCCAGAAGGCAAAGATGGCTGACCATCTTTACCTTCTGGAACGGGAAAGCGTGAGCTAGGCGGCGGACGGTGATGTTACTGCTTGATGGAACCGCTTTGCTCTAGGATGGTGCGTGCTTCGGCGGCGGCGGAGTCTAGGCCAGCTTGTGGCTCAACGTCGCCAAGGATGATCTTCTGGATGGTCGGATAAAGCACGTTGGAGATAGGAATCCAGTCGGCAGTGATGGGCGGAGTCTTGAAGTCTTCGCTGATCTGCAACTGTGCTGTTTCCAAACGCACCTTGTCGAGCGGGTTGGCGGCGCTGGAAGCATCGTTAATCAGGCGCGTCCAGACATCATCGCGAACGGGCAGGAAGCCGAGCTTGGCTTCGTCGTAGGCGACCGCTTCCGAGGTGAGGAACTTGATCAATTGGGCGGCGGCTTCCTTATTCTTGGCGGCGGTGGGGATGGAGAAGGCGTGCGCACCAGCCCAACCCGTCGGACGTGCGCCCTCGCCCGCAAAGCCGAGGAACCCACGCGTCAGACCGAACTTGCCAGCGATGGTCGGGCAGCTCTTGGGGTCTTGGAAGTAGCTGTACCAGCCGTACCATTCCAGCTTCATGGCAACACTGCCGTTGCAGAAGTTGGCGGCGTCACCGTCCCACAGCAGGTTGGGGGTGTCGGCGGCGATGATGCCATCTTTGTACCAGTCGCGCAGGAGGGTAGCAACCTTAACGCCGATTTCGCTGTTGAAGGCGGGTTCGTTCTTGTCGTTGAGGAATTGACCACCCGACGCAAACAGCAGCTCGTAGAAACGACCAGTCAGGGCTTCTTCTTTGCCAGCCATGCCGTAGCCGTACTTGACGTAGCCGCCCTTGACGAGGAAGCGACCAACAGAGTCTACTTCTTCCAGCGTGGTCGGTACAACGAGGTCTTTGCCCATCTCGGCTTTGTAGGCGTCCTTGATCTTGGCGTCATCGAAGATATCGGTGCGGTAGTGGAAGGCAGCGATGTCGGCGTGACGCGGGATCAGCAGCAGTTTGCCGTCCACCGTCGCGGCGTCGATGATGGCCTTGCTGAAATGAGCGAGATCAGCATCGCTGAACCACTGGCGCATGTCTTCGACGTAATCTTTGTACTGCGCCATGAAGCTGGTGTGATCCCATGCGACGTCGTAATCAACGGCGCTGGTGGCGTAGTCGGTCTTGAGCTTCTTGTCGATCTCGAAGCCGTCGCCCAAGAAGACGATCTCGACCTTGGCGTGGGTTTTGTCTTCGAACATGGAGATCGATTTATACATGGCTTCGTATTGACCGCCGCCGATGTTCGCCATGCGGATGGTGACGCCCGTGAGGTCTTTATCCAACCCTGCGTACTGTGGGCCGTCTTGCGCTACGGCGACTTGACTGAGGCCTGCGAAGCTGCTGATGAGGATCAGGGCAGCAAACAAAAGCTTGGCTAATCTTGACATAATATTTTTCCTTAACGTGCAGTCTCTCCGACGAACTAGATAGTTGTGATTACGCTCCGGTTGGTTCAGATTCGCGGCGGTTCCCTCCTTGCGATGCGCGATTCCAAAACCTCAATGAATATCCGCTGGTTTGACTATGCCTGTGCGCGGATAGTGGTAGTCACGGGTTTGGGATTCATCTTTGTAAACATACCAAACGCACGGCGCGTTATGATCAAGGGTGTGATCGAGCGGGCGCAAAGGATGCCCACGTTGGCGTCCGGGCAGCCATTCCATCGCGATGGCGCAGTGCGCACAATACCAATGCACACCCGTTTTTTGCCATGTCCAGAGATGCGCAGTGTGGTTGACGCCGTGATCGGTGATCGGGTAAGGCGGGCGTCCGGTTTCGGGATCGCCGCGACGGAGGACGCCACCGCTGCCACAGGGATCGAAGCCGATGACGAAGCGATCATCTTCCTCGCTGACGAGCACCTCGCCGCGTCCGGTCAGGCCGCTGAAATGCCCGCCGCGCATCCCTTCGACGGTGAGACAGACTTTTTCCCACGGCGTCATCTGATCCCACGCGGCGTAGCGATCCCCCCAGATCGATTGGTGCGTGTGCAGGATCGTCTCCAGCACTGCCTCTTCGCCCCATGTCGCCGCGCAGTAGGAGAGCAGGTCTTGCACCCACATGACCATGAGCTGATCGCGGTGCTTGAATTCCAGCCGCATCCGATCCAGCCACGTTTTGGCGTTGACGACATCGCCCTTCGCCAGCGCGTCCAGACAGCGTTGATGCGGGGCGAGGCCGAGCGGTTGCGTTTTGAACGTCCGCATGATGCCCGCCGAGGCCGTCACGTCCGCGCCAGCCGCCGCACCCGACTTCTCAATGATGAAGCGGATGATGTCTTCCGCCCATGTCCACATGATCTTGCTCATGATCTGCATTTCCGCGAGGAAATAGTCGATCAGTGCGCGGGCGTCGTCGTGCTTGCCGGAGTCGATCAGCGCATCGGCAAGGGTCTGCGACGAGATGCCGATGGTGTCGATGTCGTCCAGTCGCAGCGTGCGTCCAATGGTGGCGGAGTAGGCGAGGTTGAGTGCCATAACGTTACCTCATCCCGCCCCGAGTTCGCGCCGGACGATCTGGGCACCGCCGACCATCGCCTTGAGCTTTTCCGCCGCGACCCAACGCGCTGTCATGCTGAAGCCGCAGTCCGCCGAAATCCACAGCCGCTTGGGATCGTTGTACTTGAGCAGTTCGCGGATGCGTTCAGCGACGATCTCCGGCTTTTCGATGGCGCGGGCTTTGACATCGATCACGCCTGCAGAGAGAAATTGATCGGCGCGGGCGTGCTTGGCGAAGAGATCGGCTTGCCACATGCCGCGATTGGCGAATTCCAAGTGGATGATGTCTACGTGCATATCCTTGAAATGTGGTGCGATGTGCTCGTAGGTGCGGTGCGCCACGGCTGGACGCCCCATGAAATTGCCGAAGCAAATGTGCAGGCCGATGGTGGCTTTATCTTTCACGTCCGCGACCATCGCGTTGATCATCTCGACAAATTCGGGCAGCGGCACAAAGTCATCAATGGCGGAGGGTTCGTCCAACTGAATGTGCGTCGCACCGGCTGCTACCGCGCGATTCAATTCGGCTTTGAGCAGCGGTACCAAGGCCCACGCGACCTGCTTTTTGTCCGTATAGACCGTGCCGGGGTTGACGCGAAAGGCGAACGTCACTGGCCCGCCGAAGGGCGTGACCATCGGTTTTTGCGTGCGCGTGCGGGCGTATTCGAGTTCTTCGACCAGCCCGAAGCCTTTGCTGTTGGTGAGCGGTGCGGTGACGCGGAAGGCGTCGATCATGTCCGGCCCCGGATAGCCGAGCTGACGATCCCACGGGATTTTTTCCAGCCCGTCGATGTAGTCGTAGAAGCCAACGAGGAAGTTAAAGCGCTTCATCTCGCCGTCGGAGATGACATCGACGCCTGCTTCTTCCATCTCCATAATGGCGAGATCGGTAGCATCATCAAAGGCTTCGCGAACGTCCACCGCGCCCATTTTCTTGTCTTTCATGGCTTCGCGCACGACGAACAACCAACCGGGCGTGCCGTGACTGCCGATCACCTGCGTGGGAAGGATGGGGAGATTCTGGTAATGATACATCAGCGACACTCCATGAGTTGGGTGTTAAGATGGAGGCGCACACGATCAGCGTAGCAAAACGTAAAGGTCATCATATCCATTTTCTGGTGAAAGAAGAGTAATTCTGTTGCAATCTCTTGGTAAGAAATTATAATTTCTATTTTATAATTGTCAATCTAAAGATTTTTCTTCCCTTTTTTGGAGGCACTATGCTCAAAGTAGATACGCATCAACATTACTGGCGCTTGGACGAGGTGGAATATAGCTGGCTGATCCCCGCTTACGGGCCGATCTACGCCACCTTCGAGCCGAAAGACCTGTATCCGCAGATCAAAGCGGCGGGCGTGGACAAAACAGTGCTGGTGCAGAGCGCGAATTCGTATGAGGATACGGCGTCGATGCTCGTGCATTCGGACTATAACGACTGGATCGGCGCGGTGATCGGCTGGGTAGACCTGTTGAACCCCGACCTGACGCATAAGCGGTTGGAGATGTACAAGAAGCATCCGAAGTTTCGTGGGATGCGGCATCTGATCCACGAGGAGCCGAACCCCGATTGGGTGGTACAAGATGTGGTGATCGAGTCGCTCAAGGTGCTGGCGAGTCACGACATGATCTTCGAGGTGGTGGCGGTGTTCCCCAACCATCTGAAGCACGTCCCGACGCTGGCGGCGAAAGTGCCGACCCTAAAGATGGCGATTGACCACCTCGCCAAGCCGCCGATCAAAGATGGGGGATCGCCCGTGTGGGAGGCGCAGATGAAAGCCGCCGCCGAAAGCCCCAATGTCTACGCCAAAGTGTCGGGGTTGAACACCGCCGCCGCGCCGGATTGGAATGCCGCCGCGCTCAAGCCGACCATCGATCACGCGCTCAAGTGCTTCGGCGCAGATCGGCTGATGTTTGGCAGCGATTGGCCCGTGGCGATTCTGGCGGGCGATTATGCGCAGGTGTGGCGGGAGACAAAACAGGCGATCAGCAGCTATTCGGCGGCGGAACAGGACGCGATCTTAGGCGGCACGGCGACGCGATTCTACCGCCTGTGACGCGCGTATGTGGCTGATCCGAGGGGTGAGCAGGTGGGCGGCGGTGATGTGGGCAGTGGCAACCGTGACGCTCGGCGTGATCATGGTGAGCGCACGGGCGTCACGGAGCGCGATTGAGGCAGAAATGGTAGCGGTGTTAAGCGCGCCTGCTGAGTGCGCCGCCCCGTGCTGGCTCGGCATCAAACCGGAGGTGACGACCGCTGGCGAGGCCATCGACATCCTAGAAGCAAATCCTTGGATCGCTGAAGTTCGGACTATCGACGGGATGGTCACCTCGGATCGGCTGATCCAGTGGACGTGGAGCGGTGCGCAGCCAGCCGCACTGGACAGCACACGGCAAGGGCAAGCGTGGGTACGCAATAACCTCGTGTATTTGATCGAACTGCCGCTGACCGCGCGATTCGAGATGGTGTGGTCAGCATATGGGCTGCCTGACCGACTCTATTATGAGGCGGCTTCGCTTCGCCCGTACACGATGCAGCGAGTCCTGAGCTATGAAACACCGGCGCTAGAATTCAGCAGTGTGCTGGCTTGCCCGCTGCGTGTATGGAATTTCTTCTCCGCTACGCTCACGGCGCGGATCAGCGATTTGACGTGGACAGGGGTCATCAGTCCGACGCTGAAACCGCAGAAATGTTAACTTGTGCATGGCGCTAGGCCATTTAATTGAAAGTAGATCGGTTCACGTATGTTCAGTCATGTCATCGATTCCCAATTTTTCTGCGATCTGTTCAGTTCTGCTGCAATGCGCGCGGTGTTCACCGACGACCAGCGCTTGCAAAAGTGGTTGGATTTCGAGGCGGCGCTCGCCCAAGCCGAAGTGACCGTCGGGATCGTGCCGGAAGCGGCGGCGGCAGAGATCACGCGGAAGGCGCACTTCGCGTTGTTCGATAAGGCGGCGATCAAGCAGGGGATGGACAAAACCGCGCATCCGCTGGTATCCGTGATCTGGCAGCTTTCCAATTTGTGCGAAGGCGACGCGGGCGGCTATGTGCATTGGGGTGCGACCACGCAAGATGTGATGGACACAGGGCTGGCGCTGCACTTGAAAGACGCACACGCCATCTTCCTCGCCACGCTGGACGAACTGATCGGGACGTTGAGCGAACTGGCCGCACGTTATCGCGACCAACCGATGGCGGGGCGCACGCACGGACAGCAAGCGCTGCCGATCACGTTTGGATTCAAGGTGGCGGTGTGGCTGGCGGAGGTGCGGCGGCATAAGGTGCGGTTGGAGCAAGCGGCAGAACGCGCGCTGGTGGGGCAGTTCGCGGGCGCGGCGGGGACACTGGCGGGCGTGAAGGAACACGGCTTCATCGTAAACGCGAAGCTGATGGAACTGCTCGGCTTGGGCGTGCCGATCATCGGGTGGCACACGGCGCGGGACGGTTTTACCGAATATGCGTGTGATCTCGCGATGATCGCCTCTACGATGGGCAAGATCGCGCACGAGATCATCGACTTGCAGAAGACGGAATTTGGCGAGGTCGAGGAACCGTTTGAGATGGGCAAAGTGGGCAGCAGCACGATGCCGCAGAAGCGTAACCCGATGTTGTGCGAAGCGGTACTGGCGCTGGCACGGATGGCGCGTCCGCTGGCGACGGTGGCACTGGACGCGATGCATCACGAGCACGAGCGCGATTGGTCGAGCGTGCAGATGGAATGGGCGTATTTGCCGGAGCTATGCAATTACGTTCACGGCGCGATGGTGATGACGCAGCGTATTCTCGCAGGATTGATCGTGTATCCGCACAACATGGAGCGTAATTTGCACGCATCGGGCGGCTTGTTGCTGGCGGAGCGTGTGATGCTGGCGCTAGGGAAGCAGATCGGACGCCAGCACGCGCACGACATCATTTACGAAGTGGCAATGGAAGCGTTCGAGTCGCGGCGGGCATTTTCCGAGCTGCTCAAACAGCGGGCGGAAGTCACCGCGCATCTGACACCGGAACAGATCGATGAACTGCTGAATCCGGTGATGTATCTGGGGTTGGCGGCTGAGTACGTGGATCGTGTACTGCGGGATGAGAAATAGATCAACCTCACCCCCTGACCCCCTCTCCGCTTCGCAAAGAGGGGGAACCGTGAGGTCATATATCGTCATTTTTCGCGGTTACGGTTAACCAAAAGTGGGTGAATCAAAAAGAGATTTTGGGAGGGCAAAATGAGTCAGAATTCTTTAAGAGTCGCGATTCGTAAATATGATCCGTTTGAGGCGGCGATCCGTCAGGCGTGGGAGTCATTCGTCAAGACGGAACGGGTGGAACTGACGTTGGACGCCGTGCAGATGGATCTTGATCCGCTGCATAAGACGATTTTTGATGAGCAAAGCGCTGACGTGGTGTTTTTCGTGACGGATTGGTTCGCCACCGCCAAAGAATCCGGCGTGCTGCTCGATCTCGCGCCGCTGATCAAGGCGACTCCGCCGTCGGGGTGGCCTGCGGCGTGGCCTAAGTCGCTGTTGGGAATGCAGCAATTCGGGGATGCCATCTACGGACTGCCGTATCATGATGGGCCGGAGTGCTTCATCTACCGCCGCGATCTGTTTGATGATCCGGCGGAACAGGCAGCTTATCGCGCCAACTATGGCAGCGATCTGCGCGTGCCGACGACTTGGCAGGAGTTCCATCAGGTGGCGCAATTCTTCACGCGGCCTGAGCAGAATCTATATGGCACGGTGTTCGCGGCGTTCCCCGACGGACACAATACGGTTTATGATTTCTGCATTCAACTGTGGACACGCGGCGGGGAGTTGTTCGACGCGAACCAGCGGATGCAGCTCGATACGCCGCAAGCCATCGACGCGCTGAAGTTTTACCGCGCGATTTTGAACGATCAGAGCGCGATCCACCCCAAGGCACGCGAATTCGACTCGGTGAAATCGGGCTTGTCATTCCTCGCGGGCGAGATCGCGATGATGGTCAACTGGTTCGGGTTCGCCACGCTGTGCGATACCAGCCCCGACTCAGGCATTAAAGGCAAGGTGAATATCGCGCCGATTCCAGCGTCGGCGGGCGGGAAGCCGCTGTCCCTGAGCGTGTACTGGACGCTGTCGATCATGGCGAACAGCCCGCACAAGGAGTTGGCTTACCGCTTCATCCGGCACTGCATGGAAGCGGAGCAAGACAAATTCCTGACGCTGGCGGGCGCGATTGGCTGCCGTACCAGCACATGGCATGACGCCGAAGTCAACGCGCAGATTCCGTATTATCACCGCTTGTCCACGCTGCACGAAAATGCGCGCGAACTGCCGCGCTTGGCGCATTGGGACGATCTCGCCAAGATCATCGATGAGTTGGTCGTACGCGTGATCAGTACGGACGACCCTATCGAGCAGATCGTCAAAACAATGCAAGCCAAAGTGCCATAGAGCATCGGCTATCCGATTATTGCATCGCGTAGACCGCGATCAAGGCAATCGCGGCGGGCAGCGCCTGGATCAGCATGATCGAGCGCTTGACCGTCACACCACCATAGACGCCCGCCACGATCACGCAACCGAGGAAGAACATCGCTACCTGACGCCCAATTGCGGGATCGGGATGGACGATGCTCCACAGTAAGCCCGCCGCGAGAAAGCCGTTATATAGGCCTTGATTCGCCGCCAGCGTCTTGGAGGCTTGAGCAAACGCTTTGGTCGTACCGAAGGATTTCTGAGCAGTCGGCGTCGTCCACAAAAACATTTCCAGATACAGAAAAAAGAGATGCTCAAGAGCGACGACCGCTACTAAAATCCGACTGATCGTTGTCATGTAAGTTTTCCCCTGTATGCACCGGTTTCAATTTCGGTGAGGTGCTGTAACGATACCGCTTAACCGTGACGGCGACCAGTGAATAGAGAGGATGGAGCCGCAATCTCCATCCTCCGGGGTACTCAATGAGCAAGAAGCGGGGATTATTGGGCTGGCGTAGCGTCCGGTGTGGCGCTCATGGCGTCCGATTTGACGATCAGCGTCGCACCGCAGAGGACGGGCAGCGCTTGCACCGTCGCCAAGAAGCTAGGCGCGGGTTGGCTGAGTTGATAGGTGAACGAGCCGTCCGCTTGTTGGAAACTCGCCAGTGTTTTTTCAGGGCTGCCCCATGTGCTCAGGTCTTCACCCGCCGCGATCAGGGCTTGGACGACGGCGGCGGTGGAGTTGGCATCACTGACAGATTCTCCAGAGGCGGGCGCTTGATAAGCCCAACCGCTATCCTTGGATTGAACACTCTTGAAATAGGCCAGCGTGGGGGCGGCGTCAAACTCGGCATCGGCGGCGATCAGGGCTTGCAGCGCGAACGACGCGGTGTTGGTATCAGACGGTGTGCCCTTGCTGAAGCCCCAACCGCCATCCGTGCCACGCGCATCGAGGAGCGCCTTGATAGTGGTGTCAGGGACATCCACGCCGACTGCACGCAGCCCAAGAACGCCAAGCGAGAGGCTGTAGAGATCGCTGCCATCTTCGAGCGCCTTGAGCGCTTCGGTGGTTTCGGCAATCAGATCATGGGTGCCGAAACTGGCGGGCGTGGCGTCTGTATAGGCCAGCGCGAGTAGCAGTTTGCCGAGCACACCGGCTTTGGTGACTTTGCCCTGCGTGACCTGATCCGTCACGTAGTCGAGCGGCGATTTGCCTTCTTTCACGAACTCGGTCAGGTCACCATCGGCGCTGTTGATGGCGAAGATCGTGTCGGCGGTGGTGCCGAAGTCACTTTCGGGTTGGAAGCCGTTGGTAAAGCCGCCATCCGCGTTTTGCAGCGTCGCCATCCATGTGAGCGCGGCTTCAACATTGGCGACACAGACATCTTGGGCAGTTGCGGGTTGAGCGCTGCGGATGAATCCGAACGCGGCGGCAAACACGATAGAAAAGACGAGAACGGTACGCAGGGATCGCGTAAACATAAGGGAACTCCAATTGCTTCGGGTTGGTAGTATTAGCAAATGATGAATCTGGTTATCAACAAAAACGCCTTCACTGCGGAAGGCGCATGTTACGGTGAGAGTCGGAGAATCGGGTATCTCACAGCACGCTACCTCCTATCCACGAGAGATGCTAGGGCTATCTGAGTGACGGTTAGGCGGGTAATCTGGCTCCCCTTGCGGGTCACAGTTGCGGGACAGCGCCGGACTTGCACCGGACTTCCCCCCTTCGGACTGACGCTTCCGAGCGTGCAGTCGCCTCACCATCTATGCAGTTGAGACACATCATCTGCATCCATGCGACAGCTTTTTCCCCAAAGAAGGTGAAACACAAGCCATTGGTTGCAAGACAAAAGTGTTGAGGATAGTCTATCGAAATTGGGGATGACCTGCAAGCCACTGTTCAACTTTTAGCGCATCACGCTGCATTATTCTCGTCCTACTAAGAGTTGAATTTGTTATGAAGGTGTTGCACGAATTTCACGCTAAGATTGTCGGAACAGTGGATAATAAAGGATGCGTTGGACTATGCCATCTTGACCGTTCGAGGGTTAAGGAATCTAATCATTCCAACATGGAGCAGGGACTCATATGCCAGCAGCACGTATTTTGTATATTGAAGATAAGGTCGATAACCGGATGCTGGTCAAACGCGTCCTGATGTTCGAAGATATCGAGGTCGTGGAGGCTGCTGACGCCGATACCGGGATCGCTTTAGCCGTGCGGGAACGCCCCGACCTGATCCTGATGGACATCAACATGCCCGGAAAGGACGGTTACACCGCCACCAACGACATCCGCAAATTCCCAGAATTGAATCACATCCCCATCATCGCGCTCACCGCCAACGTCATGAAAGGCGACAAAGAAAAATCGATCAACGCGGGTTGTGACGGCTATATCCCGAAGCCAATTGATGTAGATCGCTTTCCGATGGAAGTTATGAACTTTATCAAGAAAGGGCGACGTGGGTAACCGAGATGGTAGATTTACCGCAAGAAACGAACACATCCGCCGCCTCCTCCACGCTGACGGAAACCGGGCATTTCACGCGGATCACCAAGCGCATCACCCAAGAGCTTGAAGTCTGGCAATCGCTGCGCGACCTGACCAGTCTGGCAGATACGCCGCTGGAAAATAGCGAAAAGCTGACTCAGGCAGCGCGTAGTCTGGTGGAGACGCTGTCCGTCGATCATGTTGGTATCATGATTTTTACGGGCGGGATTTCGTCGGGGCTGGTCATCGCGGAATATCCCGATTTCGGACTGCGCGGCGTCACGGTACCCATCTCCGCCAACAGTTATCACCGGATGAAGGAAGGCCGCGCACCACTCGCCATCAACCGGATCGAAGATGCGGCGCGCTACGAGATCGAACGCTCGATTCTGGAGCGGCAGGGCATCCGCTCGGTGGCTTTCGTACCGATGTTCGCGGAAGATAAATTCATCGGCATGGTCGGCCTCGATGTATATCACGTTTACCACGACTTCACCGACGAGGAATTAGACACGGCACTGGCGCTGACCTCGCAGCTCGGATTAGGCATTCGGAACGCGCTGCTGGTCGATGAACTGCGCAAGCGCACCTCGCAACTTGAATTCATCACCAACCTCAGCCGTCGCATCACCGCCACCTTCGACCGCGATTTGATCTTCAAAATTGCCCGCGAAGAAACGCTCAAAGTCGTCAAGGCGGATCATGTTAGCATTAGTTTGCTGGCGGGCGACCCGAATACGCTGCGACTGTACACGCTTACTGACAATGAAGCCGACGAGCGCGAACTCGCCAGCGCATCAACGGGGCTGCTGCGGGTGATCCGCACGGGCAATCCGCTGGTGGAAGCTGACCTGAGCATAGGGCGCTATATCGATTATCAGCAGTGGATTGCGGCGGGGCTGCATTCGGCGGCGTTTGCCCCGTTGATCCTCGCCGGACGCGTGGTGGGGACGTTCAACGTCGCGCATCACGATACCAATTACTTCGCCGCGCTCGACCTCGACCTGCTCCAGCAGATCGCGAATCAACTGGCGGTGTCGCTGGAAAATGCACGCCAGTATATGGACGCCGCCCGCCGCGCCGATGTCGAAAGTCTGGCGAACCGCTTGGGCAATGCGCTGCAAGATTACAACGATCTGCCGAGTTTGCTGTTGAATACGACCCGCCAATTAGCCGATGCGTTGCAAGCCAACCGTGCCCGCGTTCGTCTGACGGTCGTGCCTACCGGGACGGGTATGCTGCCCCCGCTCCCCGATAAACAAGACACTGACAGCAGTGGTCAAGGCGCTTCACCCGCGACGCCTGCTCAATAATGGCAAAGGGAGCCTATGTCTAGTTTACTCAATACCGTGTTTCCCCTCAGCCTGTATCCAGATCTGGTACAGCGGAGGCGGGCTATCGGCACGTATACCACCGCCGTCTTAGGCTCAATATCCGCGTTTCTGCTGTTCGTGCTGCTGCCGCTCAATTATGTCGCGCTGACTGACCCGCAACGGACGCTGTTCGTCGCGTTCGCCTTCGCGCTGTTCATCGCGGGTTTCGTCGCGATCTACCTAACGCGGAGTGGCAGCCAGATCAACGCTGCCTATCTCGTGATCGTGTGCATTTACGTCGCGCCGCTGTCGCTGACCGTCTCCGGCGCTATTGATGCGCGGGCATTTCTGGTCGTGGCGATGGTGGTGATCTCACTGAGCGGGTTCCTGATCGGTGGACGTGGCCCCGTCATCACGGCGGCGATCACGCTGCCTACCTTCGCGTGGGTATTCTCCACCTCACCGAGCTTTGTCCAAGCATCATGGGCAACCATTATCGGCCTGTACGCGCCATCCGTGATCATTCATGGCGCGATCAACTTCTTGATCGGGCAAAGTCTGCCCACGTTGGCCTACCAAGCCAGTGCCCGCGATACGGAACGGCGCATGATGCTGTCGGAAGCGAGTACCGCCGTCAGCCAGCGCTTGCTCTCCGCACGGCTCGATCTGGACGTGCTGCTGAAGGAAATCGTGCGCGTGGTGCGCGATACCTTCCCTGATGTCAGCCATGTGCAAATTTATCTGATCGATACGGATCGATCCAAGGCGACGCTGACCGCCACGACCGCCGATGAAGTGTCGGCGCAACACGCGGCTTACAGCGTCGGCAGTCTGAGCTTGATCGGGCGCGTCAGCCTGAGCAGTCAAGCGCTGGTAGCGCGTGATACAGACGCCACGACGACGGGCGAACGCTCGTATATGCGGTCGGGCTTCCTCGCGGATACGCACGTCGAAACCGCGATCCCGATGCGACTTGGTCAGGAAGTGTTCGGCATCCTCGACTTGCACAGCAGCAATCCGGCGGCATTTTTACCGGAAGATATTCGCGTGTTCGAGACGCTGGCGAATCAAATCGCCGTCGCCATCGATAACGCGCGGCTGTTCCAAGAAGCCCAAGCGCAAGTGAACGAGAATAAGCGGCTGTACGAACAGACCCGCGCCAACCTGCGCGAGATCGAACGCCTCAATCGACAATTGACGGGCGCGGCGTGGACGGAATATCTCAACAGCACCACTGAAGCTCCCGCCTTCACCATCGATATGCATTCGAAATCGATTGACAAGGTGGCGGCGTGGACGCCGACGATGGCAGAAGCCAGCCGCCGTCATCAGCCAATCGTCAACGATTACGCGCATATGAAAGTGGTGTCGGTGCCGATCAGCGTGCGCGGGCAGATCATCGGGGCGATGGAATTTGAATTAGAGCCAAACCAATTGGTGACGCCAGAACAGCTCGTCATCGTGCATCAGGCCGTCGAACGGTTGGGACTCACCGCCGATAACGCCCGCATGTTTGAAGATACGCAGCGGGCAGCTCACCGTGAAGCAATGGTCAACGAGATCAGCACCCGCATCCAGTCGATGACCAGCGTCGATGCGGTGGTCGCGACGGCAGCCCAGAGCTTGGGCGAGGCGCTCCGTGTGAATCGCATCGCCATCCGCTTGGGCACCCCAGAAGAGAAGGAGTAGGCATGATTTCGGCGCTCAGAGGCCTTCTGTCAGTACTCATTATCCCGCGCTACGACTATACCGAGCGCTACGATCAACTGCGGGCACGCGTCTCGCTGCTGGTGGGCGTATGCATGGTCATCATGACGGTGTCGCTGATCATCGGTGGCTTACTGCTGCCCATCGAGCCGGATCGGTTGCAGCGCACCATGTTGTACGCGTTCAGCGGGTTAGCCATCGCGCTGATTATCGTCGCCGCCGTGCATACCGGACGCCTGCGTTTGGCGATGTGGCTGCTGTATACATTCTTCCTCGTCATCGCGGCGCGCAGTTTGCAAAACGGGATCGGCACGCAGCTGGTGCTGGTCTTGGTGCTCCCGATGCTGTACGCGGGCATTGTGGCGCACTGGCGCGGCGTCGTCGCCACCTTTGTGATCGAGATGATCTTGCTGGTCGCGCAGATTGTGGGTCAGTCGCAAGTGACCACGCCCGACATGTCGATGCTGGAGCCGCAAAATCTGCCGCTGGCGTCGCTGATCGTGGTCGTGTTGCTGCTCGGCGTCAGCGCGCTGGCAGGCGCGTTTGCCTACGAAGTGCAGCGCGCGATCAGTTACAGCACGCGTTTGCTCAGTCAACTGCGCGGCGTGCTGGATATTTCGCAGATCACCGCCAAGATCAGCAACCTCGATGATCTGCTGCCGCGCACGGTGAACTATATCCGTGATCGGTTCGCGGTGTATCAGGTGCAGATTTTCCTGATCGACAAGGAACGACGCTTCGCTGACCTAGCAGCCAGCACGGGCGATGCAGGCAGACTCCTGCTGGAACGCGGCTATCGGCTATCGCTAACCTCGACGGGCGCGATTGGTCAATGCATCGGTTCGGGCGCACCCGTGATTTCGGACGCCAAAGAAGAACGTTCCGACGCGATGAGCGGGACGACGCTGCGCTTCCCGCGCCATGTCAACGAACTGCTGCCCGCCACGCGCTCCGAGCTGGTGCTGCCGTTGATCGTAGGCGATCTGGTCATCGGCGCGTTGGATTTGCAGAGCAATCATACGGACACCTTCACCACGCAAGACGCGGAAAGTTTGCGTTTGCTGGCGACCCAAGTGGCGCTGGCGATCAACAACGCGATCCAGATCGATGAACAACGCGCGACCCTCAACGAAACCCGCCGCATGTTCCTCGAAGCGGAAACCAACCTGCGCGAAAGTCAGCAGATCAACCAACGGTTGACGGGACAAGCGTGGAAAGATTACATGCGCCAGCGCGTGATCAATTCGCTCGGCTACACGCTGAACGATGGACGTTTGCACGCCGAAAGTGCATGGACGCCGCTGCTAGAGCGTGCCGTCGCGGATCGCCGCCCGATCACGTCGCAAGGCGACAACAAGCACATGATCGCCGTGCCTGTCGAACTGCGCGGTCAGGTCATCGGTGCCATCGAGGTGGAGTTCGAAGGTAATTTGCAGAACG
Organism: Anaerolineae bacterium; assembly: GCA_019637615.1. Lineage (GTDB taxonomy): Bacteria > Chloroflexota > Anaerolineae > Aggregatilineales > UBA2796 > JAHBVK01. Next base: position 43,659 of record JAHBVJ010000009.1, on the reverse strand, counting down.
TCGGCAGTTCTACCGAGACCATCGACATGATTCAGGCGGTTGCGCAACGTCTCGCCGTCAGCGTGGATAACGCACGGTTGTTTGAGCAAACGCAAGAGTTGGCACAGCAAGAATTTGAGGTAAACAGCATTTCCGCCAAAATTCAAGGTGTCACCGATATTCAAGACTTGATCAAGATCGCGCTGCATGAGTTGAGCAGCGCCATCGATGCTGACGCCGCCTCGATCAGGCTAGGTCAACTCACGGCAGAACCGGAAGCGGAGGCGCAGGCGTAAGCTCATGATCCAGAAGCTGTCAAAACTACTATTTGACGTACCCCATCCCTACGCGCAATTCAGCGACCAACATAAGGCACGTCAACTCGTGATTATCGCGTGGCTGTTGATCGTGTTCACGGCGGTCGCGCCGACCATCGCCCTGCTCGACAATTCCATTTCGCGTCAGGTCTTGCGCATCGGCTCGATAACCCTTAACAGCGCCGACGTGCTGGCAGTGGCATTGTGGATCTTCCGCGCGACGCTGTTCATCATCGTGATTATGCTGGTCAAAACCGGACGCTTGGCAGTCGCGTCGTTCTTCTTTACCCTGTTGATGCTGGTTTTCGCCTTGATCACCGACATTAGCAATGGAGCGCATTCGGTCGATCAGTTGCTCGGCTTCAGCCTACCTATTATCGCGGCGGGCGTGCTGCTCAACCGTCGCCTCTTAATCTGGGTCACGGTGATCGAGGTGGCGTCGATCGTCGCCCTACGTTTGATCGCGATCACTGGCGCGTTGGATGCCCTCGCCTTGAGCAGCGCCAGTCCGCTCCAATCGTTAATCACCAGCCTGTTAATCTTATTCCTCGACGCCTTGATGCTCGGCATCTTCGCCAGCGGCCCGCAGATCATGGAGCACCAGATGCAGGTGCTTGCCGATGAAGTGCGCAGCCTTGCCGCGTTCAACAAAGTAATGACCACATCCGGCAACATCGATGAAATCCTCACGCAAACTGTCGAGACCATCCGCGACAAATTCGGTTTCTATCACGCACAGGTATTTTTGGTTGAGGACGAAACCAATTTAGTGATTTTGCGGGCGGTGACTGGTCTGAATCCGGTGCAAATCGCCGCTACTCGCAAGCGTATCGCCGCCAGCGACTCACACATTGTCAATACCGTCATCCAGCAGGGCACGACCAAACGCATCACCCAAGCTGATCCGGTTGAGGAGCGCGTCGAGTTCCTACCTACCACGCGGATCGGGCTGCTCGTGCCTATCCGTCACGGTCAAACGGTGATCGGCGTCTTGGATGTGCAGAGCATACGCGCCGACGCGTTCATCGCTGAAGACATTCAGGTGCTGGAAATGGTGGCTTCGCAGTTGGCAATCGTGATCGAAAACAACCGCCTCGTCATCAAGCTCAAAGAAAGCAATCGTCAGCGCTTCCGCCTCGAAGAACAAACGCAATCTGCTGGCTCCGAAGGGCGTCGGCGCGATAATCGTGGCGAAGGCGGGGCGCGGCTCCTGCAAAGCCGTCTGGATCAGATGCAAGGCTTCGATTGGAACAGCGGTTTGATCCAATCAAATCCGGCACTGAACGAGGCACACCAACGCGCATTCAAACATGCCGAGGTAGAAACCTACGAAGTCAACGGTGAACATATGTTGACCGTACCGATTGTTTTGCGCGGCGCAGTGCTCGGCGTGATCGAGTTCCGCGCTGCCCGTTCGGCAGGCTGGACGGGTCGCCAGATCGAACTTGCCCGCGTCATCGCCCAACGTCTCGCACTGGCGCTGGATAACCTGCGCTTGTTTGAACAGGCGCGAATCACCGCCACGCGTGAGCAAATCGCCAGCCAACTATCGGCACGTCTACAAACACGCACCGACCTCGACTCGCTGTTAGCGCTCGCCACCGAATCGTTTCAGGAAGCGTTGGGAGCTACGCGTGCGCATATCCGTTTGGATGTGCCCGACACCCGCCAGATCACTGAAGAGGCAACTGGTGTGTTCCGGGTACACCCCGATAATGGGAGTTCAGCAAAGGCATGAACGTATTTAACCGTCTGGCTTCATTATCGATCCGTACCCGTTTGATCATCGTGGTGTTGGCAGCAGCCTTGTTCCTGCTGATCACGGCGCTGGTGGCAGTCGCACGCTTCACGGCGCTGGCACAGCCCGCCGCCGAATCCGCGCTGCAAGTCATCGCCCGCGAACGGAGCGCCATCTTAAATCGAGTCGCCACGCGCTTAGTCAGCGTACCGCAATCGTTGGCGCAAAATGGTGAAGTCCGTTCGGCCTTGGCGCGGCTCACGACTGAACCGGAATCCGCAGAAGCGCTCACTATCGCCCGTGACGCGTTCCAGAACGTGCTCAACGATAATCTGAGCATCCAGCAAATTCGTTTCGTCACCTTGAACGGCAAAGTGTTGGCTTCCGTGCCGACGGCTGCGACGACGGATGACCGCACCGCGCCATATTATGACGCGCTGCAAAGCCAGCCGATCACGGGCGATGCTGTCTACATCGGCAAGTTGATCGACAAGCCGCTGCCGACCTTCGATCTGGTGGCGCTGGTGCGCGGCGATGCCAACAGCGTCGGCTATCTGGTGGTGAGCGCCGATCCTACGGGCAAAGCCGACACCACGCAATTCAGCGTTTATGATGCGCTGCAAACCGCCGACTACACCTCTGGTACGGTCATCTTTTATCTGGTGAACAACGATCAAGCCAGCACGTTGGAATCGCCATTCAATTCGCCGTTAACGGTAGGCGATGACACGCGCTTGACCACACGGCTGCTGACGACGCGTGTTTTCACACGTCCCGCTATTCTGCCTAGTCCGCTGACGGGGCAGCGTGCGCTGTTATATGTGACGCCCGTCGATGCTTTTGGCAAATGGTTAGTCGCGGAAAGCCGCGCTGTCCAGATCGCTGGCGGCAGCGAGGTCGGCAATTTTAATTTTCAGTTAGCGCTGCTGGTTCTTGGTCTGGTCGTGGTGCTGGCGTTGCTGGCTTACTGGTTCGACTCGACCCTCGTTCCTCCGCTGCGGCATCTGCAAACCTACGCGACCGAGGTGGTACAGGGACGCGGACAAGATAGCCTAAAGATCGTCAACCAAGATGACGAGATCGGGGCACTTGCCCAGTCGTTGAATACCATTTCTGTGCAATTGCGCACCAATATTCAGACGCTGCAAGATCGGTTAGCTGACCGCGTGCGTGACATCGAGGCCACCCGCGAAATCGGTCAGATCATTTCCAGTCTGCGCGATGTTGATCCGCTGCTAGGGCGCGTGGTCAGCCTGATCCAACAGCGCTTCCCGCAGATTTACCATGTGCAGGTTTATCTGGTCGATGATAAGGGCGAGAATGCCGTGCTACGCGTGGCTACGGGCGAAGTTGGCGAGGAACTCGTCAAACGCGGCGTGCGCGTGCCTGTTGGTGGCGCGGGGCTGATCGGGCGTGTGTCCGTGGAAGGCCGCTCCATCGTATCTTCGGATGCGAATCTGCTCCCGCTCACGACGTTGCCCGACACACGCGTCGAACTGGTGCTGCCGTTGCGCACCAAATTGGATCTGATCGGCGTGCTCGATTTGCACAGCAAACAGCCGAATGCGTTCGCGGAAGATGATGTCAACCTGTTCCAGACGGTGGCGGATCAATTAGCCATCGCGATCACCAATGCGCGCTTATTCGAAGAATCGCAAGCGCGCCTCCACGAAATCGAAACACTCAACCGCCAATTCCTGAGCGATGCATGGCGTAACTACGCAAACCAGCGCCGTCGCACGCAAACTGGCCTGACGCAGGGCGTTGACGAGCCGTGGAGCGATCTGCAACTCGAAGCGATCCAGACCGCCCGCCCTGTCGAGCAGCGTCAAGAAGATACGGTGACGCTCGCCATCCCGATTATGCTGCGTGGCGTGGTGTTGGGCGCGGTCGAATGTGATATTCCGCAATCCTCGTATAATGATAATGTGCGCATGTTGGCCTTTGAGCTTGCCAACCGTTTGGCGGTGACTTCCGACAGCGCCCGCCTCTTCGATCAATCTGTCCGCGCTGCCGAGCGTGAGGCACTCATCAACGAAATCAGCGGCAAGCTCACCCAGCAGACCGAGGTTTCGCAAATCTTGCAAGTGGCAGTCAAAGAACTGGGGCAAGCCCTGCGTGTGCCACAAACATCGATCCGGTTGACGCGAGCCAAGAGCGTTAGTCAACAAGGAGAGCGTAAGAAGTGAGCATCCCTAACCAAGCACCTGCCCACTCAGCAACGCAAAACTTAGCACTCAGAATCGGTGGAGTATGACGAACCAAGCCAAAACCCAAACACCCGGACTCGCCGACCATTGGAGGCGGCTCTCGATCCAGTGGAAACTGCTGATCGCGATCATCCTGCCCCTGATTGTGGTGGTGGGCATCCTCAATGTGCTGTTGTTCGGCGCGTCGCCCGTGCAAACTTTGATCGACGCCAACACCCAAGCTAACCTCACCACTGAGTCGCATCAGATCGCGGCACGTGTCAACAGCCAACTCGATTTCGCTACCTTGATTTTGCAAGGCGTCGCCAAAAGTCGGCAAGTGGTCGATTATCTGGATTTGCACATCAGCGGCAGCCTGAATTCATCGACGGATGCACGCGCCAACCTTGAGCGGCTTGCCGTCAGCACCACGAGTTCAGCCGAACTCGCCTTCGCGGATTTGCGGATCGTCTATGTGAACGGCGATCAATTAGCGGTCGTGAACTTGCGCCGGAGCGACAACAAGAGTGCCTCGCCTATTCCTACGATCAGCGGAACATTAGAGTCAGAAGCTAACCGCACGGTGTTTGAAGAGGCTCTCAAACTGCCAGCGGATACGGCGTATATCAGCACCAGTCTGCGCAAGGAAAACGCATCCGGCGGGCAGGTCGATGAAGGCATCCTTGAGATCGCCGTGCCGATCTATGCGCGCGGGCAGTTGGGCGGCGCGGTCATCGGCAGTTTCCGCATCCGTGACCTGCTCGGGGATACGCTCGATATAGCGGGAGCAAACCCGTTTTTGTTCCGGCATACCCTGATAACTTCCAGCGGTCAGATTTTGCTGACCACCGATCCGACGGCGACTGATGCACAGTCACGCGTCCTATGGTGGGGCAATCCCGAACTCACACCGCTGCCGCTCACGACCTCGCAGCTCACTCAGATGGTGAGTAACCAGAACATTCTAGAAGCCAACCAGATCTTTTATCTGTCACGCCCTGTGCTCGATCCCGGCGAAACCAAACTCAACAATCTGGACTGGCAAGTCGTCATCAGCAAGCCCGTCATCGACCCGATCGCACAGGACGCCCTTCAGCAGCGCTTGGCGTTGACGTTGTTCTCGGTGCTTGGCGTAGTCGTGCTCGGTTTCCTCGTGGTCTTTGTCGCACGCCAATTGACCCGCCCACTGGTAGAAATGGGGCAGTTTGCCCGTGAAATTTCGGAAGGCAATCTGCAAACGCAGCTTCCCGTCAACCGTGAAGACGAAGTGGGGCACGTGGCTAGTGCGCTGAACAGCATGTCCGGGCGCGTCAAAGAGTTGGTTTCCACGCTCGAAAATGACGTGAATGTGCGCACCCGTAACCTCGAAATCGCGTCCGAAATCGCCCGTGATGCCGTGCAGTTGCAAGACATCAACACGCTGTTGCAACGTACCGTAGACTCCATCCGTGACCGCTTCAACTTCTATCACGCACAGGTCTTCTTGGTCGATGCGGCACGCGAAAACGCCGTTTTGATCACCAGTACGGGCGAAGTCGGTAAGCTGCTGCTGGAACGCAAGCACAAACTCGCCGTCGGTTCGGACTCCATCGTCGGTCAGGTGACGTCGAAGGGGCGTACCTTCATCACGCTGGATACGGAACGTTCCGAAGTGCCGCATCGTTTCAACCCGTTACTGCCGCGCACGCGTTCTGAAATGGCGCTCCCGCTGCGCAGCGGTGAAACGGTCATCGGCGCGTTGGACATCCAGAGCGTCGAGCCGAACGCCTTCGGTTCCGAAGACGTGCAGATTTTCCAAACGCTGGCTGACCAGATCGCCAGCGCCGTGCAAAACGCGCGTCTCTTCCAAGAGACACAAGACCGTTTGCAACAGATCGACGAACTCAACCGTCAATTGACCGCGCGTTCATGGGATGAATACGTCGTCACGCGCAATCCGCAAGCCCTCGCCTATGACTACGACCTGTTGGACGTCAAGACGCCCGTCGATGGTCAAGCCGAGCAACCGCCGCCGCCAACCAGCCAACTGAGCACTGACATCAAGGTGCGCGGTGAGGTCGTCGGTGAATTGAAAATCCAAGAGCGCAGCGATGGCCCCCTCACGCCGGAAGATCAACTTGTCATCCGCGCCGTAGCGGATCGTGTGGCGCTGGCGATTGAAAACGCGCGCTTGGTGGAACGTACCCAAGGCGCGCTGTCCGAAGTCGAGCGCCTATATTACGCCACGCGGTCATTGAGCGCGGCCAACACGCCGGAAGAAGTCTATCGTATCCTTAAGGATCAGATCGCAGCGCAGGATTTTGTCGATGCGGTGTTCTTCATCGCCGCCCGTCCGCAGCCGCTGCCTGACGCGCCTAACTTTGAAACGGTTTATACGTGGACGCGCAACGGTCAGCCTTCTGCTGGCATCTTCGAGCAAGGCAAAGTCTTCGACAGCAACCTGATCCCTGTTCTGTGGCGACTGACGGAAGCCGGTTTGCAGCGGTCTACCATCGTGCCCGATCTGGAGCGCGATCTGGTCGGCTACAAAGCCTTGCAGCACTATCACACCGCGACAGGCGTCAAGAGTTTGCTCGTCGCGCCGCTAACTACGGGCGTCCGCTGGTTCGGTCTGCTGTTAGTTCACAGCAAGCGTCCACGCGTGTTCCAAGAAAACTTCCGTAAATTCCTGAGCGCCATGACCGACCAAGTCGCGACGGCACTCGAAAACCGCTTCCTGTTCTACAGCGCGGAAGCGGAACGTCAAACGTTGGAAGGCGTCTTGAATACCCTGCCGACGGGCGTGATGGTGGTTGACCGTCAAGGCCGCGTGACGCTCACCAACGACTTGGCGCGGCAACTGCTCGGCTTGGACGAGGTAGAACCCTTTGAGCGGCTGCATACCGCGACAGGCGTGCCTTACGCCGATGATGACTTCCCGCCCAACTATGCGCTCCAAACGGGCGAAACCGTCGCCAGCGAAGACATGAGCGTGATCAACGCCGACGGCTTCCATACTGACCTGATCGTGAACGCTGTGCCCGTGCGCGACCCATCCGGCAACATCGTCAGCGCTGTCGCCGTCTTCCAAGACGTGACCGAACTCCGTGAACTGGAAGCCGTGCTGCAAGAGTCCCTGCGTGAAACGACGACGCTGTATGAGGCCAGCCGTGCCATCGCCAGCGAAACCGAACTTTCCGGCGTGGTCGATGTGCTGCTCACACAAACGCAAGGCGGCATTAGCCCGCGTTACATGTACGCCATTTTCCGCAATTCGCAAGGCGACATCGATCAAGCGTATCGCGGCGAGTTGTTAGGGGAAGATAACGAAGTCACCCGCATCGATGCCTCGCGGTTGCCACTGCCGCGTTGGGCGTTGAAAGAAGAAGAACAGTACATCGAAGGTGACATCAGCGGCAATCACGAACTGCTCACCTCGCCGGAGATAAAAGCCAGCAACGTCAAGGCGTTCGGCGTCTTCCCGCTGTTGGCGCGGTCACGTACCGTCGGCTGGTTGATCGTGGCGTTCGACACGCCGCGCGAACTATCGCCGGAAGAGCGCCGCTTCCTGAACACCATCGCTGACCAGACTGCCGTCGCGGCGGAAAGCATCCGCTTGGGGCAGGAAACACAGCAAGCGCTGGCAGAAACTACGCTGCTGTACGAAGCCAGCTTTGCCATCAACCGCGCTGACTCCATCGAAACAGCGGTGGAAATCATGCGCGATCAGGTGCGCTATTTTAAGCCTACCTTGATGGATATTTTCCTCGTCAACTCCACCCGTGACGATTACCGCATCGATTGGGTTGTCCACAGCGATGCCAACGATCCTGAAGCGACGGGTATGGTGAATCTCGAGTCGCCGCCGACGTACGAGAACCTCGCCCTGATCGAATCCGATGCTTACTACATCGAAAATGTATCCACAGTCACTATGAACCGCCTGACGCAGCTTAAAGCCGCGCCGGGTTGGGGCAAATTCGCGGCGCAAGCCTCCATCCCCTTGAGCGTGAAAGGGCGTGTTACCGGACGCTTGCTCCTGAGCTATGACAAACCGCATACGTTCAGCCGCTTGGAGCGCCAATTCTTGACAGCACTCGCCGCCCAAGCCGCCGTCGTCATCGACAACGTAACACTCGTGCAGCAAACGCAAGAGTCGCTGGAAGAAACCGCCACGTTGTACCAGTCCAGCCGTCAGATCGCGGACGCGCCGGATATGAACGCGGTGCTCAACGCCATCATCGACCATGCCGCGCCACCTATCGTCAGCCGCGCGCTCATCGCCCGCCTCGTGGGCGCATCATGGCGCGATCCAGAAGCTACCATCTACATCACTGCCGACTGGCAACCTATCGAAGACCCCGATAGTCTGATCGATCTCCGCTATATGCCGGAAGAATTCCCGATTTGGCCTTTGATGGCAAGTGAGGAAATGTTCTGGATCGAGGACATCGACAACTATGTCGCGATGAGCGAGGACACGCGGGAATTCATTCGCTTCCTTGGTGCGCAGTCGATCATCGTCCTGCCCCTCCGCGCGGCAGGTCGCACCATCGGCGCGCTGATGTTCCTTTCCAGCGAACGCTGGCCTCAAACAGGACGCGAAGTACGGCTGTACTCGTCGCTGGCAGACCAAGCCGCCGTGACGATGCAAAGCCGCTATTTGCTCGAACAGACGGAACGCCGCGCCCGTCAACTCGCCGCCAGTGCGCAGGTGGCGCGTGCCGCTACGTCCACCTTGAATCTGGACGATCTGTTCAATGAAACCGTGACGCTGATCAAGGACAGTTTCGCCTACGACCACGCGCAGATCTTCCTCGTCAACGAGGCAGGCGACGACGCGATTTTGGTCGCCTCGACGGGTGAAGCGGGTCGCCAACTGCTCGGCATCAAGCACCACTTGCCCGTCGGTTCGCAGTCCATCATCGGACGCGTGACCTCGTCGGGTGAACCGACCATCGTGCTGGACACGATGGATAAGAAGGGCGTCCACCGTCCTAACCCGTATCTGCCGCTGACACGTTCCGAAATGGCGCTTCCGCTGATCGCCCGTAATCGTATTATCGGCGCGCTGGACGTGCAAAGTAACCGTCCCGGCACCTTCACCAAGGAAGACATCAACGTCCTTTCGCAGTTGGCTGACCAAGTCGCCGTCTCCATCGATAACGTCCGGCTGTTCGAAATCTCCAGCCGCCGTGCCGATGAAATGCGCTTCCTGTTCGACGCCACCCGCGCCGCCACCTCCGCGATGGCGGAAGAGACGACCGAGGCACTCACCCGCATCGCCCGCCTCGTGTTGAGCAACTTACGCGCCAATGCCGCCATGATCATGCTCTTGAACGAGGATGGATCAAAGCTCGCTTCGTACAACGAATTGGCGATTGATGCCCACATGCCACTGCAAGATCACTATGATGCCTCGTCGTCGGTGTTCAAACTGGTCATCGATAGCAAACAGCCCGCCATGATTAACGACGTGGTGCAGGTCAGCCGCCAAGCGCTGCCCGGTCTGCGCGAAACCCTGCCGGATGTCGGCTCGGCTGTGTTCGTACCGCTGACCGCCAATGAGCGCGTGATCGGCATGATCGGCGTGTTGAAGTCAGATCGATACGGCTTCTCGGAAGACTCGATCCGCTTGCTAGAAACGCTCACCTCGTCGCTGGCAGCCATCATCCAGAACGCGCAACTGCTCACCACGGTGCAGCAAACCAACGTCCGCTTGCGCGAATTGGATAAGCTCAAGAGCCAATTCCTCGCCAACATGTCGCATGAATTGCGTACGCCGCTCAACTCGATCATCGGTTTCAGCCGCGTGATTCTGAAGGGCATCGACGGCCCGCTGACCGAAATGCAGACACAAGACCTGAATACCATCCACGAGAGCGGTAAGCATTTGCTCGGCTTGGTGAACGACATCCTCGATCAGGCCAAGATCGAGGCGGGCAAGATGGAGCTGCAATTCGGTATGTTCTCGATCATCGAACTGATCAAAGGCGTAACCTCCACGGCGCACGGTCTGATCAAAGAGAAGCCCGTCCGGCTGCGTCAGGAGATCGATCCGGCGGTGAATGAAGTGTGGGGCGACGAGTTCCGCACGCGCCAAGTGCTACTGAACTTGATGTCCAACGCGGCGAAGTTCACTACGCAAGGTTCAGTCACGGTCTCGGCCTTCCCGCTTGAGCAAAATGGTCGTGCGATGGTGCAGATTTCCGTGACGGATACCGGCATCGGCATCCCGCCCGAAAAACTGGACGCGGTGTTCGAAGCCTTCCAACAGGTGGAAAACAGCACGGCGCGTCAGTACGAAGGTACGGGCTTGGGTCTGCCAATCGCGAGGAAGTTGGTCGAGCTGCAACAGGGCACGATCTGGGTGAACAGCGAAGTCAACGTCGGTTCGACCTTCAGCTTCACCATTCCTGTCGCGCCGCCCGAACAGATCCCCGATACGTCCGAATACGAAGCTGCCGAAGAAGCAGCAGAAGCCGCTCTGTCGAGCGACAATGGTCACGGTGAAACTCCTATCGATGGACAACTTGCTACACAGGTCGAAGCCGTCATCGAACAGGCCGAAGCGCCACATCCGCATAAGATCATCCTCGCTATCGATGACGAGGTAGGCATGATCAACCTGTATCGTCGCTACTTGCTCAAAGGCGGTTACGAGATCATCAGTGCCCGCGCCGAAGAAGCCGAGGAACTGGCGATCATGTACCAGCCGCGCATGATCCTGCTGGATGTCAACATGCCGAATCGTTCCGGTTGGGACGTTTTGCGCAGCCTGAAAGACCGCGATGAGACGTTCGAAATCCCGGTCATCATCTGCACTATCGAGGATGAGCGTGAACAAGCCTTCCGACTCGGTGCGGCGGACTATCTGATGAAATCGATTGACGAGTACTCCCTGCTGGAAGCCGTCCAACGCGTGGAATCGTCGCGAGACTGCCGCAAAGTCCTGATTATCGATGATCAGCCAGAAAGTCTGCGCTTGCTGAAGGATGCGCTGGCGGGGGATGCGCGTTTCGTCCTCTTCGAAGCGACCAACGGCCCCGATGGTCTGCAAATGGTCAACTCGCAGTGGCCTGATCTGATCTTGCTTGACCTGCGGATGCCTGATATGGATGGGCTGGAAGTCATCGCGCAGCTTCGCGCTGACGAGGCCACCGCCGCCATCCCGGTCGTGATCATCACCGCCGATGATCTGGGTGAGGAAGACCTCGCCAAGCTGCATGGCATCGCCGTTTATCGCAAATCCGCCATCAACCCCGACGAACTGATCGCGTATCTGGTCAGCCAGTTGGCGTGGTAACTACAATTTCCGTCTAAATTAAAAAAGGGCGAGTCACGGTGACTCGCCCTTTTTTATGCCCCGAAGGTACTATTACGCGCCTAAACCCACGCGTGACTTCAAATAGGCTTCCATGAATTCGTCCAGCGCGCCGTCCAGCACCGCGCTCGTATTGCCCGTCTCGTGCTCCGTACGATGATCCTTGACCATCTGGTAGGGATGCAGTACGTACGACCGAATCTGGCTGCCGAAATTCACGTTGACGTGTTCGCCTTTGAGCTGCGAGAATTCTTCTTCTTGCTTGCGCCGTTCGATGTCCAGCAAGCGCGCTTTGAGCACCTGAAACGCGCGCTCACGGTTCTGCATCTGACTGCGCTCGTTCTGGCATGTGACTACCAGACCGGAAGGCTTATGCACCAAGCGGACGGCGGTCTCGTTTTTCTGCACGTTTTGACCGCCCGCACCGCTGGATCGGAAGTAGTCGATCTCAACATCTTTTTCATCGATCTCGATGTCGATGTCGTCCTGCACATCGGGCACGACTTCGACCAGCGCAAACGAGGTGTGACGGCGCTTGTTGGCGTCAAAGGGGCTGATGCGCACCAAGCGATGCACGCCGCGCTCGGACTGCAAATAGCCGTAAGCATACGCGCCCTTGATGGCGATGGTGGCGCTCTTGATGCCCGCGCCTTCACCTTCCATCTGGTCGATGATTTCCGTCTTGAATTGGTGTGCTTCTGCCCAGCGCAGGAACATCCGCATCAGCATCTCCGTCCAATCTTGGGACTCGGTGCCGCCTGCGCCCGCATGGACGGAAAGAATCGCGTCCTCATCGTCGTACTTGCCGCTCATCAGCGCTTCAAAATTGAAGTGATCGACTTCCTTGCGGATGGCCTCGACTTCGGCGGTCAGATCGGCAGCCATGCTGTCATCCGCGATCTCGACCAATTCAATCGCATCCTTGATCCGCGTTTGAATCCCGCGCCATTTGGCGATCTCTTCTTTGAGGCGGCTCAATTTCTGCATGGTCGTTTGTGCGCTGCGCGGATCATCCCAGAAGGCGGCAGCAGCGGATTGTTCTTCTAATTGTGCGGCAGTGGCTTCTTTATTCGCGATGTCAAAGACGCTCCGTAAGCATCTGGATGGTCTGGTGCATTTCGTTCAATTGGCTGAGTAATTCTTCCACGTTGGTATCCCTCGTTTCACAATAAAACGGCGACTACACAACGTCGCCATCGAATAGGAATAGATTATAGTGCCAACCAAAAAGCAGCGGTAGAGTCGATTCAGCGACGGTGCTGGAATCTCATCTTATTAGGGGCGGGAATCAAAAAGGTCAGTCCAAACGGGCTGACCTTCTGTACTCGTAGTTCGCACCACGGGGAGGAGCAGGTTAGTTGCTCATGCCCGCGCTGGCGTCAACAGCATCTGACACAGGCTCAACCGTGACATCTTCACCGATGGCGCTGAGCTTGACGAGGAAGCTGAAATCAACGGTGATTTCGCTCGTCGCCTGCATCAGGGCAGCGGTGGACTTGTCAACGACGGTGTTGAAGTTGATGCCGAAACCACGGAACTGCTTGGCTTCGGGGTCGATCAGCCACGACACGGACAGCTTAGTGGCTTCCAGCGTGGGGGCGATAGCGCGGAGCACCATCGTCATCTGATCAAGCTGCTTTTCGAGGTCGGGGGTAACTTCCTGACCTTGCGCCTTCATGATCTCGATCAACAGGGGGCGCGCTTCAGGGCTGAAGATCGTCTCAACGAGTGCCTGCACGTTGACATTGAGCTTGACTTCTTGAGTCGCCACGCCGTCAACTTCGGGACCGTCGGTCACTTCGGTGCTGAAGAACTTGGTGGGATCAGCGAACAGCTTAGCGAGTTCAGGACTCATCGCTGCGCTCATCGCGCCGTTGGAAGCGCCCGCCATCTGGCTCTGCATCTGACCGAGTTGAGCGCTGGCAGAAGCTAAGGCCTTCATCAGGTCGAGCTTCATCCATTTGCCCTGAGTCGCCAGATCGCCATTGTAATACAGGACGCCTTCGACAATGCGGAACTCGAACTTGCCAGCAATGGTGCTGCCAGCGGAGGTCATCGAGGCATCAATGGCCTGCTGCATGACCAGCCCGTTGAGCAGGGCGCTGGGGTCAGAGGTGCCACCGCTCATCGCGGCAGTCGCCAGACCGGAAACATCGATCGGGCCGCTGCCCTTCACCGTCAGGTCGATGTCGCTGGTGGTGCCGACGGTCTTCATGGCAACATCGTAGTCCATGTTGAACTTGGTCAACGTCGCGCTATTCGCCAGCGCTGCCGTGAACAGGGCGCAAGTGTCTGCGTCCATACCGGGCAAGCACATGGAGGAATCTTGAGCGCGGCTTACCGTTGTTGCCGGAGCGATCACCATGAGCGCCATAAGTACGGCGAGTAGGACAAAGCGAATTTTAGATTTCATCATAGGGAACCAATCTCCTTGAGTGCGCAAGAAAGTCCAAACAGGAAGCGTCCTGTCTCTAACTATTTACGCAGCATTGAACAGAACGTTTCTGAGTGTAATGGAGTTTTAAGCACAAGACAAGCTTCAGACTTTTAATAACTCGTATAAAATACACACTGAATTTTTATCACTTCCTCAACTGTTATAAATTTATTATGGAAACCGCCACTTTTTGACGCGATGGGTGTTATGCTGATCGCCTCACAACCCTAAAGAAAGTAAGTTTTTTCGCTTAAATGAAAGAATCGTTAGAACACGCTCCAGTACTTGCCCAACGTGTACCTTCCTCTTCTGGCAAAACCTTGATCATCCTGAATCCGCACGCAGGCAGCGGACGCGCCGGACGATTATGGTCACAGATCGAGCCGATGTTGTGGCGCGAACTGGGCGAATTGGTCGTCGCCATCACACAACAGCCCAACGAAGTCGCGCCGCATCTAGAAAACGCACGGGCATCGGGGCTAACCAAGGTCATCGCGATTGGCGGCGATGGCACCAACCACGCCATCGTCAATGAACTCGTGCGCCTAAACCAAGCACATCCCGATGAACCCAAGATGACGTTTGGCTGCCTGCCCATCGGCACCGGGCAAGACTGGGCGCGCAGTTTCGGCATCCCGCTCGATCCGGTCAAGGCCGTCGCGTGGATCAAAGGGGCACATCCGGTGCCAATCGACATCGGGCATGTCGATACCAACGTGATCAACTACAACTTCTTGAATATCGCCAGCATCGGCATCAGCGGCGAGATCGCGCGGCGCGTGAATAACCTGCGGCGGCGCTGGCCTTGGTCGTTCTATCAAAAGACGGTTGAGGCACTGTTGTGGTATAACACGCCGATGGTCAAAGTTCATCTCGATGGTCAGTTGTGGTACGACGGCAAAGCCTATGTGGTCGCCGTTGCCAATGGGCAGAGCTTCGGGCATGGGATGCTTGTCGCGCCGAATGCGAATTCGTCCGATGGTCTGTTTGATGTGGTGTTGCTCGAAGGCATCCCGCGCTTGGAAGCGATTCGCGCGCTGTCCACGGTTTACACGGGAGACCACATCAAGCGCAGTGACGTGCATGTTGGGCGGGCGCGCGTGGTGGAAGTCGAAAGCGCGTCGGGGAAGTTGCCGATGGAACTCGATGGCGAGCAGGAAAGCGGCGGCCCCGTACGCTTCGAAGTGCTGCCCGGTATGCTGCCCATGCTGCTCAATAGTGCTGCGGAAGTTGCTCCCGCCTAGAGATGGCTTTCAATCTAGCAGATTAGCAGTCGGCGTTGGGGCAACCTTGGTCGAAAATCGCTAACCGTGATCTTCCCCGTGCGAAATTTCTGCCAAGGCGGCTTCTAGCACGTCTAGCCCTTCGTAAAACTGTTCTTCGGGAACCATCAGCGGATACAACAGCGGCACGCACGCCGGATCGGAGTCCGCCGTCCGCAGCAGCAACCCGCGCTGCAAGGCGCTATCGACCAACTGCTGTGCTAGGCTGGCTGATCGCAGCTTCAGCACGAACAACGCTCCGATCTGGCGGACTTGTGCCAGTGCCGGAAATGTCCACACCGCCGTTTGATCGCGCAGTAGGTCGGCTAACTGGCAACCCCGCGCGGCTAAGTTTTGTTCTTGCACCAACATTAATCCCGCGAGGGCAGCTGTAACCGCCAGAGGATGTACCGGATCGTCATGAACCTGCATGTCATCGATAATGTCGCCGCGTCCCACCAGCGCAACTAACGTCGCACCAGCGCGCAGGTTGACCAATGTCAAATCAGGCTGCATACCCACCGCTTGCGCGGCACTGTACGCGCCTAGCCGCCCGATATTCAAGTGGCGTTCATCGCTGATCAGCCAATGTGCGCTATTCGCCGCCGCACTTGTGGAAGTCGCTACGCCCGCCAAAGTCACCGGCTCGGTCAGCGCAAGCTCCCGATCTACGCCGAGTGCTGCCAGCGCTTGCTCAGGCTGACTGAACAAGCGCGCTTTGGTCACCACGCCATGCGGCATCAATTCGCACAGCAAGGTCACTAAGCGGAATTGTCGCTCGTCCGTAGCGTGCGGTGGCATGACATCGTACCGCTCAACAGCCGACTGCACCGCGCTCACGATCTGTTCATGCGTGTGCCCCATGCCGAGGCCGTCCGTCCCGCTGGCGAAATCGATGAACACGTTGTTGTCGAGGTCGATCACGCGGGCACCATGCGCTTGCCCCACCACGATGTTCGGCGGCAGATCAGCGCCCATCAACGCACTGCGCCGTGCGAGCGCGACACGGCTTTTGGGGCCGGGAATCTCCGTCCGAAGCGCGATGGAACGCACTGGCGCTACGAATTTGCCCGGCCCGCACGGATCATCTTCTACCAAATTGCTCATATGGAACTATTATCCAACGTAAATCAATGACCGAACTATACCAAAGTCAGCACAGGGCACAAAAAACCTCTCGCCCGCTGGACGAGAGGTAATGTTGCTACATACGCTTGACACGAATCTCAATCAGAGTACGCTTTACAAGACTGAGCACTATTCCTGCGGCGTCGGTTGCGAATCGGGTGGCAACCCGTAGAAACATGACGAGCCATAATCCGGCCCCATTTCGATGCGGAAATCGACCGTGCGGTTCGGATCAGGCTTCGAAATCACCGACGCGTCGGAAATGCGCAGTGCCTTCATGATCGCCTTCAAGCTGTTCGGGGATGAATTGCCCGTGTAATCGAACAGTACTGTCGAGCCGCGACGAACCATGCTTTCGGTCGGCAAAATGGTGACATTGAAGCCTTCCCACGACAACCGATCACCCACCACCTGCTCATAGCCCTTCACAGAAAGCTGCGCGCCGACTTCGACGGTCGGATTTTCGCCGCCCAACCGATTCTTGGATGGCGGTAAGACGAAGTTCTGCACGGCATTCTTCCAGCCTTCAGCGTTCGGCAAGAACACGAACGAGCCTGTATCGGCGGTATACCACGGATCGAAATGTGTCCCTTGCACCAGTGTGATGCGCTGGATATTCTCAGGGCTGATCGAGAGCGCTGTCGGCGCGAGGCCAAGGATGTCCGCCAGCGTCATATCCGTGTCTACTAACTGCTGTGCTTCGGGCCACAGATTGGTGATCTGCGCGAAGATGCCTTGCGCCTTGGCCTGCCGCCACATCGCCCGCAGCACTTCCATCTGCCGCCGCCCGCGATCCAGATCGCTGCTGGTGACGCGGGATCGCACATACCACAGCGTCGTGTAGCCATCGAGCGTATGTCTACCGATGTTCAGCGTGTACGGTTCCCAACTCTTGGGATCGTTGTAATCCATCTCTGGCGAGATCAGCTTCCAATCTTGGATCGCGCAATCTACGCTGAGGTCAAGACCACCGAGTTTTGAGACGATCGCTTGGAAAGTGACGAAGTCTACCCGCGCGTAAAAATCAATCTTAATGCCGTAGTTGTACAGCATCGTGTCTTTCATCAGCTTGATGCCGCCGCCCGCGCCGTACAGTTTGTTGCCCAGCGACACGACTGTATTGATTTTTTCCATCGTGTCGTTCGGCACATACACGAACATATCGCGCGGGATATGCATCATTGACACGGACTGTGCGGTGCGGTTGATAGAGAGCAGGATGATCACGTCCGTGCGCGCTGTTGCCCCTGCTGTGATCGTATCGCTGCCGAGCAGCATGATGTTCACGATGTCGTCGCCTGTCGTGATGGGCGTCGCGGCGGCGGGCGGGATCATCGTGACGGGCGTGTTAACGGGCGTCTGATACGTCCCCATAATCACCATCGTCGGCAGTGGCGTCGGCGTGAATGACGGCGTGCGCGTAATCGTGGGCGTGCGAGTCGCCGTTGCAGTGCGCGATGGGCGCAGTGTCCGGCTCGGCGTCAGGGTGATGGTCGGGATCAGCGGCGTCAGTGAGGCACGCGCGGTGTTCGTAGGCAGCACTACGCGTGTCGCTTGCGCCGCGCTGCTTGATGAGAAAAAGGGAAACGAGCACACGAGCATCACTATCACCAGCAGAACTATTCTGCTGAGGTAAGATCGCAATGGGTACATAAAAGGCGTCCGCATAAGATTGTGTTCAAACGCGCCCAGTATAGCACTCCGCCGGAGGCGCATCACCCACCGCTTAACCGACTGTTAAGCCATCTAGCGTTGATATGCACGCCTAACATGAGGTACGATCACGCCTATGCCAAACCGACGAAACACGATTTACACGATTCTGATCATCTGCTTGCTGGCGGGCTTGTATACCGGACGCGGCCTGTTTTTCAACATCTCGTACATGCTCGGTGCGCTGCTGGTGATCAGCCTATTCTGGTCGTGGTTCAGCATCAACTGGGTACAGATCAACCGCCAAACCCGCACCCGCCGCGCACAGGTCGGCAAAACGCTGGACGAGACCTTCACCATCCGCAACAATGGCTTGCTGCCCAAAATCTGGCTGGAAGTGCGCGATCATTCGGATGTACCCGGACACCGCGCCAGTTTCGTCGTGCCCACGCTACGCCCGTTCGGGATGTTCCGCTGGTCAACCAACACCATTTGCACGGTACGCGGTGAGTACACGCTCGGCCCCCTTACGCTGATCAGCGGCGATCCGTTCGGGCTGTACCAGACCACACGGCATATCGGCGCGACTTCCAAGATTCTGGTGTATCCGCCCACCATCCCGCTCACCCATTTCGCCGCCCCCATCGGCTTGCTATCGGGGGGTGACGCGCAACGCCAGCGAACGCACGTTACGACCACCAATGCGGCAGGCATCCGCGAATATGCGCCCGGTGACAGCTTCAACCGCATTCACTGGAAAAGCTCCGCCCGTAAAGACCAACTGCTGGTCAAGGAATTCGATCTCGATCCGCTGGCGGATATTTGGATTTATGTCGATCTCTCTGCCACTGCCCTGTTTGAGCGTCCGTATACCGCTGATGGCAGCACCAACGATCTGTTCATTCCGCCATCCAGCGGCGAATATGCCATCGTCGTGGCGGCCTCACTGACGCATTATTTTCTGCTCAAGGAGCGTTCGCTCGGTTTCGTCACCTATAATCCGGCACGCTGCGTTTTCCAGCCAGATCGCGGCAACCGGCAGCTCACCAAGATCTTCGAAACGTTGGCAATGGCACGTTTCGAGAGCGAATTCACCTGTGAGCAATTGCTGGCCTTGGAGGGGCATCATATGTCGCGCGGCACGACGCTGATCGCTATCTCGGCTGATCCGAGCGATGGTTGGCTGCGCGAGGCTAGTCTGCTCGTGCGGCGCGGCTTGCGTGTAATTACGGTTGTGCTCGATCCTCTTAGCTTCGGGGCGACGGGCGTGCGCAGTGGTGAAGAAACGCGGCTGCGGCTGCAAAGCGCAGGAGCCGTCACGTATCTGGTGCGGCAAGGCGACGATCTCAGCGCCGTCCTTAGTCAACGCAGATAAAAGTCAAAATAAACGCGACACATTCAGGATTCCGCCAGTTGTTAAGATTTTGTTTAGGTGATTTACGCGAAATTGTCAATAAAACAAAACAATTTCTCTCTTTTGTAAGAAAATCATGCACAATAGTCTAAAATAAGTTTAGTTTTGCTAACATTAGGAAGCGTCAGTTAAGAGTGCCCATGTCCGTTTTGACGAGTTGAAGGGTGTGTTATGCCCACACTCGGTATCCGACGCCAAGTGTTGATTCTCCTCAGTCTGGTGTGTGGACTGGGGTTGGCTTCAGTAAATTCGGGGGAACTCACGGCGATTGCCCAAATGCCAACGGCAACCGCCACATTTGCTATCGATCTCGACAAGTTGTGTAAGAACGTATTGGATCGCGCCGTTAGTCTCACACAACAAAACTGCGAAGATACGGGACGCAATCAAGCGTGTTATGGGTACACGCGCGTCAATTCGGAACTGCGGGAAAATTCTGACAATCCCCCCAACCAATTCGATCACAGCGGCGACATTCTTGGCCTGCGCTATTTCACGCGCATCCAGACCGAACCACTAAATCCGACGAGTGGTTCGTGGGGCATGGCGGTTATGAAGCTGCAAGCGAACCTGCCCGATACCAATCCGGGTCAAAATGTCACGTTTATTCTGTTTGGCGACACCGATCTGCACCCCGATCTCAACCATACCAACAGCTTTTACCTGTCAACCGATCTGGGTAATCTCACCTGCCGTAGTTTGCCCACGAGTTCGGTGATCGTGCGCGCGCCCAAAGGCATGACCGTCGAGTTCACGCTGAACGATGTGCAAATCAAGATCGCGTCCATCGTCCTTTTTCGCAACGACTCGAAGCAGTTGCTAGTGCGCGGCTTGGAAGGCCATATCGAAGTTTCCAGCTTTGGTTCAACGCAAACCTTTAGTGCAGGGCAGCAGGTCACGGTGCCAATGGCGGGCGAAGTGGCTTCCGGTGTTCCGTCGCTGCCTCAAAATGCGCCGTTTGAGCAAGCGCTTGACGATCTCGGTCGCTTGGCAATTAGCCTTGATTCGTCCGGCAGCGACTTCTCTGGCGACATCACGCTGACAGGTCGTGTGGACGCCATCAACCCGGCGATCCCTTCGATCTCGCTTGGTGGCTATCTGGTGCGGGTTGGCGGTGTTTCCGGCTGGCAAGGGCTGCGGGTTGGTGACGAAGTCAGTGTTGTGGGCACCTTTGAATCCTATTATGTCGTTGCCAAGCGGTTGACCCTGCTGAGTCTCACCCCGACTGGTACCGCTACGCCTAGCCCAACACCGACGGTTTTGACGCCGACTTCGACTTCCACCCCAACGACAGTGGTCGATCCGAGCGAGACGCCGACGCGCACGTTCACCCTTACCGCTACGGCTACCGCCAGTGTGACGTTCTCTGCGACAGCCACCTTGACCAATACGTACACGGCGACGAGTCTGCCTACCAATACGCCGACGCCAACCCCACCGCCGACCGATACTCAGACGTATACATGGACACCGCTGCCCACTGATACATGGACGCCGTCGCCGACCAGTACGCCAACGCTGCGCCCGACCAATACGCTGACGTACACATGGACACCAGCGCCCACCGATACGTTCACACCGCGCCCCACGAATACACTGCCGCCGACGGTGACGAATACGCCGATTCCGCCCACCGACACGCCGTTGCCAACGGCAACCTATACCTCTACGCTGGTGCCGCCGCCCACGGAATTGGTGATTCCATCTCCATCACCGTCGAATACCGTCGCCCCGTCTCCGACCGAGACGCTTCAGCCGACAGCGACCCTTACCGCCATACCACCCACCCAAACGCCGCGTCCCACCGCCACCAAACCGCCTTCGACACGCAAGCCAACCGAGACAGCGACGGCAACTACGGTGGCTCCGCCGGCGCTCAACATCCAGCTTGCTGCGCTGTGTTCCCCTAATCCCAATGTTTATCGCCGCTGGAGCATTACGAACCTTAACGAGGGGTGGGTGCTCGTCAGTTGGGAAATACTCGGTTCACCATTGGATGGATCGCTGATCATCCCGCCGCGCACGATTATCTATTTGTCAACGCCAACGCAGCAGGGCAGCAATGTCATGCAGTTGTCGTATCAGGGACATGTAATCGCGACCGAGCCGAGCAGCAGTGCGTTTTGCATCCGCACCACCTCCGCGAGCAAGACACCCAATTCGCTGCCGCCAACATCGACGCCACAGCCGCCTACCTCGGAACCGCCAACGTCCATCCCGATCCTGCCCTCGCCCACGCCATTCGAGGCCGCCGAGACGCCGCCGCCAACCGATCCACCGACGATGGAGCCGCCGACGACAGTACCAACGGCGATCCCCACGCTAATTAATCCACCGCCGAACCCGAACGGCGGCAACGAGCCGATGTAGACTCTCCGCTTCTGCGTAGATCACCGTTCGTAGTAGACTAATGGTCGTCCGATCAAAATCTCGGACGACCATTGAACGCAGCCAAGCCGAGCAGTGAGCGACCATGACATTTCAACGCATTACGCACAAAGGGATGCTAGATACCACCTTCCGAACAGGCGGCATGTTAGCCTTTTATCAGCTGCTGGAAAAAATCGGGCAGGGTGGCGAGGCGGAAGTCTGGTCGGCGTGGGATACGCAGTCAGAATGTGTTGTAGCCGTCAAGATCGTGCGTAACACGAGCAGCGCCTTTTCTTATATTTCCAGTATGCAGTTCCTCAAAGAAGCGCAAATCATCAAGCGGCTGCGGCATCCGAACGTCGTGCAGCTCTATGATTTTGGCGAAATGAGCGGTCTACGCTTTCTCGTCTCACGCTACATGATCGGCGGCTCACTGGCGATGCGCTTGAAGTCCGGCCCCTTGCCTATCGCTGAATTCGCTACCATTGCAACCGTCTTGGCAACTACCTTAGATTATTTGCACGTTAACGCCATCGTCCACCGTGACCTCAAACCCGGCAATGTACTGCTGGATGCGAAACAGGTGCCCTATCTCACCGATTTCGGGCTTGCCCGTGAGATTCCGATGGGATCGACCATCCCTATGCACACGCCCGAAGGCACCCTGCCGTATATGTCGCCAGAACAATTCCGGGGCGAACAACTCAGCTTCCGCTCGGATCTCTACAGTTTCGGCGTGATGATGTTCGAGATGTTGACGGGCGAACTGCCGTTGGGTGGTCAGATCATGCTCGCTTTGCATCAGCAGAACACGAATGAAAGCATTCCCGATCCGCGTTCGGTCAATCCTTCCTTGCCATCAGGGCTGCATCCTATTTTTGCCCAGTTGACCTCTGCGCGCCCTATCCAGCGCCCGGAGAATGCGACCAGCGCGATCCACGCGCTCTTGACCGCCCTCGCCTTGGCGCAACCCGTGGAAGTGCCTAATACGCTGGCATTTTCCGAGATGTCCGTGCAAGACTATGAACAATTCATTCAACAATCGGATAGTCTCGCGTGGTTGTCCCAAATCGCCAACCAATGGACGCCGTCTCTACCCTTCCCGCTGACGCTAACCGATTACATGTACAGTTCCTTTGCCGCCGTCAAAGCCGCGCCGATTTCGGTGACAAATCATCCGCGTGAGCTGGATGTGCTGGTCTTTGGTGCCCTACGCTATCGCAGTGTCCAGCCAGAGCAAATCGATCGTTGGTGGGCATCGATGGAACCCAATGCGCAGCGAGAACTTTGCTGGGCATCGCTCCGGCAAACCCACAATGACGATCCGTATGATGCGCTGGTGAGTCTGTTAACCATGATCATGCGCCTCGTCCCCACCGCGCCCTTGCCACCCGATATCGCGGCACGCCTTGAGGAGTTTGTGCGTCTCAACCGCAGCCCACTCAGCGAAACCGCGCTCAAGGTGCTACTTCACTGGTTTCCCGCGTCGCCCATCACCGACTGGAACACGACGACCAATTCGCTGGACAACCTATTAGCGGCTACGGCTGCCAGCAACAGCCCGTTAGGTCTCGTCGCTTTACATGCCATCAGCAGCCGACGTAGTGTGCCCGCTATCCGCATCTTGATTGCGTCCGCCGCGCCTCCGCAGAAAACTGCCTTGTTGGCGGATGTTTGGCGTCAGGCTGGTTCCCTGCCCACCGAGCTGCCGCTCGCCTTGCGGTTGCGCACCGCTTTTTACATAGGCCGTGATCAGTTGTTCAAACGATGGGGATCGCTGCTCGTAAATTTTGCCTGCATCAGCCTTGGCTGCATTGGTGGCATCACGCTCGTCGTGCATAGCACGTTCCGCAATCTCGACTTTTTCCTGCCGCGCCGCATCCTGACGAGCCTTGGCAATGGCTTGGTATTTGGGTTGCAGATTGGACTAGGGGGCTTCGTGGCGTGGTGGATCGCGGAACGCTTGGCGATCCTCAAACCGTGGTGGCGTGGCATCCTCGCGACGGTATTAGGCGGCGTGCTAGTAGCGCAAGCATTCAGCAACATGCATCGTCAATTTTTGGATATTCCGCCCGTCAGTCCACTGCTGTTGCCCGGTGGATTGGTATTCGCGGCAGGCTATACGCTGACGGGACTGCTGCGCAACTGGCGTTGGCGTGCCTTCTTTATTTTCCTCAGCATCAGTCTGGCGCTGCTTGGCACATGGGAAATTGCCCTAAACTCGCAGTTAACGTTGGATGTCCCTTATGATCCTCTCATCTACCTAGCCGATGATTCTGCTACGGCTTATGTACTGGCGTTAGCGTTCGCTGCTTTCGCTGCGCTGTGTATGTTGCTGCCCCAACTTGCACGAATTACTCAACTCCGTAACAAAGCAAAGGCAATATTGGAACAAACACTAAAAAGTGCGTCTGATTCTAACTTTCCCAAAACGTAATTCTCACTGATAATCAACCTTGCTCGGCGATCATCTCACCATCATTGCAGTAGCCGCACAACATTGGGAGCTGACTATGCCAACTTGCCCGACCTGTGGGAACTTCGTTTCCTCACGAGCGTTCGTATGCCGTTACTGCAAAACGCTGCTGGTACGTCCCGGCGCTGTAGTAACCCCAACCGACTCATCTTCATCTGATTCCACCATCAAAGTGGTAATCTTCCCCGATGATCGAGTCGCCCACAGCGAGTCTCCCGCGCCGCCTTCGCCAGATGATACCGCTACCGTTTATGCCGTAACGGGCGAACCCGATTTGCTAGAACCGCTGCACGCCGACGAGATCGCCTTGCTCATTGAAGGTGAACGCGTGCCGTTGATTGTCAGCGTGACTGAGTCGGTGGTCATCGGGCGATATTCGCAGCATATGCAAGAGCAGCCACATATCGATCTGGTTCCCTATGGCGCGTTTGAAAAAGGAGTCTCGCGCTTCCATGCCTTGTTCCGGCGCGTTGATGGCAAGCTGATGGTGGAAGACCTCGCCAGTAGCAATGGCACATGGTTGAACGGTCGTCGTCTGGAGACTAAACATTCCGTGATGGTGCAGTCGGGCGATTATTTACGGTTTGGTCAGTTGCGGATGCAAGCGCAGTTCAAAACTGCCCGCGTCAAGTATCAAGGCTAGGTGTCCTAGACGCGGCGGCAACCGCTAGATTCAGATTATTAGGGCAAAATTCAGAAAAAATTAATGGGCTTTGGTTGGATTCTATTTATGAACATTGGATAATACAAGGAGAGAACCATCGACAACATCATAGGGTCTAACCTTGAATGATAACGCTGGATAGTTCCGCCCATTCGGTCACCTCGATCCAACGGCAGATCGATGATGTACTAGCGGAAGCAAGCAACATCGTCCTTAAGGATTTGCAACAAGGCTATAACCTGAGTCTGCAAGCAGAGACGCTGCTTGATCATCCGACCTTTGTGAAGGAACCCTATCGAAAAGGACGAGCCGATCTTCTGTTTGTGCAGGGCACGGTACATTTTCACCGTGGCAAATACGATCTGGCGCTCAACCAACTGCGTGAGTCGGTACAACTCTTCACCGAAATCAACGATCCCCATGGGCTTGCCAAAGTCCTGAATTTGCAGGCCAGCGTTTACCGCACATTAGGCGACTATACGAGCGCCGCTGAATCATTCTCCTTATCTTTGAACCTTGCTGAATCTACGCATGATGTGAAATCGCAGTTACGGGCGCTGTGTGGTCTTTCGTCCGTATCGGCGCTCATTGGCGATCACAAAGGTGCCCTCAATTATCTCGACGGCGCGCTAATTCTGGTACACGAAGCCAACGATCCACAGTTGGAAGCCAAAATACTCAATAATGTCTGCGTCGAAGCGACGGCACTCAAAGACTACGAAAACGCCATGACCAGCGGTCAAACTAGTCTGCGTTACTTCCTCGAAAACGCACTCTACATCGACGCCGTAGACGCGCTGGTGGCGCTCGCGCATGTGCATCACGAGCTTGGCGATGTTGCGTTGGCGCTGCGTTGTTTATATCAAGCTGCCGACTACGCCGAGATGTTTGAACTGCACGAACGCCGCATCGACATCAATCTGCTGTCCGGCGAAATTTACCTCAAGCTAAACCAGCCGAAGCAAGCCAAGCAATGTTTTCAAAGCGCGCTCAAACTGGCGGAAACGAGCTATTCGAAGCGGGCGTTGTACACCATTCATCAGAATTTGAGCCTAGCGTGCAAAGGCTTGGGCGAATACGAACGCGCGCTGCACCATCTAGAACGTTATGTCGCGATCCGTGACCAGCTCGCCAGCGAAGCGGCGGAACAAAAAATCCGCAATCTGGAGATCAAGTTCCGCACCGAACAAGCCCGCCAAGAGGCCGATCTGTATCGACTGCGCACGCGTGAACTGGAGCAGCTTCGCCAGCAAGACCGCGCCTATTTTGAGCGTCTGTCTAAGATCAAAGATGATTTCATTAATGATGCCAGCCACGATTTGAAGAATCCGTTGTCGCGCATTCTCATCTATCTCAATCTCCTGCGCCGACACGGACACACCAACGATGAGCGCGGACAAGAATACGTAGATCAGATCAGCCGTGCCAGTCAACTCATGCAGTCGCTGATCGCGGATTTGCTTGATATTGCTCGTTTGGAAACAGCCAACACATCCCACTTCACGCGGCATCCGATCAACGTGCTATTGCAATCCAGTCTAGCGGCGTTCAGTACCCAAGCTGCCGATAAGCGCCAACAATTGACGCTCACGCCCATCTCTCAGACGCTGATGGCCTATTGCGATCCCTTGGAGATCGAGCGCGCTGTTCAGAATTTGCTGTCCAATGCGGTCAAGTTCA
This sequence comes from Anaerolineae bacterium, assembly GCA_019637615.1. Lineage (GTDB taxonomy): Bacteria > Chloroflexota > Anaerolineae > Aggregatilineales > UBA2796 > JAHBVK01. The sequence continues at coordinate 17,049 of JAHBVJ010000009.1, read as the reverse complement.
CGCCGAGCGGGGGGAATATCACCATCGCGGCAGACAACGTGAATGAATACGTCCGCATCACGATTGCCGACACTGGCCCCGGCATTCCACCGGAAGACATTCCCCATTTATTCCAACGCTTCTATCGCGGAACCAATTCGCGCTTGGCGGAAGGCACAGGCTTAGGGCTGGCGATTGTGAAACTGATCGTTGAAAATCATGGTGGCAAAGTCGGTGTGGATAGCCAGCTTGGGCACGGCACTCGCTTCTGGATCATGCTGCCCAAGGGATAATCTCGCGGCGGGTTGATGCCAGCTTGCGCACTTCACTAGCATTCTGAAGGATGCAAATGCGGATACTATTTACCTGTGCGGGTGGCAGCGGTCACTTAGAGCCGTTGATCGCCATTGCTCATGCTGCCAGCGCCGCCGGGCATCAGGTGGCATTCGCCTGTCGTCCGTGGATGGTGCCCAAGGCCGAAGCGTTCGGCTTCACTTGCTTCGCGGCGGGGCCAGATACGGGTCTGACACCTGTTCGCCGCCCACTGACCGCAGTCGATATGGAACACGAAATCCGCGCGATTGGGGGTGGTTTTGCTAGTCGCATCGCGCGCGAACGCGCCGCCGATCTGGTAGCCCTGTGCGCTCACTGGCAGCCTGATGTGCTTGTCTGCGAAGAATTGGACTTCGGCGCGATGATTGCCGCCGAACGCTGTCGGTTGCCCTTCGCCTCCGTTTTGGTCATCGCCTCCGGTGCGTTGGTACGTGCGGACGTAGTCTCCGAACCGTTGAACAGTATGCGCGCGGACTATGACCTCGCGCCCGATCCCGATCTCACAATGCTTAGTCGGCATCTTGTGTTGTCGCCGTTTCCACCAAGCTACCGCGATCCCGCATTCCCTCTGCCTGCCACTGCCTATTCGATCCACCCGCTGATCCCTGAACCATCGTCAGATGCGCCGATTCCCGCATGGCTGAATGAGTTGCCCGATAGACCAACTATCTACTTCACGCTTGGCACAGTCTTTAACGTCGAATCTGGCGATCTATTTCAGCGCGTGCTCACTGGACTACGCGATCTCCCTATCAACTTGATCGTCACGGTGGGACACGACATCGATCCGGCAGAACTCGGCGCACAGCCTGCCAATGTCTATATCGAACGCTATATTCCGCAAGCCGTGTTACTACCTCGCTGCGCGATGGTCGTATCTCATGGCGGATCAGGCAGCGTGATCGGGGCGCTGGCGCACGGTTTGCCGATGGTGCTGCTGCCGATGGGCGCGGATCAGCCGCTCAATGCGCAGCGCTGCGAGGCACTTGGTGTGGCACGGTCGTTGGATGTGATGACAGCGAGCGCATCCACGATCCACGATACCGTGCTGGGCGTACTAAACGATCCTGTCTATCGCCGTGCTGCCGAGTGCCCCCAAGCTGAGATCGCGGCGCTGCCAGATGCTACGACTGCGGTCACGGCGCTAGAACGTCTCGTCACCTGATCATCGTCGTGGTAGATCACCCCGCTTCCACCGATGAGACGCGTCTGCTGGCGACGCTCACGCCTGCCTCAACCACACTGCCTGATCTGTCCACGATGGACACGCTCTCCGCGTGGATACTTGCGGAGGATGGCAGCAGCCTCGTACGTTGAAGTGCCTCGCATTGCAGTTCAGATCGCCGCGTGTTAAGCTCTCGCCACTAAAATTCTGACTCAATCAACGTCATTCACTGAGGATTCGTATGCTGAAGACGCATAATTGTGGCGAGTTGCGTGCCACTCATGCAGGTCAAGAAATTACGCTGGCGGGGTGGGTTCACCGCCGCCGCGATCTGGGCGAGTTGATCTTCATCGATCTGCGGGATCGGTGGGGCATCACGCAAGTTGCCATCGACTCGAAAACCTACCCCGACGCGCATCGCATCGCCTCGGACGTGCGCAATGAGTACGTCGTGCAGATTCGCGGCAAAGTGCGCGCCCGCCCCGAAGGCATGACCAACGCCAACATGCCGACGGGCGAGATCGAAGTCGAGGCCACCGCCATCAAGGTCTTGAATGCCGCCAAGAACACGCCTTTCGAGATCAACAAAGAAGATAAGGTGGACGAGAATCTCCGCCTCAAGTACCGCTATCTCGATCTGCGCCGTCAGCGGATGCAGCGCAATATCGTGCTGCGTGCCCGCGTGGTCAAGTCGATCCGCGATTATCTGTATGATCGCGGCTTCATCGAGATCGAGACGCCGATCCTGTTCAAAACCACGCCGGAAGGCGCACGCGATTATCTCGTGCCTAGCCGTGTGCATCCCGGTAAGTTCTACGCGCTGCCGCAAAGCCCGCAGCAGTTGAAGCAACTGCTGATGGTGGCGGGCTACGAACGCTATTTCCAGATAGCACGCTGCTTCCGCGACGAAGATCAGCGCGGCGACCGTCAGCCGGAATTCACACAGCTAGACATGGAAATGAGCTTCATTGACCGCGACGACATCATGGAGCTGATCGAAGGGCTGATGATCTCGCTGGTCGAAAAGCTGACCGACTTGCAACTCGTTTATAAGCCATTCCGCCGCCTTTCCTACCGTGAAGCGATGGACAAGTACGGCTCCGACAAACCCGATCTGCGCTACGACCTCGAAATCGTGGACATCACCGATCTGGTCGGCGCTGCTGGCTTCAAGGTGTTCGTGGATAACGCCGCTGAAGGCAAGCCCACCCGTGCCATGCGCGTCCCCGGCTGTGGCAATTACAGCCGCAAGCAGTTGACCGAGTTGGAAGAGATGGCGAAGGCCAACGGCGCGCGTGGTCTGGCGTGGATGGCGCTGGAAGAAGGCGAAAACGGGCAGGTCAAATCGCCCATCGGCAAGTTCTTCACGGTTGAACAACTCGTCGCGATTACGGATAAGCTGGGTGCTAAACCGGGCGATCTGATCCTGATCGTGTCCGACATACCCGCCGTGATCTGCGCCGTGTTCGATGCCCTGCGCCGTGAGATGGCGGAACGGCTCGGCCTCGCTGATCCCAAGAAGATTGCGTTCGGCTGGATCATCGACTTCCCGCTGTTTGAGTGGAACGCCGACGAAAATCGCTGGGATCCGAGCCATCATCTGTTCACCTCGCCCATGCACGAAGACATCCCGCTGCTGGATACCGACCCCGGCAAGGCACGCGGGCAGCAGTATGACCTGTGCTGCAATGGCTATGAAGTCGCGGGCGGCAGCATCCGTATCCACGACCGCAGCTTGCAAGAGAAAATTTTCGGGCTGATCGGGTTGGATGTCGAGGACGCCAAAAAACGCTTCGGGCACATGCTGGAAGCCTTTGAGTACGGCACACCGCCGCATGGTGGCATCGCCCCCGGCATCGACCGTTTGGTGATGCTGCTGGCGGGTGAACACAACATCCGCGAGGTGATCGCCTTCCCCAAATCGCAGCAAGCCGCCGACTTGATGGCGGGTGCGCCGTCAGAAGCGCTCCCCGGTCAGCTTGACGAACTGCACATCCAGAGCGTCTTGGAAGCGAAAAACTCCTAAGCCGTCTGTCGTTCATGCCCGATCCTTGAAGGATCGGGCATGAACGGAATTCAACCCTTCACTACTTCGTGTATTTAAATCGACTTGTTATAAGATGGGCGGCAAATCGACAGTCCCTACGCGATCTCATACCATAACGTGTGATGACATTGTATTGTACGCGTGTGCGAGCCAGCGCTACAATCTAGCTATCAATGTTGGTATTAATAGTGTGGAAGCTGGGTTGGATCATGGGAGTTGAGCAAAGAGCGTGGGTGAAGTTATGTCCTCTGTCTGAGGTGCCAGTTGGGAAAGCGGCCAATGTTTTCATCAACGGACAGCGGTTGGTCATGACACGTTACGAGGACACGGCTTATGTGCTCCAAGGGCATTGTTCGCATATGCTGTTTTATTTCAAAGATGCTAAGGTCGATGATTGTGTGTTGACGTGCAGCCTGCACCAGAGCCAATTCGATATTCGCGACGGCTCGGTCATTACATGGACGGAAAAAATCACCGGGAAATTACTTGAAGAAATTAAGCTAAAAAAGCAACTTCGTACCTATGAAACAAGCGTGCGAGATGGTATAGTATACGTACAGTGGCCTACCAATAATCCTGACAACGTGCGGGTGAAGTACTAACACGCAGCACAGGAGAAAAATCGGTTGTAGGCTGCGCTGCTGTTGGCTATCAACGGGTGAGCTTATGACCGAGATCATACGGGCGGATGACAGCTTCGCCACCAATCTAGAAATCTGCTTTGAAGTCCTGCTGTACCTCGCCAGCCGCATGGCAGCGCTGCATACCGGACAAAGCCTAGAATTCATCACCAGCGATCCGGAGGCGGGTGACAAAATCCCGACATGGGTCGAGACGCGCGAATTTGCGCTTTTGGAGCATGAAACTCTCCCCGATGGTCGCCAGCGTTTTCTCATTCGTAAGTAGAACTACATGAAACTTCTTCGACTGCTCACCAAGCCCCTGATGCTTGGCATCTACGGGTTCGCTCTAACTACGTTTCTGATCATGCTCGGCATCCAGACGTTAGCGCCCAAACAGAGCGCCGCGCCCGCCGCCGTGCCTACCATCGGCGCGTTGGTGGAACGCAGTTTCGACGCGCCCGCCGTCACCCTGCTCACGCCGTCCACATGGCCTCAGCCTGTTGTCCTCGATACGAACACGGTGATCCTCTCGCCCACGGGCAGCACCGACATGACGCCGACGGCTGGCCCATTCATGGTGATCACCACCGACGCGCTGACGGTATTCAGCCAGCGCTACACTCTGCGCACCAACTATGCCGATCCGGAGCAGCAGTTGGACGCGCTGGTGACGACCTTCAACCGCGATGCACCCGGTTTCAAGCCCGCCACGCCTTATGACGGGGCACGTTATCCCGGCGCGATGACCGTGGGCTATGAGCGTGCCAATAAGCTGGTCATCATTTTGCTGGACGCGGGCGAAAAAGGCTGGATTTATATCGGCTTGCAAGCGCCCGAAGCCGATTTTGACGTTTATGATTCGACGGTCTTTCAGCCTATCGCACGGTCGCTCCTAGTGAACTGAAGCACCTATGCAGCTCCAGCATCTCTCGCTGACCAACTTTCGCAACTACATGCGCTTGGAATTGGCGCTGCCGACGGGGCCGATCCTGCTGCATGGCGCGAACGCGCAGGGTAAAACCAGCGTACTGGAGGCGGTCTACTATCTGGCGACTTCGCGCTCGCCGTGGACGAGCACCGACCGCCAGTTGATGAATTGGGCGGCGGAAAATGACGTGATCCCGTTCTTGCGCATCAGCGCGGAACTCACACGGCGCGACAGCCCGCTGACCCGCGTGGACATCACCCTCGTGCGCGATATTTCCGCTGGCGAAATCCGCTACGCCAAAGAGATCCGCATCAACGGCGTCAAACGGCGGGCACTCGATCTGCTCGGCACGCTCAACGTGGTGATGTTCCTGCCGCAAGACCTCGCCATCGTGGAAGGCGGCCCCAATGACCGCCGCCGCTACCTGAACGTCACGCTGGCGCAAGTTGACCGTGCGTATGCACAGGCACTGACCAATTATGACAAGGTGCTAACGCAGCGTAATGCCTTGCTCAAGCGCATCTATGCACGGCAAGCGGGCGTCTCGGAACTCGCCTTCTGGGATGACCAACTGATCGCGGCGGGCAGCGTAATCATGGCGGGACGGCAGCGTCTACTGCGCGATCTCGATGTGCTGGCACAGCAAGTCCACAGCGATCTGACGGCGGGCGCGGAGACGCTCGAACTGCGCTATCAGCCGAGCTTCATGACGGAGAACACGGAAAAACAGCTTACCTTCGATGTCCCCGGTATGGAATTGCACCGCGAATGGACGGCAGACGACATCAGCGATCCCTTCCGCGCGGAACTGCTGCGCTTGCGCCGTGACGAGATCGAGCGCGGATCGACGCTGGTCGGGCCGCAGCGCGACGAACTGCGCTTTGCGGTCAACGGGCGCGATCTCGGCCTGTACGGCTCGCGCGGGCAAGCCCGTACCGCGATCATGGCGCTCAAGCTGGCGGAACTCACGTGGATGCAACAAGTGATCGGGGAGTGGCCTGTGCTGCTGCTGGACGAATTCATCGCGGAACTGGACGCCAACCGCCGCGCTTATCTGCTGGATCGCATTGACGGCGCTACCCAGTCGATCCTGACGACCACCGAGCCGGATATTTTCACCGAGCGCTTCCTCACGAAAGCCGCCGTCTGGCAAGTCCACGCGGGTCAGATCGAGAAGCCATCTACCGTTCAGCCCGACCAGTTGAATGATCCCTGAAATGATCCCGTTGGCGGCTCAACGCTGGATCATTGCGCAATGGTGTTAACGCCCAGTCTACTCGGACGGGAAAATATCCTCGACACTGACCGGTGTCTGGACTGCCATCATGCTACTCCTCTTTTGCCCTGACTGCATGGTTAATGTTATCACAGTGAGTGCTTCGCTGCCCTGCGGCTTTAGAAGCTACGATTTTCCCCCCAACAGTGGTTGTAGCGGTGATGATATGTCGAGTCAGACACATTTTAGTGACACCTAGCGGTTGCTGGACAAATGTTCAGCTACTTTGCTATATTTTTCAATGGGGCAGCTTGGGTGAAATATATCGGATGCGGCTAGGAAAAATATGAGCTATCAGGTAACAATGACTGCCGTTGAGGTGCGCCCGACGGCGGTGGTGACCGCGACGACCACATGGCAGGAGTTCCCGATGCTGTGGCGGAACCTGAGCAATGAAGTGTGGGCGTGTCTGCACGCAGGTGGAATCTACCGAGGCTGTCGCAATATCATGCTGTATTGGGATGATGTGCCCCGTGTTGAGGTCGGTGTCGAGTTGCTCGTACCGTGCCCGCTCACCGGACGCGTGGTAGCGTCGGCACTGCCAGCCGGAGAGGCGGCGATGACTGTACATTGGGGATCATATGCGCGGTTGGGAGACGCCCATCAGGCCGTGATTGACTGGTGCGCCGCGCAGGGAAAGCACCCAACTGGCACGCGATGGGAAATCTACGGCCCCCATGACGATGATCCTGCCAAGGTGTGGACAGAGGTTTTCTGGCTCCTCGCGTGATGTACATATTCCTTTCTATCGGAATAACAAACGCGCAGCCACCATGGCACTCGTGAGTAAGTGCTAATTTACCGCTGCTTATGCCACGCGTATTCCCGCAGCCCGAAATCGGCATCGACGTAGCCAAGACTTTCATACAAACTTTTCGCCATGTTGGACGCCCATATCCACGTATCGGCATAACCGCGATCTCGAATTTCGCGCATCAACGCATAAGTGAGCGCACCGCCGAACCCCTGTCCACGAAAGTTTGGTGGCGTGGATAGATCGTAGATCGTGGCTGTACCGCCCGCATCCAGCAGCGTGCCAGTTGTCACAGGCGTATCATCGAGATAGCCGATGTAGTGCAGCGAATAGGCATCTGATCCGTAGCCATGCCGCGCATAGGCATCATAGAAGATCGACAATTCGCCGCCGAAACCCAACTCGGAAAGGTGCGTCCACGCCGCCAACTGCGCATCGTCACGGACTTGCTCGATGCGGAATTTCGGAGACATAGCGGGCTGATCGCCAAGCCTAGCCAGATCGATCCACAGCCAGTTACCACCGCGCCCGCCGATCATCCCGCGCGCTTCTAGCCGTGTACCGAGATCGGTAGGCTGATCGTGCGGGAACACGAACCAATCGATGTTATCGAGATGCTGACCGATTTGCGTAAACAGGGCGTCGATGTTGGCGTCGGTTTCGTTGGGCTGCCAATTCGCGCGGAGGATGATATTGCCGGGGGCGGGCTTATGGCTGATGAACCAATAGCAATCGGCATCTAGCATCGTGACGTTGGGGAGTCCCGCGAACAGCCTCATGTAGGCGATGAGATTGGCCTGAATCTGGCGCGGTTTGTCGGTATGCGCTAAGTCTAGCGGTATGTCCATAGTATTCCTTTGGAGCAAGTAAAGAATTCTATGGACTAGCATAATTCACAAAGGGCAATTTGACCAGCCGGAACATGGCAACTGCTCCGGCTGGAACACTGACACTAAGCCATCACTTCTTGCAGCCCTGTGCGCAGCAGTTGGCTGAAACGCGAACTCGTATCGTTGACCAGCGCATCGTACTCGCCATGTTCGCGCACGCCGCCGTCCTCAAGGATGATGATCTGGTCTGCACGCTGCACGGTTTTCAGGCGGTGCGCCACGATGATGCCCGTCCGGTTCTTCAGCAGCAGGTCAATCGCGCGTTCGATGCGCGCCTCGGTCAGCGGATCGAGCCGCGAGGAGGCTTCATCGAGGATCACGAGGCCGGGGTCTTTCAAGAATACGCGGGCAAACGCCAGCAACTGCCCTTCGCCCGCTGAGAGACCTTTGCCGCCGCCCTCCAACTCGGTATCCAAGCCCTTCGCCAGCCCGTTGAACCAATCTATCAGGCTCAAGGCGTCCAGCACTTCCATGATGCGCTCGTCGGGGATGCTGCGGTCGAAGAAGGTCAGATTATTGCGCACACTGGCGCGGAACAACTGCACATCCTGCGTCACCATCCCGATATGGCGCTGCAATTCGCTGACTTTGTACTCGCGCAGATCAACGCCGTTCAGCCTGATCGAGCCGCCCGTGACATCGTACAGGCGGAACAGCAGCCGCGTGATGGTCGTTTTGCCGCTGCCCGTCCGTCCGAGCAATCCGAGTACCTCACCCGGTTTCAGATCGACGTTGAGGTCATGCAAAATGCTGTCTTGCTGGTTATAGCTGAACTGCACATCGTCAAACTGCACGTGCAGCGGCCCCGCTGCGAGGGTGCGTGTACCCTTATCTTCAATCTTGTTCTGGATTTTGTACAAATCTTGAATGCGTTCCAAACTGCCGCCCGCTTTTTGCAGATTCTGGATTTCGTTGGCGATCTCGCGCAGCGGACGGAAAATCGCATCGGTATAGGCGAGGATTAAGTACACCGTGCCGAGTGTGATCAGGCTGTTGGTGTACAAGAAAAATCCGCTCACCAACGCAATCGAGCGTCCGAGTTCGTAGAAGCCGACCCACATCTGAATCAGGTAGGTTTCCATCAACGAGGCTTTGCGGCGTGCTACCAAACGCTCACGGTCAACGCGGTACAGGTTGCGCATCGAGTGGGGAACGCCGCCGCTGGATCGAATGTCTTCGGTGCCGGAAAGTTGCTCTTCGAGGAAGCCGAAAACATGCGCGTCGGCTTCGCGGTTGGCTTTCCACCACGGCACGGCGATGTCGCGCAGACGGTTGAGCGAGTACAGCGATACCACCGAATAAATCGTCAGCGCTAATCCGATCCGCCAGTCTTCCAGATACAGCGCCAGCAGAATCCCGCCGAGCAAGATCAAATTGGCGAGGATGCGGATGGCAAAGTGTGAGAAAAAGATCGCCAGATCGACCACATCGCCATCCAAGCGCTCGATCATCTCGCCCGGCGTGCGGTCATTGTGGAACGTCATATCCAGCTTGAGCGTGAATTTGGCGAGGTCGGCGCGCAGTTCATTGGTCGTACGCCAACCGATATTCTCCCCGATGTAGGTTGACCAGATATTTAAGGCTTGAATCGCGACTGCGGACACGATGTAGATGAGCGCTGCCAGACTCAACTGGGAGAGTGCTTCGCCATTTGTTGCCGCATCAATGAAATGGCGGACGATCTGGGGGTTGATCACGCGGAGGCCAATGGTCACCAGCAGCAGCACACCAAGTAATACGACGCTGCGCCACAACGGGCGCAAATACTGCTGAAGAAAGTCCCAATAGCGTCTTACAGGAATGTTCACGGCAAATCCTTATTAGCCAGAGACTTGAACAACAATATCAAGATTTTTAATTTTAGTCAATTGCGAAATTAGTCAAATGAGGGATTGGCTTGAATATCTTGAACTCACGACTCATCTTGTAGCTGTTGATGATGAGAAAACGTGCCCTGCTGATTCCGATACTCCTCGTTGACAGATCACGGCAAGTGTTGTATCCTGTTTCTAGACTGACCGGTCAGTCTAGAAACGCTAAGGCCAATTATTTAGGAACCAACGTGACCGACACCGCTAAAGAACTGCGTAAACGCCAGATTTTAGAAAGTGCGCTCGCCGTCTTCTCGGAAAAAGGCTTGGAGCGCGCCAGCATGGATGATATTGTGCGGGCGAGTGGGTTGAGCAAAGGGACGCTCTACTGGTATTTCGAGAATAAAGAAGCGCTGACGGTAGCGGTCGTCAAGTTTGTGTTCGACCAGTTCATCACCGCCGCCAATGCACTAGTGCTGGCAAGCGCCGCGCTGCCGCCCGAACAACGCTTACGCGCGCTCATCACGGAATCGTTGAGCGCCTCGGACAGTGCCGCGCCCATGATGAACATCTACATGGATTTTTTTGTGCAGGCTTGGCAGCAACCCAAGGTGCGCGACGCACTCATCGACGTTTACGCCGATTACGTGGCTATCGTCACGGCCATTATTCAGGATGGCATCGACAAAGGGGCGTTTCGACCGGTCAAAGCGGATGTTGCCGCGCGTAGCATCGCCGCCGCCATTGATGGCGTGATGGCGCAATATTTGTTGGGAAACCCTGTCTGGAAAATGCAGGAGACTTGGAAGATGCTGGCAGATTTGCTCTTGGACGGCTTGACTAATCCAGCACCTTCCGACACACACAGGGGTTGAGCATGTCCGCATCCGCCGACAGGGGACGGACACGAAAGGCGGGTTATCTGATGAGAACAGGGACATTGCCCTCCGGCGTGCAGCGCTGGCTGTTTCGCGCGCCAATCTGGTTGTATCGCGCCAATCTTGGTTGGCTGTTTGGTGACCGTTTCCTCCTCTTGATGCATCGTGGTCGCAACAGTGGGAAACGGCGCTACGTGCTGGTAGAAGTGGTCTACCATGACCAAGCGGACGACACTTTTTACATCGCTTCGGGATGGGGCGAGAAAGCCAACTGGTTTCGCAATATTCAACACGATCCACAGGTCATGATTCAGGTGGGTCGGCAGCGTAGCCAGCGCCTTGCCTCGCGCTTACCGCCGGACGAAGCAGCATCGATCTTCTTCAAATATGCGCAGGCACATCCAACCGCTATGCGCGCACTGAGCGGCTTCATGCTAGGGACGCCAGTGCCACCTACCGCTGAAGGAGCGCAACATCTAGCCGACAGCGTTCCTTTGGTCGCACTACGCATCGACACGCGTTTAGCGGATCACACATAACGTTCACGTCAGGGAGCAGGAGGCCATATGAATATCTTGATTGTAGGTGCCGGAATCGGCGGGTTGACGCTTGCCTATTGGCTGAAGCAGTACGGACATACGCCCACCGTTGTCGAAAAAGCGCCGGACATCCGTACCGCAGGCTACATGATCGACTTCGCAGGCAGCGGGTGGGACGTGGCGAATCGGATGGGCATCATTCCGCACTTGCAAGCCAAAAGTTTGCCGATTTCGCAGTTAGTCTATGTAGATAATCAAGGACATACGACAGCACGGCTATCTATGGAACGCTTGCTGCAAGCCGCCAATACCAGAGACCGTTATCTCGCGCTCAACCGTCGCGATCTGGTCATCACGTTATACGAAGCGATTCAACACGATGTCCCCGTACATTTTGCCACGTCCATCAGCGACGTGTGCCAATCCGACAGCAAAGTGGCCGTGCGGTTTTCGCCTAGCGGTGAGGAACAGGATTTTGACATCGTCGTTGGTGCCGATGGCATCCATTCTAATGTGCGCCGTCTGGCGTTTGGTATCGAAGCGGAGTATGCGCGCTATCTCGGCTATTATGTCGCGGTGTTTCCGGCACCCGCGCAGCCGGACATCATCGAACCGGGTTACGTGTTGCATCTCACCCCGAATTGCCAATTCGGCGTACTAGCCGTTGATCCCGATCAATGGTTGATTTATGTGGTGTTTAAGCACGATGACGAAGGGCATATCCCGCCAGAATCACGCCTCGCGCTCCTGACCAGTCAGCTTCATCAGCACGGTTGGTTGGTGTCCAAAGTGCTGGATGGGCTGCCTCCCGATACGCCGATCTTCATGGATACGGTGACACAGATCGAGATGCCCGTCTGGTCAACCAATCGCGTGGCGCTTATCGGTGATGCTGCCCACTGCCTCACCTTGATTTCCGGGCAGGGAGCGGCGATGGCGATGGCAGGTGCCTATTTTCTCGCGGAAGCATTGCACGATGCCGCAGAGTACCGCACGGCCTTCGACCGCTACGAAGCGCGCTTACGGCCTCATATTGAACGGGCACAAGCCAAAGCCCGCCGTTTTGCCCCCAACTTCATCCCCAGCACCGATCTGCGGGTCGCGCTCACCACATGGGCGGTTCGCCTGATGGATATCGCGCCAGTGGCAAAATTGGTGGGTAAACAATTCAGCGTCGAAAGTCTGCTCACGTAGTCGTCTTGCGCAACTGCCGATTGCGGATGACCGAGGCCAGCATCACGGAGGTCGTCGGGTTGCCATAGTCACGGATTTGCTCCAAGACCGCGTCGAGATGCGGGATGGACGACACTGCCACTTTGATCGTGAAGCAGTCGCCGCCCGTACCGCGATAGCATTCTTTGACCTCATCCATCTCCATGAGCAGCGCGGTCAGGTTGGCGGCGTCCTCTTTCTTGTTGGTGTTCATGCGGATGAAAGCCGTGATGCCCTGCCCTAGCTTACTGAGGTCGATCTCCGCATGATAGCCCGCGATGATGCCGAGTTCTTCTAGCCGTCGGATGCGCTCCGCGACTGCCGGACGCGACAACCCGATCCGTTCGCCAAGCGCGGTGAAGGACTGCCGCGCGTCCTCTTCCAAGGCTTGCAGCAGCTTCCAATCGGTGTCATCAAGGCTGTAAGTCGGTTCGATGGTCATGTTGGGGAATTTCCTTCACTTCGGCGGCGGATCGTCGTAGTTGCCAGCGCTTGGCTATTGTGTTGACGCGCATCCGAGCGAGAATCATACACTGTAATAAAGCACCGGGAGGGAACGCTAGATGGCAGCATCGAATGAAATACGTGAATTGAGGGTCGCGCTCACCGTTGATGATTTTGACGAAGCCGTGCGGCTGTACCGCGATGGCTTGGGCTTGTCGGTCGTCAAAGCATGGGACGAACCAACTGGACGCGGCGTGATCCTCGCGGCGGGGCAAGCCACATTGGAACTGATCGACCGCCCGCAAGCCGAATTCATCGATCAGGCCGAAGTCGGGCAGCGCGTCGCTGGCCCGGTACGCTTGGCACTGGAATTCCCCGACATCCAGAGCGCGATTACTGCCGCCCGCGCGATGGGCGCACGCTTGGTGCATGATCCCGCGATCACGCCGTGGGACTCGTTGAACGCGCGGCTGGAAGCGCCCGACGGAATGCAGATCACGTTTTTCCAGCAGCCGAGATAGTGCTGAGTGCTTAATCCTTAGTGCTGAGTCAAGACAGATGAACACAGTATGAGTACATCGGGAAGGGAATCTACATGACCGAGGAACATTTTCCATTCGTCCGCGAAGCCATCGCCCTGTCCAAGAGCGCCGTCGAACACGGTAATGAGCCGTTCGGGGCGGTGCTGGTGAAAAACGGCGAGATCATCTTGCGCGCCGAAAATTCCATCTACACGCTGCATGATCCGACCAACCACGCCGAAACCAATCTCGTGCGGCTGGCGGTCGCCAAGTACGAGGCGGACTTCCTGAAGGACTGCACCTTGTACACCAGCACCGAACCGTGCGTGATGTGTGCTGGCGCGATCTACTGGTCGAACATCGGGCGGATGGTGTATGCCTGCTCGGAGAAGCGCTTGGCGCAGATCACGGGCGGCGGTGGCTTCGACCTGCCGTGTGAGGAAGTCTTCGCGCACGGGTTAGGCCATCAGGTCGAGGTCATCGGCCCGATCTTGGAAGAGGAAGCCGCGCCGATTCATCTGGCTTACTGGAAGCGCTAATCGTCAGTGCGCGTCTAGCCATTGGATGATCGTATCACCGAGATCGGGCTGGCTGGTCAGCAGATTGGTGCCGTGTACGTCACCATCGTTGAGGATCAGCCGCCGATCACCGCTGCCTAGCCCGTTCAGGCGTGCGCTGGCCTCGCCGCTGGACGCGTCATTGCGGCTGGCAACGATCAGTGCGGGAATCGTCAGGCTGGTCATGGCGTCGCCCGTTGTCACGCCGAAGTAATCGAGGCTCGGACTGAGCAGCACGACCGAACGGCAGCTTTCCAGCGCCGCACACGCCGTGATCGCCAGATTCGCGCCGACGTTCGCGCCGATGATGCTGATGCGCGTTGGCGCGACGTTGGGTAGTACGCTCACTTGCTGGTACACGCTGAGGATGTCTTGCTGCGCCTTCACCCAATCGATGGTGCCGCCCGTCGCGCCGTGCCCGCGCAGATCGATGGCAACGGCGTTGTAACCCGCCGTTTGCAGCTTGCCGACCAGCGGTTGCCATGCTTCCTTATTGCTGCCAACCATATGCAGCAAAATTACGGTGGGCGCGGGACGACGCACCGCCGCGTAATACGTCGCCGCGATCAACAGGCCATCCGGCGCGGTGAATTCCATCTCCAGCGCGACCTGTGTCGGCTGCGGCGTCGGCGTGATGGTGGCATCCGCGCCCGCTACGGTTGGCATTGCGCCGGGGGTGTAACCGCCCGTATTGTTATCGAGATTATCGACTGCCGCGTTATCAGTAGGTACGGCGGGCAGCACAACGGGACTGGCGGGCAGAATATAGGCCGTTTGGGTAGGCGTCGGTGTCGGCTCGACGGTGTCGCAGCCAGCCACTAACAGCAGTAGACCGACGATAGCGAGGCTGCTGACGACGGCGACCAACGGGGATCGCGTGCGCATCGCTAGATTTCCTGCTCGGCGTATTTCGTCAGCACCTGACTGCCCTTCACCACATCCGCGTGAATCTGTTGCACCAACGCCTCAAAGCCGCTGAATTTTTGCTCGCCACGCAGCCGCGCCACGAATTCCAACCCCAACGTCTGACCGTAAATGTCGCGATCAAAGCCGAGCAAGTGCGCCTCGACGCGGATGTCTTGCCCGCCGAAGGTAGGCCGATAGCCGATGTTGGTGACCGCCATAAAACGCTCGTCGCCCAGATATGCCCAGCACGCATACACGCCCGTCGCGGGGATGATCTGTTCCGCCCAGATGTCGAGGTTGGCGGTGGGGAAGCCGATGGTGCGCCCGCGCTGGTCGCCCTTCACGACGAGGCCATCCACGCGGTACAGCCGTCCCAGCCATGCCGCCGCTTGTTCCACCTGCCCGTCAAGCAGCGCACTGCGTAGATCGGTGCTGCTGATGGTGGCGCTGTTGTGGTCAGCTTGGACGAGGTTGGTCTGCCGCACTTCGAAGTTTTTCTCCGTGCCCTGCGCCGTCAGATAGGCGAAATTGCCCTCGCGCTGGTAGCCCATCGCGAAATCCGCCGTCACCCACAGGCTGGACATGCGGAGGTGTTCACACAGTTGGTCAACGAACGCCGCAGCGCGCATCCGCCGCACCTCGTCGTTAAACGGGTGTGTGACGACCACATCGACGCCCAATGCGCCGAGCAGCGCGGCTTTCTGTTCGGAAGTAGTCAGGTAATAGCGACCCGTCAGCCCGCGCAAAACGACATCGGGATGCGGGAACAATGTTAGCACCACCGCCAGCCGTCCCGAAGTATGTGCTTCTTCGACAAGCTGGCTGATGAGGTGCTGATGACCCCGATGTACGCCATCAAACACGCCGATGGTGACGACCGAGGGTTGATCTAGATGAGCTTCAGTCAGGTTATAGATATGTTGCATGGCGCAAATTATAACCGCTGTTGCCCCGATCTGAGTATAGGGAAGCGCGAAAAATAGGCTGAATCGTTCGCCTATCACAGAGCAGACCCGATATGCTGATTTTGGGGCTGTGTTTTTGCAGACTAGTTTACATCGCAAACCAGTTTATGATATAATGAATTTACAGTGACGTGAATGCCTACCAAGGAGGCTTGTGTGAACACGCACGTGGATGTCGATAAATTGGTACAGCAAACGCAGCGTTATGAATTCTCCGACGGACTGCGCGACTTTCAATTAGGGCTGATGATGGCGGCAAGTGGCATCATGACATGGTTCATCTTTGATCATGCCAATATATGGCTATCGATCATGGTCGAGCTAGGCAAGCGCTTCGGGACGTTGGGACGCACCACAACCATGATCATCGTCCTGATACCGTCGCTGCTAACCTTGGCGGCGCTGCTCGTGATGCGCGTCCTGCGGCGGCGCTGGTTATGGCGTAACACGGGCTACGTCAAATCCAAGCAGATCGTCGTTCCATTCCATATTTCGCTGATCTCGGTCATCGTGATGCTGGTACCGTTGGGTATAGGGATGCTGCTGCAAACTGCGCAGCTTGTCGATGACCTGTTCCTATTGCGGGTGATCTTCATCGCCAGTGGATGGTCGCTCGGCTACACGCTGATCGCGATGGGACAGCGGCTTGATCTACCTCGTTACATACAGGTCGGCCTATGGACGAGCCTATTAACCACTATTTTCCTCCTTTTGCCGTTGACGGTCGGGCAAACCGCCTTGCTGTGGGGGCTGGCATGGGCGGCGACACTCACGTTGAGCGGGATCAATCCGCTGCGTGACGCCGCCCGTCGTGCCGATGAGGTGAGTCATGAGCGATGAGATTCGCAACCTCGCCAATCTTGACCGCATAATCCACGAGCCGTCACGATTGGCGATTGTAGCGGTGCTCTCAGCGTGCGACAGCGCCGATTTCAACTACTTGCTGAACGTTACTGGCCTCACCAAAGGCAATCTCTCGGCGCAGTTGGGCAAGCTGGAAGAAGCGGGCTACATCACGATCACTAAGGGCTTCAAGGGCAAGTATCCGCACACCTTATGCAGCCTCAGCGCGGATGGTCAGCGCGCGTTCAAAGCCTATCGCGAACAATATCAAGCCTTGACCAATCATTTGGACGGTAGCGTGAACGCCGCCGGAACTTGAGCAACCAACAGCGCTATCGATGTCCTGCTACTCATCCCGACGCCGCCCGGTCGATCAGC
>JAHBVJ010000008.1 GCA_019637615.1 Anaerolineae bacterium | reverse complement strand
CAGGAGCGCTGAAGACGCGCCCATCTGGGAAAGCAACTCGCGCATCGGAACGTGGCGACGATAAGACCGCCGCGGACTGCGGTGGAACAGGAGTGGTCACGGACGACCTCGATGACTAAGGAAGACTCTGGCTGTCTTACGTGACGCCGATGAGGGTATCGATCTTTTCACGCAATTCGCCTAAGCTAAACGGTTTGATGATGCAGTCGTTGGCCCCAAGCTGTTCAGCAATGCGCATGGCGTTAGGATGCGCCGATGTGACGATCACAGGAATGTGGCGTAGTTCTGGTGTTGACCGGATAAACCCCAGTGCCAGATCACCCTGTGCGACGGGCATCATCAGGTCGAGGAGCACGAGCGAGGGGATATAGGTTTTTGCCATTTTGATACCATCTAGACCGTTGACGGCTTCCAAGATTTCAAAGCCACAGCGTCGTAGAAATGTACCGAGCATCGTTCGCATGTCATCTGTATCTTCGATGATGAGAATCGTAGGCATTCCCTACTCCACACATACCTGAAATCGAACCAATCATACCAACGCTATGAGCATAACCTAAAGTTGCAATCAATGGTGACACAACTTTATTACATCTACACTATACCGCACACTTCATTCAACTTCCGCCATAGAAGTTGAATCGACGGATGCGTCCGTCAATAATGCTGCATGATACCAGATCGTAACGAAAGATTGCTGCCATGTCACATCAGTCATCTTTGCCAGCGTAGCATCCATCCAGCGCCGGAAAGCCAAGCGCAATTTGTTCTCTTCGGCAGCTTCGCCCTCCGCTTGGAGCACATGGATCGCCCGCCAGAACATCAACCCCGGTTGTAGACAGCCGCTTATTCTAGCATCAACTAAGCGTGCGTAGTGAGCGCGGACGTAGCTTTCCGCCCGCTCGAATTCGCCACGTTTGAGAGCGATCTCTGCTAACCCACATTCGATCTCTGCCACACGGTCGAAGCGTTCCTGACTGCGCACAATGCTCCGCGCTTGAATGAACATGCTCAGGGCATCATCGAAATCTCCCTGCGCGATATAGCAGTTGCCCATGTGAAACAACGTCATCGCGGAATCTGCAAATGCGCTCAGGCTCTTCTGGATTACCAAGCCCCGGTTGAAATAGCCCAATGCTTCATCGTAGGCGCGATCATGCTCCGCGATCACGCCCAGATACACGAGGCTGGTGGCTTCGCCCGCACGGTCGTTGATCTGCCGCATCAAGCGGTAAGCTTCCATCAAATGTCGATTGCCCTCGCGGAACTCGCCCAAGCCGACCAGCACACTGCCGATGTGGATCAGTGCCAAGCCCTCGTTGCGGC
This sequence comes from Anaerolineae bacterium, assembly GCA_019637615.1. GTDB lineage: Bacteria > Chloroflexota > Anaerolineae > Aggregatilineales > UBA2796 > JAHBVK01. The sequence continues at coordinate 238,219 of JAHBVJ010000008.1, read as the reverse complement.
GGTCGCCAAGCTGCCGCAACCGTGCGATCTGCTTGTTCAGCGCACCGAGCGCGGCAGTCAGATCATTGTTCGCTTCGTGGAGTGAGGCCAAAATCATGAAACAATCGGCTTCCAGCGCGAGGTCTTTCAGCGGGAAGGCTTGTTGCAGCACATACGTCGCCACCGTGAGCGTTGATTCGGGCGTTTCCTGCTCAAAACCGATTGCTAACCGATCCTCAAGCTGCATCAGCATCCACTGAATCCCGACGCGAGGGTCGTTCAAATCATTGACGATCTGTTGGAAGCCTGCGCCCAATGCCCGTGCATCCTCATGCTGATCGAGGCTGCGGTAGCCTTTGCGAATCAAACGATAGGCTTCCCACGCTAGGTGTGCGTCTTCGAGCTGCATTGCGAAATCCGCTGCCACCTGCGCCGATTCGATGGCAGCTTGCCACGCGCTCGTCTGAATATCTGCGTGCGCCTGATACAGATGCACCAAAGTCAGCCAATCTTGCCGCTGGTTGCGATCCGCCAACCGTCGCAGCAGCACAACTTGCTGCTCGATCCCGCGCGCATCTCCGATTCGCTCCAAAACTTCCAACTGGCTGATAATGATGGCGGCGCGTGTCTCGTCGTTACGGGTCAGGTCGTAGGCTTGCGAGAAATATACCAGCGCGGACTGCGGGGCATATTCTCGGAATGCTTTTTGTCCGGCTAGTAACAGGAAATGCTGCGAATTCGCGTCATCACCGGCTTGTGCATACTGGTACGCCAGTGACTCCACCGCGTCGGGATCGAAGTGCTGCAAGGCGGTCGCCACGGCCTGATGCAGCTGGCGACGCTGCGAAAACGGTACTGTCTGATAGGCAACTTCTTGCGCTACCACGCGTTTGAACTGGTAATACTGCGCGTTGCCTTCGCTGATCGGTGTGATGAAATCGCGCCTGACCAAGACCTGAATCCGATCATGCAGTTCAGATGGCTGCATCGGAACTGGCAAACTCTCGCGCAGGACGGCGATCTGGAAGTCGCGCCCGATCACGGCGGCGACTTTCAGCACCAATTTATCTAATTCTTCCAACCGATCAATGCGCGCCTGAATCAGTCCTTGAATCGTCTGTGGGAGATTCACTTCCGCCAGCGGCAAATTGATATAGACCTTAGCGCCGCTGGTCATGATAATCTTGGTCTCAATCAGCGTATCCAGCAGCTCTTGAATGAAAAAAGGATTGCCCTGTGTGCGCTCGTAGGCAAACTGCGAGAGTTCAAGAGAAGCCGCCGCCTGCAAATACTGTTCGATCAGCCCGTGAACTTCAGCCTCGCTCAGTTCGTTGATACCCAAGCGCGTGTGGATCGGAAGATCGTCCAGCGTTCGGAGGATGGTCAGCGGATGGTCAACTTCGCTGATCGAGCGGTGGATGAGGATAAACATCACGGGCACCGCTTCCATCATTAAGCGCCGCGCCAGATCGACGGCTAAGGATTCGGAGACTTCATCCAGCCATTGGGTATCTTCGATGCTCAACAACAACGGATCATGGTGGGCGGTCTCCAGAATCAGATCGGTAACTAGCGTCATGACGGCTTGGCTGCGTCCGCGTTCATCGTAGTTGGTGGTGAGGGTAGTTTCCGGGATCGATATCTGCAAAATATCATTCAGCAGTGGCAAACGCGGCAACCATTCAGGGTTCAAGGTTTCTACCACGGCGGTAAGTTGACGGATGGCGGCTTCCGTACTGTCGTTTAAATTGAGCCTCAACAGGCTGACCAGTAGATCGTGCCATGCGAAATATGGTAGGTTGCGCCCTGTGCTACTGCAATACCCCCCACACACGCGGTAACCATGACCTTCTGCGTAACGCGCTGCCTCCAGTAAAAAGCGGCTCTTGCCAATCCCCGCATGGCCTTCGATGCGCAAAATTTGTGGATAGCCGCTGGTGACATCACTCAATAATTTGCGGAATTGCGTCATTTCCGCTTGCCGCCCTACCATGATGCCAGTGTGCATCCGGCGCGAGACGAGTTTGCGCAGCGTTTTCGGTTCAGCGATGGGCAGCGGCTCCGAACGTCCTTTTATCGGAATCGACGGCAGCTCTTGGAATGCTACGCGCTTGCGGGCTTCTTTGCGCACCGCTGAGGTCGTCAAGATTTGCCCGTCTGCTGCTGCGTTCATCAAGCGTGCAGCGATGTTCGTCTCGTCGCCAATCGTGCTGTACTCATGCCGTACTTCGCCGCCCACTACGCCGGAATACAGCAGCCCACGACTAATCCCGAAGGATTGTGCCTGAATGGTCGGGATCGCGCTGCCGATGTCTCGCAGCCGGAAGGCTGACATGATGGCACGCACGGCATCATCGCCGTAGGTGACGGACGCTCCGAAGACTACGAAGATCGTATGTCCTTTGTCCCCGACCTCCACCGATACCAAGCGACCGCCTAATTCATTTAGCACTGTTTGCACGGTGGTGACGTACTGATTTAGCCCGTCTTGCTCGGTGTTGCCTTCTCCGACGGATTGCGCGAAGCGGATAAACATCGGCAGCGCGTGCCGTAACTCGCCTACATAATTGCCGAAACCATGCTCCACCTGTTCCCGCAGCGTAGGTGGAATGAAGGGTCGCAGCGTTTCCACGATCTGTTCGATGTCGGATTCCGGTTGCCATGCTGACCAACGATACTGCCGCGCGGCAGTGGCAAGCGCATCGCTGATCTCATGCACGATAGCATGACCGGACTCTGTCATGGTGGCCTTAATCTCGGACATTGGCACGCTGGCGAGTGAATTCGCATGTAAGAGCACCTGATCAGGCGTCATCTCACCGGTTAAGCTGACGGAAGCGACCGCCGCTGGGCCAGCCAAGACATCCATCAGACCATACTCGGCTCGCCCGACCACATACCGCTTGCCGACGCCCGCCGCGATTCCCACTTTAAGCCGCAGCCCGCGCAGCAGCCGCATCAGACCTTGCATCTCGCGTCCCGCAGCGAGGGCACGCACAACGCCGGGGATCGGGGTATTCGGCGGGCTGGCAGATTGTGTAAAGTTGTCGTCAAACCACGCGGTAAAGCCATCTCCCGCGAAGTGGATCACGCTGCCGCCATACTGAAATACTTGCCCCGCGATGGCCTCTAAGATCGGATTCAAGCGGCGTTTGAGTTCATCGCCCGCTCGCTGCGATCCGAATTGGGTGACGAGCTGCATCGTCATCTCGCTAAACCCGGACATATCCACCAGCATCGCCGCGCCGTGCTGTTCCGCAGGCAAATCCTCCGCCCGCAAGATCGTACGGAAGCGATCAGTGGGTAAGTAAGGCCCAAACAGGTGAAGCAGTTCTTGTGGTTTCAGCATAAGGTCTATTTTAACATGCGTGGTGGCTCAAACACATTGTTTGACTTTCGAGGTTGTCCGACCGTAAAATAAACACGAATAGATTATGGGGGACTTCATGGATCCAACGACGCTTAACGTGCTGCTTGGGATCGCTATTGTGCTTGGGATCATCAGCCTTGGTGTGATCGCCGTTGGACTGCGCCCGCAGCCAAAAGCCGAACCAACACACACATGGCCTCCGAAGTTCTATTTTCCTCTTGCCAGCGATGCCAGTTTGCTTGTGCCGCGCAAAACACAGACCGGATCGAACTCAATGCCTACGGTAGAGATGAAACTGCATACCACGCCGGCAGATATTGATGATGAGGAACCGACGGCACGTCAGCTAGACCTCAACAAGATCAGCGAACTAGCAGATAAGACCGGCCCCAAGCGCGTGGGTAACGTCCCTAACCCCGATGCGACCAATAAGAACGTCATTGATGCGAATGCGGCAAACATCGGCAAGAGCGCCAATCCACCCACCACGAATGACCCTGATGTGACGAATAAACAGGTGTTGAAATGAGGATAGTGGTTAGGAGCGATGGGCAAGGGAGTTCAGCAAACGCGGACACGCGCGTTGACTAACTAGCGATATTCCCACACTTGTTTGCCGTCCAAAATATCCGCGATCTGATTAGCGAAATTGGCACAGTTCAACGGCTTGCGCAAAAAGCCCCGATAACCAACTTCGCGCAGGGAGGGGATTAACATAGCAGGTTCTGCACAAGACATGGCGACGGCAGGCACAGCCGCCAGCGCAGGCGTACGACGTACAGCGCGCAAAATGTTGAAGAACATGTCTGATCGCGTCGCCAAATCGGCGCACATCGGATCAAGCAGAATTAGGTCGGCAGGCCACGCCACATTCCGCCGCGTCATCGTTTCGCCGTCAAATCCTTCCACCCTGAGCGTGACTCTGTGTTGACCGAGCAGCATTCGAATCGCCGCATTATGTTGGGCATCATCTCCGACGACGAATATACGCTTGTTAGCAAGTCGCATGGTCTGCAATCCTTTATCTCTTAACGCACTCTGGATGAGCGTTCGCGATAAAAACGGTGCATCCCGCTGTGATGAATCAGCACAGCATAAGGTCTGGCTAACCATACTTGGACGGATACGAAAGTCTAGCCCTCGGATCGGCTGGAGTGCGATGTTGAAGGAAGGTCGATCCGAATGGTGCGTGACGAGTGTTTCTACGCTCAGTTAGACACGTTGATTGCTCATAGTGTAGAGCATTGAGGAAGAATTATTGATAACAAATGCATATTGGGGGTATCACAAGCCTATCTTTATACAAAATTTATATTTCAGCAGAAAGTAAAGCGGTGCGGGGTTAGCGTTCACCCGCCGCCTTGAGCGCGTTGATAGCTGCCTGTGCAGAATCGCGCTGGACATCTGCCCAACCGTCTTCTGTGCTCATCTTGTTTAGGTGCTCCCAGATCGCAAGCTGATCTTCTTCGCTCAGTTCGCGCCACTTCGCCAAGATTCGAACCGCGTCTTCGCTCAGGATGTTATCCCACAGGTCTTCCAGCCAATCGTTCTCAGCCATGTCATCCCTCAGTTACTCTACTCACCGCTTGACGCCATATCCGACCACATCTACGCTCTTTAAGCACTAAGCACTAAGCACTAAGCACTAAGCACTAAGCACTAACTATGCTGCCCTGCCAACCCCGTCAGCAGCGTGCTCCGCAAAGGTGGCACCGCGTTCGCCACGTTAAAGATCGCGTTGAACACGGATGGTTTCGACCCGATCCAGTGTTGCACCCATAGCAACCGTTGCAAACTCTTGCCGATGCCCTTACGCCAGCCAGCATCGTACATAGCGGCGGCGGCGGCGGGGTGCATCCCCTCAAGCTGTCGGGATGCGGCCTGACCCGCCAACTGTCCGGTGACCATCGCGGGATAAATGCCACCGCCCGTCAGCGCATCCACGAAGCGCCCCGCGTCACCGACCAGATACACACCTTTTACGACACGGCTGTCTTGGCTTGTCCACACGGGGATGGGCCACGATTTGAGCGTCCCCGGCTCGATCTCTAGGGGGAATTCATTTTGGATGGCGTCGCTAAATTCGTTGAGGAGTTCTTTCAGACTCTTGCCGCGCCGTTTGTACATCTCTTGATCGAACAACCCCAAGCCGACGTTCACCTGATCGCGCGCCGTGGGGAAAATCCACGCGTAACCGGGGACAAGATCGAGCAGATACTTGAAGTACACAGTCGGATCAGGTCGTAGCGGACGCTTGAGCCGCGCATAAGCACGAATGGCAACGGCAGTTTCGGCGGGATCAGCCACGCGCCCGCGCAAACTGCGAGTGACAGCGGAGGATACGCCATCAGCGGCGATCACGATGCGGGCTTCATGCTCGATCAGCGTTTTGCCCTGCCGCTGCACGATGCCGATGACCTGATTGCCGTCTTTCGAATACAACGGCGCGTCCACATCCATCACCTCGAAGTGTGCGCCTTTGCTCAACGCATACTGGTGCAGCATATTGTCGAAGTGATAGCGCGGCGACACCATCGAATAATAGGCGCTCGGCTTTTCACGCACCAGCAGCGTACTGCCCGATGGCGCGACCATATCGATCCCGTAAATCTGCTGATACTTCAACCCCGCTTTTTGAATATCAATGCCGAGTTCCTTAATCAGCATTTCCATCACGTTACCCGGCAGACCATCGCCGCACACTTTATCGCGGGGGAAGGACTGACGGTCAACCAACAGGACGGACTTGCCGCGTTGGGCAAGCGTAGCAGCCGCGATTGCGCCGCCGGGACCAGAACCGACCACAATTGCATCGTAGATCATCGTATTAAACTCTATGGAGGCGCGTCTTCACCATCAAGTTATTTGATCGCAGGTACATCTCCGGACAGAATATCCGCGAATAAACCCGAATCAATTGTATCCAGCGAACAGGCAGGCACGGATTCAGAATGTGTTTGTGCCAGCGCCGTGCTCGGATTGTAATGATTGTAGACCAAGCGCGAGATTTCTGCGATGAGTGGGAACGACTGATCGTAATCGAGCCATGTCTTATTGCGCAGCATGACGACGAGCACGTAATCGCCGCCCGGTGTTGACACCAACGCCGCATCACCATGAACTTCGTCCACCCAGCCATATTTGCGCGCCAATGGCACATCTGCGGGCAGCCCGCCGCCGATCAGCGCTGATACATGGTTCGAGCGCATCATCCGCACCATCTGGCGGCATTCCGTCATGGTGATGTCGCCGGGGAAGGTGCTGGTGAGCGGCCCGCTGCCATTCAGCGCGCAGTAGTACAAAGCGCTAAGCATCCAGCCCAGATCGGCGGGTGTCGCCTGATTGAACGGATCAGGATCAGTGATCTGCTGATTGGCTTCCGTTTTGAGCGTCCCCACTGGCTCGACGGTGGCGGTGGGTTGGCCTTCGACCTTACCCACGAAAAACGGCCCCACCAAGAAGGTATTCTTGATCCCTAATTGGCGCATCATCTCGGTAACGTATTCCGCGCCGCGATACTCGCTTCCATCGCCCAACAAACGCAGCACGTAATTCGACGCCAAATTCTCGCTGCACACTATCATCTCAGCGACTTTTTGCGCCTCCTCTAGGGTAAGCGTCGTTTTGAGCTTGCGGAAAAATGAAATCATCACCGGAATCTTGATCAAACTCATGCCGCTGTAAGCCACATTGGGGTTCAAAGAGATGCTCTCGCCCGTCTGCAAATCAAGGATGAACACCGCGCCTTGCCGCGAAGTACCGGGATCAAACTGCTGCGACAGCATCAGATCATAGATATTGTTGCTCACGCCGATCAGCGGTTTCGGTGGTGCGGCTGGCGCGGTTGCCGTCCACGGCGCGCTGCTGGTAACTACCATCGGTTGCGTTGGCGTCAGCACGGGGTAGCCGAAGTCGATCATGCTGGTCGCTGGTACGCTGTTCAGGTTGCCGATGATCTTCACGGCTTCGATGTATACCCATCCAAAGCCGCCTGCGACGTTGGGATACGCGATCTCCACCCACGGGAATTGCGTATGCCGCCGCGTGACGGGATAACGATCTCCCGCCTGCAAAACCCCGATGCGTGGATATTCCGTGCCGGGGCCGTAGCGCACGTTCAACTCGCCTTGTGCTTCGATCATCACGTCGTATTGTTGGGTAGCTGTAGCCGTTGGCGCTTCTTCAGATGATGCACCAGCCGTATCGCCTGTCGTACTGGTCGCTTCCACGGCTGGCGGTTGCGTCGGGCTGAGGTCGAAGGTCACTTCGGTATACGGGATATTGTTCTCGATACCGATGATCCGCACTAAATCCCGGAATACCCAGCCTTGCTGCGCATCCGTCACCTGAATCAGTACCCACGGATACAACGCACTGCGCCCGACTACTGGATAGCGCGTGCCCGCCGTGATCTTGGTGATGGGTGTATATTCCAGCCCCGGCCCCGTGCGGACATTGGCCTCGTTGATGGCCTCCGCGAAGACCGAACTTTGTCCCTGTGCTTGCCTCGGTGAGGACAGCAGAATCAAGGCTACACACGCCGCTAACAATAAACTCGATGCAGTGCGAACAACCCTAGCCGACATAGGCATGATGTCCCTTATGCTTCCGATACACGTGATGTTGCGGAGCAGATTCTAGCGTTCACACTCTGATCATGATCTTGTCGAAGGTCAAGCGTTGGTAAACCGCCCTCGAAGATAAATTTCGCGCTCACAGGCATAAGAATTCTTACTCATCTCCTACGAAAGCATATTTTATCCCGCGCGGAAAGTTGCTATAATTCGATTCACATACCGTGCAAACCTCGGGGCAGAGTGGAAGTCTCTACCGGCGGTAGGATGGTTCGCCATCAAGCCCGCGACCCGGAGGTGAGGTTCGCCTCGCTGAAGGTGGATTCGGTCAGAAGCCGAAGCCGACGGTTACAGTCCGGATGGGAGAGGGCGCGGGAAATATACAGAGTGGAGAACATGATCCGCGCACTGCGAACGCAGTGACGTGTAGTTGTGTTTTTCCATTCTATTACGTTCCCGCGCAGGCAGGGCGTTTTAACCTACCTAGTCGGCGTCCGCCGATAGACCTTGGTTGGCTTTGCTATTCCCACATCGTGCGCCCCGTGGTTATTCAGATCGACTGGGGCGTTCATGGCTCAACACACCATTCAGGGTTCATTCCCCAAACACACCTTGCCTGTGTACTCCAACGGATTAGTCTGGCTGCGTCGGCTGTTGCCCATTTTGCTTGGCGCTGTCGCTCTCGGCCTATGGACGTGGCTGACTCGTGATGGTGGCGGCTTTATGCGTGCCACGCCGGGTGAAGTACTGGCCGCTTACGGAAGCATGATCAGCAGCGGCGCGCTGTTACAGCACATCACGACCACGCTGGCGGAAGTCGCGCTCGGCTATTTCATGGGCGTGTCGCTGGCTTTCATCCTCGGCTATGGCGTGTCGCGCGTGGCGGTGGTGGAAAAGCTCGTGCTGCCCTATCTGGTTGGGCTGCAAGCCATTCCCATCGTTGCTGTCGCCCCGATCATCATCACCTATCTAGGGCCGGGTCTGTTCACCAATGGCCTGATCTGCGCCCTGATCGTCTTTTTCCCGATGCTGATCACCACCAACGTCGCCATTCGCAGCATCGATCACGACAAACGCGAATTCATGCGGCTGATGAGCGCCACATGGTGGCAAACCTTCACCAAGCTGGAAATTCCCGCCGCGCTGCCGATCATCTTCGGCGGCCTGAAGGTCAGCACCACCCTCGCCGTGATCGGGGCAGTGGTAGGCGAAGGCGTCAGTGCGGAGCACGGTTTGGGCTACCTCGTCTACTATTCGCGCTACGTGTTCAACCAATCGAGCGTGATGGTTGGCCTCTTCACGTTGATGATCGTCGCCTATGGCCTATATTGGCTTGTCGCACAAATCGAGCGTTATTCGCTGCGTTGGCAGCGATAATAGCCCCTCATTTTTTCGGTAATCACTATAGGAGTTTCTAAGCGCTATGCTACGCTTCGTCAAATCTCTGACTGCTTTTCTCGCCCTAACCTTGGTGGCGGCGTGTGTCACGGGGACTCCCGTGAGTCTGGTCGGTTCGTCCGCGAATTCACTCGCCCAAGCCACTGAAGCCGCGACGGCGGAAGCGGCTCCTACGGAATTGACACCGATCACGCTGTTCCTCGGTTATGTGCCTAACGTGCAGTTTGCGCCAATTTATGTGGCGATGGAACGCGGCTATTTCAAAGACGCGGGCATTGACCTCAAACTGGAAAATAGCCTAAACGAAACCGATGGCCTCACGCGCATTGGCACCAACAATCTGCAATTTGGTCTGATTAGCGGCGAACAAACGCTTCTGGCACGCGCTCAGGGTGCGCCTGTTGTCTACGTCTTCCGCTGGTATCAAAAATTTCCTGTCGGGATCGTCGTCCCTGCCAGCAGCGACATCAAGGAGCCAGCCCAATTGGCGGGCAAAGTCGTCGGCATCCCCGGCAAGTTCGGCGCGAGCTACACGGGACTGCAAGCGCTTCTCAACGCCGCCAAGCTGAAGGAATCTGATCTGAAGGAATTGAAGGCCATCGGTTTTGATACTGCGCCTGTCTTCTGCGCGGGGCAGGTAGAAGCTTCGGTTGTGTATATTGCTAATGAACCAGAAGCCATCAAGAAAGCGTGCATGGATGTCCGTGTAATCCCGATTGCCGATTACGCCAATATTGTCTCGAATGGATTGGTGACGAATGAAGCCACCATCAAGGACAACGCCAATTTGGTACGCGGTATGGTGGATGCGCTCCGGCACGGGCTGGCGGATACGATTGCCGATCCCAAAGCAGCGATGGAGATCGCCGCCAACGGTAACTATGTGCCTGACCTGAAAGCCGACGACGCGCTCCAGATGACCGTGTTGACCAATTCGATTGACTTGTGGAAAGCCGATGTGATCGGCCTGAGTGACCCCGCCGCATGGCAACTCACCGCCGATACGCTCAAGGCGATGGGGCAGTTGACGACGGACGTGGACTTAACGACCGTCTACACGAACAGTTTTGTGATGATGCGCTGAGTCGATCTGCTGTGGAGATGAAGTTGTGACAAACAAAAAAGCGCTCACCGGGGTGGGCGCTTTTTCGTTGTTCTCTGTAGGTGCGATGTGACGACGATTACAGATTGATGATGATGTTGGAGAAGATATTGCCGATTGTGGGTCCAAGCAGCGCTAGGATAACGATGACGACGACAGCAACCAGCACCAGGATCAGTGCGTACTCAACGAGGCCCTGACCTTCTTCGCGAGGCATATATAACATATGTGTGTGTCTCCTCCTATAATGAGATGAATACTACTCCATAATTGGAGCGCACCAACACTATATCACAGCCAGAAATTGTGAGTCAATCCTCTATACTAACCTGAGAGAATTTTGTGATATAGGCGAAAATTGTAAATACTCAATGAGGAAATTGACTTTTTGATTGATTTGTTGACACAATCATAGTCAACGGCTATTCTTAACTTCCGATAATATCGACGCGGAGATTACATGCCATTCGAAGTCATTGATACCCTAGATTCTCTTGCCAACCTGATTGAGTTTCGCAGTTCTGCCGTTTACGAGCTGATTATCAGCATCCGCACCTTGCTGAAGCCTGCTCGCTGGCACGAATCATTCGTCGAGCGTGTCAAGGCTGCGCTTTCCCCGGCGTTGATGGAGGAGCTGGTCGATCTATATCAGAACTTCAGCGATGGCGGCTTGTATTTCGAATTTCCTGTCGATTATCCCGATCATGATGATGTCCCCGGCTTTTTCCGGTACATGCACTCCCTGTCTGACGCAGACTTCATGTTTTATCTGTTGGGGCGTACTATCTCGCGGGAAGAATTGAGCGGGTTACTCTACCAGCCTAAATCTGCCGATCTGTTGCGTGCCGGAATTATAGCGGTGGGTGAGCACTACGAATGGTACGGGCATAACTTAGAGCCAATTGTCAAAGATATTGGCGCATTCAAGCAGCGTTTGATCGCGGCGTGGGAAGCCTACTGGGACGCCTTCTTACAACATGAGCTGCCTAATTTCCAAGCGCAGTGGATCGTCGGGATGCAGGAAAAGCAAAGCATCTTTGCCCGTGAAGGCGGGCGCGGCTTGCTGGAAAAAGTCACCGGCAAGGTGCAACTGCCGCCCGAAGTGCCACCGGGTGTGCCATACACCTCGATCACCTTCATTCCTGTTTGCCTGCTGCCTTCCCGCGTCTATCAATTCTTCGGCTATGGCAACCTCACCATCTTGTTTGACCCGCAGTTCACCGAAGAACGCCGCGCCGAAGTGCAAAACGCCAAGAAAGACGCTATCTCCATCCTCAAGGCGATGGATGACGAAACCCGCCTCCAAATTCTCCGCCTGATCGCGCAGCATGGCAGTCGGATGCACGGCAAAAACATCGCGGAAAAGTTGGGTATTTCTGCGTCAGCGGTCTCGCGTCATCTGGCTTTGCTCAAAGATGGCGGTCTGATCGCGGAAGACCCCCGCAAGAATCTGATCACCTATCGCTTCCAGAAAGAAGTACTTACGAGCTTGGTGGATAAGCTGTTAGACTATCTCTACAGTTAAGCGCTTGTGTTGAGTTTGACCTGAACTCTTTACTCAGCACGAAGAACTTAACTCTTAGCACTTTGTTCAAAGGAGATAGCGTGGTTTCTGCATTCCTGTTCGATCTCGATGGCGTGATCACGGACACGGCTGAGTTTCACTACCGTTCATGGAAGCGCCTTGCGGACGAAGAAAATATCGCATTCACGCGCGAAGACAACGAAAAATTGCGCGGCGTTTCGCGTCGGGACAGCCTCTTGCTGCTGCTCAAAGGGCGCGTGCTTTCAGAAGCCGACATGCTGGCATGGATGGATCGCAAAAATGGCTACTATCGCGACTATCTGAAAGACATCACCGAGGCCGATTTGCTGCCCGGTGTCAAGGGGTTCCTACTTACTGCCAAAAATCATGGCATCAAGATCGGCTTGGCCTCCGCTAGTAAGAATGCCAAAGATGTGCTGGACGGGCTAGGCGTCGCCTCGCTGTTCGATGCGGTGGGCGATGGCTACAGCGTGAGCAACCCCAAGCCCGCGCCTGATCTCTTCGTCTGGGTCGCTGGACGCCTCGCGACGCCGCCCGCGCAAACCGTCGTTTTTGAGGACGCCGAAGCTGGCATCGAGGCCGCTTTAGCCGCCGGAATGTACGCGGTTGGTCTCGGCCCCATCGAACGCGTCGGCAAAGCCCATGTTGTGTATCCTCATCTCGATGGCGTGAACGTAGATACTGTGCTCGCCGCGCTGCCCGCCCAACCTCGCTGATTGCCACGTCAGTGTACTGTTAAAACACTGATAGATAAGGCTAGTTGAGTGATCAGAGTGCTTGTGGTACACTGACATTTGGGTATGTCTATGCAAATAAACAGCCTCCTCGTAAGGTAGGGTGGCAAGGTTGCCATGTAGTATTTACTGCTCTAGATGAAAGCTTTAGCGCAGAGTAGCTCGGCTTCGTTTCCAGACAGTAGGCGCAGACAGATACTTGGCCTACTGCTGTTTGCGTTTACCACATTGATTTTGTGGTGGCTGCTTCGCTCGTCTTCGCCACTCTATGCGTTTACCATCCCTAGCCTGTTAATTGAAATCGTCCTCTATGTTGGCTTGGCGTTCCTGAGCGTTCCAACGCGCTCAAAAGCGCAAGTAGGCATTCAATTCACCGTCGTCCTGACGAGTTTTTTGGCTGGTGGCACGGTCAACGCGATTGCTGTAGCCCTGTTGGGAGCGTTCATCTTTCATTTCATGCGGGCAACCCTCGCGCCCGACATTACGCATTCGCGCGAATTGCTTACCCAGACTGTCATCGATGCTTTGTTTGAAGCGGTGATCGCTATCACGGCAGCCTTAGTCGGTGGTCTTGGACTGCTATTGACGACATCGCTGACCGGTGGTGCTACCACGAGCAGCATCGTCACCGCGTGCATCTATTTGACCGTCGCGGGGGCGTGTTATATCGCGTTAGGGTTATTGCTTACGCCCATCGTTATGCAAGTTAATCCTAGCGCAGGATTTTATGAATGGCCCGCCGAGTTGTGCATCCGGGTAGTTGCTACCTTGGTGCCGCTGCCGCTGGTCTGGGGCATGGGGCTGAGCTACGCGAATGGACTGCCAACGCTGTTTTGGCTTGTGCTGGCAGGGGTCAGTCTTGGGCTGGCCTATTTCATTCGCTTTCTCTATCGCGCCTACATCACACTCTATCAACGCATAGAACAGCATCAACTTGCCACACACATCGGCGTGTCGCTGACCTCCACCTTGATGCTGCCTGATCTGATCGCTCAACTTGAACAACACCGTAAAACGCTGACCAACACCGAGCACGGGGTTATCGCACTGCTTGTCGATGGCAACACACTGACGTTTCCGCAGTATACTGCCAACAGACAGAAGGTGATCTCGGCGAAGGTGGACGAACTCAATCGGGCGCTGATCGAGTACATTGTCAACACGCGGCAGTCGCTTTTGCTCTTAGGTTCCGTCCGTGCGGAAAGCGCCAAACTCAACATCAAGGCGCAAGGAAATGACGATCTGACGGCCTTTTTCGGCGTGCCCATCTTTCTCGAAGATCAACTACTCGGCGTGTTAACCGCGCACCATACGTCTCCCGCCGCCGAATTTACTGCTCAACAGCAAGCCAATCTGGCTACGTTGGCGCACCAAGCTGCCCCCATGTTGCGCAATGCCATGCTCTACATGCGCGTCTTCGAGATGGCAGATTCGCTAGCGCTGCTCAATAACGTTTCAGCGGTAGTGTCTTCCACGCTCGATCTAGACACGGTGTTGGAAACTATCTCCAACGTGATCCTCGAAGTTGGCAACGCGGATAAAACTGGCATTTTTCTTGTCGATAGCGAATTCCGCCACCTAGAGTTGAAATTCCAACTAAATCTGAGTCCGGCCTTTGTCGATACATTTACCGTCGTCGCGAGAGACCCGTACAGCGGCCCCTTGCAAGTGCTGCAACAGTGGAGCACGCAGGTCATTGCCGACATTATGCGCGAGCCAGAAGGGATGGGCTGGCGCAAGTTAGCCGAGGTCGAGCAGTTCACCAGCTTGCTTACCGTCCCGCTGATCACCGATAACCGTGTGATCGGTTTTATGGCAGCCTTCTACATCCAGCCGCACACCTTCGAGCAAAGCGAAATCGATCTGATTATCACGCTCGCCAATCAAGTCTCGGTGACGGTTTCCAACGCGCGTCTCCATCAGGATACCATGCAGCGCACGCAAGAACTCACGACATTGGTGGATGTGTCACGCTCGTTCACCTCGACACTAGATTTCAACGATGTCGTCGGCAAAGTCATGCAAGCGTTGGATGACCTGATCGAACCAGATATGGTTATGCTGCTAGAGCCGAGTGCCTTGGTTGCCAGCTCGGAAATGCGCGTGATCGGGCAGCGCGGTGGAATCGACGCCAATATCATGCCGACCGATTCGAGCATGGATAAAGTCATTGAGACTCGCCAACCCATTTTCCTCTCGGAAAGCGCAGAGGATCACAACCTCCTCGCTCACCTCGGTATGCAAGCCGTTTACTTGCTGCCGCTGATCAACTTGGACGAGGCATTCGGGTTGGTGGTACTCGGTTTCGACCGCACTCAGACACTTTCGGAGCAGAAGCGCCAGTTAGCGCAAGCTATCCTTAATCAGGGTTCGACGGCGATCAAGAATGCGCAGCTGTTTGGTCAGGTGGATGATGCGCTGGATGAACGGGTCAACGAGTTATACGCGATAGCCGCCCTGTCACGCAAAGTATCTGCCTCGCTAAATATTGACGACATCGTGGACGAAGTGCTGAACATCGCGCTCAAAGTGACCAACGCCGATCTTGCCGCCTTCGCGCTCACCTCGGACAGCGATCCCACCATGTTAAAGCTGATCGAGCATTTCCATCCATCTCAGAATTTGATGCGTAGTGTCGTTTTGCATCCACGGGATGGCGGGATTATCGGGCAAGCGCTCCGTACCAAGCAAACCATGCTCGTGCCGGATGTGACCAACGTCCCCAACTACATACCATCGAGCATCCCCAACATTCACTCGGAATTGGCAGTGCCGGTGGTGTATAAAGGCGAAGTGATGGGCGTTATCGATCTGGAAGCGTGCCCGCCCGACGCCTTCACCAGCAGTCACCGCAGTTTCATTACACTCATGGCTGAACATATCGGTGTCGCCCTCAACAATGCCCGTCTATTCTCCGAGCGTCGTGCCCAGCTAGACAGTCTGATCGAACTGCGTGACCTCTCCCTCGAACTGCTCATGACCAACGGGTTCAAGGACAAACTGCGCCTGATCGCCGCCTACACCATGAAGATCATGAAGGCGCGCGATGTCCATCTCTACCTGTACGATCCCGAACACGAGCAGCTTGTCTTCGGAACGAGCATCTGGGCGGATGGACGCGAAGACATCGAAGCCCAGAAACCCTCACTGAATGGGCGCACATGGCAAGTCGCGCGTTCTGGTCAGATGCTGCTCATGCCAGATATTGCCAACGAGCATTTGCCCTCCGATTTTTATAACAACGGTGGCTTCGGCGCGATGGCGCGTGTCCCGCTCAAGCGTGGTGAGCACGTCTTCGGCGTCATGGTGCTGACTTTCCGCGATCCGCAGAATTTCGATGATAACCGCGTCCACACGTTGGAACTGATCTCGAATCAGGCTGCTATCGCCATCGAGAACGCGCACTTGTTTGAGGAAGTCCGCAACAAGCGGGATCAGATGGAGGTCATTTTCAACTCGGCGCATGACGGCATGGCGCTCATCGATACGCATGGCAACTTGTTGCTCGTCAACCACGCGGCGGAAAAGTTGCTCAACCGTCCGCTGCAATTTTATGTAGGCCAGCCCATTTTCCGGCTGATGGCGATTATCCGTCAAGCCGAGAAATTGCCCGATAATCCTGATAACTTCTCAATGGGCATCCACGATCTGCTGCGGCAAATTAAGCAGCAGCCGCATGAACCGACTCGCCGCACCTTCACCATCAGCACGCCTAGCGGTCTGCGCGATCTTGAAGAAGATACATTGCCAGTGCTCGATGAAGACAAACAGATCGCCGGACGCCTGATCGTGATGCGTGATGTCAGTGAGGTCAAAGCCGAGGAACGCTTCCGCGAAGAAGTCACCAACAATCTTGTGCATGACCTCCGCGCGCCTACCAGCAGCATGATCACCAGCTTGCGCCTAATCCAAGATTTGATGGATATGCAGGAGTATGAGGAACTCAAGCCTGTTTCGGAAATCGCGTTAGAAGGTGGCGAGAAATTGATGGAACTCATCAACTTGCTGCTAGAATTGGCGCGAGCAGAAACGCTCGATTCTCACGAGTGCTCGCTGCATGACCTTGTGCAGTCGTCCATTAAGTCGCTAGAAGCGCTTGCTCGCGATGCGAACATCCGCATCCTCAACCTGATCGCGGAAGATGCACCGCTGTTGTTAGTGGATGGTGACAAGATCAACCGCGTCTTCGTGAATCTCTTGGACAACGCGCTGCGTCATACGCCCATCGGTGGTGAGGTGCGCTTCGAAGCCTCGGTGATTAACGGGCGGGATCGTGATTATCTCAAGATCAGCGTGACGGATACTGGCGCAGGTATCCCGGAAGCGTATTGGCCCAAGATATTCCAGAAATTCGTTGTGGTGCCCAAGTCGAATGTGCGCGGGCATAAGGGCACCGGGCTAGGTCTCACGTTTTGCCAGCGCATTGTCGAGGCACATGGTGGGCACATTTGGGTGAATCGCGGGCCAGAAGGCGGCGCGGCGTTCTGGCTGACCTTGCCCGTGGCGATTCCGACCCCGGAGCCGCAGTCCTCCGACCAGAAATCGGCGGCAGATTAAGCGAACCTACCAAGTTCCGATATAATCAGATTGTCATTACACAGTAAGGATTAAAGTACCGCATGTCAAGAGGGCAACGTCCACTCTTGCCGCCCGATGAAGTCGAACGCCTGAAGCAAATTACCAAATCGGAAACAGGCACACTGAAGCTGCGGGCGCAAGCAATTCTGCTCTGGCAAGAAGGTCAGAGCGCCGCTGAAACGGCGAAGCGAACCAAATTAACGGAAAATCAGGTTCGTTATTTGTGGCGAATCTATAAACTCAAAGGGCTGGATCTGTTTTTGATCGATCCCGATCCTGCCCACGTCAGTGATACTCCACCCGCTGAGGTCGAACCCGCTCCCCCGGCGGAAGCACCCGGCACGGTCTCGCTGGAAGACTTGTACTCGGCGCACAAAATTGATTTGGCGCACGCGCAGCACATTCAAGAGACGGCGCTCAAGATTTTCGATGCCACTGTCAATGTGCATCGACTGCCTGAATCGGCGCGTCAATTGGTCGAAGCGACCGCGCTGTTGCATGACATCGCTGCCGATATCGATCCGACCAATCATCATCTCAAAGGTCGCGACATGATCCTTGCGCAGCCCATTCGCGGCTTTAGCGAGGATGAACAACGCATTATCGCCTGTGCGACGGCCTTCCACCGCAAAAAGGTCAAGCCGGAAGCCGACCCCGTTTTCGCCGCGCTGCCGGAAGATCTGCGTCGCGAGGCGCTTGCGCTGGCTGCCATCTTACGCACCGCCAACGGTCTCGATGGTTCGCAAACCAAGAGCACCTTGATTACCAATATCGAGGCCAGCACGGAAGATATTCTGGTTGTCGTTGATGGCCCGCACGCAGCGGCAGATGCCGCCAATGCGCAAAAGCTGGCGGATTTGTGGCTAAAGGTTTTTGCCGTCCCGATCCGCTTCACCTACAACCAACCGGTGAACGTTGAGCTGCCCGATCGCATCCTGCCGGAGCCTTCTCCCACGCTCTCGCGCACAGTGACGGTAGTCAAAGCGGGGCGTGCCTTTGCCTTGCGCACGTTGGAACGTATCGACGCCTTGCTCAAGTACATCCAGTCGAACGATCTCACCGTGCTACCCTCGCTGGCGCGTGAAACCGAACGTTTGCTAGAAGCTACCACGCTTGCCGATGTGCCCGATTTCAAAAAGGAAATCGCATGGCTGCATGACATCATCGATAATGCGCGGCTGACGGCGGTTTTCATCGAGCGACTCTCTGCCGCGACGGAAGACTCCGACTATCTACGCAAGTTGGCAGAACCACAGCTAGAAGCCAGGCGCGCGGAACTCACCGCCGCCCTTAAGCAGCTCGACATGCGGCGTTACCGGACGCTAGTCACGGATCTCCGCTTGGTCTTGCTGGAAGATATTGATCCCAACGAAAAGGCGAGGCTGTCCTTCAACCTCGGCAATCTGTTATGGCAGCAGCTCTCCTCACTCCGCACGGTGATGGAATTCAGCACCAGCGTGTCCGAAGCGCTCGAAGCTGCTCGTGGTCTGCAAGATCACCTGATCGCTTTCCGTGAGATGCTTGGGGGCGAATCAGCGCAGGTGTTGGACATGCTCACGCCATTGGAGAGCTATCTCGCCAATATCTATCTCGCGCAGCAGATGTTGACGCGGTTGGAGCCAGTTCCGGTCAAGAAGGGGCGCAAGACCGTCACGCCGGAGATGGACGCCGCCAGCCAAGCCATGCATAACGCGCAGGCCGAACTCATCAACATGCTGGCGAGTGGATTGCCCGCCGCGTGGAATGCAGTCAACGGAGCCTTGTTCCGGCGTGCGTTTGCGCTTGCCATTGCTGCCGCCTGATCCTGCCACCTGTTTAACGCAGGGGTCAGTTAGCTGACCCCTGTTATGGCAAGGGATAGCCATGCGATTTATCTATCTTGTCGCTTCCATCGCCATGCTGCTGTCCTTCGTTGTGGGTGGGACGTACTTGTACGTCTCGTCCAATCCTTCCCCGAATCGGCTCGAAGCCTTTGGCTTTGATGTCTGCAACCGTAATCCGTGTTTTCTAGGGATCACGCCCGGACGCACGCTCTGGAACAAAGTCTCGCCCATCCTCCAACGCTTCAATGTGCAGCGTAACCAGCTTGCTTTTCACATCAACTTGAACGAGTCGGTCAGCGCCCAGATCGCGGGTAATTCTGCGCTTTATGTCCAACTGATCACCATCACCAACTATGCGGCCTCGCGCCTCGAAAATTTTCCCTCCGTCGGAGAATTCCTCCAGAAATATGGGCGACCCTGCTTGGTGGAAATCAATCAGCCTATCATGCGTCTGATCTACCCGTCGATGTCAGTGACCATGAACATCCATCATCATCTGACGCCATTTTCCCCGGTTGTTCAGGTGATTCAACTCAATAGCGCCGATCTCAATCCATGTCTTGTTGGACAGACTCCCGATCACAACCTAAAATGGTTGGGCTTTGCCTCGATGAACCGCTATACGTCAAGCGTGATCAACCCTTGACGCGCACCGGCGCTGAACCGCCGAAGGTAACGACCAACCCATGCGCGATCCTATCCCTGCATTCCAGTCTTCAACGCATTCCCCGGAGGTAGAGCGATGCGACGTTTCTTTGCGTTGGTGACTGGTGCCTTAGCCCTTGTGGTGCTGTGCGGCACCGCCTTCACTTATGATGGTGGCTATTACCTGTATCGGCTGCTGGCGGATCGCGAATTGTTCGTCCCTAATCGCCGCACGATTCACGGCATTCTCGAACTACCGACCTTCTTCGCCAGCACCTTGACGCATGATCACCGCGTGTTTTATTTCACCTTTGGGTTGTGCTACATCAGCGTCATTCTGATCGCGCTATTGGCCTCGTGGTGGGTCGTGCGCAAGGAAAATCCCGCGTTGTTTCTGTGGGCAGCGTTTGGCATCCTGATCGCGCCACTGCCCGGTCAGGTTTCCTTCATCAGCGAAATTATCATGCTGATGCAGTTAGCGTGGCCTCTCTATCTTGGCATTCTCACACGCTTACAGCCGAGACATTTGCCCATTTATGTGCTGTTCGGCATTCTGACCTTTTTCTCTTATCCACTCTCCGGCGCGATCTTCGGAATAGGCGCGGTCTTAGCCTTCATCATTGGTTGGTTCCGCCATGAACAGCGCATGATACAGTGGACAGCGGCGGCGGTGTTGATGATCGTCGCCGGAATCGCGATGGTGCGCTTCGTCACGGGCATCAACGCTTACGAATCCGAACAGCTTGGGCTTGGATTACTCCTTACGCGTGTTAGTTCGTCCGTCTTGCCGGGGCCAGTCATCTATCTGGTCGCGGCAGGGTTAGCGGCACTGTTGTTGTTGACGCCCTATTTCCCCGCCCGATGGCTACCCGCGTGGTTAACCGCCGATCCCGCGCGTCTGGTGCGCCGCCTCATGCTCGTGATGATTATCAGCGCAGTCCTCTGGGCAGCTATCCCGACACTATGGATCGATGCACTGAGTTATCGCTTTTTCATCATCCCGATGTCGCTGCCCTTTATCGTAGCCGCCCTGATCGACAGCCTCGCCGCCCATCGCACGCCCACCGATGATACGCAGCGTTGGCAGCAGCGTCGTCCACTCATCCAACTGATCGGTCTTACCTTTGCGTTGGTACTCAGCATTCAGAGTATATATTGGCTGTTCTTCACGACTCAACTGCGCAACACACTGCTTACGACTGCTCAAGCTTGCCTCAACACAGAGTCTGCCGACATCCGCTGGACGGAAGCCACCGCGCTCAATCATTGGGCGATTGCTCCCTACGCACTGCTGCTACAGGGCAACGCACCCCGCACGCTGGTCATGCGCGATCAGGGCTGCACGCTCTATCACTACAATGTCACCACGGGCTTCTTGTTGGCGGATTGGGATTGGCAGCGTTGGGATGAAGGCTGGCTAGATTGGTCAACTTTGCGCGAACGCTTGCGTTGACGGAACCATCAGTTAAGGATTGCCCTGTGCATTATGCAAGACATTTCGGAGAGCGGTGGCAAATTCCTTTGGCCTATCAAGAAAAGCGCCATGATGACCGGGGAACGTCACCAGTTCGCAACCGAGTTGTTGCGCTAGAATCTGCGCCACCTCGACATACCACACTTTGTTCGCCAGTCCCCATTCACCGACCCCGATGATCACCTTGACGCCGTTCTGCTTGATTTGCGCGATGTCTGGCAGATAGTTGGTGACGGGCAGCAGTTCCAATTTCATCAGCACCTCGGCTGCTTCCCGCGCGCTCATATACCGTTCGCTGCTCTGCTTCTGGTGAAGGTTCACCTCTTTCGTGGCGCTGATTAATTGTCGCACGGGCAGTTGAGCGCCTAACATAAATTGGAGTGCGCCAAGGGATGCCCCGAATCGGAATGTGGTCAAATAAGCACCAGCGAAGAAGCGCTGCCATTTCTGCGCCTGTGGGTGCAGCCGTGCCATCGGCGCTTCATGTACCACGACTGCCCGTACGGTCTGTGGCTGTGTCTTCGCCATCTCCAGCGCGATCACGCCAGCACTGCTGTTGCCAAATACGAACGCGGAACTCTCTCCGACCGCCTGTAGAACGGCTACCGCGTCCCTGCATTGCTGGCTGATCTCGAAATTTTGCGGGTTGTTCATCGTACTGCGGGCATTGGCACGGCGGTCATACGTGATGACCTTGTATTCATCCGCCAACAGGTCAGCGATGAATGAATATTGCCATCCGTCGCCACCACCCGGCGCGATCAGCAGCAGCGGCGTACCCTGCCCGCGCACTTCATAATACAGATCGTCGCCCTCAGTCGGTCACACGTCCCGTTTTAATGTCAGCTTGTTGAGTGATCATGCGATTGTGTCCTATGAATTCTGACGGCGTTCATGATCTGTCGCCCGTCTCAAACCAGCCTCGCACCGTCGAGAGGTCAGGGCGCACCAAAAATGGCCTAGCTGCGCCTAATACACGTTCCACGGCGTCAGCATAAACCGCATACGTAGCAGCAATATTTTCGAGTGTGCTCTGGTCATCACCTTCTCGGTCAATCGATAGCATCAATTTGGCAAGCGTATCCCCCATCCCGCGTGCAAGTACGAGGATCACCTCGCTTGTTTGGGCAGGATGCGGCGTCGAAAAAACACCTTCCCTGATACCTTGCGTGATGATCGCTGTCAACAGCGGGCTGCGCCGCCGGATGATCGCTTCATGTACCTTTTCGCGCACGATGGAATTCTCATCCGCGAACCATATCCGCACCAGTTGAGCGATAAACGCCTTTTGCATATCGCGTGAACGTTCCATCGTTGCGAAGTAGCCCCGCAGCTTATCCACCGCGCTCAACTCAGGATCATGAACAACCGGCAGCAGTGGTTGCTCCGCCTCCTCCTGAATCTTCTCGACCAGTGCCTCCAAGACCGCTGGTTTGGTCTCGAAATAGTGATAAAACGCGCCGCTGGACATGCCAATTTCATGCAAGATGTCTTGCACGGTCATCCGCTCGTAGCCTTTGGTGTAGACAAGGCGCTGCGCCACGCTCAAAATCTCGTCGCGCTTTGCGGCATACTCTTCTTTGTTGACTGTTCGTGCCATACTCGCCAATTAATAAACCGACTCTCTGTTTATTTTTGAATCATAGAAGAAGAATGAGCCGTTGTCAAGAGGATGCGACCAACCTTCCGTCAGTTCGTGATGGATTTCCAAAATGCCCCTTGACATCAAAGAACACATGTATTATACTATTCAACAGTCCTAATATTGGAGGAGCATTGTCAACCATTTACCGCCAGATCAATCGTCATCAACTGCCCAATGATCTGAATCAGGATTTCTCTTCGATTCGTAGCAGAAATGATCTGAATTGAGCAGAAAAATCCGATCATTTTCAGATCACTTGACCCCTCCTGACCCAATCAAATGATCTGAATCGCACGGGTCAAATGATCGATTCGATCATTCCCAATGATCTGAATCTATCCGACCAGATGGTCGTTCTTTCGGACTTAGCACGTAACCCCACTCCGCCCTGTGCAGGGCATCACAGGAATAATGGATGAGCACAGATTTCATCCTCATGCTATCCTATCCTCATTGAGGCGCGAAGCTATATTGTCTGAGCGACTAGCATTTATCGGAGCATCGGTATGTCCAACCGCCTGATTGACCTTAGCCACACCGTAGAGCACGGCATGATCACCTACAAGGGCTTGCCCGCGCCCGTCATCTGCGACTACCTCAGCCGTGAGGCATCCCGCCCATCCTACGCCGACGGCACCGAATTCCAGATCGGCAAAATTGAGATGGTGGCGAATACAGGCACTTACATCGATAGCCCCTTCCACCGCTATGCCGACGGCAACGACCTGTCCAAACTCCGCTTGGAACAGCTTGCCGATCTTGAAGCCGTGATCGTGCGTGCGGTCAATTTTCCGGGTCGCGCGCTTGACTATGATGCTTTCAAAGGCTTGAACGTGAAAGGCAAAGCCGTATTGGTGCATACCGATTGGTCGCGGCATTGGCGCACCGACCAATATTTCGAAGGTCACCGCTATCTGACGGCGGACGCTGCCAAATTCCTCGCGGATTCAGGCGCGGCCTTAGTCGGCATCGACTCGTACAACATTGACGAGGTGGGCTATAACAGCCGTCCCGTGCATTCCACGCTGCTCGGCGCGGACATCCCTATTTGTGAGCATATGCGCGGCCTTGATGGACTGCCGGATCGTGGTGTGCGCTTCTTCGCTGTCCCGGTTAAAGTGGCTGGCTTCGGGACGTTTCCTGTCCGCGCGTTTGCCATCGCGCAGGAGTGATCAACCATGAGCGTAAACGCCATCCATCAACTACCGCGCGGCTTTCTATGGGGTTGCACGACGGCTGCCCATCAAGTTGAGGGCGGCAACACCAACGATTGGTGGCGTTGGGAACAGACTCCGGGACACATCTTCCAGAATCAGAAAGCCGGACGTGCCTGCGAGTGGTGGAGTGGTCGCTTCGAGGAAGATTTCGACCGTGCCGCCTCCATGCACAACAACGCGCAGCGTATTTCGGTGGAATGGAGCCGCATCGAGCCGGAACCGGGCAAGTGGGACGACTACTCGCTGGAAAAATATCGCACCATGCTCAAGGCCATGCACCAGCGTGGCATGACGCCGATGGTCACGCTGCATCACTTCACCAACCCCTTATGGCTGGCGGATGACGACGGTTGGGAATGGGACGGCACGCCGGAACGCTTCACCCGTTTTGTCCGCAAGGTGGTCGAAACGCTCGGTGATCTCTGCTCACTGTGGTGTACCATCAACGAGCCGATGGTTTATACCACGCAGTCCTACATCTTTGGCGACTGGCCTCCCGGCGTCAAAAAGCGGAACGTGGCTTATAAAGTCTTGGTCAATCTACTGCGCGGTCATACGCAAGCCTACCATGCCATCAAGGAAATGCAGCCCCATGCACAAGTGGGCTTTGCCAACCACAACCTCAACTTGCGTCCAACGGGCAATTCGCCGCTGCACCGTCCCGCCATGAATGTGGTCGATAGTTTCATCAACAACGCCTTCTTATTGGCGCTGCGGACGGGCATCGTTCACCTCCCCGGCGCGGGCAACGTGACCATCCCCCATGCTCAGAATGCGCTGGATTGGGTCGGCCTTCAATACTATCAGGAATATGAAGTCGGTTTCGATTTGCGCTATCCGACCTCGTTGTTCATCAACCAGCACAAACCGCATGACATGCCCGTCGGGCCAAAGAAGTGGGGCGGGCTAAACCCTGCCGCCATCTACGACCAGATCGCCAAGCTGACCAAGCTGATCGATAAGCCGATCTACGTCACCGAGGCGGGCGTGCCCGATCCCGACGATACGATCCGCCCCGGCTACCTCATCGAGACGATTCGCGCGGTGTGGAAGGCAGCCAACTTTAACTTCCCGGTCAAAGGCTTCTTCTTCTGGACTCTGATCGACAATTTCGAATGGGCAGAAGGCTTCGATCCGCGCTTCAACTTTGGCCTCTACAAAGTAAATTTCGACACGCAAGAGCGCATCCCGCGAAGAAGTGCTAATCTCTACGGCGAGATCTGCGCTGCCAACGGGTTGTCATCGCAAATGGTCGCGACCTATGCGCCGTCGCTGCTGTCGAGCATGTTTCCCGGCGAAGCAGGTGCCAAGGAAGTCAAACTTAAAACCAACGGCAATCGCGTCCAGAATGCTTCATCATCGCCCGAAAAGCGTTGACCAAGATGAACATTGAGTAATAATGATGAATTTAATCTGATTTATTGCTACCCTATTGACAGTTGACCATATCTTCTGATACCGTGTTTTCAGAGTGCAAAAATGCCACGACCTCCCATCGTCCATTCAGTTGATCGGGACACAATCTGAGATGGTTGCGCTGACAGTTCCTAGTCATCCCATGTTCGCTGATCCTCAAAATGTTGAACGTGCCTTTGCCGACCTGCTCGATAGTGGGAGTGCTGAACAACTCGCGGAGTTTTACCGCGTGTTAGCAGACCCGACGCGAGTGCGGCTGCTTTCCGCCATTGCTAATACCGAACTATGCGTCAACGATTTGCGCCTGATCTTAGATATGGAACAGTCGGCGGTCTCGCACCAACTGCGTGCTCTCCGCGAATGGGGCATGGTGCGGGCGCGCAAGGTAGGGCGGCAGGTCTACTATTCGCTCGACCTCGAACGCACGCCGGAGTATTTTCTCAACAGTGTGAATCGCGCGCGGCAGCGCTAGATTGTCGCCTGCTCGAAGCGTTTCATAGCAGGTACATAAACCCTTCTCAAGCTGTACCTGATGCGGACTGTGCTCGTCCTTGCCAAGCATCCCTCGTTGGTAGTAAACTGTCGCGCTTAACTCGATGGACAGTGCGGATTCAAACGAAATTAGATCACGCCCTATTCCTTTCAGAACAACAAGCTGCCCCTGCTCAAAAAAGTCCGGAGGAAAATCATGTCGGTCAAGGTAGTCAAGAATTTTGTGAACGGCTCGTGGGTCACCTCGAAATCGACGCGCCGCCAACCCGTGTTGAACCCCGCGACGGGCGAAGTGCTGGCGGAAGTCCCCCTTTCCACCAAGGAAGACGTCGATAAGGCCGTTCAGAAAGCCTATGAAGCCTTCCACGAATGGCGCACCACGCCGCCCTATACCCGCGCCCGTTCCATGTTCAAGTTCAAAGCCAAAATGGAAGAGCGTTTTGAAGAACTCTCACGGCTGGTGACGCTGGAAAACGGCAAGACCATCGATGAAGCGCGTGCCGAAGTCCGCCGTGCCATTGAGAACGTCGAACTAGCGGCGGGCATCCCCACCCAGATCATGGGCTACAACCTTGAAGACGTGGCGCAGGGCATCGATGAAACCGCCATCCGTCAACCGTTGGGCGTGTGTGCGTCGATCAATCCGTTCAACTTCCCGAACATGGTGCCGCTGTGGTTCTTGCCCGTCGCCGTAGCCTGCGGCAATACGTACATCACCAAGCCGTCGCCCATCACGCCGCTGTCGCAAGAACTCCTCTACGAACTTCTCGAAGAATGCGATATTCCTGATGGCGTCGTTAACCTGATTCATGGCGATGAAGAGGTTGTCAACGCGCTCATCGATCATCCTCTGGTGCGCGCAGTTTCGTTTGTCGGCTCCAGTCGCGTTGGCAAACTCGTCTATGAGCGTGGGGCGATGGCGGGCAAACGTGTTCAGGCACAGGGCGGCGCGAAGAATCACATGGTCGTGATGCCCGACGCCAACCTGCCCAAGACTATCGCCACGGTCATGGGTTCGACTTACGGCTGCGCGGGGCAGCGCTGTTTGGCGGGTTCCGTCCTGATCACTGTGGGCGACATTCACAAGACCGTGGTCGAAGGCGTGGTCGAGATGTCCTCCAAACTGCGCGTCGGTTACGGCCTCAACGAAACCACGCAGATGGGGCCGGTCATCACGCAGCAATCCCTCAAGCGCATTCAGAGCTTCTTAGAGCGCGGACAGCAAGAAGGCGCGAAACTGGTGCTGGATGGGCGTTACGTTAAGGTGGCAGACTGCCCCGATGGCAATTTCGTCGGCCCCTCTGTCTTCGACAACGCCACCCCTGATATGAGCATCGTCAAGGAAGAAATCTTTGGCCCGGTCCTCAGCGTGATCAACGTCCCCGACTTCGAGAGCGCCATCGAGACCTTGGAACGCAGTCGCTACGGGAACGCGGCCTCGATCTTCACACAAGATGGTGGCTATGCGCGTGACTTCAAGTACCGCGTGCGGGCGGGCAACATCGGCGTGAATATCGGGGTGGCGGCTCCGGTGGCGTCGTTCCCGTTTGGTGGTCAGAAGGACTCCTTCTTTGGCGATCTGCACGGGCAAGGGCCGGACGCGATCAACTTCTTCACCGATCGCAAGGTCGTGATCGAGCGCTGGTTCTAAACGCTAACCTCAGCGCCATATAGGGCAGGCGTAGCGCCTGCCCTGCTTACGACACAGATAGGGACATACTATGACCGATGAACTGAACTCGTTCGGCACGATCCTGACCTTTGCCGCCAAACTGGAGGAAGCGCTTGAGTACTTCTACAAGCAAGCGCAGACTGCCAGCGAAGGTGATCAGGCCGACGCCTTCGCGGACTACGCTAAGAAAGCGGGCAAACGCAAGCAGCGCCTGATCGCGATCCGGCAGGAGAACGTGACCGAAATCGTGCTGGAGCCAATTGAAGGGCTGAACGTGCAGGATTACGAACTGCCTGTCAGTACGCCCAACACTGCCGCCGATGCGCTGCACCTAGCGCTGACGTTGGAAGCGCGAGTGGCCCGTTTCTATACGGAAGCTGGTCCCAAGCTCAACGTGACCGAGCCGCGCCGTGCCTTCGCCAAATTTGCCCAAGAAACCAACGAACGACTAGAAGCCTTGAAGGAACTCGCCTGATGAAATTACTCGTCCTCGGCGGCACCCAATTCGTGGGGCGCTACATCGTGCAGAGCGCCCTCAACCGTGGGCACGAAGTCACCATTTTCAATCGCGGCAAAACCAACGCCGACCTATTCCTTAACGTCGAACGCCTCACCGGAGATCGCGGCTCGCGTGGAAGCGCCACTGATCTCAGCGCGCTGCGCGGGCGGGAATGGGATGCGGTGATCGATGTGAATGCCTACGTGCCGCGTCAGGTGCGCGAGATGATCGATGCGCTGGCGGGTAAGATCGGGCACTATACCTTCATTTCCACCGTCTCGGTGTTTGAATCGTTCGAAGCGCCGAATCTCACGGAAGATTTTCCGCTGGCGAAATGGCCTCAAGACGTTGACCCGAACTCCGAAGAGATCACGGGCGGGACGTATGGTCCACTCAAGGTGGCCTGCGAACAGACTGTCTCCGCCGCGCTGCCCGGTCATGACCTGATCGTGCGTCCCGGCCTCGTCATCGGGCCGGACGACCACACCGACCGCTTTACGTACTGGCCTGTCCGCGCGGCGCAGGGCGGTGAAATGCTGCTGCCCGGTGAAGCACCCGGACACTACATGAGCCTGATCGATGCCCGCGACCTAGCAGACTTCACCATCCACACCACGGAACAGCATTTGACGGGCGCATTCAACGCCACTGGTGCAGGTATCCGGCTTGGCGAAGTAGCAAACATCAGCAAAGCCGTGTCCGGCAGCGATGTGCGGTTCACGTGGGTCAGTGACGACTTCCTGATCGCGCAGGAGGTCGGGCAGTGGGCGGAACTCCCGCTGTGGCTGCCTGTGGACATCAACCCGAACGTGAGCAAGGTCGTTCAGGCGGGCATGAACTTCCGCCCGATGGCCGACACCATCCGTGACATCCTCGCATGGAATGCCGCCCGACCCGCTGATGCGCCGCGCCACTTCACTTTCTCGCCAGAGCGCGAAAAGCAACTGCTGGACGCGTGGCATCAGCAGCAATCGAGCTAACTCACTTCCGCCACCGGCTGCGAGGTCAACCGCACCTCAATCGCCGTGTGATCCGATAGATAGAGTTCGCGTCCGGTCGGTGCCTGAACCTTGTTATCGAAGCGGAAGGCGCTCTCGATATTGAGTTTAAGGGCGGGCGGGACGCGAACGAGATTGAAGTCGATGGCGGCGGCGTACCGCATCGGCATCCCCGTCCACGAACGGAAAGTGGGCTGCAAGTTGCCCGCCATCGGATCGATCAGTCCGCTTTGCTCCAAAAATTGATCGGATAGCCAACTTCCGCGCGGAATATTGAAATCTCCCGCCACCATCACCAGATGATCGGCGGGTTGCAGATTGACCAGTTCGGCAAGCTGCTGCAACTGACTCCACTCTTGCTGCGCGAAACGGTTCTTGGGCGACCAATCGCCGCTGTAATTGGCCGTTAGATGCGTATTCATCAGCACAATCGGCTGCTCATTGATCTGCAAGTGGGTGAAAAGTACCCCTTTATGTAAAATCCAATCAGCGAGTGCGGGTGTGTACCACAAGCCGCGTGTGCGATACAGCACAAACCGCGACTCTGTGATGGGATGACGACTAAGCGTCAGCAAACCGCCTTTGGGCGCGTGAGCAAAGGGAGTGTAGGCATGATGGGGATAACCAGTACAGGCTTTAATCAGCAGACGTCGGTAAGGATGTGCCTGTACCTCCTGCAAGCATACCACATCGGCATCGAGCTGATTAAGAGCATCGCTGAGAATGCGTAACCGCCGCCGTGTCGTGGGGGTGGGTACGCCGAAACAGTTCATGGTCAGAGTCGTAAAGTTAAGCATGATATGGATATAGCACAACAACTTTGGTAAGGCCAACTGATAAGAGGTAACAGTGAAAGTATCTGATCTGGTTCGCTATGGGCTGTGGCTGGCATTGACGGAAACAGCGATGGAAAACCGTCGCGAATATCGCATGGCGACGACGTGGCTACCTCATTTTGTCATCGATTCAATCGCGCTGCTGCTGCCCGATGTCGTGCGCCTGCTCGGCGGGAAGAACCGACGCGGATTAACGCTGGCGACGGTCAATGGTGCGGTCGCCAACACGTCGGATGCGCAGGTGATCACGGACACGATAAGCGCGATGACGCTGGATAATCCGGCTTACGCGGCTTACGTTGCTCCGGTGGCGCTCGGCTACATCGTCTCTCACCCCAAATTCAACATCTACAAAGGCGACATGGCGGACATCCGCATCGCCGGACTAGGCTTGGACGCCATCCCGCACGGCGCGACAGCCTTCACGATGGTTTCGCTGACGCTGGACACGCTCGATTATGCCGCCAACATCGTCAAGCCTCATAATCGGCTGTATTCGCTGATCAAGTGGGCGGCGGAACATAAAACGCTGCTGACGGGCGGCGTATTGGTCGGCGCGACGTTCATCTGGGAATTAGGCGAATACCGCATCCACGTGTATGAGCTGAAGAAGAACAACAACGACATCACCAAGATCAACATGATGTGGGACATCGATGACACGATCCGCGACTGCATCGCCAATACGCTCGGTTGGGCAATCGCTACGGTGGTGAGCGGATTGCGAGGGAAGCGCCGTTGAGCAACATCGCCGCGCCATCGAATATGCCTGAAGTCATGATCATCGTCAATCCATTCGCGCATAGCGGCGGCGCGGCGCACCGCACACACGACCTCGTTACGAGGCGTTTGGAGGCCGCATTGTCGGTAAGCAGCATCGTCTGGTGCAACACTGACCATCCCGGACACGGCATCGAGCTGGCACGGGAAGCGGCTGAACAGGGCATTCGCTACGTCTTCGCCGCAGGTGGCGACGGCACCATCAGCGAAGTAGTTAACGGCCTGATGACGGCGACGGTGGCGCAACGCCCGATCCTCGGTGTGCTGCCGTGGGGCACGCTGAACGATTTCTTCATGGCGCTGGTTGATGCCGACGCCAACCTGACCGCTGACGGGCTGACGCAGCCGCTGGACATCGGGCGTGTGCAGGCGGATGGCATCACGCGTTACTGCTGTCTGAGCATCAGCGCGGGCTTGAATAGCTGGGCACACACGCAGTATCAGCAAGCGTCGAAGCGATTCGGGCGGCTGCTGGCGCTGCTGCCTGCCGTCGTGATGACGCTGTTCACGTACCGTCGTACCTCGCGCATCACGCTGCATCTGGATGATCAACCCGTCCAGCAGCGGCGGATGCTGGCACTGGCAATCGGCAACAGCGCCAGTGTGGGCGGTGGCGTGCGGTTGACGCCAGATGCCCAGATCGATGACAGTTGGTTCGATGTGTCGGTCATCAAGGAGGTGTCGATGCCCGCACTGGCGTGGGTGATGATCGTAGCACGCCTCCGCCGCAAGTTCCGGTTGAGCGCGCTGGACATGTACCGCGCCCGCTACATCGAGATCGACTCCAAGCGCCCGATCTCCGTCCACATCGACGGCGAAATGCTGCCGCTGCCAGAGTCGCAAGTGAGACATCTGAGCGTGGAGGTGCTGTCCGCTGCGTTGAACGTGGTGCGCCCATCGGTCTATCTGGATGATCTGCCCGTGCGTGTCGGAAAGCCATGATAGGCCGCCGATGGGCAGTCTGTTACTGGTGGGCACTGCTATAATTTTCATCATGTTGCCATCGATAGCATAGAAAGGCTCCATCATGGCGGATGTAATCAAGCTGGTGCTCGTGCGGCACGGCGAAAGCGAATGGAATAAGGAGAACCGCTTCACAGGTTGGACGGATGTCGATCTGAGCGCGAACGGCGAAGCGGAGGCCGCCCGCGCGGGACGCTTGCTGCAACAGCACGGGTTAACGTTTGACATCGCGTATACCTCGGTACTCAAGCGGGCGATCCGTACGCTGCACATCATTCAGACGGCGCTGGATGTGCTGTGGATACCGACGTTTCACGCGTGGCAGTTGAATGAACGGCATTACGGCGCGCTGCAAGGGCTGAACAAGGCCGAGACGGCAGAGAAATTCGGGGACGAGCAGGTGCATATCTGGCGACGCAGCTACGACGTACGTCCGCCCGCGCTGGAACCCGCCGATCCGAGGTATCCGGGCAGCGATCCGCGCTATAAGGGGCTGACGCCGAGCCAACTGCCGCTGACCGAGTGCCTGAAGGACACGGTAGAGCGCATCCTCCCGTACTGGCACGAGACCATCGCGCCGGTGGTGAAGTCGGGGCAGCGCGTGATCATCGCCGCGCACGGGAATAGTCTGCGTGGGCTGATCAAGTACCTCGACACGATGAGCGATGACGCCATCGTGAAGCTGGAACTCCCGACGGGCGCGCCGCTGGTGTACGAGCTGGACACCGAGCTGCGCCCGATCCGCCACTACTACCTGACCGAGCAGCCCCAACCCGCCAAGTAGCGGTGAAATAATACCTGATTTGATCCCGTTGGCTGGTGAGCGCGGGATCATCCGGGGAAGAGTGCTAAGAAAAGTCCTTAGTGCTGAGTGCTTAGTCCTTAGTAAAGAAAGACGCGTGCTCAGTAGATGCGACGGGTGGCTTCTTGGGGGGAAATGATCGATTGATGGAGAAACTGTCATCGAAGTTGGCATCGACTGAAATACCTTGCTCTGATAGTTGGCCTGAAGCCCTGTTAACCCTGTTAAACAGGGAAATTTCAGGCCACACAACTTTCTTTGCTTAATGAGCTATTCTGAACCGAAAAGAACAGGGCTAATAACAGGGTTAACAGGGAAAAACAAGGTGACAGAGAAAGTGCTGAGTGCTGAGTCCTTAGTGCTGAGTCAAAACCCTGTACGTGCCTTGTCATGAGCACAAATGGAAAGCGGTTAAAGCTGTTAGGACGAAAAAGCGTAATTAGGATGGACGATAACGATATGATGGGCTGACTTAAGTAGGTAAGCAGCCTAAATTGTGGTTGGAGTAAACCACAATCATCATTATAGGACGGATTTTCGGATTGTCAAGGAACAAATTGTTAATATTGCGTATGAAATGGAAGGGCGTTCGAAGTGTATATGTTTTGGTTTTGTAGGGATGCGAAATAGTCAGACGATTGATAAGCTAGGCGCGCGATCTGTCAATGAGGCAATTTTCAAAGATCGATTAGGGCGCGTCAGCACTTAGAAATCAAAATAATAGCGCTAAACAAAGGGGACAGTCGCAACGATCACGCGACACCCCCTACCGTTGCTACGACCAATAAGGTCGGCGTGGCGGTGGGCGGCGCGGCAGTCGTTAGAAGCGTAACGCCACGAACCACCCCGCAGAACTCTACCGTTGGAAGCCCTTGCGTAGACTGGATTATCTATTAGTTTATTATTCACGCATTGAATATAGAAATCCGCTGAGTACCAATCAGCGCACCATTCCCAGATGTTGCCCGAAAGATCGAATGCGCCACACCAACTTGCGCCGTTGGGATAGGCATCAACTGGGGTGGTTCTGCCGATGCGGGTCTCGGCGTTCAGGCGTTTAGGATCATAGTTATCTCCCCACGGATAAATGAAGGATTTTACACCGCGTGCGGCATATTCCCATTCAGCTTCAGTAGGCAGACGTCCACCGCGCCAGTTGGCATAGGCTTCCGCTTCATACCAATTGAGACCGACACGGGGTTGCTTCGGATCTTCGATAAAATTTTTAAAATCTTGAGGAGTAGTTATGTTGTTAGTATGTTTCCATTGTAGTCCTTTCGGTGACCACCAGTCATTTGCGCGATAGCCGCCGTCATCAATGAAAACTTGGAAATGGGCATTGGTAACAGGAAACTGATCTAGCCAAAAGCCCTGTGTAATATGCGCTTCGTGCTGAGGTTGTTCATCAGCTTGCGCAGACTGGTCGCGGTCCGGATCGCTGCCCATGAGGAAGCGTCCGGCAGGAACGTACACCTGAGGTACGCCTTTGGCGTCGGTGCGGATGTGCCCCGGTTTGAGGATAGGAATGTATCGCGCAGACGGAGTGATGACTTGGATAACAGGTGATAGAAGTGGTCGCAAGTGCGGCGCGAGATCGTCGGGAATGTAGCCCTGATCGATCTCCCAAATTCCATGTACTGCTGCGATGATCGTGTTTTTAGATGCGCCCCATTCCAGCATGTCGCGAATAAAGATGAATTCATAATCGGCTACTTCACGGCGACGGCGGCGATCTTCTTCCTCATGCAAGCGTTGCCGAAATGTTTGTTCGCGCCTATCAAGTTCTACCGCATAATATGGCGGAATGGGATGTCCTGACTGGCGTAATTGATCGATCCAGATCAGCGCTTCGGGCCAATTCTTGGCAACCTCAGCCGTCCTGATCTTAGACTGCATCTCTTGGATGGTAAGTGGTTGGAATGGAGACGACTGAATCTGCGTTTGAGATTCAGGGTTGGCGACTTCGCGGGTTGATCCTCGCCGCACAAGTTCGGCTTCGAGGTCGGTGATGATGTGCGTAACATCGTCGATGAGATGGCGTCCGGGGCTAATATCGGGCGCGTTCAGCTTGGAGATTGGATGTAGCCAGTCAGGAATATCAGCGGGATCGGGCATAGAAGCGTCTCGCAGACGGATGGGAGCGATGAGTTTGTGGTGTTTAAGGGCTTCTTCCAGCTCGATTAGGACGTAATCGGGATCACCCTTGGCTGCTTTTTCACGCAGCAAATCCGTCCACTTCGCTCCAATCATCATGACTAGGGCGTCACATTCACGTACTTTCCGCTTGATAAATTCCTCAAAATTGGTGAAGTTGGGCAAGCTATCGAAATCCATAAACACATTCTCGCGACCATAACGATTCATGAACTGAAGTCGTAATGTTTCCGCGAATTCGCGATCATCGGCGCGGCGATAGTTGACAAACAAACGCAATTGAGGAACGGTCATAATTCCGTGTGGTGGATATGCTAGTAAGTGAGTAACTAAACGTGATTATGCCAGAGATACATACTGAGTGCAAAGAACTTGGCGTTAGCTAGCCGTGACGATGCGGCAGCCCCACGCATTACTGCGATTGTTGTAGTTCTCGTAGCGGAAGGTAGAGCGGCAAGTGACAGGCGTGTATGACCATGCGCCGCCCCGCAGGACGCGCTGTTCGGCAGGGACAGTGCAGACCGGATCATCCACAAGGTTATGCCTTACACACTGCGCGTAAAAATCCGCGACAGACCAATCGGCGCACCATGACCACATATTGCCCGCCATGTCGAACGCGCCGCACCAACTTTTGCCATCAGGATAAGCATCGACGGGCGTGGTTTTTCCAAGCAGCCGATGCGCATTCAGGCGCTGTTGATCATAGTCATCGCCCCACGGAAACAGCCGCGAGTCTTCCCCGCGTGCCGCGTATTCCCATTCGGCTTCGCTGGGCAAGCGTCCGCCGCGCCAATTGGCGTAGGCTTCGGCCTCGTGCCAGTTGATCCCGACGCGGGGCTGCTTGGGGTCTTCGGTGAAATTCTGGTAATCCTGCGGCGCTTTGATGTTGTTCGCATGCCGCCACTTCAACCCTGCGGGCGTCCACCATTGATCATCGCGATAGCCGCCGTCATCGATGAAGGCTTGATAATAGGCGTTGGTGACGTGGAATTGATCCAGCCAGAAGCCGCGCGTGATGCGCACCTCGTGCTTGGGCAGTTCGCGCGAGAACCAGATCAATTGAGCGTCAGGATAGTAAAGCTGTGCTTCGGCAAAGGCAGCGTTGACCTGCTGCTCGGTGCTGCCCATCAAGAACGATCCCGCCGGTACGAACACTTGAGGTACACCTCTGGGATCGATGCGCGAGTCGCCTAGATTGAATTCGCACGGCGTAGGCACAGCGTGATGACCTCTAGATTCGCTAGTACGAGTAGTGTTTGTGTGATTGTGAGTGAGCGTAGGAAGCAAACAACTACAGGTGATTATGCCAGAGGTTCAGGCATGAAGCAATGCGCAGCCGAGATATAACCGATGCATAAAGAGCGGATGTACAGCCTGACAGGACGCGATCAGGCTGTGGCTACTAGGGCAACTAGCTTTGATTACATGACGTAGCAGGCACGGCGTAATATTCTTGGATAGTGTGGAAGCCTAACCAATGATTCCAATAGAATTTGGTCGCGGAGCACACTGGATACGGCAAGAAGACACGCAGTCCGCTGATGGTAGAATGCGGCGTCAGAGCGTAATTTGCCCCTTTGAAGTCGGCAAAGTCAGTCACTTCGATGCCCTGCTGCGGATAGTACAGGGTAAACCCGTGAGTCGAGAAACGGTTCAACTTCTCAACCGCGAAGTCGAGATCGCTGGTGGAGCAGCACGTTGGATTGGTGGTGTTCGTGGCGTTATTGACATCCACATAATGCGGGATCATCACCATATCCGTGCCGAGCGCGCCGATAAAATCGCCCAACATCGGGGAGTCTGGCGTGTGCTCAAAGGCCAGATACACATCTTGGACGACGAATTCTTTATCTTTGATGGCTTCCATCGCCACGATAGCGCCGCGCGCGCCATACAGCCGAACACGGAAGGTGCAGAAGCCGGAGACACGAGTACACACCGAGGCATCCATATCGTAGATCAGCGGATGCTTGGCGAGGAGCTGCACCGCCGTGCGAAAGCCCATCCGTCCGGGGCGAATGCCAAATAGACACGGTCGTTCACAGGACGTGCCATCCGCGTTGGTGAACAAATAGTTGACTCGCGGTGTGCTGGCGATGGCGGCGAACCGCACAGGAACGATCGCGCCCAACAGCATCACGAACGCCGCCGCGAATGAAACATAAACGTGTCGTATGCGCTGGATCATAGGACATCAAACCAGATAGAAAATACACCTAAGTATAGAATACAACAGAAAATAACCTTCCTGTCTCTCAATTGGATGCATATTTAGTGGGGTTTCGGCGTAAGCAAGGGATGATCCACAACGTCAATTATTGTATGAAACGCGAAACACAACATGACTCCCTCTGTTGGCAACCGCCGCAATTGATCACCATGCTATATTGTGGCATTTTGCACAATTTG
Organism: Anaerolineae bacterium; assembly: GCA_019637615.1. GTDB lineage: Bacteria > Chloroflexota > Anaerolineae > Aggregatilineales > UBA2796 > JAHBVK01. The sequence continues at coordinate 201,110 of JAHBVJ010000008.1, read as the reverse complement.
TTACTTCTGTCCATTTTGTCTTGATACTTTCCTTACACAAGTAGACCTATTCTTGAGGTTGCACTAACTTAGGCGCGGTGAATTCGCTGCGTCTTTTTTGTGCGTGTTTGCAATGTACGCAATGGGGGTTCAAACTCTATGTTCGGCTTAGCTGTAATCGCCTTAGCGATTGCGCTGGCGCTCAAGCTGGCTCCGCAGGATCATCACGCGGAAAATTCTGCTCACAAATCTAAGAATGCACATATCCAAACCGCAGGGCAAATCGGCCTATTAGGGGCTGTGGCGCTGTTCGGCGTTGATTACTTTACGTCGTTCTTCTACGCGACGGGTGAAATGATGCGGGCGCTGCAACCAGTCGGTTTGCAGTCGTATTCGTGGGTGGCGGTGGTCATCGTCGCCTTGGTGAACATCATCTTTGGCGGCCTGTACATCTTCGCGCTCGGCATCTTCCGCGATGGCGGTGGCAGCTACACCGCGTCGATGCGCTATCTCGCGCCGTTACTCAGCCTGATCGTAGCGGTGACGCTGTTGGAAGACTACGTGCTGACGGTGGTGGTTTCGGCGCTGTCTGGCGCTGACCAATTCCTATCGATCACGGGCAATATGAATGCGGGTTGGGTTGCCCACTTCTTGATCGGCGCAGGATTGGCGACGTTGACGTGGTTTATCACCATCCGTGGACGTGGCGAATCGGCACGGTCTGTGTTTACACTGCTGGTCGTGTTCGTGATCCTCACCCTGCTGATGGCGGGTGGCTTGGTGTACGCGGCGACGACCAACACGGTCGCCCCGTATGCAACGATCACCGAAGGCGAACTCGCGGCGCACGTCCCGACGCTCGGTGAGGCGCTATTCCATCTGCTGAATGCCTCGATGAAGGGCTTGGTGGCGCTGACGGGTCTGGAAGCGATCTCGAATGGTATCCAGTTCATCAAGGACGAGGACATCTCCATCGTGAAATGGGGCAAGCGTCGTCTACCTAAACTGATGCCGTTGTGGAAATTCTACAGTGGTAAGGTAGGTATCGGTCGCTTCGTGCAGTCGAGCTTCCTGTTTTACGGTGGCATCACGACGGCTTTCGCTGCCGCCTTCGCCGTGCATTTCAACGTCTTTGATGAGACGGCCGGACGCACGCTGATCGGCAACCTCGCCTATATCGGGTTCTCGATGTTCCCGAACGGCGACATCTTATTCGGTGCGTATCAGTTCTTGAGCGTGCTGCTGCTGGCGGCGGCTTCGATGACCGCGTTCCAAGATACGCAAGCAACGGCATGGCGTGACGTGGCGATTGGCGAGATACCGGAATTCGTGTGCTACCGCGATGCGAAGGGCACCTTCACGCGTTCGGTGACGGCGACGTGGATCGTCTCGATCTTGATCATGCTGCTGGTCGGTGGCGATACCAGCCACGCGATTCCTTTCTATGGCGTCGGCGTGTTCTTGCCGATCGGGATCATGGGATTGGCAGTGCGGCGTCACATTTTGCTGACGTTCCAAAATGCCAGAGTACGCCGGATCGGGGCCAACATCGCGATGGTCGCTGCCGTGATCGCGGGTATCGTCTTCCTCAGCCAGATGTTTGCACGCTGGGAAGAAGGCGGCTGGGTGCGGATCATCACCTTTAGCGTGTTGTTCGGTGGCGCGCACATCATCCTGATGTCGAAGTTGGGCAAGCGCACGCCAGAACGCATCAAGTACATCGTGATCGAACGTGCCCGCGTGCAAGGCTCGATGGCCTCCATCGTGGAGTGGCAGTCGCTCAAGATGCAGGAATATCGCCATCACCTGTTAACACGCTTGAACGGCTTCCTGCAACGGCGTTTCGGCATCGTACGCGAGCCGGAACCAGTGCCGATGCAAGCAGGGCCGTATAACCCGTCGCTGCACCTCGACTAGCGCAGACGATCATTCATAGGCTCAAGCAACCTTGAGCATCCATACAAGGCCAACCTGATGAACGAGGTTGGCCTTGTTGTTTTCTCCGATGCAGTTACCCCATCGAATGCGGTATTCTCACGGGAATGCTGAACTAAGGGGTGAAAATGCGCAGTCTAAAACATTTATTCGATAACAACCGTGTGTGGGCAGCGGAAATGCTCCAGCGCGATCCGCAGTTCTTTGAGAAGTTAGTGGCGCAGCAAACGCCGCAATATTTGTGGATCGGATGCGCAGACAGCCGCGTGCCCGCCAACGAGATCACTGGTCTGATGCCCGGTGAAGTGTTCGTTCACCGCAACATCGCCAACGTGGTCGTGCATACCGATCTCAACTGCTTGTCCGTGATTCAATACGCTGTCGAAGTGCTGAAGGTCAAGCACATCATCGTGTGTGGTCATTACGGCTGTGGTGGCGTCGCGGCGGCGATGCAAACGAAGGAATTCGGGCTGATCGATAACTGGCTGCGACATCTGAAAGACCTGTACCAGAAGCACGAAGCCGAGTTGGAGGGCATCGAGGATACCGCGCTGCGTCTTGACCGCTTCTGTGAACTGAACGTGGTCGATCAGGTGTATCACGTGTGCCATACGACCATCGTGCAGGGCGCATGGCGGCGCGGGCAAGAATTGGCGGTACACGGGTGGATTTACGGTATTCGCGACGGGATGCTGAAAGACCTTGAGGTGTACGTGGAGAGCGCCGACGAACTCGACGCCGTATATCGGATGGCGGGCAAGCGCCTATAAGCGTTAAACAGCGGGCGGTAACGTTACGTTTTGCCGCGCCCAATATGACAAACTCAACATGACGCCGATCTGAAGGTTGCTTACAGTCGTAGTAGGGGTATTTTACCCTGCGCATTTTGACCTTTCGCTCATGCTGAGGAGATGGGTCTATGACAACCTCGACACTTGATCCGCGTACCATGCAGAACCTCCGCACCGTTTTCAAATATTTCAACCGCGTCATGCTGCTGCACTGGCATCTTGGCTTGGGCAGGTTGGTGAACGCGTGGCCTGCCGTGATGGGCCGCTACATGGTGATCGTCCACACGGGGCGCAAGAGTGGCAAGCGACGCTATACACCCGTCAATTATGCTGAAGTGGACGGCGAACTGTACTGCACCGCTGGCTTCGGCAATATCTCGGATTGGTACAAGAATATGCAGATCCATCCAGAGATTGAGGTCTGGCTGCCGGATGGTTGGTGGAGTGGTGTAGCAGAAGATATCACCGACTCGCCCGATAAATATCGCTTGCTCAAACAAGTGCTGATCGGCAGTGGGTTTGTCGCGCCCCTGCTCGGCGTCGATCCGCACCATTTGAGCGAAGCGCAGCTACTAGAAATCGCTAAAGATTATCGACTCGTGCAAATCCGCCGCGTCGCGCTGCGTACTGGCTCCGACGGCCCCGGCAAATGGGTGTGGGCATGGCCTTTCGTGGCGACAGCGCTGGCAATGCTGGCACTGCGCCCACACGGACGCGCTGAAAAACGTTAGGCCGATGAGTTAGCGGTTGAGGTCGAAGATGACGACGCGGAATTTGTTCTGGCTGCGGTTAAGCTATTGGCTAGGCGCGTTCATCGATCTGGTGGCGGCGATCCAAATGCTGGTTCCTAGTGTGTTTGCCGCCACCAACAATCTGCCAGACTTCCACCCAAGCATCGAGTATGAATATGCGATGCGCATGGGCGCGTCTTTGATGCTTGGGTGGACATTGCTGTTGATATGGGCTGCTCAGAAGCCAATCGAGCGTAAAGGCGTGCTGGGGATCACCGTCTTTCCCGTCATCTTCGGGCTGATCTTGAACGAGGTCATCGCGGTGCAGGCGCAGTTCATCCCGATCACCGCGATGATCCCCGTTTGGGTGTTACAAGCAGTGCTCGTGCTATTGTTCACGTTCAGCTACATGAATGCGTGATCGCGATTGGGTCATTGACCGACAAAATAAGGGATCGAGTTTTGCTGCACGAGGATTGAAAATCATGCGTCATTGGACACGTATCGGCACGCTTTGTCTTTGCACATTGATCAGTGTTTGCTTGTCACCTGCATATGCACAAGAACGGCATCGTGTGACGCCGATCCGAACAGCAATGAGGACTAGCAACCTTGGACAGATCGCCTTTGACTCAAATCGTGATGGTAATCTGGAAATCTACGTGATGAACGAAGATGGTTCAGACCAACGTAATTTAACGAATGACGATGCGCCTGATCAGAATGTAACTTGGTCACCGGACGGTCGTCAGCTTGCTTTTGAGACGTACCGTGATGGCAGTTGGGAAATCTGGGTAATAAATGCTGACGGCACGGATGCGCATAATCTGACGAATGATCCTGCGGAAGATCGAATGCCAGCTTGGTCGCCAGATGGCAAATTCATCGCATTTATTTCCTACCGTGAACCATCCTCACGCATCAGATCATATGGGTTGTTTGTGATGACGGCAAATGGTGCCAATGTTCAACAGGTTGGCGCGGCGCTAGACTTCCGACCAGCATGGTCGCCTGACAGCAAAACATTGGCTTTTATGCGTCACAACGAAGGTACTACTGACATTTACACCATCGATCTAGATGGTAATAACCTGCGACAGTTGACGCATGATCCTGTTGAGGCTAGTCAACCTGCGTGGTCGCCCGATGGTTCGAAGATTGCATTCAACTCGACACGTGACGGGAACTACCAGATTTATGTGATGGATGCAGACGGGTCGAGTCAGCAAAATCTATCACAGAACAGTTCCGTAGATTTTTCACCGTCATGGTCGCCGGATGGTTCACACATTGCCTACACATCGGATCGCGACGGGCGGGAAGCGATCTTTGTAATGAATGCGGACGGTTCAAACCAACATAATATCACGCGTGGCAGCAAGGCAGACCGAACTCCAGCTTGGATGCCAGTTCAATTGCAGCCCTGATGAGCGTGCTAAATAGGTGCAAGATTTGGGAAGACGCCCGATCTCACGGCATTTATCTGGCTTCGGGCGCATTTTGATGAATGGCTGGATAATGGTCGGGGTGCGCTGACGCGCCGATGAAGTCATCGAGCAGCAACCCATTGACCACCCCGCCGCAATCCAGCGCATAGCGATACTCGTCGGGCAGCGTCCCCGTCCACATCACCTCGCAGTGACGCAGCGTGATGTCGCTGGCGTTGTTGATCATAAAGCCTGACGTAGGATGCGGTGGCAAGCCTTCGCCCACGCACGGGCGGATGTCTTGCCGTCCCGCAGACCACTTGGAAGTTTTGACCAGCTCCACACGCACATGCTCGAACAATACATTCTGGATGTGATCGGGTTCAGAAGCGTATACGAAGACGCCATTCTCGCCCTTACACAGGACGTTGGTGAAGCGGATATTGCGGATAGTACCGATCGTATCGTCAGCAGCCCACGGCACAGCGCAGAGGTAAATTGGCTCGGCGCGTCCCCACCACGCCTCATCAAATAAGCGTGTTTCGATGATCATGTTGGAGAAAATCACGTTCTCCACGTCGCACTCGTGGCTTAGATGGATGCCCAGCCCGCGATGGCTGGCTTGGATCACGCACGAGTCGAACACGACATTGCGCATCGGCATGTGGGCTTCACAGCCAATGATCAGCGCACATGACGTGCTGATCAAGGTACAGCCCGTCACGGTGATATTCTCGCACGCGCCGAAACTGCCTGCGTTGCCGCATGTCTTGAGGCAAATGCAGTCATCACCCGCCACAATGTGACAACCCACGATCCGCACATGGCGGCAGTGATCGAGGTCGATACCGTCGTTATTGGGCAGCATCAAGTCATTCTGGATGCGGATACCATCGATTAGCACATCTTCGCAACCGGACAGCCGCAGCGTCCACAGCGCACCATCACGGATGGTGACATCGCGAAAAGTGATGTTACTGCCGCCGATGAAAAAGAACGTGAAGGGGCGCACCTGCTTCATACGGTAAATGTGCTGTAAGCGCTCAACGATGAATTTTCTGCCGCCGCCATCGATCACACCGCCACCTGTAATCGCTACATTCTGGAGATCGTAACCGATGATAAAGGCGATGCTCTGATTGATATTCGGGTACACGTTCAGCATCTGCGGCCTATCCACGTGCATGTGAACGAAATCCGCTTCGTCGCCGCTGGCTTCCAGCACCGCACCGCGCTCAACATACAAATCCACATTGGACTTGAGTTCGAGCGTACCGGACACATACACACCGCCGGCTGGGACGACCACGCGACCACCGCCGCCTTGTGCGCAAGCGTTGATGGTTGCCTGAATTGCGACCGTATCTTTGTGCGTTCCGTCGCCAACCGCGTGAAAATCGCGAATGTTATAGTCAGCCATAGGAGATGGTCTCGTCTCGTTTCACGCTACTTCACCGCGCCTTGCGTCAGCCCATTGTAGATGTATTTTTGCAGGAACAGGAAGATGATCAGCGTCGGCAGGATGGTGATGACCACGCCAGCGCAGATGACTTCCCAGTGCGCATTGTAGGGGCCGATAAAGCGGAACAGCGAGGTGGAAATCGTGCCCAAGCCCTTGGCGGGCATGTACAGAAACGGCGTATAGAAGTCGTTGTAAATGGCAACGCCCTTGATGATCAGCACGGTGGCGATGGCGGGCATGAGCAGCGGCAGGATCACCCGCCAATAGACCTGAATGAATGACGCGCCGTCGATCAACGCGGCTTCGTCCAGTTCGCGCGGGATGCCGTTCAGGAATTGCAGGAAGATGTAGACCGAGATCACGTCCGTGCCCAAGTTCAGGATGATATTCGAGCCGATCTTGTTGAACAGTCCCAACGCGCTGACGATCTGGAAGGTCGCCACCTGCGTAGACACGCCCGGAATCAGAGCAGCGAGCAGGAACAAGCCCGTCACCACCGCGTTGAACCGGAAATTGAAGCGGCTCAACACGTAGGCGGTCATCGTCCCGATCAGAATGGTGCCCGCGCACGAAAACACGAGGATGATGGTGGTGTTCATAAAGCCCTGCGCCATCATGCCGCCCTCAAACGCGTCGATGAAATTCTGGAAGTTCAGGAAGTTACTTGGCGGCGAAAAAACGGGTGTGTTGTAAAACTCCTGCTCGGTCTTGAACGACGCCATGAAGATGACCAATAGTGGCAGCAGCGCCACCGCACATCCCAAGATGAGCGAACCATACTTGACGGTCGAAGTCAGGAAGCTATTCGCATTCAGTCTCATAATTTTTGCGACTCTTCTTTATCATTCAACGCTACATTCTGCACGATGGTGACGATGACGATGAGCACCAACAGCACGACTGCCATCGCTGAAGCCAAGCCTACTTTATTATTTTTGAACGCCGTGTTGACCGTTTGAATGACGAAGGTTGAACTGCCATTCATGCCGCTGGTCATCACGTAGGGGATTTCGAACACGCTCAACGCGCCGCGCACCGCCAGAATCAGATTGAGCGTGACGATCATGCGGATGCCGGGGAGGATGATGTAGCGGAACTGCGCCCACCGATTCGCGCCGTCCAACGCGCTGGCCTCGTAGATTTCCGCCGGAATCGACTGGATCGCACCGACAAACATCACGAAGTTGAAACCCATGTAGCGCCATACCGACACCGCCGTCAGCGAAATATTGATCAGGCGACGGTCACCCAACCACAGTGGCAGTTCGCCCGCGAACCCGAAGGCTCTCACGGTCATATCGAGTCCGCCGTCAGGTTGGAAAAAGTATAGGAACGTGAAAGCGATGGCGACGCCATTGATCAGGTTCGGAAAGAATAAAATGCCCTTGAATAAATTTTTAAACCGGACATTGAAGCTGAGTATGGTGGCAAAATACAGCGCCAGCGCAATTTGCACGAGCGATCCCGTGAAATAGTACAGGCTGACTGAAAATACGGAGAAATATTCGGGCTTGGTGAAGATGTCAATATAGTTTTGCAGCCCGACATACTTATCAATCGGCCCGAAACCATCCCATTTCGTGAAGCTGTACCAGACCATGTTGATGGCGGGCAAATAGGTGAAAACGAGCAGCAAAGCCAGTGGTACTGCTAGAAATAGGATGGAGACGATGATCTTTTGACGTTTGTATGTAGACGAGGACGCTGCAAAAGACCGACTCGCCACGTTTACCACAGACGGACTCGCCATGTTCATTCCTTCTAGAGACAGGAAGGGAACTCCCTCCCTGCCCAGTTCATCAATCTTCTCGGAGGTAATCGGATGACGTTGATGCTGCGTTCATGTCAAGCGAGGCATGACACGCCGCAGCATCAAGTCTAGACGTTGGTTGGTTCGACCTTAGCGCCGCAACATGGCGTTAGGGCGTCACACCGAGCGACTTGCGGGCGGCTGCCCATTTTTCGTTAGCGGCGTTCATCAGGTCATCGAAGGACTCGCTGATCTGACCACGCGCCGCATCGACTACCGTCGATTGCCAGACACCACTGCCATTGTTCCAACCGACTTCGGATTCCTTGTCGATGTTGTTGACCAGACCCTCTTCGCCAGCCTTGGCGGGGGTATCCACGACCAACACGACACCAGCTTGTGCGAAGGCATCATAGGCGGGCGGCAGCTTGGCGGTCAGCAGCGGCGGAATACCACCTTGATCGTAGGCGAAGTTGGATTCTTCCACGAACCACGTCAAGAAAGCCTTGGCGATTTCTTGGTTGGGGCTGTTCTTGTTGACGGCGATCTTGTAGTCGCCACCCGCGCCCGCGTACTGCTTGCCTTCGACGCTGGTCGGATACGGCATGTAGCCGATGATCGAGGCATCTTTGCCCGCTGCGACGGCGGCAGCTTGCATTTGCACAATCGCCCACGAGCCGAGGTTCATCACGCCGATTTCACCATTGGCGATCATCGACTTGGATTTTTCCCAATCCGTGGTGGTGGGGTCTTTTTCCGTGTAACCGGCCTTGACGGCGTCGTACAGCAGCTTGTAGGACTGATACAGCGGTTGGTCACTGGCAAACGGGGCGTCCAGATGTGGCAGCTTGACGTTCGCATAGTCCGCATCGCCACTGAAGGCCTGAAGACCCGTGTTCCACGAGGTCAGCGCCCAACCAGCATGGTAGTTGGTGTACAGCGGGATAGCCTGCGTATTTTCCTTGATCGCCTTCAACGCAGCGAGGAATTCTTCCGGAGTCTTGGGCACGTCGGTGACGCCAGCAGCCTTAAAGACTTCCTTGTTGTAGATCATGCCATTGGCGTTGCCCGTGGTGGCGATGCCGTAGACGTTGCCTTCATAGGCCGCTTCAGTGATGAATTGGTATTTCTTGCCTAGTTCATCGACCGTGCCGAGCGCGCTGAAGAAGTTCGGATATTTGTCCGCCGACAGCGAAGGCGGGATGTTCAGGACATCGCCGTAATCGGTGGTGTTCAGGCGGGTGGCGACTTCGCCCGCGTAGTCGGTGATGGTTTCCCAGTTCACCGTAACATTCGGATGCAGCTTCTTGAAGGCTTCCGAATACTTGGCTAACGTGCCATCTTTATCGAGGTCGGTGCGGTGCGAGAGAACAGTAATGGTGCCTGACAGGTCTTGTGCGGTGGCGGTCGGAACCCGTACCGAGAGGGCAAACGACAGCGCCAACACGACGGCAAGCAAAACCGATAGTTTATTTCTATACATAGTGGACTCCGGGTATTCTGTGTTCACACAAAAACTGATTTTTCGAGACGCACGAACTGACCAAACTGACCCTGCTAGGGTGAGCTTGGCTGCGTACGCGACGAAATTTCTGACAACGGCGATAGTGGAAGTTTCAATTACTTCGCAGCTTCACACGTAAAAAATGTTGCTCTCCTTTCCCTAGTTGTGTCAGAATATCCCGTGACTTCGCGTTAGCTCACCGCTTCGGTGGCAACACTGAATCACGGACGATGAGTTGGGTGCTGAGTGCGGTCGTCAGTGCAGGACGATTCAAACTCTCGGCTCGGTCTCTCAAGTGCCTTACAGCCAGAACACCCATCAGGACTTTATCAACGTGAACGGTAGTTAGAGCGGGCGTCACTTCCTGAGCGAGATCAATGTCATCGAAACCGACGACGGAGAGATCGCTTGGGATTTCTCGGCCCATCTCGCGGGCCGCGTTCATCACCCCGATCGCACATTCATCATTGCAAGCAAAAATGGCCGTGACTTCCGGGGCGCGTCGCAGCAGTCTACAAGTGGCGTCATAAGCAGGGATGCGGTTGAGCTGACCATCCTCGATGTAGCTCGTCTCGATGCCATGATACTTAAGCGCGCGCAAATAGCCCTTACGGCGTTCGCGGATGCTCGGATACGCATCCGGCAAGCTGCCGATCAGGCCGATGTTGCGGTGCCCTTGCTTGATCAAATACTCGACGGCGGCGTAAGCCCCATTCAAGTTATCCGCGATCACGCTATCGAAGGATTTGCCCGGTGCATACGCATCGATCAGCACAATGGGCATATCGACCCGTTGGCTGATTTCTAGGATGGTGTCTTCGATAAAGGTGCCGACAACGAGAATGCCGTCTACTTTTTGATCAAGCAGCATGGGAGGAAACGAAACGGGACAGTTGAGTTCATCAACCTCGACACTGGCGAACATCAGGCTGAGGTTCATCCGCTGACATTCGCGCTCTACACCAGACAACACATACGAGTAGAAGGGATTCGCCGCCATCGGCATCACCCCATCTTGCTTGAGGATCATCCCGATCACGGAGAGCGGCTGTGGGTTGCTGACCGTCACCCGCGTTTGATGCTGATAGCCGAGTGCAGCGGCTGCTTCAAGCACCTTAGCACGGGTTTCCGGTGCGACATTGTTACGCTTGTTGAGCGCTTGCGAGGCAGTGCCTAACGACACTCCCGCCAACCGCGCCACATCGCGTAAGGTAGCCCCTTCGCCGTTCCCTCGCTGAGTCATCTAGTATAAAAAGCCTTACTTAACCTTAACTATATTCATGCCAGTGAACAATCAATGAACAAATCATAAAGTTCATCATTGTTCAATGAACAAATTCAGTATAAAATCAAACTATTGTTTTTGTCAAGATGCACAAGATTGGCCTAGCAAGGGTTGAACGACCCTTTGCCGAGCACAAGTGAAAATTGTTTTGTTCGCGCTATTTTTTCTCCATTAGAGGAAAATATTATGGCAAATGAGACCGTCTTTAAGCGTTACGCTGGCAACCCCATCATCACTGCCAAAGCAGTTCCGCGCGCCAACAGTATCCATAACAGCGCCGTGACCATCTTTGGCGATGGCTATGCGGGCATCTTCCGCGTAGATGAGATCAACTTCTCGTTTACGCTTCACGTCGGCTTCAGCAAGGACGCCATCCACTGGGACATCAACCCGGAAGTGATCCAGATGGAAAGCAGCGATCCCGACATCGTAGTGAACAAGCAAAGCTACGATCCGCGCATCACCAAGCTGGACGACACGTACTACATCACATGGTGCAATGCCGACGCGCACGGCCCCCAGATCGGGCTGGCGGTGACGAAGGACTTCAAAACCTTCAAACAGATGGAGAACCCGCTGCCCACGGCGAACCGCAACTGCGTGATCTTCCCGCGCAAAATCAACGGTGAATATGCCATCTATCACCGTCCGAGCGACCGTGGACATACCCCGTTTGGTGACATTTTCTACGCCACCAGCCCCGACCTGACTTATTGGGGCAAACACCGCTTCGTGATGGGGCCAACCAGCGGTTGGCAGTCCACCAAGATCGGCCCCGGCCCCGCACCCATCGAGACGCCCGAAGGCTGGCTGCTGATCTATCACGGCGTGTGGACGAGCTGCAACGGCTATTTGTACTACGCGGGTGGCGCGCTGCTCGATCTGGAAAAGCCGTGGAAGGTGCTCTACCGTACGCAGGACTATCTGCTGGCTCCCACCGAGATTTACGAGCGCGTCGGGGACGTGCCGAACGTGGTCTTCCCCAGTTCCGCCATCGTGGAGGGCGAACGGCTGCGACTGTATTACGGTTCCGCTGATACATGTGTTTCGATGGCAGAAGCGAACGTACCTGATATTATCGATTTCATCAAAACACACAGCTTCTAAACAGGAAACACGCACATGCATCGTCTCAGTTTGTCGGCAGGTTGGCAGGTCAAAGCCAGCGATGCCACGCTTGACTTGCCAGCGGAATTCGCCGCGCTCGATGGGTGGCTGCCCGCCAACGTTCCGGGCAGCGTACATCAAGACCTGCTGCGGGCTGGACGCATCCCCGATCCGTTCTTCGGCACCAATGAACATGATGTGAAGTGGATAGGCGAGACGGATTGGCTCTATCGCTGCACGTTTGACGTGCCGGACTCGCTGCTGACGAGTGAACAGGTCGCGCTGTGCTTCGACGGGCTAGACACCTTCGCGGAAGTCTGGCTGAACGGCACATTGATCCTCGTCAGCGAGAATATGTTTGTGCCGCGCCGCGTGGATGTGCGTCCGCTGCTCAAACCAACGGGCAACATGCTGCATATCCGGTTCGCTTCCGCCTTTCTGCGCGGGCGGGCACTGGAAGAAAAATATGGCCCACGGCTGGCGTGGAACGGCGACACCAGCCGCGTCTACGTGCGGAAAGCGCAGTATCACTACGGTTGGGATTGGGGTCCAACGCTGCTGACGGCTGGCCTGTGGCGTCCGGTCTATCTGGAAGCCTACACGACTCGCATCACTGATCTGCATGTGCCCGCCGAAGTCAGCGCCGATCTGCGCACGGCGACGCTGCCCGTCACGCTCACGCTCGATCATGGTTCCGCCGTGCCGACGGCGGAACATATCACCTTGACGGTATTTAGCCCGACGGGCGAAGCTATCCACAGCGCCGAACTGCCCGTCGAAGGCGGCACAGTAAAGTACACCTTCACGCTGACGACTCCCGAACTCTGGTATCCGCTTGGCTACGGCAAGCAGCCGCGTTATCGCGTGGTGGCGACGCTGTCCACGGGCGGTGTCGTGCTGGATACGCGTGAATTGTGGCTTGGTCTGCGGCGTCTGCGCGTGGTGCAAGACCCCATCGAAAGCGAACCGGGCAGCACTTTCTACTTCGAAGTCAACAATATCCCGCTGTTTGCAGGAGGTGCGAACTGGATTCCCGCCGACTCGTTCGTTCCGCGCCTGACGCCCGACCGCTACCGCGAATGGCTGACACTAGCGGCGGAAGGCAACATGATCATGCTGCGCGTGTGGGGCGGCGGCATCTACGAAGAAGATGTCTTCTACGATCTGTGCGATGAACTCGGCTTGCTGGTCTGGCAAGACTTCATGTTCGCGTGCGGCATGTATCCCGCACATCCCGAATTTTTGCTCAACGTGCGGGCCGAAGCCGAAGCCACCGTGCGGCGGCTGCGTCATCACGCGTGCATCGCGCTGTGGTGCGGCAACAACGAAGATTATCAGGTCGCGGAAGCGCTCCATGTCTACGATGTCAACTTCCACGGCGATTTTGTGAACTCCAACTTCCCCGCGCGTGAGATCTACGAGCGCTTGCTGCCCAATGTCTGTGGACAGCTTGATCCTACCCGCCTGTACTGGCCCGGTAGCCCCTATGGCGGCGCGTCCGTGGCTGACCAGACCATCGGAGATCGCCACACGTGGGAAATTTGGCACGGTTCGAAGGCCGATTACCGCGACTATCCGTTGTATCAAGGCCGCTTCGTCAGCGAGTTCGGGATGCAAGCCGCGCCGGAACTCGCCACCATCGAGCAGTTCACGCGCCCCGAAGATCGCGCCGTCCACAGCGCCGTGATGAACTTCCACAACAAAGCTGGCGAAGGCCCCCAACGCCTCGATCACTATCTCGCGCAGAATACGGGCGAGGCCAGCACGCTGGCGGAATACATCAACTTCAGCCAGTTCGTGCAGTCCGAGGCCGTCGCCGCCGCTGCAGATGGCTGGCGTCGGCGCTGGCAGGGCGAAGGCCGCTACCGGACGGCGGGCGCGCTGGTCTGGCAGATCAACGACTGCTGGCCTGTCACCAGTTGGGCGCTGGTGGATTACTTCTTGCGCCTCAAGCCTGCTTACTATCGCTTCCGCCGCAGTCTCGCGCAAGTGGCGCTCGGTATCGCCGCTGCCGATGGTCATGCCGATGTCTGGCTTGCCAATGGTACGCTGCACGCCATCGACGCCGATCTCGATCTTCAGGTGTGGGCACTGACGGGCGAACAGGTTGCCCAGCAGCGGATCACCATCCACGCGGGCGCGAACCGCAGCACCGAATTGGGACGCTTCGATTTCAAGGCGGCGCGGGAAGCAGGCGCGGTGGTCAGCGCCCGGCTGTTGCAAGGCGAGACGGTGCTGGCACGTGCCGCCCTGTGGCCTGATCCGCCCAAGCGCTTCCACGTCCCCGATCCCGGCTTGAGCATCACCATCGAGTCGTCCGACGCTGCCTCGACCACGCTGCGCATCAGTGCGGCGCGTCCAGCGCGGGCAGTGGTCTTGGCGGCAGGCGATGACGTGAAGTGGAGCGATAACATGCTCGACATCATCCCCGGCGATGACCAGCACGTCAGTGTGACTGGCCTCAAGGGGGACTCGCTCAACATGCGCTGGCTGGACGCGCCCGCCGAGATCACGATCAAGCCGAACGTAACCAACCGCGCCTGATCCTTCTACCTTTGCTAACTACCGGTTTCTCCTTAGAACGCGATGGGCGGCAGCAAGTAATGTTGCCGTCCATTGTGTTATGATCCCCAATAACTTGATGCTTCAATTGGAGGTTATTTTGAACGTCAAAGATGCGATTCGCACGCGTCATGCTGTCCGCCAATTCCGCCCCGATCCGATTCCCGACGAGGTACTGGAAGCCATCCTCAACGCGGGGCGGCGCTCTCAGAGCAGCAAAAATCGACAGTGGTGGCAGTTCATCGTGATCAAGGATCGCGAACGGCTCAAGGCGCTCTCGACGGCGGGCGATTTCGCGCAGCATCTTATCGGCGCGCCGCTGGCAATCGCGCTGGTCGGCACGCAAGAAAACCCGTGGAACGCCTTCGACTTGGGGCAAGTCGCCGCTCTGATGCAGCTTGAAGCGCATGAATTAGGCATCGGATCGTGCATCGCCAACTTCCACCGTCCCGACGAAGCCCGCGCCATCCTCGGCGTGCCCGCCGATCATTACGTGATGGGCGCGATCTCGTTCGGCTATCCTGCTTCCGATTACAAGCCGAGCAAAATGGGTGGGCGCAAGCCACTGGATGAGGTCGTGCATTGGGAGAAATGGTGAGCCGCTAACGGGCGGTTAGCAACTGCTCGATCTGCTCACAATGTCCGGCTTCGTGGGTTGCCATGCGGTATGTTTCATCGAAGATCGTGTGGACATTCTGCATCCCCACGAAGCGCGCCGAACGTCCCCACGCATCGAGCGTTAACGGTTGCAACAAGCGCAGCAAGTTCTTCCGCCCGACTTCCAGCGCCTCTAGATTTTCCGCGAAGCCGAGGCTGGCATAGCCGAGTTTCTTCACCCAGTCTCGTGGATGGACATGCCCTAATTCCGGCGAGTCGAGCGTCAGCATGGCGCAAATGCTGAACGACCAAATCTCCGCACAGGCGCGTAAATGCCCCATGATCTCCACAGGTGACCACTCATCCGGCGGCGCACTTCGCAGCCGCTTGTCATCGAGGCCATCGGTGCAAGCGTGAAGGCGGCGCGGCGTCTCGCTCAAGGTCTGGAGGTGAATGCGAATTTCAGACTCGGTAATCTTTTTAGACATCCGATTTTGCCCCCACTATCCGGTCTATCTCCCCACTTCAGTATATATTGTTTTGCATTTGCGCTTTAGAATGAATGTACGTCCAACATATAGCTTAAGCTAGGTAGTGTCTATGCTCATCTTCATGCCGACAGATCCGCGTTTGCAGCGCGCCTATACCGCCCTGATTGGGCTGTCGGTGGGTGATGCGTATGGCAACCATCACGGCTATAACCACCGCAAGCATAGTGCCGTGACGTGGGAATATTCCGACGATACGCAAATGGCGCTGTCGATCTACGCACAGTTGCGGCGCTATGGCGAGATTCGACAAGACGAATTGGCGCAGCAGTTCGCCCTCCGTCGGGAAGGCAAGCGAGGCTACGGGCAGGGCGTAACGCGGCTGTTCAAAGCCATCGCCTCCGGTGGTGACTGGCGGGCATTGTCCATCGGCATGTTTGAGGGTACAGGTTCGTATGGTAACGGTGCAGCCATGAGGATCGCACCGCTTGGGGCGTATTTTGCGGATGATACGGAGATGCTGATCGCGCAAGCTGAAAAATCAGCGGTAGTCACACACGCGCATCCTGAAGGCATCGCGGGCGGGATCGCAGTGACGATGGCAGCGGCAATTGTCACGAATGCTCGTCAACAACCCCACGCACTCACGAGGGAAACTTTTCTCAGTGCCATCCTCTCTAGAATGCCGCCGAGCGAGATACGCCGCAAGCTGGAAAAAGCCCTTGCGTTGAACCCGACCACTACCCCTCATGAGGCATCGAAGCGGCTCGGCAATGGACGGCCTTCCATCGCCCAGATGACCGTACCATTCGCGCTATGGCTGGCTGGCAGCTACTTGGATGATTTCCAAGTGGCTATCGAGAAAACTGCCAGCGTTGGCGGTGACATCGATACGAACTGTGCCATCGTCGGCAGCATCGTGGCGAGTCACACCGGATTGGATCAAATTCCTGCTGATTGGCTACATCGGCTGGAAACACTGCCTGTGTGGGCGTTTAGCGACGAGGAGGATCATGAATCTGCTGACTGAACTTTACCGCGACCAGAACGCGCGGTGGCCCCAAACAGGACGGCATATCCTCGCACAATACGACGATGACTCGGTGATCGTGTACCAAGCCTATCGCGCGGAGATCGGGCACTTCGCCACACAGCACGGCTACTTTGGCGGTGCATTCAGTGTGCAGCGTATGAGCTGGATCAAGCCGAATTTCCTATGGATGATGTACCGCTGTGGGTGGGGTACGAAGGAGCAACAAGAGGTCGTGCTGGCGATTCGACTCAAGCGGGCAGCCTTCGATCAGGTCTTGGCGCAAGCGGTGCATTCCTCGTATGTGGCAGCCGTGTACGGGATGGAAGCCGCGTGGCAAGCTGCCGTCGCCCGTTCCGATGTGCGCTTGCAGTGGGATCCCGATCATCATCCGTCGGGAGCCAAACTCGAACGGCGGGCGATCCAGCTAGGCTTGCGCGGCGAAGCGCTCGCTCATTACGCCAAAGACTGGATCGTCAGCATTGAAGATATTTCAGATTTTGTGCGCGAACAGCATCAACGACTGCACGCTTATGTGCTGGATGAACTGATCTTGCCGCGCGAGGCCGTCTATCCAGTCACGGATCCAGCAACAGCGGCAAAGTTGGGGCTATCGGCGTAGAGCAGCGCGGGCAGCGAGTTCGCCCATGCGCGGATAGCGCCCCAATCGCGGTGATCGCCTTCCGTCCACACACCTGCCAGCACGCTCATACGAAACAGCAGCCGCTGACGCATGGTCGGCACTTTGCTGATGTCCAAGATGCCCGCAAAATAGCCCTCGCTGACGGGTTTCACCATCTGGCGCACAGGCCGCATCCACTCCCGCACCATGTCCGGCGCTTTCGGGTTGTTCATCGCCATCGTCATGCATACCATAAATGAGGCGAAGGGCTTCGTCATCAACACCGCCTGATGTGCCCGTATAAAATCCAGCGCTTCCGGCAACCATTGCCCCTCGCGGATCGCGCTGCCCGCCACGATGGCATCGTACCCGCTCAGGTCATTAATATCGGACATCGGGTACACGGAAGTCTGCAACCCGTTGTCCATCAACGCACTGCCGATTGCATTAGCCACGCCGATGGTGGAACCTGTGCGACTGGCATACGTAACAAGAATATTGGCGGTCATTGTCTCTGCTCCTGTCCAAAACGCATCTTCAACGCAAAAAAGGCCAGAGTACGCGTCTACTCGGCTTTTCTATTACGACTTATTCTCTTATACGCAAAATGCGACAGGTGGTTGTGTAAATTTTCACATATTGATCATGGAGCGATGATCACGCACTGACTCGTTCGGCAGCAGGACGCAACTGCTGGGCGACGAGTTTGGCGGCGGCGTTCTGCCAGTTGTACAGCGTGCGTTCGGGCACTTGAGCGCGGAACCAGTCCATGATCTCGCGCCGCGCCGGATCGAGATCGTCAGCGTCAAGGCGCGTATTGTACGGCCTCAGACCGAGCACATACGGGAAATACAGCGCGTTGTAATGCCGCCATGCCGCGCTCGTATCGAAATCCCGTCCGTCGGAGGGCTTCAGCCGCGTGATCTGTGCGATCAACAGCCGCTTGAGCGCTACCGCCCGCTCGATCACGTCGTCTTTGGCGTTCGTGGCTGCCAGATCAGCCGTTACCTGTGGCAAGTAAATCAAGGGGCTGGCGGCGAGGCGCGGCAGATCGGTGACGCTGGTCAGCGCCCGCCGCACCAATTTGGCGAAATCGGCCTCGTCCATCGCGGCGAAATCCACCGCCGGATCGGTACGCGGCAGCGCTTGTTCCGCCGTGCGCAGATCGGCGCGGTCACTGCGTAATTTGGGCTGGTCGCGGAAGGCGATCTGGTCTACCACCGCTTGCATCTGCGGTTGGACGGCTTGCAGCGTGATCGCCGTCGCCACCACCGCGTACAGCAAGATCGTCATCGGTACGCTGACGCCCGTACCGACCTGCATCACCACCCCGATTTGCCCGCCGAACAGCAGCGCGGCGATGGCAGCGCCATCCAACGAGCGGATCATGTGTGGCAGCAGCGTCTCGCCCTGATTCAGCGCGTCAAGATAGGCGATGATCGCGCCGAGCAGCACGATGTCGAAGCCGAGTGCCAGCAAAATCCATGTGTATGGCAGCAGCGGGAACAACAGCAGCCCGATCTCCAGCGCCAAACTGATCAGGCCGAACAGCATGATCCCGATCACTCGGCGTTGACGGCGCAGCGGACGATAACCGCGCCATAGATGCACAATCGCCAGCACCAGCGGGATCAGCATCACCGCCGCGAGTGCCAGCGTCGTGATCGGTGCGTTGACGATCCCCGCTGCGATCAGCAAGATCACGCCAGCGGGCAGCCATCCGCGCGCCCATTGTCGGATCAGCACTGCGCGCGGCGGATAGTCATCGGGCAGCAAGTGCAGCAGCGCCCCCGCCCACAGCAGACCGGGCAGTACGCTGATCAACCCGCTGATCGTGCCAAGCGCCGTGGACACGTTCCACAGGCTGTTCAGCGTGAAGCCCACCAAGCCGAGTGCGTAAGCCAGCAGACCGAATCCTGCATAGCGCAGCAGCAGTACGTGAAAATCACGGCTGATCAGGTAGATTCCCAACCACCACACTGCGCCAAACGCCAGAACGGATAGCAGCAGCGTCACTCACGCACCCTCGATGATCGCGTCAACCTCGATCTCGACTAACATCTTCGGATCGATCAAGCCCTTGACCAACACCAGCGTGCTCACGGGGCGGATCTCGCGGAAGAATTCACCGTGCGCTTTGGCGACGGCTTCCCAATCTTGCTCATGCACTACGAACATGTGCGTGCGAATCACATCCTTGGCGGACGCGCCCACTTGCGTCAGCGCTCGTTCGATCTTGCGCAAAATATACGCGGCTTGTGCGCCCGCATCGCCTTCTCCTACGATCTGACTGTTCTCATCGGCAGCCGTCGTGCCCGCCACTGCCACCCAATTACCCACACGGATGGCGCGACAGTATCCGTATTCTTGCTCCCAGATCGTGCCCGATGAGACTTGTTGACGTGTCATGTGCTCCTGCTTTCCTCGTGTCGAAAGCGACCATTATATGCAATCTGCACGCGGCTTGACTAGGGTGGAGGGTATCAGGCGGGTTGGTCGCTGGCGAGGGATGGCAAGACACAACCTTCCTGCGAGCCGCTACGCAGCAATTGCAACTTGCGACCGATAAAGGTCTTCAACCGTGTCATCTCAGCGAGACGTTGATCGATTTCCACGAGCTTTTGGGAGAGCACGTCAGCCTGTTGCGTGGTGGTCATTTCGTCCGTCTCTACATCATGGATTAAGGTTTTGATTTCCGATAAGGTAAAGCCGAGCAGCTTGGCACATTTGATCAGTTCTAAGCGAGATAGCGCGGTGGAAGTATACGAGCGATAGTTGTTTGGCTGGCGCTCGAAGTGATGTTCGCTCAACAACCCTTGTTTTTCGTAGAAACGCAGGGTGTCAACTGACAGTCCCGATAATTTGGCGAGTTCGCTGATGTGCATAATTTTCCTCTTGACTCTGGAGTCTACTCCATACTTTATCATCCCTGCATCAGTTGTGAATAAGAAAAAACGGGACTACAACGCATGACAGACAAGACAGTACTTATCACGGGCGGCAATACGAGTCTGGGCTATGAATGCGCCAAGGCCATCGCCCGGAGTGGTCAATCGTGGCACATCGTGATCACCGCGCGGGATGCCGACAAAGGTCGCGACGCGGTGTCGCGCCTGATTGCCGAAACGGGCTATCCGCACATTGAAATGATGATCATTGACCTAGCCTCATTGGCATCCATCCGCAGCTTTGTCGAGGTCTTCCAGCAACGCACACTGCCACCCCTGCACGCCATTGTATGTAACGCGGGCGTCGGCACGGGGAATTCCACACAATACACGAAAGATGGCTTCGAAATGACCTTTGGCGTGAACCATTTAGGCCATTTCTTGCTGGTGAATCTGCTGCTGCCACATCTCATGGAACCCGCCCGCATCATTGTAGTGAGTGGCGCGCACGGCGCAAAAACACGCTTGGGACTGCTGCTAGGCAATCCGCCCCCGCTATTCACCAACGCGGATGATCTGGCGCATCCGAAAGCGGAGATGGAACAGACCATCCCCAAACTAGGGCGTGTGCGGTATGTCACCTCAAAATTGAGCAACTTATATTTCACCTATGAGTTGGATCGTCGGTTACGTGCGAGCGGACGCGAGGCCATCATGGTGAATGCCTTCAACCCCGGCGTGATGGCCGGTACGGGTCTCGCCCGTGATTCTGCGGCGTTCGTGCGGTTTATTTGGCATCACATCATGCCGATGTTGTCTGATCGCGTGCAAAACTTCAATAGTCCTGCGCGCGCTGGAGTCATGTTGGCGCGGCTAGTGATAGATCCTGAGTTGAAGAACGTTTCCGGCAAATATTTCTTGGGTGAGCAGCACCGAGAATCATCGGAAGAGTCCTATGATCGGCAGCGGGCAATGGAGCTATGGGAAGCAAGCCTACAACTGGTTGGGCTTTCCCAATCCCCTTAAGAACGACAGTGGCGAGAAGACTTAACAGTGAGAAGTTCAAGGCCACTTCCAACGCCGTTTCTGCACCCGATCATGATCGCATTTTCTGACTATCTCCTGAGTCCTTTGACACACTGCATCAGCGTCGGGACTCAGTGTCCCTCCACCACGGAAGCTGAATAACCTTCCTGCGAATTATCGGATAATGTACACCATCTCCGTGCGCTTATTGATGCGTAAAGGAAACCATCCTATAATGAAGATAAATGTTGAGACATTGGGCAGTTTTGCTCACCATCTCATGAGTATGTTCAAACGCGCGAGTGAGTAGCTGCCTGATCGAGACAAGGCGCGACCCGAAACAGGAGGTAGCTATGCTTGGAAAGGTAGGCGCAGTTCGTCAAGCATTGTATTTGTGTTTCCCCGATCAACCTCGCACTGAGGTTAATTCGCTGGTTGATACCGACAAAGGTCTCAAATACGCGATAGCCGCCTTCAAACTGGAGGAGATACCCGAACGTGTTATGCTCGTCTCGATGCAATATCAAGCGGCTGTTTCCCTTGTTGGCTTTTTATGGATCACCAATCGCCGCTTACTTTTTGTCACCGCCATAGGCAACGCGACGATCGGATCGCATCCGCTCTACCGTGAGATTTCATACAGCAGCATTCGAAAAATTATCTTTGAACAGAGCCACTGGTTCCAGAACGCCAAGCTTATCCTCCATCTTGATTCCGAAAAGGTCTTGTTCGAATCGATAGTTAAACCGCAGCCACTGCAACAGTTCGTGGATTACTTGCGCGAAAAGGTTGCCGATCCGCTTTCCCTTGCGCCGGACACCGAAACCATGTTTGCGGAGGAAACCACAAACATCGATTTGATTAGCGAATTGGAACGGCTCAACAACCTCAAAAAGGAACATGCCGTTACCGAAGAGGAGTTTGAAATCGCCAAGAAGAAACTCCTGAGCCTCTAGCTGATGTACTGACCTTGGCAATTCATGGCGGGATAGCGCTATCGGCCTGATCGAGACGCAGCTACATCTTACCGTCAACTCTCCGATCCCCGCCCGATTATTTGTCGTGGGGCGAATTTTTTCACGGGGTCTGTTCCCCCACTGGCTCCCGATCCAGCTTTGCGTCCGCCATCGCCGCCGGATCGCCCAATGGCTCAAGGTGCGTGGAAACCGTCACCAGCGGGAACTCGCGGCGGATGTCGCTCTCGATCTGTTCCAGCAGGTTGTGCCCCGCTTGCACCGTCCAGTTGCCGGGGACGAGGACATGGAAGAACACGAATCGTCGTGCGCCGGCCTGCCGTGTGCGTAGCGCATGCCACTGGAAGCCCATATGCGCGTAACTCTCTAAGATCGTTTTCACCTTGGCAATTTCTGGCGCAGGCAGTGCCGTATCGATCAATCCCAACGCAGACGCCCGTACTAGCTTCACGCCTGACCACACGATATTGATCGCTACAGCCATCGCGATGATCGGATCGAGCCACAGCCAGCCCGTCAGGCCGACTGCCAGCACGCCCAAAATCACGCCGCCAGATGTCCATACGTCGGTCATCAGGTGATGAGAATCAGCCTCTAGCGTGATCGAGTCATGCTGTTTGCTGGCCCGCAGCAGTATCCGCGACACACCGAAGTTGATGATCGACGCTACCACCGTAATGATCAAGCCGAGGTCAACCTGCTCCAAGGGTTGCGGGTCGCGCAGCCGACCGATGCTGGTGATCGCGATGCTCAACGCCGCTACGAGGATCAACACACCTTCGACGCCGCTGGAAAAATACTCGATCTTGTCGTGCCCATACGTGTGATCTTCATCTGCCGGACGCGAAGCCATCGCCAGCGCACCGAGGGCGACTATTGCCGCGATCAAATTCACACCCGACTCGAGCGCATCAGACAGCAATCCCACTGATCCAGTCAGCAGATAGGCCGACGCCTTCAAACCGATGGTCAGCACCGCCGCCCCGATGGACAGCCATGCAAAACGGGTGAGTGAAGTACGCGGTACAGTCGTTGTCATGAGGTTCCTTTAGTTGACGGACAGTCTCTAATCACTTGTGCAAAATGCACCATCATTTTACCGCGATCCTAGCACGCATACAGACCGAGAGCAATCTGGACAATATCACAGTATGCTCCTGACGTTTGACCATACCCATCCATTGAGTACATCGATCCTGAGTCGTGTAATGTGATTTGAATCAAATAGTATCCATGAGGTGGCCTATGCGGATCAACGCGAAGCTGGCATTACTAGCGAGCATCGTGGTGCTCATCGTGGGTGTTGGCGTGGTCGCCTACCAGACCACGCAAGGAAGCGGCAAATGCACTACCACCATCCCTGCCGATCAGGACATGCAGCAAGCCGTTTCCTACGGTACCGCTTTTGAACCCGCCACATGGCAGCGCGACTCGCTCGATCACGGCGACAGCATCAGCGCCCGCTGGTGGGACTCGACCGGCATGGGGCATCTCGATTACTTGCGCTACAACTGCGGCCTGACGCGCGCCAACCTCGATACGTACGCTTTCAACATCAGCCTCGGTGGTTATGAGAGTTGGGAACGCACGGCGCAGTGTGAAAAAGACGGCCTGATCTTGCATGAATTCAAGGTGAAATACACGGGGCAAGACTACCGCACACGCTTCTGGCTCGATCCCGTCAACGACACGCGCCTAGCTGCCTTCCAACTCACCTTCCCTGCCACGCGCCTGAATGATATGGAGACCTATGCACAGCGTCTATTTCCTACTTTAGTATCATGTAACTAAAGTGTACAAGTGGCGTACACTTATACGGACTACCCACGGAGAATCAACGAGGAAATAGACCTACACAATGTCAACAGTAACGCTTACGCCCATGACCGAAGCCGAATATCAGGCTTACTTGCCCAGAACGATCCAGGACTATGCCGACGAAAATGTGCGGGCTGGCTATTGGACGAAGGAAGAATCGCTCGAAAAATCGCAAGCAGTCTTCAACCAACTGCTGCCACAGGGCGAAAAAACGCCCGATCAACATCTCTACACGATCCGCGATGCAGAATCGGGCAATTCCATCGGGATTATCTGGATCAATTTGCAATCCAAGCGCAACCCGCCCTCGGCCTTTATTTACGATATCGCTATCGATGAAGATCAGCGCGGCAAAGGCTTTGGCACGGCGACAATGTTAGCCATCGAGGACGAAGCGCGTCGTTTGGGTGCGCACAGCATCGCCTTGCATGTGTTCGGGCACAATCAGACCGCCTTCTCCTTATACCAGAAGGTCGGCTACGCGATCACCTCGTACAACATGCGCAAGGAGCTTTAACTCGCCAGCGCCGACTCGATGCTGTAAGTAATGTAAGTCTGGTAGATGGCTCCGTGAATCTGCAAGAATTGCTCTTGGATGCCGTTCAAAAACGACGCGAGGCCATCTGCCATGATCTCATCGATTTGCCCGAAATCCACGGTTGCCCGCGCTTTGCCCGCCAACCGATTCACGCGGCTATTTTTTTGCAAGCCCGCCGACTCGGAAATTTCCATCAGCGCTTGTTGAATCTGGTCGATGCAAAAGCCAATCGAGCGTGGAAACTCGCGATTCAGCAGCAGAAATTCCGCCACCCGTGACGGACGCACATCCGTTGTATAAACCTTGCAGTACGCTTCGAACGCGGTGCAGCACTTGAGCATCCCGACCCATTCTTGGAAGTCTTCCGCGCTGGCGATATGCTCGTTCAGACTCGCCATTTTCACGTTCAGCCATTGCGCCGTCAAGCCTGCTCGCTCGATATACCGTCCAACTTGGATGAACTGCCAGCCTTCGCCGTGACTCATGGTCGAGTCGGTGATCCCCTGAAACAAGTGCGATCCTTCGCGGATATTGCGGAAGAACGGCATCGGCTCGTGCCAGATGTCATCGATACTCGTCTGTTTGGCATACAAATAAAGTTGGTTGAGCTGCTCCCACATCTCGGAACTGAGCTGTTCGCGCACTTGCCGTGCATTTTCACGTGCCGCTTCGATATAGGCGACGATGGAAGCGTGATATTTCATCTCGAAGGCCAACGCCCGTGTGATCTCGTATACGCTGGTCAAGCCCGTGTTAGCAAGCGGACTGTGCATCGCGTCCAGAATCTCGTCCCAACTCACAGAGATGGTGGCAGGCGAGCGTTCTAGATTCTGGTTCAGGTTGACCTCTAACAGCCGTGCGCTGTGCTCGGCGCGTTCCAGATAGCGCGCCACCCAGTACATGTTATCCGCCACTCTCGACAGCATCCCGTCCCCCTCGCCAATCCACCCTAATCTACGCGCATTTTTCTTCTACTAAGCACTAAGGACTTAGCACTCAGCACTTTTCTTCCCTACGCCAGCACCCATGTATCCTTGCTGCCGCCGCCCTGTGACGAATTCACCACCAGCGATCCGCGTCGCAACGCGACACGCGTCAAACCACCGGGAACGATAGACGCGCCTTCCTTGCCGTACAAAATATAGGGACGCAGATCGACGTGGCGCGGTTCCACCTGCCCATCGATGAAGCACGGCGCGCACGACAGACTCAACGTTGGCTGTGCGATGTAGTTACGCGGATCAGCGATGATGCGCCGCTTGAATTCTTCACGTTCGGCGGCTGTGCTGTGCGGCCCGATCAACATGCCGTAGCCGCCCGACTCGCCCACCGCCTTGACCACCATCTTATCGAGGTTGGCGATGGTATGTTCGCGCTCATCGTCATGCTGCATCTGGTATGTCTCAATATTGCCGAGAATCGGGTCTTCCGCCAGATAGTAACGGATGATCTTCGGCACATACGCGTAGATCGCCTTATCGTCCGCCACGCCCGTCCCGATCGCGTTTGCCAGTGCCACATTCCCCGCGCGGTATGCGTTGAACAAGCCCGCTACGCCGAGCATCGAGTCGGGGCGGAAGGCCAGCGGATCGAGGAAGTCGTCATCGACGCGACGGTAAATCACGTCCACCCGTTTCAGTCCGGCAGTCGTGCGCATATACACAATATTGTCGTGTACCAGCAAATCACGCCCTTCCACCAACTGAATGCCCATCTGCCGTGCGAGGAAGGTATGCTCAAAATAGGCCGAGTTAAAGACTCCCGGCGTCAGCAACACGATGGTCGGATCGGGGCGATCATCGGGTGCCAGTTCGCGCAGCGTCGCCAGCAGCACCTGTCCATAATGATCAATCGGCCTCACCCCATAATCCTGAAACAGCCCCGGCATCACGCGGCGCATCACTTGGCGATTCGTCAACATGTACGAAACGCCGCTCGGCACGCGCAAGTTATCTTCCAGCACGTAGAAGTTGCCGTCTTCCAAGCGCACCAGATCGGTGCCTGTGACCATCACATAAATCTCACGCGGGACGTGGATTCCGCGCATCTCGCGCCGATAATGCTTGCACGAATACACCAGATCGCGCGGGACGATGCCATCTTGGAAGATTTTGCCTTCGTGGTACACATCGCGCAGGAATAGGTTCAACGCCCTGATCCGCTGCTGCAACCCCCGCTCGACGGTCGCCCATTCTTGCCCCGTGATGATACGCGGCAAGATGTCGTAGGGGAAAATCCGCTCGATACCTTCATCGCGTCCGTACACCGTGAATGTGATGCCTTGATTGAGGAACGAGCGGTCAGCAGTCTGGTGGCGGTCATCCAGTTCTGCCCGTGTCATGTTCAATAGACGTTCATGCAACCGTGCATACTGCTGGCGTGGCAGCCCGTCATTACTGAGCATTTCATCGTAAAACGCCGAAAGCCGATACGACTCAAACAGATGATTGGTTTGGATCGAAGCATCGGAGGCCATGGCAAACCTCTCTCCGGATGAAAGTATTCATGGTAGTGTAACATCACTTTTGACCCTTCCGCATTGGACGACTATGCCGGAAAATAAAGCGAAACTTTCAGCAATGTGTACAAATACGAGTTTCGGAAGATGGACATTAACGCGATTCGCGCCTTGTTTGATGAGCAAGAACGCATGAATCTCGATCTAGTAGGGTTCAAGCGCGAAGACACAGGCATGGTAGTGCGCTATGTGCCGCCCTCCCCCGTGCGCTACAGTTTCGTTTTGTATGACCGCCTACAGCACGCCGACGCCGCTGCCATCGACGCCCAGATCGAGGAACAGGTCGCCTATTTCCGCACCTTGTCCAGCGGCTTCGAATGGAAATTTTGCACGCATGATGTGTCGCCCCTGCTGATCGAGCGTTTGCTGGCGCATGGCTTCACCAAGGATGAAGAAGACTCCGCCATCATGGTGCTGGAACTCGATTCACTGCCTGCCACGCTGCAAGCGCCTCTTCAGCACGATATTCGCCGCAAGCATCCCGGCGACGATGTGAGCGATGTGCTCGCCGTCCTGAATGGCGCATTCGGGGAAGATTTGTCGCGCGCGCTCAACGTGATCTACACCGAAATGTGCGCTGATCCAGCCCGCGTCAGCATGTACATTGCTTACGTCGATGGTCAGCCCGCCAGTTGTGGCTGGACACGTTTTCCGTCCAGCGGGCACGATTTCGCCAGTCTGTGGGCGGGTTCGACGCTGCCGCACTATCGCCATCGCGGCCTATACACCGAACTGATCAACGTCCGCGCACACGAAGCCGCCGAGCGTGGCTATAAATTCGTGACCGTCGATGCGGGCAGCATGAGCCGTCCGATCACGGAAAAACACGGCTTCCGTCAGATCACAACCATGTGCGCCTACTTCTACAGTTACGAACATGAGCAAGCCAAGGATAGCGCCTCATGACCATCGACTCCACCTTTGCCGAATTCCCATTGTTGACCACCGCACGACTGCATCTGCGCCAGATTCAATTATCCGACGCCGACGACTTTTTCGGCATCTTGTCCGACGAAGAAACCACGCGCTACTACGGGCATCCGCCGCACCGCACCATCGAGGATACGCGTGCGCTGATCCACCGTCTGCACGCCTTCTTCAATCGGCAAGAGGCCATTCGCTGGGGCGTCACGCTGCGCGGTGATGATCGCCTGATCGGATCGTGCAGTCTGTTTCACTTTGACGACGGCTACAATCGTGCCGAAACAGGCTACGAACTCAACCGCGCTTACTGGGGGCAGGGCATGATGACGGAAGCCATGACGGCGCTCTTGGACTATGGCTTTGAGAACATGGAGTTACACCGCATCGAAGCCATCATCGACATTGCCAACGAACGCTCCAAAGGACTGCTGCTCAAGCTCGGCTTCACCTACGAGGGCAATCTGCGCGAACGCTATGACATGGGCACCAGCTTGGAAGATGAACATTACTTCGGTCTGCTCCGGCGCGAATGGCACGCTTCGCACGGCGCAAAGTCATAACAGCTATAACAGCCATAACAGCGAGGCACGATGTCGATCTTTTCGCACAACGTTTACGATAACGTCCGCACCCGCGTGCTTGTCACGCACGCCAATGATCTGCTGCTGCTCGAACCGGAATCCCCCGGCGATGGCTGGCGACTCCCCGGTGGAGGCTTGGAGCAAAACGAGAGCTTGTCTGAATGTGGCGAACGTGAGGTGCTGGAAGAAACGGGCATCGCGGTCAAGGTGACGAATGTGGCCTTCCTGCGCGAATTCGTCGTCCCCAAATATTGCCTACTCCCCGAAGAAGGCGAAGGCATCGGTTACGGCCTTGAAGTCTATCTTTACGCGCATACCATCGATGACTCGCTCACACCCCGCCGCGAATCTCCGACCCGCCCGCCGCCCCATTGGATTCCGCTCGATCAAGTCTCGGCGCTGCCCGTGTGGCCTAAAGAACTGAAGACTCTCGCCAATCTGCTCGCCACGGGAACCATCCCCTTCGGCATCCCCTCGTTCGTCTCTCAATTGGACAGCCCCGACACCCCCGCGCCGAATGTCGATTTCACGTAGATACAGTTTGTGCGCGCCTGCTTCCCCGTCCATAGCTGATAGTTGTCAAACAAACGGTGCTATGAATACTCAAAATCAAGAAATACAACAATTAGAAATCAGCCTTAGTCTTTTAGCTTCTCGATGGAGAGGTAGTTTCAATGAACCTGAGATACAGGATGAATTGGTACAGGAATATCGCAAAACAGTACAACGCTTATATGAACTTGGTTGGGATGACGTAATCGGGATAGAAAGTCAGCTTCCAGAAGAGTTTATGCCGATGGACTATGTACAGCGCAATCCCGCCTTCTATAGTCCAACTATAAATATGACGTGGAAAACGAAAGATCCGAATGAGATGGATTGGAGTTGGCAGATACTTCGTTGCCTTCGGTTTCCCCACTTCTTGTGTTTATTCCTTATATTTGCATTTCTGTGTAATCTACGACGAATCGAAGCTTCCATGATCGCGTTTTTTGCCATCTGGCTAGTAGCCCTTATTTGGATTACTTGGCGCGAATTCACCAGAGATAGACCTTAACCGGTCTTTAAGTTACCTTGACCGTTTTCTCAACGTCACGAGTATTTTCACTCCTCGGCAACCTTCTCCACCATCGCCAGAAACGGCGCGAGCGCACGCATTCCTTCCGGCGTCAACGCATATTCCACAGTCGGCGGCACGGTCGGATGCACCGTGCGGCTGACCATCCCTTCCATTTCCAGTTGGCGCAGTGTTTGGGTCAGCATTTTCTGTGAGACGCCCTTGATCTGCCGCTTGAGTTCTGAGTAGTGGTGTGGCTGCCCATCCCGCAGCAAATATGCCACCAGCGGCACCCACTTTCCGCGCAGTTTGCACTTGGTTAGGTTGTTGACTGAAAACATCCCGTCGAATTCCATCATCATCCCCACGCCACTTTTTAGTGCCTTCTTGTGACCAGTTCATAACGTCATTATAGTGACTTTGTACCGTTGAAACTCCGCGACACTCAATCAAGTGTACATCACGAAAGTTAGCCCGATCATGGTAAACAACACACAAACTCATTCACGACCAATTGTACGCACTAACCGCCCCACCAATCGACGTGCCAATGCGTTTTTCCTCCGCATTTCTGGAGAACGTTTTCGTGCATATTCCTTGCTGAAACACATAGGGCGCAAAAGTGGACGCGAATACCACACGCCAGTTACTGCCTTTCCACTCGGTAATGGGTTCGTACTGGCGCTGCTCTATGGAGACGCGTCTGAGGTCGATTGGTGTCTTAATGTGATGGCGGCGGGGAAATGCATCCTCAAGACGCGAGGCGAAGAATTCGTACTAGAACGGCCTGAAAGCATCTCAACTTCGCAAGCCATGCCAGCCTTCCCGCCGCTGTTCCGGTTTGTTTATCGCTTGCAGAAAGTTCACCAGTTTCTGTGGGTGCATCTACCCTAACACACCCAAGTTATGACCCTCACGAGTCCCGCTCAGACTTCGTTTACTAATGTAGCTGTCGTAGCCACCCTGATCTCAGCACGCGGGTTTCATCCCCGTGCTGTCAGGGCTGGAACTGCTCCACCTTCCCATCCTTACCCGTCAGGATCACCTTACTAGCACTGCCATCCGCCAAAATCTGCACACCGCTCCAGTCGCGTCGCTCTGAATCCCCCGCGAGGCTCATCCCCGATCCGTCCGTGCCCGTCCCGATCTTGACGCCGGGTCGCCCATTCTCATCGATCAGCCGGAACAGCACACTTTCGGCGTACTGGGTTCCATCAGGCATCGTGGTTGGCTCTGTAATCAGCAGTTGGGCGCGTACTCTGCCTTGATCATCGACCAGCTCAAACTTTTGCGCCCGCACCACATTTTCCGCCCCGCTCAACGCCGCCGCGCCACCTCTTGAGATCAGGGTTACCAGCATGACCAAGTTCACCAGCGTCAGCAGTACGCCCGTCACCAGTAGAATCGTCGTTAACCGTCGCATCCGAGCCTCCTTGAGTTTGTAGAATACGCCAGTACTACACCACTCGCCCGAAAACCGTTCCACCAGAGGCAATATGCATCGAGCCATCGGGAGTGCAAGCTAACTGCGCCACCGACGGCTCGAAAAACAGCCCGATACGCTTCCGCTACACGCTGAAATGCTTGAACGTCGGCAGATAGTCCTTATTCTTCTGGAACATCTCGTTCACCATCGTCTTGATCTCCGCCAATGACAGCACCGCCGCCGTCAGCGGATCGTGCGCGATGGCATGGTAAATCATCGTCGGATCACCCGTCAGCGTCCCCGTGATCGCCAATTCCTCGATCTGCGAGTTCAAACCCGTCAGCATCGCGACTTCAGGCGGCAGCGCCCCGACGCGTGCGGTATGGAAACCGCCCTTATCCACGAATACGGGTGCTTCTACGCACGCGCCCTGTGGCAGATTGCTGATGATGCTGTCATTGCGCACATTCCCGTTGAACCGGAAAATCTCACCGCCCATCAGCGCGTTGATGATGTACGCCGCGTATTCGCCGCCGCGTTTCAGGTCAATCGGGGCGTCGGAATTCAGCCATTCTTGCGTCTGTTCCTTCCACGTGTGAGAGCGCTTCTCGTATTCGCTCACGATATACGCGTACACGCCCGGATTCCAGCCCGTCCCCGGATGGCAGTACTTCTCGATCAAATCTTGGCGCTTGCGGAACCACCAGTTGTACTCGGAATTGTGCCCGCTCGATTCCGTCACGTAATAGCCGAGATGCAAGAACATCTCGTTACGCACGATCTCTTCGTTGTAGACTTCGGGACGCTCGGTGATCGCCTTGCGGATCAGCGGATACGCGTCTTCGCCCTTCCACTTGAAGTCCAGATACCACGCCTGATGGTTGATCCCTGCGCATGTGTACGTGATCTCGTCGTCCGGCGCGCCGATCCAGCTTGCCAGCATGTGCGCCGTTCCTTGCACGGAGTGGCACAGCCCCGTTACGGGAATATAGGTCGTCCGTTGCAGCGCCCCGCACAACATCGCCATCGGATTCGTGTAATTCAGCAGCACGGCGTTCGGGCAGTACTTTTCCATGTCCTTCACGATGTCCGTCATCGGCGGCAGCGTACGCATGAACCGGAAGATTCCGCTTGGCCCGCGTGTATCTCCGATGTTGGTATCGATGCCATATTTCTTCGGAATCTCGATGTCATGCCGCCACACATCCAGCCCGCCCGCGAGGATCGTGGTTAGCACCACATCCGCGCCCTTCAACGCCTCGGCGCGATCCAGCGTCGCCTCGACCTTGGCGGGATACTTGCCCATCTGGACGATTTTCTCGCAGGCTTGCTTGGAAAATTCCAACCGTTCCGCGTCGATGTCCATCAAGGCGATGGTGGCGTCCGTGAGCAGCGGGAAGCTCAACACGTCACGCACGAGACCGCGCGTAAAGCCGAAGCTGCCCGCGCCAATAAAAGCGATCTTGGTCATAAAATCTCCTGCACAAAAAATAACGGGTTAATAATTGAACCCGGCGATCACAAACGGCTATTTTGTTTCACACGATGTGTATCATCTCGATGGGATCGGTTTGCGCCTTTTCGTTCAGTGCGTCCAACCATCTTGCAAACCGCGATGGAGTAATCTCATTTTAGCCCCGTTTCCGCGTTTGCTCAATCCGCCGTGTTCCCACCTTCCAATAATCCATTGCGCTTTATTTACAAAATTCACGAAATTGCCCTCTTGACTCTGGATTGAATCGTAGTAGAATATTTGAGCGTCACAGTTCTAAGTCTGAATGCTGCGATTGACTCTGTCTACCAACAAAATCCGCTGGGCGTTTCTGTTTCTTCTATCGTCTGAAAAGTAGCCACCCCAAATAGCTTACTCGCCTGTTTTTGCCTGTTATCGCCTGTTATTTGTCTGATCTGGTTGGTTCAGAATGGCTCATTAAGCACACAAACATCGCTGGCCTGAAATTTGCCTGTTATATCAGGCAAAACAGGCAAATTATCAGACTCAGAGGAGGATTGAAACCCGATGGCAGCTAAACTCAACTCCGTCAAACGCCTATCACCGCGTTTTTTAATCCGCTTGGGTCAAAGTTCTGAACACGTACTAGGACATGCGCACTGGATAGCTGATGATCCCGTCTTGAGGAGAGCAACGGGATCATTAACGGGATCATTGTCACTTGCCTGCCGCTGCCAGATGCCTACCAGCAAGCCACATCATCATGATAGCTCAGGCGTGCGCCACGAGGATATGCACGCCGTAGCCCGCCACCTCGATCTGCCCTTGCAGCGTGGCGTTGGTCAGCAGATCGCGGTAGGTATGTGCGCCGAGATGCAGCGTCACCGCTTCCGCATTATGGTTCAGCATGAACAACAGCGCCTGTTCGCCCTTACGCCGCACCGTGACCTCCACGCCGGGGGGAGTATGCATCGGCGGTTCGATTCTGTGCTCGTTCAGCATCCCCGCGTACAGCGTATCGAGCAACGCCGGATCGGGATCGCTGGCGAGGTAATAGGCGTGCCCCTGACCGAAGGCGTTCTTGGTCAGCGCGGGCATCCCCTGATAGAAGTCGCTGCCATACGTCGCCAGCACATGCGCCGATTCAGTGTGCAGCAAATCCGCCAGATGGTTACAAGCGTAGCTGCCGCTGCCGTCGCTCATCACCATGCTGTTGCTCTGGTTCTCGTACATCGCGTCGATCTCCTCGACATGAATGCCGAGGACGTTGTGCAGCGGGCCGGGATACCCGTTCTCGAAAGCGAGGTCAGTCTCGTCCACGATGCCGCTGAAGTAGGTAGTGACGAACGTGCCGCCCTTGCGCACCATCGCCTCGATCCTCTCCGCTACGCCTTGCTTGACCATATACAGCATCGGCGCGACGAGGATGTCGTAACGGCTGAAATCGGAGTCGGGGAACACGATGTCAACGGGGATATTCTGGCGGTAGAAGGCCAGATAATGCTTGCGAATCGTGTCTACATACCGCTTGTTGCGCACGGGGCCAATCGCGTCATCCAGCGCGTGCCAGTTGTCCCAGTCGAACAGCAGGCCGACCTTAGCATCCCCACGCGCGCCGAGCACCACGTCACCGAGCGCCTTCAATTCCGCGCCGATCTGGCTGACCTCACGGAATACCCGTGTATCACTACGTCCCGAATGCTCGATCACCGCGCCGTGCAGCTTTTCGGAGCCACCGCGCCCGCGCCGCCACTGGAAGTACGAGATCGAGTCCGCGCCGTGCGCCATCGCCAGATAGCTCCACAGGCGCAGTACGCCGGGACGCTTGAGCGCGTTGACGGGCTGCCAATTCTGGCTGCTCGGCGTCTGCTCCATCAGCAAGAACGACTGCCCATCCTTCAACCCGCGATGCAAATCGTGTTGGAAGGCGATCTCACCAGCCGACTGCCCCGGACTCGGGTAGCAGTCCCACGTGATGATGTCCATCTCCTTCGCC
Organism: Anaerolineae bacterium; assembly: GCA_019637615.1. Classification (GTDB taxonomy): domain Bacteria; phylum Chloroflexota; class Anaerolineae; order Aggregatilineales; family UBA2796; genus JAHBVK01. The sequence goes on along the minus strand of JAHBVJ010000008.1, from coordinate 166,641 downwards.
CACTGCCGATAATCCAGCGGCTTGTAGGTGCCCATCAAGTTCGTCGTGATCGGCACGTCGGGAGTGATCGCGCGGATGATGTCGCGCTCGTTGGTGTAGCACGCAAGCTGGCTTTCCGTCATGAAGCGGAAATAATCCACGTTCAGCCCGTGCATATGCATCTCGCCGTTGCTCAACGGTGGCATCACCTGCGACCAATCGGTAAACGTGTGGCTCCAGAACGGCGTCCACCAGCGGGCGTTCATCGCGTCCAGCGTGCCATAGTTGCGCTGAAGCCATTCGCGGAAGCGCGCCGCGCACGTCTCACAAGTACATGTCCCCGCGTACTCGTTGCTGATGTGCCACAGCAGCAGCGCCGGATGATCCTTGTAGCGTTCTGCCAGTGCGCGCGCCATATTCCCGCTCAGGCGGCGATAATCGGGCGAGTTCGGGCAGTAATTGGTGCGTCCGCCGCGCTGGCGGCGGATGCCCTGCTCATCCGACCGCAGGATCGTCGGGTAGTGCTGCGACATCCACGCGGGCTGCGCGGCGCTCGGCGTCGCCAGCATCGCCTTGATCCCGTGCGTCGCCAACCCATCCATGATCTCGTCCAGCCAATCGAAGGTGAATTTATCTTCGGCGGGTTGCAGCGATACCCAGCTAAACACGCCCACCGCCACCGCGCTGATGCCAGCCTCCTGCATCAGCCGGAAATCCTCAGGCCACACGGCGCAGGGCCATTGTTCAGGGTTGTAATCGGAGCCGTGATAAACGCGCCCAAACTTCTCGGAAACGGACTTTTCAGAAATCGACATCTTTTATCTCTTTCGAATGGTAGTAAGTGCGAACACGCGCGAGTTAGTTTTCGGATCACCTCGGCGGGCACGTTGAGTCGCGCACGATGAGCTTAGGGATGAGCACTTGCTGATAGATTTGCGTGTCGGGGCTGCTGATCAGCTTGTGCAAATACTCGACTGCCAGCCGTCCCATCATCGCCATATCCTGATTGACCGTGGTCAAGCTTGGTACGAAGTGTGCCGACTCGATGATGTTGTCGAAGCCCACAATAGATATCTCTTCGGGCACCCGCACACCGCGATTTCGCAGCGCGGACAGTGCGCCAAATGCCATCGAGTCGTTGCCGACGAACACAGCGCTGAACTCCGTGCCGCTGTCGAGCAGTTGGTACATGGCGTTCATCCCGCCTTCGATGTTGAAATTGCCCTCGATGCTCAGGCCGGGCGTCAGGCTGTTGTCCTTCAATGTCTGGAGCCAGCTTTCGTGGCGGTCAGCTCCATCATAAATGTGCATCGGGCCGCTGATTTCCGCGATATGCCGGTGCCCCAGATCGATCAGATGCTGCGTCGCCATCCGTGCGCCTTTCGCTTGGTCACAGCTCACCGACGGCATGTTCGCGCCCACCCGCGCGCCGAACTGCACAAAGGGTATGCCGCCCGTCAGCTCGATCAGCTCATCGTAATCATCAATTTCGGGGAACGGCACCAGAATGAAGCCATCGACGAAGCGCGACGCGCCACTTTCCAACGTTTCGGCAAATTTATCAGGCGTGATCGCCGCGATCACGAAATGGTAGCCGAGTTGATTGGTCGCTCGCGCCATGTCATACAACACGCGGTTCAGGCCAGTGTACGGCATGACCACTTCAAAGGTGTGTGACCGCTGTGTCTGCATGATCTGTGCCGCGCGGTTAGGGCGGAAGCCCAGATCGTCAATCGCTTTCAGGACGCGGCTGCGCGTATCCGATGAGACGTGCATGTTGTTGTTGATCACGCGCGAGACGGTCTGGTAAGACACATCGGCGGCACGGGCGACATCACGCAGAGTGGGGCGTTTTGTTTTCATGACTCCCAATAACCTATCAACAAAGATCTCTATTTTCACATGTGTGACTTGTCACAGAATTTTGCACAATAGTATATCACACTCGGCAGCCACATTTCTGATCTCTGTCATGAATTTAGCATGACCACTTGATCTATCTCCATGATCTGTGATATAAACGAAATGTGACTGTTCACAAATGTGATACATCGTCACATGGATCATACGCCAACAGGCAATCGATCCAAGCCAGCTATTGAAAATATCTAAAAAATTCCGAGCATCCAACTGTTGATATGACTGGTCATGGGATCGCTCATGATGCAACCCTGTCATGGGGTCTTAATACGCCGCTGAGGAAAGGAGGCCACACGCCGCGAACTGCCGAATACGTTGCGCCAAATAAGTCGATAGCTCACTTTTGAGCGTTCAGGAGATATTTTATGAAACACCGTGCGGCCTTTGTTTTTGTTCTCGTCATGATGCTGTTAGCATCCACCGCCCCGATTTCTGCGCAGCAATACGGCGAATCGCCCATGTTGGCGAAGCTCGTCGCTGATGGCAAACTGCCCGCCGTGGCAGAACGCTTACCGTCTTCCCCTCGCGTCATCAAGTTCCCCGGTTCCGACGTCGGCACTTATGGCGGCGACTTCCGCGACCCATTCGTAGGCGATGCCTATTGGGCGAGCCAGATGGTATTCTGGACGGCATGGCGCGGCTTGGTTAGCTGGAACGAAACCTATACAGATTGGGTACCCAACATCGCTGAGAAGGTTGATGTGAATCCCGAAGCCACTGAGTACACCTTCCATCTGCGGCAAGGCCTCAAGTGGTCGGATGGCGTAGCCTTCACGTCGGATGACGTCCTCTTCTATTTCGAGGATATTCTCGGCAACTCGGAATTGAACGGCGGTCACTTCCCCGATGGTTGGCTGAAACCCGGTAAGGATGCTCCCGTCGTCAAGAAGATTGATGATGCGACCTTCACGATCACGTTTGATGTGCCCTACGGCATGTTCCTGCTCAATATGTGCAGTTGGCCCGGTTGGGAATTAAGCGCCGCGCCCAAGCACTATTTGCAGCAGTTCCATGTGAAGTATAATCCCGATGGCATCAAGGATCTGATCCCCAAGACCGAGGGTGCCACGGACTGGGTTACCCTGTTCCAAGCGCATTCTGCCGTCGGTACGGGCAGCGACGCCTCCATCGTCTCGCGCGATACGGCCTACCCGACCATGTTCCCGTGGATCTACACGCAGCCGATGGGCACGGGTACGCAGTTCATTGCCGAGCGCAACCCTTATTATTACTGGGTCGATGCCAATGGCAACCAACTTCCGTACATCGACCGCATTGTTGGTACTGCCTATCAAGATGAACAGACTATGCTGGTAGACGTGCTGGCGGGCAAGTTCGACACGATGGCGAATACCACCGATAAGCAGCGTCCATTGTTCTTCCAGAACGAAGCCACTTCCGGTCTGAAGGTGTACCCGAACAAGAGCGAAGGCGGCGGTACCGTCAGCATCATGTTCAACGAGACGGATCCCACGCTCGGCAAGATTTTCAGCCAGAAGGACTTCCGCATTGGCATGTCCTATGCCATCAATCGTCAAGAAGTGATCGACATCGTGTACTTCGGTCAGGGCGCGCCGCGCCAAGTCTCCCCGATTGAAGACTCGCCGCTGTACAACAAGCAGCTGTCCAGCCAATATATCGAGTACGACGTTGATAAAGCCAATGCATCGCTCGATAAAGTACTCCCCGATAAGGATGCCGATGGCTTCCGTCTCGATCCCGCGACTGGCAAGCGCCTCTCGGTCGTCTTCACCGTGCAAACAGGCGACTACGGTCTGCGCTTCGGTGATGTGGCAGAACTGCTGAAGAAGTATTATGCCAAAGTTGGTGTCGAGATCGTGATCGATACCGTCAGCAACGAGGTGTGGACACAGCGCGTCAACGAAAACGGCATGGAAGCCACCATCTTCACCGGTGAGGGCGGCTATGGTATCACCTCAATTATTGACCCGCGTTACTTCGTCCCGATTCACGGTCAATCCGTGTGGGGCAATGCTTGGCAGCTATGGTATTTACAGCCCAACAACAAGGCTGCTGTTGAGCCACCACAGTTGATCAAGGATCAGGTTGCTCTCTACAAGCAGGTTTTGCAAGCCCCCACCAGCGAACAGCGCCTCAAGCTGATGTCGCAGGTATTGCAAACCGCCGCTGATGAATTCTGGGTGATCGGCATCTCCAGCGCCAGCGACGCTTACCGACCGTTGAGCACCAAACTCGCCAACGTTCCAGAAAGCTGGGTTGGTGGTTGGAATCCGGGCGGGCCAGCGATTGCGCAGCCTGAGCAGTGGTATTTCAAGGGCTAACAGCCAACTAGTCTGATCGGTTTCGGGCGGAATGTGAGTGTTCCGCCCGATTTCGACAATGCCAGACTCGCTGCACAGGCTCTTGTGTGGGGCAATAGTACTTAAGGGATCAGACGGTTCGCTGTTGCATGGCTGTGCGACTATTCACCAAAATCAATCCCATGTATCCTATGCTCAACGATCAGCCGCCCATCGCATTGTGTTGCTCACAACGACGAGCCAATGTCGAGCTGCTTCCCTGTCTAATAACGACGAGTCGGGACACAGTTTATTCGCATACGCACTCTCATGAGCAATATCAGACAGGCAGATCAGTAGATCATTCCGTTGTCCAGCGGCTTACAACATTCAACGTCCGGCTAAAGCGCGTTAGGAAAATTCGATGTTCAAATATATTTTAAGGCGCTTACTTTACGTGATCCCGACCTTATTCGTCATTTCTATGCTCGTTTTCGTCACGATCCAGCTTCCACCGGGCGATTACGTAAGCCACATGCTTGAGCAAATGCGTATGCAGTCGGGCATCAATTTCTCTGAACAAGACCTCGCCATGATGCGCACGCGCTACGGCCTGAACGAACCCGTTCCAGTGCAATACGTCAAATGGATAGGCAACATCGTGCTGCATGGCGATTTTGGCTATTCGTTCGACAACCGCGAACCTGCCGAGAAAATGATCGGAGATCGCTTAGGCTTAACGGTGGTGCTTTCCTTTGCCAGTCTGATATTTACGTGGGTGGTAGCCTTGCCCATCGGGGTCTTATCGGCGGTGAAACAGTACAGCATCGCAGACTACCTCTTTAGCTTCATCGGCTTCATCGGCTTGGCAATTCCTAGTTTTCTGATGGCGCTCATTCTCATGTACATCGCCTTCAAGGTCGGTCGAATATCCCTCACGGGGCTGTTCTCGCCAGAATACCAGAACGCGCCGTGGAGCATCGACAAAGTCATTGATCTCGCGAAACACATGTGGCTGCCCATGATCGTGATCGGGATCGGCGGCACGGCGGGACTGATCCGCACTATGCGCGCCAACTTGCTCGACGAACTTCACAAGCCGTATGTAGAGACCGCCCGCGCGAAAGGGCTGCCGGAATGGAAGCTCCTCGTTAAATATCCGCTGCGGCACGCCATGAATCCGTTCGTCAGCACCTTCGGTTACATATTGCCCGGACTTTTCGCGGGCGAGGCCATCGTTTCCATCGTGTTGAATCTGCCCACGACTGGCCCGGTATTGCTGAACGCGCTGTTGGTGCAAGATATGTATTTGGCGGCAGGGTTCTTGCTGCTGTTGAGCTTCCTCACCATTATCGGCACGCTGCTTTCTGATATTTTGCTGGCATGGCTCGATCCGCGCATTCGGTACGAAAGGTAACTGGTAGCATGACTACTCAACTCACGGGAACCGCAGTGCCGTCTGCGCCCATCGAGGAGATAACCACTCTCGATAAAGCCGCCAGCAAGGTCGTCGTGGCCTCGCAGTGGCAGCTATTGTGGTGGAAGTTCCGCAAACACCGCCTCGCCATGATCAGTCTGGGAATTGTGATCGCACTATATGTGGTAGCCATCTTTGCGGGCTTCTTCGCGCCGCAAGATGCCAGCAGCTACAACGCGGCCTATACTCAAGCGCCGCCGCAAGCCATCAATTGGTTCGATAACGGCACGTTCGCGCCTTTCGTATATGGCTACAAGCAGGTGACAGACCCCAAAACCTACGCGCGTACCTTTGACATCAACCCGGATGTCAAGATTCCGTTGGGGTTCTTCGTCAAAGGCGACAGTTATTCCGTTGGGCTACACGGGATCCCTATTGATGCTATACGCAGTATCCGATTCACGTCCAACATTCACCTGTTTGGTCCCGTGAACGCGGGCGACCCGTTTTATCCGTTAGGCGCGGACGATGTCGGGCGCGATATGCTTAGTCGTCTGATTTTTGCCTCGCAGGTTTCGCTTTCGATCGGTCTGGTCGGCGTTTTTCTGAGCTTGGTGCTCGGCATTTTGTTGGGCGGGCTATCGGGCTTAGTCGGCGGTTGGGTCGATACGCTCATTCAGCGCATCATCGAGATTTTGCGCTCGATCCCCGATATTCCGCTGTGGATGGCGCTGGCAATCGCTGTGCCGCCCAAATGGGATCCGGTGTACGTCTACTTTGGCATTACCGTCATCTTGTCGTTGCTCGGCTGGACGGGCATGGCGCGTGTCGTACGCGGTAAGTTCCTGTCGCTGCGCGAAGAAGATTTCATCATGGCGGCGGAACTCGATGGCGTACCACGCACACGCATCATCATGAAGCACATGGTACCGTCCTTCATGAGCCATATCATCGCTTCGGCAACACTGGCGATTCCCGGCATGATCCTCGGTGAATCGGCCTTGAGCTTCCTCGGACTAGGGTTGAAGCCGCCTGTCGTGAGTTGGGGCGTGATGCTCAACAAGGCCATCAACATCGCGGATATTGCCTTGATGCCGTGGCTGCTGCTGCCCGGATTAGCCATCATGATTACGGTGTTGGCCTTCAACTTCTTGGGGGATGGCTTACGCGATGCTGCTGATCCATATCATTGATGCTTGCACGGATTGTCCGCGAATGGCTGGAAAAATGGAACATAGATAATGCCCGATACTTCAACAAATTTACTGCTAGAACTGCGTGATCTGAAGATTCATTTCTTTACCGACGAGGGGGTGGTCAAAGCCGTCGATGGGGTGAGCTATTCGATTGCGTCGGGGAAAACGTTGTGTGTCGTGGGCGAAAGTGGCAGCGGCAAGAGCGTCGCCGCCCGCGCCATCCTTGGCATCGTGAACCGCCCCGGCAAAGTCGTCGGCGGGACGATCCACTATCACAAGCCGCTGCCCAATGGTGACACGCGGGAGATCGAGATTACCTCGCTGCCGCCGCGTGGCGACACTATCCGCAGCATCCGTGGCAACGAAATCGCCATGATCTTTCAGGAGCCAATGACCTCCCTTAGTCCGCTCTACACCGTGGGCAACCAGATCACGGAGACCATCCGGCTGCACAATGAGATTTCCAAAGCCGAAGCACGCAATCGCACCATCGAGCTATTGCGGCGCGTAGGCATCCCCAAGCCGGAACAACGTCTGGATGAATACCCGTTCCGGCTCAGTGGCGGCATGTTGCAGCGCTGCATGATCGCGATGGCACTTTCGTGCAACCCCAAGTTGCTGATCGCGGATGAACCGACCACCGCTCTCGATGTGACGACACAGGCACAGATTCTTGACCTGATGCGCGAGCTGCAAGATGACTACAAAATGGCGATCCTCTTCATCACGCACGATCTTGGCGTAGTTGCCGAGATTGCGGACGATGTGGCGGTGATGTATCTGGGCAACGTGGTCGAACGCGGCGATGTAGACACTATATTCAACAGTCCGCAACATCCTTACACCATCGCGCTGCTGAATTCGCTGCCAGAAATTGGCCTAGAACGTCGTCAGCTCACGCCGATTCGCGGGATGGTGCCCTCACCGTTCTCGCGTCCTGCTGGCTGCACATTCCACACGCGCTGCGATAAAGCCGTCGCAGGCGTGTGCAATCAGGTCGTACCAGTCCCGGTAGTGACCAACCCCGACGCTGCGGCCTATCACGAGACGCGCTGTTTACTCTACGACGAACGTTATGAAGAAGAGATGAGTTCAAAAGAGATGTTGTCATGATGCAAGCCAAGCCACTCGATAACGTTCAGCCACCCTCCACCGGCTTGGCAAGCCAACATTTACTCGAAGTCCGCAACCTCAAAATGTGGTTTCCACGCCGCTCTGGGTTGCTAGGCCGCAACGTCAGCTACACCAAAGCGGTGGACGATGTGAGTTTCTACATCCAGCGCGGCGAAACGCTTGGCTTGGTAGGCGAAAGCGGTTGCGGCAAAACCACTGTCGGACGCTGCATCATGCGCGTCTATCAGCCCACGGCGGGCGAGATTTTGTATCAGGCCGACGGCGCGCCGCAACCTATCAACCTCGCTTCGCTAGATAGGCCAGCGCTCAAGCCCTATCGTCAGCAGATTCGGCTGATCTTCCAAGACCCCTATTCGTCACTCAACCCGCGCATGACCACCTTCGAAATCATCAGCGAAGTCTTGAAGGTCAACAAGTTGGTCGCGGATAGCGAATTAGAAGATCGCGTTGCCCTTCTCTTGCGGCGTGTTGGCTTGCGCCCCGAATACATGCGGCGCTATCCGCACGCCTTCAGCGGTGGCGAACGTCAGCGTATCGTGATTGCCCGCGCCTTGGCGACCAACCCGCGTTTGATTGTGGCGGATGAGGCCATCTCCGCGCTGGATGTCTCGATCCGCGCTCAGATTTTGAACCTCCTTAAAGAATTGCAGGATGAATTCGGTCTGACATACCTGTTTATCGCCCATGACTTGAGCGTGATTCGCCATATCTGTGATCGCGTGAGTGTAATGTACGTTGGCAAACTGGTAGAATCGGCGGAAGCGACGAGCCTGTATGCGCATCCTAAACATCCTTATACCGAAGCACTAATGTCAGCCGTTCCGATCCAGAATCCGCGTCAGCGCAACAAGCAGCGCCGTATCCGTCTGGAAGGCGAAGTTGCGGATCCGTCGAATCCGCCGACGGGCTGCTATTTTCATCCGCGTTGTCGCTATGCCAAGGATGTTTGCGCGGTCAATGTTCCGCCTCTGCGTCGGTTAGAGGCAACCGGAGAAGTTGCGGAGCGTTTTGTCGCCTGTCACTTCGCGGAGGAACTCACGTTGCGCGGGGCAATTGCCGATGTGCCATCGGTCGCCACCATGCCTAAAGGACGCGAAGCTTGAGCGCGGTTATCTCACGCAAACTGAATTCAGGGCTGTGCATTCAGGAGACGCAACATGAAGTTTAATTACGGGCACTGGGTGCTGCTGCCGGGGACGGAAGCCATTTACCCGGTCACCATCACCGATGTAAAAGTCGAACCCGATGCCCTCGTGATCACTGGGTTTGACCACGTGATCCATGCTCGTTGGAGCTACATCGAAGGCACCATCATCACGGCACGTTTTACCTCGCCCATGCCGGACGTGATCCGTGTGCAGATCACCCATTTCAAAGGCCGCCGTCCGCGCGTGCCCGCCTTCGACCTCGACTATGCACAGACCAACCCCGCCGTCACCACTGGACGCGACGAACAGAAAGCATGGCTCAAGGCCGGATCGCTGTCGGTAATCATCGAGCATCAGAAAGAATGGCGGCTGGCCTTTTACCGCGATGGCAAGCTCCTCACCGAAAGCGCCCCGCGCGGCGTCGGGCTGTTCACCCAAAACGGCGAAACCTACCTGCGCGAACAGCTTGCTTTACAGCCGGGGGAAACCGTCTACGGCTTCGGTGAGCGCTTCGGGCCGTTCGTGAAAAACGGGCAAAGCCTCGACGCGTGGAACGAAGACGGCGGCACCGATACCGACATCGCCTACAAGACAGTCCCTTTCTACATGACCAATCGCGGGTACGGCGTGCTGGTTAACCACCCCGGCTGCGTCTCCTATGAGGTAGCCTCCCACGCCATCAACACTGTGCAGTTCAGCGTGCATGACGAACGTCTCGATTACTACCTATTCGGTGGCCCGACTATGAAGCACGTGCTCGACCAATATACAGCACTCAGTGGGCGTCCCGCGCTGCCGCCGGAATGGTCGTTCGGGCTGTGGCTGTCCACCTCGTTCACCACCAATTACAACGAGCAGGACATCCTCGCCAACATCGAGCGCATGGAGGCCGAGGGTTTACCGATCAGCGTGTTCCACTTCGACTGCTTCTGGATGAAGCCGCTGACATGGTGCAGCTTCCTCTGGGACGAAGATAATTTCCCCGATCCGGCGGGCATGTTGAGCCGCATCAAGGCCAAGGGCATCAAAATCTGCGTGTGGATCAATCCCTACATCGCGGAGGAATCGCCCCTGTTCGCTGAAGGGGCGGAACACGGCTATCTGCTGCACCGTCCGAATGGCGATGTGTATCAGGTCGATAAGTGGCAGGCGGGCATGGGGCTGGTCGATTTCACCAATCCCGCCGCACGCGCATGGTACGCTAGCAAATTGAAAACCTTGCTGGACATGGGCGTCGATACCTTCAAAACCGACTTTGCCGAACGCATCCCGACCGATGTGATCTACCACAATCAGGCCGATCCAGAGCGGATGCACAACTACTATACGTATCTCTACAACCAAACGGTGTTCGATCTGGTCACGGAAGTCAGAGGCGAAGCGGCGCTGTTTGCCCGTTCTGCCACGGCTGGCAGTCAAAAGTATCCCGTCCATTGGGGCGGCGACAACAGCTCGACCTACACCTCGATGGCGGAAACGCTGCGCGGTGGGCTGTCTCTGAGTAGCTGCGGCTTCGGCTTCTGGAGCCACGACATCAGCGGCTTCAACGGCACCGCCACGCCCGATCTGTACAAACGTTGGGTAGCCTTCGGGTTGCTCTCCTCGCACAGCCGCTTGCATGGCAACGCCAGCGTGCGGATGCCGTGGCTGTTCGATGACGAAGCCACCGATGTGCTGCGCTTCTTCAACAATCTCAAGAAGCACTTGATGCCCTATCTGCTGGACGCGGCGCGGGAAGCCCACGAATGCGGCGTGCCAATGATGCGCCCGATGATCTTGGAATTCCCCGACGATCCCGGCTGCCGCTATCTCGATATGCAGTATATGTTGGGATCAGCGCTGCTCGTCGCGCCGATTTTCAACGATCAGGGCGAGGCGACCTACTATCTGCCCGCTGGTGAATGGCGACATCTGCTATCGGGCGATATGACACGCGGGGCGGGTTGGCGCACCGAAGATTATGATTATTTCAGTTTGCCACTGTGGGTCAACACGGAACGTGGTCGGGCATGGGATTGCCTACAACGCTTCCGCGCCGCCGTTCGTTGACGATGTGCCCGCAGATCATCGCTGCGGGCAGTCGCATACTTCGGCTACGAAGTCACCGGCGCGGCTTGGCTTTCCGTCAGCCGGTACAAGATTTCGCCAGCTTTCGGCACCACCAGTACCCCTTCGTCCTCGCGGTTCATCCACTGCGCCGGATCGATGCTGATGGGGTCGAGGTAGCCCAGATTATGGGCGTGACACTGCTCTGCGGAGATGCCCGTCGCCAACGTCACTTGAATACGCGGATGCTCGCCAGCTTCATCATACGTACCTTTGCCGCGCAAGTGCGTGCTGTGCGCCAGCACGCCGCCGGGATAATCCTTGAAGCGCTCCCACTGCTTGACGAAATAATCTCGCGTGTGGTAGCCGATCTCTGCGAGGAGCTTGCCGTGCGTATAGCTGAACTCGGTGATATGCGGTGCATAGATGATCAACTCACCGCCATCCGCCACGATGGGTTCCAGTTTGTACATGCCTTTCGCGCCCGTCCAGATGTCATCATACATTTCGGGCATCACCGACAGCACACGCTTGAAGGGACGTTCGAGGTAACGGATATGAATCTGCGCGGACAGTGCCGATGCTTCCGCCCACGCCGTCTCTGGTGTCCCCGTATACAGTCCTGCCAAATCCTTCTTGCCTTGTGCGACGACCATCGCGAGGCACAATTTCGGCGTTTTGACCAGCGCGGCGGCGCGGTTGATGATCTGCCGGACGGGCGTCACCCCCTGCACGCCGATGATGTCGAAGCTGGTGATCAACGCGCCGAGCCAGTGCGAGATATTGATCACTTCGGGGCCGCTGATGCCGGGGAACAGATATTTGTTCCCGCCCGAAAAACCGACCACTTCATGCGGGAAAACAGGGCCACAGATCAGGAGCAGATCGTAATCGTTGACCAGCTTGTTGATCCGCACCTCGACACTTTCATGCAGCATCCCGTGGCTAATCGTTGCAATTTCGTCGGCAGGGATCGCGCCGAGCGTGACGAACGTCGCTGGATCGGCCCACTCATGGTTGAACACCTTGACGCGGCTGAACGTCGTCCGCCATTCCTCCGTTGTCACGCCGAGCAGCTTGTTGATCTGCTCCTCATTCATCGGTTGGTGCGTGCCCAGTGCGATCAAAAAATCGAGCGCGGAGGTGCGCTGGTGCAGTTCTTGATGCAGCAGCCGGAACATCTGCGGAATCGGCGCGGTGCGCGTCCCATCCGGCACGATCACGAGGATGCGGTCGGCGGTCACGTCCCGCAACGCTTCATACGTGATGTCAGCGATCTCGCTTGCGGTCAGTAAGCGATCTATGAAGCCTAAGCCGGTCATCATGCGTCTCTCCCAAACTCTTTTCAGTAACAATCGTGAGATTGAGCTTAACCACTTCTGTCACGGCTGCAAGATCGACAAGGGAAAATACAACCACCTACTGGAAAATGACCATATGGCAGTGGGAAATAGGTCAGGTAATGAAAAAGCTAAGGGTTATAATCATGCTCCTTGTTTATCGTTAGGAAGTTTGTGAAGCGGATGTCCATCTCATCTTCGCGCTCCCGATCACGGCTGTGGCGTTCCCTTGTCGTGGCGGTGATCATCGTGCTCGTCCCTGTCCTGCTCGTACTAGGGTCGATCCGGCTGCTGCTGACGGAAACGTATCTGAATCTCGAATACAACAAGCCAGATTTTCCCGCCGATACCTACGGCTTCACGCTGCAAGATCGGCTGTATTTTGCGCCCTACGCCGTCCAATATCTGCTGAACGGGGCAGAAGTATCGTACATCGGTGATCTCAAGTTCTCGGATGGCTCACCGTTGTACAACGACCGCGAACTAGAGCATATGGTGGACGTCAAGAAGGTGATTCAGGGTGCAATGTGGGCGCTGCTGGGCGCGGCACTCGTGTTTACCTTGCTCTCGGTCTGGTTATTTCGTTCCCCCGAAGGGCGTTTAGTCTGGCGCAACGGGCTGATCGGCGGTGCGACAACGCTGCTGATCGCCTTCGTTGGCCTGATCATTTATTTGCTGCTCGATTGGGATAACTTCTTCGACTCGTTTCACAATCTGTTTTTCGCACAGGGCACATGGACATTTAGTTACTCGGACACGCTGATCCGACTGTTTCCCATCCGTTTCTGGCAAGATGCTGCGATAACAGTCGGTCTGGTCAGTGCCATCAGTGCTATACTCATTTTGATAGCAGCATGGCGCTGGCGTGTGAAGTGAAAGGACTCATGTGAATAAACGCACTATTCGCAAGTGGCTAACACCCGGCCTAAGCGTCAAACGCTGGCTGCTGCTGCTTGGCTTCGGCATTACTATCCTGAGCGTCGCCGTCGCGCAGGTCTTGGTCGAGGTCTACCGCAATGAGGGGTTGCCGTCGCTGCTGCAAGTGATCACATTGCGCTTTTTGCCGCCCATCTGGCGAGTCCTGATTGCGCTGATTCTTGGTATCGGTGCGCTTGTCATCGCTATCCGCGAACTTAACCGTTCGATCATCGCTCCGTTCAGCCGTCGTACGCGTGGCGAATTGGTGGACATCATCTACAACAACGCCCGTTTGCAACAGGGCATCAAACTAGTGGCATTGGGTGGGGGGACGGGTCTACCAGCCGTCCTACGTGGAATGCGTACCCAGACCAGCCAGATCACCGCCATTGTCACGATGGCAGATGACGGTGGTAGTTCCGGCAAGCTGCGGCGCGAATTCGGCGTCCTTCCCCCCGGTGATGTGCGTAACAACATCGCAGCCTTGGCGGATGACGAAGCCTTGATGACGCAGCTATTTCAGTACCGCTTTGCCGAAGGCGGCCTTGAAGGGCACAGTTTCGGCAATCTGCTGCTGACGGCATTAGCAGCCATCACGGGTAGCATGGAAACTGCCATTGTGGAAGCCGCCAATGTGTTAGCGATAGAAGGTCGCGTACTCCCCTCAACGGTGAATGATGTGGTGCTGGCGGCGGAGGTGCGGCTTGGCAACGGCAATCTTGTCCATGTGGTGGGTGAATCCAGCATCACCGAAGCAGGCGGCAAGATCGAGCGTGTCTCCTTGCAACCGAGCAGCGCGCGTGCCTATCCCGAAGCTATCCGCGCTATCCTAACGGCGGATGTCATCGTGATCGGGCCGGGGAGCCTATTCACCAGTATCTTGCCAAACTTACTGATCGAAGGTATCCCCGAAGCCATCCGCGCTAGCACTGCCCTCAAATTGTATGTCTGCAACATCGCTACCCAGAAAGGCGAAACGGACAGTTTCAACGTCGCGGATCACATTTTGGCGCTGGAAAAACATGTGGGGCGCGGCCTGTTCAACGTCGTGCTGGCAAACAATGCCTTCCCGACTGCCAACGCGGGGCTTAATACGATTTATGTACCAACGGTCACGCCAAATCACGAAGTACGTGATCGCTACGACATCATCGAGACCGATCTCACCGATGAACAGCGTCCGTGGCGTCATAGCGCCGACAAATTGACAAAAGCCATCCTTGGCGTATGGGCGGCACGCAAAGCCGCCGATCCGGTTTCGGCGCGGTTGACGACTGGCAATCACTCATTAAAGGTGAGTTGAACTGTAACTGATTAAGACTTGGATGTAAGATCAATAGGAGTCACTTCCCTTGCAATACAAGGGCAGCTTCTATTTGTATTTTCCTATTGTTGTGCGCCCGTTTTTTAGGAGAAAACGATGCCTTTCATTGATTACGATTTACCTACTTTACAACAGTACAAACCCGCGCGTGTCGAGCCTGCCGATTTCGACGCCTTCTGGAAGCGCACTCTAGCGGAAGCACGCCAGCACCCGCTCAATGCCACCTTCACGCCCGCTGATTTCGGCATGAAAGCGGTAGAAACCTATGATGTCACTTTCAGCGGTTATGGTGGTCAGCCTATCAAAGGGTGGCTGCTGTTGCCAGCGCAGCGCACGGGTAAGCTGCCTTGCGTCGTGGAATTCATTGGTTATGGTGGCGGGCGCGGCTTCCCGACGGTCTATCTGAAGTGGGCATGTGCGGGCTATGCGCATCTGATCATGGATACGCGGGGGCAGGGCAGCCGTTGGCAGCACGGCGATACGCCCGATCCAGAACCCGAAGGCGCGAATCCGCAGCACCCCGGTTTCATGACGCGCGGCGTGCTGAATCCGAACACTTACTATTACCGCCGTGTGTTCACCGACGGCGTGCGGGCGGTTGAAGCAGCGGCATCACATCCTGACGTAGACACCAACCGGATCGTTGTCACGGGTGGCAGTCAGGGCGGCGGGATTACCATCGCTGTGGCGGCGCTTTCAGATCAGGTGCCAGTAGCGGCAGCTATGCCCGATGTCCCCTTCCTGTGCCACTATCGGCGCGCCACGCAGTTGATCGCCACCGATCCCTATGGCGAAATCACCATGTTCTGCCGGACGCATCGGGATAAAGTCGAGCAAGTCTTCACAACGCTGTCCTACTTCGACGGCGTCAATTTGGGGACGCGGGCTAAGGTGCCTGCCTTGTTCTCGGTCGGTCTGATGGATGATATTTGCCCACCCTCAACCGTTTACGCGGCCTATAACTACTATGCTGGACAAAAGCAGATCGCTATCTGGGAATACAACAACCACGAAGGTGGCGGTATTTACCAGTTTGGAGAGCAGCAAAAGTTCTTGAAGCAGTTGTGGGGATAAGTAAACCTGATAACCATCTCCTGACATAACAATAGCGTGCGCAGATTAACACTGGCACGCTATTGTTCGTTTTATCCGAGGTTGTAAGTTAGCCGACTGCCCTAACTGTTGACGACTAGCCGGAAGAAATACGTCGCCTTGACCGTCCCTAACTGACTAAACTGAACTTCAATCGCCACCACGTACGCGCCCGGTTCACTGGGCAGTGTATACAACACCAGATTATCGGGGCTGAGGGCTTGTGAGTTCAGTTCCGTCAGACCATCGCTGCTCAGTAACGTCACGCGTAGCGCCGCAGGACGCGGACCAGTGAAGATGATCTGCGCTGCATCCGCAGGTGAAGCCAGCACGCGGAAGCTGCCAGCACGGTTGGCACGGCTCACCGTCACGGCGTCGCCTTCGCTACCTGTGAACGATACCGTCAACCGGATCGGCGCGAAATCCCGTCCACCCACGCGGATGATCAGATCAGGAGCCAACGGCGTATTGGTTGGCGTTGGCGTCGGTGTGAACGTATTGGTTGGCGTAAACGTGAATGTTGGTGTGTTGGTTGGCGTCGGCGTAAAGGTGAATGTTGGTGTGAACGTTGCCGTGAAGGTGGGCGTTGGTGTGAACGTCGCCGTATCGGTATTTGTTGGCGTCAATGTCTCGGTCGGTGGCACCACAGTTGGCGACACAGCAGATGTACCTGACGCTGTTGTATCCGCACTCGTCGGCACAGCAGTCACCACAGCGCTACGGGTCTGCGCGAGGGCGGTGGCCTCGTCGGCGGCGCTCATCGGCGTGGCGGTGATAAGCCCTGCGAGTGTCGCCTCTGCTGTCATGATCTCGGCTGTCGCGCTGGCGGCTTCAGTCACGACGACTTCGGCAGTCGGCGTGCTGCTGCCGATTACTGCTTCAGGCGTAGCACTGCCGCTAGGCGCTTCAGTCGTTGATGCACTGACCACGCCAGTAGCTTCAAGCGTCGCACTGGCGGTCGCCTCCGACGTCGCGGGCGCGCTTACACCACCGCTGACCGTCACCTTGAAGTTGGAGCGCACATAATACTCACCGCCGTCCGCCACAGCATACGAAGCGATCACAGCGACGAGGAAGTTGCTGTTGCCAGCAGGCAGCGCGCTGGCCTTGAGTGTGCCTTGTTCCGACGTCAGATCAATCGTGGCTGCTGCTTCGCCGTTCGCAGGTGGAGGATCAAGATACACGAGCGCCAAAAATTCATTCGGCGCGGGAGCATCGGGTGCGACACTCAACGTGATCGCTTGATCATTGGCAATGGTAATCGTCGTCGTGGGGGTCGAATCGCTAGCGAACTGGCAGAGTTGTTGATCCGGCGTGGTCTGAGGCCAGCAAGATTCTTCCAAAACTCCTTCCACAGTGGAGGAGTCGGGCAGCGTAGCGCTGATCACAGGACGTTCGTTAGGCAGGGCAGGTGGTGTCGGTGTTTCGTTCCCTTGGGCGCTAACGAAGCGAGGCAAAACGGCGCTTCCTCCGGCAACCAGAGCCAGAATAAGGGCAGCTACCAGAATAAAAACAGGCAGTCGTTTCATGGGTTTCCCCCCTGAGCAAGGGCAGAAGAACAGGCACGTATTATCAACTTTTCTGCGTCAGGCAGCGCGTTACAAACCACCTGCACAGCGGGCATTGTAGCATTGAGGCCATGTTCTGCCAACTCGGCAGGAAAATGATGGGTTTGTGAATTGACAGTATATTAACAATGCTTATACTGGTACTGTTCCAATATTGATCGTAACTCCTTCATTTATCCTTAAGGGATCTAAGGCTAAGAGAAGCAATATGGTGGAAGCACAGCGACCAGTCACAATTCACGATATATTGATCGAGCCGCAAACAATAGAGGAGCTTGGCGTACCTGCTGGTCTCATTCACGATCTGATGTTCCGCATGATGTTTAACGAAGGCGACGTTAGTCTGCGGCGCTTTATGGATGTTATGCGTATCAGTGGTAAATTGCTCGACAATATTTTGTTGAAGATGCAGCAAGATCACTTTGTCGAGATCTCTAAGGCGGGGCAGATCGGGCGCACCAGCTACGTATACCGCCTCACGGAAGAAGGCATGGGACGTGCGCGCGATTCGATGGAACGTACGCAGTATGTCGGCCCCGTGCCAGTGCCGATTGAAGTCTACAATCAGGCCATCCTCGCGCAAACACAAGAACGCGATAATGTCACCGCCGCCGAGGTACAGCAATCACTGTCGCACCTCATTTTGCCAGAAGGCTTTCATCGGCGCATCGGCCCCGCCATCAACTCTGGCAAATCCCTATTCTTGTACGGCCCACCGGGCAATGGCAAGACGACGATTGCGCAAGCCATTGCAGGCATGATCTCTAGCTCTCACCCCATCTGGCTGCCTCACGCGGTCACGATTGGCGGCCAGATCACGATGGTGTATGACCGCCTGAATCATAAACCAGTCGAACTAAGCAAAGATGAACTCGATCAACTGGGCGACTATGATCATCGATGGACGCTGTTCGAGCGCCCTGCTGTCATGGTCGGTGGTGAACTCACCATGGAAGCCCTTGATCTGCGTTATGATGAGACTTCCAAATTTTACGAAGCGCCTTTGCAGCTCCGTGCTAACGGTGGCATGTTCCTGATCGACGACTTCGGACGCCAGCAGATGCGTCCCTCCGATCTGCTCAACCGCTGGATCGTCCCACTTGAATCGGCCTTCGACTTCTTGCGGTTGCGTACCGGACAGACCATGCAGGTGCCATTCCGCCAACTGATCGTGTTCAGCACCAACCTCGATCCGGGTGCCCTGATGGACGAGGCGTTTTTGCGCCGCATCCAAATGAAGGTACAAGTCAACGGCCCCGATGATCAGCTTTTCTACACCATCTTTGCCAAGCAATGCAAAGCCTTGGACATCACGCCTAACAAAGAGTCGTTCGTCCATCTCCTGACCAGATGGTATCGCGAGACCAAGCGCCCGATGCAAGCGGTACATCCGCGTGACCTGCTCAAGATCGTCAAGGCGCTGTGCGAATATGATGGTAAGCCAATGGTACTCACCACGCAGCTCATCGATGACGCGTGCAGCAGTTACTTCGTGTAGCTAAAGCGACTAACGCAGTTTCTTCGGCTGAGTGAGAACGGTGTCGATATAATAAGTAGACACCGTTTTCTTTTGGGTTGTTCATCATGCGCCGTTTGTTGATCGTGATACTAGGCAGCGTGTTGATCGCGGTAGCGCTAATCGCCAGCACTATCGGAATCGGGCGTGCAATGCCGCTCCCCACGCGGATCGAGGAATTCCGGCTAGATCAGTGTGCGTTGCCGTGCTGGTTGCAGATCGAAGTAGGCAAGACGACGGTGGCGGAGGCCAAACGGCTACTTACAAAGAATTTCCCCAAGCCGAAGTACAAGATCGAATACGCGAGCGTGATTATCATCAGAGATCGGCTGACGGATGAAGTGTTGATGGTACTGCTCAACGACGCGGGCGATCCAGCCACGCAGCGGGATACAGGGCGGGTAATAAATCTAGATTTGTGGCTAGGGGATAAGCATCCGCTGACGGCAAGCGAGTTATTCGGGTTAATCGGGGAGCCAGATTCCATCGGGATGATACGGCAGTCGGTGCGGTTGCAGGGTTATGTGCTGTACTGCGGGTTACAGTTGCGGGCAACCTCTTTGATGACAGGTTTCGATGTGTCGTCGCCGGATAGTGATATGGGCCGAATCGAAGCGATGACGCCAACACAGGACGTATGCAACACCGAGTTCGGATATGCATGGGAAGGCTACACGCCGAATTACCGCAGGCAGCTGGTGGAGATCACGAACCGCTATATGCTAGGGAACTGAGCGCAGAGGCAAGTCCAATGTTGCGGGACGAATTTGAACGTCAAATGTTTGGTGAGTGAAGCGCTGCGATGGGCAGCATTGGCAGCACATCGAGTTCTAACGTCGAACGTTGACCTGCCTGATAGCGGAAATAGCCAGCGGCGGCGATCATCGCGGCGTTATCCGTGCAAAATTTCAGCGGCGGGTACCGCACCGGACGTATGGCGGCCTTCTTCAATTCCTCGCGCAACAGCGTATTGGCGCTGACGCCGCCTGCCAGCAAAATCTCGGTCACATCGTACATCCGCGCAGCCTTGATCGTCTTACTAACTAGCATCTCCACGGCAGCGGCTTGGAAGCTCGCTGCGACATCGTTGACGTTGACTTCCGCTTTCAGGTTCCCCGGTTCCATCGACTCAACGCCGCGCGTGCGCTTGCCGGAAGCGGGCGGTTGCTGGACGGCACGCATCACGGCGGTCTTCAAACCGGAAAAGCTGAAATTGAAGCTGTCATCGGTCATCGGACGCGTAAAGTTATACGCGCCCGTTACGCCCTGCTTGGCGGCCTTTTCGATGCTCGGCCCGCCCGGATAGGGCAAACTCAACATGCGCCCTACTTTGTCGAAGGCTTCACCCGCTGCATCATCCAGTGTATTGCCGAGCATCACGTAATCGCCATGTCCAGCCATTAACAGCAGTTCGCTGTGTCCACCGGACACGACCAATACTAATACGGGGAACTGAATCGGGGGTGCGTCCTCGATCAGCCACAGACTGTAGATATGTCCTTCGATATGATTGATCCCCAGCAATGGCTTATCCCAGCCGAGCGCCAGCCCTTTGGCGAAGTTCACGCCAACCAGTAGCGATCCCGCCAACCCCGGCCCCTGTGTCACGGCGATGGCGTCGATGTCAGCGGGCGTCAGCTTGGCCTCATTCATCGCTTGGCGTACAACGGGTTGGATCGCCTCGATATGCATCCGCGAGGCGACTTCGGGGAACACACCACCATAACGACTGTGTACTTCGATCTGCGAAGCGACAACGTTGGAATGGATGCGCGTGCCGTCTTCTACGACCGCCGCCGCCGTCTCATCGCAACTGGTTTCAATGCCGAGGATCAGCGTCATGAACTACTACCTATCTACAAGCACTATTGCGCCGCTACCAGATCCACCACGCGAATCGATACCAGCGGATCGCCTTTATTGGGGTCGCTACCCGGATCGCGCAGACGAACTTGCCCCAACACATCCAATCCTTCTACCAATTGTCCGATGATGGTGTAGCCTTGATTGAGGGAGGGATAAGGCGCAAACGTAATGAAGAATTGACTTCCCGCCGAATTAGGATCATTCGTGCGTGCCATGCCAATCACACCGGGCTTATCATAATTGAGCGTGGGCACTACTTCCAGCGGAACTGCATAGCCGGGACCGCCACCGCCCGTACCTTCCGGATCGCCTGTTTGCGCCATAAAGTCTTGGATCACGCGGTGCCATGTCAGGTTGTCATAAAAGCCCTGTTGTGCCAAGAACACGAAGCTGTTCACATTTTGCGGAGCTTCCTTGGCATACAACTGCGCCACCATGCGACCTTTGTCCGTCTTGATGATCGCGCAATAGGTATGTGTCGGATCGATGACCTGATCTGGCTTCGACCACGACTTCACGCCGCTGGCACCGCTTGCAGGTGGGTCTTGGACGCCGATGCACGGATTGCCCGTATTGTTAGGTGTGACCGCGACCGTAGGTGGTTTAGCTTGCACGGCAAGGCTAGTCGAGCCAGTATTCCCGCATCCTGCTACCACGACAACAATGGCACACAAAAGTACGCTGCGTATAGAGTTCACAGTAGTTATTCCTATTGGACGGTAAACATTAACCCCAACATAATTGGCGTCATTATAATGTGCGAGGCGTAGGTCGTCTAGCTATTTCTGATGTATTATCGCCGAGTCAACCAAGTTCCGGGTATTGTGGGGATGAAGCGGCCTTCAAACTGGTCACTCACCTTATGCAGTTCATACACCCTTGACGCAACTCAAATGTTCGTTTAGAATGGCAGAAGCTGGATAACACGTTGAAGATGTTCACATCTTGCCAAGCCGAACTGAACAAAGTGTCGGATTTGCTACAGGGCGCTCAAGACCTGCCCCGAACTTAACCGCTAAATGTGTAATCGATCATGTATGATCGGTTTGGCTGCTCAACTTCCGATCATAAAACCGATCATACGCGGTTTCGGCGATGGTTTTCCGATCATTCCCTGAGCAGAAAAATGATCAAACTGATCATGGATATGGGCGTTTATGATCGGTTTTATGATCAGAATCAACCTGCCTGATTTCCACTGCGTAAGGTGAGCTGGTCAGGCGGAAAAACTACGCAGAATAAGTTGTTTTCAACTGCACATCTCGCGCATATCAGAACATTGTCAACGCCCCTACCAATTTTTGTGTCAGCCGCTCAGATTTGCTAGAGTAGGTTAGGATCGGGTTGAAATCACGAAAATGCAGTATGTGGGGCAAAACCGTAAAAAATCGTGTTTTAAGATAGAATTCTGTTGCTGAATCGTTATTTCCATGCTAACGTTGTGCCCTGCAACGCGCTAAATGAATGCATCTGCACTTGTGATAAGGCTGGTTTCAAACCTTGACAAACACCAGCGCATCCGATACGCTTGTGACAGATTGCGCAAATAGATTAAGTAATGGAAAATCCAAAACTTCAAGCATCTGTCGGGTTGGCGTTATCGATGGGCTGCCTCATGGCAGTCTTGGCGATTATCGCGCTGTTTGTGGGGTTGTGGGTGGATCGCACATTGCTGTCCGGCGGACGCATCGCCACAGTCGTGTGTGTGATTGGCAGTATCCCGATCAATTTGCTAGTAGCCTTACGGCTTACACAGATTTTGCTCAAGCGAATTATTCCGCAAAAGACAGGCAAATCCGTCGATGAGGCATCGACGTCGCCTAACTTAGCGGATATAGATCACTAACTTGGTATCTACCTGATCTAGTCAATCAGGCACACAAGGAGGGTAGTTCTTGAATCGTACTTATCACCGTGACCGACTGTCGCGAAGGAGGGACAGATGAGCGCCACAGTGCGGAGAGGATTTATCTACTTCGGCATTCTGGTGTTGGTTGTCGCTTTCGGTTGCATCGGGCCAGCCTTCTTTTGGCTTCCGCAAGCGCGTGTTGGCGTGCCTCTGCCCGTCATTACGCTGCCGGGTGAAGTGTTGCAGGGCAACATCTTTGGCATCAAGGGTGCTGACCTGACCAATACTTTCACTTCCATGATCTTGGTTGACGTGCTGATGCTGCTCATCGGCATTTTCGTGTGGCGGGCAACTAACGGCATTGCGCCGGATAAGTTCGTTCCACGCGGGTTCACGAACTTCATCGAACTGATTACGGAGTTCCTGTACAACCAAGCCAAAACGTTGCTCGGCCCTCATACCAGCAAAGCCTTCCCACTAGCTATGACCGTATTCATGATGCTGCTCGTCGCCAACTGGGTCAAGCTGATCCCCGGTGTCGAGAGCATTGGCATCATCTCTTGCGCGGAGCCGAAGCAACCGGGCTTCGGAATCTGGGGCAACGACGATAGCACTCCCGGCATCTTCCTTAACGTGAATCAACTCGACCTGAGCGGGCGTGGTGGCATCAAGGCTACCGAAGAAGATACGCACGCTTGCGAAGAGAAGCATCCTGAATTCACGCCACCCATTGTGATTGCCAAGCGTGAGCGTGGCGAACTACCCGCTGTGGAAGAACATGAAGCTGCACCTGCTGAGGGTGAGCATGAGGCTACACCAGAAGCTACCGAGACCGGAGCCATCACACCAGCGACCTTCGTTGATGCGACCACATCCGCCAAAGCCGCTGAGGGTGCAAACCCCGATCTGTTCGTGGTGATTCCGTACTTCCGTGCGCTGGCTACCGACCTGAACTTCCCGTTAGCGTTGGCTATCGTGGTTGTACTCATGGTGCAGGTCTGGGGTATGCAAGCCCTTGGTGGCGCATACTGGTTCAAGTTCATCAACATTCCGGCGCTCGGCAACGTAGCGAAGAAGCCGTTGGGGTTGATCGACTTCATCGTAGGGTTGGTCGAAATCATCTCGGAAATCTCGCGTATCGTTTCACTGAGCTTCCGTCTTTTCGGCAATATCTTTGCTGGTGGCGTGCTGCTCATCGTGATGACGTTCCTAGTCGCGGGTTTCTTGCCGTCGGTCTTCTATTTCCTAGAAATCTTCGTCGGCGCGATCCAAGCTTACGTGTTTGCTACTTTGACAATCATTTATGCCTCGCAGGCGGTCGTTGGTCATCACAGTGATGATGAACACGATGAGCATGGCGAACATCACTAATTAACACGCTCGATCATTTCCTTAGGAGGATAGGTTCACAATGACGGATGTAGGTTTAAAAGCAATCGGTGCCGGTCTCGCCATGGTCGGTGCTCTGGGTCCCGGTATCGGTATCGGTCTCTTGGTCAACGGCGCGCTTCAGGCCATCGGGCGCAACCCTGATGCTTCCGGTCTGGTGCAGACCAACATGATCCTCGGTATCGTGTTCGCTGAAGCTATCGCCATTTATGCCCTCGTCGTGGCGCTCATTTTGATCTTCGTCTAGATCAATCGCCAGCATAGGAGGACACATTGGATAAATTAGGTATTAATGGGGGCTTTCTTTTAGCGCAGATCGTGAACTTCGGCTTGGTTGCCATTGTCCTCTGGGCGCTGGCATGGAAGCCATTGGTCGCCGCGCTGGAAGCCCGCCGTGAAAAAATTGCGAAGGGGCTGGAAGATGCCCGTGCTGCGGAACTCGCCCGTGCCAACGCTGAACGCGACGCTCAAAAGTACATTGATGAGCAGCGTGTTTCCGCGCAAAAGCTGGTCGAAGAAGGCCGCAGCCGTGGTGAAGACCAAGCCAAGAGCGTCCTTGAAGAAGCCCGCCGTGAGGCCGATGCCATCCGCGTCAAGGCTCGTCAGGATGCCGAAGAAGAGCGCAATGCTATGCTCGCTGAAGTGCGCGCGCAGGTCGGTCAGATCGCTATCGCTGCTGCGGAGCGCGTGATCGGTCAGTCGCTCGATGAGAAGAAGTCACAGGCCATTGTCAATGACTTCTTCACGCAGGTGCCTGCTGCCGCCGCTAACCTCGGCGCGACTCTCGAAGTTGTCAGCGCGATGCCTCTCGGTGATGCCGAGCGTGCGCAGATCGCCTCGAAGACCGGCGCGAAGAATATCAGCTACAAGGTTGATCCTTCCATCCTCGGTGGCTTGATCATTCGCTCTGGTGACAAGGTAGTCGATGGCAGCGTGCGCAGCAACCTGAACAAGCTCGCCGCCACCATCAGCTAACACCCCTCAACGTTCCGAGCAGCTTAGACGCTGTTCACAAACCGGAGTGCAGCCTGCCTCCGGTTTTTATTTCTCACCTCAACGGAAGTTGAAGATAGGTAGATCGAAGGCGAATTCCTGTTCCCATAACGCCATTGTCATTCTGGCACTTCTGCCGAGCGCCACATGACGCTCGACTCTAACGGCATTAAGGATTACGTACTCAGCACGTTCCGCGCCTTTACCACTTGACGGGTAGGCTTGCAAGTCCACGCAACACCGAATTGCCGCGCCATGTCAACGTATTCGGGTCACAATCCAATTGCAAGTTCGGAAAGCGGGTGATTAGTGCTCCGAAGGCGATCTGCCCTTCCAGCCGAGCCAGCGGCGCACCCAAGCAGTAGTGGATGCCGTGCCCAAAGGCCAGATGGCGTTCGACTTTGCGCGCTACATCCAATTCATCAGGATCAGTGAATTGTGACGAGTCCCTATCCCCGGAACCGATTACGACATTCACCATGTCGCCCCGCTTAATCACTTGCCCGCCGATTTCTACATCTTCCGTCGCAAAGCGCGGCCCGGTGGAGACGGCTGGCCCGCAGTAACGCAATAGTTCCTCGATGGCACCGGGAATGAGTGAAGGATCGTTCTTCAAGCGCTCGATCTGCGCGGGTTGTGAGAGCAGCGCCAACATGCCATTGCCGATCAGGTTGGACGTCGTTTCATGTCCGGCGAAAATCAACAGGCTGACCATGCCGAGCAGTTCTTGTTCGGTCAGCTTGTCGTCGTCATTCGTATTCACCAACCGACTGATGAGATCGTCGGCGGGTTGGCTGCGCTTCTGCGCGATCAGTTTCCTGACAAAAGCCGCAAAGTTACTGATCTGCTGCCAACGTCGCGGATCAGTCGAGGTGGCATCGCTTAACGCGCTTGATCCCTCGCGAATCTGTTCCCGATCTTCTGGCGGTACACCGAGCATTTCTGAGATTACGTTGATTGGCAGCGGGAAAGCAAAATCATCCACCAAGTCCATGCCCTTGCGCGGTTCCACCTTGTCCAGCAAGGCGTCGGCGATCTCCTCGATACGTGGGCGCAATTCCTCGATGAAGCGTGGGGTGAACGCCTTCGATACCAACGTCCGCAACCGCGCGTGATCGGGGTCATCCAGAAAGACCATCGAGCGTTCTAGACCCAAGGCCGATTGTCGTCCCGCCTGACCACCACCAAGCGTGTGATAGGCGTTCGATGACAGACGCGTATCACGGAGCGCACGGATCGCGTCCTCAAAGCGCGTGATAAACCACATCGCTTTGCCATTTGGCAATTCATAGCGAAACACGGGCATATTATTCCGCAGCATTTCTAGCATGGGGAACGGGTTCGCGATGAAATCCGCTCCGAGCGAGATAGACGGCATCGATGAATTCGCTTGCATTGGATTTTGTGTCATACGGTACTACTCATCACTAAAAATCTAAACGCGGGGCGTATAGTAGTACAGTTAGCCACAATCTGCCATGCGAAATCGTGTTAATCTATGGGTTTCATCGTGCCTGCCATCATCGCAATTGTATGACAATGCGACGTGCTGTCTCTATTGTCATTGGCGGATACCTCAATTATGGGGTAGACACACAACTACATCGCGCATATCTTGAATATGGATAATTAGTCCTTTGTACAGACTAGCACTCTGATCGGAAAGGTTAAGGATATGAATCCCAATGAAGTTCAACTACTGTCTCAGTATGTACCCTACCTGATTGGCCTTATCGTCCTATTGTTTGTTTTGCGGGCGGTGAGGGTGGCACAAGAATATGAGCGGGCAGTGATTTTCTCGTTTGGGCGCGTCACCCGCCGACCTCGTGGCCCCGGTTTGTATGTGATCTGGCCTTGGGAGCGATCACTCAAGGTAGACATCCGCATCAACACGCTCGCCATCCAGCCGCAAGACTGTATCACTAATGATAACGTCACGGTGCGCGTGGACGCGGTGGCCTATTTCCACGTCAGTAATCCGATCAAGGCTACGGTCAACGTGCGTGATTATATGCAAGCTACGCTTCAGATCGCGCAGACCACGTTGCGCAGTGTGATCGGTCAGGTCGAACTCGACCAACTATTGGCGCACCGTAACGAGATCAATATGCGCGTTCGAGAGATCATCGACAAACAGACCGAAACATGGGGTATTGAAGTCTCCGTAGTGGAAGTCAAGGACATTGAATTACCAGAGATGATGCAGCGGGCGATGGCGCGTCAAGCGGAGGCCGAACGTGAGAAGCGCGCCAAGATCATCCATGCTCAAGGTGAATATCAGGCTGCCGAGCAGTTGCAACAAGCTGCCGCTACGATGGCGCGTGAACCAGCTGCCCTCCAACTGCGCTATCTGCAAACGCTCACCGAGATCGCCAGTGAGAAGAACTCGACCATCATCTTCCCGATGCCCGTCGATCTGATTCAGGCGTTCAAGAGTATGCTTGACCGTGTTGGTGAGCCGGAAGCCGAACAAGGCTCGAATAACCGCACTGTCGTCAGACCGCGCATTGAGCAATAACGGTCTACAACAGGCGACCCAGTGAGAATACCGCGATCTCTACCCCTTCTCGCCAGCAGCATAGGGCTAGGGATCGCGTACTGAATTGCTAGTTTATAAGCGTACCCTCAGCCTCGTTCAGGACAAAGCCGTTATAGCTGATTTCGCTGCACACCCGAACAACAGCCACTTTTGCGCAGCCTCTAGACCTTGACCTACATTGTCGAAACCCTCCGAATCGGCCTGCCGAACAGTCCGGATCGGTTTACGGTGCGAACGTCGAAAGTACCGTTGATGACGGACATATTGAAACCAACCCTCTAGGCTCACTTTCTGTTCTGAGGTAAGGTTATGCGGTTTGATCTATTGTTTGACCTTCTGAGGGTGTCTTGAGATGCAAACTGGACGCGATAAGCTGACCTTCCTCCAGCGACTTCGGACGCGTGAAGCTGCCCCCACTTGGGCACTACGCACGGCGTTTTTCTTTGTGATTGCCTACGTCGCCATCTGGATATTATCGGTGACTATCGTCGCTACGCTGCGCGGCGAAATCAACGGGCAGATTTCGGCGGACAGCTATTTGTTGACGCTTGGATTAAGCAGCCTTGTCGCGGCGACCAGCGTAATCGTGTGGGCGCGGCGACGGTTTGCCGAGCAATGGTTCGCGGCGTATAAGCTGGTGGCAGTTCGCGGCGGCTCGTTCGTACTGACGCTGCTGATCGGGCTAGGCGCTGCATGGGCGTTGGATTTGTTCGGCGGTACAGTGCAGATCAAGCGCTTACTGGAAATTCCGACCGTGTATAACGGCCTGTTGGAAGTCATCAGCGTGACGTGGGTGATCGGCGCGATCAGTGTGCTGCTGATTCAGCCAATCGCGGAGACACTGATCTTCAGCGGGATGCTGTATCCGGCGACGACGGCGCGGACGGGCGACAACATACCGGCGATTATCGGCACTGCACTGGTCTACATGCTGGTGAACGTGTTTCTGGCTGTTCAACAGGATATGTGGTTTGTTGTCGTCCAACCAGTGCTTATGATGCTGTTCATCGTGGGCGTGCGCGCGTATACAAAATCGACGCTGCTGGCGATTGTGGCACGGATCGGGTTTGGCTTGTTCATCATTCTGGTGGCAATCATTAGGCCGGCAATCGGGTAGAGCTATGACGCTAGAACGCTGGTTAGCATTTGATATTGGTACGACAGGCACCAAAGCGGCCTTGATCGATGGTGACGGGCACACGCTGCGCAGTGCCTATCGCGATTATCCTACCCATACGGCGGAAAGTGGCGTGGTCGAGCAAGAAGCCGCGCTGTGGTGGCGGGCGGTTATTGAAGCGGTGCGCGAACTCGATCCCGGTGCGGTGGATAGCATCGTGATCACAGGACAGATGCAAGATGTGATCCTGATCGACGCGAACGGCGACCCTGTGCGCCCGGTAATCCTGTACAGCGATTCACGTGCCCGACAGCAAAGCGACGAGGTCAACACGGCGCTCGGCAGCGACCACCTACGAGCACTGACGGGTAACAGTCAGGACGCAGGCAGTCTGTTAGCCAAACTGCGCTGGATGCAGCAGTACGAAGCGGCCAATCTACGACGCACAGCGCATCTGCTGTTTAGCGCGGCGGGCTTCATCGGCCACCAGATGACGGGTAACGCCGTCAACGACACGACAACGGCGTCCACCACCGGCCTGATGGACATTCAACAGCGCCGCGTGGTCGGGGACGATATGCTGACCACGCTCGATCTCGGCGTCGTGGCGGGCAAGGTCGCGCCGATCCATGCAGGCGGGACGAGAATAGGCGGTCTGAGCGAGTCAGCGGCGGCATTGATCGGCTTGAAAGCGGGCATTCCGGTCTATCATGCACCGGGAGACGCGGGCGCGGCGACATTGGGCGCAGGCAGCGGCGTCGAGGGGCGCGTCTATGCCTATCTCGGCACCAGTGGTTGGGTGGCCTTCTCGTCAGCCGAGCGCCTTTCACCCGATTCCGGCGTATTCACGCTAGCGCATCCCGATCCGGGCAAGTTCATCTACATCGCGCCACTGCTGACGGCTGGCGGCAATCTGGACTGGGCACGAGGTGTGCTCGGTGCCGAGTCGCACGCAACGATGATCGAGGCAGCCTTGGATCGCGCGCCAACGAGTTTGCTGTATCTGCCGTACCTGAACGGCGAACGCTCTCCCTTCAGCGATCCGGCGGCACGCGGCGCGTTCATCGGCCTGAATCCGCGTCATACGCGCGATGACCTCAGCCGCGCGGTGCTGGAAGGGGTGGTGTACGCCTATCGGCACTGCCTTGACGCGCTAATCAAGGAGCCAGTCGCGGCGCTCACCTTGACGGGCGGCGGCACGCGTTCCCCACGCTGGTGTCAATTATTTGCGGATATGACGCAGACGACGGTACACATCGCGGATGACGCCAGCAACGTCGGGCTGCGCGGGGCGCTACTGGCGGCGAAAGTGGCTAATGGACAGCTTGATTCGTATGCACCAGCGGGCTTTTTCCCGATCAGCGCGTCGATGCAACCGAACACAGCACAGCAAGCGCATTACGACGGACAATATGCGCTGTTCCGACAGACCTACCCCGCGTTGAAGGGCATTTTCGCGGGGATGGCATAGGTTGACGCAAGCCTAGAGCATTTCCACGGTTTGCGCGTCCGCGTAAAGAACGGCGACGGGCGTACCTTTGATTGGCAGCGGTTTGCGCTGCATCCAATTCACGACGCGGCTTTCTTCGCGATTCACCCAACGCCCATCGGGATCGGGCGTGCGGAACCCGTAGCGAATGGTCAGTTTGTAACCCTGCTTGGCCTTCTTGTAGCCCCGGCAGGTGATCACTTCGCCATAAATAAGGCGACCTTCGTCACGTAGGCGTCGTTGTTTGGCTACCAGTTTGCGCCAGTCGCGGAAGCTTGCCACGACAAAAGCGCCTATCAGGATCACGAAAGTGCCCGGACAGCTAAATTGGAAAAGACTGCCAAAGAACATGAAGCCGACTTCGTACTCGCCACTGAGACGGGCGAAGTTCGGGTTGGGACGCCAGTACATGACATCAACCAGCTCGTTGGACTTGTTATAGATGTCGTAATCCACCAGTTGCGAGACGACATAGCGCTGATCATCAACGGTGAAGGCGTAAGTCACGGTATAGGAGGTGCTCTTCCCGTGCGAGACTCGCCTATCAATGACGCTGGCACGGATCGGCGTGCCGTCTATGTTGGTGAACAACCAGCGTAGGAGGTTGAAGCCCCCCTGATACACTACCCCTAGCATAAAGACAACGAACAGCAGCATGAACGCCTGTACCCAGATCGGCGTTTCGGCAGGGCTGAGGCGCACACCCCGCGTACCGCGATCAAGGCGGCGACGGTTGCCGCGATTAAACAGAAAGACATTCTCCATCGGCGGTGCGGGCTTGGAGTCTGTCGGAGAGGCAGTGGTGGTCGGTGCATTCGGCACAAACATAAGCGCGTCACTCTTGAACAAGATTAAACCGATGGTACCACTATATAGCAAGCTCGTCAGCAGAAGCCTCCCAACAAACGGGAGGGGTGATGGGCGGCGCGGCAAGCGATGAACATGAAGGACGGTTGCCCTCCGATTGTGCAGCGTGCCAAGCAGTGGTTATCGTTTCAAAACGAAGATTCGGTATCATCTTGCGCCGACGACGGAACAGTGATCAGCACTGTATGCGGAAGGGAAACAGCGAACTATGTGCGGCATTGTCGGTTATATAGGCCCCCAATTGGCGACCCCCATCATCCTCGCTGGCCTGAAACGCTTGGAGTATCGCGGCTACGACTCGGCGGGCATCGCGGTGGTCGAAGGTGCCGAGATCGAGATGCGGCGGAACGTCGGCAAGCTCGAAAATCTTGAACGGCACGTGCAGGAGAAACCCCTCAGCGGGCATATCGGCATCGGGCACACGCGGTGGGCAACACACGGGCAGCCGAGCGAACGCAATGCGCATCCGCACATCAGCATGGACGGGCGGATCGTGGTCGTGCATAACGGCATCGTGGAGAATTACATCGAGCTGCGGGAAGGCTTGAAGGCGCGCGGCGTCAAGTTCAGTTCCGACACCGACACCGAAGTGATCGTTCATCTGGTGGCGGAGTTCGTGCGCAAGGGACTCGACCTGACTGAAGCCACGCGGCAAACGTGCCTGCTGTTGCGCGGCGCGGCGGCGATTGTCGTCCTGAGCGCCGAATCGCCGGATCGGTTGGTGGCGGTGCGCGTGGGCAACGCGGGCGGCGTGACGCTTGGCCTCGGTGACGGCGAAATGCTGGTCGCGTCGGACATGCCCGCGATTCTGGAGCACACGCGCCGTATGGTGTTCCTCGAAAGCCGCCAAATGGCGACCGTGACCGCGACAGGCTACACGATCCAGACGTTGGAGGCGCAGCCCGTCACGCCGGACGTGCATAGCATCGCGTGGGATCCGGTCAGCGCGGCGCGGGGCGAATATCGCCACTTCATGCAGAAAGAGATGTTCGAGCAGGGGCGATCCTTGACCGACACGATTCGCGGGCGGATCGAGTTCGACTCCGGCTGCGTGACGCTGCCCGATCTCACTATCGAGCCGGACGCGGCGCGGCGCTTGAAGCGCATCGTCACGGTGGCGTGCGGGACGAGCCTGAATTCCGGGCTGGTCGGCAAATTCCTGATCGAGAATCTGGCGCGCATCCCCGTCGAAACTGACTACGGGAGCGAGTACCGCTACCGCGATCCGATCCTTGACGAGGACTGCGTCGTGCTGGCGATCACGCAGAGCGGCGAAACCGTCGATACGCTGGCGGCGATGGAAGAAGCGCGGCACAAGGGCGCGAAGCTGTGGAGCATCGTCAACGTGATCGGCAGTCAGGCCATGCGCGTGGCGGATGGCTATATCACGATGCAAGCGGGGCCAGAGATCGGCGTGTGCGCCACCAAGACGTTCACCACCAGCATCGTGGCGCAGTACTTGCTGGCGCTGTACCTCGGTCAGCAGCGCGGCGTGATCAGCGCGGAGGAGAGCCGCCAGCACGCGGCTTACATCGCCCGTCTGCCCGATCTGGTCGGTCAGATCATGGACAGCGCCCCGCAGATCGAAGCGCTGGCGGAGAAGCTGTACCGCTACGAGAACTTCCTGTATCTGGGGCGCGGGATCAACTACCCGATTGCGCTGGAAGGCGCGCTCAAGCTCAAGGAGATCAGCTACATCCACGCGGAGGGGTATCCGGCGGGCGAGATGAAGCACGGCCCGATCGCGCTGATCGATGAGAAGATGCCCGTGCTGGCGATTGCCATCAAGGACAGCGTTCATGAGAAGATGATCAGCCAGATCGAGCAGGCTAAAGCGCGGCGCGGTGTGGTGATCGCGGTGGCGACGGAGGGCGATACATTCATCGCCACCAAGGCCGATCATGTGCTGTACGTGCCGGAAGTGCCGGAGATGCTCAGTCCGGTGCTGACGGTGCTGCCGCTGCAACTGCTGGCGTACTACATCGCGGTGCGGCGTGGCTGCGACGTTGACCAACCGCGCAACCTCGCCAAGAGCGTGACGGTTGAGTAGCCGAGCGTCCATGATCCCTACAATGATCCCGTTGGCTGGTGGGAACGGGATCATCGGGGAGATAGTGCTAAGTGCCAAGTGCTGAGTGCTAAGTAAACGTAGACGCGCGTGGAGAAGTCCCGACGGTGAGGCAGCGGGCGGAACCCAGCGGTGTGATGTTGTGTCCATCGGTCAACCTCCATAATCGTCAGCGTTTGGAACGAAACTCTATTTTGCCTGATCTGCCTGATAAACAGGCAAAATAACAGGGTGATGGAAATCTTCTGCTTAATGATCCGTCCTGAACCGGAAAGATCAGGCAATTATCAGGCCATAACAGGCAAAAACAGGCCGATAAAGCGTTCTAAGTGGGAATGACAGAGATCATGTTCCAAGCCAAGTGAGCGGCGAGGAAAAATCATCGAAAACAGCTTAAGAGAATGGCACTCAACGCGTGGTGGCTGCGTCAGAGCGTGGATGATGAGTTCGAGAGATAGAGTCATTCACCCATAATGAGCAGTATAGCGGATATAGAACTGATTGTCAATGCCAGAACGCAAGAAGTTTTTAAGAAATTTTCGACAAGCATCTAACGAGCCGATTATTCTGGTGGAGGCAGTAGCGGCGCAAGTTGCTCAATCACGAAATTCTTGCGAAAAACCCATTGGTAGAAGCTCTGAATCCGCCGAGCCGCCTGCAACATATCAAGCGTATATGTCAAATCACGCTGCATAAATGACCCGTGCCGAATCCAAAATGGAGTGACGCAACAGGTAATTTTCGGTGGCTTCGATGACACGCCGATAGACGAGATCGACATCGCGCCCCACAATCGCTTCGAGTTCTCGCCGCATGGCTTCGCGATCGGGTAGTGCTTTGGGTTGGCGAAACGTCACTAGCACATCCACGTCACTATCCGGGCGAAAGTTATCGGTGAGGATGGAACCGAATAGTGCTAACTCCGCAATGCCCCAACGGTTACAAAACGCTGTGATTTGATCTAGCGGGATATCGATAGGCAACTGTTGAATTGAGGGTTGGGTTGTCATTGGTCTAATCTGCTCGTTTGTTTACCTCCTCTACATTATAGGGCAAAACGCATTTTTCTCAGTGGGATCAGGCGACTGCGGGATGATATTGGCGGTGGGATGTGGTGGCAGTGACGCTCTTACCTATAGAGATATTGTAGGAGATCAGTGAACACGTAATGCTGGTGTGTATGAAATGGAAATGGTAACTCTTCTAGTGAGTTAAGCTTTGTTCGATCTGTTCAATAGATACTTGCGCAGTAGCTTTCAAGGCTTCATCCAAATATATTTTTGAGCCTGCAAATGCCATTCCTTGCAAGCCGTCACCACGCAGATCAGATGCTACAAATTGTTTTAAAAATGGCAAAGCGGATTCTGCATAAGATCCCATTTCACCGAATAGTTTAAATAACGTCACTGTAGCAGGTAAAAAAGCGATCTGCGGTAATAATTCTGGCAACATCACTTTCGCCGCAGATGGTTGAATATGCCATAAGGCTTTGAGAGTTTCTAACTTTATCCAACCTGTACGATCTGGCTTCACTAGGATGTACTTTAATGTAGGCACAGCGCTTGAAGCCGCCATGCCATATTTTCCTAAAGTACTTATCAGCGATGGGTTGTATGGTAGGTAATCTTTGGCTACTTCTAACCATGTCAACATTTGGTCGAGCGAAAGATCAAGACCTGAATAGTCGGGTGCTATCGAGGTAACGTGCAAATTTTCTTCGGCAAAGCGCTGCAATTGTTCAGATGCTTGTTCTCGGATTGGAGGCGATGGATCGCTAGTCGCAACTTTTTGCAACACCTCCTCAACATTTGCATTTGGCGCATCTACTAGATAACTAACAGCATTGTAGCGTACTTCGACAGATACATCCTGCGTTAACGAAATCAATACAGGTACTGCCGTTTGCGTAAATGAACGGCGCAGCTCTGCCATCTTACGGAGTTGCCATGGGATTTCGGCGCGGAATTCTTCAACTGGATGCCGTGCCTGAGCAATAAGCCATTTCAAATGTAATTCTGGGTACTTTTCCAGTGCTTGTTGGATCTCGAACATCAGCACACTATATTCACTTGCCAGCGTGCCTAATGTTACCGCATCATTTTCCATAACCCTATTGAGAATAGCAATCGCGTCTTGATGCCACACTTCCTCACCAAACATAAGCAGATTGATCGCAGTTCTGAAATGAACAGCAGGCGGTTCGTTAGGATCTTGCATCCATGCGGCGAGAAATGCCTGTTGTTGGGGCGTGAGTATTGAGGACTGTCCAACAGACAGCAACCAATAGTGAATCAGAGATTCCGTAATTTTAGCTCGCGCAACAGGATCGACTTCTGACATCCGATGCGTGATCAGAGCAGACTGAATTGTATCTACCTCATAATTACAAATCGAGAGTGTTTTGGCGGCTGCGCTTCTTACACTTGGATCAGGAGCGTCCAGCAATTGTAGATAAATCGATGTTCCTGTGAGGAATGTACGTCTCAACGCTTTTTCGAGATCAAATGAAGTTGCTTGGTCAGACGAAGGTGTAATTTCATGAGGGTCGTTTCCACCACACTGCATAATTGTATAGAGCAAGCTAGTTTTATCTGGAAACTCAGATACGCTAAGCAGCTCGATCAGCAAGGGCAGCGCTGTTAAGGTTGCCTCATATACGCTTCCCTGATGGTTGATGTGGTTACGCAATGCCTCATATGCATCGTCACGGACGGCTTCGTACTCCGATGCTAGTGCGCGGATTAGTCCCGGTATATTGATGGCTGGTCCGTAAGCAGCCGATATTTGACTCCAATCGATCCGATCCATCTTCTCGAATACAGGTAACTTTCGGCGTTTCGAGACACCTGTAATTTCGTATAGGTGAACGCCATGCGTTTTGTGCAGGGGATAGCGGTCATCAGGCTCAGGCGTATTATCAACTATAATGTGTACTGAAAATAGCGCTTCGCTCTTTGCGCCATAAGCAAGCGCGGTCCAATAGTCTGCCTCGCGCTGATCACTAGCCATTAATGTCGCCAACTCACGCTGTCCCCATTCGCGCGTACGAGCAAAGGTAGGTGAATCGTGTGAAGGATCAACAATTTGAATAGCATCAGCATACTCGAAGTAGTTTTCGCGAAGGTAGGCTTCCCAATATGTACGTGGAGATGGGGAATGTGGTTTTGCTTCAATAAATCGCAACCCCGCCGTGTTCAAGTCCAATGACCTATTCAGATTTTGATACGACGTCAGCCCAAGTATTTTCTGATAACGCTCAAAACTGTCCTTTATCGAACGCGCAACGGTCAGAAGTAGTGCGATTCCTACCGTGTGATTAGGGTGTGTGGTCGAGGCAACATCATTCGGTACGCGCAATTCATAACTGGTTACATCTTGGATGAAAAAAGGCGCGAATCCATTCTCAACTTGCAAAACTTTCCATTGAACCAAGACACCGTCAGCTCGTCGCCGTTCACACTCCACCACCTTGCCTACAGATAGCCCTGAATTCGTGAGACGACTGGCCTCTGCCTCGATATTCTCAGTCCGCAGCGCGTAGCCAACCAACCCTTCGCCATTCTGAAGTAAGGTACTCCAGTCCATAAGACAGTGCATTGGCGTGACACCTGTCGGAGCAAGCAATTCTAGATAGGTGTCATCTTCAAACGGGATTATTGCATTTTGGGTAGCGCCGTCACTGTGGACGCTACCCCGTAGAACGTTAAATCCTAGATCGCGGTAATCGTATATTGCTTGATCCAGATCTTGGACGGCAATAACAACGTGATCCAGCTTGGGGTTCATCGCAGTATTCTTCTTTTCTAGGCATCCTCCAGCTTAATTTGCCGAAGTAACAAAGCGTATTCCTACTTCCGTGCGTCCTTGATCCAGCCGAGGGTTTTGTGAGCGAGATCGGTGATGGCGTCGTAGTTGCCCGCCTTCATCCAATCGGCGCGGATCAGCTTGCTGCCGATGCCTACGCAGGCGATCCCCGCACTGAACCATGCCTTCAGGCTGTCGGGATCAGGCGTGACGCCACCAGTAGCTAATAGGCGCGTCCACGGGCGCGGCGCTAACATGGCCTTGACGAATTCTGGCCCGCCAACCGTCTCACCGGGGAACAGCTTGACGACCTCGGAACCGTATTCCTCTGCCGTGCTGATCTCGGTGACGGTGGCGCAACCGGGGATATAGGCGATCTTGCGGCGGTTGCAGAGGCGAGCGACTTCGGGGTTGAAGTTGGGCGCGACGATGAAATTCGCGCCGTGGGCGATGTACAGCGCGGCGGTGGGCGCATCCTCAATCGTGCCAGCACCGATAATCGCGTCGGGCGCGGATACTTTCGCCTCCTTGATCAATTCGCTGTACACGTCGATGGCAAAATCGCCACGATTGGTGAATTCAAAGAGTCGGATGCCGCCCTTCACCAGTGCGCTGACGATCTGCTTGGTGACGCCGACATCGGGCTGATAAAAAATCGGCATCACGCCATCCGCCAACACGGTATTCAACACCGTCATGCGATCAAAACGAGCCATAGAGAGTAGTCCTTAGTGCTGAGTGCTTAGTCCTTAGTAAAGACAAATACAAGTTGCGTGGCTAGTCGGCGGCGGAGTCGTTTTTGACGCCCGCCATCAACAGGCCGAGTTGTTCACGCGTCGCCGTTTTCGCGTCCAGCAGATCGATGATCTGGCCTTTGAACATCACCGCGATCCGGTCAGAGAGCGCCATGATCTCGTCCAATTCCGCCGAGACGAGCAAGACCGCCGCGCCCGCGTCCCGCTGCTTGACGATATTCTGATGGATAAACTCGATGGAGCCGACATCGATGCCACGGGTGGGCTGCGAGGCGATCAACAGGCGCGGCTGACGGCTGAATTCACGCGCGACGACCATCTTCTGCTGATTGCCGCCGGAAAGATTACCGCCATTGATCCCGATTCCCGGCGTGCGGATGTCGAATTCTTTGACCAGCGCATCCGCGTTCTGATTGATGGCCTTGTCATCACGGATCAGGCCACTTTCGTCGTCTTTGGACTTCATGGCCTGCGCGACCTGCGACAGGATCAGGGCGGTGAGGCCGTTGGAGAAGACGAACACTACTGCGCAATAGGCCACCGTGACCAGCATGGCGAGGACATAGGCACCGGGGTCTTGACGCGGCGTGACGTTCGCCAGATTCAGCGAGGTGCTCAGGGCAGGCCACAGCGTCGATGTCCACAAGGCTGCACCGATCAGGACGATGATGGTGAGCGAAATTGCATACAGCAGTAAGGCCATTGGCAACTGCCGCCATGTCGGGAAGGTGGCGAAAGGCGTTTTGAAATACTGGTTGAGCACGAGATTATCAGAGACGGGAAAAGTCATCACCATGCCGTAGCGGTGGCGATCTTCGGGGACGTGTGCCGTGCCAACATTGGTGATGGCGCGGGCGTCACTGTGCTCAAGTTCGATGCCCCGAATGCGGAATGTGCCCGCCGTTGGTTCGCGCAAGCCGGTGAGCACTTCGACCAGTTCGGTCTGCCCGTTGCCTTGTACGCCCGCGACGCCTAAAATTTCGCCCGCGCACACTTCGAAGTTGACGTGATCGACTGCCAGCGCGCCACGCGAATCCTTCGCCGCGACGTTGATGACCGACAGCACCACGTCGCCGGGATGGGCTTCCTGCTTGGCGACGCGCAGCAAGACCTCGCGCCCGACCATCATCGCCGCTAAGGATGCCTCACTTGAGGTCTTGGGTTTGGCGGTTCCGGCAACTTTGCCGCCGCGCATCACGACAATGTTATCCGCGACTTCGAGCACTTCTTTGAGCTTGTGCGTGATGAAAATGATCGAAACGCCCTGCGCCGCTAATTGGCGCATGATCTTGAATAGCTCTTGGCCTTCTTGCGGCGTCAACACGGCGGTTGGCTCGTCAAGAATCAGGACTTCGGCCTTGCGGTAGAGCGCCTTGACGATCTCGACGCGCTGCTGCGTGCCGACGGGCAGTTTTTCGATATAGGCGTCGGGATCGACTTCCAGATTGAATTTGCGCGAGATGGTGCGCACGGTTTCGGCGGCTTGGCGCTGATGCTGCACCTGCGTCGAAGTGGCAGACAGATCGATCACGGCGTCGATCACGGTGTCCAGCGGCGACGGATGCTCGATCTGGCGTTTGCGTCCGCGCCATGTGAGCCGCGCATGACGGTACAGCAGCACCATCGCGACGGCTCCGGTCAGCGCGCCGAGCACGAGGGGCAGCCACGTGAAGATGGTCACGAGCAGCGGATTGCCAAGATACAGCGACGCCAACACCTGATCGGCTTTATCCAGCAGTTCCAATTTCTGGAAGGCGCTGGCTTGGAAGGCCGGATCTTGCGCAAGATAGGTCGCGATGTCGATCACCAGCAGCAACAACACGGAGCCGAGCAGCGCGCCGATCCCCGCCGCGAGCAAGGGCGTCAGCGCGCGCCACAACGCGCCCCACACCAGCCGCACCGTGCTGGAGATGCCAGTGTCGTCTGAGGCGGCTTTCATGATCGTGGTGCGGCGGCGGTCAACGAGCGGCGTCGCGTCATTGACGGAGGATTCTTCGCCAAGCAGCACATTCTCCGCCACCGTCATGACGGGGATCAGTTGGAAGTGCTGATGCACCATGCCGATCCCGCTGAGGATGGCCTCGCGCGGGCTGGCAAACTTGATCGGCTTGCCGCGCAGATGGATCATGCCTTCGTCAGGGTGATACAGCCCGTAGACGATGTTCATTAGCGTGGATTTGCCCGCGCCGTTTTCACCGAGCAGCGCCAGAATTTCGCCGCGATGCAGCGTCAGGTTGACGTTATCGTTTGCGATGATGCCGGGGAAGCGCTTGGTGATGCCCTGAACATCTAGCACGACTTCGCGGTTGTCAATATCAATCGGTGCGTTCGTCATAAGTTACTCTACCTCGTAGGCTTCACCAACATGCGCAGGCGGACGCGCCCGTCCTACGAAGCCCGCCAAGACCACTAACGTCAGCACGTAAGGCAGCATCGCCACGAATTGATGGGGAATGGCGATGTCGATGAACTGCAACTGGCTTTGCAGCGCCGAGGCGAACCCGAAGATCAGCGCGCCGACCAGCGCCCGCGATGGTCGCCACATGCCAAAGATCATCACCGCCAGCGCGATGAAGCCGCGTCCGCTGCTCATGCCGCGCTCGAACGAGACGCCTTCGAGGATCAGCACTGCGCCCGCCAGACCCGCCAGCAAGCCGCTGATGGCAATGTTGGTGTACTGCAAGCGGTGGACGTTCACGCCGAGCGTATCCGCCGCGCGGGGATTTTCACCGATGGCGCGGGTACGCAAGCCCCATGTGGTGCGGAACAGTCCGAAGCCGATGATGAACACCAGCGCGAAGGTGATGTAGGTGATCAGCCCTTTGTCGAAGATGATCGCGCCCACGTAGTAGAGCAGCCCTTGATTTTCCGTGAACGGGTTGCTGATCACGTTGGGGAGGCGTCCGAGCGTGTTTTGCCCGCCCAGATAGAAATAGCTGGTGATGCCGGCTGAGAAAATATTGATGACCGTCCCGCTGATGATCTGATCGACCTTGAAGCGGATCGAGAGCGTGCCGTGCAGCATCGCCAGCGCCGCGCCGACGCCGACCGCGCCAAGCATCGCCAGACCCAAGCGAATCGGCTGCACTTGCAACCACGCCGGAACGTTCGGCTGACTGAGCACCACATTGACGAAAAAGGCCATGTACGCGCCCGCCAGCATCATGCCTTCGATGGCGATGTTGACGATGCCGGAGCGTTCGCTGACGATGCCACTCAGCGCGCCGAGCGTGATCGGCACTGCAGCCCGGATGGTGGAGATGATCAGCGCAACAATGACAGTGACGTTTAAGAGTTGTTCCATGCTGCCCTCTACCGCTGCCCCCAACCTGTACTCAGTTTGACCTTGCTATCTTCGCCACTGGCGCGGATACGGTACAAATTGCGGATGATCTGGTCGGCGGCGACAAACATCAAAATCAGCGCGGAGATCACCTGAATGATCTCCTTCGGCACGCGGGAGACGAAC
This sequence comes from Anaerolineae bacterium, assembly GCA_019637615.1. Taxonomy (GTDB): domain Bacteria; phylum Chloroflexota; class Anaerolineae; order Aggregatilineales; family UBA2796; genus JAHBVK01. The sequence goes on along the minus strand of JAHBVJ010000008.1, from coordinate 125,577 downwards.
TGCATCCGCGCGCTGCCTGCATCGAGCGCCCCGAACAACAAGGCTGACGGAATGATGCCGACGGGGTTGTTTGCAGCTAAGAGCGAAACTGCGATGCTGTCGAAGCCGAGCGACAAGCTCTGGTTGGTCTGGAAGTTGTAGAAGACGCCCGTCGTCTGGATCGCGCCTGCCAACCCTGCCAGCGACCCTGCCAGTGCCATCGTGATCACCGTCATGCGCGCCACTTTGATGCCGGAATATTTGGCGGCGTTGGGGTTGAGGCCGACCATACGCAGTTCAAAGCCGAAGGTGGTACGGTAGAGCACGAACCACACGATCAGCGCGACGGCGATAGCAATGAACAGGCCAACATGGAGCGTGTCCGAGGCCGTCCCGCCGGGTTGATAGATGATCGGCAGTTTGGCGCTGTCATAGATGAACGGTGTTTTGCCTTCGGCGCACTGCCCGATTTCTTTGCAGAACGCGAAGGGGCCAGCAGGACTATCCGGCGTGCGTGGCGAGACCGCCCACTCTAGCAAATTGGCGGCGATGTAATTGAGCATGATGGTGGAAATGACTTCGTGCGCGCCCGTGCGTGCCTTCAGGAAGCCGGGGATCGCGCCCCACAGCGCACCGCCGATCACGCCCGCCAACAAACATAACGTCACGTGAATGGGCGCGGGCAATCCTTGCACGCTGAAACCGATCCACGAGGCCAGAATTGCCCCGATCACGAGCTGCCCCTGTGCCCCGATGTTGAATAGGCCACCTTTGAAGGCAAAGGCCACCGCCAATCCGGACAGGATCAACGGCGTCATCTTGATCAGAGTGCGGGTGAGGGCGGCGTCGGTGCCGAAGGAACCTTCAAGCAACCCCGTAAAGGCACGCAGTGGATCAAGCCCGACAAGCAGGATCAACACAGAGCCGATCAAGACGGCGGTGAACACGGATAACAGCGGCACCGCCAATCTGCGCAGAGTATCGCCTAATTGTCGCGCCGAGTCAGGGGATGCAGCCGGGGATGCTGACGCTCGTTGTTCCATAAAATTGCCCATACATGCTGAAAAAGGTCAATTGGGCGGGGATTATAGCGGAGAATATGCGCCTAACGCGAAATGCTTAACATAGCGGGTGTTGGGGACAATGTAAAAACGAATGATGCACGTAAGCACGGAGAAAAAATCGCCCGGAGCCGCGCAGCCACCGGGCGATGATCTTAAAGGGAGATGCCGGGTAAGCCGGACATACCCAACGTGAAGGAAAGTTCGCCGCCATGATGCAGATCATGCTCGATCAGATGCCAGATCACCCATTGGCGCGTGAGATCCCAAATTTTGCCGTTCTCATCGGAGTCGTGAAAAATGTCGGACAGGTTGGCGGGCGTCCACGTGCTCAAAGAACTGTGGATGACTTGCCACGTGAATTTCAAACCCTCGACCAGTTCGGCAGCGGACGGGACGGGGTGATCCGGCATATTCCACTTCGCATACTTGACCAACCCTTCACCGCCGGTTTCCAGCGTAAAGTAAAACCAGCCAGCCCGCGTCCCGACGATATGCGCGGCGTTTTCGCCTATCGAGCGCAGATGTGGCGCAGGACGCACGGCGAGTTGTTCCGGCGTCAGCGACTCAACCGACTTAATCAACAATTCCTGATAGGTTTCCCAGCCACGGTAATACGGGAGAAGCGATCCGTCTTGTTCAGCCACGGCATGACCTCCATGTAAACTCGTCCGTCAATTGCTGTTAGAAGATACTCAGAATCGAACAAAAAAGCGAGGCTGTGCTTACCTTTGCCTAGACCTCCTGTGTAATCAGAACGCGATACGGAGCGGAGTTGAATCTCGTAAGACATAGGTTCCGCGATAGGTCGGCTTTACATTGATTGAGGCCAGTTCGGGTAGTTTGCGTAAGTGGACAATGTGACAAACCAGAAGTGCCAAATGTATTTCATAAGCACTCAGGTGCTTCACCTTTAGCTTGCTCACGCTTATAGTGATGTCAAGTAACCACTCTGGCGAAAGAGATAGATGACGCAGAGCATGATCGATGGTTGGTTGCTTACACGGGATTTCTAGCTTCAACAGGCATTGATGATTCGAATTAACCGAAATGCATTTCTTTTCACAGGTTCAGTCTTAGTTGTGGTCGCCTTTATCTATAGTGTCCATGCGACTCTGGATTGGCTTGAATACGATTTTGATCTGCCAGTTCCCGATTGTCTAATGAGTACGGAGACTGTTCAAGGTACGGTCAAAGATGAACAAAACAATCCAATTGCACATGCACGGATAGAGATAAAGGGGCATCGTCTAGTGTGTGATAAGGCTGTGCGTTTTCCGATTAGTACAACTGATGTCATCGGTGTATTCCAGACCTCAAAGCAGGTTTACTCTCCAGTTGTTAGAGATCGGAACGGGTCAACTGTTGAACCTACTCGACAGTCACAGCTATTGAGATTGGGTGGCGTGTATGAAGTTGTAGTAACAGCCGATGGTTATCAACCTTTCTACAAGACTGACCTAACTGATGAGGAAGTATTTGGCAGTCTCAACATCATCTTGAAAAGACGCTGATCTTTTCTACGAAAAAACCGTTTGTTTGTACTTGGAGCATGGAGACAAGGAAAAACGCATGATAGTTCCACTTAAGAATGAGACGATCATGCGTTATGTGGGTCAACGTGTGACAGGGATCTGATCTAAATCTCGCAAGACATAGGTTCCGCGATAGGTCGGCTTTTCATCAGTCAGGGCTAGTCGGACAAGCCGCGCACGATGTTTTTGAAAGCGATCTCGGCTTTCACGCGGGCTAGTGGTGCGCCAAGACAAAAGTGGATGCCGCTGCCAAAGCCAACACGCTTATCCGTACCACTGCGCGTAATATCGAATGGCGATTATCCCTGACGATCGGGCAGACTTTCAGCCATATATCACGGTGCGTACGACGGACATCCGTTGAGCCGATAGACTTGGAGTGTTTTGCCCGGCGGCAACCTACAACATGTTCATGGTCCCTGACTTCAGGGAGCGTCGTTCATGCCCGGCGGCGCAGTCAGCAATCTGGGGACGCCCTCCAGCAGTTGGATTTTGCCATCGAAAATTCGGGTGCTAACCATGTCGAACGCGACATCAGGATAATCGTCGTAAATCCGGCCAGTGCCAGTGCGCCCGGTGATCACGGGGAAGACGATCACCCGAAAACGATCCACAAGACCGGCCTTGAGCAGCGACCGAGCCAAGCTGATGCTGCCTAGGGTGGTCAACGGTTTGTTGCCTTCCTGCTTCATCTTTCGCACAGCCTCGACCGCATCTCCGCTGATCAGTTGGGTATTCGCCCACGGCAGCGGTGCCTTCAGCGTCGAGGAGAACACCACCTTGGAGGCTTTGGTAAGCCCGTCCATGCTGTCTGCTTCTTCGCTTGGCAGATCCGATTGAGCAGTGAATTCGTACATCTCATGGTACGTGTTGGCTCCCATCAGGAGCGTGTAGTCGGGCTGTTCGCCGAGCCACTTGAGATATTCGGGGCCTTCCAGCCCCCACCAACCGGGCCACCCTGTCGCCGTTCCGTAGCCATCGAGTGAAGTGATGAAATCCACTAACAGTTCCTGCATGGAAATATCTCCTTTTACATCCTCAACAACTTCCGTTAGGTTGAATGAAAGCGTACTGAGATTGCTTTATTCCCTTACCCCGCCTCAGGCAGACTAAAAGATTGTTTCATGAAATCGTACCAATCTTCATGTTGCCGAAGTTCAAAATAGGCAGGGGCAGTGGCAGCGAAATCGCGTGGTGTACAGTCTGCAAAAGACTTAAATTCGCGGATCAGGTGCGCCGGATCACTGTACCCATAGACATCCGCCAGATCAGCCAATGGAATGGATGGATTCACGAGTAATGCGGCTTGGACGCTACCAAAGCGAACAATCCGGGCATAGGCTTTAGGCGAAATAGCCGTGTAAAGTTTAAACTGTCGCTCGAATTGGCTGGACGATAGGCAGCTCTGGGCGGCAAGGTCTGCCATGCGGATTTGACCCTGCGAGCGATGCAGTAACTGTCCGGCAGTGCGGATTGGCATTAGATCGTGCTTATGCCGATAAGCAGTTTGGCAGACAAATTCCTGATAGGAGTCGATGGCCTCTCCATAGCCTCGATGCGCGACAATCTGCGTCAGATCATCCGCAAAACGCTGCCAATCTGCATCAAGGCCGATCACATGCACAGTTGATGGATCAGCATCAATATTCAAGATCGGCTTGACCGCCCAAGGATACAACTGCATCGAAATCATCTGACAGAACCCAGCAGCGCGAATCCGAAGCGGCTTATTTTGAAGCGGGTTAACAAATGCCCGTGGCAGTTCGAGCATTCCGGAGTCGCACTCCAACAGGAGCGGCGCACCCACATTGATCATCACTTCGACGTATGCATCAGGTAGATATACCTCACGGTTATAGCTTGCCTGATCTTGCTCAAGCACCCAAAAGCAGTTCACATCCGCTGCCAACATTGGCACCGGCGCATATATCGGTTGATGCCGCATTCGACAATCTCACTATAGCGACTCAGCAATCCATAGTATAAGGGCACTTACGATGATTCCTATTGAAAAAATTCCGCATGTTTGGTTGGTGCTTATTGGACGGGAAGAGGATGGGAGCGAGACGCAGCAAGAAAATCTCATCAATTTTTCAACCATAAAGTAGCTGCCACCTAACGTAGATCAGTGATTTGCCCAAAACAGCGCTTATTTAGTAAGAGGGACACCAGCAAGGACAGCAGCAGGGACACCGAGGGTGTATAGTCATGCTGTTGGGTTAGGGAGAGCATCCGGGGTACATACCATGATTCAGAAATTAGCCACCAGCGAATACGAACTACACGACATCTTGAAGCAGCGTTGGAGTCCGCGCGCGTTTTCCAATGACGCGATCCGTCCTGATATTCTGTGGAGCGTGTTGGAAGCCGCGCGCTGGTCGCCATCGGGCGGGAATCAACAGCCGTGGCGGTTCATCGTGACGCAAAAGGGCGAAGAAGCCTATGAGAATTTACTCGGCATCCTGACGGGCAACAATCTCAAGTGGGCAGGGCAAGCCCCCGTCCTGATCTTGACGGTTGCCAAGCTGGTCAGCGATTCAGGACGCCCCAACCGTCACGCCTATTACGACCTCGGTCAGGCGGTGGCGCACCTGACGGTGCAAGCGGGCGTGCATGGCGTCTACGTGCATCAGATGGGCGGCTACGATCAGGACAAGGCACGGGAGCTGTTCGACGTGCCCGAAGGCTTCGACACGGTGACGGTGCTGGCGCTCGGCTACGGCGGTGATGTCACCAGCCTGCCGGAAGATTTGCAGGAGCGTGAACTTTTGCCGCGCGTGCGCAAGCCCTTCGCGGAGTTCGTATACGCGGACAAGTTCGGCACGCCGCTGCAATTGGATGTCACCGCGCCAGACTCAACAGGAATTAGGTAGCGCCGAGGACATCCACTGGTCGCAACCGCATCTTTAGCTAACCGCATGAAATGGCATTGTAGGATGGCGTTCCACAGTCAGCCTCAATGCCTTATTTTCATCCACCGCTTCCCCATCACGACGCACAAGTACAGGAGGTATCCTCATGGAAGTCGGGATCGATAGTTTCGCCGCCTTGCATTCAGCCAAGGATAATAACGAAAAGCTCTCTCCCGCCGAGTCCCTCAACCGGCTGCTGGAGAGAATCGAATTTGCTGACCGCGCTGGATTGGCGGTGTTCGGCATCGGTGAACATCACCGTCAAGATTTCCTCGATTCTGCGCCTACCGTAATTTTGGCAGCAGCAGCGGCGCGTACCAAGCGGATTCGCCTGACCAGCGCGGTCACGGTGTTAAGCGCGATTGATCCGGTGCGCATTTTTCAGAGTTTCGCCACGCTCGATCTGATTTCCGGCGGGCGTGCAGAAATGGTGGTCGGGCGTGGATCGTTCATCGAGGCGTTCCCGTTGTTCGGCCTGAACCTCGAAGACTACGATGCGTTGTTCGCGGAGAATCTAGATTTGCTGCTGCGTATTCGGGATAACGAGCATGTTCACTGGTCGGGTAAATTCCGCGCGCCGCTCTCCGGTGAAGGCGTCTACCCACGCCCGCAACAAGCTCAACTGCTGATCTGGTTGGGAGTCGGCGGAACGCCTGCATCGTTCATTCGCGCGGGAGTACTTGGCCTGCCGCTCATGGTGGCGATCATCGGCGGCGAAACGCATCGTTTCCGTCCGCTGGTCGATCTGTACCGCGAGGCTGGACGGCAGGCAGGACATCCACCGGAGAAGCTGAAGGTGGGGCTGCACTCGCTTGGCTATGTCGCGGACACGACCGAGCAAGCTGCGAACGAGGCTTATCCGGGCTACGTGCAGATGATCGGCTCGGTTGGCAAGGAACGTGGATGGCGACCTCCGTCGCGTGCCGATTTCGACTATCAGCGGGCGGAAAAGGGCGCATTCTTGATCGGTAATCCGCAAGAAGTCGCGGACAAGATCAAGCGGCACAGCGAGGCGCTCGGCGGCATCTCACGCGTGACATTCCAAATGGACGTGGTAGGACTTCCGCACGAAAAACTCATGCGTTCCATCGAACTGATCGGTCAGCATATTGTGCCAGCGCTGGCAAGCCAAGTGCCGGTAGCCTGAGCTTGCAAAACGGTGGGATAGTGTCTCTGTATTGATCCGTGAAGCATCGATACAGAGACATTGGCCGTTTGCGGACGAACGTACCTAGAAAGATCTATACCCCATTTCGTACTCGGCACGAGACCACAGTTTACGTTACACTTGCCTGCAATCCTTGACCATGATTGGCAAGATGAAGCGTGTCTACGTTGAGTGTGAAAATCCGCAATTATGTGCTTACGCTGCTGCTGGTCGCCATCGCGACGATCAGCCTATCGATGTTGCGGCTTGAGCTGAATATCGCCAATTTCTCGCTGGTATATCTGCTGGTGGTACTCATTGTCGCGATCCGGTTCGGCACGGCGGCGTCACTGCTGGCTGCGTTCGTCAGTTTTCTGTGCTTCAACTACTTTTTGGTCGAGCCACTGCACACCTTCATCATCGCCAACCCGCGCGATCTGATAGATTTGTTCATTTATCTGGCGGCGGCGACGCTGACCGGACAACTCGCCTCGTACGCGCGGCGGCAGGCTACCACCGCCACGCAGCGCTTGTACGAGCAGAATATTTTGTACGAGCTAACCCGTGCGCTCAACCAAGCGACTGATGCGACGCAGATTCACGGCACGCTGAAACAGACTCTGGCGAACATCGACAATGTGAAAGAGGTTATGCTGCTGTCCGAAAATCAGGTGGTGGGGCGTCCAGCAGAAACGACACAATACCTCCTGCTTTCGACAGGCACACAAATCTTCGGTTCCATCGCGGTTACGTTTCGCGCACCGCCATCGGAATCGCTGTCACGCTTGATCGTCACGTGCGTGGTACAAACGGCGACCGCCTTACAGCGCATCGATCTGACCGCCAAAGTGCAGCAAAGCCGCACGTTCGAAGAAGCGGATCGGCTTAAGACGGCATTGCTGCGAGCCGTTTCGCACGATTTACGCACGCCGCTGACCATCATCAAGACATCCGCCAGTAACCTGCAACGCTTGGATGCCGCTATCACTCCGACCGACCGCGCCGACATGATCGAGGCTATCGAGGTCGAGGCCGATCATCTGAACGAGATGGTGGGCGATTTGCTGGATATTTCGCGGCTGCAAGCGGGCGCGTTGCAGATCAACGCCGAATGGAATTCGTTGGAGGAAGCAGCAGGCGATGTGGCAGCGCGGATATACCAGCGCTTCAAGCAGCAGCGGCTGCGGCTGGACTTCCCGGCGGACATGCCAGCCGTGCGTTTTGACTATGGTCTGATCTTGCAAACGTTGAGTAATCTTGTTGAGAATTCATTGCGATACGAGCCGCCAGATAAGCAAGTTATTATTGAAGGGCGCGTTATCAATCATCAGCAGGTGCAAATTGCCGTCGTGAATCATGGGCCGACTATCCCTGCCAGCGAACGACAGGCGGTGATGGAGCCGTTTTATCACGGCAAAGGTGGACAAACGGGTCTCGGCTTGGCAATCGCTAAGGGCATTGTCGAAGCGCATCATGGTGAGCTGCATATCGAGGATACAAAGGATGGCGGCGTGACGTTCATTTTCACGCTGCCTTTGGAACCAATCTATGACCAAAACACTCGTAGTTGACGACGAACCCCGCATCCGCAAGCTGCTAAAAGTGGGTTTGGGCGGGTATGGGTTTGACGTACTGACTGCCGCGACGGGGCGGGAAGCCATTATCGTGGCAGCTCAACAGTCGCCGGATATTATCGTACTGGACATCGCACTCGGCCCGCCGCCCGATGGGCTGGAAGTTTGCCGCCAGATTCGCGAGTTCAGCAAAGTGCCGATCATCATGCTGTCCGTGCGCGGCGAGGAGCGTACTAAAGTGGACGCGCTCAATGCTGGCGCTGACGATTACCTCACCAAGCCGTTTGGCATGGATGAGCTGCACGCGCGCATCAACGCGATCCTGCGGCGGATCGCGATTGACCACGAACCCGCGTCCACGAACGCCGAAATTCGGGTGGGCGACCTGCGCATCGATCTCGCTAACCATCGTGTTTACGTCGAAGGCGAGGAAATCCACCTGACGCCGAAGGAATTCGATCTGCTGCGCGAACTGGCGACGCATCCGGGCAAAGTGATCACGCATCGCACACTGCTCGGCAAAATCTGGGGCGCGGAATATGGCGAGATGGATCATTACGTGCGCGTGTTCGTCAACCAACTGCGCAAAAAGCTGAAAGAAGACCCGACACGGAACGTGCGCTACATCCTTAACGAACCGGGCGTCGGCTACCGCTTCGTTGATCTGGAGTCGGAAGCTGGCTGATCCGCGCCCGGCAACGAGGTGAATTGTGCGTCTCAAGCATTGCATCAGTCTGGTGTTATTGTTCATGCTGATTATGTGTGAACAGCGATCCGCGTACGCGACGGTAGAGCCTACGGGCAAGATCGTGTTTGCACGCGCGAATCGCAATGATCGTGAGGTGTGGGTAGTCAACGCGGATGGGTCGGAGGCACATAAACTCACCGATTTGTACACAGACAGTGAACCCGGCTTTGCATGGTCACCAGATGGGACGCAGGTAGCTTTCAAACCGCAAATGATGCAGATCGCCATCGTCAACTTGCGGACAAACGTGACCAGAGTGCTGCTGAAAGACTCGTGCTGTTTTGACTCGCCGCAGTGGTCACCGGATGGCAAGATGTTGTCGTTCGCGGATAGGATTAACGCAACCTATCAGCTCAATGTGATCCATCCTGATGGCAGCGGGCGACGGACGCTGATCCCACCAGAAGCCGCCCTCAACTACGCCGATTCGTCGTCGGATCGCCCGACATGGTCGCCGGACGGCACACGCCTCGCTTTTGTGGCCTCCAAATCCGACGCTGACCCATCGCGGTCGTTGTGGATCATCAACGCGGATGGTACGCATCTCAATCGCCTCCCTACGCCGGATATGCAACCCATTTTTCCGGTGTGGTCGCCAGATGGCACGCAGATCGCGTTTTTGGATGAGACGGAGCAAGTTCTGTACCTCATCGACGTAGCCACCTCGGCATTGACGCGTCTTGTACCAGCCGCCACAATGGACATCGGGCTAGGGCCAATCTATCCGAGCTGGTCGCCCGATGGCACGCAGATCGCCTACGCGCGAATGTCCGAGGAATGGGCCGCTGACCTTTTCGCGATTGACATCAAGACCCACAAGGAACACCAACTGACGCACGGGCCGCTCCACAATTTCACGCCTAGCTGGTCACCGGACGGTCACTTCATCGTTTATGGCAGCTTGGTACGCAACATCGACGCGACCCAAGCCTTGATGATTATGGACGCGGATGGCAGCAACCCGCGTATGCTGACGGACGGGAATCACATGGATACATGGCCTGTCTGGTCGCCCACCGCGCCTTAGCCATCATTGGAGTTTATGCTTGAAACAAGTCATTGTCGTGAATGAGGCGTTGCAACTACCGCGCGGGAAACTCGCCGCACAGGTGGCTCATGCTGCCGTCGCCGCCTTACTGTGGGCGGAAGAAGACGAGCTGAATCGCTGGCTGGACGAAGGGATGCCCAAGATCGTACTGCGCGTCGGCTCGGAGGCAGAATTGTTGGAGATACACGCCAAAGCGAAGGCCAAAGACCTGCCCACCGATTTGATTCGCGACGCAGGGCGTACCGTCGTAGAAGCGGGCACGCTCACCTGCGTAGGCATCGGGCCAGCCGACGACGAGGCAATCAACAGCGTAACGGGGCATCTCAGCCTGCTCCGTTAGACGCACAGCCGACAATCACTTACTCACTTACGCACTAGGTAGGCTTTCCTCCGCGCTTCAGGTTAAACTCTATCTGCATTGAACTCCCACTGTTGCTGAACGCGCGCCTTTTCCATGACACGATCATGAGCGATTGGTAAACCAATGAATATTGAATTCTCTGGGAAGATTTGGTTCTGGCGCGGGCCAGCGCCGTGGTACTTCGTGACCGTTCCGGCGGATGAAAGCCAAGACCTGAAAGCCATATCGAGCTTCGTGACGTATGGGTGGGGCGTGATCCCTGTCGTTGCGCGTATCAACAACACCGAATGGACGACTTCTCTATTTCCCAAAGATGGTAGCTATCTTGTGCCCATCAAGGCGAGTGTCCGAAAAGCGGAGAATCTTGAGGAAGGCGACACAGTAACAGTGCAGCTCGAAGTGGGTGAATAACGGAAATGAGAATTCGTTGTTCGCGATGTATCGTTAGCGGCAACCAAATCTTGAGATCTAGCGAAGTCCAACTTGCAGAACGGTCACGATCAGGCGAGGAATTCCGGCCTTGATCGTGACGACGCTGAACCTGTCTTCAGCTCACGGCTTTCTTCACGAGCGCGATGATTCTTGCTTCTTCGGCGGCGGTCAGCTTTGTCAACGCGAAGGCAACGGGCCACATGTGACCTTCATCGAGTTTCGCATCCGGGTTGAAACCGAACGTTGCGTACCGCGCCTTGAACTTGTCCGCGCTCTGGAAGAAGCAGACGATCTTGCCGTCTGCGGTAGCATAGGCGGGCATCCCGTACCACGTTTTCGGCGTGAGGGATGGCGCGTTGGCTTTCATGATCGCGTGAATCCGCTCGGCTAGCACGCGATCCGCTTCTGGCATCTCCGCGATCTTCGCGATCACGTCGCTTTCCGCGTTGGCCTTGTTCGCTTCTGCCTTCATCTCTTTGGCGCGCTCTTTCATCGCAGCGCGTTCCTCGGCGGTAAATCCATCGGACTTCTTGCTGGTCGCGGCGGTGCTCTTGGTGGCCTTTTTTGCTTCTGCCATCGTATTTTCTCCTCTTACCCCTAAAAGATTGTGCTGATTGCATACACACGATTATAGCAGTAGGGAAAAACTTGATTGGAGGCCATCTGGGGCAGGCTAGGTGTTGAAAGTCCTGTTTGACGCTGGCATATGCCCCACCTGAACAGAGCGATTATCTGAGTTTGTAAGCGTCGTTCTCGTGCGCTTAAAGGCGCTTTTGAGCGTACGACAGATAGAAGGGGAGATCAATGGGGGGCGTGGACAATCGGGAGGATCATGTCCATATAACCCAAGTGAGCGAAAGCTTTTAATGTGCTCTTGGAAAGTAACAAAGAGCTTGCATTTGATGAGAAGTTAGTGGAAAAACTGATGAGCAACAAACTACCTTGGCTCATGTTAAGGACAAGTGCAAACGCAAAATTTGAATCTATTATTGTAGTGAGCGATTTCTAACCTACATGTAAAATTTCAGGAGCCACGACCTTAATATGACCAGACGAACAAGGGTTAAAGTAGGTGTCTCGTTCGTTATTGTCACGGCCATTCTTAGCGTCATGTGGTTTTTGTCATCTGACCTGAAAGCCCAACTTTTCGATATACCTGCTCGCGAAGCCCAAAAGCAATCCATAGTAAGAATAATTTCGATGCTTAGCGCAAACGACGAATTGCTTGGAGAGAATCATTACGCCATAGATAAAACTAATTTCTGTCTCTATGGATACGATGGCTGGACTTACAAGAGTAGCCGGTCGTGGTCAGAATTAGTTCAGGCATTCAGCCAAACTGGTTGGCGACATGAGCCATATCGTAGCTTTCTAGAAATAACTGGTGAATTTTATTACCCGCCTATCGACGTTTTTTATGTAGAACTAGAGGAGGGAGAGGCGGTCAATACCTATACTGTTAGCTTATTGCTCAATGATCCGATGACTCCGCTATGTGGTCGAGATTAGCCGAGTTTTCGTAAACGACAAACGGGACAAAGCTTATCTTCACCCTACGTGCAGAGATGGAGAAGGACTCTTCTCATGCCCATTGAGTTTCCTATTGTGGACTTAATTAATGGCGAACCAGAGCAGCTATGCGTGGTTATCATGGCGAAGGTTTTGATGTGCAGGTTCGTGAAGTGCTTGGAACACGGTACATCTATAAAAAGATCCAAGTCTGATTTGATTGATTCCGTTGTCTCATTCAATAACAATGTGTCAAGCGAGGGATAGTTCCCAAAACTAGGATCATGGGAGCAAGAGGATACGCCCGACGACGAACGCGTCGGGCATTGAGGTTACTCGTAATTCAGTTCAACGCGATCCGAGTTAGAGTCGCGCTGCTGACTGTCGGCGTAGTTTGGTCTGACCCTGTTTGCGCCGCTGCTGTGCCGGATTCGAGCACCCACACCTCGCCATCTTTCAGCGTGATGTCGGACGCGCCAATTTCAACCGTGATCTTCTTGTCTATGGTCGCTGTCGCCCATTGATCCGCGCTGCTGATCACATACACGGTTTTTTCTTGGCTGGTGGCGACCAGTAATTTACCGTCCGCCGTCAAGGTGATGCCGCGTGCGCCCGTTACCGCTTCCGGCAGCGTGATCTCGGTCACGTTTTGCGGATTATCCAACGGAATCTTGAACAGCTTGCCATCGGAGGCTTGCGCGAGGATCAGGTAGCCGTCGGGATGATACACGATGCCAGTGAGACCCAAGCCGCCGAAACGCCCGAATCCACCCTGCCCCGGCGCACCGCCTTGATCAGAAGGCGTGCCGCCCTGCCCGTTATTCTGGTTGGGATCGCCCTGACCGGGTGCGCCGCCCATCATGCCCATCGTCTGGAATTTGGGATCGCTCAGGTAGGCCAGCGTGCCCTGTGGATCGATGCGATAGACCGCGCCCGCCATGCTATCGGTCACGTAGGCGTTACCGTCTTTATCGAGCGCCACATCATAGGCGAGGCGCAAGCCTTGCTGCGCGGCAACGGTGGTCAGATCGGCCTTCAACACTCGCTGCTTGGTGTTGAGATCAAAGACGAACAGCGCGATGGTCGCATTGAAATTACCCATCGTCGGTGGCTGCCCCGGCTGTGACGTGCCATCGGTAGGCGGTTGTCCACCGGGCTGCGGCGTGCCGTCACTTGGTTGTTGCCCGTTGGGTGGGTTGCCCGCTTGTGGCGTGCCATCGGCGGAGGGTTGTCTGCCGCCAAAGCCGCCGCGCGTCCGCCCCAACATCTGCCGCGCTATACTCGAATCAACTACATACAATTTGTTGCTCGCCGTGTCGAGATACATCCCCACCGTCGCCGTCATCTCTGAATCTTCGATGAAGGCCGTGGTGCTGCCATCTGGTGCGACGGCGTAGATCGTGCCCTTGGCGGTCGAGCCAACCAAAAAGGTGCCTGCCGCCGCGTCGTAGATCACGCTTTGCGGGACGATGCTGGCATCGGTCAGGGTGATCGTCTCTGTTCCTTGTGCCTGAGTCGCGGTAGGCGTGGCGACGCTCCACGCGGCGAGACAAGCGACCAGAGTGAATAAGCGTACCAAGGTTCGTTTCTGCATAACTGCTCCTGTTTCAATCGCGGCGTAGAGCAAGGGACGCTGCTCTCGCCAATACTCTATTGATTTCTACAGGAAAATTGTTGAGTTCCTGCTTAAGGGTTGTGCAAAACCTGTGGAGAAATGCGGTACAGCGCCCGCCAATCGTCAGCGCGGGATCAAGCTAACGGCGCTACACTTACCCGCCTAATTCGCTATGAAGAGAAATACGCTGAATGCTGAAACGGATCGCCGCCCAACCACTCGCCGCGCTGCTCATCGTCTATATCGTCGTCGCCAGCGCTTACAGCCTCATCACGCCGCCGTGGGAAGCCTCCGATGAACAGTGGCATTACCCGATGGTCAAGACGCTGGCGGATAATCGGTTGGCGCTGCCCGTACAAGTGCCCGGTCAGGTGACGGCGTGGCGTCAGGAAGGCAGTCAGCCGCCATTGTATTACATGATGGGCGCGGTGCTCACCTTCTGGATCGACACGTCGGACATCGACACGGCGCGCTGGATCAACCCGCACGCGGACATCGGCGTGATCGTGCCCGACGGCAACTACAACATGGCGATCCATGATCCGGCGGTGGAAGCATTCCCATGGAAGGGTACGATTCTGGCGCTGCATGTAGTGCGGCTGCTGTCGGTCGCGCTCGGCGCGGTCACTGTTGCCATGACGTATCGGCTGGCGGAAGAACTGTTCCCCGAACGGCGTGCAATCTGGCTCGGCGCGGCATCGTTCACAGCTTTCAATCCGATGTTCCTGTTCATCAGCGGCAGTGTCAACAACGACAACCTCTCGACGGCGGTCGCTAGTGTGCTGCTGGTGGAAGTGATCCGGCTGCTCAAGCGGACAGATGCGCCGCCGATCCGCACGCTGGTTTACATCGGCGTGATGGCGGGCGCAGGCATGTTAGCCAAATTCAACATCGGCTTTTTCCTGCCGCTGATCGCGCTGGTGTTGGCGGTGTTGGCCTATCGACTGCGCGATTGGCGTATGTTTGTGCGCGGGGCGGTGATCACGGGCGGGTTGACCATCGCGATCGCGGGCTGGTGGTACGTGCGCAACTGGCAGCTTTACGGCGATCCGACTGGCCTGAACGTCTTCCTCGACATCGTGGGACGCCGTACCATCCCCGCCAACTGGGCGCAGTTATGGAGTGAGCGCGACACCTTCCTGATGAGCTATTGGGGCTTTTTCGGTGGGCTGAATGTGCCGCTACCGCTGTGGATGTACACGGTCTTCAACGGGATCGCAGCAGTAGGCATCGTCGGCTGCATCGTACCAACGCGGAAAATGTCCGACTCCGGCACATCACGTGCGATCGTGGTTGGGCGGCTGATCACGCTGCTGTGGATCGTGGTGCTGTTCGTCGGATTGCTCCGTTGGACGAGCGAAACGTGGGCATCACAAGGACGGTTAATGTTCGCCGCCATCGCACCGATCAGCCTGTGGATGGCAGTCGGCTTGTGGCGGATCGGGAGGTGGGTGCCACGCCTAAAAACTGGTCTGTTGGTGATAAGCGGCTCATGGTTTGCAGGGGCATCGGTGATCGCGGCGGTGCTGCTGATCGCCGCGTATCGTTGGCCTGTTTTCACAATAACTGATGCTGCCAGCATTGAATCCGGCGGTTCGCGTTTCTATGAGACCATGCCGAGCACAGCAAACCAGAATTACATCGCTGTTGGCGACTCCGAGGATGCGCAGTGCCCCGCCACGTTCGATGTCACGGTGCAAGTGGGTGAATATGCTACATTTTGCCAGCTATTCAGCCTCCCTGTAGCGGCCACATTGACCAGAGATTGGACGGTTTTCGTTCATCTAGTGAACGATGACGGGTTGATCGTGGCGCAGCGCGATGTGTACTTGGGACAGGGGCAACTGCCGACACGGCTATTGAGCAAGGCCGTTCGATCACAGTTCAAGGCTGGCGGAACTGGCATGATCAGCTTGCGCAACACGTTTGCCATCCGAATTCCCGACTATGCCGTCGCGCCGCAAACGCTCACCGCCCAGTTGGGTTTTTACGATCCGCGCTCTGGCGAACGGATGTCGGTTACGGACGGCGATCCAGAAGGGATGCGTGAAATCGGGCGGATTCATGTCCAGCCACGCCCTTCGACGCTTAACGCGCCGAATCCGATGTCGGTCAATTTTGGCGACGAGGCCGAATTGGTCGGCTATGACATCTCGAAGCTGGTGATGCGGCAAGGCGATGAGGTGACGGTAACTCTGTACTGGCGCGGCAAACGCCCGCTGACAACGGATTATCGCGTGTTCGTGCAGATTTTGCAGCCGAACACGACCAACGTTTTCGCCAGTCATGACGGGATGCCCGCCGAATGGACGCGCCCGACCAGCACATGGAGGCCGGACGAGATCATCGAGGATAAGCATACCTTCACGATTCCAGCCGACGCGCCGCTGGACACTTGGCAATTGAGCGTAGGGATGTACCAGTTGGTCGAGTCGTCCGATGGTCAGCAGTTCCGGCGTCTGCGCGTGATCACACCCGACGGTGGTATGGCGGACGATTACGTGTATCTGACACGGGTTAAATTCGTCCCCAAATAACGTTAGCGCTGCACTGGCGTCTCCAGCAGGTCGGGCAAGATCGTCGGTGTTGGCGTCGGGTTATGCGCGATGATGGTGACTTCCACCTGATTTTCGGGTATCTCGATCCCGCCGCCGGAAAGTTCAGGCGCGGACACCGAGCCTTGCACGGTGACGATGTGCGTGCCCGCTGCTAACCCGTTCAACGGTGCGTAGACACTGATGTCGCTGTCTTTCAGGTTGGCGACGATGGCTTGCGGCCCCGTGACGCGTACCCGCACGCGATCCGGCTTGAGCGCGATGGAGTAGTCGGCGGGATCAAGCCCCTGTGGTTGGACGAGGATGCCCGCGAATTCCCGCGTGATCAGCACTGGCTCGATCACGACGGTGATGGTTACGTCGCTCGGATCGGGCATGGTGACGCCTTCGGGCAGCTTCAACCGCACGCTCTGCGTGAAGGTTTGCGTATGCGGCGAGAGATCGATGGCTTCAGTAGAGATGGTGCCGTTCATCGCCGCGATGACATCTTGATCGCCACGCACAAAAATGCGGCGGGGCGACCAACTATCGCTCTTGAGCTGGTAGCCATCCGGCAGCGTGCCCGTGTAATTGGGCACCACTTGCAGACCTGTGACATCATCACGCTCTTGGATGGTCACCTTAACCGTGACTTCACTCGGCTGCACGGTCACCCCCGTGACGGGATTGCCGTCGGAGTCGAGCGGAGTCAACGTCAGATTGCGGACGAAGGGAGCCGTCTGATTCTGAAGGCTGACGCTGGCGCGGGCTTCCGCTACCTTATCCACCATCGATTTGGGGCCAATGATCTTGACCTGCGTGTCGCTCGGCGTGATCTCGGTGGTCACGAAGCCAACCGGCAGTTCTTGCGAGGGGATGATGTTGACGGTGACCAGTTTTTCGCCGCGCACGGCCAGCGTCACGCGCAGAAACTTCGGCGTAATGTCCATGACCACGCCGCGCCGATTGATCAGGCTGCCTTGAAGTTGGATGCTGCGTTCGACGGGTTGACCATCGGTAGGCAGTTGCAAATCGGAAAAATCCGCGACGATTTTGATATCATCCTGACCGAGTTCGTTCCAGATCGATTGCAGAGTACGGACGGTGACGAGGGCGGTTTCCGACGTGCGCTGGACAACGATGTAGCCTTCGGGCAGCCGGACTTCAATCGGGACGCGCTGATTCAGGCGCTGCTGGACGACGGGATTTTGTACAGAAGTTGCCAAATACCATACGAACACGGCAGTCGCTAAGGACACCAATAACCAACCTGCGTTGCTGAGAATTGACTGCTGAAGCGAAGGCGGTGTTCCCGCTGCCTGAGTATCTCTGGTGATCCGCGACACGTTGCAACCTTGCTGTCACAAAGCTCCGTTCTGCTCAAACAGAGTTAGAGGATGATACATTTAACACGCTGAACATCACGCGGGTGAGTTCATGCTATGTATTATCACGTTCCTAGGCAATTCGCGCTAATGAGTGTTGTTCACGTAGGGCAACCGTTGGCGGAGAGGCGAAAGGCGCGTGTACAATTGCGTCATCGGTCGGGGCTAGTCTCGCCCTACATGGGGGCGTGCCCGGAAAGGAACCACGGATGAACTTTCGAGTACCACGCATGTTGTTAACACGAGCGGCGCGTCCCGCTTTAGTGTTCGTCATTGGCGCGGCGGCTCTCTTCAGCGCTCAGACCCCCGCCAAGGCTGAGATCACCAAACTGACGCTGCATCGACGTTCGTGTGCCAGCGTGACCGCCTATGTCAATTATGATGGATTCGCAGAAGGCACCGCGCCCTATTACGTCGCGTTTGGCGTCGATTCCAACGGCAATGGCGTGTTTGGCGAACCGGGCGAAGCGTTAGTTTACTCACGCATCAAGGGCAACGTGGGCAGTTCGCTGCAAGTGGCGGCGCGGGTGAACTTTACGGCAGTGCGCGAAGGCACCACCGTCGCCGTGATCGCGTATACTGTTGACAGCGTTGGCAATGCCCTGTCGCCGCAGCTTGGCCCGATCAGCTATCAGTGTTCGCAGCGTCCCGCGCTCGATCCGCTGCCCGCTGATCAATCGCAGGTCAATCCTAGCCCTGCCGTCGTCGCGGCGATTCTTTCTGAATCTGTTGAGGTACATGAAGGCGCGGCGGCTTCCACCAAGGTGATCGGCGGCCTCGGCAAGGGGCAGCGTGTGCCCGTGATCGCGTTGAACGAGCGCGGCGACTGGGCACTGATCGAGATCAATGGTCAACAGGGCTGGATATTGTGGCGCAGCAACGCGTACCTGTTCGGCGCACGGGCGAATTTGCCGCGTGTTCCGAATTACGAAGGATAACGACGACGATCTGAGCGCACGCGGCGCACAAAAGGTGCGGAAGCCATGACGGGGTTTGATGTATTCCTACCTTGGTTCGGGTTGGCGATTGTGCTGTACTGTTTGTATCGAGTACAGCGCTTTATTCAGCGCCACCTGTTCGGGGTAGGTTACCTCATCGCCAGAGATCGTGGCCCGGCAACGCTGCTATTTTATCTAGTGCTGCTGCCGGGTGTGCTCCTCCACGAGATCAGCCGCTACATCATCGCGGGCATGTTCCGCGTAGTGCCGACGCATTTCACGCTGTTCCCCGAAGAACAGCAAGACGGCACCTTCGAACTCGGCTTCATCCACTTCGGGTTCATCATCAATCCGGTTTACCGCGCCATCCTTGATCTGGTGCCGTTGGGCGTAGGCATCGTGGCGACCATCATCATCGGGCATTTCGCGCTCGGCTGGACGGATTTCATCGGTTCACTGCGCACGCTCGATTTCTATGTGATCTCCGCTGCCTTTCAAAAGCTGGTCAGTAGACCCGATTTCGTGCTGTGGTCATATATCTTGTTCGGGATCGCCAACACAATGCTGCCGTCACGCAAGGAAGCGCGCGGATTGTGGCTGCCGTTCGCGATCCTGATCGCGTTGCTCGGCGTATTCGCGGTATTCGGCATCTGGATGGCGGTCTATCGCTTGATGATGGGGCCAGTTGCCACCATCGTATATGGCCTCACGACGGTGTTCGGTTTGGTGCTGTTCATCGATGTGATCGCGGGCAGCATGTTGTGGCTGGTGGAACGCGGGCTGAACGCCATTACGCATCGCGAAGTTCAGTATGCGCCGCCCGAATCCAAACTCGCGAAGGCTGCCAAAGTGCCGCCGAAATCGGTGTTTGAGTTGCAGTTGCCGCTGCCTGCCCCGCCCGGTAAACCCGGCTTCAAGATGCGTTCCCCAATCACGACGCTGCCCGTTCCGGCGGGAGAGTCACGTCCCGCGACCAGACCTGCCGACGAGCCGATCACCGTGGAACGGCCTTCCCGTCCGGCGATTGGTGCTCCGGCAGCAGCAGCCACGCCGCCCAAACCTGCCGCGTTGGGGAGCGGTGGCAAACACATCACAACGGCTGACGAGATGACAGAACCCCTGCCCGATGAAGCACCCGCCAAGCCTGTCGGGTTGCCCGTGCCCAAGCCAACGCCACTATCTGGTGGTATGCCCGCCCCCAAACCAGCGGCGTTGGGAACGCAGAAAGACAAGGACGAGGATAAGGAAGCTGAGGTATCCGCCAAGCCAGCAACGCCACTGGGCACGCCGCGTCCTGCCTCACCCTTCGGAGTAGGAGCCGCTAACAAGCCCGCCTCTTCACCCTTCCCTGCCCGTCCAGCGGCGACGACGAGTGGCAGCACGGAGAAGGACAAAGACGCCGAGGAACCTGCCAAACCCGCTTCACCGTTGGGCACACCGCGCCCTGCCGCACCTTTCGGCGCAGGCACAGCCAACAAGCCAGCGTCGTCACCCTTCCCTGCGCGTCCAGCAGCGACGACCAGCGGCAGCACTGAGAAGGACAAGGACGCGGAGGAGCCTGCCAAGCCCGCTGCACCGTTGGGCACGCCGCGCCCTGCGTCACCCTTCGGTGCAGGCGCGAACAAGCCTGCCTCGTCACCTTTCCCAGCGCGTCCGGCGGCGACGACCAGCGGCAGCACTGAGAAGGATAAGGACGCGGAGGAACCTGCCAAGCCTGCCGCACCGTTGGGTACGCCGCGCCCTGCCTCACCCTTCGGTGCAGGCACGAATAAGCCTGCTTCGTCACCTTTCCCAGCGCGTCCGGCGGGTACGGCTGGCGGCGATAAGCTCGCCTCGCCGTTCGCACCGAAATCGCCTACTACAGGCGCTGCGTCTGGAGGCAAAGCGACCAGTAATCTGCCTGCGCTGCGCCCGAATCAGCAGGCTGCGCCTAGTAGCCCCAAATCACCGATTCCGGTGGCAGGGCGGCCTAGCCCGCTCTCCGCGCCGAAATCGTCGCCGAGCGATGATGATGTGATCGAGGGTGAAGTGGTGGATGATAACGAACCGAGATACGTCCCGCCGGAGGAATGAGGCAGAAAAAACATCCCCCGTGTGCGACGAGGGATGTTGAGAGGTCAATCGGAAGCTACTCTGATTTGCTTTCGGACGCTTCGACCGGCGTCTCTTCCGAGGCTGCTTCAGTCGTCGCAGCGGGTTCTGGCAGCGGGGGATTTTCGCCCTTGCCAATCGCCACGATGCGCTTGATGGTGGCTTCGGTCAGCAGATCGAGCGCGATGCTCTGCTGATTTTCCGGCTTCATCAGCATCTTGGTGAAGGTATCCTTCTGGTCGCCAAAGGATTCCGCCATCGTGGTTACGCGGTTGGTGATGTCATCGCGGCTGACGGTGACGCCTTCCAGCCGCGCCAGTTCGCCCAACACCAAGGAACGCTCCAAGCGTTTGAGGGCAGTTTCGCGATAGTCCTGACGCAGATCAGCTTCGGTCTTTTTCTGCACCTGCATGTAATAATCCAGCGTCAGGCCGCTGTTGCGCAGGTTGCGATCCAGCGAGTCGAGAATTTCATTGGTGGTGTTCTCGACCATCTTCTCTGGATACTTGAGCGTCGCGCCGCCGACCATGCCATCCAGCACCTTGTCCGAATACTCGGAGTTGTAACGGCGTTCCGCTTCTTCTTGCAAGTCTTTACGCACGCGCTCACGCAAAGCATCCATCGTTTCCGCTTCGCCGTTGCTGGCAGCCTTGGCGAATTCGTCATCCAATTCAGGCAGCGTGCGCGATTGAACGCCGAGCACGTTCACCTTGAAATCGACTTCGTGGTTGGCGTAGTGCGCTTCACGGAAATCGGCGGGCAGCATGATCTTGAAGGATTTTTCGTCGCCTGCCTTCAACCCGACCACTTGCGCCGAGAAACCGGGCACCAGATCGGCGTTGGGGTCTTCGCTCAACACGTCGTCCATCTCTTCATCGATGAATTCTTCGACGGTCGCGCCATGCTCATGATCGTGGTCATGTTCCTCATGGTCGTGATCATGTTCGCCTTCAGCGTGATCTTCGACTTTGGCTTCAGGCGTTTCGGCTTCGTCGTCGTGCTCATGATCGCCGTGATCATGGATCGCTTCGCCGTAGACCTTGAACTTGACCTTATCCCCGATCTGCGCTTCACGCTCGACGGGTTCGACGGTGGCACGCGCATCCCGCATCCGCGTGATGGTGTCCTCGACGGCCTTGTCATCGACCTGCGGCGCTTCATACGGCACGCGCACATCGCGATAGGGGCCGAGTTCGACTTCGGGCTGCTTGGCGACGAGGAATTTGATGGTGACATCAGGTTCCGGCTCGAAGGATTCGACTTCACCGGGCGCATATGGCTCGATCTTGGACTCTTCAAGGGCTTGCTTGTAGACATCTTGACTGAGCTTGTCCATCGCTTCTTCAAGGACAGCTTCCGGGCCGAAATATTTCAACACGACAGCATAGGGGGCTTTGCCCTTGCGGAAACCGGGAATATTGACCTGACCAGCGATGCGTTTGGCGGCTGATTGCATCGCCTTTTCGAGCGTCTCCTTGGAGACGGATACGGTTAGCCGTGCCGTGTGATTGTCGAGATGTTCAACTTGAGTAGCCAACTTGATAGTCCTTAGTATAGGGGCGAAAATCAGTCTGTTCATTCATCTGGATTAAGGATTTTAACACTGCTGAGGGGGTGTTACCAGATCGAATATGCTCCGCTGCGGAGGCCTGAGGTGAGGTCTACCAGTGGGGACGGCGGGACTTGAACCCACACCTTTGCGGACATGAGGGTAAAGTTTTGGGAACCCACTTTAGCTTACATCGCAATATGATGTACATTGTTACGGGTATTGCCCTCATTTCACCACACTGGACATTCTGGGATGGATTCCCAGTCGCTCCATGTTGCTTGCCCCTTACTTACCAGTGCATCACGCAGGTTGCCGACGAATTCTTTGTCAAGCCACGAATACGAGATGAATACTGTAGCTTATGCCTCTCGTCACTGCCGCCAAGTCCTGCCTCGAGGCAGTATTATCCAATGCCTAGCACGACGTGGTATTGAGTCATCCTCTCATCTCGGCCAACATCGTCGGGTTGTTGAACGCCCCATACTTGGCTCAGTCGCTATCGCTGATTACTGATTCGCTGGGAGTTTTGTGCTGATATCCACCTGGCCTTTTTTACGCTCAGTTGTAACTCCCAAGTTCCTAAATCAGAGTTTGCCGGGTCGGTCACTGTTCAAACGGAGTATTCGTCAAAGTGATCGAGCGAACATGAAGTGGTGCCCAAAATCCCCGACACGGACTAATGGAGACGATGCTTATGTATCGCTGCCGAGTCGGTAGCATGATCGTCTGCATATAATAGTGTTGCCGGACCTCTAAATTGAAAATCTCAGTGAGGTCGCCAAGGCTGAGTGAGTCATTGCGGAACTCAAAATGGGTAAGTTGAATTACTCCCTTTGAATACGACACTTCTATGTGATAGATCGCACTAGTAATTTGTGCTATTTCAAGCGTACAAATCGAGGGGTCACCATACGAATGGTCATTATATTTGTTGTAGAGGTAGCCAGAAGTGGGATTCTGACAGGTGAATCCACGCCGATCGAGGGCCGCGCTTGGTTGACCGGGCATGATATCGGCATACGCGGTAAATGGATTAGATGGCGGGCTTGCATAATGGGTCAGCCCGATTACGCCAGTGACTATGATACTAAATGCACCGATCAGTGTTAATTGTCCGATGATTAAGTGGTGCGGGAACATCAGCGCCCATAAAACGTAGCGTATCGTAACTAGGATCAAGACCTGTCGTAAAGTACGCATAATAGAACTCCTTGACAAAAGCTCTTACTGCGCACTCCTCTCCACCTTCCACGAGAAGATTGACCCCTACTTTTCGGGCCGAAGTTTCTGTTGACTGGTTCATAGTTGGTCTGCTTGTTTTCTGCTGATGTTAAGCTCCTTATAAGATGGGACAGAAACTCTACTCAACAACAATAGCTGAGGCGAACTAGGCTGTTGTTATAGAATTGGTTTTTGGAGCAGGCACCTAGACATTTGCTATTTTACCTTAAGATATGATGACTATTAACAGTCTATAGCTGATTTTTCTACTAGTCAATTTATTATGTTAATTCAGACTATAATAGTGATAATCCATCCATCCTCAACGTATGGCACCATACTAGATGGTCTCTATATCGGCATTGTTCAATTACTCCGTCGCATGTAAGCATTCAACCGTTTGGTATCCGCATTCGGCTAAAATAACGGATAAGACGCGAATATACTGCTGGGCAGTACCAACAGTCCCTAACACCGCGCGGTATTGAGAAAACGCCAGCAGACGAGAGCACAATCAAGCGTAAAAAAGGCCAAGTGGATATCAGCATAAAATTCCCAGCGAATCAGTAATCAGCGATAGCGACTGAGCCAAGTACGGGCGCGTTCAACAATCCAACGATGTTGGCCGAGATGAGAGGACGACTCAATACCACGTCGTGCTAGGCGTTGGATGATGTTGCCTCGATGAAAGCTTGGCGACCGTGATGCGAGTCATAAACTATGTCACTATGCGGGTTGGTCGGACGGCGACGGGGCGCATCACGCGGTTAGCGGATTGGTGGGATAGCGTCGATGGCGGCTTCCAGCATTTTGCTACCGTGGACGTTTCACCGGACTGAACCGCAGCCAGCGGCATCCCCTGCGATCTACTGATTACAGGTTGAGTAAAGACTGTATGGTGATAAACGTCGGGTGAGAAACAACAAGAACCAAGTCTACCAATGGGGACGGTGGGACTTGAACCCACACGGATTACTCCACATGATCCTAAGTCATGCGCGGCTGCCAATTACGCCACATCCCCTGAAGATTGGGTTCATTATAGGGGATGTCTAGAGCGATTTCAATTGCGAAATTTACGAATCAGCTCACCGTAGCAGTATTCTGCCCGATGTTGCTTGCATCGGGCAGCTAGGTCCAACCAACGCAGGCTATTTGGCGGTGGCGACCAGTTGATAGACGCCGCCGTCGAAATAGTCCGTCACGTAGAGTTCGCCCGCTTCGTCCTCACCAAACGAACTGAGGCCGATGTTTAGCATCGGTAGTTCCGCCGTCTCAAAGGTGCCGGGGGAGGTCTGCTTGAGCGCCCACAACCGCGAACTGCCGAA
Organism: Anaerolineae bacterium; assembly: GCA_019637615.1. Taxonomy (GTDB): domain Bacteria; phylum Chloroflexota; class Anaerolineae; order Aggregatilineales; family UBA2796; genus JAHBVK01. Next base: position 100,607 of record JAHBVJ010000008.1, on the reverse strand, counting down.
GTCGCCATAGAAATAGTAGCCTTTCATCTCTGGGAACTGCGTGCCGTTGTACACATAGCCACCCGTCACAGAGTTGCCGAGCTTATGCGTGTACTCGGCTACAGGCAGGATCAGCCCGTTTTTGTCGCAGTCGGTATTGGATGGCGGATAGCAGGACGACGCCTCCATGATGTTCCAGCCGAAATTGAGGCCACCTTTGCCTGCTGGCTGATAATCGATCTCCTCGATCACATTCTGCCCGACATCCCCGATGTACAAGTCGCCAGTCGCGCGGTCGAAAGAGAAGCGCCACGGATTGCGCAGCCCGAAATCCCAGACCTCCGGCGCGCCGTCGCGCCCATTGGCAAACGGATTGTCGGGCGGGATGGCATACGGATCGCCCTTATCGACATCGATGCGCAGAATCTTGCCGAGCAGTACTTTACGATTTTGCCCGTTCTTCTGCGGATCGCCCGCCGAGCCGCCATCGCCCAAGCCGATGTACAGGTAGCCATCTGGCCCGAACTTGATCAGCCCACCATTGTGGTTCGGGAATGGCTGTTCTTGATGCAGGATTTGCTTGGCAGTCTTCGGATCAGCGAGATCAGCGTTGGCGGCGCTGATCTGATAGCGCGCGATGACGGTATCCCCCTTTTTGTCATCATAAGACACATAAAAATAGCCATTATTCTTATAATCTGGATGGAAAGCGAAACTGAGCAAACCCTGCTCGTTGCCGCTGGAACCGACCAGCGACGTGATGTCTAGGAAGGGGTCAGGCAAGACAGTACCATCTTTGATGATGCGGAGACGGCCTTTTTTCTCCACCACGAAAATTCGTCCGCTGCCATCGCCCGCGTGCGTGACGTAGACGGGCAGTTCAAAGCCATCCGCGATCAGCTTTTTATCGACCGAGAAATTGAGTTGCAGCGTCTGATGCGTCGGCACATTCGGCATGAATAGGTAATCGGCAACTACGGTACGAAGTGGGCCAACGAGCAGCAGTCCGATTGCCAAGCCCGCTGTGATGACGACCGCCAAGAGCCATTTATTGAGTTTTGGCATCTATGACCTTCCCTGAGCATCCATACTTTGCAGATACCTTAACAGTGAAGGCCAACGGTGACAAAGTACGTTAATCGATGTCTCACGAAGGATCGTTTCTAGCCAGACAGGCTGCTGAACTGATCTCCACATTTTGTGGAGATGGGTACGACAGTCTGCGTAACTCTTGACGGCTTATCAAGACTATCCTTAGCATGAATGTGTCGCCCACCTCCCAATAAGCAGGGGATCATGCTAGGGTGGCGCATCTTGCAGCATCATTGTGCGTAGTAATATTTAGGTGCGGCTTGTATAGAAGTGGAGCGAAACCTGCTCATGAATTCATCAACGAACGCAATCGAAGTACACGGCATCAGCAAACGGTATGGCGACCATCTCGCGGTAGATAATTCCAGCTTCGAGGTGAAGCGCGGCGAAATCTTCAGTATGCTCGGCCCCAACGGCGCGGGTAAGACGACCACCATCCGCATGATTCTGGACATCATCAAGCCAGACAGCGGATCGATCACCGTCTTGGGCGAGCCATTCAAGGAAGAGACGAAGGAAAAGATCGGCTATTTGCCCGAAGAACGCGGCCTGTACAAAAACGTGAAATTGGTCGAGCTGCTGACTTACCTCGGCACGCTCAAGGGCATGAAATCACAGGAAGCCACTGCCCGCGCCACCAAACTGCTGGACGAAGTGGGACTTGGTGAAAACAAGAATAGCAAGGTTAGTGAACTGAGCCGTGGTATGTCGCAAAAGGTGCAGTTCGTCGCCACCATCATGCACAAGCCCAGTTTGCTCATCATCGATGAGCCGTTCAGCGGGCTAGACCCCGTCAACACCGAGATGATCAAGAATATGATCTACAAACTCAAAGCAGACGGCGCGACGATCGTGATGAGCATCCACGAGATGCATCAGGTCGAGGAAATGTCCGACCGCTTGTTGATGTATAACCACGGCAAGCGCGTGCTGTATGGGGCGGTCGATGAAGTGCGCCAGCAGTACGCGGAGAACGCCGTTTTGGTCAGCGTCCAAGGCGACTCGACGCGGTTGGCGGAACTCCCCGGCGTGGTGAAGACGCAGCCAGAAGAAAATGGGCGCAGCGTTAAGCTGACCCTTGCACAGGGCACCACCCCCGATGACATCATGCAGCATATGGCTGCCGATCCCGCCATCCACGTGCGGAGTTTTGCCCTCGCCGTGCCGCGCCTGAACGACATCTTCATCCGCGTAGCGGGCGGCAACGGTAATGGGAACGGCTACACAGGGTAAGGGTGAAACATCATGAATCTAGGCAAAATTGGCCTGATCGCCAAGCGTGAGTTCTGGTTCAACTTCCGGCGGCGCAGCTTCCTGTTCGCGGCCTTGGGTATCCCCCTTATCACCTTTGGGGCGTTGTTCATCGTCTTCAACTTGGTTGGTAATTCCTTGGAAGATACCAGCGCCTACAAACAAATTGGCATCGTAGATGAGGCCAAACTGCTCGTAGATGCCGAAGGCAAGCCTACCGTCACTTTGGCGAAGCCGTTCGTGATCGTCGCTGACGAAGCAACTGCGAACGAACAGCTCAAAGCCCAGACGGTGGATGGCTACTTCGTGATCCCTGCGAATTTCATCAGCACGGGGCAGGTTAAGAGCTACAACCGCCGCGACTTGACCATCAGCGAGTCGATCAACGATAAGTTCACGAAGATCGTGAACGAAGCCATTGCTAAGCAAGTGGGTGATCCTAACCTCACGGCGCGTCTTGTCGATCCGTTGGATAAAGTGAAGATTTTCCGCGTGGGCAGCACACAGGAATTGGACGAATCGGCGCTGCTAGGCTCTTTCTTCGTCCCGTTCATCCTCGTCATGTTGGTTTACACAGCGATCTCGACCACCTCGCAGTTCATCTTGTCGGGCTTGGCGGAAGAAAAAGAAAACCGCATGATGGAGCTGTTTATGACCAGCGCCCGCCCCGAAGAAATGCTGTGGGGCAAGGTGATCGGCCTATGTGCGCTCGGCCTCACGCAACTGCTGATCTGGGCAGTCTTAGGTGGCTCGATTGCGGCTTTGCAAGGCAACCTTGACATCGCGCGGCAGTTAGCCAACTACTCGATCACACCGAGCTTGCTGGCGTTACTGTTCGTCTACTTCATCCTCGGCTATCTCGTGTATGGCACACTGATGGCAGGCTTGGGCGCGTTGGTCAACGGAGAGCAGGAAGGCCGTCAATATGCGGGACTCCTGAGTTTCCTAGCGATTGTGCCGGTGATCTTCATCACGGAGTTCTTGGAGCATCCCAACACTGGCTTGCCGCTGTTCCTGAGTATGTTCCCGCTGACCTCGCCCATCGCCATGATCATGCGCATCTCGTGGGCAACGGTGCCGACGGCGCAGATCGTGATCAGCATCGCGATCTTGTTGATCTCCATCTTCGCCAGCGTCTGGATTTCGGCGCGGTTGATGCGGGTCGGCATGTTGAATTACGGCAAGAAGCTGAATATCCGCGAGATCGTGCGCGGCGTGGTCGAAGGTCGCAATATCATCACCGCCAGAAACACGGAAACGGCGTAGGCAAGGACAAAGAGGATAATCATGAGTGGAATGTTGCGAATTTTCCGTTATGAACTCTGGCGGAACCTGCGTCGGAAGGGCTATCTGTTCATGACGTTTGGCATTCCGGTGCTGGCGATTGTGGCTTACTTCGCGATCAGCGGGATACAGCAGATACAGGCAAATATGCCAAAAGAGGACAAGACCAAGCTGCCACCGGGCGTCAATATCCCCGGCGGTGGGGTTGTCCAGACGATCGGGCTAGTAGACCTTTCGGGCACGATTGAGAAATCGACCAACCCGCGCTTGGTGTTGTATCCGACCGAAGCCGAAGCGCAAGCCGCCTTGGACGAGACCAAGATCAGCTATTACTACTTGATCAATAAGGACTACCTACAAACGGGCAATGTCTCGATGCACTTCGAGCGCGTGACCTTGAGCAGCATCGACAATGACTCGGTGCGCCGCCAGTTGATCGAGAGCTTGATCCAGAAGGACAGCCCTGCAACCGGCAAAGATGTGATCCGGCGGCTGCAAAACCCGCCTATCATCAGCACCAACGCCGTGGGCGAGGCGGGCAGCACCGAGCAGAAAAGCGATTTCGGCACGAACTTCGCCGTCGTGTACATCTTCGCGCTGATGCTGATGTTCACGGCCTTCACCACCAGCGGCTACTTGATGCAGAGCGTGGTGGAAGAAAAAGAAACGCGCATGGTCGAGGTGATCATCTCGTCAGTGCGCCCGCGTGACTTGCTGATGGGCAAGGTGTTGGCCTTGAGCGTGCTCGGTCTGCTGCAAATGGCGGCATGGTTCGCGGCGGTCGTGGTGGTCATCCGGCTGCTGACGACACAAACGCTCGGTGGCGTGATCCCGCTGCTAGGGTTCTCGCTGTCGGCGGGGCAGATCGTCGTGCTCGTGTTGTACTTCATCCTTGGTTACCTGTACTTCGCGGCGTCCTACGCAGCGATTGGCACGCTGGTGACGAATATGCGCGAAGGGCCGCAGCTCGCGGTGATCGTGACGCTGCCCGCCGCCGTCCCGCTGTGGGCGACCAGTCTGTTCGCCATCGCACCGAACGGGCCAGCCGCCGTCACCCTGAGCATGATCCCGTTCACCGCGCCGTTGGCGATGGTCATGCGGGCGACACTGACGGAAATCCCGCTCATACAGGTGATCATTAGCGCTGGCTTGCTGACGATTACGGTAATCGCGGTTATGTGGCTGGCGGGGCGCTTCTTCCGCGTGAATATCTTGCTCGCGGGGCAAATGCCCAAGCTCAAGGACATCCTGCGCTTGGTGAGCGACAAAGCGTAGTCAGGCACTGAGTAACTCACCTTACGCAGTTTACCCTTTGCCTACAGCGATAATCGAGAAAATGTTGCTACGTTATCCCTTGGTTCCCCCTCTCCGCTTCGCAAAGAGGGGGTCAGGGGGTGAGGTTAGATAAGGTCAACGAGTAAACCATAAGTCGCTAGTGGAGAGTCGGGCTGGTTCTGCGGTGGCAGGATCAGCGCCCGACTCTTTTTTATATAGAGGACAAGGACAGCTTGGTTAGGGCAGTTCCACCAATTCGCGGATGGTTCCCTGTATGGCGGGGGGAGCATCAATCGGACGCTTGTCTTGCGGCTGCACCAAGACGCGCATTCCGCCCTTCGGGGACATCGTGATCATCACTTCGCGGTCAACTTTAGTGTCCGCCAGTGTCAGGCGATACCGCTGGAGCATCATCGCCAGCACGAGCTTGGCTTCCATCAGGGCGAACGGCGCACCGATGCACATGCGCAAGCCCGCGCCGAAGGGGATGTACGCATAAGGCGACGGATCAATCGTCAGCCAGCGGTCAGGGTTGAAGCGCTCCGGCTCAGGATACAGGTCGGGTGAGTGATGCGTGATGAACGGGCTGTAGATCACCTCTGAACCGCGTCCGATCCGGTAGCCGCCGAGGTCGGTATCTTCCATCGCCACGCGCAGCAGGAACGGCACCGGCGGCAAAATGCGCATACTCTCTTTGATCACGCGGTCAAGCAGCTCAAGTGACGCCAGTTGATCGATGGTTGGTGTCGCTCCGCCGAGCTTGGTATCAAGTTCTTCGAGTACCTTCGTGTAAATTTCTGGATGGCACGCTAGCAAAAAGATCGTCCATGTCAGCGTATTCGCGGTGGTTTCATGTCCCGCAAAAAATAAAATATTTGCTTGCCCGACGAGTTCATCTTCCGTCATTTGCTCGCCGTTTTCATCGCGCGATTGGATCAACATCGAGAGCACGTCGCCTTCGTCCACGCCGCTCGCCCGTTTGCGGTCAAGGATGGCACGCATAGCGCTATCTAGCTCGGTACTCAGGCGGGTGAAGCGGCGGTACGGCGTCCCCGGCAAGTCAACCCGCGCCATGATCAGCGGATTCAGGTTGGACTTGATCCAGTTCTGGATCATCGCGCCGATATTCTGATCGCCGTGCAGAATATCGACCCCGAACAGCGTTTTGCAGGCGATTTGCAGCGTAAGCTCCATCATATCTTGATGAAAGTCGGTTTGTGAACCGGGTTGCCAACGCGTCAAGAGCAGCTCGGTCATGGCTGCCATGTCGGTGAGGTAGCCTTCGATGCGTTTTTTATGGAAGGCGGGCATCATCAAGCGCCGTTGCTGACGATGCTTGGTGCCGTTCATGCTGAAGATGCCCGACAGTAGCCGCGTGGTCGGGGCATGTCCTAATTGCGTGCTGGACATCGGGCTGGATTGAAATACGTCAGTTTTGGTCAGGATCGCCTGATTATTGGCCTCCCCGAAGGCAAACACGGTGCCGGGGCAGTCTTCCACGGTGGCAAGTAGATTGCCGTTGCCACCGTGGGCAAACGCCACGACATTGCCATAAGTGCGTTGCGATTGTTTAAGATAAGTCAGTGGATCGCGGAAGAAGCGGAGCATGTTGCCACGCCAGCCCAGAATAGGGACAGGAGGCAGACCCGGAATAGCGGTAGCAGCCGTAGCCGACTCGGTTCGTATCATTCTGCGCCTCGAATTCTATACTCACCCTGCTTGTGGAGAAGATGCCCTTTATCGATGCTCCTGCATGGTTGGGAACCCTGCTTGAACATCCCCCGAAGGCATCTTGTGATAAGTCTACGGTCTACGCGCTACAAAGTCTACGAATTCGGTCAATATGCCATAATCTCATCTTGAAAATCTTTCGCACGCCGATGGGCGGCTTTCATCCTGAACCAAGTACATCAGCGCCTACCCGATTTCGCCCATAATTTCGGCATTCCAACTTTTCAACAAACGGAGTTGCTTACCATTCTATAACCCTGTCTTGCTTATTTGAGCATTAAAAGTTTAGAACTTATAACTTGACAATCCAAGATTGTTCGACTAAAATCTGTTTGTATTGTTCTCAATGGGTCTGAACGTGTCCAAGGCACGAATGTCTACCCATCTTCGGCATTTCTGCACCGTACTTAGCCGCTTTGAATTTGCCTGTTATTCCCTGATAATCGCCTGATCTTTGCCTGTTATTGTCGGCTCACAAAGGCTCATTTACGCGTAGAAATACCAGTTGCCTGATGATTTGCCTGTTATATCAGGCAAATCAGGCAATTGGTAAAATGGTTTCGAACACGCTATCGGATAGGGAGGAAATCACTTGTCATACCGGAGGATGCTACCAATCTCATCACAGCTACAGTCGGCTCAGGCTGTCGATTCGCGCCATGCTGCCACCTCCGCCGCACCGTTAGAGATGAACAGCCATACCAATGATCCCGCCCTGAGCAGCCAATGGGATCATCTCTGGGATCATTTCCGGCTGCTACGGCTCGAACGCCAACTGTTCCTCGCCAGAGCCTGTCCTGTGCTGCCAGCGAGATCGCGTACAATAGCAGGCATCATTTGCCGGACTAAACGAGCCGATTGACATCACCGGGAGCATAGAGAGCAAGCCATGACCGACGACCATTTCCAGAAGTTCACCGACCGCTACCAGACCAGCAACACGCCGTGGGATACAGGCATCACGCCGCCGGAGATCGTCAGCGTGGTGGCAGAACTGCCAGCAGGCAAGGCGCTCGATCTCGGCTGCGGGACGGGGACGAATGTACGTTATCTGCTGCAACATGGCTGGCAAGCCGACGGGATCGATTTCATCGCACAGGCGATTGAGATGGCACGCGCCAAATTAGCCGACTTCCCGCCGGAGCGTTATGCCGTGCTCTGCGACGACGTGACCAAACTCGACCAGTGCGCAGGGCTGCGTCCGCCCTATGACCTTGCCATCGATATTGGCTGTGGGCACGCTATCGGTGCGGAGAATCAGGCCAAGTACGCGCGGGATGTGGCGGGCTTGCTCAAGCCAAGCGGAATCTTCATGCTGTACGCACACTGCCCTTCCGAAGGGCGGACGAACTTCGGCCTGACGGCAGATGACGTGATGCGCCTGTTCACGCCGCACTTCGACATCATGTGGCATGTGATCGGGATCGACACCACGCGGGGCGAATTGGCGGGTTGGTATCGCATGGCGAAGAAGTGACTCAGCCACAAGGCTAACCCTATGGCTGATCACAACGCTGCTGACGCTTGCTTAGGCGGCTTCGCAGTGCAGTCCGACGCGGTTGCCCTCAGTGTCCACGATCACGGCGATCCAGCCCATTGGCCCGATGGAGGTCTTGGGCAGCACCACACTGCCGCCCGCTGCTGGCGTCTTAGTGAGCGCCGCTTCCATGTTGGATTCCGTGCCTGTGTTCAGGTACAGCACCGCGCCATCCTTGCTAGGGCGCGCGTCGCTCTGGATCACTGCTCCCGCCACGCCGTCCTGCTCCCGATTAGCGGGGAAGATAGCGTGCGGGGTGCCCATGAAGTTCTCACGGCGGAGTGTGATGTCGAGGATGGTGTCGTAGAACTTGACGGCGCGGTCGATGTCCAACGAAGGGATTTCAAACCAATTGATCGCGTTATTCATGTTCATTGCTCCTGAAACTGTCTGCGTTTGACCTTACAATTACAGGATACAACGCGTGAGTGACACCGTTATGTCAGCAGTGAATCCATCATTTTTCGTAAATGCTGTTCATTTTCTGAACTTCCGCCGCGAGCATTTCACGTAAGGAGGGTGAATCGACGCGGAGGATGTGACTGCCCCAGCCAAGCAACCACTGCAAGGCATCCCGTTCTTGGCGCAGCTTAAGCGTCACCAATAAGCCACCGTCATCCGTCGGCTGGCGATCCGCGATGAAGTAAAAGCGGTCTTCATCCACCCACGGCGTCGCTTCCTGATCAAACCAGACATGCACAATTAGCCGTGGCTCCTCGCGGCGACGTGTACTTTCGCGCGTCATGTAGTCAGTAGGGCGCTCGAAATGCGCATCCAGCACCGTGAGATCGGAGATGCGCGACAGCCGGAAATTCCGAATGTCTTTGCGCAAATGGCAGTAAGCGACGAGTATCCATGCATCGCTCACACGCACCAGCCCGTAGGGATTCGCCGTGCGGGTTTCCGCAGTAGGCTCGCCGCTGTGACGGCTGATGTAGGCGAAACGCACCTGCTGCTGCTTGATGAGCGCCCCGCGTAAGGTTTGGAGCGTTGCCGCGTGAGTTGGCGTGGCACGGTCGGTGGAGATGAAGTGCAGACTCTCGCGCAACCATGCCACTTTGTCGCGCTGTGCATCTGGCAGCACGCCCGCGATCTTACGCGCCGAGGACTGCGCCGCTGCACGGTACTCGGCATCGAAACTTTGCGTCATCACATCCAAGCCGAGCAGCAGCATGGTCGCCTCATCCGCTGTGAAACTGAGCGGCGGCAAAAAATAATCCTCCATCAGCGAGTAGCCCGTCCCCGGCACGGAAATGATCGGCACACCCGCCTCTGACAACGCTTGAATATCGCGGTAGACCGTGCGCTTGCTGATCTCGAAGGTCGCGGCGAGGTCTTCCGCCCGCTGCGTCTTTTTCGCTTGCAATTCCAGCACCATCGCCAGCAATCGATCCGTACGATTCACGTTTGGCTCCTCACTCCGCCTTATGCATCAAGGGATTTGGCGGATTCCTGTCGGATTTTTGGCGCAGTCCTATTCAGGCTGACCACTCCCGTTTGAGAGACTGAGTTCGTGAGCAGTAACGCTCGCGAATTCAACTCAATTGAGGAGTGATCAGCATGAACAAAGATCGTAACTTCATCAGCAACGGCCCCATCGAAGGCCCGATCCCGCCGATCCCGCCCGCGCCCATCGCCTAAATGGCAGCGCAACTTCAGGACATTCCCTGAAATCGCTAAAGCCCTCGCTGATGTGGTCGTCATGCGAGGCTTTAGCTATCCCCTGCTCTTTAGCTCTCTCTACTGAATTGGCGAATATGCCGTATACACGCGTCTACGCAGACTTCTAACGGTTGCTCGGTATCCAGCACCAATTTAGGCAGTTCAATCGGCTCAAAACGCGGCTTGCTGGCAGCATATAATTCGGGTGTGCGGTTCGCCGCTACATGTGTCCCCTGCTGGAAGTCCTGCGCGATCCTCGCCTTGGCAGTTTCATCCGACACTACACATTCGATGACCTTGAGCGGCGTGTTGAGCCGCGTCGCCACCTTGACGACTTGATCGACCTGATAGCGTTTGGAGAATGTGCGTCCATCGAGGATCACGTATTCATGGGGATATTTGGCAAGCAGATATTCCGCCGTTTCCAAGATGATTTTCACACAGAAGTCATCTTGTTGTGTCGAATATTCGATGTAGGGCTTGGGAAACAAGGTAGCACGGATCACATCTTTGCTCAGGACGAAACCCGGCAGCAACCGTGCCAGTTCCTTCGCCAAAGTGCTCTTGCCTGTCCCCGGCAAGCCAGCCATCATGATCAGCATAATGCCATTGCTTTCTATAGATGAACAAACTGCGTATGATTAGAGGCAGCCTTGTTACCCGATTGCACTTAAGCTAAGTGTAGCAATTCTGGAATGACTACACCTAATCGAACGTCCGTGCGTTATAATACCCCCAAAGATCATGACCCAAGTGAGAAAATGAGACAATGCAAACGTTAGCCCGTACCCTTGCCGATTATGACCTCGAACTCATCCGTGTGATCGCGGCGCGCTGGGATGTCGAACTGAAAGCGCGTGATCCCAAGAAGGCGGCTGAGACGCTCGCCAAGGCTATTTTGCAGCCCGCCAAAGTAGAGGATATGTGGCGGCGCTTGGATGATGATCAACGTGGCGCGCTGCAAGCCCTGCTCGGCTCCGGTGGCAAAATGGGTGGCGTGATGTACGGGCGGATGTTTGGTGAGATACGCCCGATGGGGCCGGGTAAGCTGGAACGCGAAAAACCATATTTGACTCCTGTCAGCATCAATGAGGCGCTGTACTATCGCGGGCTGGTGGCGTTCATTTTCTCCGACACGCCAAAGGGTCAACAGCCGTTCGCCTATATTCCGAGCGATCTCGCGCCGCTACTACCGAAAAACGAGACGAGCTACAAGGCTGCCGCACAGCCAGAAGTGATCGAGCCTATCGCACAGCCGGAAAATGTGCGCCAAGCCGATACGGCGATGGTGGATGATTTGACGACGCTGATGGCCTACTGCCAGTTGGTCGATGTCAAGTTGATCGACGGCGGAATCTCGGCTGACCATCAGAAGACGATCAAGCCATATTTCATCGGGTCGAGCCATCCCGCACGACTGTCGCTGATGATCGGGCTGGCGCTGGATATGGGCATCGCGTCGATCACACAGGGATCGCTCAAAACTGTGGGCGGCGTTCTCAAGACATGGTTAGAAGCGCCGCGTGCTGCCCAAGTCAAAGCACTGGCGGAAGCGTGGAAGCTCAGTACGCGCTACAACGAGATGGCTTTCACCCCCGGCTTGAAGGTGGAACGTCTGAACAATGATCCGCTGCTGGCACGGCAAACCGTCCTGACGTTCATGGAGACCGTGCCGCCAAATGGCTGGTGGCCTGTCGATGAGTTCGTGAGCAATGTCAAGGAAGAAGAACCCGAATTCCAGCGCCCGACGGGTGAATATGACAGTTGGTACATCCGTGATGGGCAGTCGAACCAGTATCTGCGCGGCTTCGAGAGCTGGGATAAGGTCGATGGCGCGATGCTGCGGTTTATCCTGACGGGGCCAATGCACGGCTTGGGTTTGTTGGATACGGCACAAAATGGTGCCTTATGCCGCCTAACGGCGTATGGTCGCGCCTTCACTGGCGAGACCGAGTGGCCCGCCCCACAAGCGGAAACGACGCCCATCGTGGTGCGTGATGACGGCATGTGCGACGTGCCGCGCGCTGCCAGCCGCTTCGAGCGCTTCCAACTGTCGCGCTTCACGGAATGGTTGAAGGGCGGCGACCCGTACCAGTACCGCATTTCCGCTGATGGCTTGGCACAGGCGACCCAACAAAATATCAAGGCCGAACAACTCCTCGCGTTTCTGAAACGCGCTACCAACAACGCCGTCCCCAAGAGTGTGACGCAATTGATCGAAACATGGGCGCAGGCGGGCACACAATCCGCGCAGTTGAGCCGTTTGGTGGTGCTGCGACTGCCGACGCCGGAACTCTTGGAAACCTTGATGAATAATCCCGCCGTGCGCCGCTATCTAGGCGCTGCACTTGGCCCTGCCGCCGTCGCCGTCCGCGCTGACCAGTGGGAAGGCTTGGTTTCCGCACTGCAATCGAACGGCATCATGGTTGAGGTGGATATGGGTTGATGTTTGGGGATGCAATTGCTTTCCGTAGCTCGCAGCTTGATCTACAATCGCAGCGTTGAACAATTCCCCGATAGATAACTTATAAGGAGTCTTTTGTGTCCAACGGAACCCTCAACAAAGAATCGTTAAATGCGCGCAGTCGAGCGCTGGTGGGTGGTGTTGACCGAGCCGCCGCGCGCGCCATGTTCAAGGCCATCGGGTTGAGCGACGACGACCTCAATAAGCCGTTGATCGCCATCGCCAACACATGGACGGAGATCGGGCCGTGCAACTTCCACCTCCGCCGCCTCGCGCAGAAGGTTCGTGAAGGCATCAAGGCCGCAGGTGGCACGCCGCTGGAATTCAACACCATTACCATTTCGGACGGCATCACGATGGGCACGGAAGGCATGAAAGCCTCGCTCATCAGCCGCGAACTGATCGCTGACTCGATTGAATTGATCGTGCGGGCGAACGCGTTTGACGGCGTGATCGCGCTGACCGCTTGCGACAAGACGATGCCGGGGGCGATCATGGGCTTGATTCGCCTGAATGTCCCATCGATGATGCTGTACGGTGGCTCGATTGCACCGGGAAACTTTCGGGGCAAGGATGTCACCGTATCGGATGTGTTCGAGGCAATGGGCGCTCATGCCCGTGGCAAGATCAGCGATGCGGATTTAGCCGAGATCGAAGCGGTGGCGTGTCCGGGGCCGGGCGCGTGCGGCGGGCAGTTCACGGCGAACACGATGGGCACTTCGATTGAGATCATGGGCATGTCGCCTATGGGATCGGCGGGCGTGCCAGCCATGGAAGCGGGCAAAGACGATGTGTCCTTCCAAGCGGGCAAGTTGATGATGGAACTGCTGGAGCGCAATTTGCGTCCGAGTGACATCATCACGCGCAAGTCGATTGAGAACGCGATCCGGTCGGTGGCGGCGTCGGGTGGTTCGACCAATGGCGTACTGCACTATCTGGCCTTCGCGCGGGAAGCGGGCATCCCCCTGACGATTGATGACATCGAGCAGATCAGCCGCAGCACGCCACTGATCGCGGATATGAAGCCGGGTGGCAAGTACGTCGCGCCCGATATGCAGCGCGCAGGTGGTGTCCCTCTGCTGGCGCAACGCTTGATCGAAGGCGGCTTGATGCACACAGACTGCATCACGGTGACGGGCAAAACATTGGGTGAGGAAGCTGCCAAAGCAGTCGAGACACCGGGTCAGACCGTGATCCATACGGTTAGCAATCCGATCAAGGCCGAGGGCGGCTTGGTGATCCTCAAGGGTAATCTGGCTCCTGACGGTGCGGTGGTCAAGCTGTTCGGCTATGAGCGCAAGTATCATCGCGGCCCTGCCCGTATTTTCGACTCCGAAGAAGCGGCGTTCAAGGCCGTCAACAATCTGGAGATCAAGGATAACGATGTGGTCGTGATCCGCTATGAAGGGCCAGTCGGTGGGCCGGGAATGCGCGAGATGCTGCAAATCACGGCGGCGCTGATCGGGCAGGGCATCGGAGACAAGGTGCTGCTGATCACCGATGGGCGTTTCTCCGGCGCGACACGCGGCCTGATGATCGGGCATATCGCGCCAGAAGCCGCGTTGGGCGGGCCGATTGGTCTCATCAACGAAGGCGACATCCTCGTGGTCGATGTCGATAAGCGCCAGTTGAGCGTCGAACTTTCTGACGCAGAACTCGCTGCCCGTCGTGCGCAGTGGACGGCTCCCGCGCCGCACTACACATCCGGCGTGATGGCGAAGTATGCCAAGCTGGTGACCTCGGCTTCTGAGGGGGCGGTTACGAAGGTATAGCTTCACCTTAGACACCTTTCACGATAGAGCTTCATGCCGCGCATCTGGTCAGGTGCGCGGTTTGCTTTCCCGCGTGTGCCGAGTCAGTATCGTCTATCGGCATTTTGATCCACAATATGGGTACATGGCTAGTGCTGAGACCGCAGTGCAAGACCCGCACCGCACGCACTATGGGCAAGGAACCTATGAAGGACTTAACTGGCGCAACCCTCGGTAAATATCAAGTGCTCGAACGCCTCGGACGGGGCGGTATGGCGGATGTCTACCGCGCCTATCAACCGGGCATGGATCGCTACGTAGCGATCAAGGTGCTGCACGGGCATTTGTCGGAAGATACGGGCTTCATCGAGCGCTTCAAGCGTGAAGCCCAGAGCGTCGGCACGCTGCGGCATCCCAATATCGTGCAGGTGATCGACTTCGATGCGGTGGATGACGAATACTACATGGTGATGGAGTTCGTCGAAGGCGACTCGCTCAAGGCACTGCTATCGCGGCGAGGCGCGCTGCCCGTCGCTGAGGCTATCGCGCTAATGGTCAAGATCGCGGATGCGGTCGGCTATGCGCATCGGGCGGGGATGATCCACCGCGACTTGAAGCCTGCCAATATCTTGATGACCAAAGCGGGCGAACCGATCTTGACCGACTTCGGAATCGCCAAAATCCTGAGCGCTTCCAACCTGACCGCTACGGGCGTCGCTATCGGCACCCCCGCGTACATGAGTCCCGAAGCGGGACGCGGCGAAAAGGTCGATGAACGCGCCGACATCTACAGCCTTGGCGTGATGTTTTACGAGATGGTCACGGGCAGCGTGCCGTTTGACGCGGATACACCGTGGGCAGTCATCTTGAAGCACATCAACGAACCGCTGCCGCGCCCGACCGCCGTACTGCCCAACCTGCCGCAGAGCGTCGAGCGAATCATCCTGAAGTCATTGGCGAAGGCACCATCGGAGCGCTTCCAGACCGCTGCCGACTTCCGCGAAGCACTGGTCAAGGCATCTCATGCACTGCCTGAAGGCCAACCGACGGTCAACGCCACTGACAGCCCGACCACACAGGTTGCCAAGAAGACGAACCCCGCTACGCCCACGCGTCCGGCTGGACGTTCACGCAATCTGGTGTTCGGGGCGCTGACGCTGGTGCTAGTGATTGGCGCGGCGGCGGTGTACTTCGCCAACGAGAGCGTGATCAGCTTGACGCCGGACAAACAAACCGCGACCGCTGTAGCAGCATTGCCAAGCGCGACCTCGACAGTCGAGCCGACGGCGACAACAACAGCAACGGTTGCGCCAACGAGCACAGCGACCACTCCGCCGACTACTGAACCGTCACCGACTCCGATCCCGCCAGCCGCCGAGAACACATACGACGAACTGACGCGGCGGATCGCCAAGATGATCAGCGATGGGCTGTACGATCAGGCGTTGGAGGAGATCGCCAAGCCGCTGGCGGATGACCCGCAGAACTACGCGCTGCAACAGCTCCGCGCGCTGGTATTGGTGCAGTACCGCGAGGACGCCAACAAGCTAGAAGAAGGCAAGGCGTTGGCGGAGGCTGGCGTCGCCGCACAGCCTGACCGCCCACAGGCATATTTTGTGCTGGCGATGTACTGGGGAATGTCCCCGCACGATGATTACGCCAAAGCGCTTGAGCTGGCGACACAGGCCATCGACAAGGGCTTGACCATGTATGTTCAGCCGTATGTGTTCCACGGGACGATGCTGTACTATCTCGGTAGACCATCGGATGAAATCCTCGCTGATCTGGCTAAGGCGATTGCACTGGAACCGGCGAATGAGGAGCTTTATCGGCGGCGCGGGTTCTACCAGCTTGAGATCAACAATCTGGCAGGCGCGCAGGCTGATTTGCAGAAGGCGCTGGAACTGGTGCCAGACAACTACGCCGATCTTCATGCGCCGTTGGCATGGATACTCCTCCAGCAGAATGAGCCGGACAAAGCCTTCGATTTGTATCGTCAGACGATGCAAATACAGGTGGTATCGAATCCGGCGTACATCGCGGACGCGGCCTTGATCGCGATCCGCACTGATCATCCAGCGGCGGCGGCACAGTGGGCAGGCGATGCACGTGCCATTGACCCGAACCTGAGCGCCGCCAAATACGCACAAGCGTGGATAGCGTGGGCGAAGAAGGATTACACAACCGCTCTGCAATATCTGGATGAGATCGCCGCCAGCGACGATCCGGGCAGCTATCACAGCAGTTTCCTGTTGCAGTGGTACCGCTTGGGGCGCGAGGTGGAAGTAGACCGCGCCTTCGTGTTGAACGCGCTGGATCGGAAGGATGAGGCGATCCAAGCATTGCAAGCGGCGGTGAACAATTACGGCGATTGGTTCGAGCCGTACATGGCGCTGGCGCGGTTGTACAGCGAGAAAGGCGATAAACAGGCCGCGCGTGAGACACTGCAAAAGGCGCTTGAGCTTGCCAGCAGTCATAAGAGTACCGAGGAGCGCGCCCGCGCACTGGCCTTGTTGAAGGAGTTAGGCGATTGAGCATCCGACGTTCTAAGGTGGCAGTCACGTGCGTTTGGTTAGTGGGCAGTTTGCTGCTGGCGGCATGTACTGGCGAACGCCGCCAATTACAACCCACCTTCACCCCGATCCCCTCCGCGACGGCAGTCCCACGCGGTACGAATACGCCTGTCGTGATCGTGCCGACGGTCAACGTGATCATCGTGACGCTGCCGCCGCCCGCCACGAATACGCCCGTGCCAAGCGCAACCGTGCCGTATGACATGCTGCGGTACAACGGCGACTGGGTGGTGAGTTTGCGCGTAAGTATCTTAGGCCATCCGCGCTTCAACGATGTGCGATATTCCGGCGTGGGGAGGCTCAACGTGACGCCGCAAGGGGCAGTCACCGGCAGCATTTCGTTCGCTACCCGCGCCGTGCAGCCGTTGTGTACCATCGCGATTCGCAGCAGTAAGCAGTTGGGGGCGACTATCAGCGGCAAACTGGGCTTGGGCGAGGATGGGCGGGTGTACGCGTTCATCACGCTGCGCCCCGATGACCTGATGCAGGCGACGCAGTTCGAGATGCTGTGCGACAAGCCCGTGTACGAGA
Organism: Anaerolineae bacterium; assembly: GCA_019637615.1. Lineage (GTDB taxonomy): Bacteria > Chloroflexota > Anaerolineae > Aggregatilineales > UBA2796 > JAHBVK01. Next base: position 83,477 of record JAHBVJ010000008.1, on the reverse strand, counting down.
CGATCCGCACGGAGAACATGTTGTGGCCCGCGCTGCAAGCCGCCCGCGATCTGAAGTTGGTGTTTCCGATTGAGAGCGGATATACCGATACCAGTCTTGCTGACCTGACTGGCCCGACGGGTGGACTGCTGAACGGAACTGTCAAAATCCAGACGGAAGTCTCGCGGTAGATGTGTCGGGCAGACATGCCGTGGGTTGAATGATCCCTGAAATGATCCCGTCTGCTCCTCAGCATGGGATCATTGGCGATCCAGTTCGTCTGTTTCTGACTGCGTTCTAAACTGATCTTGGTTGGCAAGGCAGATTTCTCCGATTTGCCTGTTTTGCCTGATATAACAGGCAAAAACAGACTCGTGCTGGTTTTTCTGCTCAATTGACCCCTCCCGAACTGATCGAAACAGGCAAATATCAGGCGATAACAGGCAAAAACAGGCCGGACGAAAGTGCTTAGTGCTTAGTCCTGAGTGCTTAGTAAAGACGAAAACAGTGGTAAGCAATTGGCACTAAGTGATGAGTCAAGGCGAGTTGCGAAGGACGATAATGCAGTGATTGCGGTGGGGCAATGCTGCGGACTAGACAGGCGTCACGGACGATAGGGATGTAGAACTGTGACGCTCAAATATTCTACGATGGATTGAATGGGAAGTCAATGGGTCGGATGGGTATAAGTTAGGTGGAAAGTGGTTAGGAATCGGTTAGGAGATTGGGGCAACGTGAAAAGGTGGCGAGGCAGCGTGGCGAGTTCACCGTGATGTGCTTCTCCATCATGGTTCTAAGAAATTGTTCCGAAAATTGACTTAGGGGCACGGTATCGGGTTAGCCACGCCGCCCGACGTGGATGGTATTTAAGAAATTAGTCAGGCAAACGATCCCCGACAATGAATTGTCGGGCTTACCCTACGAAGTCCCTTCGGGACTCAAGAATAAGTCTTAGCGTGAGCGGCGGATTCCTGCCTTATTTGGTGAAAGACCATAAACGTTAGGCTTAGATCACGAGGCCCCAACGGGACTCAGACCTAAACAGCTTCGTATTTCGTGCGTTATCTCGTTTAAACCCATCAACGTGCGGACTGAGGTCGCGTTAAATTTATGATTTCTCACATGCAAAATAGGGACGCTCCGCAGTGTATCGATCTGGTCTTCTTTCTTAAACTGGAAAAGCTGATGGGAAAATCGTGCGCGATAGCCATGAAGAAGCCTCAGCGTGGATAAGCACAACCTAAACATCGGGAATCCTGAGCGCATATAAGCGATTCCCAGATGTGCCAGAGGAAAATTTAGCATGAATAATGAGATTAGTATTGATGCCCTGCCGCCCGCGCAAATCGCTGAAAAAGCAGTGCAGGCAGGTCTAAAAAAAGCCCAAGTAGATTTACTTAGCCTGTTTTTGTTGAGCATTCTGGGGGGAGCCTTTATTGCAATCGGGGCGATTTTTGCGACGAGCGTAACCGCCGGAACGAAAGACGCAATTCCGGTTGGTATCACCAAATTGTTGTCGGGACTCGCGTTTACACCGGGGTTGATCCTCGTCGTGGTGGGTGGAGCAGAGCTTTTTACGGGCAATGCGCTGATGCTAATGGCTTTCGTTAACGGCAAGATTTCCCTGTTCCAACTGCTGCGCAACTGGCTCGTTGTGTACGCTGGCAATTTCGTTGGCGCGTTGGCGACGGCTATCATCGTTTTTATCGCCAAGCACTATACTCAAGGCGCTGGCGCAGTTGGATTGAACGCGCTCATGCTTGGTGAGGCCAAGTCCAGCTTAGACTTCGGGCAAGCTGTCGCCTTGGGCATGATGTGTAATGCGCTGGTATGCATGGCGGTGTGGATGTGCTTTGGCGCACGCAGCACCACCGACAAAATCCTCTCGATCATTCCGCCTATCGCCGCGTTTGTGGCGGCTGGCTTTGAGCACAGCGTCGCGAATATGTATTACATCCCAGAAGCGATCCTCATCAATACTTACGGCGATCCGGCCTTCTTTACAGCGATCAAGCATAGTCCGGCGGATTTTGCCCACCTGACATGGGCGAATCTGTTTCTCGTTAATTTGCTGCCTGTGACCATCGGCAACATCATTGGTGGTGCCGTGATGGTCGGCTTGATCTACTGGTCGATCTATCTGCGCAAGGTGGGATAGCTGGTGGGGATACGGATGTGGGTAAGCGGGCGGCGATGAGAGATAGGCAGCAAATCGTATTACAATTGTGGTGACGGACGGGAGGGAGTGTGAGCGATGGCGGATTTGCAAGCGCTGATAAAAGCTGTGGATGAATTGAGTGCGGACGAGTTGAAAAAGCTTTATACCCATATTGTTGAAACACGCCTCCAATTTGCTGACGTGTCTCGACCTATAAGTTCATCACCACGTATTCTTGGGCTATTTGAGCATATAGGAGAAACGTGGATGAGTGACGATTTTACGGCTGAATTACCTGACGCCGGCGCAGTTCGCCGCCCGACGTTGAAACGTCAGGCTTAGAGAACAAAGTCCCTGCGGGACTCATGCTATGGCATTAAAGATATGGATTGCATCTATATCTACGAAAAATGTGTTCACAGCGCCCCTCTATCCGCATCGATTATTTCATCAAGCGAGGGAGCATCGGGCGGCAAAATGAGAGGCAAATCATCGTCCGTTAGTCCTTCGGCGTCTGGAATATTTGGATAAGTTCTGAGGAACCCTGCTGCCAATAATTTTGCGCGCAGCTTCACGAGCAAGATTGCTTGATAATTCATGATCGTTGTTTGGAGGCAATAATAGAAGAGTTGCTGTACCAAGCGGGACATCAAACGGCAGTTGGATGATAATCTGACGATCTTCTGTGATCTCTATTGATAGCATCCATAGCAAGTCTCGGTGGTAACAATTCAAATTTTATCTATTCGTGTAAATCAATGTACACTCAAGAAATATTCAGTTAATACCGTATCCTCCGAGTCGCGTAATGAATAAGACCCCAGATTTCCCATTTGCCCTAGACCCTTTTTTAGCAACCATGTCACGATTGTTAGTTGGGCAAGGTGCAACACGCGAGATCGCCATATTATCGAACGCAGAGCCTAATATTACTCTTAATGAGTATGACAATTGGGATGGAGGTTCATACGGTTACCAATTGGATCTTCAGACTCCTGTCTGGATATTGAGAAATCTTTCAGATGCTGATATCGAAGATGCAGAGAAAACGATAACCAACTATAGCAACCGATTATTAAAAGCATATCAAGATAAGTGGATGAGCAAGGTTGTCATAACACCTGCAATGGTGTCAGATGAGGGCTGGAGAGAAAAAGCTAAAAATTGGTTAGCTGGCTCAAATGTCACAAATCAAGGACGGGTACGCTCCGACAATATTGCCTCTCGCTCAGTCGAAGGACTTTTGTTCAGATCTCAAGCTGAAATCAATCTGTTTCGGGCGCTAAAAATGCTTGGGGTTTCATTTGCACCACTTCCTGTATTTGTTCGAGGAGGTGCTGATTATCGTCGCATTGAACCAGATTTTATCATTCTAAAGGATGGAATAGTATTAGTTGTAGAGGTAGACGGTGATACAACACATCAAGAAACACCCGTTGAAGCACATAATAGAATAACGATGCTTGTCCATGAAGGGGCACACCTAGAGCGTATTAGAGCCGATGACTGTAATTCGCAAGATTCTGCAGTTGAGTGTGCCCAAAAATTGCTTCGAATTATGACCAAACTAAAAAATTCCAGATAGGAATTACAAACACTAATCACTTTACCTCGTATTCGATCACGGAGATGCCAGCGAAGGGCTGCACGCGCAGGATGGTCGCGGTGGGCGGGATTTTGAACTGCTTTTCGATGCTGGTGCGGTTGGCGTCCCAGTCGAGGCGGTAGGGCTGCCCCAAGCGATGGGGAGAGAATTCTGCGTAGCCGATGACGAGCCAGAAGCGATAAGGGCGCGTGCTGCCGATTTCCTCCGGAATGCCACCGTCGGGTAGATCGCTGGCAGGATGGATGGGTACGTCACCGTGATAGTAAAAGGCTAGTGAGATGGCGGCGTTGAGTTCGCTGGTGAAGATGGCATCGTTGGGCTGCTGGTTGGCCTCGATGAGCTGCGCTGCTTCACGCCATTCTTCGCGGCGATTTTCGGGATTGTCATAGATTTGCCACGTCCCCCACAGCATGGCGATCACGACGAGGGCTTGCACGGCACGACGCAACGGGAGCGAACCGAGGCTGAGGATTCCGGCGGCGATCAGCGTAAGCAGCGCGGGTAGTACCACGATCAGATAGCGATCTCCATACAACGGACGGCGTAGTCCAATGAACCAGACCAACAAGACTGGCGTGAGCCAACACAGGAACAGGCTGAAGCGATGGCGCGGGAATTGGCTGCCGTAACGGATGCCGAGCAGCGCCAAACAGATCAGGATGAGCAGCATCATTGCGATGGTTGGCGTTAAAACGGGGAGATAGCCAAGCGTGAAGTTCCAGAAGCTGTAGAGCAGATCGGCGGGCGTGGTGAGCGGAAACCATGACGCCGCCAGCCGTAATTGGCCTTCGCGCGCGACGAACATGTAGGCATACCATACGACGAGTGGAATGATGGCGATGGCGTTGCTGACGATCCACATGATCAGGAGGCGACCCGCGCGCTTGAGATTGAAAATGAGGTAGAGGAACTGCACCAGCGGAATGAACAGCGCGAATAGATTGGTGATAAACAGCGCCATGTGTGCCGCGATCAGGACAGGCCACCAGCGACGATCACTGCGGCGGACGAGATTGGCAAAGGCGAGCATAGCGACGAGAGCGGCGAGCAGCATCAGCGTGTAGGGACGTGCCTCGCGCGAGTAATGGACGTGGAAGGGATCGATGGTGAGAAGGACAGCCGCCCACCACGCTATCGATTCGTTGAGCAGGGTTCTGACAACCACAAAAGTGACAGGAATACACAGCAGTCCGAAGGCGGCACTGAGCAGGCGCAAGATCAGTTCGACGTGCGTGGAAGGCAGCAGGTAATGGATCAGCGTGTAATAGAGCGGTAATTTGGTGCCTTCGAGCGCGATGCCTTTGTACATCAGAGCGAGATCGAAGCGGGCGAAATAGACGCTGAACAGCTCGTCAAACCAGAAGCCCTGCTCGTTGATCCGAATGATGCGCAGCGCCGCCGCCGCGATCAGCAGCAGCGTGAATGACCAGAGGAAGCGGGAGCGCGTTGTCATAGCCGTACCTTGTGATTGCCTGTTGATAGGTGAGACGGTATAGTTTCCTGAGTACGCTATTGTACTGGATTTTTCAACGTGCCCGATTCACCACCTTCGATGCCAACGGATGACGCTGAGAACTGGATTCCAGAGGTTATCCCGGACAGCCATATCGCGCCTGAATTTCCTGTCGAGGCGGAGGTTGCGGCTGCATCCGCGCCATCCGCTGCGCCAAAACGCGCTACGACTTCGACCAAAGCTGCGCGTCCACAGCCTAAACCTTCTGCGAAACCTGCTAAAGCTGAATCGACACCGATCACGCGGTCATCGAAGGCCAAGCGCGCCGGACGCAGTACGATCAGGCCGCGCCGTAAAGAACGCTACACGCTGGTTACCATCGCCAGCACGTTCCGCTCGATGGTGTTCACCTTCGCGGCGGCAGTGATCGTGGCGACGGTGTTCATGTCGCGCACACCGAACAGTTTGCTACCCGTGCGTCCCGTCGAGACGCTGGAACGGGTGCGGCAGACGGCGCAATCAGTGAGCGCTACCAATACGCCCGTACCGACACTGGAATGGGCCAAGCGGATCGGCATCATCGCGGGGCATATGGGCAATGAGCGCGTGCCGGGGGTGCCTGATCCGGGCGCGGTGTGCGAGGACGGATCGGAATTCACGGAATTGCAGGTGACAACGGGCGTAGCAACGCGCGTGGTGGCATTGCTGCGGGCACAGGGATTCGATGTCGATTTGCTCAAAGAGTTTGACCCGAAACTGAAGGGGTATCAGGCGGCGGCGATTGTGTCGCTGCACGCGGACTCATGCGATCCTGAGTATGGCAGCGGATTCAAGAACGCGTATCCGGCACTGCGGGAAACGATCCGCGACAAGGATACGCATCTGTCCGAGTGCATCCGCGCGAATTATGAGGCCATGACGGGACTGGAATTTTTGCCCAACCAGATCACGCCGAACATGACGGAATATCATGCGTGGAACGACATCGCGATGACCACGCCCGCAAATATTCTGGAACTCGGTTTGTTGTATCATGACCGACCGTTGTTGAAAGACAGGCAAGATTTGCTGGCGCAGGCTGTCTATAACGGCATTATGTGCTTCCTCGCGCCGACACGGTTGGCAACACAGCAAGCACAGCCGATTGCAACGACGCCCGCACCAGACGGCGCTCCAGTCGCCACACCAACGTTGTTAATCCCGACCGAAGCATTGGTCGTGACTCCATCGTCAGCGCCATAAGTAAGGATCAAAGGACAAGCGGATGACTACTAAATACGAATTGGTGATGTATGGACGTACCATGCCGTGCCCGTTCATCACGACGGCAAAACGCGTGCTGGAACGCGAAGGCGTGCCGTATCACGAGTTATTCATCGATAGAGATAAAGTCTACGAGACGCGTGTGCTGGAATGGACGGGGTTTTTATCCGTGCCTACGTTGATCATCGCGGCACCGGGCGAACTGCTGCCCTACGAACCGCCCGCGCCACTGGATAAGGGAGCCTCGCCACGCGGCATCAATCGCGGATCGATGATCACAGAGGCCAACGAGGAAGAATTGATGGCGTGGCTGCGACAGCATCATTTGATTCACCCCCAAGAAATTAAGCGACAAGAGGTTTAATCGATGGCGACACGCATCACGCTTATCCGACATGGCGAGACGGATTGGAATGTCAGCGGGCGGTGGCAAGGACAAGCGCCTGTGCCGTTGAATTCGAACGGACTCCAGCAGGCACGGGTCACGGCGGCGTATCTTAACGCCAAACGGATCGCCTTCGATGTGGTGTACGCCAGCGATCTATCGCGTGCGTTCGTGACCGCCAGCTTGATCGTCAGCGAGATCGGCGGGGAAATCATCAAAGATCGGCGGCTGCGCGAGATCGATCTAGGCGATTGGCAAGGCTTGACCGAGATCGAGGTGCGCGATTGGGACGGCGATAATCTGGCGCGGGTGCGGGCGGATACAATTCATGCACAGCGTCCGGGCGGCGAAAGCTGGAAACAAGTCGGAGAACGTGCGCTGTCGCTGCTGAGGGAAGCAGTCGCGGCGTATCCGAACCACGAAGTGATGATGACCTCGCACGGTGGCACGATCCGCTCGGTGCTGTATGAGCTTGGGCTGCTCGATCCGAAGGCGGCGCACATCGAGAATTGCTCACGCACGATTCTCGTGCATTCGGATGGGCAGTGGACGCTGGAAGCCTTCAATCTGACCGATCATCTGGTGGTGCCCGCTTACGACAGCCACCGATCCGAACAGGATAATTTCGGCAAAACGTAGAAGCACCCGACGTTGAAACGTCGGGCTTACCTTACGAAGTCCCTTGCGGGATTCAATCAGGTGTTGATCACATGCCGTTGATTCCCCGTGTCTTGACAATCTAGTTGGGAATTCGCCGTTTGGTTCGTGTGCTGATAGAAATCTTGGAAGATCACAATGAAATTCAGCTTACGCTTCAATAATGATTTGCCCGCCGCCGAGTATGTGAAGATGGCGCAGGCGGCGGAACAGGCTGGCTTCGACCAGTTCTGGGTGAGCAACGATCTGTTTTTGCGCAGTTCGCCCGTGATTTTGACGGCGGTGGCGACGGCGACGACCCGGATCGAGATCGGGACGTGCATCCTGAACCCGTACAGTTTCGATCCGGCGGAGATGGCGATGATGGCGGCGACGCTGGATGAGCTTTCCGGCGGACGCTTCAATCTGGGCTTGGGATCGGGCGCGGCGTCATTCTTGAAATGGATCGGAATCGATCAGCAGTTGCCGCTGACGGCGGTGCAGGAGACCGCACAGGCGATGCGCGCCCTGCTGATGGGCGAACGGGCGGCGGTGGCGGGGAAGTTCCTGCACTGGACGGACGAAGCCTATTTGCGGTTCAAGCCGCAGCGCCCGGTGCCGATTTACCTTGGCGCGATGTCGCCCAAGATGCTGCAAGCGATCGGCGCGTGGGCGGATGGGGGACTGCCGCTGTTGTTCCCGCCGGAACATTACGCAACCGTGCTGCCGTACATTCGGGCGGGGGCGGACGCGGCGGGACGCTCATTGGATCAGATCGATATCGCGGCGTGCGTGTGGTGCTCCGTGTCGGAGGATCGGGCGGCGGCGGTGGACGCGTTGAGTGAGAAGATCGCATATTACGGGCACGCGATGAGTCCGCTGATCTGGTCGGAGTTGGGGTTGACGGCGGCGGATTTCGCGCCGTTGGAACAAGCCGTGATGGTCGAAAATGACATGGCGAAGGCGAAAGCGTTGGTCACTGAGCCGATGCTGCGGATTGGGATTGTGGGGACGCCGAAAGAGTTGATCCAGCGGTTGGAGGCGCTCGTCGCGATGGGCGTGAAGCATCTGAGTTTTGGCCCGCCGCTCGGCCCCGATCCATTAGAGGCAGTTAGCGTGATCGGGCGCGAGGTGATCCCGTATTTCAGGGGAGCGGGGAATTAGGCAGTTATTTAATGCTCGATAGATAAGCTCTACACAGCGATGGAATGCTTATGAAGAACTCCGCTTTTACGAAGGGTACTAAAACCTACGACGCATATCGGCAGCTTTATTCCCCCGACGCTCTGAATTTCATCAAAACGCGCATCGGTTTGAACGCGAAGACGCGCCTGCTCGATCTGGCGTGCGGCACTGGTCTTGTGCTGCGCGAATTTTTGGGGACGGCTGTGCTGACCTGCGGGATCGATCTGTCGATTCCGATGTTGACGGTGACGCGAGACAACTATCGGGATGTGGTGGCTGGACTGGCGCAAGGACGGGCGGAACGACTGCCGTTCGCGGCGCGGGCATTCACGGCGATCACGGTAGGGCAGGCGATCCACTGGTTCGATCTGCCCGAATTCGTGGCGGAGGTGCGGCGCGTATTGGAACCCGGCGGCTGGCTGGTCGTGATCTCGAAATATCCATCGCCCACCGAACCGATCCGCCCGCTGTACGAGTACATCCGCAGCACATTCTGCGCGGACTCGCTGCGTTTGACGCAGGCTACCTCACTAGGCGATATTGCAGGCATTGCTGCCGAAGGATTTGGCAATCGGGAGCGCGTCGTATTTGAGCAGGTGATCGAGACGCCGCTGGATGTGTACGTGAGCAATACGCTGCATTCGCCCGATCTCGATGCGCTGGATGAGGTGGCACGCGCCGAGTTCGCACGGCAATTTAGCGCCGCACTGCGGCGGCACGCGGTCAACGGTATGTTGCGCGAACAGTACTTCAATTACGTGCTGGCATATCAATGTATGAAGCCCGCATAGGCATCAAGTGGTCGTGGCGTTCCCTTCCTTGATCGTGACACGGTAGACCTCAAGTTTTTCGCTGATGCCTTTGACTTGAACGTGATCAGAGGTCACGTGATGCGCTTTCAGGATGTCGGTGATGCCAGAGGCTTCCTTCACTTCGCGGCTCATATAGATTTCGTTGGCATCCGCGAGGGCTTGAATGCGGCTGGTGATGTTCACATTTTGCCCGAAATAGTCAATCCGGTCATTGAGAGTCACGGCTATCGAGCGCCCCTTGTGAATGCCAATTTTGAGGTGCAGCTCATGCGAGATGTTCTTGTTGAACGCCGTGATCTCCTCGATCATTTCGATAGCCGCCGCTACGCCATCCTGCGGTTTTTCAAAGGTTGCCATGATCGCGTCGCCAATTGTCTTGACGATGACGCCGGAACGGGCGTTGACGACTTTGCCCAAGGTATCGAAGTGCTGGCGAACGAGAAAATAGGCGTTGCTATCGCCAACCGTGTCGTACAGTTGCGTTGACCCCTTGAGATCGGTGAATAGGTAGGTCAGATCGTTGACGGCGATGCCTTCGGTTTCGTTGATGACCTGTGTGCGAAACAGATTCCGAAAGGTTTGTGTGGTTAGCAGTTTCTTGCCAGAGAGGAATGGCTCGTATTCCACATAGGCAGGCTCAAAAGCGGGCGGGTACTGCAAAATCCAGAAGCGACCACGTTCGTCCATGCAATTTTCGATTTCGAGGCTGTGCTTGCCGAGTGGCATATCGCCAGCCTGACGAAAGGCCAAGCGTGCCACACCACTCACCACATCTCTGGGGCCAGTTTCGCGGTTCAAGACACGAAATTTGCCATCGTTGAGTTGAAGCTGGGTGGTTTGCGCTTCCGACTTTTGATCTTTCACGAACAGCGCCAGCATCAGCCCATGTGCCAAATCCATGACTTCGAAGCGCCCCACCGGCAGATCGAATTCGAAGGTACGTTTCTGATGAGGCTCAATATCCACGAACAGCTTCGAAAGCATCCCGATGAGCGCTTGTGGCGTCATGCCCGCCGGTGGTTTGAAGCCCTTGGCAAAGTGATAGCGCAGATAGTAGTCTTCGACGGAGAGCGCTTCGGGGCGCAAAAAAATGTTGTCGCGAACTTGCTTGGAGAGCGTAAACGTCACCTGAATATAGTCATCCAGCGCCACATCGTTGACGGCATTGCAGAACGGGCACTGAAAATGAGAATGCACTTTGTCCAGTTCACGGAAACTGCCCACCACATGCGGACAATAGGCGCATAGGAGATGCCAGTCCATTTCAAATAAGCCCACTTTGGCGGCGAAGATGAACAGATCAATCGCTTCCGAGTCGGTCATGCCTCTGGCACTGCCATACTGAAACGGATTGATTCTGAATAGGTCATAGTCATCCGCTGACCGAATAAAGGTTTCCAGCTTCGAAATCACACGCGGACTCCACGTGTTGGCTTTTTCAAGCTCGGTAAGCCGCTGTTCGAAGACAGTGTCATTGATTTGGGCTGGCATAACTCATCCTAAGTAGGCAGGGAAGACGGAATAGACTCCATTGTACTGAATATTATGGTATGTGGAGAATTCGGCAGTCTGAATAGTTGGTGTGATGGAGATGAGTCGAAGGAGCGATGGCTCAAACTGATTTATAATCGCCTTTGTTTGAACGAGCAAAAAAGAGGACACTTCAACGATGGATCGACAACAGGCGTGGACGGTGATCAACGAGTGGACGCAGGCTCCGCATCTGGTGCGGCATATGCAGGCGGTAGAAGCGGCGATGCGGGCGTATGCGCGGAAATTTGGCGAGGATGAGGATAAATGGGGGTTGGCGGGGCTGCTACACGACTTCGACTACGAAAAATATGGCATGGACGGACATGTCACCAAGGGCGTGCCGTGGCTGCGCGACCAAGGCGTCGATGAAGCGGTGCTACGCACGATCCTCGCCCATTATGAGTCCGCGACGGGCGTAAAGCCGGAAGCCAAAATGGAATTGACGTTGATGGCGGTGGATGAGCTAACGGGGTTCATCACGGCGGTGGCGCTGGTCAGGCCGAGCAAAAAGATCGCGGATGTGGAGTTGAGCAGCATCAAGAAAAAATGGAAGACGAAGGAGTTCGCCGCGCCCGTGGATCGGCGTGAGATCGAGCATTTTGCCACCGAACTCGGTGTGACGCTGGATGAGCACCTTCAGACCGTGCTGGACGCGATGAAGGGCATCGCGGACGAGATCGGATTGTAGGCAGCAAAAAGGGGCGCTGTTCACGCCCCTTCGATAGGTTAACTAAGCAGCCGAGTGCTTACTTCGCCATGTAGGCAGCCATCTCCGCGAGGCGCGTCGAATAGCCCATTTCGTTGTCGTACCACGCGGCAACAGAAACCAGATTGCCATCTAGTACCTGAATCAGCGGCAGATCGATGATCGATGAGTGCGGATCACCGACGATACGCGACGATGCCCATTCGCTTTCGAGCACGCCCATGACGCCCTTGAGCGGGGCGGTTGAGGCAGCCCTGCGGAAAGCATCCTTGATTTCGTCCGCGGTGGTGTTGCGACCAACCACAGCGTTGACTTCGGCAATGCTGCCCGTGCGCGTCGGCACGCGGTACGCCTTGCCGGTGATCTTGAGATCAGGCCATATGAACAACAGCGCCTTGGCAGCACCCGACGATGACGGGATGATGTTTTCCGCTGCTGCCCACGAGTCGCGGCGATCTTTCATCGGCTGGTCGGTAAGCGACTGGGTGTTGGTGTAGGCGTGGACAGTCGAGAAGAACGCGGTCTTGATGCCGACCAGTTCGTTCAGCACCTTGACGACGGGGCCGAGCGCGTTGGTGGTGCAGCTCGCCATGCTGACGATCTGGTGCTTGGCGGGATCGTAGGTGTCGGCGTTGATACCGAGCATCAGGATGGCGTCGGCGTCCTGCGTGGACTTGCTGGCGGCGCTAACCAGAACGTGCTTGGCACCCTTGTCGAGGTGGGGCTGCGCACCGGGGCGGGTAACCGCGCGGCCTGTGCAGTCTACGACCACATCGATGCCCAACGCGCCCCAATCTGGCAAGCCTTTGCTGACATCGAAGTACTGGATTTCGCGCTTGCCGATGTACATCTTGTCGCCCTGAACCGTAACGTCTTCGGGCCAGAGTCCATAGTTCGAGTCGGCTTTGAACAGCGCGGCGAGATTATCAAGGTCTTTCACGTCCGAGATAGCAACGGGTGAAAACAGATCGGCCTTGAGCGCGGCTTTGAGCGCCGAGCGCCCGATGCGACCAAACCCTTGAATAGCGATTTTTCCCATGAGTAGCTCCTTTAGGTTGTCGGATTGAACTTCGAATAGCTGAGAAACTTAAAACGCAGCGGCACAGCATGAGTGATCTCCCGCACCTCCGCGATTCTAAACTCGATAACGCGCTGGGAACCGAGATGACGTTGCAGCGATGCGGGTTCCCAATGAATGATGACATGACCAGTCAGTTGTAACACACTCCCCGTGTCGAAGTCCAACAGCAAAATGCCCGCACGTGGGTTAGCGGCTAGGTTGCCGAGCGTGTTGAACATCATGTTGCCCGCGTAATCGGGGAATTCCAAGGTGTGGTCATCAAGAACATGCACAAAACCGGGCTGACCACCACGATGGGAGGCATCCGCGCCGCGAGAAGGCATGTAACTGGCGATGAAAAAGGTGTCGGCTTGACTTAGCCAGCGCTGCTGTGATGCGTTCAGACTGGTAGTGATGGTAAGCGTTGGCGTCGTCGGCACATCGGCGGGACGCAAAGGCAGTTCGGTGCGCGCTTGAATGTACTTCTGACAGTTGCCATAAACCTCTTGCGTCGTCAAGCGCAGTGTACCGTCGTCGTCGAGGTGACCTGTCCCGTTCAAGCGGATGCGACGGCGGGTGCTGAAGTCGATGACCAGCATCCCAAGCATGAGATTGATGCTCAGGTTGCTACGTAGTACATCGAGATCGCTGATGACGGTGTTCAGATGGACGGTATGGTCGTCTTCCACGCGCATAAAGCCCGGTGCGCCTGTCACCAGCGACGCCCACGCACGGCCTTCGGCATCTACCGAGGCTAATACGGCGAGGCGCTGTTCGTGGATGAAATCTTGGAAAACAGCGTGGATCGCTGCATCGATGCCGCTACTAACGCGCCGTGCCATGACTTGTACACCGGCTTGTTGTTGTACGGCAAGTTCGCCTTCATGAAATTTGCCCACAGATGGCTCACTTTCATTATCCACTGCAAAGTTATTTTAGCACTGGATAAGAGATATGGCAATCCTATATAATTCTTACGTCGGGTTTTGGGCACTGATGTAGAATCAAGGCATAGTAAGTTGGCAAAAATGCGATGGATGTCCTAACGGATCAACATTTCCCTTATGAATTCGTGGGCGGTGTGCTGGTCTTAGAACTGGTCAATACCGAGACGATCAAGCGCGGCGAGCGGCGCGAATTCTTGAAAGACAGCGAAGCGCTACGCTGGTGGTGGGAGCAGGCACAGCAGCAATATTCAGAGGTCGAGCAGGTGGCAAGTCCGGCTCTGGATGAAGATCAGATGCTGGCGACCCTGACAGCATTCCGCAGCGCAATGCGGCGCTTGTTCACTACCGTGATTGAGCGCCGACGGGTGGCGGTGGAAGATCTGGACACCCTGAATCAGGCATTGGCAAAGGCACAACGCAGCGTGATCCAACAGACAGATGGTACATTCGCGACGTTTTACCGCAGCGATGACAGCACAAGTCGTATGGTGGTGCCGATCGCGCTCTCGGCATACCGCTTACTGACAGAGGGAGATCTTACGCGGTTGCATAAGTGCAGCAACGACACCTGTATGCGGTTGTTTTACGACCAGACCAAGAATGCCACGCGCCAGTGGTGTACCCCCAAATGTTTGGACAAGGTGCGCTCACGGCGACGTTACGCGCTCAAAAAGGCACAGCATACTGACAGCAGCGATGATTCGAGCGCGTAACTTCTTAACTCCAGCGATTGGCGTGGAGCATCTGCTTGACGGTGCGCGTCACTTGATTCAGCGTATCGGAACGGCGCAGCACCATCACAACGCGATCCGGCAATTCGTGGATGCGCAGTTCGGCAGCGCGGGTGGTATCGGCAAGGATTAGCAGCGGCGTCGTAGCTAACCACGACTGACGATCGTTGTGCTGCATTTCCAACCATTTCACAGCATCGACACCAGCGGCGGGATCGTCATGCACAATAATGAGATCGGGGCGATGCGTATGCGCAAACGCCAACCCATCCGCGTAGGTGGTTGCATCAATCACATCAAACCCAACTGACTCCAAGCGATCATGATAAGGATCGAGTGTGTAGTTGGTGTTATTTAGTTCGAGGATGCGTCCATTGATCGAGGCATCCTTCAGCGTAACCGGTAAAGCACTCATTGAGAACAGCCCTCTTCGGAACCCAAGAGACGCTACGACTCGGCTCTTTCCTGCGCCGCTCCCGCTAACGCCTCATCCACTGACGAATAAAGATTTGCACCTATCTGATATAACACCAATCTACCCGGAAAGCGTCTCGCAAATTCGGAAATGTCGGAAACTTCAAAAACTCTGGCAACCACGATGTCGCTATCAAGGTAAGGACTGGTTTCCGCCAGCGCCGCACCGTAATCACGCCAATTGTCTTTGACCGCCGGATCGGGATCGTGCAAGATTAAGAGTAATACAGGTTGTGTTGGCTGCCCGTATTTTTCACGCATTTTTTGGATCGCGTCGAGCTGCTGCTGACCAACCGCGTTGTAACGCCACAGCCCATCGTTCCAGTTGGGCGGCAGTGGTTCACGGAAGCGCGCAGGTGTGTAGCCGACTAGACTCACACCGCAGATGACGAGCAGCACGAAGTAACCGGGCCACCATAATTCCCATGCGCGTTTGAAGCGTTCAGTTCGGGTGGCGCGATGCACAATCATCGATTGATCAGGCGTATCCGAGACGCCGTTCAAGTAGCGGATGGTCGTGCCGGAACCGTTCAGCCAGAGTGTGCTCAGGACGGCATTTGTTGATGGTGGACGCAATGCCTTGGCGAGACTGACCACCCCATAGGCGCTGACCAAGCAAACCGCGAATGTCGCTTCATAGTAATAACGCACACTATAGGCTGCTGCACCATTCACCGAAGAGCCGATCCAGTAGGCCATCTGGAAAACTACCAAGGCCAGAAGAAGCTCGAATAGCAGCCAAACCCAATCGGATTTGCGCCCCGCGATCAACCCCGCCACGATCAATAGGTAACTGAGGCCGATGCCGAGTCCATAGAAAAACTGAGATTCCAAATATGTGCCAAGGGATGGATCGAGCGTGACGCCGAACAGATCGCGAAAATAGATCTTGAGATCGTTGCGGGCGTTGCGCCAGCCTTTGGCGAGCGTGTGGCCTTCGGTGGTATTGGGGCCGTAGCCGATCCCAAAGCCGACACGATCATAAGGCCATTGCAGCGTGTAGACGTTGGTGCGCCAATCGCCCGTCCAAATCTGGTTAAAGATAGGCCACAGGCTACCAAGCGGGATGATGCAGATCGTCAGCACAACCAGCGGCACGAGAAAGCGCTGAAAAAGACGTGTGTTGTTGAACACGTACCCCAGCAGTTTGGCGGCGGCGTGCAGCGCGACGGGCGCGGCGACGGCAACGGCGGTCAGCGGGCGGGAGATCAGGATCGCGCCGAGCGTCAGGCCAGCCACAGCGCCCCAGAACAAGGATGTGCGGAGCGCTAAGTGCCTAGTGCTAAGGAAAGGCAATCGGAGATATATGCGCGAAGGAGAATCGCGGTGAACACTCTGGTAAAGCCGCCAGTAGGCATACACGAACAGCGCGGTCAGGAACATGGCGGAGGTATGGCTCATCAGCGTGGCATTGAGCAGCAGCGCCATCGGACTGACGGCGAGTAGGAGCGCGGCGACCACGCCGACCGACTTTCCGAACATCTCGCGTCCCAAGCGATAGGTCAGCGCAATCGACAGCATGGCGAACCATGCGTTGACGATCCACGGCGTGTTGATGGCTGCGCCGGATGCCAAGAGCATAGGCCAACCGGGTGTGTATTTGCCGAAACGCTTCTGGATGCCGTCGCTGCTCTGTTCGGGTTGGATGATGAACGGCTGCCAGTAGATTTTGACGGGTTCTTGACGCTCGATCCATGCTTGACCGCGCGCAAATATCTTGGCTTGGAAGAGATAAGCGTATTCATCTTCGAGATGCGGCAGGCGCTCAAATACTGATCCGTTGATGATGACGGATGCTGCAAACGCGAAAAATGCCAATAGGAGCGCAGCCAGCATCGAATGATCAAGGCGGGCGGAGGACGATCTAGACATGGTTACTCTTACACAACAAGGTTGCTGCCATTGTAACGCTTACGGCGCGGCTTGGCGCATCAATATTCACGCACTTGAGATTAGAAATCAATCATGAAAGAGGGTCTCAGCATATGTCAGTGATGAGGCGGGGCCAGTTTCTCAGTGATAAATATGCGCAGATCATCCGAACGCAGCGCGGTATTGCTCCGCCTAAAGCATGACAAAAGTACAAGCGGGTTCACGTTATACTGCGAACATCACTTCAACACGGAGTTTGTATGCTCAAGAAACGCCGATCTTGGCTGAGTATCGCTAAATCTGTCGTGGTGTTCGGACTAGCTACATTCGTTAGCTGGATGCTGATCGGGGTGACGGTCAATATTCCCGCAATACGACCTATCGATCAACTGACAGCGGCACGGGAGGTATGGGAGGCACGTGCTGTCAAGGATTACGAGATGTGGGTCGGGGTGGGATCGTTCGGCCTGATCGATGCATACAAAATCAGCGTGGAAAATGATCAGGTCGTCAGCGTTTTACACGGTAATCTGACGCGCTGCGATACATGTCCATTGAAGCCAGCCGACTCATGGACGTTGCATGCCTATGAGTATACGTTCAGCGGATTCTTCCCGCCAACACTCAACGACATGACGATGGATACGTTATTCGCGTTTGCCGCCAACAAGCTGAAAGACGAACCCGCGCCGCCTATGCTCGCGTTTTGTAGCAACGCCGACATCGAGCGCAATCGCTATGAGGTGACATATGAGCCAACACAGGGCTATATCACTTCGCTACGTTATACCAATTGCGCTCGTTTCAAGATAGGCGGCGGCCTGATGTGCCCTATTATGGGAGATTGTAATGCCACGATCACGATCAGCGGATTGGAAGCAAAAGAATAGTAAGAAGAATGCAAAAAAAGCCCTTCGGGTGAAGGGCTAGATGACATGGACGATTGAGAGATGAAGTTAGCCGATGGTGGTATGTTCGCTAGTGGCGGCTTTGTCTTCGACACACGAGATGGGCTTATCTTGCTCGATGTCGTGGAATAGCTGCGTACTTTCCGCCGAGGGGTCTTCGTTGAAAAACTCTGAAAACAGGATGACTAAACGGCGATAAACAGCGAGTGCTTTGTCTTTGCTGCCAAGGCACGAGTGATAGCGCATCAGGCGGCGATAGGTACTCTCAACATAGGCATCGATCTGCTGCGCTTGGAGGGCAACCTCGACCGCCGTCTTCAAGTCGTTCATCTCGGCATAGATGTCTGCCATGCGATTAAGCGCTTCGGTGAACAGTGTTTGGAGTGCCGAGCGTTCTTGCATCGTCCAGCGTGCCAAGCGATCTAAAGGAAGATAATCGCCTTTATACAGTTCCCGTGCTGCTTTATAGTTGCGCAGTGCCTGATCTAATTCGCCGCGTCGTTCGTATTGACGGCCTTCGCTCACATACTGTCGTAATTGTTCAGCATCGACTTCAACATTAATCATATTGAATTGATAATTTGAACCACTGCGGATCATAAATTTTGAATCGGAGGGGCGCGGCAAATCCGGTTCGAGGGCATTGCGGGCGGCATTGATGATCGCGCCGAGGAGCGTATATTTTTCTTTGGGGTCAGAACCGGGCCAGACAAACTCGATCAGCTCATTGACGGAAACAGTCTCGCCGCGCCGCGAGAGCAGAATCTTGATCACTTTTTCCGCGAGGTCATGCCCGAATTCGTTGATCAATTTGCCATCACGCAGCACGCGGAAATCGCCCATCATGACGAAGCGCAGTGACGGCCCCGCACTTTGCTCACGGACAATGTTACGCAATTCCATATCGTTGAAGGCGCGTTTGTCGATGAAGCCCTTGATCGGGTAGCCCATAAACAGCCGCGCTACATCCGCGCTGGAGGTGCTGCCGCTGATCACGATGACTTTGGTTTTGGGGCAGTTGGCGACGACATAATCCAGCAACTGCCAACCCTTGCCCTCACGCACGGGGATGTTCGTCTCGCCCAACATCAGATCGAGCAGGATTACGTGGAAAGTCTCTAGCTTGAGACGTTCCATCGCTTGCTCTTGGCTAGGCGCGACCCGCCAAAAATAATTGTCGGTCTCCATCATTTGCGCAAGTTGATCTTGCCATGCAGGTTGATCTTCCACGATCAGGATGCGTGGTCTGCCCGGGCGCGACCCTACCCCCGGCGGGCGTAACCCGCTGCGCAAGGGGCCGGTGGTATGAATAGGTAGACGGGTGGTGACGCTGAATGTTTCCGGTGGAAAGTGTGGTTCCTCATCAGGGGTTTTCATTGATGGCATATCAGTTGGTTGACCATTCGTTGAGATGATCTGCTGTAGGGTATCTTTGAGCGCGTCTTGCGTCCACGTTGGGCGTGAGATCAGTGTGAGCGCGTCGGGGATGCCGGGTGTGTTACGGAGCGTGTCACGGCTCAAATCTTCCCCAATAATCACTAATTCAATGGATGGAAAGCGTTGTGCAAGTTCAGCAAGCACTTGTAGACCATCGTGGGTACCATCGTTGTCGTAATCGTGTTCTGTGGAGCGCAAGGTGAGATCAATGATGGCTAGATCGAAGGTCTGCTTTTCTAGCGCCGCGAGCGCTTCACTATATGTTTGCACAGCTTCAAGCGTCATATCTGGCGCATGTTCAAGTTGGTCGAGAATACTACGCCATTCGCGACGGTTTTCGACGATCAATATCCGCTGTGTTTGACCCATGACCTAAGGCACCCCATGCAAGACGTTGCAATCGTGTGTTGCAAGTTTCAATTAGACAACATAATACAGGCAAGTCAGTGCTACTGGCAACTAATACATAACTTGTAAAAATGCCTGCTTCCCCTGTAAAACTGATCGTACTCCCCAATAATTGGGGGTTGATGTAATAAATTCATCAAGAATTCATCCTAAAATTGACACTCGATCACGAGATTGATATAATACGTTTAGAAAGTTCTGAAAGTCACAATCAACCTGAGGCTAAGTTTCACCCTACTGAGTTCGGCATCCTCGTGACGCAACGCTAGACTCAGGATGAAGAGACAGCACTCAGTATTGAACCGAGGTTGACATGGACGTAACCGCCGTCCAACATCTGCCATTAACCCTAGAATTGACGACTTTGATTCGTGAGGTTGCCCAACAAGGGAATTCACAGCCCACGATTGTATCAGTGGTAGAGCGCACATGGTCACAGGACGTGACCGAGTTGTTCGCGCGTGGACGGTTAGTGACGACGGAACGCTTCCTTTACTCACGGCCTAGCGAGGGTTTTAGTCTCGCTGGTTTTGGGGCGGCTTCAGTCATCAACAGCGTTGGGGCTGCGCGGTTCCGGCAAGCCGCAACTGCCCGGCGCACCTTGATGGCAGGGGCACGCATAGAGGGTCTGCACGGGTTGCCGGGTACAGGCCCTCTGTTTTTCGGCGGATTTGCCTTCGATCCGCAGACGCAAGCATCCGGATTGTGGGCAGATTTTGGCGATGGTCGGTTGGTGATGCCACGTGTGTTGTATACGCAGCACGGTAAGGACGCCTACCTGACATTGAATATCCTCGTGAACGCCAGCACCAATCCAGAGATCGAAGCAGCGGAAACAGTTGCGCTGTGGCAAGAATTGATCTCGCTGCCAACGCCGTCACCGCGCCATCAGCCGGAGGTCATCAGCACGCAAGACCTTCGACCAGCGGCTGATTGGCAAGCGGATGTGGCTTATGCAGCCAAAAAGATCCAACAGGGCGACCTCGAAAAGACTGTGCTGGCGCGCGCTGTGCAAGTGACCGCGAACCAGACGTTTGACCTTCCGACGGCGCTGCGTCGATTGATCCACGATTATTCAGATTGCCACGTGTTCGCCGTAGCCCATGATGATAGCTGCTTCCTCGGCGCGACACCGGAATGCTTGCTGCGGTTGCAGCATGGTAACGTCACGACGATGAGCCTTGCAGGATCGCTCAAGCGCGGCACGACACCAGAAGAAGATCAGCAGCTTGGCGAGCACTTGCTGAACAGCACCAAAGATCGGCATGAGCACGCGGTTGTCGTGCGCGAGATCGTGGAAAAACTGCGCGCCTACGTGAACGATCTGCGCTACGCTGGTGAACCAGTCCTACTTAAACTGCGCAATGTGCAGCACCTTTGCACGCCGATCACGGGGCAACTGGCGAATGGTTATACACTGCTCGACTTGATCACAGAACTGCACCCGACGCCCGCTGTGGGAGGCCGTCCGCGCCAAGTGGCGTTGAATTTGATCCGCGAACGGGAAAAATTAGATCGAGGTTGGTACGCCGCGCCGATTGGTTGGGTGGACGCGCAGGGCGATGGCGAATTCGTGGTCGCATTACGATCAGCATTGATACACGGCGCGCAAGCCACCTTGTTCGCGGGATGCGGCATCGTCGGGGACTCCGACCCTGAGCAGGAATTGGCGGAATCGAATTGGAAATTGCGCCCGATGCTCTCCGCGCTCGCCAGCCAATAACTCTATCTATCGCGCGCCTTATTTGATACTATTAAAAAGCGTTGAGATAGGCCAGCGATGTCTGGCGGGCTGACTATGAAAACTGAATATGCCACCTACCTTTACGTCACGGCATTCGTTGATGAATTGGTGCGTGCTGGTCTACACAATGTCGTGATCTGCCCCGGATCACGTTCCACACCATTAGCAATGATTTTCGCACA
This sequence comes from Anaerolineae bacterium, assembly GCA_019637615.1. Classification (GTDB taxonomy): domain Bacteria; phylum Chloroflexota; class Anaerolineae; order Aggregatilineales; family UBA2796; genus JAHBVK01. The sequence continues at coordinate 61,998 of JAHBVJ010000008.1, read as the reverse complement.
GCGGCAAGCCACGAAGGCGGACATTCACATCTGGATGCACGCTGACGAACGGTCAGCCGCATTCTTCGCGCTAGGCATGGCAAAAGCCAGTGGAAATGCCGTCGCGGTCGTGTGTACATCTGGCACGGCAGCGGCGAACTTCCTACCCGCCGTGGTTGAAGCCTATTATTCGCGCGTGCCGCTGGTGGTGCTGACCGCAGACCGTCCGCCCGAACTGCGCGACATCGGCGCACCACAGACGATTGATCAACTGCGTTTATTTGGCACACACGCAAAATGGTTTGCCGAGATGGCGCTCCCTGAAGGCACTACCGATTTACTGCGCTATGCCCGCGTGATGGCAAACCGCAGCGTTGCCGAAGCAACGAGCGTGCCCGCTGGCCCCGTGCATTTGAATTTTCCGCTCCGTGAGCCGCTGGTGCCGATTCCGGTGGATGAACTGCCCCTGCTGCCGCGCCAAGATGATCAGCCGTATACACAGGTAGAGACAGGCACACATCAGTTTGATGCACAAACGGTGGAACGTCTCAGCCGTGAGCTGCTTCAACACCCACATGGATTGATCATTTGTGGATCGGCCTACCGGCACGATCCTGAATTCCCCGCCGCCGTGAGCGAACTAGCGAAGGCGCTACGTTATCCGATCCTCGCTGATCCGCTATCCGGCGTGCGGTGCGGCGACCACGCTGACGACGCGATCATTGACGCTTACGATGCCTTTTTACGCGACGCGACTTTCGTGGAACGGATCGTGCCCGATGTAGTGATCCGGTTTGGGGCGGCGGTAACGTCGAAGCCCTTGACGCAATATCTCCAACGCTATCCTGATGTCCCGCAATACATTGTGGATGACGGCGGCAAATGGAATGATCCGTCGCTGCGGGCATCGCATATGCTGCGCGTTGATGAGCGTTGGCTATGTGAGGCGCTGACACAGCAGTTGATGACGGATATGGATGACCATGATGCTGCGCGATCGGCATGGTTTGCTCTGTGGCGCGAAACCGACCGCCTTGCAAGGATGGCTATTACAGATACAATCAATGCCTTCGAAGCAACCTTCGAGGGGCGTGTGTACGCGGAACTCAGCGCACTGATGCCAGCACAGGGAGTGATTTTCGCCAGCAGCAGTATGCCCGTCCGCGATCTGGATACCTTTTTTCCGGCTCAACCCCGCCCGATCCGCTTCCTCGCTAACCGAGGTGCGAACGGCATCGATGGGGTGGTGAGCAGCGCGCTTGGTGCGAGTGCGATCAGTGATACCCCAATGGTCTTGGTTATTGGCGATTTGGGATTTTTTCACGATCTTAATGGATTATTGGCTGCAAAACTGCACCAAATACGCGCTACAATAGTTATAGTGAACAATGATGGGGGTGGCATTTTTTCATTCTTGCCACAAGCGGCCCATCCAGAGCACTTTGAGCAATTGTTTGGTACACCGCATGGCCTCGATTTCCGTCACGCGGCAGCCATGTACGGGGCGACTTATTTGCTCGCGGAGCATTGGGAGTCATTCCGCGACGCCATACAACGCAGTTTCAGCGGTGGATTGAACATCATCGAGGTGCGAACCAACCGACAAACCAACGTCACGTTTCATCGTCAGGTATGGGCAGCAGTGTCCGCTGTATTGCCCGCAGTGTTGGAGCAAATCACGTAAAATCATGACCATGACATTGACTCCTTCTCCTCGTATTCACGTAAACGGTGTTGGCTTATTTGTGAGAATGATCGGTGCGGGAGAACCACTAGTCTTCCTACACGGCTTTACAGGGAATAGCAAAAGCTGGTCGCCGCATATCCCGTATTTCCGCCACGAATTTGCCTGTATTAGCGTCGATCTGTTAGGGCATGGCAACTCCGACACCCCACTTGACCCTGCGCGTTACCGGATGGAAAAGACTCTTACTGACCTCGCCGCCTTATTCGACCAACTTGGCCTCGACAAAGTGCATCTGGTCGGCTATTCGATGGGCGGACGGGTCGCGCTTAGTTTCGCGATTCATTATCCGAAGCGCGTCTTATCTTTGACACTCGAAAGCGCCTCGCCGGGGATACAATCCGCCGATGAACGCCGCGCCCGCATTAAGTCCGATGAGGCGCTCTGCGATCTGATCGAAAATGAAGGGTTGGATAAGTTCATCGAGCACTGGGAAAATCAGCCCCTATTCGCTACCCAAGCCAACTTGCCTGAAGATATGCGCTCTAACTTACGACAGCAACGCCAACGGAATACTTCACGCGGGTTGGTCAATAGTCTGCGCGGGCTAGGTTCAGGCGTGATGCCGCCCATGTGGAACAAGCTCGATCAGGTGCAGTGCCCGACGCTGCTCATCGTAGGCGAACTCGATGAGAAATTCAGCAGCATCGCGCTCAAAATGGCGGCGGCGATGAAGCACGTCAAGATTTGCATCATCGAAGGTGCGGGGCACACCGTCCATCTTGAAAAGCCTGAGCAATATAACGATATCTTGCTCAAATTTCTTCAGAGCGCTCAAAGCAACGGCAAATTACGGTAGCAATAGGGAACTAGGAACTAAGGTAGAATGACGACTAAACAGAATGGCAAACCAGCAGAGACCAACGAACCCTCTGTTATCCGCCCCGCCGTCAAGTGGAACACTGCTAAAACTTACAAAGACATCTTTTATGAACACGCCGATGGCGAACCCATCGCGAAGATCACCATCAACCGCCCCGAAGTCCGTAACGCGTTCCGCCCTCAAACGGTCAAAGAACTGCTCGACGCTTTCAACCTAGCACACGAAGACGAGTCCATTGATGTGATCATCTTCACGGGCGCGGGCGATAAAGCCTTTTGCTCCGGCGGCGATCAGCGCGTGCGCGGCAATGGCGGCTATGTGGGCGACGATGGGGTGCCACGCTTGAACGTGCTGGAACTTCAGAAGAAGATTCGCTTCATGCCCAAGGTCGTGATCGCGATGGTGAATGGCTACGCGATTGGCGGCGGGCATGTCCTGCATGTGATCTGCGACCTGAGCATTGCTTCGGAGAACGCGATTTTCGGGCAAACGGGGCCACGCGTTGGTAGCTTTGACGCGGGCTACGGCGCGGCGCATCTGGCGCGCATCGTCGGGCATAAGAAGGCGCGCGAAATCTGGTATCTGTGCCGCCAGTACAACGCCCAGCAAGCCCTCGACATGGGGCTGGTCAATACCGTTGTGCCGTTGGAACAGCTTGAAGAAGAAACCGTGCAGTGGGCACGCGAAATTGCCGAAAAAAGCCCGATGGCGATCCGCTTCTTGAAGGCGGCCTTCAACGTTGATACTGATGGACTGGCGGGCTTGCAGCAGTTAGCGGGTGATGCTACGCTGCTGTACTACATGAGCGACGAGGCCAAGGAAGGCAAACAAGCCTACCTTGAAAAGCGCAAACCGGACTTCCGCAAGTTCAAGCGCTTCCCTTAACCCTCAGCTTACGATGGGCGAGCCAATATAATATACCCGTGATGACTCGCCCTAACTCCTCAATGCTCACTTCTAGTTATTTTATCTCGCCCGCTTCGATGGGCAGCGGTATGTGATTCTCTTTGGGCGGCAGCGGGCACGTCGCATAAGGCGTGAAGGCGCACGGCGGGCTGTAGGCGCGGTTGAAATCGAGATCGATCTGGTCGTCGGGCAGCAGGGACGCATACATGAAACGCCCTGAGCCGTAGGTGGTTTTGCCGCTCGTGGCATCTCTGAAGATGAACCACAGCTTGTCTTTGCCGCCTTCGAAGGCTTCCAAACGCAAGGCGTGACCGTCCAACATGAAGTCCGCCCAACCGAGGTTGTTCATCGGGGATGGTAAGCCAGTGCTGGTAATCACCGTCAGCCGACGCGGTTCGGCGTAGCGGTGGAACTGCGCCGTCACATGCAGCGCAGGATTCGTGGGATACCAGCGGCGTCCGGCAAAGGTCTGGCGGGCGGGGTTGTTGATGTCCCGCACGCGGATGCCGTATTGATCCTCGCGCTTGATTACGAAGAAGGTGATACCACGCACACGCACCAGCGAGGGGCCTTGCTCGTGGTTATCGTTGCGCAAGTCGGTGGTGGTGACGGTTTGATCATCGACGGTGACGGTTTCGTCGGTAGTGATCAAGATGGATGCCGTGCCATCCCGCAGCGTGATCGTCCCGATGCGTTCCGGCGTGCTGTCTGCGGGCAACGGCACATCACAGGTTGGATCGCTGCCGACGGTATTTTCACCCTCGTGCAGCCAATGCAGCCCCGCCAGCGTGAGCCAGCCTGTGTCGGAGCGCAGACTGGTCTCCAGTTGGGCGTGCCACGCGGCTAACTCTGCCTCATAGGTCTGAAGTTGTGTATCTGTGTTGATATTCATCAAGGTGTCTCGTTGAGGTTGTTTGCTATAAGGCAGATCATGACGTATGGCGGCAGGTTTGCCAACTAATTCGGTTTGTTTATGCGCTGGCAGGGAGCGGGATCAGGTCAGGTTCGACCCACGTGTGACGGGCGGCTTCGGTCGCCAATGTCGCGCCGCTGTAGTGCCGCATCAAGATCGATTTGTCGAGCAAATGCGGATGGGTTGCCACGAATGCGGTAAAGTCCGCAATATCGGGCGTGAAAGAGATCGCCAGCGCGACGACCTGTGCCCAGAAGACGGTGATCGTCTCGTGATATTTGCGATCCGCGCCGAGATGATGTGCAAAGGCACGGATACCGTCGCGGATTTTGACGAGACCCGCTTCCGTGCCGTCGCCACGAAGATACAGCCACGCCATGCGAATATGGTCGCGGTGCGTAAACTCGGTCAGGGTGCAGGATTCGAAGGCTTGGATGAACTCTTGATCGGTCATGGTGACTCTCCAATAAAAAACCACCTCCGCGTGGGAGATGGTTTCAGGAAAAATGAAAACGCACACCAACCAATAGTTGTGGTGTGCGTTCTTACATGTACTGTACAGCATTTTGGAACGGGCTGTCAAGATGGAATATGAAGGTTCGGGGAGATGTGCAACGAAGGTCACCTGATCCCGTCGCTGAAGGCAACGCGGGATCAGGCGATTGGCAGGTGGTTACGGACGGGCTGGCTGACTGCTCGGTTGCTCACCACCTGTCGCGGGGAAGGTCGTACTCGGATCGAGGCCGTACACGTCACTGCGCAGATACAGGATCATTGGCTGGCTGGCGGTTGGCTGATAGCGCACCTGACGGTCGTACAGCCACGGGATCACGTCCCACAGCAGCATCGTACTGCGATCCCAAGTGAACGCCGCTGAGAAAGCCTGCCCAACATAAGTGCCGCCGAGCGTCGGCTGCGGATCGGTCTTGAAGGCGATGGCCGCCCGCGTCGTGACCGATTCGTTCATTTCGGTCTGGAAGCGGGTTTTCTTATAGCGCCGCACGATCCATGCGACGGGCGTATCATCGGCATCGGCAGTAGGAATTTGCACGGTGATGTCCATATCATACGGCGTGCCGACCGACCGGAGCGAGGCTTCCCGCAGCGTATTCTCGATCAAGTTCAGGTTACGTCCAGCAACGTTGACATGCCACAAGTCAGCCGGATTATCCGCGTTGAGGACGGCAGTGCGCCAACCCGCACTCAAGCTGAAGGCCGCGAGAAACAGGAAACTGCCTAAGCCTAAGCCGCGCCATGCCGTCCCCGGCCCCCATGTGCTGCCAATCAGAAAATAGGTGATCACGAGCAGCGCTGACGACAGCAGCACGAACACTAAGCGGAACCACGATTGCACGTTCATCTGCTGCATAAATTCGGGCGTCAGCAACGGAACAACCGCCCTCGCTATCAAAAACAACGTGATTGCACCGCCGAGGATCAGGATCAACGGGGCGTTGCGTGGCCCCCAGATAGCGTTCACCAGCACGAAGCCGATCAGCGTCAGCCCGACCACCAGCCCGATCAAGAACAGATCAAGCCCTTGCCCGGTGACGGATGGGGCGAAGATGGTCATGTCCAACCCGATCACCGTCGTCCCGAACATCATCAGATTGATCGTCATGATAGCGAGGATGGCGACCACGCCGACCGCGTGCAGATATGATCCCCACGCGGGCGGGTTCCAGAAGAAATCGCGGATCGGAGAGAAGACTTTTTCGAGCGCAAACATGCTCAAGCCTGCCAGCGGCAGCGTAAACCACAGCGCATGATCGGCTCCTGCGCCCGCATAGACCAGCCCGGCGACTACGGAAAAGAGCAACCAGCCAATCAGCAGACGCCCGATAAAACGGGCTACCCCGTTGCTTGCTTCCAAATCATCATGGGCGATGAAATATACGCCGAGTACGCCGAACAGCCACAACACAGGCTCGTATACCAGCGAGATCAACAGCGGATAGGCAGGCGGCAGTCCATCGGGGCGGCGGAAGATGCCACCTAATCCACGTCCGATCAGTTCACCGATGCCTGCCAACCCCGACGGGTGGATCAGGAACACCGTCCCGACCACGATCAGCGCTAAGGCGGCGATGGGAAAGGCCTGGGTGGCGGGCCATGCGCGGCGCGCTTCGCTGATTGTATTACGCAGGACGCCGTCAGAATCTTCCGTTGTGTAGACCGCAAAAGCGATGCCTACCACCAGACCGAGCGCTATGACGAAGCCAGCCGGTTCTGCCATCAGCACCAAGAACGCCACAGCAATCGTCGCGGCAATGGCGAAAGGCGCACGGGCAGTCTCGATGAAGCGTGCCGTCAACCAAATGCTAATCAGCACCAAGGCCAACGACCATACTGCGCCGCTCATTGAACGCGAGGCGATGAACAATACGGGCGAAATCGCCAGCAAACTGGAAAGTAGCAACGCACGCGTGACACCGATCCAACGGCGCAATAGCAGCGGCATCAGCACGATTAACGCGCCGAGGATGACCGTCACGAGGCGCGGGGTGGCGTTATCTGCCCCGCCGATGGTGAGAGCAATGGCGTTGAAGGTAAACATCAACGGTTGTGATGGCGTGATCGGGTTGCCCGCCGCTTCTGGTATCACGGCACGATAGGCCGCCAATGCTTCGTGCGACTCCGCTGCTGTCAGCGGGAAACTGCCAAGGTTCGGCAAGCGCAGCACCAAGGCTAACACGAAGATCACCACATACAAGATTGTCTCGCCCGTGATGACCAAGCGAGGACTGGTGTCTACACTCTCGTCAACGGGCTGCATCTCGGCCTCAGCGGGCACGCCTTCGATCTCGGCATCTGCCGGGATCGCGTTATTCGTCATATCCATCAAATCAACCGCCTGTTTGTTGTTGCGTTACCTGAGCGCGAATAGAGTCTACCGAATAGACCGCCACCTCGCCCGACTTGCAGACGGGGGGCAAGCTGTCGAATTTCGCCAATCCGTCGCGGCTGAACAACCAGTCGCTCTGGTCAGATTTGCGTTCGTTGCGCTCCGTCGGGCCGACGTACACATAGGTGATGCCATAACGATTGATGATCGTCATCGCGGCGTTCCAATCGGTGGTGTCGTACAGCGTCGCGATGGCATCGTAGCGCGACTCGTAACCACCCGTCGGCAGCAAGGTATTGGCGGCGTCATCGAAGGTATCGCCGCGCCACTGCCGTTCGTGATTATCCCAACCCATCAAGGTGGGGATGCCCGTCAGCGCACTCACGCGCCCGAACTGCCATGCGTATGCTAGACCTGCCCGTGTCGCTTCTGCCACCACATCGTTCGGATCGCGGGCAACTGAGGCCAGACATTGGATGACCTTGTAATCATCGTCACCCGCCGCCAGCGTTGGCCCGCCGTCTAAAGTCAACGGCACATCGTCTCTGTTCAAGTGACCACCGTCGCGGAATGCTCGCGTGGTGATCGCCGCCGCCGGAAATACTGATCCGGCGACAAGCAAGAAAATAACCACAGCGGCGAAGGCTTGGCGGACGCGCGGCGAGAAGGCCGGACGCACATCGATCTGCGCGAGGATCGCCCAGACCGCGAAGGCACAGCCCACGCTCCAGAATGTCCATGTTTGATACCACAGCTTGAAGATCATGTTGATGCGCGTGCCGAAACCATCACGCAGATACACGAACTCTGGCACCAGTGCCAGCACCGCACCCGCCGCGATCAGCAACAGCGCATAGGCTGTGGACGGCGAATAGGTGATGATGCGGCTGTCTTCATCCGGTGTGCGCGCTTCCCGTGCGAACAGCCGCGCGATGACCACGAAGAGGATGATCACCAGCGTGGCTTCCGTCAGCAAGCCGTCGAAGATGCGCCGTCGCAGCACGTCAAGGATCACTGTGCCAATCGAGTCAGTTTGCCGATACACGATATAGGCGATTTCCGGACGCAGCCACGCGATGATCGAGAAGCCGATGAAGAACAGGACGACCACCCCGACGCCGTACAACACCAATTGCCGCGCCAGAGGCCAATTCAGCCTGCTGCCGCCACGCCGCAACTCTACCCACAGGAAGCCCGCGATGACGAGTAGAAACGGGGTGAACATGATCAAAAACTGCGGAAAGCGCGTGGGCCAGATCACGTTCGGTAATATGCCCGCCGCTTGCGACCGGAAGCTGATGAAGAACGGCGAATACAACAGCGCCGTCAGCCCTAGCAGCGTCAGCGCGAAGCCGATGATGCCGCGCCAATCCTCGTTGGTGAACCAGCCCGTGCCGTTGCGGATCAACCGTCGCAGCGCATCCGCGCCGACGAAAAACGCTAGATATACCGCGTCGAAGGCATTGAGGAAAATCATGCCTCCAATCCACACCCCATACAGCAGTATTTCGTAACGATTGGGACGCCGTTTGAGCGCGATCATGTTGAAGCCAAGCCCGATCGCCAGCATCGTGAACGGCAGTGATAACACGTGTGGGTGAATATCCGACAATACGAAGCTGAAAATCGGCATCTCGGTGATGATCTCGTTTTTGCCGCCGTCGGGATTCACATCCTGTACCACGCGGCTATATGCCCACCACCACCATCCCGTACACCATGTATTCGGGTCGAGACTGTCAGACGGACGGCAGTCAGAGAAGTCAGCATCACGGAAGCGCAAATCAAACAACTGCAAATAGGGCGACCCCTGCGGGATCATGCCTGCTTGATACGGGATTTCGACCAGTGTGGTACCGAAGTTGCCCATCAACACGAGGAAAAAAGTGCCGATCAAGCCAGCAGCGATGGCGGGCACGCGCGATGGCGGCTTGAGCACGATTTCTGCTTCGGCATTGGCTTCTGCCTCGATGTCTTCGGTTTTGTGTTTTCCCTCATTGGCATTTGTGCGCCGCGCCAGCACGTTTTCGACCAAGCGTGAGGCAACCAGATCGAACACGACACCGAAGATGCCCGTGCCCGCCAGCGCGAACACTAGCGATGCCATCAGGTTGAAGGCCGCGCCATTGGTGACGTCGCTCAGTTTTGCCAGAGTCGCCGCCATGATGTAGCCAAAGTGATAGTAGCTAATCGCGTAACCAGACATCCACGGGTCGTTAGGCGGGAAGGTCGCGCTGCGCCGGATCGCAGAGAGGAAGGCCATTTCCATCGGCTTTTCGGTGCCAGTCAGGTTCGGGTTCAGTGCGCGCACCGTCGCCCAACCAAGGAACAACCCCGCGAAGAGCAGCTCTGTCGTCAAGACTGTGCCGCGCTTCTGCTTGAACCACTGCCAGATCGAAGGGCGATCAGGCCATGTCGCGTAGCTGAACACGCCCACGCAAAATACGATGAACCATGACAGCATCACTGATCCCGCATCGTTGCGCAACAGTTGCAGGATATTCAACAGCCAGAACACGAACGTCACCAGCATCAAGCCTGCCGTCCGCGCCAAGGGATAACCGCGACTCGGCACACCGCCCATCAGCCGGAAGAACAGCGGAAAGACAGCGACGCCTGCCAAGCTCGTCAGCAGCCACCAGCTTAAGATACCTGCGCCTTCGCGCCCTAGCCATTCAAAAAACATGAATCGTCACCTTTTGTCATGAATATCAGGCGTATTGCACCTTCACGCGCACCGTACCGCCCAACCGCTCAATAAACTCTGTGAGCAGTCCCCATGTTAGAGGGAACCCACGCGTATCCGCCGCTCCCAAGTAGCTCAGTACATCCATAATCACATCAGCATCTTCATTATCGGGAATGGCTGGCTCGATCAGGGTTGTCTCTGCCCACTCCACAAGCTGCGCTAACGTGATCTGTCCGTTCAAATAGCGATTGATGTAGTCAAGCACAAGATGTCGTGTTGTCATGAGGAGTCACTCCTTTTTCAGAACTTGATGTCCAGTATCAGTTGGATACTTCTGATGAATTTCGATCAAGTTCCCATCATCATCGTATATTTCCTGTATAAACAGGAGTGTGTTTTCTTGTGCGTCAACAGTTTTGACATAGCGACACTTACCAAAATCCCCACCCACATGTTCACGCCAGTAGCGGCGCTCACCATTCGGTAGGTCTTCCCAATTTGGGAAAGTGCGTTCATTTTGTTGTCGCGTCGCCATACACTTGCTCGTTACCTCAAATCTCTATCGCGCCATCCCGACTACATTATCTTTCGGGGCGACGCCTTCTTGCACCTCGTAGATGCGATCCCCGTTTTCGTCATATACGACCTTGAGCAAGCCTTCGTCCGCCATGTTATCGAACTTGGCGAGGCCAGCTTTGGTGTAGATCGTCTGCTCCAGCTTGCCGACGATGATGTACTTGATGTGATAAAACTGGAGCATTTTCCACGCGTCGGAGATATTCGGCGTGTTGAACATGAACGAGGCATTGTTGCCGCGCTGCTGCACGAGCGTCGGCAGCGGATCGAGCGTGCGCTGCTGCACTTCGTGGAAGTTCCAACCGACAATCGTCGGCAAGCCAGTGTTGATCGCGATGCGAGCGTTCCACTTATACTCGGTGGAAGGCTGCCGCGCCTCAAGGATGTATGGCGTGCCCTTCACGTTATCTTGCAGCCAGTGGATGATCGCTAGATCGTCCTTCAGGGGCAGCGGCTTGCTCTCGACGGGTTCGTCGGGCACGTTGCGCATCTCGAAGTGGGTGGCGTACTCCATGTAGGCATCGCCATCCAGCGTGGGCGGCACTTGCGACGAGAAGCGCTCGATATTCTTGGCTTGCGGCGCGACGACCGGATACAGCGCCCCGATTGCCAGCAGCACCGCGCCGATCATCAGCCACGGCACGCGTACACCGCTCGTCCAGTGGCGTGCCGCTTGGAACAGCCACGCCAGCATCACCGCCGCCGCGATCCCGAATAGGAACCAGATTTGCATGTAGAATTTGAAGAAGGTGTTCTGGCGCGCAATGTCGCCTTGCAGCACCACCAGTTCCACCGCCATCGTCAGGCCGAGTCCCAGCCCGATCATCGCCAGCAAAATCTGCACTTCACGGCTCTGGTACGGCACGAAGAAGAGGACGACCGCCCACACCAGCAATGGAATCGCGATCCATGCCAGCGGCACGGGCAGCTTGAACATCCACACCTGACCGGGCATCACGCCAAAGAACAGCGTCACCAACGCCCCGATCCCGATCATGCCCAAGAGCAGGATGAACGCCCAGCGGCGTTTGACGAAATCGCGCACGTATACCGAGCGCATCACCCGCGCCGTTTGCCAGATCAAGAACGAGACGATGAAGAACAGGAAAATCCCGTGCAGGTCAAGGTATGCCCAGATCGGCGTTTTGTCATCGGTGAAGGGGATGACCGAGGTGTAACTGGTCGAGAAGAAGGTGGTGAAGGGCAGTGCCGCCACTGTCTGTGCCACGAAGAACAGCACGATCTGCGCCACAATCGTCACCACCGCACGGCGGTTCAACCCCTGCCAGCGCAGCAGCAGCGTGAAGCCGATGCCGAGCACGCCGAGCACCAGATACGTCAGCCAGTCCCACGAGTTAGTCGGGCGCAAGATGCCCACCGCCAACCCGCCGAGGCAAGTCGCGACCAAGACTTTCCACGTCGAGCGGTTGCCACGCCCCACGATCAAGATTTCCGCCAGCAGCCAGCCGATCACCAGCAGCGTCAGCGGCATCGCAATCATATGCGCGTGCAGGTCGCCATAGGTGAAGGTGAACATCGGGAACTCGTTGATCTCGGTGCTATTCAGCGTTTCACCCACTACACTGCGCGCCGCCCAGAACCAGCGATTGGTGCCGAGGGGCCATGTCGCGCCGCCCGTCATAGCAGTGATGCCTTTGCCGACACAGCCGAAATTGCGCTGCGCCATGAACGCGCTGAACGCAATCTGATCGCCCAGTGGGGGATCGGCAGCTTTCAATTCAAAGCCGATGGCATCATCCGGTTGCAGCGGTTTGTCGGTATTGTCCGCGTTGTATTTCTCTTGATACCAGTCCGCCATCGTATAGTTTTTGTCACAGCCACCGAGCGTCATCAGCCCATCCAGCGCAACCAGCGGCGTATGCAAATTGCCGAGCACGGTCGTCAATAGCAGCGCCATGATCCCCGCGATGTATGGACTGCCAGAGGGCACTTTTAGCGCGAACTTCAGTCGTTCTGCAAGCGGAGCAGTCCGTTCGCTGCTGCCTTCCTCGCGCGGGAAGAACCAGCGCGCCGCCACGATGTTGAAGCCAATCGCGAAGGCGCTGATGCCCGTCAGCGCGAACAGGGTGGGGACGAGCAGGTTATATGCCACCGACGGCGTGATACCGAGCAGTTTGATCGGCGTGCCGACCAGCACGAATCCATAGTAGTAGTAATTCAGGTAGCCGCCCGCGTACCAAGGATCATAGGGCGGGAACACCGTACTGCGCAGCACCGCGTTGAAATACGCGAAGTCCATCGGTTTTTCGCCGCCGAAGGAGGGATGCCACAAATCGGGGTTGCCAATGCGGATCAGCACGAACGACATGAACATGATGAACGTGATCAGCTCGACCACCATGAAGTGTCGCCAATTCGCCCGCACGAACTCCACGAACTGTGTGCCCCGCCGCAGCGCGAGGATCAAGCTGACGACGCCGACGCCGATCAGCGTCAGCAAAATCCCCCAGTTCGACCATGTTGGCAAGCGCAGTGTGCCGCCTACCCACACGATCCACGAGATGACGAGCAGTCCCGCGATCTTGGACAGCGCATAACCGCGATCCGCCAGTCCGGGGAAGATCATGTACAACGTCGGGAAAATAGCTAACCCGATCAAGATCATGGTCAGCCAGAAAATAGCGACCGTGAGCGGTTGCGACGAATTGATCAGCCAGTCACGGTTGAACAGTTCGGAATAGGTGCCACCGTCGGTCTGGATTTCTCGCAGATCATCTTTCATCAGGAAACCCGTCGGCGCGGCGCTGGAAGGCTGTGCGCCCCAGCGGATCACGTTGACGAGGTTGTCGTTCTCGCTGATCAGCCGTCCGCGATCATCCCAGTACTGCGGCTGCGCTTGCGAGGCGTCCGTTAGCGAGGTCGAGTCCAGCACCTTCGCCGTGTTGCTCGAAGAATATTTGTCATTCTTCTTGAAGATCAACACCGCTGGATGGTCGTAAACGTGGAACGACTCTTCCGCTTCAAACTCGTTCATCCACGCGGGCGTGTTGTAGAACGGCAGATTCTCGTCGGCAATCGTCAACGGGCCGAGTGAGGGATATGAAGTCACTTCTTTGACTAGATCGAAGCCCATCTGTCCGCTGAACAACGCCTTGTAGAAATTGATGCTCATCGGGAAGCGCAGGGGGATACGTGACAGCGAGTCGTAGAAACGATTGCTGCTGATGGTGATGTAATCGGTCTGGTCAAGCACGCGCTGCATGGTCTCTTGCTTCTGCGTGTCATCTTCCGCCGCCATGTACAATTCCAAGCCCTTGTACATGATGTTCCACGGATCGACACCGATGCAGGTTGCTGAGTTGAACATCCCCGACGGCACATCGTGCGAGAGTTCGGTTTCTAGCGGCACTTCGCAGATTTTTTGCGGCACGGGGTCATCCCACGGGCCTTCGGTGGCGATCAGGGTGCCCGTCACTTGAACCGGGCCGCCCTCGTTCACCTTTACATTGAACTGAATCTGCTGATCTTTCTTGACGGTGACAGCTTTGTCCAGCGTGATCGAGCGCGGATCGCCATACTGCGAGGTGCGCTGTGTCAGATCGCTCAACGATAGCTCACCCGTCGCCAAGGTCGTGTTATCGGGGAGGCTGATGACCTCTACATTCAACGTGCCGCTTTTATCGAGCGTTTCCTGATCGACCAAGCTCACATGCGCCAAGTCGATCTGCTGGAAGCTGCCATCAGCGGGAACGGTGAAATTCGCGGGTTGCATAGCGTCTTGCTGCAATACCACATTCGCCCAGAACGGCAGGTTGACCAAACGCTGTTCGCCATTTGTCAAGGTGAACTGCGTGGAGAACGAAGCGGGTACATTGCGCATCACCCACGCAGAGGCTTCCACGCGGCTCAACTGACGGCGATAAATGCTCGTAAACATGGCAGCGTACAGGTTAGTTCCGATAAGAACTATTACCAGTAATAAACTTGCTCCGCCAAAAGCGAGTCGCTGCATTAGTGTCGGTGTGGCGGCGGCTCGCAAGGCGCGCGACGTTCGCCGGACAAGTTCCACCAAGCCCCAACCCGCCAGCACACACATGAATGGATACATGACGATGTAATAGCGCATCGCCATCACCCACAAGCGCCCCATCAGCACGAAGTATACGAAAATCCACACGACGGGCAGCACGTGTCGCGTCCAGCCCGGTCGCGCCCGCAAAATGTGAATGCCACCCCATGCGAAGGCCGCCCACGCGAACAAGCCGAGCGGCAAGCCCATGCCATAGGCCACCATGTTCCACCACGCGAAGCCATACGGAAGGCGGCTCGTCCACTGGTGGTTGGGCGGGATGTCGGCTTTACCAGAGGTCAGGTATTGCGCCTCGGCAACATCATCTAGCCACGGTGTGTACGGGCGAATATTGAAGATACCGAGCACGCCGGGGCCACCCTGAAAAGCGTGTGGCATGGCAAAGCGAAAGGTGATCAGCATGAACAGCGCGGCGAGGAATAGGCCGATCCCCATGCGCGTGATCTCGCGGATGCGTTCACGGCGCGGCACGGTCACGTCCAGCACGGGCATGGCGTGCATAAGCGCCGCCAAGCCGATCACGCCGACCAGCGGCAGTACGTTGATGCGGCTGGCGATGGACGCGCCCATGAAAATGCCAAAGCCGATGAAGTCGAAGAAACTACCCGTATCTTGGGCACGGGCAGCGAAGTAAAACGCGATCACGACGGGCAGTACAGTAAACGCGTCCGCCGTCCAGAAATGTGCCAACTGGATATTAAGCACTGCCGCCGCCGCCAAAGCCATCGCCAGCAGGCCAACCCACTTGTCATACAGCCGCCGCCCGATCAAGAACACGAAGACCAGCGCGATCAGGTCAGCAATGGCGGACACCATGCGCCCGACCAGATGAATGCCGTTGTAGTTCGCCCACGACTGCGCCACCGAATACGCTTCGCGCAGGGCGGGATCGGCATTGAGCACCTCGTACATTTTGCGCAGTTGCGTAGCTTTGATCGTATCGCCGGACGCCTCAATCGAGTCGATGCGGGATTCTGGCGTGGAAGCCAGCGTGATGCAGCCAATCGCGCCGGGGGTGTTTTCCATGCGCTGGCACGCGGCGTAGCGCACTTGGAAAGTGTGCGACATTTCGGTCAGGTCAGCGAAGAAGCGCACCGTAAACAACGGCAGTTCGCCGTACACGTACAGTCCGTAGCCGATATTGACCGGATACCACGACGTGCAGCGCGAATCATAAAAGTCACCGACGCCGTTGGTGGCGGGATATTTGCTCAGGCAGTAGGCCATCTGCTCGTCTTTGGTGACGGGATCGATGTCCGTGCCCATCGTGCGGTCAAGGTCTTTGGGATCAGCGGAGAGGTTCAGCGTTACGCCGCCGATACTTTCCGCCACCTGCGTCAAGAAGCGCTCGTCGGGATGCAGATGGGTATAGTCATCCCAATTCTGCCCCACCAGCCGATAGTAAGCGCCCACCAGCAAGATCAGGATCATCAGAATCAGCGCGATGATGCGCCCACGACGTTTGTCGGCTGCCGATTTTGGCGTCACACGCGGCACATCGCTCGACGTTTCTACGTCGGCTTGAGTTTGTTCAATCTCAGCCTGATGATACAAGTCATCGGCTCGCAGCATCTCGTTACGATCGTCACTCGACATAAATTCACCTTGACACAACGCACAAGAAGGTATGTGTGGCATACCCCAAGGGTCTTATACACAAAGGCAATGCGGAATCCTCACTAGCCAGTAGGAGTGAGAGAAAATCCGCGCCATTATAGCGTTTTAGGGGTACGAACGGTAGAGCGTCGCGGAATTGGCTACCGTCAGGGCAGGTGCTGGCGACTGCGCATACTGAAAACAACCAAGCACCCGACTGTTTTCAGTATGCTACATAATGCCTATACGTCGCTAGTTTACCTTGATGCGCCCCTGCGCCAGATAGGAGCGGAAGGCTTCCATCGTCTGCCGTGCGCCCTGCTCAAATGGGGTCTCGTAGACCGTGAAATGCTTGCGCAGTTCAGAGTCATCGAAGCCGTCGGGCAAGTTCAGCGGCGTCTCGTTCATGGTCACCTGCGCATCGGGCTTGACCTGCTTGATCAAGGCCACTACATCAGCAATCGCAGTGATCACGCCGCCCATATTGTAGATATTGGCACCGTCACGCGGTTTGGTGGCGATCTCGATGAACTGCTGCGCGGTGTCGGATGCCCATTGCAACTGCTGCTTACCGCCAAAGTTGATGTGGAATGGCTGACCCGCCATCGCTGCCAGCATCGCCTTGGTCGGATCGCTGGTCATACCTTGATCGCGCCCGACGCCGTAGACCGTGTAGGGGCGCAGGCCAGCACTGCTGATTTTGGCGTCTTGCCAGTAAATCTTAGCGATGCCTTCATCCGCCACTTTGTACACGCCGTAGAGATTGGTCGGCGCATGAGGCGCATCGTTCGCCAGCAGCCCCGGCGGGTACATTGATGGAGGGCCGAAGACGGCAACCGAGGAGGCTTGCGCCATGTGAGAGACACCGTTGGCCTTGGCGGCTTCAAATATGTTGACCGTGCCGACGACGTTAACCTGTGCGCCGAGGATCGGATTGGCGCGACAGAATGGCACTTGCAACGCGGCAAGGTGAATAACATGCGTGATCTTATGCTCTTTGAAGGTGTTGTTGACGTTCTCGAAATTTGTCAGGTCGCCGCTGACGAAGGTAACTTTCTTCTTGTCCTCTTCACTCAGCAGCAGATCAACGCGGTGTCCGCGTTCTTGTAAGTCGAAGCTAACGACGCGTTCCCCCTGCTTGACGAGATGATACAGCGTCCACGCGCCAATGCAGCCCATTGCGCCAGTGACTAAGTACGTGCGGTCTGCCATAATGCAAAAACAACCTTTCTCAATTTTCTAGCTGCGCCTATTGTGGCACAGACCGGACAGAAACACATCCGCATTTGCGGTTATTGAGAGACTTTCACGAAAGGTCTAGAATCGTCGTCACGTTTTCAACTGCGGAGCGTACCGTGACCGATGAGCCAGTTTCTATCAAACAGAAGGCCGCTGAAATGGCAGATGTGATTGCCAGCTTCGACCATGCGCTGACTACTGAGGTCGAAGAACGGCGCACGCATCTAGGCCGGATACGCCTCACGCTGACCAGCCTCGTCCTGATCGTGATGCTGGTCATCGCAGTCGTGTTCTTCTGGTTAGCGGGATTGGCGTCCGCTGGCCTTCAGACTATCTTGTTTGGCGTTGGCAGCGGCGTAGTTGGCTCGGCAGTGACGTTTCTGCTGATTCAAGTTCTATTCGAACCGTTTAAGGCCGTCGTAGACGAAATGGAGACGATGATCGTCGCAAAATTCGAGCTTAATCGAGCTTTCCGGCGGCTCCAGAAAAAGAACGGTCAGATCGTTGATCTGGTCGAGCGCGGCGACTACGAGACTGCCAGCAACCTACAGAGCGAAGTCGAGACCGAATTGGAGACGCTCAGTAAGGATCGGGAACGCATTGAATTCGAACGGCAGCGACGCATCAGGCAGCTCAGTTTTATGAATCGCGGCGGCAAACCACCTACTTCTGAGACTAGGCTCCGGCGCTGATCATGGCAGATCCAAGAAGGCCATGCGCATCTGCTCGATGAACTGGAAGCGGGCTTGCGGATCGTGAGCGAGAGATTTCAAAATAATGTCCGCGAATGAGGATGTCGCGTTGGCAATCAGCGCGCGCTTGGAAGGCATGCGGATTTCGTCAAGCCTACTGGCACTCAGATGAGTCGTGAGGTCGTACAGCGTCGCACCCAAACTATAGATGTCGTTAGCGGCAGAAGGCTCCATCTGGGAATAATCAGGCGGCAAGTAATGGGTAATATGCACATTGTTGCCCGCATTGAGTGAACTGCCTATCCCCAAGTCAACGAGCCGGATTTGACCATGATAATTTACCATGATGTGGCGCGGGCACAGCAAACCGAAATACATTGATTCCGCGTGCATCGCCGCAAGAACGTCACACAATTCGATTGCCCATTTCTTTAGCTGGAGATATGGAATTGGTTTACTCATCATCCTTGAAATCCCTTCAAGGTCACGACCATTGATGTAATCCATCGCCACGTAGAAATTGCGGTGCAGGTGGTCTGGATCACGCTCGATGAAGTAGTCGAAAATACGTGGAATAGCAGCATGACGGAAATCTTGGTAACGGCGGGAGTCGGCCTCCAATTGCAGAACGCTGTGTGCGTCTAGATGGCTGTTCTCGATACGAAATTTCTTCAGCGTGAGAATCCAGTGTTCGGCACTGATGATGTCCTTAGCAAGGTAGACTGTGCTAGCATTGCCTTTATACAACACCGTTGTAATACGGTAACGACCATTGGGCATTGAGTTGAAGTCCGCGTAAGTGGGTATTCCCATCGTCAAAATCCCTCGTGGCTTATGCGCTGGCCTTCTGCTGGCGATCCCACAGGATCAGCAGGATGACGGCGATGATGGCGAAGACTGCGCCGACGATGAACGGAGCCGACGCGCCGAAACCCGCCCAACCACCGATGCCTTGCCACAGAACGCCCGCTAATACGCTGGCTGGCAGCGCCATCAGGCCGATGGCGGCGTTGTAGTAGCCGTAAGCCGTGCCACGTTGTTCACTCGGCACGAAATCCGCGATCAGCGCTTTGGCAGCGCCCTCCGTGAAGGCGTAGTACAGCCCGTAGATGCCATACAGCACCCAAACTTGCCATACCGCACCCGCCAGCGCAAAGCCCAGATACACCCCCGCGTAGATCAGCCAGCCGACGATCAAGAGCTGTGTGCGCCCGATTCGATCGGAGAGGATGCCGAGCGGTCGCGCCAACGCTGCGTAGATGATATTAAAGGTCATCAGCATTGCCAGCACGCCAACCACGCTCAAACCCAAGTCCTGCGCGCGCAGCACCAAGAAGGCGTCGGCGGAACTACCCAGTGTGAACACGATGATGATCAGCAGGAAGGAACGGAAACGCGAATCGAGTGCGTTGAACGACAACCGTACCGCTTGACCCGTCTTGATCTTGATGGGGACTTCCTTGACGCCCATCGCGAGGATGATCACGGCGAGGAAGGCGGGTACGATGCTGATCAGCACGAGCAGTTGGAACGTCTCGCGGGAAAGGGCTAGAGACTGCGACTGCGTGGCTAAGACTACCAGCAGCGCGATCAGCAAGCCGAGCACCGCGCCCGCCGTGTCGCCCGCGCGATGCAAGCCGAAGGCACGCCCACGCTGGTGTTCATCCACGCTGTCTGCGATCAGCGCATCACGGGGTGAGGTGCGGACGCCTTTGCCGACACGATCAGCGAAACGCACAAAGAGCACACCCGCCCATGAAGTCGCGAAATAGAGGAACGGCTTGGAGAAGGCCGACAGCGCATAGCCGAGCACTGCCAGCGACTTCCGCTGACGCAATTTGTCGGACAGCCAGCCCGACACGCTCTTGAGCAAGCTGGCGGTCGTCTCCGCCACGCCTTCGATCAAGCCGATGACGTTGGTCTTGACGCCAAGCACGTTGGCGAGGAACAAAGGTAGCACATTGATGATCATCTCGCTGGAGACATCGGTGAAAAAGCTGGTCAGCGCCATGATGTAGACGTTGCGGGCGAGTCGGTTGGGCGTGATGGGGTCAGATTGGCTGGTCACGATGATTGATGTCCTTAATCGCGGGTGTTGGATGGGCAGTTGAGCGCATCTAGAAGCATACGCTAGAATTATGCCACCAGCTTATATTCATTGAAAAAAACCTTATGTCTACCATACCAAGTCCCTCGTTTGATGATATTCTCGGCAACGCTAGTCTCGTCAACAGCACACGCATGTACGGCACGCCCGCCGATGGGATGCTGCCGCTGACGCCGGAAATGCTGCTCAACGAGCCGAGCGGCAACCTGTTCGCGATGACGCTCAACGTGGCGATGGGGTGGAACCCCGCCGAAGTTGGACGCAGCCAATTCCTGATCGTCAGCACACACGGCGGCTTGCGGGCGGATGACGGTTCACCGGTTGCGCTCGGCTTGCATACGGGACACTGGGAACTGACGTTGCTCGTCAAGCAGGCGGCGGAAACCTTGCGGGCGCAGAACGTCTTGCCGTTCGCCGTGTATTGCAGCGATCCGTGCGATGGCAGGTCGCAAGGCACGGTCGGCATGTTCGACAGCTTGCCGTACCGTAATGACGGCGCTATCGCCATGCGTCGCATGATCCGGTCGCTGCCGACGCGGGACGGCGTGATGGGCGTGGCAACCTGCGACAAAGGCTTACCCGCCATGATGATCGCGCTGGCTGGCACAAGTTGGCTACCGGGAATTATCGTGCCGGGGGGCGTGACGCTGCCGGGAATCGAAGGCGAAGACGCTGGCTCGATCCAGACCATCGGCGCACGGTTCGCGCACAACATGATCTCGCTCGACTACGCGGCGGACATGGGCTGCAAGGCGTGCGGATCGTCGGGCGGTGGCTGCCAGTTCCTCGGCACGGCGGCGACGGCGCAAGTGGTGGCAGAAGCGTTCGGGCTGACATTGCCACACGCGGCGCTGGCTCCCTCCGGCGAACCGATCTGGCTGGACATGGCGCACCGATCCGCGCTGGCGCTACTGCGGACTACCGCGAATAAGATCACGCTGGCGGACATCCTGACCCCGCAAGCAGTCGAAAACGCAATGATGGTACATGCGGCGTTCGGCGGATCGACTAACCTGCTGCTGCACATTCCGGCGGTGTGCTACGCGGCGGGCTTGAAGCTGCCCACCGTACAGGATTGGCACCGCATCAACCAGAGCACGCCGCGACTGGTGGATGTGCTGCCTAACGGCCCTGTCAACCACCCGACCGTGCAGGTGTTCATGGCGGGCGCGGTGCCAGAAGTGATGTTGAAGCTGCGCGAGATGGGCTTGCTGAACCTTGACGTGATGACCGCTTCGGGGCAGACGTTGGGCGAGAACCTCGATTGGTGGGAGCAGAGCGAACGGCGTCAGATGTGCCGTCAGCGGCTGACCACGGGCGCATTGGTCAACCCCGACAACGTGATCATGAGCGCGGACGCTGCCCGCAAAGCTGGCCTGACCAGCACGATCGTGTTCCCGACGGGTAACATCGCGCCGGAAGGCTCGATCATCAAGGCCACGTCGATTGATCCGAGCGTGGTGGACGCAGACGGCGTGTATCGGCATCGCGGGCTGGCGCGGGTATTCACCAACGAGAAGGACACCATCCGCGCGGTCAAAGGCCAGAGCGATAAGCCGATCAAGCCGGGGGACGTGATCGTGATGACGGGCGTGGGGCCATCGGGCACGGGCATGGCGGAAGTAGCGCAGATCACCATCGCGCTGAAACTGCTGCCGTGGGGCAAGCTGTGCCCGCTGCTGACGGATGGGCGGTTCTCCGGCGTGTCCACTGGCGCGTGCGTCGGTCATATCGGGCCGGAAGCGCTGGCGGGCGGGCCGATTGGCAAGTTGCGCGACGGCGACCTGATGGAAATCGTGATTGACCGCATCAACCTTGAAGGACATATCAACTTCCTAGGCCCTGATGGACAAGAACTTGACCCGATCTCGGCGGCGGCGGTGCTGAATGCTCGCGATCCGCATCCGGGCTTGCGATCTGATCCGCAATTGCCGGATGACTCGCGGCTGTGGGCAGCGCTGCAAGAGGTCAGCGGCGGAACGTGGCGCGGCTGCATCTACGATGTGGACAAAATCATCGAGACACTCAAGGCGGGGGTGAAGGTGCTCAACCAGCCGCAAGACCAAGCGCAGGTGTGATGGGGTAGTGCCAAGGCTCTATCCGCAAACCGAATTGGCGATTGAAAAACAGACACTGTGCGGAATGATGTGTAAACGGCTCAGACATGATAGAACAGAGATGAAAGGAAAAGATCATGTCAGAGAACGAGAAACAAGCCGTACAGCCGAAAGTTGAGATGCCGAGCCTGGAACGGATTCAGGCAGAACTGGGCAGCGCCAAGCGTATCGATGATTTTTTCGGAAAGGAAGGGATATTTGCTCGACTGTTTGCCACAACACTGGAGCAGATGCTGGAAGCTGAACTAACGGCGGAACTGGGCTATGAGAAGTATGAGGCGAAAGGACGCAACTCTGGCAACAACCGCAATGGGAAATACAAGCGGAAGGTGCGCAGTTCAGGTGGTGAGGTGGAAGGCTCGGTTCCTCGCGACAGGAACGGTGACTTTGAGCCAAAACTGTTGCACAAGTACGAGACTTCGAGCAATGAATTAGAAGACAAAATCATCACGCTGTATGCCAAAGGCTTGTCGGTGCGGGATATCCACGACAGCTTGCAGGAGATGTACGGGGTGGAGGTGTCGGCCTCCACCATCAGCACGATTACCGAGAAAGTGCTACCGTTGGTGGAAAGCTGGCAGAATCGCCGCTTGGAGGCCGTCTATCCGCTCATTTACCTAGACGGTATCTACGTAAACCTCAAGCGCGAAGGACGGATTGAACACAGCGGTGTATGTTGTATTGGCGGTCAATCTAGAGGGTCGTAAAGACGTCTTGGGACATTGGGTTGGGGATGGCGCGGAAGGCGCTAAGTTCTGGACGAATGTGCTGGGACATCTCCATGCGCGTGGTGTGCAAGATATTCTCATCGCCTGTGTGGATGAGCTGACTGGCTTCAAAGACGCTATCCATGCCGTTTTTCCCAAAGTGCGCGTGCAACGCTGCATCCTGCACCAAATTCGCAATTCCCTCAAATACGTCAGCTACACCGAACAGGATGACTTCATGCGCGATCTCAACCCCGTCTACCAGGCCGCCACCCGGGAGGCTGCCGAAACTGCCCTACTCACGCTCTCGGAAAAGTGGTCGCAAAAATACGCTGTGGCTGTGCGTGCTTGGGAAACCAACTGGACTGACCTGTCGGCCTTCTTCGATTTCCCCTACGAAATCCGACGGCTGATTTATACCAACAACGCCATTGAAGGCTATAATCGCCAATTACGCAAAGTCACCAAGAATAAATCCGTTTTTTCCACCGAGGAGGCGGTTCGCAAGGCGTTTTATTTGGCGCATCGTGACATTGCTGCCAACTGGACTATGCCCATCCCGCATTGGCCCAAGATCCTGAACCAACTCGTGCTTTATTTTACCGACCGTATTGCTATCTGAACTGTTTACACAATCTTCTGTACAGTCTCGCTATGCGCTACCTAACCAACCAAATCGTCACGCATAAAAAACGACCTTATTCCCAACATGGTTATCCTCTCAATCCCAGAGCTTCGGCACTTGCTGCACTCGGTTTTGTGGTCTTTTCGTCCTATGCTTCAACACATTTTGGCTTGGTCGCGCTGGCGACGCATTCACCAAGCTCGTGCCATGGCTGCCCATCTCCGTCGTCAGCAACGGTTTATTCGTAAAATGAACTCAATTCCCTAAGTGCGGCTGTAGGGGTAATTACTGGCTTTCCAGACGGTCTCTGAACACTCAGCACTATCCGAGGTCTGCCTCCGTTCATCGAGCTTGACCTTACTCAGGTAATCCCTCGGTTCCCCCTCGTTACGCAGCGGAGAGGGGGTCAGGGGGTGAGGTTGTCTCTCTTTACTAAGCACTAAGCACTAAGCACTCAGGACTAAGCACTATTGGAGGCATCTATGGGCTGGCCCACCAAAACCAATTGCGACACGCCACGACCGACGCTCGGCAATCCGGCCTCACTCGTACCCAAAATCGAGCGCACACCCGCCGCTGCTGAATTAGCCTTTATCACACTGGGGAATTATCTGGCATCTCCGGCGCGCAATCCGATTCCAACCGCCGCCGTTGCCACTGATCGCTGCTTCACCGAGGCTATCACTCTGACCGATGCGGACGATTTGGCGGATTTCCTGCCCTTGCCAACCCTTGACTCCCCTCCTCATGCCAACGGCGAGGAGTTAGGCGTGAGGCTCATTATCCTCACTGACGAAGACGATGCCACTGATACCGCCGATCTCGCGGATTTCCCGCCGCCCGCGCCGCCCCTTGTCTCCCCTCTCCATTGCTATGGAGAGGGGTTGGGGGTGAGGCTCATCCTCACTGACGAGGACGATGTCACTGATACCGCCGATGTCGCGAATTTCCCGCCGCCCTTGCCAACCCTTGACTCCCCTCCTCATGCCAACGGCGAGGAGTTAGGCGTGAGGCTCATTATCCTCACTGACGCCGCATCTTCTGTTGACCCTAGCCTGAGTCCCGCAAGAACTTCGTTCTCTGAGCCTGACGGCTCAACGTCGGGCGGCGTTGAGGAAGCAGGAATCAGGGATGAAAGACACATGATCCCGTTGGCTGGTGCCAACGGGATCATGACAGGGTTCATTCCTCATCAGTCTCCCCTCGCCTTGCGGGAGAAGGAGCTGGGGGATGAGGGCGTGTCTTTACTGGGCACTACAGCCCTGCTACACCCGCATCCCCTTGACGCGCAGCGAGTTGCTAACCACGCTCACACTGCTGAAGGCCATCGCGAACGCCGCCAGCATCGGGTTGAGCTGCCGCAGGAAGTCCGGCACGAATGCCGCGCCCGCCAGCACGCCCATCGCAATCGGGATCAGCGCTACGTTATACCCGAACGCCCAACCGAGGTTTTGCCGGATCGCGTTCATCGTCATCCGCGAGATTCGGATCGCGCGTGGCACCCCGCGCAGATCGCCGCTCATCAGCGCCACGTCTGCCGTCTCAATCGCCACGTCGGTGCCCGTCCCAATCGCGATCCCCACGTCGGCTTGCGCCAGTGCGGGCGAGTCGTTGATGCCATCCCCGACCATCGCCACCACCAAGCCCTCTTGCTGGAGATGCTTGACGGCAGCGGCCTTGTCGGCGGGCAGCACGTCGGCCATCACGCGGTCAATCCCCGCCTCGGTCGCGATAGCTTGCGCCACCGCCGCGTTATCGCCCGTGATCATGATCACCTTCAAGCCGAGGTCGTGCATCCGCTTGACCGCTTCCGCCGACCCATCCTTGATCGTGTCCGCCACCCCGATCACCGCCGCCAGTGTGCCATCCACCGCCAGCCACAGCGTCGTGCGGGCTTGCTGCTGCAAGCGCGTGGCTTCCGCCTCCAGACCGCTCGTGTCGATGCCCTGTTCGCGCATCAAGCGCTGGCTGCCGACCATCACCTTGCGTCCATCGACGCTGGCCTTCAAACCATGTCCGGCGATAGCCTCGAAATCAGCGGGCGAACTCAACGTCAGCGGTTGCGCCTCCGCCGCCTTGATCACGGCTTGACCCAACGGGTGCTCACTGCCGCGCTCCGCCGACGCCGCCAACCGCAGCGCTTCGTCCTTGCCACCCGACCATGCCGGATTGACAACCACGTCAGTCACGCTCGGTTCGCCCTTGGTGATCGTGCCCGTCTTGTCCAGCACCACCGCGTTGATCTTCAGAGCGCGTTCCAGCGCGGCACTGTTCTTGAACAGGATGCCGTTTTCCGCGCCCTTGCCCACGCCGACCATGATCGCCGTCGGGGTCGCCAAGCCCATGGCGCACGGGCAAGCGATGACCAGCACCGCTACCAGCCGGATCAGGCTCGTGGTGAAGTCTGCGCCACCGAGCATCCACGCCGCGAAGGTCAGCAGCGCCAGCCCGATCACGACGGGCACGAAGATGCCCGATACCTGATCGACCAACCGCTGAATCGGAGCCTTCGATCCTTGCGCCTGCTCCACCATCTTGATGATCTGCGCCAGTGCGGTTTCCTTGCCCACGCGCGTCGCCGTGATGCGGATCAACCCTTGCTTGTTGATCGTCGCGCCGATCACGTCATCACCCACGCCGCGCTCAATCGGCAGGCTCTCGCCCGTGATCATGCTCTGGTCAACCGAAGTCGCGCCTTCCGTGATCACGCCATCGACGGGGATTTTCTCGCCCGGACGGATGATCACAATATCGTTGAAGCGCACTTCCTCAATCGGAATGTCGGCTTCCATGCCGTACCGGAATACACGCGCCGTCTTCGGTCGCAAGCCCATCAGCTTCTTGATCGCCTCGCTGGTGCGCCCCTTCGCGCGGACTTCCAGCAGCTTGCCGAGCACGATCAGGGTGATGATCACCGCCGCTGTCTCGAAATAGACGTGCAGCATTTGCGGCGCATCGCCCATGTTCATGCCAGTCGTGGGCAGCGTCAGGTCGTAAATCGTCACGGCGATGCTGTACACATACGCCACCGACGAGCCGAGCGCCACCAGCACGTCCATATTCGGGTTGCGCACGCGCAGCGCCTTGATCGCGCCGACGTAGTAATCCCAGCCGACGTAAAACTGTACCGGCGTCGCCAGCGCCCACAGGATCAAGTTGACCCACGCTGCGTTTGCCCATGCGCCGAAAATGCCCAGATCGCGCCCCATGCTCAGGACGAACAATGGGATCGTGAACACCGCTCCGACCAGCAAGCGCCGCTGCTGATGCTTGAGATCGGCCTCGCGTGCTCTGGCCTCGACGTCCTCGATCTCCTCGCCTGCCTCGACCACAGGAACGTCATAGCCCGCTTTGCGCACCCGCGCCACGATCTCGTCATGCTTCAGCGCCGCTTCGTCATACGCCACGATCAGCCGTTCGCTGGCGAGGTTTACATTCGCCGTGACGATCCCCGGCAGCTTCCGTACATTGCGCTCGATCGTCGCCGCGCAGTTCGCGCACGTCATGCCTGTGATCGGCAGCGTTTCTTGAGTCACATCAGCCGCTTGTGGTTCAGGCTTTGTGAGGGTTCCTGTCACCATACTGTTTTCCTCTTCCCTATCTTGTCTATCGCTTCCGCCGCCACCGTGGAGGAGCTATTCTCCCAGTACCAGCGTATAACCCGCTTGTTTCACCGCTTCCACCATATCGGTTTCAGCGACCTTTTTCTCATCGTACTCAATCTCAACGAACTGCTTGGCATAATTCGCCGCTGCGGATTTGACTCCCGGCACGTCTTCCAGCGCACTATCCACGCTCATCGCGCAGCCGACGCAGTGCATTCCCTTAACCGTAAACTTGTGCTTTTTCATGATCTGCCTCTATCTCCCTATACCACGCTGATTAAGCCGCTGTACATGCCCATGCTGCATGTGAAATACACCGATCCGGGCTGCTGGGCGGGTATATCGATCACCGTCTCACCCGTCAGCGGTAATAACTGCTCGATGTTCATGCTAGGGATGGTGAATGCCCGCGCACAGCTATATGTCTCGTTCGTCACCAACCGCAATCGGATTGGCTGCCCGCGCTTGACTTGGATCACGTTCGGTGCGTATCCTTCGGACACCACATCGATAGTGACCTCTTGCACGCCGTCCACTTCCTTAGCCTGCGCCATCTGTGTGCTTGTGCCCGTCGTGTTAAACAGCTTGGCGACCACGCGGCTCGGTGCGAGCGGCGATCCGAGCAGGTTCAAGCCCGCGT
This sequence comes from Anaerolineae bacterium, assembly GCA_019637615.1. Taxonomy (GTDB): domain Bacteria; phylum Chloroflexota; class Anaerolineae; order Aggregatilineales; family UBA2796; genus JAHBVK01. Next base: position 34,144 of record JAHBVJ010000008.1, on the reverse strand, counting down.
CCAGCGATACCACGCCGAGGATCAAGATCAGCGCGGCGGCGACCAGCACAAATGGCTTCTGTAACTGCCCGCGAATTTGTGTTGCCAAAAATCCTAGAATAAAGAATGTTGGGGATGTGCCCAGAATAAAGATGAACATAACAGCCGCGCCGATCAGCGGATTGCCCGAACTGATGGCGAGTACTTCCATCGCTTGCGTCGTCCCGCACGGGATCAGCACCGTCAGCGCGCCGAGCAGCAGTGGCGTGAATATCTCTTGGCTCTTGGCTTGGTTGCGCACCATCTTGGTGATGAAACGCGGCGGCTGGATCGCCACATACCGGAAGATCGGATGTACATTCAGCATGTTCAGCGCCGTCGCGATCATGAACAGCGCTGCGAACAACTGCATGATGCCCTGTACCGCTGGCGTGATGCGGAAGGCCGAGCCAAGCGCGCCGAGCAGGAAACCGAGCGTCGTATACGCGACCAGCTTGGCGATCAAGAAGTACAGCACGGGCAGCGGATTCTGCGCCAACTGCACACCAGTAACCGGTCTAGCTGGCTTGCCTTTTGTTTTGGCTTTCGTCTTGTGTGGTGCTGCTACCGTTACTTGCTTGGATAACGCTGTCGCCAACAAACCACCCTGTACGGCAAGGCAGGACAGCCCGCCCGTCGTTAACCCTGTGATGAAGATCACCCAAAAATTCATGAGACACCCTCTTCTCTCATCCTCACATGTCGCATTTTACCCCTCCCCCGTAGGGTGGTATAGTGTTGTCTGTCAGGGGTCAGGGATTACGATCTACAGCTTATTTGTTATTTCTATCATGCTATATCCTACCCCTACCGGGAGGGGGTGTCAATAGGATTCATGAGGTCGCTTGGCTTTTTCTCCGCTGCCGAAGCATGAAGTAGCAAAACTAACTGTTATATTGTGATATTATTCACATTATTTTGGTGACGTTTGACGGCGTCCCAACTCAGAGTGAGGGGCATACTACGCCGCGATGTATCTTGTCAGATGCATGGTTCCCCGCCCTCTACGCCGCAGCCACTCTGCGAAAATACACGCTCTGATGAGCTACCTCTGTTCGTTCTGTTGCATGGAGGAAATCTATGGTTAAGCGTTTTGTATTAGTTGTCGTGCTGCTCGTCACTACGCTATGCCTCACCCCCTCAGTCATGGCGCAGGAACCTATTTATCGGGAGGGTGCCTTTCTCAACATCGAGTTCGGCGCATGTGGCATTCAGGGTGGTGGCTACAATATCGTCATGCTGAACGCCAACAAGATTGTGGATCGCGCCAGCCGGACGAAGGTGTCCAGCCTCGATCTCTACCTGACCAAAGGCATCAAGCCTGCCAATCTGGTCTACGTCCTCATTGGGCCAGTCACCGTCACCGTACCGGGCGATGCGGATAATCTCAGTGTTAGCCGCGATCTCGGTTGGGCAGGCTTGGATACATCCGTACAGGTCTATGACGCGGCGACCCAGACTACCGTCACGGCTGATCTGCATGTCGCTTGGTTTGCCAAATCCGGTGTAATCAATGACGGCGGGTTTTACAAACGCCTTGCGACCGTCAGCGGCACCATCACCGTTGGGTCATATAATTTCCTGCTGCCCGCGTGCGTGAAGGATGGTTATATCTTCTCGACGCGCGAACCGAAGCCACTGTACTAAACTTCAACCGCTCCTTCAAGCGTTGATGGAATAGGAAGTGCCTCACAACCGCGCTGAACGTAATCTCATTAGGCATGGCGCGGCTGTGAGCACGTGATACTGTATCGAGGTTCAGGTGATCTTTGGTTCGCCCCGGAACCACTCGGATACTGTATTAACCAGCTTGTTGGCAACGTTCATGTTCTTTTCAAGCGTGGAGTCGAACAGCTTACGCAGTTTCTCACTATCGACTGCGCCGTGTGAGCCGATGACCACGATCTCGGTATAGGGTGTTTCTGCGCCCCATTCGTCGCTGATCGTCACCTTCACTCGGTTGCCAACCACCTGCAAGATGGCCTTGCGGTCGGGCGACTCCACGAGGTTCATGATGCCTTTGGCACGGTAGATAGTCGTGGGCAGTTCGCGGCTCACCTTACGGATCGCGGGCAGCGAGAGCTTGTCACCTGTCGCCCAACTCCATGTGCTGAACACCATGCTGTGGTCTGGTTGGTGATGCTCCTCATGCGCGTGCTCGTGGTCATGTTCCGACCCATCTTCATGCACATGAATATCGGAGGTTGGCTTATCGAGGAAGCGGTCAGGGCTGAAGCGCCCGACGCCGAGTACCAACTCCAGTGGCACCTGCGCGAAGGTAGTTTCGATGATGCGTGCTTGCGGATATGACCATTCGCGTTTGAGCTTGGCGAGCCGTTCCGGCGTCACCAGATCGACCTTGTTCAGGATGATGATGTCCGCCACCGAAATCTGCTCCAGCGCCAAGTATGCCTCTTGCCCCGTCAGCGCTTCCAATTGCTCGGCATCGACTACCGTCAGGATGCTGTCTACCTGCAACCACTGGCGTAGTTCCGGCATCATGAAGGTTTGCGCGACGGAAACCGGATCGGATACACCGCTGCATTCCACGATGATGTATTCGGGCTTGTCTTCGCGATCAAGTAAGCGCAGTGCCGCCCGCAGCAAGTCATCTCTGATCGTGCAGCAGATGCAGCCATTGGCGAGGTTGATCATATCGCCTTCGACACTCGACACTAATTTGGCATCGATGTTGATCGAGCCGAAATCATTGACCAAAACAGCGACACGCAGCCCATGATCGGCGTGCAAGATATTATTCAACAGCGTGGTTTTGCCCGCGCCCAGAAAGCCCGTGATAATCGTTACGGGAACGGCACTCGTTTTCGGGATCGGAGCCATAACGTTACATCCTCAATAGTTTATGTACCTTTGATGTTCAAACAGTCTCCGATCATACCGCTGTCAATGCTGATCTCGCGACCTCTCAACCAGCAAGTTTTCTACGCAGCCCTCGTCTAAATCTTAGGCTGGCGAGTCTCGTGCGGATCGGCGGAATGCGCACGGCGAGGAGCATCAACACTATCACCAAGTAGGCCACGACCTCGGTGGTCATATGTGGATCAGCCCTCATCGCTCTCTTGCTGGGCAGTTCCAGCAGCGCATGACCAGTCACGAGCAGTCCAGCGATATACACCAACTGGTGCAGCCGTTTCCACCATTTTCCTAGCCGTTTCATTGCCCAGCGCGTGGATGTTGCTGCCATCAGAGTGAGGATGCACAGACTAACCAGACCTAGTGCCGCGATGTAATCGGGAAGCGGATATTGCAGCCAGAGTCCTCGAAGATCGATGACATACAACGAGAAGTGGATCGTGGCGAACGTAAATGCCCACAAACCCGCTGATTTGCGCAGTTTGAGCGCACCGTTCCACCCAAACAGCGTATTGAGCGGAGTCATCGCCAGTGAGCACAGCAAGAAACGGATAGCCATCTTGCCGCTGAGGATGAACGTGTCGTTGACCTCCCAGTAAATGCCATAGAGCCGCATTTGTGCCGCCATCGACCATAGGAAATTCGCCATTACTGCCAGCGCAAACAGATTGAAGGTCGCCCATTGCCAATTCTTTCTAACCCATTTCATCGCCACCCTCCTGAACGTTTGCCAGTAGTACACCGCCGTTTGCCATTCGGTTCCCATGCTATGCTCAACCATTTCGCCTCGATACCGCATACGGAAGGCCGTCTGTTCAGGTCATATTTAGGCACACCCGCGCAAAGTAAGGATGGTGAATAACTATGGAGGATGAAGAATGCGTCTACGCAATCTAATCACCATCGTGTTGCTTGCTGTGCTGTTCTCAGCGCTGGTAAATCTGCCAGCCGCAGCACAGGATCAAGCGCCCGATCAGGTTTCGTTCGTCTGGTTTGCCAATGTCGGGGCTGACGCGCCCTCTGTGGACATCTACTTTGGTGACTCAACGACACCAGTCGTTTCGAATTTGGGCTTTGGCAGCGTTACGCAGATGTACGTGTTCCCTGCTAATCAGCGGGATTTCATTCTACGAGAAGCAGGTTCTCCGCAGAGTGAAGCGGCTCTGTTTACGGGCGACTGGGGGCTAAGTCCTAACCAGTCGTACCTCATCTTGGCGACGGGCTTAACGTCCAAGCAAGCCTTTATTCTGGAGCCAGTCACGCTCTTGCGCCAGAATGCGCAGGGTAAGGCTCATCTGCGCATCATCAACACGGTATCAGGCGATTCAGGGCTAAGTGTGGTAGATAATGCAGGTACGACCCTTGGCACCAATCTGCCCTATCTCGGCATTGCCGACGTCGATCTCGATCCGGGCACACTCTCTTTGAGCGTGCAAAGTACAGATGGTGGATCGGTGGCATCTCAACGTGCGGACTTCAAGGCGGATAGCAGCTACGTGATGTTGATTATAGGCGGCGCTGAAGGCACACCGCCTGTCAGCATCCAAATCGCTGAAGTGCCGCAAGAAACCACCCGCGTCAAGGTCGTCAACAATGCCGACGCGAACTTTGACATCATGCTCAACCGCAATGAAGGTCAGGACGCGTTCACGATGAACCTCGCGCCGAAGGCCAGCAGCGAGTTCATCGAAGTGCCGAGCGGCGCTGCGACCTTCATCCTGAAGGCAGCAGGCGCAGGGACAGATGGACAAGAGTTGGCAGCCGCGCCGATCCAGCTTCGCCCAAGTCGCGATGTGACGCTGACTATTCAGGGATCGGGCAGCCAGCTTGAACTCGTCGTCACCAGTGATGTGCTGATGGAAGGGTTGGTTTTAGCTGGTAGCGGACAGGCCATCGAAGCAACACCATCCGCCGAAGCGACTTCCGAGGCCACTTCGGAAGCTACTTCAGCGCTTACAGCGACAGTGGGCGCGATCACCGCTACACCAGTCGGAACGCTCGTGCCGACAACAGAAGCGACCAGAGCACCGACTACCGAGCCAACGATGGAAGTGACCGTCGAACCAACGCAAGAAGGTACATCAGAACCACCAACCACGTTCGTACCCTCTAGCTAACCGCACGCCGAGTGGCTTGTAAGCTGCGATAGGCGTCGGATCGACTCTTCTCAGCGGGCGGCTTTAGCAATGAAGCCGCCGAATTTTATGCCGCTACTGGTTGTGCTTGTCTCGGTTCACTCAAACCAAGCGTCAACACCGCTCCAATCGCCGCCGCGCCCAACGCGATCCAGAACAGAATTGCATAGGATGCGCCAGCACCGCCCTCCATACCGCTGTAGGCCGTCTTCGCATAGTTGAGGATCACGCCGCCGATCAACGGGGCGATATTGCCGAACGCGCTGATGGTGTTGGTTAGGCCGACGTAAATCGGGCGGCGATCATCTGGCGCGTGCGTGATCAGCCAGTCGAAGAAACCCGGCGTGAAGGCTCCGTTGATCGCACCGAGCATGAAGAACGCCGCATGGACGCCCGTTACACTGCCAGTCGCGATAGCGAGGAGCGCGGCAGCAGGCATTCCTATCTTGAACAGGCTCATGCCACGGATGACCGCCGTAGGGCCAAACTTGCTACTCAACCAGCCATTGAACAGCGATAAGGTCGCATTGCCAAGCGTGGTCAATAAGATCGAGTCGCCTACGAGCGAGCTGCTATCACGCTTGAGTACGTCCGTCCCAAGCAAAATATAGAAGGGAAGGGCAAGCGTACTCAGGTCAAAGAATAGGCGCGTGATGATGAAATGACGAAATTTGCCATCTTCGCGCAGCACTTTACCGATGTACGGCATGAATTCGCGGAGGGTTGGCCCCGGCTTGACCGTCCCACCGTGATCTTCCTCACGCAGCAAGGCCAAGCTGATCCCGCCCAAGACGAAGATCACACCTGCGACGCCGAACAAAGCCGCGTAGTTGAACGGAAACATTGGCCCTTCGGGAGCCAGCAAGTGAGCCGCGATTTGCCGCGCCACCAAGGCACCGATTGCTACGCCAAACTGCCCAAAGCCATAGAGCCGACTGCGCGCTTTCGCATCGAGCGAACTGCCAAGCATATCTGCCCATGCGATAGTCACCAACCCATCACCAATCCAGAATAGGCCGTTGGTGATGAAGAAGCAGATCAGGATCGCTGTCGCATTGATCGGTGGCCCGCCAAAGACCGCGATGAGGAGCGCGAACAACGGAATCATCGTGCGCAGCGTAGGCGATGCATAAATGTAGGGCTTGCGACGTGTGCCCCGCGTGACGAACTGCGAAAACAGCAGTTGAGGAGCCAGCCATACCAGCGTTGACATCGACCCCGCCAGCCCGATCACGCGCTCATCGGTGGTCAGACGGCTGATGAATTCAGGCACAACCGCGCTCGGGCTGGTCAACGCGTAGGCGATGCCGAATAAGAGATAATCGGCAAAAAACATGGCGAAATTACGCCGCACATGGCGGTAACGACGTTCAACGACACCTGAGGTCAAAATGAAATCTCCAGAGGGAATGGAGGCACGGCTTAGGAAGTCTAGCCGCCATTATACCAGACCCCCCTGCCAATCAACCGATTTATCCCATACGCCGTTCAAGTGGTTATCAAGCGAGAGCGTTACGCGTTCGGCGTGATCTGTGACCCCAAGTGCGCCATGCGGATTGGCTCCGGCAGACGGTAGGTGGTGGTGCAGCGCATCACCAGATCCACCGCCGAGTTGAGGTCGCAGCCGTTGCCAACGCTGATGAAGACTGGCTTGACTTTCGCACGGGTGCGCAGCGTAACACCGATCAGATCGCCATGATCCATCAACGGCGTGTACGTCCCGCGCTCCAAGGGCGGCTCGATCAATTCCCCGATGAAGTAGGTTTTGCCGCAGCCAATGGTCGGCTTATCAAGCCACAAGCCCATGTGCGCGGCGATCCCCATCCGGCGCGGATGGATGCGCCCCATCCCGTCGAAGATGAATACATCTGGCTCGATCTTCAGTTGGCGGAAGGCATCTTCCAAGACGGGGCCTTCGCGGAAGGTCAGCAAGCCGGGGATGTACGGAAACGGCGTCGGCAGTTGATGACGCACTGTCTCTACGAGCGTGAGTTCGGGGAACTTCAAGACCACAATCGCCGCTTGCGAGACGTTATCCTTGACGCTGACATCGACGCCGCCCACGTAGCGGATGCTGTTGATGTCCAGCGGTGGCCCATCGGTGAGTTCTTTCGCCAATTGACGTTGGAGCGTGATCGCTTCTTGCGGTGAGACCTGCCAAGCATGTCGTGGATGAATATGCATCGTCACCTTCCCTGTTCTTAGTTTACTCTATTCAGCCGCGCACCAATAGCCCTAAATGGCGTCCCCTCACGCGAAACTAGCCGAGGTTCCGCCTGCCGTGTTGCCGCCATCGACCACCAGCAGTTGCCCTGTCATATAGCTGGAGTCGTCGCTGGCGAGGAACAACACTGCCCGCGCGATCTCGTCGGCTTCTGCCACGCGCCCTAGCGGGAACCCGTGCCCCAGATCAGCGAGATAGTCATCCATCGACTGCCCCGCTTTCAGCTTGCCTTGCCAGCGTTCCACGTAGGTATCGCCGGGACAGACGGCGTTGACGCGGATACCCTGCCGCGCGTGATCGAGCGCCATCGCCCGTGTCATCTGCGCTACCGCGCCTTTGGTGGAGCAGTAGGCCACCGCGCGCTGCCCGCCGACGACACCCCAATCCGAGCCGTTGTTGATGATCACGCCATGGTTGCGCTCGATCATGTGGGGCAACACCGCGCGACTCATGTAAAAGGTGCCGTTGACGTTGGTGGCGAAAACCTCGTGCCACGTCTCTAGCGAGGTTTCCAAGGCGGTGCCCATCGGCACGATACCCGCGTTGTTGAACAGCACATCGATCCGTCCCAACAGTTGGAGAGTCTCGGCAACGGCACGCTGGCAGTCTTCGGCACGGCGCACATCGCACGCTACGAAATGCGCCGTGCCACCCGCCGCCCGAATCTGGTCGAGCGCCTGCTGCGCCGTGAGTGTGTTCCGCGCGGCGATCATGACCTCCGCGCCTTCCGCCGCGAACAGCCGCGCCGTCGCCGCCCCGATGCCCGCATTCCCGCCCGTAATCAGGGCTGCTTTGCCCGCTAACCGATCCATCGTGTTCTGCCTTGTCTTGATGTTGACTGCGCACAGCGGACATTATAGCTATGCCACGCGAAGGTGGGCGAAGGGCGTGGTGAGGATGAATGATCCTCAATTTGATCCCATGTGCAGTATTGCATGGGATCACTGGGAGCCAAAAGCTTGGTGTCGTGGGCTTCATCCTGAGTAACGACAGTAGTGGAGTGCTAGGTGCTGAGTACCAAGTGCTAAGCAAAGACAAGTTAGTGTCTTTGGATGACGCGACAAGCATGACCGAGGCAGCGCCGCCCGATGGTGAGCCGTCAGGCTTAGCGAACGAAGCCCCTCCGGGACGCAGGCAAGGGTCAACAGGAGATGCGGAGGCGGTGACCTCGTCCTCGTCGGTGAGGATGAGCCTCACGCCTGACTCCTCGCCATTGGCGTGGGCAGGGGAGCCAAGGGTTGGCGCGGGCGGCGGGAAATTCGCGAGATCGGCGGCGTTGGTGACCTCGTCCTCGTCGGTGAGGATGAGCCTCACCCCCAACCCCTCTCCATTCCCATGGAGAGGGGAGTCAAGGGTCGGCACGGGCAGGAAATCCGCCAGATCGTCCGCATCAGTCAGAGTGATGGCCTCGGTGAAGCAGCGATCAGCGGCAATGGCGGCGGGCGGAAGCGGGTTGCGCTCCGGAGACGCCAGATAATTCCCCAGTGTGATAAAAGCTAATTCAGCGGCGGCGGGTGTGCGCACGATCTTAGGAACGAGTGACGCAGGATTGCCGAGCGTTGGTCGCGGCGTGTCGCAATTGGTTTTGGTGGGCCAGCCCATGAATGCCTCCAGATAGTGCAGAATAGTGCTTAGTGCTTATAGATAATCGCAATAGAGCAGACCTGATTATCAAGCGCACATGGACGCCTCTTGAGGCGTCCGTACAAACGCGGGAATAGGCATGCTCTTTATCGGTCGTCTATTAGTACAGAGCAAGCGAGTGCTCGATGCAACCTCACCCCCTGACCCCCTCTCCGCTTCGCAAAGAGGGGGAACCGAGGGGTTACTTGAGTAAGGTCAAACTCGATGATCGGAGAGAGACCTCGGATAGTGCTTAGTCCTGAGTGCTTAGTGCTTAGTAAAGAGCAAGCGAGTGCTCGATGCAACCTCACCCCCTGACTGCGACCGCTGCGCGGTGCCCGCCGCTTCGCAACGAGGGGGAACCAAGGGGTTACTTGAGTAAGGTCAAGCTCGATGAACGGAGAGAGACCTCAGAGCAGGCAAACGCTCAGGATGATGATATGTAGTTGGTTGAGAAAAGGAATTTTGGGCACTGATCAGTGGCGTTGCTCGGAGGCGTAGTCGCGTGTGATCGTGAGTTATTCAGTTGTGGGAACACATAAGTGACACATTGAGCAAATTTGGAGTGTAAGGACTCCAAAACCGCCAAGGGTGTCGCTCAGATGGACATAGAATACATGATTGCGAATGGAATGTCAAATGAGAGATTATTTGTGTTAGGTTGGAAGAATGAAACGGATAAGCTTATTATTCTGGATTGCGTATTAGTGTTATAGGGTGAGCTATAGTATTGAGGACAGTTTTCCCTCAAAGGGGCAAATTCATGTCTCATAAGGAACGTTTAGATGTTTTCGTCAGCAGTACAAGCTACGATCTTCCAGAGCATCGTAAAGCGATTGTCGATGCACTCCTTAGCCTCAATTTGCAACCGCGAGGAATGGAATATTGGGCTGTGACGGGAGACGATCCTGTCCAGCTTTGCAAACGTCAGGTTAGTGAAGCTGACGCGTTCATTGGTATATATGCTCATCGATATGGCTGGTGCCCAGTTGATTTTGGAGGCAAGAGCATCACTGAGTTGGAATATGATTGGGCTGGATCCGTTAGCTATAATGGGAAATCGATTCCGCGATTTTGTTTCGTTATTGATGCATTACATCCAATCACAATTGATATGGTCGAACAGGATAAAAAGACTGAATTAGAAGCTTTCAAGAAGCGTATAAGTGCGGAACATCAGATTGGCTTCTTTAAAAGTGTTAATGATCTCAAAGCTCAAGTGATCCACGCACTAGCGGAGTGGTCAAATGACAGACGTAAAGCAGAGAAAAAGGCTGCTGATGCCACGAAACAGGGGCAAACTTCGGGCACAAACAAATCTAGAGAGCCAAAATACTTTCAGCTAAAAGCTAAGAAGATCGATACTGGTTCAGCACTAATTGACATTATCATGGGCAGCGACGCTCATCAGACCACGCATGACGACCTTCAGAATGACGCAGAAGTAGAGTTAGTTGGAGGATTTCTTCAAAATATCACAGACTACAGCGACATCTGGAATGACATTGATCCTATTAACCGTACACGAGCGCAGTTGGAATTGCAGCGCGAAATTGAAGATTTAGCTTCGAACGGTTTTCTCGTTTATGGCTGTCAAAATCGTGAAATACACCGATATGGTATCGGAGATAACACTCAAACTATCTCTCTAAATGTGCAATACATTTTCGTTTTGCGTCAATCTAATCCTAGAGTGCTAAGAAATAGTCAAATAGAGGCCGCGATGGGATTCGAGTCACAGGCATTTTTAGGGGCTTTTGCGCCTTTCCTGATATATCTAAAGGAATATTAGTATCTTTGCAATGACAATTAGCTGAGCTGTAACGATTGCCAGTACGATGAGCTATGAGAGGTTCCAGATGATGGTCGTCCATGTTGCCCATGACTCAACATCACATATGAATTCGTACTCGATCGTGCGCTATTGCTGATCAGTGGCGATACGAAAGTCAGGTTGGTTAGGGTAGATATTCTCGATAAGGGTCTAAAACAGCGTGAATTTTAGTGACTATTGGATTGCGCATTAAAGACCAAGCCATCCCGCGTGACGGTGATCAGGGTGTTTTGTGTTAGGGTCGTCACTTCGGACAGTTCACCATCGGGCCAGCGAACCTCCAAGCGTTGTAGAGCAGCATCGGCGGGGAAACCGAAATGCACACGGGACGGATCGCCCGACAGATAGCCACTGCTGGCCTTGACATCACGGTAGTAGGTTCCGCGATCCGTGACCAGCATGAGCCGTGCGCCGATAGCAAACCGATTATGGCTCTCAGGCCAGTCCAAATCGACTTGTAGACTGCTGCCGCCGCAGAGCTGATTTTCGAAAAGTTGAGACGGTGTGGCGAGGTTGTTGACCACAATATCAAGATCGCCGTCGCCATCGAGATCCGCCATGCTCATGCCGCGCCCGCTGCGGAGCGAGCCGAGTCTCCACTGTGGAGCGGGATCGAAGCGCCCCCCGCCGAGATTGCGAAAGGCTTGATTTTCTTCGACCAATTCGTGGTTAGGGAGTTGGCGGAAGGTGCCCTGTTCAATAAAGCCGTTGACCACATACAGATCCAGTAATCCATCTTGATCTAAATCCCCGAATTTGCTCGACCAACTCCACCCCGTGGCCTCAACACCAGCAGCGGGCGCAGTATTCACAAACGCGCCGACACTCTGGAGGACGTTGGCGGTGATCTGCGGGTCCTTGTATCCGGCGCGCCCCGCATTGAGCGTATCTAAGATCGGTTGCAGCGCGATTTGCCCCTGTTCGTCGCCTGCATAGGGCTTCATATCGCTGGAGAAGACTTCATTGATGCCGTCGTTGTCGATGTCGCCCGCGTCCAAGCTCATGGTGCTGTAGCTCATGGTTTTGAGCGGGAAAGCTCGCTGCCACCCGACTGGCTGCCAATACCAGACTTGATCGGGCACGGCGAAATCGTTGCCTACCCAGAGGTCAAGATGGCCGTCGGCGTTGAGATCGACCAGCAGGAGGGCGAGGGCTTGCGCGCCCGTCGCCAAGACATGCAACTTGAAATTGCCCGCTCGATTCTCGTAATAGAACACGCCCGCGCTGCCGCTGGTGATGAACTCTTGCCCGTAATCCGTGAGCAAACTGGCATCATAGGTCGCGCCAAGCAGATCAAGATCGCCATCGCCGTTTATATCTGCCCAGTTGATGGCGTAGACGGGCTTGCCGACGCCGCCGAGGAACTGCTGCACGAAGCGCCCATTATGCTCGTTATGCATGTAGACGGGCGCACTTTTGACGCCAGAGAAAACGATGTCCTGCCAGCCGTCGGCATCGACATCCACGATGGTCACGGCACGCGCGTTGCCCTGTACGCCAGCCATATGCTCGGCACGGAAATTCAGAGCACCTTCGTTCCAGAGGATAGTATTCGATCCGGCATGGTTGGCGAGCACAATATCCAAGTCACCGTCGTTGTCCAAGTCATTGATGGCGACCCCGCCGCCGTTGGCCTCGAAACTGCGCACCTTCTGCCCGCCGGGGACAGTGGTCACATGATCCAGATCATGGGCGATGAAGTGGTCTTCACAAGATTGGGCAGCGGGGCGGAAGGTATGCGTCGATACACTGATCAGCGTCCCGCGCGGCGCGGGCGGCATACCGTGGAGCGTGAGCAACAGACTAAAGGTGGTCGCGACTATGCGCTGATTGAACGTGATGTGCATGGCAGATAGCGTCATCGATATTCGCGTTTTGGTCTATATAAACTATCGCGCCGTGTGCCACGCCGTGCCAATTAGCGCGGGTTGGCGTTTTTGGCTGGCCTCGGTAACATCTAAATTGCATCAATGACGGAGCATTGATGCGGCAGCTTGGTAAGCGGGCCTCCCCCTCCCATCATGACTCCGTTTCCCCGTTATGGGGATATGGAGTAGTCCTTACCTGCCTGCCAATCCGAGACAACTTGAGGGAAACTAGACACCGCTGCATGTCATTTTTGAGGAGCGTATTCATGAAAAAACGACTTTCTATTTTGATTGCGCTTGCCCTCGCCTTTACGATGGTAAGCAGCCCCGCCAAAGCACAAGATAAAGTGCATCTGCTCTGGGGTATGTGGGGCAGCCCGGATGAAATCGCTACCCACCAAAAAGCGGCTGACGCGTACATGGCGAAAAACCCAAATGTCGAGATCGAACTGTGGTCACAGCCGTGGGGCGATTATTTCACGAAAATGACCGCATTGTTTACGGCTGGCGATGGTACGGTGATCCCAGATGTGTTCTTTATGTCGCCCATTCAAGACTACGCGGCGGCAGCGAAGATCATGGATCTGACGCCGTTCATCGAGAAGAGCAACTTCGACCTGAAGGACTACTGGCCCGGTGCGTTGGAAAGCACCTCGTATCAGGGCAAAGTCTACGGCTTGCCCCGTGACAGCGCGGTGGAAGTGCTGTACTACGACAAGGACGACTTCGACGCGGCTAAGTTGTCGTATCCGACCGCTGACTGGACGTGGGATGACTTGCGCAAGGCTGCGGAAGCGCTGACGATCAAGGATGCCAACGGACGCATCACGCGCTATGGGCTGGCGGCGGAAGGTAGCAAGTACTTCAACTTCGTGGGTGGCAACGGCGGCGCGATCCTTGATGATATGTTCAAGCCAACCCAGTGCAAGTTGAGCACGCCGGAATCAATCGCGGGAGTCGAGTACTTCGCGGGGTTGATGAATGATAATCTGGCGTGGCGTGACGCGAATCTGGGACAGGCTGGCGGTGACCAAGCCGTATTCCTGTCTGATCAGGCATCGATGTTCATCCAGAATGCAAGCCGCATCCCCGCGCTGAACACAGCGGGCATCAATTACGACATCGCACCTGTGCCCAAAGCGCCGAGCGGTGGTCGCCAAGCGGGCAGCACTAACGGCGCGGCATGGGTGATGAGCGCGCTGACGCAAAAGCAAGACGCGGCATGGGAGTTCATGCAGTTCTTGCAATCGCCAGATGGCGGGCAAGCCGTGTACTTCAGTGCTGGCGACAGCTTCCCTCCGACGAAATCGGGCGCGAATTCTGACGTGTTCATGGCGAAGGATCGCAAGCCAGAGAATAAGCAAGCATTCTTGATCGACGCTGAATCCGCGCCGCCAAACGGCAATGGCTGGTTCCCTGAATGGAACGAGTTGAGCAGCACGATCATTAGCCCCGTGCTGACCTCGATCTGGGCAGGCGAGGCGAAACCAGCGGATGTGCTGCCGGGTTTGTGCGAAAATGTCGATAAGTACCTCGCTGATCACGGTTACAAGAAGTAGCCGCCTTTTTAGGCAGCATCACCTGTCATAAAGCTTATGGCGCGGGGTTAGAGGTCTTTCTCTGCCCCGCGTTTTGTTCACTCTGAATGGAGAGCCATCATGGAACGTGGAGTAGCTCCCCCTGCTTCAACGGTGCCAGAGCGACCACCCTCGTCTTTTTTCCAGAAAGCGGCTTCCACTTTGGGCATCGGGGCGTGGCGTGCCGATCAACAGGTGGAAGGCTACCTATTTTTGCTGCCGAGCCTACTCGGATTCAGCGTGTTTGTCCTCGTGCCGATCGTGATCTCGTTGGGACTGAGCTTCCAAGAGTGGAATTTGCTGACACCGCCGACGTATATCGGCCTCAATAATTACATTGAGCTGTTCACCAAAGACCCCATGTTTGGGAATGTGCTGCGCAACACGTTGTGGTATATGGTGCTGATCGTGCCCGTCCAATTGGTGATCGGGTTCGTGCTGGCGCTCATGCTGAATACGGGCATTCGTGGCCTGAAGCTGTACCGCATGTTGTATTTTATGCCTGTGGTGGCGAGCGCGGTGGCAGCGGCGATGGTGTTCCGCTTCTTGTTCAACCAGCAGAGCGGCGTGATCGCGGCGGGCGTGTGGGAGATCAAAGGGTTTTTGCTCGGTCAAGGTTGGGTGCAGGCGTCACCGTCACTGCTGGCATGGGCGAACAGCATTATGCCGCCGGATTTCCTGAACGCAAGTGGCTCCGGCATCTGGCCCGGTTGGGCGCTGGTCAGCGTGGCGGTATTCACGGTGTGGAAAAATGTCGGATTCACGATGGTAATCTACCTCGCGGCGCTGCAAGCCGTGCCAGATGTGTTGATCGACGCGGCAAAGGTGGACGGCGCGAATCGGTGGCAGCGGCTGCGCAATGTGACGATTCCGCTGGTTAGCCCGACGACATTCTTTCTGCTGGTGATCCAGATGTTGGGCGCATTCCAGATTTTTACCGAGCCGTTCATCATGAACGCCAATACGCAGCGACAACTGCCGGTTGGATCGGCTTCGATCGTGACGTACATTTACGAGAACGCATTCAATTTCCAACGGATGGGAAAAGCCGCCGCGATCTCGTGGGTGCTGTTCGTGATCGTGTTCACGGTGACGATTATGCAGACGGTGTTACAGCGGCGTTGGGTGCATTACGAGACGGAATGAGAGGAGGGGGACGATGGCAACTGTACGTGAACAAAACATGCGATCGGTGAACGGACTCCAGTGGGGACGGATCACGCTGTACATCATCCTGACGGTGGGCGCGGCGATCATGGTGCTGCCGTTTCTGTGGATGTTGAGCACCTCGTTGAAGACATCCACCGACATTTTGCGCGAATTCCCGCCGCGCTTGATCCCATCGACATTCATGATTTCCAACTATTCGACGGCGATCAATTCGATGCCGTTCGGGCGGTTTTACTTGAACAGCCTGATCGTGGCGTGCTCGGTGACGATCTTGCAACTGCTCACCTCCTCACTGGCGGCGTTCGCATTCGCACGGCTGCGATTCAGGGGAAGGAATGCGATATTCTTTTTATACCTGATCGGGCTGATGATCCCGTTTCCGGTGCTGTTGCTGCCTAATTTCTTGATCATCCGCCAGCTAGGCTGGTTCGATAAATACCTCGCTCTGATCGTGCCGCCCGCGTTTTCGGCGTTCAGCATCTTCTTGCTGCGGCAGTATTATCGCGGACTGCCGATGGAATATGACGAAGCGGCACGGATCGATGGGGCGTCGTCACTGCGCATCTGGTGGAGCGTAATCTTACCGAATTCCACGCCCGTACTAGCCGCATTGGGCGTGTTCACTTTCCTCGGATCGTGGAACGATTTCCTGTGGCCCTTGATCGTGACGAATTCACAGAATATGCGCACGCTGCCCGTCGGGTTGAGCACATTCCAAGGACAGTTCACGGTGCGGTGGGAACTGCTGATGGCGGCGTCGGTGGTGGCGCTGATCCCCGTGCTGATCGTGTACTTCTTCGCGCAAAACTGGATTATCCGAGGCTTGTCGGTGAGCAGCGGGTTGAAAGGGTAGCGCCGTTCAATCCGCGGGAATTTCAGAGAATGCCCTTGACTCTCACGTTACGTGATAGCTTATGATGGCGACGTCAAGGTGGAGGATAAGGCCGTGTACAGCGTCAAACAACTAGCTGACCTAGCGAGCATCAGCGTGCGCACGCTGCACTATTACGACGAGATCGGGCTGCTGACGCCATCACTGGTGACGGATAACGGATACCGTCACTATGACGAGGCGAATTTGCTGCGGCTCCAGCAAATCTTGTTTTATCGCGAGATCGGGCTGGAACTGACGCAGATCAAGACGGTTCTGGACAGCCCGAACTTCGATCTGCTGGAGGCGCTGCGTTCGCACCGACGCGAGTTGGAGAAGAAAGCAGAACGGCTACAAGACCTGATCACCACGGTAGACAACACCATCATTTATCTGTCAGGAGAGAGCACGGTGAGCAAACGACAGCTTTTCCAAGCCTTCAGCGATGAAAAGCAGAAGGAATATGAACGATCCGCGCGGCTGCAATATGGGCCGAAGGCAGTCAACGAGTCGATCAAGTTGTGGAACAGCTACAGCCAAGAGAAGAAACAGGCTATCGGGGAGGAAAGCAATCAGATTTACAGCGACTTCATCGACGCTGTTGAGGCGGGGAAAGCACCCACCAGCCCCGAAGTACAGGAGATCGTGGAGCGCTGGCATAAGCACCTGCATTATTTTTATGAGCCGACGCTGGAAATCTTGCGCGGGCTAGGAACAGGTTACAACGAAGATCCGGCCTTTAACGCGACGTTCACACGGCTGCACCCCGCGCTGCCAGAATATTTGCAGAATGCGATCATCGAGTACGTGGATCAGTTGGAGACGGCTGAGATCGTGCGGATGCTGGCGGAAGATGAGGAGAAGCGGGCGGCGCGGTAGGTCGCAGTGCTAAGTGCTTAGTCCTGAGTGCTTAGTTCATGCGATATTTGTGCCATTGAGATACGAGATCGTGGGCAACTGCTCTTGCGTTATTTGCCGACACACTGATCGAGGATCGGTTGACCACCGGGCTGACCGTAGTTCTCCGGCACGTCCACGAGGCGCGGGCGCGGATTGGGGCCACCAACCAAGATAATGTCGCTGTTGGCAAGTGACTCGCGGGCGTAGATCGTGATGCTGGCGCGTGGCATGACAATGTGACTGAGGTAGAAAGTCTGGCAGGCTTTGATCATGCCCAGCGGGTGTGTGCGAGAAAGATTGTTGCGGTAGAGCGGGATGTCTTCCAAGGCAAGGACAAGATTGCGACCGGGTGGCGGCAAGTCAGCGCGATTTCCGCGAGCGGCTTGCGCTGTGACCGCGTAGTTGACGGGTTTGCCATTCTGGCAATCGACAGTTGAGCGTATTTCCCATACGACAGCATCGTTATACAACACATACTCGACCGTCGTAGCGTGGTAGGTGGCGGAGAGCAGCGGCACGACATAGCTGGTGATGCCATAGACGTGCTGTTCGCCACGATTCATCATGTAATCCTGCACGTAGG
Organism: Anaerolineae bacterium; assembly: GCA_019637615.1. Lineage (GTDB taxonomy): Bacteria > Chloroflexota > Anaerolineae > Aggregatilineales > UBA2796 > JAHBVK01. Next base: position 16,467 of record JAHBVJ010000008.1, on the reverse strand, counting down.
CGCTGTAGCCGCTTCCCCAATAATGAACCAAATTGATGTCATCGTTGATGTACTGGACGATATAACGCCATAACTGGAGCGCAGCGGGCGCGTCTTGGCCGACGGTGGTCGTGCGCGTGAAGGGCATCATCCAGCCTGTCGTCTTGCAGTCTTTGGGCGGCATGACGGAATCGATGGTGATGGTGAGTTCCAAGGAGCCGTCGGCTTGCGCGCTGTGAGCGGGGATGAAGCATGACAGCAGGACGAGGAGCGGGATGAGTAGGCTGGTGCGTGTTTTCATGGAGCATCACCTCACAAGATCGATCACGCTCATGATAGCACGGGACGCGACGGTGGTGGCTTGGCGTCCAGCAATCGTGGAGATCACGGTGATAGGTAATCTGGAATGCATTTACACGCGATCACTTATACTTAGATTTCTTTACCTATTACAGAATCGAAAGTTTCCTGTATAATTCCACAAAGGTGGGAATAACTTAACCTAGCATATATTGCTAATATGATCTGAGCATGAACACTATGCACGATCCCATACAAATCGCGGTTACCTCAAATTGCAGTGGTGTTCCTCAGTTCGGGGAGCAGCTTGGCGATTTTTTGTCCGAACAGGATCTCAAGCAGTTAGATTTTGCGGAGCTGATGTCCTATTCAAAAACCGTCGCGAATCGTGTCATCAATAACAAGTATCCACCCCGGTGGATGACCTTCAAAGACTTGAAAATCATAGCCACTAAACTTGACCTCAACTCGGAACAACTTAGCAAACTTATCATCGCTTTTACATGCGCCCTGTTGAGGATGAAAGGGTTCCCTCATGAATTACGATGATAAGCAACTGAAGGATATGATGCGCCGTAGCAATACCTATCTGGTAAATCCGACAACGCAATCAATATCACTGGTGATGCAACAATTGGACGCGCTGATCGCCGCCGAAATGGAAGCAACCCTCAGCTTCGAGGCGACACAAATAGAAACTCGCCTATTGGGTGACACCGCGCCAAGCCGTGAACTTTCGGAGAAAAGCGTCGCCTTTGTGGTGAATGAAGGATCGGAAGACGAAGTCACGATCTTGCTCACCGCGCAGAACGATAACGAAGGCGCAATCATCACAGGCGAACTACTCGTCGATGACCCTGAAGATTGGCAAAAGACGAATGTCTTGCTGTACGTGGATAAAGGCGACCATAAGCAGCAGACCGACGACGAAACAGACAAAGAATTACACGACTACTATGAAGTCGATAGTAAATTGGGCTTCTCGCTGAAGTTGACTCGATTAAATGAAGTCGCGATCAAGATTGTGAGACCAGACCTCGTAGTTATCTGGCTGAAGGATCTCACCGTGCGACTCTCATAGTCAGAGGGGTGTTACACGGAAGGGGGTAGCCGTGGAACCTGACCAGTTGGCGAAAGAGATTGGCAACCTATTTTTTGCGTTAACCCAAGCCAGCAATGATGCCACCCAACGCAAAGCACTGATCACTGAACTTAAAGCACAAGCAGATTTTTATGGCGGCAAAGACCCCCGTGTTACACGTCTCGTAGCAGGGGTCATGCTGACCATTGCGGAACTATGGAGCGATGACCACAGTCTCGGCATCGCTAATTTGGCGTTGGGTGACTCCTACCGTTACCTCGACAAGCCAGAATTGGCCTGCACCGCCTACAACAACGCCGCCGCCGCCTTTGAAGCGATTTCGGATCGGGTGGGATGGGCACGTACCCGAGTCGGGTTGCTGCTGGCGAGTCACGACGCGGGCCATTCAAATATTGACGAGCGGTTGCGAGATGTTGCCACCGCGCGGCGTATTTTTTTCGAGCATCATGAGACCGATCTCTTAATTCGGCTGTCCATTAATCTAGCTGCGTTCCACCAATTTCGTTTTGAGGCGAAGCAGGCGCGTGAAGCCCTCCAACTTGGTCTCGAATTGGTGGGCGATGCGCCTAGCCTTGGGCGTGCCAAACTGCTGCGCAATCTTGGGGATGTCCATAATATGGAAGGATCGATTGCACATGCGATTGCTACTTATAAGGATGCAGAACAATTATTTATGCTGCTAGATCAGCCCCAAGAAACTGCCTCGATTGGACTTGCTCTGGCACAATTAGCAATCCGAGTAGGTCATTATCTTGAAGCAGTTACGCTCATTCAAAAAATCAAGCCTCAGCTTTCTCATGGGGATAAAATCCATGCGCAGCAGCTAGAAGCGTTAGCCCATCACTTCTTAAACGCCCCAGAAAAAGCTAGTCGTCTAATGAATCAATTGCTCCACCAACGGGAGTCTCTGAATAAACGACAGTTGGCGCAAGTTCAGACGTATTCTGTAGACATTGAGGCGGCATTAGGCAATTATGAACTTGCCCAGAACTTTATAAAGGACGCCAGTCAATATTTCGTGAATGTGGAAGGACAGCAGTATTTATTTGAACTATCGGTACGCCATGCTCTTATTTTACTGAAGTTAGAACAGCCTTCACAAGCCGCAAATATTGTTTTGTCTGCTCTACACTCCGAGGAAATCGATGTTCTAGCGCGCGTCTATTATGTGTTGGCAAAAGGAGCTGAATTTTATGGCAACACTGAACTAGCTATTCTAGCAGGAATACAGAGTCTCCGGTTCGCTCGCCAATGTAGGGATGCAAGCCTCTTGTATAGCGTACAACTTCAATTAGGTCGTATACGCGCAGCACAGGGCGAAACCACCAAAGCGCTGCTGCACTATCAACGTGCTCACGATCGTATACTGAAACTGCAAACATACCTGAATATCGATGTGCGACCGGGCTTTCTGGAACGTAATCAAGAAGCGCTGCATCAGATCATCCATATCCATACGCAGACGGGCAATGCGGCTGCGGCATGGGAAGCCTTGGAGCAATTGAAGTCGCGTGTGCTCTGGCAGTATCTTGCCACACCACGAGTCGAAAGTTCTCAACAACCGAACTCAGAGAAGATACAGGAACAGCATTACAGCCAGTTACAGCAGCGGTATCACTGGTTGATGACCGTGCTCGATACTCATGATTGGAACTTGATCAGTCGAGAGCAGGCGCTAACAGAGATGGGCGAGATTGAACAAGAATTATACGCGGCACGTGAAAATCGGCGGCTAGAAACAAGTCATGTAGCATCGCAAACCGTCGCGCCATCATTGGTAGAAGTAACCGCGCGTATTCCTCCGACTTGCGCATTTATCGAGTATTACATTGGTCAAGATGGTGTATATGCCTATGTTTTGACGGCTTCCGAACCGATACAGATGGTACGCTGCACCGATGAACTTGATAAGCTGTTGCAAACAATGAAGGGATTGACAGATCAGATCTATCGTGCTTTAGCAGTAGGTTCACAGCGCGCTCTAAAGTTTTTCCATAAATCTACCATCGACTGCCTAAGCATCTTGTATCAGCTCTTGCTGGAACGGTTGGAGCCATATTTACACGCCTATCAACACCTCATCGTGGTGCCATTTGGTCCGCTGCATGTGGTTCCGTTTCACTTGCTGTGCTCACAGGGCAACTATTTGCTTGAACAGGCGGAAATTTCGATCCTGCCTGCGGCTGGACTGTTGCTGCAACCTGATGTACAGCGCCCCAAAGGTGTATTGGCGCTCACCTATGGGGGACACAATAACTCCGATTACCGTATCCACGACGTTGCTCAACGGTTGCGAACGATATTCGGCGGCGAGGTCTACAGCGGTGATCAGGCAGTGAGCGATTTACTCCGCGCTGCACCCCGCCAAGTCTTGCATATTGGAGCACACGGCCTTTTCAATCTTAATCAGCCACACCTCGCGACACTCCGGTTGGCGGATAGACAAGTATATGCGGATGAACTGCTGAATTACGATTTGAGCTATGAACTGGCTGTCCTCAGTGCGTGCAGCGCGGGATTGGCACGTGCCTCCGGTGGCGACGAGTTAATCGGCCTCGGACGCGGGTTTCTATACGCGGGGGTGCGTTCCCTAGTCACCGGTCTGTGGGATGTCGAAGATGAAATCACGGCGCAGATCATTCAAGATTTTTATGATGCGCTGTATGCTGGCGAACGCAAATCAAGCGCACTCCGAACAGCACAGCTTTCGCTCTTGTGTGGCGAAAAGGCAATCCACCCTGCCTACGCCGGAGCATTTCAACTATTAGGCTCACCTAGTCCACTTTCCCAGATGCACATGACAGAGGAGATCGTATGACACCCGTTGACAGCAAGTCTAGCCAAGCAGAAAATGCTACTCCCGCCTACGCCATGCTGTGGATAGAAAATAAGAGTAACGCGGCGGCGTCCCCATCTGAAGCGGAGTTGCGTAAAACTCTGGAGCAAATTCCGGCAATCCGAGCCAAAGAGATCAAACTAGAATTCGTAACTTCAGGTAAACGTGGTTTGTTGAGAGTAACAAGAGTTGATAACCAGCCTGTTTCGCCTGAACTGCTTCAGCAATTAATACAATACATTATTTTCAACTACGATGTGGCAGCCAACACCAGTATCCAATCTAATGCCATCTCGTACTGGTTGGAACCGAATAGAGACGATGCTGAATCATTTACCCTGCATGATGTAGAGAGGTTAAAGCAGTTAGAATCGGAAATTAATCTGCTTGAGGATGTGATCGCTAGCGGCACCCAGATAAAGTTGGTGCCGGGGTTTCCGATGCCAGCGATGCACATCTCGACTTGGAATGGGCAAGTTCCCAATTTTGCGGTTATCAACAGAGTGATCAACTATGTTCAGACGACCGCTACTGCCGCCTATGGCGCAGTGATAGCATCAGGTATCTTTGCTGCCGTATTACCAGAAAGTCTTACTGGCGGCAGTGGGGGATCCACGACTGGTACACCCAGCGGCGGTGCAACGAATCCTATCGATATGCGGGCAAGCTGGCGTCCGTCGGAAAACAATATCGTAAGGCAACGATTCAATGCGAATGCCGCTACCATTGGGCAACCAGTTGATGTCTACGTCATCGACACAGTGCCCTATGCCACTGAAGCTGACGTATTGGCAAAACTGCGACAGTTCGCAACTTCACCCAATGCACAGGTGCAAGCACTGGTTCAGAGTGCAGTTACCAATGGGCGCTTAAAGGTCGATCCGACTCCAGTGGCGGCAAATACGTCGGCATTGTCAACTACTATGGATCCAGACGCACGCTGGCATGGCCTGTATATCGCGGGCATCATCCTGTCGCTCACCAAGAACACCACTGTCCACCTAGTGCGTGCTGCGAATGAACAAACTGGATACTCTTCGTATCCTGATATTGTTGATTGGCTCGTAAACAAGGCCCAAGCAACTAATCCGGGCGGCACGTCGTCACCCACACCAGTGATCGTCAACATCAGTATGACTACTAATCCGGCCCCGTATCGCTATATCGTCAACAATCGCCCGCAGCTTGAACTAGCATTAGGGTTGAACGCCGCTGAAACGACACGGCTTATCAACGACAGTCAGGATCTGTCGAGCGAGATATTTGATTGGATTATAGGCTGGAATTACGCGCAGCAGCTCGCGGCTGTCCCCACACACTCTACGATGGCAGATTTGTTATCCTACTACTCAACCTCACAAAACCGATGCATTGTCGCTTCAGCAGCAAATGCTGGCATCGGGGACGGGGCTACTCACCAACAACATGCGGGATATCCGGCGCGGTTGAAGGGGATCGTTAGTGTAGCCGCACAGTCTAGAGACGATAACCCTGCCGACTATACTCACGTCGCGAAAATGTCCGCGAAGGCGCTAAAAGAAATGATAGGTGACTATACGCCACCAGCGGGCAGACCGAATATCTATGAGAATCTCGCTACATTTCTCGATGCACAAGGAGAAGGGTTTGACGACAATTTGACGGTGGGCGTGAATCAGATCAACCGTTCCGATGCCTTCTTTTTGCTCGGTGGTACCGCGCTAGCTGTCCCCAACCCCAACCTCATCAATTCACTATATCTGGCGGATATCGGCTCGACACAAGCCAATTTGTCCGGACTGGCGGGTTGGAGCGGTTCATCTTTCGCAACTGCCGTGATGACTGGCATTTTGGCAAGGCTCTGCGAAATTGATGGCAACCCTGTAGGCGCGGTTGATCGCGCATTAGTCGATATTCGCAACAACGTCGCTCCTCTGACGAACAACAGGAACGCTGGCTATTACGTTAATATGGAGCAATTTTAGGGATTCGGCATCTAAATCTCACCCCGGTCGAATGCCACCGGGGGTTGAAGTCTTGATTATGCTTTGCGCTTGACTTGCTTGAAGCGCTTGGCGTTCTCCGTGATTGCTACTTCAGTAGGCAACCGTTCCATACTTGAGGCACCGTAGAAGCCCGCGACATTTTTGGTGTGCGTCAGGACATACTCGGCGTCTTCAGGCTCGGCAATCGGGCCACCGTGACAAATGACCAGCACATCTTTCCGCACGGATTTGGCAGCATCCGCGATGGCTTGCACGCGCTGCACCGCTTCGTCCAGTGTGAAAGCTGTACTTGCGCCGATGGTGCCCTTGGTGGTCAAGCCCATGTGCGCCACGATGATGTCCGCGCCAGCCTCGGTCATCAGTTTGGCCTCATCGGGGTTGAAGACATATGGCGTGGTCAGGAGATCGAGTTCGCGTGCCGTACGAATCATGTCTACTTCGAGCGCGTAGCCCATGCCCGTTTCTTCCAAACCCTGCCGGAAGGTACCATCGATCAGGCCGACGGTGGGGAAGTTCTGCACGCCTGCGAAACCCATATCTTTGATCTGCTTGAGGAAGTACGGCATCAGGCGAAATGGATCGGTGCCGCAGACGCCTGCTAAGACCGGAGTCTTTTTGACGACGGGCAGCACTTCACTAGCCATCTCGACGGTGATCGCGTTGGCATCGCCGTAGGGCATCATCCCCGCCAACGAACCGCGCCCTGCCATGCGGTAACGCCCTGAATTGTAGATGATGATGATATCGACGCCGCCCGCCTCCGCGCACTTGGCGGAAAGCCCCGTGCCCGCGCCCGCACCGACGATCACGCCACCCGCTTTCACCAAGGCGTTAAGCCGTTTAAGAATATCCGAACGTTTCATAGCTACAAAAATCCTTTAGTGTGGAGAAGTCGTCCGCAAAAACTCGTCTAATTTCGCCGCCATCGCCCGCGCAAACTGTGGATCGTTGATGTCAGTGTTCATCTCGATGACCTCGATGTCCTTGCGCAAATTCGATTTCAGGTTTTCGAACAGAGCGGCATCCGCTTCGGGCGCGTAGAACGATTTACCGTCCACATCGATCATCGAGACGCCTTTCAGCGGGATAAAAACCGCTGTTTTGCCCGTCGCTGCATTGAGCTTGGTGGCGATGATCCGCCCTAGCTGCGCATTTTCTTCCGGCGTTGTGCGCATCAGCGTAACCGTCGCGTTGTGCTGATGGAACTGGCGACCCTCAAATTTGGCGGGCACGCTGTCGCGGGGGCCGAAGTTGACCATATCGAGCGCGCCGAGGGAAACGACCTGCGGTAGGCCACGTTTGCCCGCCGCTTCTAAACGATGGTCACCCGCTGAGAGCACGCCGCCGACCAGTTCGTCGGCTAATTCCGTCGTCGTCACATCGAGCACACCCGCGAAGTAGCCGCCCTCGATGAGCGTTTCCAGCGATCTGCCACCTGTACCCGTCGCATGGAACACGATGACTTCGTAGCCGCGTGACTCAAGCTGCTGTCGTGCTTCGGTCACACAGGGCGTGGTGACACCGAACATGGTCGCCCCGATCAGCGGTTTGGTTTCGGCGGCGGGCTGGAAATTGGCATAGCCCGTCGCCATGCCCGCGATGGCAGCGGCAGCGTTGCTCAGAATACGCTCAGAAATGCGGTTGATGCCCGCGATGTCTACTACCGAATACATCATGGTGATGTCCACCTCGCCCACATACGGGCGTGTATCGCCTGACGCCAGCGTAGACACCATCAGTTTGGGCACCCCGACAGGCAGCGCACGCATCACCGTCGTTGCCAGCACCGATCCGCCCGCGCCACCCAAGCCGAGCAAGCCATGCAACTTGCCTTGCCGGAACAATTCTAGACAGAGCACCGTCGCGCCACGCGCCATCGTATCTACAGCAGCGTTTCGGTCACCTGCATCCGCCAGCGCCTTGACACTCGCTCCTGCGGCCTCTGCGACCTGATCACGGATGATGTCCGGCTGTGTCAGCGGCGTCCCGCGTACGCCCGCGTCGATCATGAGCACATCACAGCCTGCAGATCGCACCGCACGCCGCACATAGTCATATTCGAGACCTTTGGTATCCAGTGTGCCGAGTAAAACAACTATTGCCATAAATACACTCCAAAAATGTATATTTCTAATTCCATTGAGCGTCAATGATACTCGATTACGGAAACCTTACTCAGACAAACTGCTCCAGTACTTTCGCTAGTGTTTGCACACCAACACGGATGTAATCAGGACTAATTCCTGTGTATCCTAAAATCAATCCATGCTGCTGGGTTGGACCAAGATAAAATTCGGACAATGGTAGCACTTCGATGCCGTGCTGCTCTGCCGCCTCAGCGACGGCAAAATCATCCATGTGAGGTGGCAGATAGCCGCAAATGTGCATTCCCGCGTCGGATGTCCCTAACTGGATCAGCCCGCCAAGCTCAGCGTTCAGCGCATCTTCGCACAGCCCGCGCCGTTCATCGTAGACTGCTCGCATCCGCCGCAAATGACGGTTGAAATGTCCCTCGGTCATGAATTCGTGCAGCGCCAATTGATTGATCATCGGCGGGTATTTGTCCATCGCCCCACGTGCGGCTGTAAACGCCGCTACCAACTCCCGTGGCACGATGATGTAGCCGATACGCAGCGCCGGAAACATGATCTTGCTCATCGTCCCGATGTAAATCACACGTCCAGTTGTGTCTAGCCCCTGCAAGCTAGCAAGCGGGCGACCACTATAGCGGAATTCACTGTCGTAATCATCCTCGATGATCCACGCATTTGCCCGCGCCGCCCACTCCAATAGTTTCAGGCGTCGTGCCAGACTCAGAGTTACACCGAGCGGATACTGACGCGATGGATTGACATAAGCCACGCGGGCATTCGGGGCAAGTTCAATGCCCACTTCGATGTTTAACCCTTCTTCATCGACGGGGATGGTAACGAGATCGGCCCGATGACTGATGAAGGCTGCACGCGGCCCCATGCAGCCCGGATCTTCCATCCATACCTTGTCGCCCGGATCGAGCAGCATCGCCGCCGCGAGGAAAAATGCTTGCTGCGACCCTGATGTGATAATGATCTGCTCTGCGTCGCACTTGACAGCGCGCGCCGTGCGCAAATGGTTAGCCAATGCCTCTCGCAGTGGCAAATATCCCTGTGGGCTAACTGTCTCATCGAATAGGGATAAGGGCGCATAGCGGTAATGTCGCGCGATTAGTCGTGTCCAGATGTCGAAGGGAAACAAATCTAGCGCGGGCACACCATTGGTAAAGATGTTGTGCTTGTTGCCTTTCCGCGCTTGATGTGCCTTCGCCGTTGCCATCATTTGTCCGTGTTTCGACAGCGCTGGCTTTTCGGGCGATGGATGCGCTATGCCGCTTATTTTCGGCGCAGATAGCAATGTTTCCGGCAGATCACGATTGACGAAGGTACTGGATTTTTCGCGTGTTTCCAAATACCCCTCTGCGATCAACTGCTGAAACGCGTTGACTACCGTGTTCCGTGATATATCCAGCAGCGCGGCGATATCCCGCGTGGAAGGTAGGCTTGATCCGGGTGTGAGCTGCCGATTGATGATAGCACGCCGCACGCCCTCATACAATTGCAGATATAGCGGGGTCGGCTGTGCGCGATCCAGTGGTAGGATCGAGATCAAGAACGGTTTTGTGGGCAATCTGGCACCATGCTTTATGCTGATTCTGGCGCTTGTGATTGTACCAGAGTTGATTGACACTGATGGTTACAGATTGATCTGCCGCTGAAGATAGGCCAAGGCACTTTCATCTAGCACCTCTCAAGGAGCCGTTATGTCAGCCGTCACTATGCAAGATCGTGTCAAAATCCAGCGTGTCGAGACGCTGTCTGATGACTGGTACATTTTGAAGAAAACCACGTTTGACTATCAACGTGCCGATGGGACGTGGCAAACAATGAGCCGCGAAACGTACGATCGTGGTAACGGAGCCGCTATTCTGCTGTACAACAAGGAGCAGCGCACCGTGATCCTTACGCGCCAATTCCGCTTCCCCGCCTATGTTAACGGGCATCCTGAGCCGCTGATCGAGGTTTGCGCGGGCTTACTCGATGAACGCGATCCTGAAACTGCGATCCGTATAGAAACCGAGGAAGAGACAGGTTATCAAATCCACAATGTGAAAAAGGTCTTTGAGGCATATATGAGTCCCGGTTCGGTGACGGAAAAACTCTTCTTTTTTGTCGCGGAATACGAGCCTCATGCCAAATATACCAATGGCGGCGGTCTGGTCACAGAAGGTGAGGACATCGATGTGCTTGAACTCGGTATTGATCGTGCTCTGGCTATGATAGGGGCTGGCGAGATCATGGATGGGAAGACGATCATGCTGCTGCAATACGCGCGACTCGCTGGTTTGTTTATCTAGATGACAACGACCTTGACAGTTGCTGATGGTGCTGTAGACTTGTAGCTAGTGGCTCCCATAGCTCAGTGGTCAGAGCGCAGGTCTTCGGAACCTGGCGTCGGGGGTTCGAGTCCCTCTGGGAGCATCTCATGCACATCGGGTGACACCCCTTCTCAAGTGATTTTGAAGCGGTTGTATCACAGTCGAAGCCTTCCTAAACAACCCATCAATCACAGTGCTGTTAAAACGAAACGGAACAAGGAAATCGTTCGCCGCTTCAATGCAGGCGAAAGCGCTCGGAACCTTGCCAAGGAATTTAGCCTGTCAGTAAAGCGCGTCTATTACCTCATTCGGCGTGGAAACAAACAATAGCCAACTGATAAAGAACCGCCTCCAATAGGATTATTTTAGGCGGTTCCACTTATCTTATTGAGATATAACTGGGTATACTTCGACCAAGTTCTTCCTGAATATCGTAAATCAAGGAGGAGTCGCGTGAAAAAGCCAAAAGATACTAGAAGTGGGCGGCATAAGGTCGAAGGGAAACCGTCGGATGCCTTGTCTCCTGAGAACACGACACCACTGCTTCAAAGATACTACGAGCATATAAGGTCAGGGCGGAAAACACCTGCACCTATTACGCCGGACATTATCGAACGTCTCAGGGAACTGAGCCGACTACGCGATGGCGAACCACTCTCACCTGAGGAGTATGAACGCATCACTAAGCCATTTATTGCACTCAATGGTGAGGTCTTTATTCCTGTTGTTCCAAAAGACAACGATGATAAACAAAGTTAAGTGAGCAGTATGCGCGGAACATTGCTTATACAACTGAGTTCCTTAACTCCAACGTCGCAAAAACGCCAAATCGTAGAAAATCAAACGTCAAGATGCCTTTCCAATGTTGGAGAGGCTTTTTTATAGCGTCCACTGGCGAATATTTTAGTGTATATGGGGTGCGTTTATCGCGTCGTGCCAAGCTCTATCCATCACAGACGATTGGCAGTTGCATTGGTAATCCACTTTTCGTACCATCTTTGTACCGATGACCATCTCAGAACGACAACCAGCCTCAGACCATGAACAGCTTCATGCCGCCCTACATCATGTGCAGCACAGACTAGAGATCAATGATGAGAATGAGAACCAAATGGAGCGCACGGCCTATCGAGATCGGCTATTAGAGCAACAAGACGAGCTACTAGAGGCACTTACTTCACTAGATACGCCCGCCGCTCCCCTACTACCGCCTGATTCGGCCTCTTGACGTTACTTCCCCGCTTCATACAATGGCAAGGTGAACCCTCGCGAACGACAAGATCAACCACCATTTAAAGACCTCGATAGAGACCTTGTATTGGCCTATGCTGCCACGTTTATTGCCAGAGACGATATGTACCCACTCCAACTGGAAAATGGGCGGTATATCTCAATACAAAGGCAGCTATACCCAGATTTAATCGCAGCCCATCTCAAAGGATTCATCACCATTGGTGCTTACGCACTAGATCGAGAAAGCATTGCCAAGTGGGTTTGCCTAGATGCAGACGATCAACTCCGTTGGCATAAGCTCATTGACCTTGCGCAAAAGCTCACTGGGCAAGGCATCACAGCTTATTTGGAACCATCCCGTCGTGGCGGGCATTTATGGTTGTTTACCCCTCCCCTATCCGGCACAGACGCACGGCGCTTTGGCAAGCAACTGCTGACAGATCACAAACTGGATAAGCTCAGAATCGAGTTGTACCCGAAACAAGATAAATTGGTCACTGGTCCCGGTTCGTTTGTGAGGCTACCACTAGGAAAACACCGCCTGACGAACAAATACTACCCATTCATCACCATAGATGGCCTACCTCTCAAGTCACCCACCGCAGCAACACCTAGTATCCGAGATCAAATCAAGGTGTTGACCAATCCCGTTCGTATTCCTAAAGATTTCATCGATGACCTCATTGCACGTTCCCCATTACCTAAAACGCACTCCCCTACTCCTAAGTTTGAGGCAACTCCATCACCCGAAGTTACCAAGCCCAAGAAGCCAACCAAGAAACGCCGTGAACGCTACGATTCCAAACCATCAGAGCGCATCAAGGCCAGTATGAGTGTGCAGGAGTTTGTTAGCCAGTACATGGAGTTGAACGATCAACTACGAGGACATTGCCCATTCCATGAAGATCAGATCAATTCCTTCAGTATCAATCCAGATCACAATTTTTGGCATTGCTTTGCTTGTGAGCGTGGCGGTTCCATCATCGACTTTTGGATGCTGTGGAGAAAAAAAGCAGGAGAAGATTACAGTTTCAAAGCAACCATCACGGAGTTAGCGCAAAAGCTACTGAAGTAAGCGCGTGTCCCGCCTCAAACTGACCACTTGACGACAGTAAGTTCAACCTCGTATGGTGGTATGGAGGAACCTACTCTAAAACCCAGTAATTGGCTTTGAGTACGTTAAACGTATGATTGTCGCCATTGCGTCCCAAAAGGGCGGTACAGGAAAAACCACCACATCTATTTCACTCGCAGCAGGACTGGCGAGACGTGGCAAGAAAACCCTACTCATCGATGTGGATAGCCAAGCGAATTCGTCCAAAGTCCTTCTTACAGACTATTCGAAAATTCCCGTTCAGCAGACTGTGCATACCACCATTTTAGAGCGTCAGACACTGCCTATTCACCATACCACACTCCCCAATCTGGATATGGCTCCCGCCCATATTCTGCTGTCCAATACGGATATTGCCTTAACCACCGCCCTAGATCATCGCGAAGCACGGCTCAAAGATGCGTTAGATGAGGTCAAGAACCAGTACGACTTTGTCTTTATAGATTGCCCGCCTGCTCTATCATGGCTCACCATCAATGCCTTTACTGCTGCCGATAAGGTGCTTGTGGTGGTTGCGCCCGGTTATTTTGAACTGGATAGCTTGGTGCAAATCAGTAAATCTATCAGTGAGGTGCGCGAATATTTTAATGCTGGCCTAGAGGTGTTGGGGTTTTTGTTCACGATGAGTGAGCCAACCATCAATACGCAGACCTCAATTCAAATCCTCCGCCAAACCTACCGTGGTCAGGTTATCAATACCATCATCCCGCGCAATACCGATATCAAAGATGCTCATATGAATAAACAGGATATTTTTGCATTCAATCCAAAATCTAAGGCCGCACTTGCTTATGACAAGCTGATTGCCGAACTATTTCACCTATGAATAAAAAGCCTATCGATACCACTACCATTTCAAACGAACTTCAGGGCGCTTCCCTATTCTTTCAAAAACCCGCACCCATTGACCAAAACCAAGAAATAGCCAGTCCCAATGATCTTGCTCAAATCCATGAGCAAGTGAGCAAACCTTTGAGCAACCTTTCGAGCGAGGTTTTGAGCAAACCAACAGACATGCAAAAGATTCCCCTTTCTTCTAAAGAACATCACTTGTCAGCTTCTCTACCTACCGCAGAAGAAATAGAGATGATGACGTTTTCTCTCCGCAAGGAACGTAAGGGCAAGGTCAATACTACAATAGCCGAAACATGGAAAGAGGAACTGGATGCTATCGCGTTTGAACTCAAGGTGGGCAAGTATGAGCTACTGGAATATGTCATCGGCTCATTTTTGGGGAAGGTAGGCAAGAAAGAGTCTGCCTGACGCGGATTATGGAAAAACTGTCCAGCCTAGCCCGATTTCAACAACATCAAAACATTGTGCTCGAAGGGTTTGACCCTGTATCGGCTGGCGGATTTACGCAGGTTCCGAACTTCATTCTGAACAATCAGCAGATTTCTCCCAATGCCAAAGTGATCTATGCCAAGCTCCTTTCTTACGCATGGCACAACAATTCAGTATTCCCCGGTCAGGACAAAATGGCCGTTGAGATAGGGTCTTCTCAGCAGAGCGTTAGTCGTGGTATTCGAGAGCTTGAAGATGCTGGTTTTTTACTCATCACCCGTCGTGGGCAGGGGATGACTAACATTTATACACTTCATCATACTGTGAAACAAAAACGCCGAAAATGAGGCTGATACTCACATATGGGTATCTAGATACTCATTTTTGATAGCTCTAGATACTCGCCCATGAGTATCAGGATGAGGCTAATTTGAGGTGCGGGAAGAATATACAAAAGAAATATACATAGCTTAAATATACGAAGTAAAGGAAGGGGAGAAAAATTTATTCGGGCAACAAAGGCCAATGACGTATTTTTATAGGGTTGTACACATTTTGAGCACGAACACATTTTAACCTCCCATCGTATACCCCGCCTACACTCCCATCTACAGGCTGAGTGGGGGAGAGATCTGGGTCTGACACGCTCGCTTTGTAGCCAACCCCAGTGTGTCCCTCCTCAAGGAGGGGGATGCACGGCGGTTGCTCAATAGTCCGCTTGTAGGCGGACATTTCGCCCTCCGTTTACCCCCTCCCGTTCGTCGTGCCACCCGCCGTCGTCCTTTGCTCCGTCGCTTACGCTCGTCTCAAAGTCCGACCACCCTCGCGCCTTCGCCAGCCTGTACAGTTTTGTCCACTTTTCAAGTATCCATAACTATTGTGTCTGGCTATGGGCTGGCTTCAGGTCGGACGGTCTGCACTGACTTTGGGAGTCAGGCATCCCCTCCTCGCTTCGGGTGGTCGTCCTTACAGGCCGACGGCGGGCGGCGAATCTGCCCCGACTACGCGGTGCTGGTTTCGGCGAATATTGTTGTTTGGCGGCAACCGCCCGCAGCGCTCCACAACGGCGTCAAAATTCCGCCTATTTATGTGGCGACGGCCCATTCCCATCCTCCATTCATCTCGCCACTATCCATCCTCATTTTATACTCAATCCTATGCCAATTGGATGTGCTTGCACCCCAATCCTGCCCCCGTTGCAGTTACCGTACTCTGTTACCGTATCCTCACTGATTTCATTTGGTTGCAATGGAGCCGGAGATGTAATACGATGCTGGGAGCTATGATGACCCGCGCCTCGTTTTATTTGCCCGCACCCCTGTTGCAACGCTTGCAACTTATTTCCAAACGCAAAAAGCAATCTGCGTCAGATTATTTACGCACGCTGCTTGAGCACGAACTTTCCCGCGAAGAACAATCTGCACTGAATACGCAGTATGATGCTTGGGAGAAAGTGAAAGCATCAGTCAACGACCCAACACTGGAAGCTTCGAACACCATCGATACCGTGTTGTATGCAGAGAATAGCGTGTGGCAGGGGAGTGAGGAGGACCATGACCAAACCTGATACGCAGCACTCCGTGTTAGTCGATAGCGATGCGCTTGTCGCTTGGTTTTATGCGCAGGATGTTCACCACGGGCAAGCGCTGACTATTTTTGACCGTATCCGCAAGCAGCGGTTATCGACCGTCATACAAAGTTTGGTCGTTGCAGAAACGGCAGCTTTCCTCAGTCATCGACAAGGGCAACCCCTCGCCCGCCAGTTTTTGGCATTTGCATCGCAGCTTCCCGTTATTCACATCACGGAAGAGTTGCAGCAGGAGGCATTGGCCTTATTTGCGTCCCTTGAACCGCAAGCCTCCAGCCTCGTCACGTGTGCCAATGTGGTCGTCATGCGACGGTTTACTATTCCCCTCATTTTTTCTTTCCGTGAGGTCTACACCAAAGAGTTCAAACTCTCTGTTGCTGCATAAATATCTTTTAATCCCCGGTTCCCTACACCAGCAAATTCAAGTGGGATTTAGCGCGTTCTGACAATCTGTTTGAATGGTAGAAAGTTGACTAATAGCATATATTACGGTATAATAATATTATGTTTATGTACATACCAAAGGAGGGGAATGTTGCCGTAAGTTTCCTGCCAACTCACGCACCATTTCATGCACTGTCAGGATCGGTTCTAAACTCCCCAAAAAGATCGTTTTAAAAATCCCTAGGTAGTAG
>JAHBVJ010000076.1 GCA_019637615.1 Anaerolineae bacterium | reverse complement strand
TTCGCCTTATGCTACGTCGTTTATCTCGATGTTGATGCTTTTCGGACAGTCTCTGATGGGCATGACGAAACGTGCCGCCGAAATGCTGATGATCGATGCGGCGATACAGTACCCGCAGCGTTTCGCCTGCGTCCGGTTTGGGAATGTGCTTGGCAGTCGTGGCAGCGTGATCCCCATCTTTCAGCAGCAAATTGCGGCTGGTGGCCCCGTGACCATCACCGATAAGCAGATGACGCGCTTCTTCATGAGCATCCCGGAGGCGGTCTTGCTAGTCTTGAAGGCCAGCGTCTTGGTTTCGCAAAGCTCGCTCTTTGTCCTGAACATGGGGGAGCCAGTGCCCATCATTGAGCTGGCGAATGACGTGATCCGCCTGAGTGGACTAGAACCTCACAAGGATATTGAAATCCGCGAAACAGGCAGCCGCCCCGGTGAGAAACTCTATGAAGAATTGTTCTGGAAATATGAACAGCCGCAGTCGTTAGAAGATGGAGCGATTTTTGCGGTCAAAATGACCTCTGATATTCAGCAGCATGTTCGCACCAAGTGCATGGATCAGATCGAAGCGCTTATGCAATCGGTGCAGCAATGTGACGATGCCACGATCAAACAGAGATTGCAGCAAATCGTCTTTTCGATCAAGCAGCCCGATCTAAGCCGTGAAATCACCCGTAAACAACGTGAGGCCAATGCGCCTGAGCTTGCGGATGTGCAAGCGAATGTGAGCACGCGTCAGCCTACATCCTTCACACGACCAATTTAGTCTTTGCAGTGAGCTTCAGCCTCAACGTTGCGGCTGGACGCTGTTCCGCACTACCAGTGTCGGATACATTACACGCTGGTGGAGCGGCGTCTGTACATCGCGGATGAGTTGCAGAAGGTATTCGACGCTCTGTTTGCCCATGATCATGAAATCTTGACGGATCGTGGTCAGTGGTGGATCAAAAAACGCAGATTCGGGCGTATCGTCAAAGCCAATCACCGAGACATCATCCGGTACGCGCAACTTGTGTTCGCGGAGGGCACGGATTGCGCCGAGCGCCATCTGGTCGTTCGCGACGACCAATCCTGTAAAGAAATGCCCTTGCGCTAACAGCCGTTGTGCCGCCTGATAGCCACTCTCTGCTGACCAACTCCCAATTTCGACGGCGGCGGGCGACAGCGAATGCGTAGCAAGTGCCGCTAACCAACCTTCATGGCGTGCTATTGCATCGTACCATTCCAACGGGCCACGAATCTCTGCCAAATGACGATGCCCCATCTCAACCAGATGCTCCGTCGCCAAGCGCGATCCCAGATGTTGATCGATGATGACCGAAGATTGACCGCTCCCCAGCGCCCCGCCCACACTGACGAGTGGCATTCCCTGCAAACTGCGTTCCAGATCAGCATAAATTGGACTTTGCACCGGGCAGATAATCACGATGCCATCGACGGTGTGCCCGCCGAGTGTTTCCACCACGTTTTGCGTCTCATCCGGGGAGGCATTCTCAAGGTTGTAGAACAGCAACCGATAACCCGCCGCTCTAGCCGCTTGTTCCACGCCGACCATCATGTAGGCAGGGCCATAGAAGGACGCGCCATAAGTGATCACGCCTAGCGTCGAGGTGCGCTGCGTGACCAACATCTGAGCCGCTTTATTGGGCTGGAAATCAAGGGCTTTGATCGCTTCGAGGACACGTCGCCGTGTAGCGGGGGAAACATTGGGACTATCGTTGATCACTCTGGATACTGTTTGATACGAAACGCCAGCGTGAGTAGCTACATCATACAGCGTGGCGCGTTTGCGAACTGGAACTGACATAGAAGCCTCTAGCTTGTGAATGCTCACACAATAACACACGGATTCTGGCGCTGTCAAATGCTCGCCA
>JAHBVJ010000075.1 GCA_019637615.1 Anaerolineae bacterium | reverse complement strand
GCTGAGGTCGAAGTGCTTGCGTGTGACCTCACGTGCGCCCGCGTGCTCGTTGCCAATCACGATGGCGGAGCGTTTGGCCCATTTCTCGCTGAACACATCGCTCTGTCCAGTCGCATCCAGTCCATAAATCCAGAAATCGTGCGTTTTCAGCTTTTGCAGATCGCGCGCTAAGGACATCGATTTGATGATCGGAATGTGGAAGATTGCGCCTGCCGAGGCACGGAAGACTTGATCGTTGATGAGACTGCCACCGCGCGCACTAAGGATGACGGCAGACGCGCCCGCGCCGACTGCCGTGCGGATGATCAGCCCGACGTTGCCCGCGTGCTGTACCTGATCGAGCACGACTATCAACAGTGGGTTGACCGCCGCGTTCGTTTCGAGGAATTGATCGAGATCGGTGTATTCGACGGGGCTGGTGATCGCCACCACGTCTTGATGTTCCTGCGTTTGCGCCAGCGCCGTCAGCTTGGCGATTTCCACGAAGTCGTAGCGCACGTTGTTTTGCTGCGCGAGTTCCTTCAACTCCGCGATATACGGTCGGCGGCTGCTCAACGAGAAGTAGATGCGGTTGAGGGGATGCCCTGAGTGAAGGGCTTCCACCACCGCGTTATAGCCGAAAATGATGTCTTTCACGCGTTCACTCCGATAGTGCATAGCCCAGAAATTGGGTATGTACAAAATCATCCTATATTGGTCACGACAAGTACAACAACTGACACCGGAAACAACCCTAGTCCAACCAGACTAAGGACGACCGGGATCGGGCGAGGGATATTGAGTAGTTCTAAGATCGGCCCAATCGTGATGAGGATGCCTGATAATGCACATGCCACTTGAGCCGCCCTAAACCTTATTGATGAGCCGCCAAATATGCGTGGCATTTCCACGATGGCACCGAGAAAAATCAAAATTCCCATTATGATTGTTGCGAGAATGCTAGTGAGCGAACTTCGCATACGTCAGCCCGAAATTACAGATATTGTGAATCGCCATTCTAACAAGCATCGATCTAAAGTTCTAAAGATCGCTTGAATTCGGTTAGAATCCAGAGGACACGGGTGAACTTATGGTACAATCCTGCTGAGACTGTCTCAATGAAATTGTGAAGTTCGTGTATTACTTGGTGTGCCATGCGCGTGATGACAACCGCATGGATTGTCATCGAATTCACAATTTCATGATAAGATAGGTCTCTGCTGTCGGACGCATAACACAATCGACGCGTAACTCCTATGACAAACCTGAGCGGAAGACGACTAGGGCAATACACTATCGTTGATGTCATCGGCACGGGTGGCATGGCGATGGTTTACCGCGCACGACAAGAAAACATGCGGCGTGATGTCGCCATCAAGATCATCCAATCTTCCTTAGCGCAAAACGCGGATTTCATCCGTCGCTTCGAGCGCGAAGCCCAAACCATCGCTTCACTTAGCTCCCCGCATATTCTCAAAGTCTTCGATTACGGTCAGCAAGAAGATGCCATTTATATTGTGATGGAACTGCTGACGGGCGGCAATCTGGCGGACGAGATCAGGCGCGAACCGATGCAATTTGAGCGCATCGCAGAACTGCTCAGTCAAATCTCGCTGGCGTTGGACTATGCGCACAGTCGCGGCATCATTCACCGCGATCTCAAGCCGCAAAATGTGCTGCTGGACGAGCAGGGCAACGGCATCCTGACCGACTTCGGCATTGCCAAGCTGATGCAAGATGGCGGTGATACGCGACTGACGCAAACAGGCGTCGCGATGGGCACGCCGACGTACATGTCGCCGGAGCAGTGGCAGGGGCAACCGCTGGATGCGCGTTCCGACCTGTATTCACTCGGCACGATGCTGTACGAGATGGTGACGGGGCGCGTGCCGTTTAACTCGCCAACGCCCGCTAATCTGATGTATCAGCATCTCACTGCCAATCCACCGTCGCCGCAAACGCTGCGCTCGGATGTACCGCCCGCTATCGAGATGGTCTTGAATCGGGCGCTTGCCAAGCAGAAAGATGATCGCTATCAGTCAGCGCGCGAAATGGCGCGAGAATTCATCGCCGCGCTCGGCCCGTCGCTGGCGGGCAGTGCCGCCGCTTACGAAATCACGTCCAAGGGCAGCAAACCCAATACGCCGCCGGGGAACCGCATTTCTGGCCCGGTGGATGTCGATGCGCCTACCGCGCCGGGATTTTCAGTCGAGGCGGATTCTTCCCAGAGTCGGCGTTCGGGTGGTGTGCCACCTGTTTCGCGCGGCGTTCCACCCCCCGCGCCAGCGTCTGGCCCGGTTGACGTTGCCACCCAAAGTCAGCGCAAATTCCCACTCATTCCCGTGATTGGCATTTTGCTTGTCCTGTTGATTGGTGGCGGCGGCGCGGCGTTCCTGCTGGCGCGCCAGAACACGACGGAAACCCCAACGGCAGTTGTGAATGTGAATACACCGACGCCGACGACCGAAGCGCCGACGATGACGCCGAATGTCGCACCTTCACAAACTCCCAATGAAGCGTCAACCAGCGATACAACACCTGTGTTGAGCGCACGCGAGCTTACGCGCACTGCCATTGTCGAACTGAACAACACTATGGCAACTGGTGTCGCGGCACAAGAGACCGATTTTGCTGTGCAAGACACGCAAACGTGGGTCGCAGAAGCGTCCATGACCAAGACGCCCACACCAACGGACACGCCAACATTCACATTTACGCCGACAGAGACGCCAACCGCGACGTCCACAGACACAGAAGCGCCACCAACGCCGATCCCGCCGACAGACGTACCGCCTACCGAAGCGACAGTCGAAGTAGCGCAAGTGCCGACTGATACGCCGACGCCGATCCCACCAACCGACGTGCCGCCGACAGAACGTCCCACCGAGGTGCCACCAACTGCGGTGCCGCCGACACTGACCTCAACACCAACGCAGGTTAAGCCGAGCGCCACTCCCACCGTCTGCGCTCCGCTGCCGCAAGCGTCGCTGCTGATCGAGCCGCTGCAAGCTACAACTTATGAGCTTTCCGTACAGTTTTTCGTAACGACTTCCACGGGCGTCCTTTTTGATACTGTCTCTGTGACGGGCAGTTCCGGTCAATTCACATTCCAGCCCGATCAGGCTATCGTCGTGCCGCTGGTGCCGGATCGCCTGAACAACTTCGTGATCATCGCGCAAATCGCCACCACCACCATCGACGGCTGCACGTATCCCGGCTACCCAATCAGCGCGATCACCGACCGCAACGGCGGATCGCTGCAAGTGATCCAGCAGCCTACTCCGACGCCAACGCCTGTCGCCTCTGATACGCCGACAGATACGCCAACAGCGACGGATACCTTGACGTTCACGCCGACGGACACCTTCACGCCTACCTTTACCTTCACACCGACAGCAACGTTCACGTATACGCCCAGCCGCACGCCGCTCCCGACCAAAACGCCAGTCCCCACCATCGATAGGACGGCAACCCGACAGGCGCGGGATCGCATCGCGACATCCACGGCTGCTGCCGCCACGTT
>JAHBVJ010000074.1 GCA_019637615.1 Anaerolineae bacterium | reverse complement strand
TCTTACAAGGCGTCCGTTTATGCTTGTCAAAAAGATCGAGTGAGTCCCGCAAGGGACTTCGTTCTCTAAGCCCAACGTTCATGTGTTTTCACTAAAATATCCGACAAGAATTATCTGAGGTTATCACTACTACTTTTAGCCCGGTGATTTATCGCCGGAGGCTTGTATGATTAGTGTGTCGGATTTCATCAATATCGGGTGGCATTGCCTACTTATCCATATCGTGTTTTGTCTCCTCGCATCCCAACCGCCGCCACCGCTCATCGAGTTCAGAGTTGCGTTCTAACCCAAATCGTTGCATAAATATCCCTTTGGGCTGATAGTTCGCTTTAGGTACTATCAGTAACGGCGAGAGATAGATATGTGAAGGATAGAGTTTCCTATGCCAGAGGTTACCATCAGCATCGCTCAGATGAACGTTAAGGACGGCGATCCGCGTAAGAATTGGGCTACCGTGCAAGAGTTGGTAGCCGAAGCGGCGCGGCGCGGCTCCGATCTCATCGTTCTGCCTGAATTGTGGGATAACGGTTACATGCTTGACCGTGCCAAGGATTTTGCCAGTGCGTTGGCGGGTGGCTTATTCGCACAGGTAGCGGCCTTGGCGCGTAGCCAGAAAATACACATTCTTGGATCAATGCTCGAAAAACGCGGCATCGGCGTATACAACTGCTGCGCCGTGTTTACGCCCGGCAGTGGCGTCACAGGGGCATATCGCAAAATCCATCTGTTTGATGGAATGCAGGAATCGCAGTATATCAGCCCCGGTGAAGCACCACTGACCTCCGATTTCCCGTGGGGGCCGACCTCCATCGCGATTTGCTACGATCTGCGTTTCCCCGAATTGATGCGGCGCTACGCAGTGGACGGTTCGCGTATGCTGGTCATTCCGGCGCAGTGGCCCGCGCCGCGCATCAACCACTGGCGGACGTTGTTGCAGGCGCGCGCGATTGAAAACCAGATGTTTGTGGTGGCGTGCAACCGCGTGGGCGAATATGGCAACAACATGTTCCCCGGTCAATCCATGATCATCGACCCACTCGGCAACACTGTCCTCGAATTGGGCGATACCGAGACGATGGCAACGGTCAAAATCAACACGGATCGGGTGGCGGAAGTCCGCGCGAGTTTCCCCGTGTTGCAAGATCGTCGTCCCAGTTCTTACTAAGTTATCCCCCCTCAACCGAGGGGGAATTTCTTGAACCCTGCTGGACGCGGGCTGCTGGTAATGGCTAGTTCGTCCCCGCATGTTAGGCTCATTGGCATCGTCATTCTGACATCGAAAGCGTACACTCATATGAAAGTGTTCATCACCCGCCGCCTGCTCGGTTTGGACGAATACATCGCGCAGTACGGACTCGGCACCGCAGAGATCGACATATGGGAGGGCAGTTTGCCGCCATCCTATGAAGAATTGGTGCGGCGCTCGAAGGGCTGTGACGGCGTCTTGACGGTGCTCACGGAAAAGATCGACGCCGCCTATATGGATGCAGCGGCAACGTTGAAGGTGATCAGCCAATGTGCGGTGGGAGTCAACAACATCGATCTGAAGGCGGCGACGGAACGCGGGATTCCAGTGGGCAATACGCCCGGTGTGCTGACCGAAGCGACAGCGGACATCGCCTTCGCCCTGCTGATCAGCGCGGCGCGGCATATCGTAGCTGGCACTGAATACATCAAGGCGGACAAGTGGAAAACGTGGGATCCACTGCTGCTGCTCGGTCAACAAGTGTGGGGCGCGACGCTAGGCATCATCGGCTATGGCAGGATCGGGAAGGCGATGGCAAAGCGCGGCAAGGGCTTCAATATGCGTGTGCTGGCCTATTCACGTACATTAACGGCGGAAGAAGCTGCGAACGACGGCGTGGAGGCCGCATCGATGGATGAGGTGCTGCGTGAAGCCGATTTCGTGTCGCTGCACACACCGCTCACCAAGGATACGCATCACTTGATCAGCACGCGCGAATTGCAGTTGATGAAGCCGAACGCGATCCTGATCAACACGGCGCGTGGTGAGGTAGTCGATCCGGCAGCCTTATACGCTGTGCTGAAGCAGGAGCCAACCAAGATCGCCGCCTTGGACGTGACCGAGCCGGAACCGATGCCCGCCGATCATCCGCTGCTGACGCTGCCCAATTGTTTGATCGTGCCACATCTGGGCAGCGCGACCAACCAGACTCGTCGTGAAATGACGCGCCTCGCGGTAGCAAATCTGGCGGCGGGGCTGCGGGGTGAACCGCTGCTGCATCGGGCCAATTGAGCCATGAAAGTAAAAGAGCGCTAACATGTCGCCTGTTGTGAATTTGAGTGTGCTGCCGGATACATTCGCCGTTTGCCGCTTGCCCAGTGATTTGGCAGTCCCGATGTGGGTTGGCAGTGGAGAGTTCGTCTCGATCACACGTACTGCTGACGAGTTATCTATCGTCTGCGTGGCGTCGGCAGTGCCGCTTACTATCAAGGCCGAGCGTGGATGGCGTGCATTACGAGTGGACGGCACGCTGGACTTCGCCCTGATCGGCATCCTCGCAGCACTCACTACGGTGTTGGCAGAAGCCGAGATCAGCGTATTCGCGATCTCGACTTACGACACCGATTATTTACTGCTGAAAGCGGATAGCTTGGCGGATGCGATCACGGCGCTGACCTCAGCCGGTCATCAGGTGCAGTGATTCATCGCGCAGCACCTCAGTGCGCACAAGCGGCGTGGAGACTGGCGGCGAGCGCTTTGACCGCCTCCAAGCCATCGGTTTCCATCAGGCGGATCAGCGCGCTGGCGACGACCACACCATCCAGCATTTTCGCGACGGTTTTGGCTTGTTCGGGGCGGCTGATGCCAAACCCAAGCGCCAAGGGCAGCGTAGTCAGGCCACGCACGCGCCGCACGTAATCCGCCAGATCGGGGGGCAGCACATCACGCGCGCCCGTCACGCCAGTCACGGAGACGAGATAGACGTAGCCGCGTGCTTTGCTGGTCGCCAACCGGATGCGCTCCGGCGTGCTGTTGGGCGCTAACAGCGGCGTGAAGGATAGGTTGTGCTGTTTGCAGTAGCCGATCAGTTCGTCCGCTTCTTCAATCGGCAGATCGGGCACGATAAAGCCGTTGACGCCCGCCGCCGCCGCATCTTCGACATAGCGCTGCACGCCATAGGCCATAACGGGATTCAGATAGCCCATCAACACCATCGGGACGGTGACGCCACGCTCACGCAGCGTCGCAACGGCCTTGATGCAATCCGCCACGCTGGTGCCGTGTTGCAGCGATACTTGCGACGAATGCTGGATGGTAGGGCCATCCGCCAGCGGATCGGAGAAGGGAATGCCGATCTCAATGGCATCCGCGCCCGCTTCGACCAGCGCTTCGATGACCTTGATCGAAGTGTCGTAATCGGGAAAGCCGATGGTAAAAAACGGCATGAAGGCAGCGCGATTTTGAGCGCGGGTGGTGGCAAATACAGCGTCGATGGCGGTCAGGCCAGTGATGGCAGCAGTCATGGCAGGCTTCCTCTAGCGCACGGGCAGAGCCAGTGCGTCTTTCCACGTCTGGAGTGCTTGGCGCGGTTTGCCGTTTTCGTCGTAAAGGCCAGTGTCTCGCCACACCGCCACGAAATCCGACTTGCCTGTGAGTTCCCAAATACGGTCATAATCGCGCAGCACAAAATTAATTATGAACTTGAAATTGTACTCGTTTGCCTTGGCGAGTAGCAATGAAATATACCGATTTTGCTTGGTTTCATCGGTTTCAAAGGTCACGGGCGGCTGCGTGAGGGTGAAGGGTTGCGCAGGATAGCCCGTTTCGGAGACGGCGAGGGGTTTATCGGTGAGGGCGGCGAGCTGATCGAAGATGTCGGTAGGCAGCCTTTGCGTGGTGTAGACGCTAAAGTAGGGATAGACAGACATGGCGAAGATGTCGGTGTAGTCGATCAGATCGCGGAGGGCTTGCATCTGGCGCTGGTGATCGTATTCGGGCTGGTAACCTTCGAGCATGGCGGTAACTTGAAACGTGACCATGATCGGCAGCGTCGGGTATTCTTTCTTGAGTTCGCCGTAAACGTAGCGATGCAGTTCAACATAGCTAGGCCAGAGATCGGGGCGGTTCTGCATCAGCAGGTTGACCTCGATCCCGATGGCGAGAAAATCAGGATCGAAATAGGCGATCACACGGCGGCAGTAGTTCAGATAGCTTTGTTTGACTTCGGGCGCATTGAAAGCATAGCTATCCCACGGCACTGGCAGTGGCAGATCGTCTTTTTCGGCGCGGTACGGCGCGAGGGCGTTGCGCATCAGGTTGATCGGCGTGATCTGCACGTAGACTTTGTGATCAGTGGGGGTTTTGGTTTTGCGCAGGTTCCAATCCCCCATCACATTAGCATGGAACTCCTTGCCAGAAAGCGCTTCGGGCCACGGCACACCGTTGTCGAAGGCATGTGAGATCAGATCGGCGTCGGTGGCGATCTTGTCGTAGGTGAAGTTGACGGCATCGAACGAGATGTCATAAGGGAAAGGCGTGAAGCCGAGATAATAGGAGCGCGAGGCGGGACGCGCGGTTACCCTAGCGGGCACAGCGAGGAAGCCTAGAATGAGCACGAGAAACAAAAAGCGCCGTGTAATCATGCGTACCCTCTTTCACGTTAACAGACTTGATATGTGTTACGTGGGTGCGCTAGAGCGTGTTATGCACTTTGTGCCTTAGTAGGGAGCACAAGCTTGACAAAGCGCCTCA
>JAHBVJ010000073.1 GCA_019637615.1 Anaerolineae bacterium | reverse complement strand
CTGACCCCCTCTCCGCTTCGCAACGAGGGGGAACCAGTTGGCAACTGCCTAATCGTGAGATGCGTACTGTGGCGCTACCATCCGAAACACAGGCTACTCACTCAGAAAACGGTTTTACAGATTGCCGCGCAAGGCTTGTTCACGCTCGATTGATTCGAACAGCGCCTTGAAGTTGCCTTTGCCGAAGCCGCGCGACCCGTGACGCTCGATGACTTCGTAGAAGACGGTGGGGCGGTCTTCGACGGGCTTGCTGAAGATTTGCAACAGATAGCCTTCTTCGTCGCGATCCACGAGGATGCCGAGCCGCGCGAGTTCTTCGATGGGTTCATCGATGTTGCCGACGCGATCTGCAAGCTGGTCGTAATAGGCTTGGGGCACGCGCAAGAATTGGATGCCGTTGTCTTGCAACGTGCTGACGGTCTGGATGATGTCGCCCGTCGAAAGCGCGATGTGCTGGATGCCGGGGCCGTAATAGAAATCCAGATATTCTTGAATCTGGGAGCGCTTTTTGCCTTCGGCGGGTTCGTTGATGGGGAATTTGACCTTGCCCGTGCCGTCTTGCATGACTTTAGACATGAGGGCGGAATACTCCGTAGAGATGTCCTGATCGTCAAAGTGGATCAACTGCGAGAAGCCCATCGTCTCCGCGAAGAATTTGACCCAACGGTTCATCGCGCCGAGTTCGACGTTGCCCACCATATGATCGATGGCGGCGAGGCCGACCCCTTTGTGACCGGGTTTGCCGTTCATAGAGCGCGGAGAGCCGGGAACTTCGCGGAAGCCGGGGGCGAAGACGCCATTATACTGTGAGCGATCCACGAATTTGATCAGCGTGTCGCCGTAGGCATGGATGGCGGAATAGCGCAACAGGCCGTATTCGTCGCTGACCTCGGTAGGCTGGATGGCACCCGTCGCGCCGCGTTTGGTGGTCTCGCGGTAGGCTGCTTCCGCATCGGGGACTTCGAGCGCGACCACGCCGACGCCATCGCCATGCAGGTGAAGCTGACGGGCGATGCGCTGATCGGGGCCGAGGGGAGTAGTCAGGACGAAGCGGATGCGTCCCTGTTCCATGACGTAGGAGGCCGTGTCGCGGCTGCCCGTCTCCAAGCCGCTGTAGCCCGTATTGGCAAAGCCCATGCCATGTGCATAGAAAAAGGCGGCTTGCTTGGCGTTGCCAACGTAAAATTCGATGTGATCAATGGCCTTGATGGGAAGAAAATCATTCGTCGTACTCATAACCCCTCACTCCAACGCAATTTCGGTCGTATTTTTGACTTCGCTCAAGACGATGCTAGTGGTGATGCGTGCGACACCGGGCATCAGGGTAAGTTTTTCCAGCAAGATACGCTCTAAATCTTTGCGACTCCGCGCGACGACTTTGAGCAGATAGTCGTACTCACCCGTGACAGAGAAACACTCCATCACCTCCGACATATGCTGGACAGCCTGATGAAACAGATTGACATCCGCTGCTTGGTGCCGTTGCAGCGTCACCCCTACGATACACATCAGGTCGTAGCCGAGTTTTTCGCGGTCAACGAGCGCTACGTAGCGCCGTAATATTCCCATCTCCTCCAGCCGCTTGATCCGCGCATGGACAGCGGGCGGGGAGAGCGCGATGCGCTTGGCAAGTTCAACCTGACTGATGTTGTCCTGCTGCAATTCACGCAGGATCATGCGATCTAATGAATCTAGTTCTGGCAAAGAATATTCCATGAATTTCTCCTATTTTCGGACTATTTCGAGGGAAAGTTGGTGCAATCAGAATGAAATTTTGGCAAGGCGGTAATTCTCAAAGTTTTATTCAGGATACGATAAAATTCTCTGGATGCAAACAAAAATTAATTCAGTGCGGATGTTTAAGACTCTGTAATGTTAAGTCCGACAAGAGAATGTTAAAACGAGTAGTACGAACTATGACATCAAAGCAAAGGAAGCGTTAAACATTCAGCATGGCAAAAATCCTAATTGTTGAAGATGAAGCGACATTAGCAGAAACTTTGGCGGAGAATTTGACCGAAGAGGGGTACGCCGTCAGCGTAGCACGGGATGGCGAAACGGGGCTGGCAAAAATCCGCGCTGAACTGCCCGATCTGGTGATCCTCGATGTCATGCTGCCGATTCTGGACGGGTTGAGCGTGTGTCGAATCGTGCGCAAAGACCCTAGCACCGTACACATCCCGATCATCATGCTGACGATGCGCGGCACGGAAGTCGATAAGATCGTGGGGTTGGAAAGCGGCGCGGATGACTACATCACCAAGCCATTCGGGTTGGGCGAGTTCCTTGCACGGGTGCGGGCGGTGATGCGGCGCGTACCAAGCCGAACGACACCACAAAATGAGTTGATCGCGGGGAATTTGCGGATCGATTTCACGGGACGGCGGGTGTTCAAAGGTGGGGACGAGATCACGCTCAGTCATAAGGAATTCGACCTGCTGGCGGAATTGATGCGGAATCAGGGCGTGGTGCTCTCGCGCGATTTGATTTTGACCAAGGTGTGGGGTTACGAATATTTCGGGGATAAGCGCACCGTCGATGTGCATGTGCGGTGGCTGCGCGAAAAGGTCGAAGACGACGCTTCTAATCCGACACGAATCATTACCGTGCGCGGTGTCGGGTACCGATTCGAGGGCTGATGAGTTCATTACCTGCTGTCCCTGTCATTATTACCCTCTTGATCCTGATCAGCGCGCTGGGGATGCTGGCTTTGCATGACAAACGGCAAAGCAGGACACTGGCGGCGCGCGAGGCCGATTTGAGCACGCTGAATCGTACTCTGGAACGGGAGCGGGGTTCGCAACGGGAGCTGGCTACCCAACTCAGCGCGTTCGCTGATGTGACATTGGATGCACTGTTGATCGTTGATCAGGAACACACGATACTGGTGGCGAACAACGCGGCGCGTGAGGTTTTTTCGGCGGCTGGCACATTGGTCAACAAGACGCTGATGATGGTATGCCGCAACCATGAACTCGATGAGCTGGTGGATGAGGTTCAGAAGAGCAAAGAGGAACTAGAAACCCAGATCACGCTGGATGATCGCTCTTACCGTGTGCGGGCACTGCTGGTCGAGACCGCAACCGGCGCATTGGTGGCGCTGGCGATGCAAGACGTCAGCGAGTTGGTGCGGTTGGCGCGCGCACGGCGCGATATGGTGGCGAACGTGGTGCATGACATCGGCACGCCGATCAACAGTATCGGACTGCTGATTGATCGATTGATCATGACGTATGGCGTGAATGCCGATAAGGATAAAGAGCGGCTGAACAAGATGAACGTGCAGGTGGCTGATTTGCAGCATTTGCACCGCGAACTGCTGGAACTTTCGACCATCGAATCGGGCATGGCGATCATGCGGTTGGTGAATGTTGACCTGCACGAATTGGTACAGTCCGCGATTGAACTCGTGCAAACGCAAGCCGAGAGCAAGAAACAGGAAATGCTGAACGAGGTTCCTGCTGATCTGAAAGTGCTGGCTGATCCCGACCAGACACGGCGTGTATTGACAAATTTGATCCATAACGCGATCAAGTTTACGCCAGAGCAGGGGCAGGTGCGGCTTGGTGCTGGCGTGGAAGGCGAAATGGTCAAAATTTCCGTGAGCGATAATGGACGCGGAATCCCGCCCGCTGACCGGACACGTATTTTCGAGCGATTCTATCAGGTGGATAGCTCTCGCAGCGGGCAAAAGGCAGCGGTAGGCGCGGGGTTGGGGTTGAGCATCGCCAAGCACATCATCACGGCGCAGGGTGGCACAATCTGGGCGGAACCGAATTTGCCGCAAGGGACGATCATTTGCTTCACGCTGGCGCTGGCGACTAATTCCACCCCTGTGACGTCCAGCAGCTCCACCTAAAGGATGAAGCCACCGACGCATGGCTGTGATAAGGTACGCGCATCACTCGATCAAAGGATGCGTACAACATGCGTCGATGGATGCTAACTTGCCTGCTGGTCGCTATGACCGCGCTTGGTTCGTTCCAAACCGTTTTTGCCAATGATGTCCTTACGGCGAAGCCACCGATCCAGCAAATGATCCTGCGTGAAGCCGAACCTGTGCCCGCTGGTGTACTCCAACTGCTGCAATATGATGGCGGCAGCGGTGGCGGCGGTGACAGCATGTATCCGCTGCCGGAGGGATTGTTCTGGCATTTGCCATTTAACAGCGTGATTCCGTTGGTCGATGAAGGCAAATTGGCGATTGGCTGCGGCTTCGCAACGGAACCAACGGCAACATTGACTCAGCCTGACCATACGACGATAGCGCTGAAGTCGGTCATTCGGCAATCGGCGTGGGAGTTGGGATATTGGTCGGAACGCCAAGGCGGGCGCACTGTGAACGCCGTAATGTGTTGGTCATACGCGATTCCGGCGGGATACGGCACTCAATTGGGGACATATGCGCTGACGCTAACGGGCAGTGAAGGCACACTGCGGACTGCATGGGACGCCCAGTATCCAAAACAGGCGATGATGGGCTATTTTTCGGGCGGTGCGTACTTCATCGGGTATCCGGCGAATACCAGTTTCCCGATCTGGTATTACCAGCGGTTGAGCGCCTACCCACGAGCAGGCAGTTTCGTAGCGACGCGGACAGTTACAACGGACGCGAACGGGGCAGCGGTGGTGATCACGACGGTGGCAGCAGAAGCGGGATTTACGTTGAATGATCTATTCATTTTGACCGACGATCCTAACGCGCCAACGAAAGGTGTGACGTACCGTGTGGTCGGTGAGCGTGAATATTTGAACCAGATTCATCCGCTGGACGCGCCATTGTATCGAGAGATCAGGCGCGCATAGGTATTTGGCGGGAGCACTAGCACTCACTGTTTGGTGGTGAGCTGCCCTAGAATGCCCAAGGCTTGCTGCGCACCGAGCTTGTCGTCAATGGCGTTGAACGATTCTGCGAGCAAAGTCGCCATCTCGGTCATCTGCGCATTTTGCAGATCAACAATCTGGCGGAGGCTGGCGACGGTGCGCTTGGCGATCTCTTCCTGACGGATGCCGTAAATGCGGAACATGATGCGCTGCCAGAAGGTGAGCGGCGGGGTATCTGGCTGCGGGATGGATTCCGCCAACCGATGCAGGTCTTTGGCGGCGGCGGTCTGGATGCGGATGAGGGCGTCTTGCAGCCAACGACGATTCGCGCCGCGATCCCCAAGAATGTGATGGGCGTTGGCGATAGCGGTATCGATGCGGGCTTCGTTGACGGCGGTTTCGACTTCTCGCAACGAGACTTTGAGGCGATATTTGGCCTGTGCATAGGCGGTGTCGTCTTCGGGTTTGAGCGGTTCGGCTTGCTGCGCATCGAAGCGAAACAAGAGGCGCATGGCGTGCAGCCGCAAGACACTGGCGATCAGCGTCGTGTCATCGCTTTGCCCTTCAGTACGATTCTTTTTCTCCTGCACGAGCACTTGGCTAAATTCTGTGCGATCAGACGGACTGAGCGATGGCGCGTTCGCATCGAGCCACGATTGGAGCGCGAACAAGGCGGCCTCCAACGACTGCTTCTGGCTGGCAACATCGGCGGTCAGTTGATCGAGCGTAGCAAGTAGTGACGCCAAGGCATGATCCCCATAAGTCAACGCCGCCCGATGTTGATAGTGTTTAAGAAATTCGTCAAGGAAACGCAGGTTTGTCGTCACGCCGCCCGACGTTAAAACGTCAGGCTTAGAGAACGAAGTCCACTAAAGGGACTCCGGAAGATGCGTTGGCGTGATCGGCGTATTCCTACCTTATTTTTTGAACACCATCAACGTCGGGTTTACCCTACAAAACCCCTGCGGGACTCAGCCCCAAGGAAACAACTTCCAGCGTTATTTCTTAACGCCATAGCAGCGGGTAGCAGCGAGTGTTTCGTTGCATCCGAGGTTCAGGTTAACTATAGCGTGAGTGGTGATAGAGGCCAAACCAGCATGCCACACGATAGGACGGCGTTCCGTGCGTCGGGACTGCGGATCGGACGGTGGCAGGGACGCCGTACGGGACAAATAGGCTATATACTACGTGCATCTTCAAGAAAGGCGACCGCATATGAGCAAGACATCTGAGAATGCCTTCGTCGGCACGTGGAAACTCGTTTCCCAACATACGCATTTTCCCGATGGGCGGATTGAGGCAAGCCGAGGAGAAGGCGCAATCGGGGTCTTGATGTATGACGCGGCGGGCAATATGGCGGTGCAGTTGGCGCGTACCGACGATCATTGGGACGAATACAGCGATATGCGCGAGCTGACGACGGCGATGGATGGCTATCTTGGTTACTTCGGCACGTATGAGGTAGATGCAACGACACAAACGGTTACGCACCGCGTGCGCGGCTCGTCGTTTTTCGGGTATCGGAACAGCTTGCAGCGGCGTCATTACGACTTTACGGACGCGGACCAGACGTTGACGCTAATGGCAGCTTCGCCGCGTGACGGGACAAAGCGCGTGCTGATCTGGCAGCGGGCGACAGAATAAACGTAGATTAGGGGAGAGAGGGACACATGACAGACAGAATTCATCAGGGACAGCCCGTGCTGCGGGCGGGCGTGCCACTGGAACAGGCTAAAGGCGCAGTGATCATGATTCACGGGCGGGGCGCGAGCGCGTACGACATTCTAGGCATCGCTGGCGAACTGGCGCTCGACAATTTCACGTATCTGGCTCCGCAAGCGGCGGGTAACACATGGTATCCGAATCGGTTCGTGATGCCGCTGGAATCGAATGAGCCATATTTGTCGTCGGCGTTGGGAACGGTAGGCGAACTTGTCGAGTATCTTGGTCAGCAAGGAATGCCACCGAAGAAAGTGATGCTGCTCGGCTTTTCGCAAGGGGCATGTCTGGCACTGGAATATGCCGCCCGCAATGCAACGCGATATGGCGGCGTGGTGGCACTGAGCGGGGCGTTGATCGGGCCGGATGGGACGCCGCGCAAGTATCCGGGATCGCTAAACGGGACGCCGGTATTTCTGGGGTGCAGTAACGTCGATTTCCATATTCCTGAATACCGTGTGCATGAGAGTACCGAGGTGATGCGGAATTTGGGCGGCGCGGTGACAGAGAAGATTTATCCGAACATGGGGCATACGGTCAACGCGGATGAATTGAAGCACGTGCAAGAGATGATGGCGGGCATGGTAAGTGCTTAGTGCTGGGTGCTTAGTCCTTAGTAAGGGCAAGCAGACAGAAGCGGAACGGGTAGAGATGGGGAGCTTACAAGGGTAGGTATTTAACATTAGGTAGGGACTTTGGACCAAGGTTCAGGGAAAAAG
>JAHBVJ010000072.1 GCA_019637615.1 Anaerolineae bacterium | reverse complement strand
TTCACCAAGCCGAGGTGTGCGATGTCATTGCTTCAATCAACAACCACATCATTTGGGGTTCAACCCGCTGTTTCACCGCTTGCGCTCCTGAGTCGCGGATCGTTGCCGCTACTTCGCACGTGGCACTCAGCCCCTAACACTTCGCCCCGAATGATCCCGTCCACAGCAGCCAACGGGATCATATCAGGGACCATCACGCGTACGGACTTAGCACTCAACACTCGGCACTTAGCCCTATCTTGCTCACCGCGCCAGAATCCACGGCATCGTCTTGCTGGCGAGCTTATCCAACGCCTGCACGCACAACGCCAGATGTTCTTCCTTGGTGTCCTCTTCCTTCGCGTGCGAGAGGCCACGCAAGCTCTGGACGAACAGCATGATCGTCGGCACGCCAGCGCGGGCGACTTCGGCGGCGTCGTGCAGCGGGCCGCTCGGCAGCCGATGCACCGTACCGCACGTCTCCATGATCGCCGCGTCGCACATCTCGATCAATTCGGGGTTGAAGGGGATCGGGTGGATTTGCCACAAACGGCTCCACGATACCGTGACGTTCTCCTCGGCGGCGAACCGTTCGCTGGCATCCTTGGCCTCTTGCAGCATGGTCGCCAGTGCCGCCGCGTCCAGATGGCGCTGATCCAGCGTGATGTCGCACTGCCCGACTACCGCCGTCACAATTCCCGGCTTGGTCTCCACGCGCCCAACGGTGCATACGCCGCCATTGCGCTTGGCGATCTCGCGGATTTCGAGGCCGAGCTTTGCCGCCGCGCCGAAGGCATCACGGCGCTGGTTCATCGGCGTCGATCCGGCGTGCGCGGATTGCCCCACGAAGCGGATCGCGTGCCGTTCCACGCCGAACGTACCGAGCACCACACCGAGCGGCAGCTTCATGCTCTCCAATACCGGCCCCTGCTCGATGTGCAGTTCAAGATACGCCTTGGCATTCTTCAACTGCTTGCTAGACTGCTTCGCCGTATCCAGATTGACGTTATATTTTGCCAGCGCGTCAGTCAGCTTGATGCCTTCCTTGTCCACCAGATTGCGCAAATCATCGGGGTTCATCGTGCCCGACGCCGCGCTAGAACCGAACAGACTGCGCCCGAACCGCGCGCCTTCCTCGTCCGCCCAATCCACCAAGCGGACGGTGACGGGGGGCTTGCCTTCGCTGGCGATCCGACGCAGCACTTCCAGACCAGCCACCACGTTCAAGCAGCCGTCCAACCAACCGCCGTTAGGCACCGAATCCATGTGCCCGCCGATCAGCATTTCCTTCTCGGACTCGCCGCGCAGGGTTGCCCACACGTTGCCCGCTTCGTCGGTCACCACCTCGACAGGCAGTTGATCCAGTTTGGCGCGCAGCCAATCGCGCCCTTTTTGCCATGTTGCCGTCCACGCGACGCGCTGCTCACCGTCAGCGTTGCCCGTCAGGGCGCGGAGTTCCTTAAGTTCGTCAATAGTGCGTTGGGGCTGAAGAGTCATGGGGATGCTCCCTATCTAAAAAGCTGTGCAAGTGCGGCTAATTATTACTCAGCGAGGCGCGTTCTGCCTAACACCAGCTTGTCCGTTTCGGTGATGTCGGCGTAATACACGGTTTCACCATCCGCGCTCAGGGCGATCCCGCCGTGTTTCCCGCTCTGGCGTGGTGGCCCACCCGCCGTATCGATCCAGTAGGTGAAGGAGATTTGATGACCGTCCGGTTGCCAGAAGCCCAATCCGTCGCCGTTATACATCACCAGCTTGCCATCCGGCAGCCGCAGCGGGTACCCCGGCGGGCGCATCAGCAGCGTCGTGAAATAGGCGCGTGGGCGTCCGGTCAGGCGGTCGCCAGCCGGAGAAAACTGCCAGAACGACAGCAAGATCGGGTCGCGTCCATAGCCGCTGGCGGTCACATTCAGCGTGCCATCTGGCTCGAAGGTCATCGCATACACCGTGTCATTGACCGAGGTCGCCGTCGCGACATCCCGCACGAAGATGATGTTGCCTTTCGGGTCGAGCTTGATCATGCTCTGAGCAAACGGCGCATTGATGGACGTGTAGATGGCGTAAATCATGTCCTTCTGGTCAACGCCGATGCAATCAAGCGTCGTGTTAGGAGCCACCCACAGCGTACCGAGCGATCTGCCGACCGGATCGAGTTGTTCGATGGTAGCGGGATAATGGCGTCCAACCAGCAGCACATCACGCTTGCGGTTGAAGGCCACCGAAACTGCCTGCGGCACGGGAATCCGCCGGAATTCTTCGAACTCGCGGGTGAATACACGGACATAGCGGTTCCCATCCGGCACGAAAATGTTGTCTTCCGCGTCAACGGCGATGGAATTGAGTTCATATGAGGCGAAGCTGATGTCATCAAATATCTTGTGGGTTACTGGCTCGACCGCTAACGGTGTCGGTGATGGGGTAAACTGGGCGGTCGCTGCTGGGGTCACCGTTGCATCGAGGATCGGAGTCCCCGTCGTGGTTGGTGTACCTGTGGGTTCCTGCGCTTGTATCTGCTCAGGGAACCTGATCGACGCGGCAGTCAGCAGCAGCCCAATGGTGATGATCCAAACTGTCATCCTCACATATCGCATCAATGCCTCGTCTCCTGCTATGTTGCCGTCTCGGTACGCTCACTATTCTACCGTGTCCAGAAAACACAAGGGGGCAGGTTCACCGACCCACCCCCACACATTCACAAGTATAACTTTGTCCGAACCGCTACGACAGCTTCACGAAATACGACTCGCACGCGCGATCCAGCAAATCTTTCGTCAGCGCGGGCTGCACGTTCAAATACCGTGCGATGTCGATCAACTGGTCGAGGATGTCGCGCGGATGCACCGAGCGCAGCCGCCGCTCTCGCTTGATGTACCACTCTTGGATCAGGTACTTCAGCCCGTTTTCGTCGTATTGGATGCGTTTATCCGTGCAAGCGCGCCGGAAGATTTCCGCGAACTCGTTGGGGCTGGGGTCGCCCACTTCGATCTTATGACGGATACGACGCAAGAACGCTTCGTCCACGAGGTCAGCCGGATCGAGGTTGGTGGAGAACACGATCAGTACGTTGAACGGCATCTCGATCTTGCGTCCGGTTGCCAGCGTCAGATAGTCCACGCCTTTTTCCAGAGGCACGATCCAGCGGTTGAGCAGGTCACGCGGGCGCACTTGTTGGCGTCCGAAGTCGTCGATCAGGAACATGCCGCCATTGCTCTTGACTTGGAATGGCGCTTCATAGAACTTGTTGACCGGATCGTAGATCAAGTCGAGTCCGCTCAAGGTCAGCTCACCGCCGACGATGATGCACGGACGCTTGATGCGAATCCAGCGTGGGTCACGTCGCACGCCGACTGGCATCCCGCGCTGGTCGCCATCCGAGTCGAGTACCGAATGGTTCACCTCGTCAAACACGCGGATGATCTGCCCGTCCACGTCGAAGCAGTACGGAATCCAGATGTCTGCACCGAGGATCACTTTACCCACCGCCTCGGAAATGGTCGTTTTACCATTACCCGGCGGCCCGTACAGAAAGATCGACTTACCGGAGTTCATCGCGGGGCCGACTTTACCCAGCATCTTATCGCTAATGACCAGATGCGAAAGCGCCTTTTTCAGCACTTCAGGAGTAGCCGTGACGCGTCCTTTGTTCTGCTCCCGCATGGCGATGATATATTGGTCGAAGGTAACGGGGGCGGGGCCAGCGTATTGGCTGCGTTCAAGGATTTCGCGGGCTTTCTCGATGCCCTTGGTGCCGATCACGTATTGGACGGCGGCGTCTCCCAAGCCAGATGTACCGCGCGCCTCGATGAAGCGTTCGCGTTTGAGGAACTCCATCACTTGGTCAACCACGCCGACGAACGGCAGCTTGATGATGTCCGCTACACGCTGCGCCGTCATAAAGCCGCCAAAGTACATCACCTTGATCGCCAGATCAGCGATCTGGATCAAATTCAACCCGCTGTCATCGATATTGCGCAGCGGAGGGGGTTCCCACTTGCCGGAATTATTGGTCGATAGCGCCGAAGTATTGCGCGGCTGCATTCTTTGCTGCGAAGGGTTGTTCATACCATGATTCTCCTGAAGCTATCTAGCAAGCGAGCACGATTGTTTGGGCTGTCGAAATATAGTTCGTCGCGCGTTCCCAAACTCACGCAATAGGTGCATCTATTGGTTTTGTCCTAATAACAGACTATCAAATCACCGTCATTGGGCTTACCTAGCGTTCTATAGTAGCAACATATCATCAACTGCGGTAGGGCTTCCGCAGCGTCGTGAGCGATGCCGATGCCCGACTGCAATGAAGTTGATATGCTTTGGACGTTCTCACAGTGAATCCCGCCAGTCCATTTTTGAGAGCCTTGATCAGGCTATAATCTCATCATACAACAGTTGAATTGTTTAATTATGTTTAACTATCTCGATTTGCGATAAAGTTGATCTACTTTTGAGTCTATGGTCGGTAACCGTGAATAATCATCGTC
This sequence comes from Anaerolineae bacterium, assembly GCA_019637615.1. GTDB lineage: Bacteria > Chloroflexota > Anaerolineae > Aggregatilineales > UBA2796 > JAHBVK01. Next base: position 2,977 of record JAHBVJ010000072.1, on the reverse strand, counting down.
AACAAAATACCATCAGCACAAGTTTCATGGGGGAGTCCTTGGCAGATCGTTCCAAAGGATGGCTCTTTATTCTCGTCGGGCCATCCGGCGTGGGGAAGAATACCATCATGCGCGATGTGATCGGCAAAATAGCCGGACTCCGGCAGTTGCCTACTGCCACGACGCGCGCGGCGCGCCCCGGCGAATCAGAAGGTCAACAGCATTATTTCGTCACGCTCGACCAATTTGAGCAGATGAAGTCCAACGGTGATCTCCTCGAATCACAGGAAGTTCACCCCGGCAAGTGGTACGGCGTACCGCGCCATCAAACTCAGCAAGCGCTCGAAACTGGTGCCTTGCTCATTGCGGATATTGACATTCTCGGCGCAAAAGCCGTCAAAACAGCCTTTCCTGCCAACGTCGTGACTATCTTCATCAAGCCGCCCACGGTTGAGGCGCTGCGTGCTCGTCTGCGCGAACGGGGCGAAGCTGATCTGGAGGATCGGTTCCAGCGTGCAGAGATGGAACTCAGCCTTATAGGCGAATGCGATCACGTAGTGGTGAATGATATACTGGAACGCGCCACTCAAGAAGTTGCCGACATCATTTCGCGGAAGATCAACGGCTAACATGTTTGCTCCATGTCGGGTGCGAAACTTACACAGCCAACATGCGCTCTGTTGAGCGGTCCACTCTATCCCTTGTCATAAGGATGCTTGCCCATGCCCACGCCGCTTGTCGAATGTGTGCCTAATTTTAGCGAAGGTCGCCGTCCGGAGGTGATTAACGCCATCGTCGGAGCTATCCAGACCGCCGATGTGCGTTTGTTGGATGTCAGTAGCGACAGTGATCATAACCGCACGGTAGTGACCTTCGTCGGCACGCCAGAAGCCGTCGAAGCCGCCGCTTTCGCTGGCATCAAAACGGCCGCCTCGCTGATCGATCTCAACGTTCATCGCGGTGAGCATCCACGCATGGGGGCGACAGATGTTGTGCCGTTCATCCCCATTCGCGATGTGACGATGGATACCTGCATTGCCATCGCTAAACGGCTCGGCAAGCGTGTCGCGGACGAACTCAATATTCCGGTCTATCTTTATGAGTCCGCTGCCACCCGCCCTGACCGCGAGAATCTAGAAAATATTCGGCGCGGTGAATACGAAGGCATCAAGCAAGCCATCAAGACCGATCCGGCACGCACGCCGGATTTTGGCCCTTCCGAACTGGGTACAGCAGGCGCGACGGTGATCGGGGCGCGGCCCCCGCTGATCGCCTTCAACGTCTATCTGACCACGGATAACGTCGAGATCGCCAAGAAGATCGCCAAAGCCATGCGTATGTCTACGGGCGGTTTTCGCTTCGTCAAGGCGTTAGGGCTGCTGGTCGATGGCAAAGCGCAGGTCTCGATGAACCTGACCAATTTCGAGAAGACGCCCATTTATCGCGTAGTCGAAGCCATCCGCCGCGAGGCCGAACGCTACGGCGTGGGCATCTTATACACCGAATTGGTCGGCCTGACGCCGGAAAATGCCCTGATTGACTCTGCCCGCTGGTATTTGCAGCTCGATCTCTTCGATACGACGCAAATCCTCGAATGGAAGCTGCAAGAAACCGCTACCACGCCTAGCCCGTCGGCAGAAATCGTCCCCGATGCGCGCGGTGAAGCCTTCGTCACGGCGGTCGCCGCAGGCACGGCGGCTCCCGGTGGTGGAGCGGTCGCGGCGCTGGCGGGCAGTCTCGCGGCGGCACTGGCGGAGATGGTTGCGCGGCTGACAATTGGTAAGAAGAAATACGCCGATGTTGAAACCGAGATGCTCACGGTGGCGGATGCGGCGCAAGCTCTACGGCGTCAGTTGCTGGACGCGGTGGAAGAAGACAGCGCCGCCTATGGTGCGGTCATGGCAGCCTACAAACTCGATACTATCCACCCCAAGCGCGATCAGAGCATCCAAACGGCATTGATCGGCGCGGCGGAAGTCCCGCTGATGGTCATCCGCTTGTCGTCTGAAGCCATAAAACTCGCGCGCATCGTGGTCGAAAAAGGCAATCTCAACGCGGCTTCCGATGCGGCGGTAGCAGCGTTGATGGCGAACGCGGCTATCGAAGGCGCGGCACTCAACGTGCTGACTAACGTCAAAAGCCTGACCAACCGAAGCGAGGCCAGCCGTTTGCGCGAAGGTGCTGTCACACTGCGGGAGGCAGCCCGTAGCCTAAGCGCCGAGATCGTGCATATTGCTGAGTCCCGCGCGGGACTGGGATAATGAAGCGATTCCGCACACATCCTGACTTGAGGCGTGCATTCGTGAATAACCCGAAGAACCAACCGATGAGATGGGCATCCGTCAGCGCAACTCAACGTCTGCGCCGTCTACTACTGCTTGGCTTGATGCTGCTAGGCACGTTGCTGCTGTTCACTACGGCGACCATCAGCGCCCAAACGCCGACTCCCACACCCATTTATGTGATCGTGACCAACACCTTCACGCCGTCGCCCATCTATGTGATCGTGACCAGCACGCCGACGCCGCACTATATCATCGTGACTGCCACGCCCATCGTGCCCACGCCGGGGAACAGTGCTACTGCCGTTGCCAGAACTGCTACCGCCCGCATCGATAACTATCAGGATCATTTCATTTTCGACCGTCCTTTCGCGGACATCTTTTCGACCTTCTGGGCGCGTAACTACTCATACGGCTCAACCAACGAAGGCTCGTTACGCGTCCATCATGGCGTCGATATTTCGAACCCGCCGGGTACGCCGATCCTCGCGGCGGCGGCTGGCACGGTCTACTATGCTGGCCCCGATGTACAGGTGGAATTCGGGCCTCAGCCTAATTTCTACGGCAATGTCGTGGTGATCAAGCATGATTACGTCGATACGAGCGGGCAAGCCGTCTATTCGCTGTACGGACACATGTCGCGCGTCGATGTCGCGGCGGGTCAAATCGTGCAAGCAGGACAAACCATCGGTGTCATCGGCGCAACAGGCGTAGCG
>JAHBVJ010000071.1 GCA_019637615.1 Anaerolineae bacterium | reverse complement strand
TCTCATGAAGGCGTCCGTACTCTTTTATGCCGCACGCGTGCCATTCCTCACTGTGCAGCCCTTGCGCAATTCGCTACACTCAGTTCCAAGCAGGATAAATTGACCTTTAGATAAGGAGAATTCTTTTGGAACTGAAACATATTGCGGTGATCGGCGCGGGCACGATGGGCAACGGTATTGCGCAGGTTTGCGCCACCAACGGCTACCGCGTCACGATGATCGATGTCAATCCCGACGCCCTCAACCGCGCCAAGCAAACCATCGCCACCAGCGTCGAAAAGCTGCACAGCAAGGGCAAGATCAGCGCCGAGGCCAAGCAGAACGCCATCGACGGCATCACCGCCAACACGGATATGGGCGCGGTGGCGGACGCCGATATGGTGATCGAGGCGGCGACGGAAAACAAGACGCTGAAATTGAAGATTTTCGCGGATCTGGATCGGCTGACGAAGCCAGACATCATCCTCGCCTCGAACACATCCTCAATCTCGATCACGGAGATCGCGGCCTCTACCAAACGCTCGGCGCAAGTGGCGGGCGTGCATTTCTTCAACCCCGTGCCAATCATGGCCTTGGTTGAGGTGATCAAGGGCTACGATACCAGCGCCCAGACGATGCAAACGGTGGTGGATTTCGCGCGTGGACTCGGCAAAACGCCCGTCGAATCGGCGGATTATCCCGGCTTCATCAGCAATCGTATTCTGTGCCCGATGATCAACGAAGCCATTTTCTGCGTGATGGAAGGCGTCGGCACGCCGGAAGCCATTGACGAGGTGATGAAGCTCGGCATGAATCACCCGATGGGGCCGCTGACGCTGGCGGATTTCATCGGTCTGGATGTGGTGCTGGCGATCATGGACGTGCTGCACGACGGACTAGGCGATCCCAAGTACCGCGCGTGCCCGCTGCTGCGCAAAATGGTTGCGGCTGGTCATCTGGGGCGCAAATCTGGGCGCGGTTTCTACACATACAATTCATGATGCGACTGCTGCGCCGTCTGATCCGCCCATCAACGCCGCCAACGCTGAAGTCAACGTCGGCTTATGCGCTGTGGGCGGCAACCTATCCACCGCACGCCCATAACGCGCTGATGGAGATCGAGCAGGCGGCGATGCTGCGCTTGATGCCAGAACTGCGCGGGCGCGACGTGCTCGATCTGGCCTGTGGCACGGGACGCTATGGGCTGATCGCTGCCGAGCGGGGCGCGCGTCGTGTCGTTGGCGTTGATAACAGCTTGCCGATGTTGAAAGCCGGACAGTTGCAAGGGGCAGCGGAAGCGATGAGCGCGAGACTACCATTTGCCGCTGAGACGTTCGACGTGGTGTTATGCGGGCTGGCGTTGGGACATCTGCCGCGCGCAGAGCTGGTCAGCACGTTGGCGGAGATCAGCCGCGTGCTGCGTCCGGGCGGGGTGTTGCTGTTCAGCGATTTCCATCCCTACGTCTACCTGAATGGCGGACGGCGCACCTTCACCTCGCCAGATGGAAAAACCTACGCGGTGGAACACTATGTATATTTTCCATCAGAATATTTTACATTGCTGCGCGACTCCACTATGATTCTAAATGGGTTTGAAGAACCACGTACAATGTTGGGGGGCATTGAGCTTCCCGCCGTGTTGGTAATGCGTGGCGAAAAACCACTAACGGTCAGGGGAGCTGGACAGCATGAACAACAACTTTAGCCAATCCGAAACAGAGTTAGCGCGTCAACTGTTTGAGCAGGCTTATCACGAGCACATGGCAGGCGAGATTGACGACGCGATCGACCTGTATCATCAATCGATTGAACTGGTGCCAACAGCCGAAGCGCATACCTTTCTTGGCTGGGCGTACAGTATGCAGAAGCGTTACGAAGAAGCCATCGAAGAATGTATGCGGGCCATCGAGCTTGACGAGGAATTCGGCAACCCCTATAACGACATCGGTTCGTACATGATCGAGCTGAATCGTTGGGATGACGCCGTCGTCTGGCTGAACCGCGCCTTGATGGCGACCCGTTACGAAAATCGGGCGCTGCCGCACCTCAACCTTGCGCGCGTCTACACGCACACGGGCGATGTGATCGCCGCGTTGCAACAGTACAAGGCGGCATGGCAGAAAGATAAATCGCAACTGCCCGCGCTGCACGCCTATCAGACGTTGCTCGCCCGCTTGAATTGAACCACGCTTGTCCCTTCTTCGGCGTTGCTGAGGAAGGGGCATTTTTTATTCAAACTCCCTCATTCGCAATTTCCACTGAACCAACGCCGCATCTGCTCGGCCCCGACGTTGAGCCGCCCATGAATCTCACGCCGCTTCGCCAGCATATGGGTACGCAGCGCCCATGCCGCCGCATACGCACGCAGGGAGGCGCGTTCACGCAGCAGCAGATAGGCGAAGATACCCGCTTCATACAGTGCGATAGGTAGCAGATCACGCCATAGGAGCGCGGGCAGTTCGTTTTTGATCATCAGCAGATAGCGGTTGCGGACGGCATAGAAGCGCATCAGGCCAGATACGCGCTCACGGCGATCGGGACGGAAACTGCGCACATGATGGGCGACGGCGCGTGGCTCATACAGCGATGACCATCCCCGCAACTGTGCCCGCCAGCACACATCAATGTCCTCTTTATGCATGAAAAAATCAGAATCGAAGACCGCGCCCTGCACGCGAATGTCATCGAGCATGGCGCGGCGGTAGAAGGCAGCGGCACCATCTGGCCCGAAGATCGGGCGTGGCTGCGACGGTGCTTGCGCGATGGGCTGGCCTTCGCTGCATAAGCCCTGCCGACGGTTGGGACGCATGTACAGGCCAGTGCTATCGATGTGCGCTGGCGTGTCGCCAAGCCGTTCCACGCGCAGCAGCAGCCCCGCCGCCGAGCCGATGTTGGCCTCGGAATCGAGTGCTTCGACCATCGTGCCGAGGAAGTCGGGAGCCAGCCAGACATCAGGGTTGAGCGTGAGCACATAGCGGCTGTCGGTGGCCTCGATCAGGCGGTTGTGGGCGGCGGCATAGCCAAGATTGCGGTCGCTACGCTGGAATGGGATGTCACTGGCCTCGATCAGTGCGGCAGTGTCATCGGTGGAGGCGTTATCCAGCACTTGCACGGTGAAATCGGTGAAACGCTGCGCCTTGACCGAGGCAAAGCACGTGAGGATGGTATCCGCGCTGTTGTAAGTGACAATGTTGAGGGCAACAGCGGGCATTACGTGCGCATCGGCTGACGACCCATCAGCAGCCCGCGCACGAGGATCGCCGTGCCTGTGCTGATCAGGACAATGCCAACCAACGTCGAGCCAATCGCATACGTAGACAGCGTGCTAAGTTGCAGACTGATGCCCACGCCGACCAGCGCCGCGCCCGCCAGCAACCCGTTACCGCTGCGCCGTGCCAACGAGATCAGGAACCACAACACGCCGGGGATGATGAGCGCCAGAGGCCACCAGATCAGCACTTCATCGGGGAGCTGCCCCTGCTGATACAATAGCAGCAGCACGCCAATCGCGATCACGACGATGACGGCAAGCAAGGCGACTGGACGCGTCGTGAAGGGCAAGCGCCGGACGGGTCGTCGGCGCGGCGGTTCAGACGCGACTTCGGCTTCGGGTACCTCGATCTCCGTCTCCGGTGTGCTCTCGGCATCATCCGGCAGGACGGCGACGGGTTCTGGTTGGCGTTTGCGGCGGAATAATCCCATACATCGAACTCATTGTTAAGGTTAATCAGCGTGATTATACAAAATGATCAGCGAGTACGCTCACGTCAGTCATCGTGTGCTTGGCGCTGCTTGGCACGGCTGCGCATGACGTTGATGATGCGCGGCATGACCTGTGTGTAGAGCCGATATAGCAGCCGATTCGGGGCGAAATCCCACGCGCCGATGTGTCGCACGATCTGCCCGCCGAAATCGCGCTTGAATTCGTAGACGCCCCACATCGGATCGTGCTCATTGAACTCGTTGGGCGCGCCATACATATCGTAGACGGCGTAGCCTTGCGCCTTGGCGAAGCGCATGGCCTCCCATTGCAGCAGATCGGAGGGCATCAAGCGGCGCACTTCTGGATCGCTGACCGACGCGCCTGTGAAGTACCAGCACGTCCGCCCGAAGTGGAACAGGATCACATGCCCGACGGGCGTGCCGTTGACTTCCGCGATCAAAGCAGTCGCCATGCCCGCCCTGAGCATCGTCCCCCATTCGTCCACGTAATATTCATAGGGACGCGTGATGAAGCCATCGCGCTGGCCTGTTTCGGCATACAGACGGTACAGCAACGGTAGATCGTCCAGCGTGCTCTGCCGCACCGTGACGCCGTGACGCGGGCCGTAACGCACTTTGCGGCGTTTGCCCTGTCCCATCTGCGCCAGTAGTTCATCTTCGCTCTTGGTAAGATCAAGCGTGATGGTGTTGCGGAACTGCACCTGCGAGTCCGAATACTGCCAGCCGTTGGCTTTGAGCAGCGTCACGACATTTTGCCCGATAGCACGATCTTGAGCCTCTGGCGTGTTCGGTTCGCCCACGCCGAGCGGTACATCGGGATCGATCTTCAGCCAGATCGCTCGCCGCTGCCGCGCGATGGTTTGCAGGCGCTCCAAGGCGTGCTTGACGACCGACAAATCATCATAGAGCAGCATCGGGCCTTTGGGCACGTACATCACCGCCAACGGCCCAAGGCGGCGGGTGAGCAGCATGGCCGCGCCGATCAGGGTATTGCGTTGATCGCGAAAGGTGATGCGTTCCGGCTGCCAGCCCGTTTGTCGCTGTTTGAACGCGCCCCATTCTTCCGTCTGGAGGATATGCGCGTAGGGTAGATCGCGGATGGTGTCGTTCCAAGAACGCAGTTTGAGATCAGGTGCCAAACGGGACTCCAACGGTGTGCTTCGGCTAGTCGCTAGGTATCGAATGATAGCAGGCTATTGTAGCACCGTTGGAGCGCGACGATACCCGCTAGGCTGCCTACACCGCGCCATAGTAACGACAGATCGCCTCTACGCCGCTCCAGTAGTCGTCCCCAAAGTGGTTCATGTGGACGAGCATCGGATACAACTGCAACAGTGGGCGGCGATACTCGTAGCCAGAGGCCAGCGGATAGGCACGGCGGTAGGCTTCCAAAAAGCCAGCGGGCGGGCCCCCGAACATCTCCGTGTAGGCGATCTCGATCTCGCGGTCGCCGTAATAGACGGACGGATCGACCACGGCGAGACTCCCACCCTGCGCCACAATGAAATTGCCTGACCAGAAATCGCCGTGCAGCAGCGAGGGTGGATTCGTCGCCCCGTGGAGAATGGCGACGGTGCGGCTCATCATGTTGCGCAGCACGATCTCGCGTTCCGGCGTTAGCAGCCCTTTATCCCGCGCGATCTCCATCTGTACCCCGATCCGTTGATCGCGGAAAAATACGCCCCACGAGGTATTCGGCGTGTTTTGCTGGCGGAGATCGCCGTTGAAGTTGTCGTGATCGAGGCCGAAGCTCTTGCCCGTGACGCTGTGCTGTGCCGCCAAAATCCGCCCGTAGTCCGAAGCGAATTCGGATGGATCGACGCCCGGTGCTGGCTCGATCCATTCCATGATCAGGTAGCCTGCCGCTTCTTCATCCGGCGCTGCTTCTCCATAGCCGACTACATCCGGCACGCGGAATGCCTTGGCTGACCGCAGCAGACCTAAGCCACGCGCCTCCGCTTCAAAAAATGCAGGTGGCGTATTTTCTTTCCACTTGACGGCGTAAGGCGTTCCGTTGACCTCTACCCGCACGGTGTGGCTGATCTTCCCGCCGCTGACGGGTTGCATCTCCAACGGCTCCGCGTGGAGGGCATCACGGATCGCGTTGCGTACATTTTGCGGAAGGTCATGCGTAACAAAATCGCTTGATGTCATCGGCTTGCCTCTCGACCCTCAAATACTCATGCATCACTTAGAGCATACTTTACCTCGCTATCTGTCTCCTGCGATCAATCAGGGGAAAAAAGTATGATCGGGTGGTGAATCGGTTGGCGCAGTAGTTGGGGGAAATTATGCCGGAAGATGGTATATCCTCCGGCATGTGTTCTTACTTAGCATTCAGGACTAAGCACTAAGCATTGCGCTACTTCGCCAGCGCGCGGAAGCCTTCGTCAAAGCGTTCTAGGGCTTTGGCGGTTTTTTCGGGCGGGAGCGCATAGCTGAAGCGCACCCAATTCATGCCCGCGTCGGAGAAGTAACGCCCCGGAATGGTCGTCACGCCGAAGTTCTCCGCGAGATGCTCGTTGAAGGCAATCGAGTCGGCAAGACCGCCGCCCTGAATCGCGGGCGTGCAGTCGATGAAGGCGTAATAACCACCGTCTCCGATGATGGTGCGGTAGCCCTTGGCCTTGACGAACTCGCGCACGATCTCACGGCTCTCGTTGATCGGCTTGATCAGCGGTTCAGCAGCCTTGCGGAAGCCCATTTCGTAGGCGGCGATGGCGACGGCCTGCCCGAAGTAGTTGGGCGTGATGCCGTGCGAGGCGCGGCTAACGACGAAATCGATCACCTTCTTGCTGGCGATAACATGGGCGTTGCGGACGTTGGACGCGCCGAGGGATTTGGTCAGGCCGTCAAGGAAGATCAGTTTTTCACGCTCTTCCGGCGTAAAGGCCTTGAGCAGCTCGTTAATATTGGCGGGTTCGCCAGCCGTGACCTGATGGTAAATCCAGTCGAAGATCACGTAGGGGACGCCGTTTTCGAGCGCGCACTTCGCCAGCGCGATCTGGCGGCTCATGGGCAGCGTACGTCCGGTCGGGTTATCGGGCGAGGTGATGACCATGCCTGCTACGCGGCGGTTGCCATGTTCGGCGGCGAAATCCACGCTGGCCTTGATGCCTTCTTCGGTATATGCCCACCCATCGGCTTCTTCACCGGGTGCCAGCAGGACATTCATGCCCACGCCATACGGCCCCCATGTGTAGCTGATCCACGGCACGCGGGAGACCATCAGCACGTCACCGACGCGCCCTGTCCCCAGCGTGATCATGGCCTGATATGCTTTGATCAGACCGTCGCGCCCACCATCGACCGCTGCGATATTTTGCGGCCCAAAGCCCGTCGAGGCGTCCAACTGCCAATAATTCTCGGCGGTAGCTTTGCGGAAGGCGTCCGTGCCATAGGGTTGATCGTAGCCTGTGCCTTTCTGCTTGTGCAGTTCCGTAGCACGATCTAATAGGTGGTGTGGCACGCCCGGTAGACTTGCACCGCCATCCCCTTGTGAGGCGTCGTAAGTGACTGCACCGGCACCAACCTTATTACGGTAATTTTCCAGCATTTTCTTAATGAGGAACATTTTGGATTGGGGAATATCCATCTGGTTGGACGGATAATCATTGACCGGCACCAGCGAACGCGGATCGGGGACGGCAAACATCGGCGTTTCTGGGGCGGGAAGGGGTTGACTCGTCACGTTTTTTGCTCCTGCCTTCAATAAAATCCGTGAATTGCGGATTTTGTACCCGTTAGATCGCAAAGTCAATGGTTATTCGGAACAAAGCGGCGATCCGCCGCGTGTAAGCAGTTCGTAATATGATAGTGTTCACAATGAGCAAAAACGCTTGGGACACGGCACTCATTCGGGGGGTAAGAGTACGTATCATGTTCAATATCATCTCTACGAACGACGATGCGACGCTGATGGCAGCGATGGAGGCCAACCTCGCGGCCTTCTGGATGGGCTACGGGCATACCTCGGCTGGCGACGCCTACGCCGACGCGCACGTGATGCGGTTCAGCAGCGTACTGCGGCATCCGCTGTTCAATGCAGCTTTCGGTGGCTACTTTGCCTCTGATGAGGCCGCGCCGCGTGACCAAGCCGTGCGCGAGACGACGGCCTACTTCCAGACGCGTCAACGCCCTGCCATGTGGTGGATCGGGCCGACGGCGCAGTCGCCCGCGCTCAGTGACACCCTCAAGCGGAATAACTGGCATCACCTTGGCGACGTGCCGGGGATGGTGCTTGACCTGAATACCCTTGATCCTGCCGCTTCCGCGCCCGATCTGAGCATTGAGCGCGTGCAAGAGATTGACAGTCTGCACGCGTGGACGGACATCTTGGGGCCAGCCAACGATATTGCGCCTGTCATGATGCCGCTGCTGCATCAGCTCGAAGATGCGCGCGGTTTTGCCGAAGAGAACTATGTGCGGTATCTGGCGCGTTTCGACGGGCAAGCGGTGGCGGCGTCGGCGGTGCTGTACAGTGATGGGGTGGCGGGTATCTTCGCCGTTGCCACGGACGCCAAGTGGCGCGCACGCGGCTTCGGACGGGCTGTCACCGCCGCGCCGCTGATCGACGCCAAACAGCGCGGCTACCGCTTCAGCGTCTTGCAAGCCTCGGAGTTGGGCTATCCGGTCTACAAGCATCTCGGCTTCGAACACCGCTGGATGGTCAACCTGTTCGCGCATCAGTAGCGGCTGGCGCTTGGTGGCAAATGATCCCTGCAATGATCCCGTTCGTCTCCTCACAACG
>JAHBVJ010000070.1 GCA_019637615.1 Anaerolineae bacterium | reverse complement strand
TCGAGGGACTTTGATTGCTTGACTTTCAATACCGTATCTTCGGGACTAAGGCAAACACCGGTTGCGGGTCGTGTCGTTCGAAGCATAGATCACCTTTACAGTAATAGTGTTGGGTTTTCAGTAGGTACGTTCTACATTGGTTATCTCGAAATACCCACCGGGGCCAGACCGCACGGTATTCCACGCGATCCTGTCTACCATCCGACAGCAGCAGGATCGGTTGGCGTATCTGATCGCGATCAACCGCACGTATGGCGACATCGTCCATTTCCATACGGGATTGCGCGATATTTATCTGCTCGTCCAGCCTGAATATATCCACAGTGTGCTGGTCGAGCAGGCCGATAAGTTTTACAAGACGCGGCCTTTCAAACGCGCGTTGGGCAAATACCTCGGACAAGGGCTGCTGGTGTTGGACGGCGATGAACACCGCCGTGAACGCCGCCTTGCACAACCCGCGTTCCATCATCAGCGCATCGAGGCTTACGCGGCGGTGATGGTCAGTTTCACCGAGCGGTTGATGGCGCGGTGGCGACATGGACACACGATGGACGTGGCGCAAGAGATGATGGCGCTCACATCGAGCATCGTGGCGAAGACGCTGTTCGACGCGGACGTATCGCACGACGCCGAGGTGATCGGTCAGTCGATGGCGACATTGCAAGAGGCGACCATCATACAGTTCGATCCAGTGCGTCGCCTCCTCACGGGGCTGTCGCCACAGCAGCGGCGGGCGGAAAACGAAGCCATCCGCGCGTTGGACGAGATCATCTTCCGCATCATCGATGAACGGCGCGCCGCCAAAATCGATAAGGGCGATCTGTTGTCGATGCTGCTGATCTCGGCGGAGGCAGACGAGCAGCCATCGATGCAGCGGGTGCGCGACGAGGTGATCTCGCTGTTTCTGGCGGGGCACGAAACCACCGCCAACGTGCTGACATGGGCATGGTATTTGCTGGCGCTGCACCCTGAGGTGGCGGATAAGCTGCACACGGAAGTCGCCAGCGTACTGGGCGGGCGGGCGGCGACAGCGCAAGACATGGCACACTTGCCCTACGCGACGATGATCATCAAGGAGACACTGCGCTTGTACCCGTCGGCGTGGGTGATCACCCGCGAGGCGATCACCGAGGTGGAAATCGGCGGGTACCGCTTGAAGGCGGGCAGTGTGGCGGTGATCAGCCCGTACATCACGCACCGGCACGCCGCTTATTATCCCGATCCGTTGGCATTCCGGCCTGAACGCTTCGCCGCTGGCGCTGAACAAACGCTGCCGCGCTTCGCGTACTTCCCATTCAGCGGGGGGCCGCGCGTATGCATCGGGCAGTCGTTCGCGATGATGGAAGCGGTGTTGATCCTCGCTACGATTGCCCAACGCTTTCAGCTCGATCTAATGCCGGATCAGCAGATCGACATCGAGCCATTGATCACACTGCGGGCAAAACATGGGATTCGGATGACCCCTGTTCAATTGCCAAACCCCGTGATGGCGTAGAATAGTTCATAACGATGGTGGGATCGGCTCGTCGTGAGGCGATCCGTCAAGGAAGCGTTATGACTCATCCAATTCGAGAACCGTTATCGAGCGAATATAGCCGCCTGATCGTGTATGCTTGCCCAACAGGCGATCTGGCTGCACAGCTCGATGCGTACTTTGCCCAGACCCGCGCCCGCTTGGGCGAAAACACCGCGCATCAGTATCCGCCGCACATTTCGCTGACGGGGTTCTTCCATGACCAACCCGCCGCGATCCCCGACTATATTCCGGCGCTCGATCATGCGCTGGCGGCGGTACGGCAGTTGCAACCCTCCGCCGTGATCACGATGGCGCGGTTGAACCTGAGCGATGAATTCCACGGGATCGAGATCGAGTCGGCGTGGCTGAAGCAGGTGATCGACGCGTTCATCACGTTCGCGCCGTCCGCCACCCGCCGTGACGCCATCCGCAAAAAGGATTGGCTGCACCTGAGCCTTGCCTATCAGTTCCCGACCGCGCAAGCACAGGCACTGCGGACGTTCGCGCAGTCGTACGTTCGCCTTGATACGGCGGTGGCGTGGCAGCTCCGGTTCTACGAACAGCATCCCGATAAACTGTGGACGTGCCACCGAACGTGGTGGATTTAGGCGGTTGGCTACGGTTGGTCGTGGGGATGATCCCAAGAATGATCCCGCTCGTCTGCTCACAACGGGATCATCAGGGTGTGGTCGGGTGGTGGTCGCCTCTGGCACCAGCGGAGGAGTCGGGCGCGATGAATGCGGGTCGGCGGTTGGTGCGGCGGCGATAGCGTGTGTGGACAAGGTGGATGCTCCTAGAGTCTGGTTGACAAGATAGTGCCAAGTGCTGAGTAAAGACGATCAGGCTATCCATTGACGAAATGGCGTGGAGTCGGGTTTGGAACGCCGCCCGACGTTGAAACGTCAGGCTTAGCGAACGAAGTCCCGAATGGGACTCACGCCCTAGCGAAAAGGGATCAGATAGAAATAGATATGTTTTTGAATTCAAGACTAAGGTTATCGGTTGAGAGAAGTAGGGAAAGGTAAGTACAGTAGTTAGGCGAGACAATGACAATCAACACCAAGATGATTGGCGTAAGGATATAATACACGAGGCCAGAATATAAGTCAATAGAGCGATTGTTAAAATTTTGTTCGAGATTTTGAGCGTAGAAACAAACTAGAGAGATCATAGCAGTGAACAAATATGCCTGAGTGATAGTCGGGAGCAGCATGACTAATTACACCCCTGAAAACGTCCTACCAGAGTTGAAATGGCCTTTTATTGTTCGCGAACGTCCGGGCATGTACTTCGGTGGGATTAATAGCGTTGGAATGCATCGTCTTGTTTGGTACGTCATTGACCACGCTATTGATGAAGCACTGGCGAAGCAGGGATGCCACGTTGACATTGTCCTCCAAGATGCCAATGTCATCTCGATCAGTGACAACGGCGTTGGGTTACCTGTTGAGCGTGATCCAGAGACTGAGCGTCCTGTGCTTGAACTTATTCTCACGGCTAGAAGGGGACGAAAATTCTCTGATAAGTTCCCTCGTCTACCTAATTATTCTATGAATTTGGCTTGGGTAAATGCCGTCGCCGCTGAACTTTCAGTACAAGTCAGACGAAATGGGTTTCTCTGGCAGCAACGCTACAAACAAGGAAATCCACAAACTGAACTGGAACAGGTGCGGGCTTTAGAGAGCGGAGAACAAAGCGGCACAACCATGACGTTTAGCCCCGATTTCAGCATCTTTGACCCTTGCGAGATGGACTACAGCCTACTTAGCCAACGCTGCCGTGAACTCGCGTTTCTTTTGTCCGGGCTAACTATTGTGCTGACTGATCAGCGATCTGCCCATGAGCAGCGTATCCATAGGTTTATTTTCGCTGATGGACTGAAGCAGTATTTGAGTTGTCTGAATCAAGGTTACCCTGTTCTCCATGAGCCGATTGTGATTCGAAAAACAGTCGAGCTTGAACGTCATTCTAAGCCGTTGGGTTTTACGGCAGATATTGAAATTGCCTTGCAATATGCCCAATTGCATCAACCCATTCTGCTGGGCTTTGTAAATACATTCGAGGTAGAGCAAGGCGGAACTCACATTCGGGGCTTCGTTGAGGCGCTCACTCATGTGATAAGCAGCTACGCCTCTGAAAAAGGTATGGGGGGATGGTACACTTTTATTGAGGATGACATTGTTTGCGGTCTCGCCGCTGTTCTAAATATCTGGCACCCTACTCCTGAATTCGCAGGATCGGCACGTTATGAACTTATGAATTCTGAACTTGAAGATGCGATTTATCAGATAACACGCGATGCCTTAGAAGCATTCTCAATAGAGCATCCTGACCAGATGCAGCGGATCATCGAAAAATGCCTGCAAAATAAAGCGCTACGTCTGCACCGTCGCTATTCAGGTCTTTGAGGTGAGGTAAGCGCGTGGGTGGCTGAAGATGGCCTACGAGTTGAGCAAGTAACCTCAGCCACGCACACAAATCAACGCGAGATCAGGAACGCACCGCCGATCAGCAGCACGACACCCGCCATGCGTGTGAGATCGATGGAGTGCTGCGCGACGCCAAACCAGCCGAAATGGTCGATCAACATGGCGAGCGTGGACTGCGCCGCGACGAGCAGAGCGATGGCGTTGGCGGCACCGATGCGCGGCAGCGTGTAGTTGAAGGTCAGATAGAGAATCAGGCCGAGGATGCCCGCCAGTAGATAGGGCACGGGCACGCTCTGCCATTCTTTGATATTCTCACCGCCCAAGGCTACCAGCAGCAAGCCAGAGACGAGCAACCCGCCAAGATGGATGATGAAACTGGCGGAAACTGGCCCTAACTTGGCGCTGATCGCGCCGGAGAGCGGCCCTTGAATACCGACTGCCAGCCCGCCGATCAGCCCGACGATAATCACAATCACTGATTGACCAAGATTATTCATAAGGTTCCTTTTCGCATTTTGCTCTATTGTGCATCATGGCGGCGGAGATGACTAACCTCAGTGTCCCCGACAATGGTGGTGTTTAAGAAATTAGTCAAGGAAATGCAAGGTTGTCGCCAACGCCCGCCGAGGGTTAATGGTGGTTTAGAAATTAGTCAAGGAAATGCAAGTTTGCCGCCAACGCACGCCGCGGGTTAAAACCCCCGGCTACAATCCCAACCGAGCTGTCCACTAAAGGGACTCAAGAAAATGCGTTGACGTGCGCAGCGTATTCCTGCCTTATTTTTTGAAAGACCATCATTGTCCGGCTTACCTTACGAAGATCCTTCGGGACTCAGCCCCGTCATCACGATGATTTTGTAAGTAACAGTGTGCTGATGGCTGCTCGTGGCCGTCACCGCGAACCCATCCAGTTTTTACGAGGGGATGCGGTTAGAAGCGCTATAATCCTCCTAAAGTTTTTTTCGTTCGGAGAAGAGTTATGTCTGTTGAAACTACCGGCACGCTGAGTTTGCAGCTTTCGCCGGAACACGAGGATATTCGACGCGCTGTGCGAGACTTCGCCCGCAAAGAAATCATCCCCGTCGCCGCGCATTTTGACGAAACGGGTGATTTCCCGTCCGCGATCGTCAAGAAGATGGGCGAGATGGGTTTGATGGGGATCGAAATCCCAGAAGAATATGGCGGGGCGGGCATGGATACGGTGGCCTACGCGCTGGCGATGGAAGAGATCGCCAAGGCGGACGCGGCGACCAGCACGATCATGAGCGTGAATAACAGCCTCGTCAACCACGCGCTGTATAAATTTGGCAGTGAAGAACAGAAGCAAAAATATCTAGTGCCCATCGCCAGCGGTGAGAAGATCGGTGCGTACAGCCTGACGGAGCCGATGAGCGGTTCTGACGCGGGCAACATGAAATCGCGCGCGGTGTTGAGCGCTGATGGCAAGCATTACGTGATCAACGGGCGCAAGAGTTGGGTGACGTCTGGCCCTGTGGCGGACATCATCATCCTGTTCACGATGACCGAGCCGGACAAGCGTCATAACGGGATCAGCGCGTTCATCATCGACACGCATCAGCCCGGATTCAGCCCCGGCAAGAAGGAACCCAAGCTCGGCATCCGTGCCAGCGCCACGAGTGAACTGGTCTTCGATGATTACCAATGCCCCGTCGAGAATATGCTCGGACAGGCGGGGCAAGGCTTCAAGATCGCGATGACGGTGCTGGACGCGGGACGGATCGGGATCGCCGCGCAAGCGCTCGGAATCGCGGAAGCCGCCTATGAAGCGTCGCTGGAATACGCACGCAGCCGCGAAGCCTTTGGTTCTCCCATTGGCACGTTCCAGATGATCCAAGCGAAGATCGCGGATATGAAAACGCGGATTGAGGCCTCCCGCTTGCTGATCTATAGTGCCGCGCTGGCAAAGCAAAAGTCTAAAGTCAGCGGGGCACGCTACACCACCGAGGCCAGCATGGCGAAACTGTTCGCCAGCGAAACGGCGATGTTCTGCGCGCACGCGGCGGTGCAGATTCACGGCGGGATGGGGTATAGCAAGGAACTGCCAATCGAGCGCTTCTTCCGCGATGCCAAGATCACGGAGATTTACGAGGGAACGAGCGAAATCCAGCGGTTGGTGATCGCGCGGAATGAGCTAGGGCTGCGGTAACGGCTGCAACACTGCCCGCTTGTGGGTAGTGGTGAAAACATCGATCAGGAAATTGACGAAATGGGCGACGTTGATAACCCGACGCTGCCTGACGTTGATTGGTCTGTCTCACAAATAATGCAGGATACGTTCCGCTGATACAAGCGTAGTTCGTTTCCATCCTATTTGTGAGACAGTTTAAGAAATTAGTCAGGCAAACGATCCCCGACAATGATGGTGTCTAAGAAAATAGTCAGGCAAACGATCCCCGACAATGAATTGTCGGGCTTACCTTACGAAGTCCCTGCGGGACTCAAGAAAATGCATTGGCGTGATCGGCGTATTCCTGCCTTATTTTTTGAAAGACCATAAACCCCCGGCTACAATCCCAACCGAGCTGTCCACTAAAGGGACTCAAGAAAATGCGTTAACGTTCGCATCGTATTCCTGCCTTATTTTTGAAAGACCATAAACGGGCAGGATCAGAAAACGAAGTCCCGGCAGGACTCAGACTCCCAAAAATGGCATTGAATTCCACATTATTTTTGCAGGCGCATACTCCCGCGCGCTGAGGGGCAAAGGCAACGGGGCGGGCAGATTGCGATACCATTAAGCATGGTGGTTAGGACGACATCCAGTGTAGCGCGGGGTGAGGGCGTAGAAACCCACACGATAGGAGCACGCGGGCGGGGTTGGTCATTAGTATCATCGCATCCGCTTAGGGGAATCGTGCTAAAGTGTTGCCAGAAGCCTGATCCACGAGAAATTAGCGATGATCGAAGAATTATATACGCCTTATGAATTGATGATCGCGCATCGCCCGTTGTTTCAGCGCGAACGGCGTCGGCTGCGGATTCATCTTGATTCCGAGCGGATGCGGCAGTACAGCTTAGAGTTTGCGACTGGCCTCGCCATGCTGCAAATCTTGAGTTTGTTCTTGCTGTGGAATGTGATCCGTGAGCTGATCGTGGTGTACTGGCTGCTATACTTCGGCATCAATCTGGCGGTTGACCTGTACATGATCATGGTGGCGGTGAATTTGTGGCACAGCCGGAGCGCCAATGAGCAGTGGGATGTGGTACGGTTGACCTACCAGAGCGACGAAGAATTGGTAAATACTTATACGTCGCTGGCGCAGTTGCAGGGATGGCGGGCGATGCATTTGAACGCCACCGTGCATATGGCGCTGGTGATCGTCGCCGCGCCGATCTTGCTGTTTTTGCTGCCGGGGGCGCTGATGGCACTGGTGGGCGTGGTGGGCGCACCCGCAACTTTCTCGAACTGGTTCCCATTTTTGACAATGTATATCGCTGTGTGGGGTTTTCTGGTGGTGTTCATCCATGAGCCGATCTGGATGCTGCAACTCTTGCCGCTGCTAGGGATCGTGATGGCGGCGCGGTTTCGCGATACGAATACGGCGATTGGCATGGCGAGCGCGGTGGTGCTGGCGTTCCGCTTCGGCACAGTGCTGTTGTGGATCGTGGCGCTGACACTGCTGTTCAGCCGGACGTTGTGGGCGATCATGCTAGGGCTGACGCTGATCTGGGTTTCGATTTATGCCGAGCGCTGGCTGCGGCGGGTTTCGACGCTCGCGCGACGCCGTTTGAACCAGCTTGCCGTTCAGATGATGGGTAGGTAATTGTGCTGGAAACTTATTCGCCGTATTCGCTGCTGACACGCCCGAACCCGATCTTCGAGCGCGAACGCCGAGGCTTGACATGGCAACCCTCGGAAACGCTGCCGTTGTTCAGCACGACAGGTTTGTACGTGATCGCGGCGACAGGCGTTGTGCTGTTCTTGGCGGCGGGGATGCTCTCGCGCGAGCCGGGGTGGAATTCGACAGGGCGGATTCTGCCGCTGCTGATGGGCATCTATCTGGTGATGCAGGTGGTGGTCAGTTTTCTGGCTGATCTGTATATCATCGTGCAGGGCATCAACGTGTGGCAGGCGCGGCATCAACACGGACAGTGGGACATCGTGCGGCTGACGCCCGTCGATGAAGAAGCACTGATCCATACCTACCGCGCGCTGATCGAGCTGCGGGTGTGGCGAGTGGCACAGATCGAGACGACGCTGCGGCTGGCGCTGCCCGGGGTGGTGGTGTTCGTGGTGGCGCTCGGAAGCTGGCTGCTGCCGATCGTGCTGCTGGTGATTGCCGCGACGATTTTTGATGTGGCAGGACTCGGCACGGTGGCGCTGTTCACGGCGCTCGGTTATTTCCTCGGACAACTCGGCGTGGCGTACTTGCGGGAACCGATCTGGCGGATGCGGATCATCACCGCCATGAGCATGTGGTCGGCGGCGCGGTTCGCTGATCCGACGGCGGCACTGCTGAACGCGTCGGCGTATGCACTCGGCTGGCGACTGCTGCCCGTGGTAGCGCTGCTCGGCATTTACGCGGTGGCATCGGCACTGTTGACGCTGCCTATCGGCACCTTTGCCAGCGGCGTGCTGACGGCGGTATGGGTCGGGGGAGTCGGGTTTGTGCTCAATCGTGTTTCGGGCGCGATGTATGTGCGGGTGAGCGAGTTCTTCGCCCGACGCGTGATTGCGCTGCTGCGACGCGGGGAGTGCGCCTGACGTGTTTGAACGCCTCGCTGAACTGACTACCTTTTCGGCTGCCTACCGCCCGCTGGCAGAATTGGGACGCGTCCACGCTATCGTCACGCGGGAGCTTGATCTGCCGGATCGATTGAGCGAAGTTGAACATCTGCCGTTGTACGGCGCGGAATGGTTGAGCATGGCGGGCGCGCTGCACGTCGCCGCGCTGATCGGATTGAGCTGGTGGCTGTGCGTGCGCGATACGACGGGGAATCCGCTGCCGTCGTTCCTCGCGCTGATCCTGCCGAATCTGGTGATCAGCATCGGCGCGGATGTGTATGCCGCCACACGCATCATTCTGCTGTGGCATTCGCACAGCCAGCACATGATGTGGGACACGGTGCGGTTGACGATGCCGAGCGACGCCGATTTGCTGAAAACTTACGAGGCACTGGGCAATATCCGCGCGTGGCGGGCGTTGCAGATCGATATGGGGATGCGCGCGCTGCCCGCGATTTTGTTGACGATGGTGGGCGGGATGCTGATCGCGTCGGTGGTGGTGTTCGGGCT
>JAHBVJ010000007.1 GCA_019637615.1 Anaerolineae bacterium | reverse complement strand
TCTCCCGCAAGGCGAAGGGGAGGAAGGCCGCGTGTGCGTACCGTTGATTGGCAGCGGGCAGCCCTGTTAACCCTGATAAAACAGGGCGATTCAGGGCGATGCGATTATCTCTGCTCATTGACCTCTCCTGAACCAATCAGATCAGGGCGGGAAGAAGTCCTTAGTCCTGAGTGCTTAGTGCTTAGTAAAGACGAAGAAAGTGCTGAGTACACACCATACGAGCTTCGCTAGATTTGCCTGTTCTGCCTGATAAACAGGCAAAAAATTGGTGATGATCGTTTTACACTTAAGTGAACCGTCCTGAACCGAGAAAAACAGGCAAATAACAGGGCTTAACAGGCAAAAACAGGGCGTCGAGGAAAGTGCTAAGTGAAGACACGTTCTCACCGCGTTGTCCCTGTTTATCCGGCAAAAAAACGGGAGTACAAGTGCTGAATACTAAGTAAACACAGCGAGCAATTGGTTACAGTAAACTCTAGCTTCAGCGTTCTAATGGGTAATTGCAAACTTTTGTGGCGGGCTGACTCACATCGTCGCCAGTTTGGGAAGATGGAGGAGTCATCTTTAGGGTTGTTAAGGTGTGACTTCAACGATCTGATGAGGGCGCAAACTACCTTTTACCTCTTATCAGATTTAGGAACTGTAGTATACAATGGAATGGACGTGCGAGTCAAGTGTTATTTTGTTAGGGAATTGTCAAGAAAGTAGTATCCCGCAAAAGTCAAGAGGCTGGTTAGGCAGTGCTTATTTTGTCGCAATAGTCGATCTTTGTGATGATTCGGACTCCGAAACCCCTCAACGAAATTTGTCATTTGTGGCATTACCGCGTGTTGGGCATTGGGCTAACTTGTCACCATCGCTAATTGACAACAAATCCCCTATATACTACGATAATCTGCGCTCGTAATTTCCGAAAAATAACAAACTTAAATAGCGTGTATTTCAGGCGAGTACTCGATACCGTATCGGCGTAACTTGCATTGGCACATTTAGGGGGACACATGAGGAAGCAGCGGCAATCAGTGGGAGCGTTCGCGCTCGTCAGCATCCTGATTTTGAGCGGACTCATCAGCATCGCACAAGGGAGCGTACCAGCCCAAGGCGCGGCGCAACCTGCCGAACCACCAGCCTCGAACGCGCTGATACAACAGAATTATGGGCAATTGCCGCTGTCGTTCGTGCCGAACGCGGGACAGACTGATGAGGCCGTGCATTTTCAGGTTAACAGCCTCGGCGGGACGTTGTTCTTCACGCCGCAAGAGGTGGTACTGTCGCTGCCACAGCCACGCAAGGAAACAAGCACAGATACCGATTTCACGGTGCGGGCATTGACGGCAAAGGCAATGCCATCGATACCAATGATGCCGGATCGCTTCGAGCAACCTGCACAGGAACCGCCGTTGGTGGTGAAGATGCAGTTGATCGGCGCAAACGCGGAGGCTGAGATTGCGGGCGCTGATCCGCTGCCGGGGATCGTCAACTATTTCATCGGCAATGACTCGAGCAAGTGGCACACGAATATCCCGACCTATGCCGGAGTTGTGTACCGGAACGTGTATCCGGGCATTGATTTGCAGTATGACGGGCATGAGGGACGGTTGAAGGGAACATATACCGTCGCGGCGGGCATCGATCCGAGCGTGATCCGATGGCGATACGCGGGGGCTGAAGGGCTGAGTATTGATGCGCAGACGGGCGATCTGCTAATCGCGCTGGCAAATGGCAACGTGCTGCGTGAGGTCGCGCCCATCGCATGGCAGGAGAAAGATGGGCGACGGGAGACGGTCGATACGCAGTATCGGCTTGAAGATGGAAAGGTAAGCTTCAGGATCATCGCTTACGAAGCGAGTCTCCCATTAGTGATTGATCCGAGTCTTATGTACTCGACCTATCTCGGGGGGAGTTTCGCCGAAGCAGGGCTTGGTATAGCAGTAGATGTAAATGGTAATACCTACGTAACTGGATATACTTCTTCCAATGATTTTCCAATCTTTAACGCGTTCCAAGGAACCATCGGCGATACAGATCAGGGAGGAGATGCATTTGTAACAAAATTGAACTCAGAAGGTAATGCGGTTATCTATTCCACTTATATTGGAGGTAGCCGGTCCGACGTGGCATACGGTATTGCCGTTGATGGCAGTAGCAATGCTTACATTGCAGGTTTCACAAACTCCAGTAATTATCCTACATTCAACGCATATCAGGGCTTTAGGGCGGGGGATTATTTTAATGCATTCGTAACTAAGCTAGATGATCAAGGTCAGGCATTAGTGTATTCCACTTACCTCGGCGGTAGTAAGTGGGATTATGTTTATGCTATCGCAGTAGATATCAATAACAATGCCTATGTTACTGGAATGACTGATTCGGTCGATTTTCCCACCCAAAACGCATTTGAGCTGACTTTATCTCCGAAATATCACGCGTTCGTAACAAAATTCAACAGTGTGGGCAATGCACTCGTCTACTCCACCTACCTTGGCGGCAACGATAGTGAGGCTGGGCGTAGCATTACCGTAGACATTAATGGCTATGCATATGTGGTAGGTTCTACCGACTCCACGAATTTCCCTACCCAAAATCCGCTTCAAACAAGTGGTGATTCATTTGTTACAAAGCTTGGTAAAGGAGGCAATACGCTCGTCTACTCCACTTACCTTGGTACTGTAGGCACTTCAATGCATGTAAGTGATATCGCGGTGGATGGAAATGGCAACGCTTATATCACAGGACAAACAGGTAATCCTGATTTTCCCACACATAATCCACTTCCCGGTCAGATATGCACGACATCCGATGTGTTTGTGGTGAAGTTAAATGATACAGGTTCATATATCTTTTCGACTTGTCTCGGCGGCCAATCTAACGGAGAGGTGGCAAACGCCATTGCTGTAGATAGTAGCGGGAATATTTACATCACAGGAGCAACAGGCTCTTTTGATTTTCCCCTGCGATATCCGTTTCAAGGAAACCTAAACGAGTGGGAAGATGCATTTGTGACAAAACTCAATACTTCGGGTAGTGAAATATTATTTTCCAGTTTTTTGGGTGGCAGTGGTAGACCTAGTCCATTTTACCCAACTCCTAGTGATTCTGGCTTTGATATAGCCGTAGACGGCAATGGAAATGTGTATGTTACTGGAATTACGACCAGTCCCGATTTTCCCATCCTAAAGCCATATCAAGCAATGAGAGGTGATGCTGGTTGGTGGGATGCATTCGTATCGAAAATAAACACAACCGTTGAACCGCAGACTGATACCATTGGTATTTTCCGAAGAGCAAATGCAAACTTCTATCTGCGCAATTCAAATACTAGTGGCTTTGCAGATAGCACGTTGACCTTCGGAGCATCCACAGATTTTCCGATTGCAGGGGACTGGAATGGTGATGGGATTGACACACCGGGGATATATCGCCAGACCACAGGCGAATTCTATCTGACTGATAACACTGCCAACCCCGCCACTGTGACGTATTCATTTGTGCTCGGCAATCCGAGCGATCAGCCGATCGTGGGGGATTGGGACGGTGATGGCAGAGATGGCGTCGGCGTGTTCCGTCCGTCGAATGGGTTGATTTATCTGAAGAATGCGCTGACGACTGGATTCGCGGATTTCACGATGGTGTTGGGCAGTCCGGGCGATGTGGGGATCGCGGGCGATTGGAACGGCGATGGGAAGGATAGTCCGGGCGTTTACAGGCCGTCAAATCAGGTGTTTTATCTGAGCAATGCGATCTGCAACTGCTCGGTGTTCGCGGACGCCGAATTGGGGCTTGGCATTGCGGGCGATACGCCGTTCGTGGGCGATTGGGACGGGGATAGCAAATCCGGCGTAGGCGTGTATCGGCAGTCGAACGGCTTGACGTACATCAAGAATGCACTGACGACAGGTTTTGCAGACGCGTCGTTCGTGTTTGGCAGCGCGAGTGACTATCCGCTGGCGGGCTACTGGGTGCGCGTGAGTCCGCCCGCTGCGGAGGCCGCGCCGACGTTCCAACCTGCCAATTAACACAACTTCGCACCGATGTTTGGCGTTTAGGGCGCGCTGTTCTCTCAAAACCGGAGCAAAATAGCGCGCTACCACAGATTGCCTCCCCACTTTTGAGCACATTCCCTTGACATTCTGCTAGTATTTGTTCTAAAATTCACACACCGTGAATTTTGGCTCAAATGCGTTATCATTTCCGCAATGATTAAGCGCCCCCTGCGCTCATTGCGTCTTTAAGGCTATATTTTGGCTCAAATACACTCAAGTTTGGAGGAGTGAGGAATGGCTCAACTGGATTTTGCGAAGGGCTTTCTCGAACAGATTCGCGATTGGAAGTCCGATGTCGCAGCCGTCGAGGTTGGGCATGTACTGGAAGTTGGCGATGGTATCGCCCGCGTTTCCGGTCTGCCGAATGTAAAAGCTAGTGAACTCGTGCAATTCTCGAATGGCACGGTCGGGCTGGCCTTCAACCTCGAAGAAGACAACGTCGGTGTCATCATCATGGGTGAGTACGCCGACATCGCTGAGGGCGACGAAGTGCATGGCACGGGTCGCATCGCGTCTGTCCCCGTCGGGATGGGCTTGCTCGGTCGCGTAGTCAACACACTCGGTGTGCCGATGGACGGCAAAGGCCCGATCCCGTTCACCGAGTATTACAACGTCGAGCGCATCGCCCCCGGTGTGATCGAACGCGCCAACGTGGACACCCCCGTGCAGACGGGTATCATG
The DNA here is from genome assembly GCA_019637615.1 of Anaerolineae bacterium. Lineage (GTDB taxonomy): Bacteria > Chloroflexota > Anaerolineae > Aggregatilineales > UBA2796 > JAHBVK01. Next base: position 263,021 of record JAHBVJ010000007.1, on the reverse strand, counting down.
TCCATCGACGCCATGTTCCCGATTGGTCGTGGTCAGCGTGAGTTGATCATCGGTGACCGTCAGACGGGCAAGACCGCCATCGCCCTCGACGCGATCATCAACCAAAAAGGCCAAGACATGTACTGCATCTACGTGGCAATCGGGCAGAAGGAAGCGCAAATCGCTGCCGTCCGTTCCACGCTGGAAAAATACGGCGCGCTGGAATACACGATCATCGTGGTGGCCTCGGCTGGTGATCCCGCCGCCTTGCAGTACCTCGCTCCGTACGCGGGTGCCGCGATGGGCGAGTGGTTCATGGAAAACGGCAAGGATGCGCTGATCGTTTACGACGACCTGTCCCGCCACGCATGGGCGTACCGTCAAGTCTCGCTGCTGATGCGCCGTCCCCCCGGTCGTGAAGCCTACCCCGGCGACGTGTTCTACCTGCACAGCCGCCTGCTCGAACGCGCCGCGCGTCTCTCCAAGGAACGCGGTGGTGGCAGCCTGACGGCGCTGCCCGTGATCGAAACGCTGCTCGGTGACGTGTCGGCCTACGTGCCCACCAACGTGATCAGCATTACCGACGGACAGATCTTCCTTGAAACCGACCTGTTCAACGCGGGTCAACGCCCCGCCATCAACGTCGGTATCTCGGTCAGCCGCGTCGGTGGTGACGCCCAGCGCAAAGCCATGAAGAAAGTCGGCGGACGCATGAAGCTGGAACTTTCGCAGTTCCGCGCGCTGGCAGCCTTCGCGCAGTTCGGCTCCGACCTCGACAAATCCACGCAGCAGCAGTTGGAACAAGGTCTGCGCCTGACGGAACTGCTCAAGCAGCAGCAGTATCAACCGCTGTCGCTGGCGGAAGAAGTGATCATGATCTACGCGGCTACGCGTGGTTACATGAGCAAAGTGTCCGTCAACCGCATTAAGGAATATCAGACGCAGTTTATGCGTTTCATCAACACGCAGTATCCACAGGTCGCGCAGTCCATCCAAAGCCCGGACACCAAGTTCGACCTGACTGCCGACGCGGAGAATATGTTGCAGCAGGCGCTCGATTCTTTCAACGCAAGCTGGAGCTAAATCAAAGTGCTGAGTGCTAAGTGCTGAGTGCTAAGTAAAACAAATCTACTGAAGCACAAGGCATTTGGCACGGCACATAAAGGAACACTTTATGGCAAGTCTCCGTGAAATTAAACGTCGTATCCGCAGCGTCAAGAACATCATGCAAATCACGATGGCGCTTGAGGCTGTTTCTGCTTCCAAGGTGCGCCGCGCCACGAACATGGTGCTCGCCAGCCGCGCCTATGCCAACGCCGCGATGGAAATGCTCTTGAACATCGCCAGCGCCAACAAAGGCCCGGTGCCGCTGCATCCGCTGCTCACCAAGCGCGACAATGTCGGCACTATCAGCATCGTCTTGATGACCAGTGATCGTGGTCAGGCAGGCGCGTACAACTCCAATATCATCCGTGTGGCGCGGTCTTTTGCGCAGCGGATGGGCAAGCCTGTCCGCTGGGTGACGGTCGGACGTAAAGGCCGCGATGCCCTGATCCGCTTGGGCGAAAACGTGGTGGCCGAGTTCACTGGCCTCCCGCCGTGGATGACGATTGCTGACATCCGCCCGATTGCGCAGGTGTTGATGGATGACTTCCTCGGCGGCAACGTCGATGAGACGTACATCGCCTACACGGATTTCGTCAACCAATTGACGCAGCGCCCGCGCGTACAGCAGTTATTCCCGCTGCTGCCTGCTGAACTTGACGATCTGGGAGCCGCGCCGGACTACATGAAGATCATCAGCGCGCCGACGACACAAGTGCCCGATTACATCTTCGAGCCGAGCGCCGCTGGCATCCTCGATGAGATCGTGCCGAAGTTCACGCAAACCGTCGTCTATCAAGCGCTGCTGGAAAGCCTCGCCAGTGAGCACAGCGCGCGTATGGTCGCCATGCGCAACGCCTCGGAAAACGCCAAGGAGCTGTCGAACGTGTATCAGCTCTCCTACAACAAGGCGCGTCAGGCGGCTATCACGGCGGAAATCTTGGACATCGTGGGCGGCTCGGAAGCGCTGCGCAGTACCAAAGATGTGGCGGGTGACGTACCCGATGAAAGTCCTGAGATCACAGACCCTTTCTATCAAAGTCGCGTTTAGGCTTCACTGCTGAATAGCTGAATAGGAATTTTAGGCGAATGACGAATCAAGTAATGACCAATGAACTCGAAGGAACCGTAACGCAGATTCAGGGCGCGGTGGTCGATGTGGACTTCCCGCCTGAACACGGTCTTCCGGGTATTTTCGATGCCATCCGCGTCCCTGTCGAAGGGCAGCCCGACCTGATCCTCGAAGTCCAGAACCAACTCGGTCACGGGCGCGTGCGCACGGTGGCGATGGACTCCACCGATGGCTATTCGCGCGGGATGCGTGCCTTCGGGACGGGCGCTCCGATCTCGATTCCGGTGGGGCCAACCGCGCTAGGGCGTCTCTTCAACGTCTTGGGGCGTCCCATCGATAACGTCGGCCCCGTCGAATCCGATGTCTACTATCCGATCCACCGTGCCAAGCCGACCTTCGAAGAACTGACCACCTCGCCGGAAATGTTCGAGACGGGCATCAAGGTCATCGACCTACTCGCGCCGTTCACCAAGGGCGGTAAGATGGGCGTGTTCGGCGGCGCTGGCACGGGCAAGACCGTGACCATCTCCGAACTGATCCGCTCGGTGGCGCAGGAGCACGAAGGTATCTCCGTGTTCGCGGGCGTCGGTGAGCGTACGCGTGAAGGCACGCAGCTCTATTACGAAATGCGCGACGACTACGGTGTGCTGGACAAAGTGGTGATGGTCTTCGGTCAGATGAACGAGCCGCCCGGTGTGCGTTTGCGCGTGGCCTTGACGGGTCTGGCGCACGCGGAATACTGGCGTGACCAAGGCAAGAACGTGCTGCTGTTCATCGACAACATCTTCCGCTTCTCGTTGAGCGGTTCGGAAGTATCGGCGCTGCTCGGTCGTCTCCCCTCCGCCGTAGGGTATCAACCCACGCTGGCGAAGGAAATGGGCGACCTGCAAGAGCGCATCGCCTCCACCAAGACGGGTTCGATCACGTCGATGCAAGCGGTGTTCGTGCCCGCCGACGACTACTCCGACCCCGCGCCAGTGGCGACCTTCTTGCACCTGAACGGGACGATCTCGCTGGAACGTGAACTCGCGGCGCAGGGTTTGTTCCCCGCCGTCGATCCGCTGGCTTCCACCAGCCGTCTGCTCGACCCCTTGATTGTGGGCGAAGATCACTACAACACCGCCCGCGAAGTGCAGTCGGTGCTGCAACGTTACAAGAACCTACAAGACATCATCGCCATCCTCGGCATCGAAGAACTGTCGCCGGAAGACCGTCAGGCCGTGGCGCGTGCGCGTCGCATCCAGCGTTTCCTGACGCAACCAATGTTCGTGGCGGAAAAGTTCACGGGGCGTGGTGGTCGTTACGTCAAGATCAAGGATACCGTGCGCGGCTTCCGTATGATCATCAACGGCGATCTCGATCATGTGCCGGAGCAGATGTTTTACATGGCGGGTGGCATCGAAGAAGTCATCCAGCGTTATGACGAAGCCAAGGCCAAGGGCGAGATCTAATCCCGCGCGGGCGATTGCTTTGAGGGCGGCGTGAAACCCGCCCTGAACGTGATCGTCCAACGGAAAGGCGATAACTATGCCACTACGTGTAACAATTGTCACTCAAGATGGGCCGCTGTTCGAAGAAGCTGCCGCCGATTCAGTCGTGATCCCCGGCACGGAAGGCGAAATGGGCATCTTGCCGCATCACGCTGCCCTGCTGACCACCCTTGGCTTCGGGGAGCTACGCGTCCGTAAGGGAGCCGCCGAAGAAAGCTTCGCCATCTATGGTGGTGTCGCTGAGGTGCGTCCGGATCGCGTGCTCGTGCTTGCCGATACCGCGCAGTCGTCCTATGAACTGGACATGCAGAAGGCGCGTGAAGCCCGCGATAATGCCGAGCGGTTACGCCGCGAAGGTGTCCCCGCCGAACAAGCGCGTGCCGTTATGGAAGAAATCCGCCGCGCAACGATGGAAGAGAATGTGCTGCGCAAGATCAAGCAGCGCCCTGCTGCCATGCGCATCAAGACGATCGAAGACGATAAGAAGTAGTCCAGACGACTATCATTCACTGATTGAAGTTCTAGCTCATCCCCTGTAACATGGGGATGAGCTTTTTATTTTGAGGTGGTGGCAATGTGCATGCGAACACGTTGGATCGGTGTCGTTCTGATCATCGCGGCCCTAACGTTGCCTTCCCCTTCCCTCGCGCAGATTCGCACGTTCAGTCCGCCAATCTACCGCCTAAACATCAGCGAACCAGAACCACCGCCACGCGGTACGTCATTTACAGAATACATTGGTAATCCCGAAAAAGGCAGCGGCGGAGACTTCAGCGATATCGATTTTCCAATTTTCACGGTCTTTTATCCGGTTGAATACATCGACTTCGTTATTTCATGGAAGGGCGAAGCTGAACCAATTGGTACACTAAGTTCGCCTAGTGGCAAACACTCAACTGTTAATCTTCATAATAGTTGCGTCGAACCTTCGGATATCGATCCCTATTGTAGCGTTCAACTTATTGGTGGTTACGGTATGGAGCTTGGCGAATATCATTTCGTGCTTAGCGATAAAGCCGATGGTAGCATACTCAACGAGCATCGGTGGCGTGTGGAATATCCTAAGAAGCCTTTCTTGGCACAGTATCGCCTCATAAACGGCGAATATCCTGAAGATACAATGCGATGGAAAGCAGTTGCTGTAATGGGGTTTGCACCACAGCAAACGCTAACGTTTAACTTTTACTGTCCATACGGGGATGGTAGTCTTTTCTATGGTACCTTCATCGCACAACGCACATTCAAAACTGGTTCAGAAGGGGCATTGTATATTGAAATCGAGATCGCGTTAGATGTTGACTGGCCATGCTACTCGCCTTATATTGTAACAATGGTAGCGGACTACGCTCCCGATTATTCATACACTGCTCCGTGGGAAAATTTCGGGGGTACATCTCCTGTTTCCGACGATTATCCGCTGGTGCCTTCGAAGCCAAACATCTATATCGGCGCTAAGATTGCCGTCAGTGCTAATGAGGAGCATGAATTCAGTGCTCATCTTGAACCGTCTGAGAGATCTCCCAAACTTGATCTGCATGAACGCGAAACGTTCACACTGCTTGATGGCCCGATATTATCGGATGATGACTACTGGTGGTCGGTAAAAACGCGGGATGGTTATATCGGTTGGATGCGCGAGATCGACTTGTTTATCCTCTACAGCGACTACTGAGCGTTAGGTCACGATCAGCGCCCCGCTGCCATGCGCATCAAGACCATCGAAGACGATAAGAAGTAGCCTCACTCATGCCCTCGTTACAAAACGGGGGCATTTTCTACTGCCTTCCCCTCTGCTGTGGTATCTACGGTACAAGCATAAGATATTCACAATGGCTTGGTTGAAAAATTCCGAAATCGCGATGGTCAAACGTGCAGATCGTCGTAATATTCAAGCGTTCGGACAACGCCATGATGCAACAATCTACAAAATCGAAATCCGCAGTAGCATATTTTTCTTTAATGGACGCAGCTCTCACCAAGTCGGAAAGAATCAGAGATACTCGCTCGATCTTAGAAACCGCCATATCGCGCATGAATGATACGGCGGCCTTTGTTCCACCTTCGCGCTCCAGTAAAAATGCTACTTCGGTGAGCGCGATTTCTGGTAAAAGCAGAATTTCTACCGATGTCCGCATGAATTGTTGAACACGATAGTGATTTAGGGTGTCAACATTGTATAACTCGAACAAGAAACTGCTATCAACCAGAAATTGCACCACAACTCTCACTCGTCTCTAGGCACTGCTGGACGGTTCATTCGCGCTAGCAAATGATCTACAAACTCGGTTTTCATGATCTCTCTCATGCGTTCTGGAGTGAGGTTCGCTTTTCCGAACGACCACACCTCAGGGTTATTGCTTACCGAGTCGAGGATGCTTTGCAGCGGACTTTCGGGTACGTTAATCGTACCTTGCTCCGATTTAAGACGCGGGATACCGTTCTGATCGAATAACCAGAATTGTTCTTCCAACTCGTCATCGGTCATATGCTGGCGTGGGTTGTTTTCCTTAGCCCAGTATGTTCGCGCTCTGGCATACATTCTTAGCCGATCTGCTTTAAGGATCGCTTCCCGCCGTTCAACCTCCACTGCATTTGCTTGTGACAACTGTGGCGGCAGAGAGTGTGTACGTTCGCTCAGCAACGACGCGATCAAGCTCTCCACACTGCGGTTTTCGCGCCGAGCCGTCTCCTCAAGCTGTTCGATCAAAGCCGCCGATAAGGTTAAGTCTGCCATCATTGCACCTCATGGTCACTTGTTGGCGATTATACAGCAAATAGTTGGCACCCTCCGTGTTCTTCTTTCTCCCCACGCGACTTTATGGTACTCTAGTACGTGGATTACCGATGGATGCGCGTCCGCAGTCAGCCTATGACCAACCTAACCAGCGAGCACGAGAGCCTCAAACACATCGCCAACTATGATCTCCTCGATCCGATTGGCCTCGGCGGGATGAGTTCAGTGTTCCGCGCTCAGGAACACGGTACGGATCGCATGGTGGCGATCAAAGTCATGAATCAGCGCCTCGCCGCCATCCCCGAATTCCGGGATCGTTTTCTCGCGCAAGCGCAACAGATCGCCGCACTAGACCATCCGCATATCGTGCGCGTGTACGAGGCTGCTGCGGATGATGACCTGTTGTATATGGTCATGGAGCATTTCGACGGCGTCTCCTTGCGCACACGGATCAACGAGTACCTCGCCAATCAGCAACTGCTGGAACTGCGCGAAGTCGTCAGCATTTGCCGCCAAGTCGCGCAGGCGCTGCATTTTGCCCATGAGCGCGGCCTTGTCCACCGCGATGTGAAGCCCGACAATGTGCTGATCAAAACATCCGCCGCCATGCCCGCCGGGATCCATGCCAGTTTGACCGATTTCGGCCTCTTGAAGCGCATCATCTGGGGCGACAGTTCGACGGGCGGCATCGAGATTCTGGGCACGCCCGCCTACATGTCGCCGGAACAAGCACGCGGGTGGGCGCTCGATGGGCGCAGTGACGTGTACTCGCTCGGTATCATGCTCTATGAGCTGGTTACAGGTCAGCAGCCTTTCCCCGCCGCCTCGATCAACGAAGCCATCTTGATGCAATCGCAGGGTGACTCGATCAAGGTGCAAGAACTGCGCCCCAACGTCCCGCCCGCGCTGATCAGCATTATCTTGCGGGCGCTGCGTCTCAACCCCGATGATCGCTACGAGAGCGCCGCCGACATCGGACGCGAGTTGGAAGCGCTCGAAAAGTCGATCAAGCAGTTGGAAGCCGAGACGATCCGCCCCTTCCCGCCGCTGCCGACCAAGCGCAAGATCGAGCACAGCAGCGGTGCGCCCACCGTTTTCGATGTCATGCCTGTGCTGGATCAACCCGCGCTGCCCGTCGATCTGATCAGCGGCGGCACCGACGACCTGATCCTGCTCACGCCGCCCGACGCGCCGCCCCGCACCGTCGTGCTGGATCGTCCGACGCTCTCCGTGGGGCGCGATCTGAACAACGATCTGATCCTGACCGATCCGCTAGTTTCGCGACGCCATATCAGCATCGAGCGCTTGCCGGATGGTCGCTTGGCGGTCACCGACGCGGGCACTATGAACGGCACCTATCTGAATGATGTCCGCCTCGCGAAGAAAACCACAGCAGTGTGGAGCGATGGGCAGTCCGTCAAGATCGGCTCGACGTGGTTGACGCTGCGCCTCGCCCGCACCCCGATCGGCGTCGGACGGCGGCAAATGTCGCTAACGCCCGCTGCGCCCAAAGAGATTTCGCTTGGTAAGCAAACCAAAGTGCGCGTCACGCCGCTTCAGAGCGTGATCGAGCCGGGGCGTGCCGTCGTCATCCGCATCGATGTCGAGAATCAGCACACGGAGACGCAAAGTTACCGCTTCAGTTTAGAGGGGCTAGACGACTCATGGTACACCATCGCGCCGCTGCCGCTGAATGTGCCCGCCCGCCTCAGCTCGGAGCGCCTGATCACGCTGCATCCGCCCCGCCTACCGATGACTACGCCAGCGATGTACAGTTACAAGATCACGGTGAGCAGTCAGGATGAGCAAGCCTTTGCTACCGCCGACTGCGTTCTACTCGTGTATCCCTACTACGAATTCGCCAGTGACGCTAGCGTCAGCGGACGCGGCATCCGCATCCAATTGGCGAATCAGGGCAACGAGGTGCGCTATTACGTGATCGAGACGCGCGAACCGAGCAACATGCTGATCATCGCGCCAGCACGGGTACGGGTCTCCGTCAAGGCGGGCGAGAGCGGCGAACAAGCCTTACGCGTTCAGCCGAAGAATCGTCCGTGGCTTGGCACACCGCATCACTATCCGGTGGAAGTCTACGTGCGCAGTGATGGCCTCCCGCCGCAATTTCACACCTTGGAATATGAGGTCGAGCCGCTATTTACGTGGTGGGCGGTCACCATCGCCATCATCCTCGCCATCAGCGTGCTGCTGTACGTGTTGACGATCATTTACTAGCCATTTTTCGCGCCAATTGTGCCGGGCGAAGCATGTCGCTGTACGGCGGCGTCGATGGTGACCCGCATCACGATCAGGATGATCAATGCGAACAGCAGCCAGTTCAGAATCACGCTAACTGCTTGTCGCACTTGAAAAGCAGACGTATTTGAATAGCCGGAGGGACGTAAAAAGTTGGTCGTCATCAGAATACCATGATCGGCTAGGGGTGATACGGCAGTTTGCAGCGTTTCTAGCAGATCGATCCGTCGATCTTGAGACAGGTTGATGGCAGTGTCAACCCACCGCCCGTTATCCATGCCTTTGAACGTCGCGTCGTAAAATAGACTGCCAATGACCATTACAGCGACTGCTAATGTGCCAATTAGGCTGCGCAAAATGACAGGTGCCCATGCCCGATTAGTGCTTGACGACAGCATCGCACCCCCGATCCCAATCGCCGCCGACAGAACTAACTCAAGCACTGCGCTCATGATGAGGACTCCGATACCAATTAGCCCCAAAAAGAATATTGGCTGTGCATAGATATAGTAAAAGACATTGACGTGGGTAGGGTTAATCCCGTGACAGAAGGCATTCATTCCCGCTGGGCAGATATTGCCGGGTGTGGCTCCGAGCCAACCTGCTCCGGGCACAAACACGAAGAAAAACATTAAATTATAGGCCGTGATAAACCTCAGCACGATCATCCACGCGTGACTCCACCAGCAGTAGCGCACCGTCGCCCACCACTTGCCCAAGATGATCTGCTGCGCATCCATCCGCGTTAGCACGAGATCGTCCCACATGCCCAGCGCTTGCTCCCGACTGCTTAACGCCGCGCCACACAGGATCGTGCGAGCGATCACCAACCACGATAGCAGCACCGTCGGCAGGTAGATCGCCAGCATCCGCCGCACCGTGAAGATCGGGATGAAGGCGGGAACGATAGCGGTGACAAGGCACACCACGATCAGCAGCGCCTCGATCATATGCCACCAGTGCAACCGCGCGGGCATCTGCTGCCGCAAAAAGCGCAGTCCTTCTCTGGCGATGGGTGTTTCCGTAAAATGGCGCGGGAAGGCGAGAAACGGTAGCATAACTCACGCTCTTTTCGGTAAGCTTTGCCCGCATTATAGAGACATCGCCCCTCCGCGACTGTACGTATGCTGCGCGGCTGATCTACGCCAGTACTGCAAATTACCAAAACTTCTCACATCCTCCACATTCCGACTGCTCGTTCAGGTGGTATAATCGCGCCGTTTATCGATTGGAGAAACGCGTTGTCGCCGGATCAAGTACTCGCTGCTGCCCCCAATATCGCCCTTGCCCTGCTTGGGATCGCCGCGCTGCTGATGCTGGTGTCGTTTCGCCTATTTCGTCGCAGCCGGACGGATAGCTTCTGGCGGCGGCGGCGTGCGGCAGGTCAGCAAGGCTTCCGCGTGTTCGTGGTCAGCGGGATTATGTTGATCTTTTCCGGCGCGATCTGTGCCATCAGTACGTTCGGCCCGCGCTTATTGAACCGCGCTACGACCCCGACCGAAGCCGTTGCCATCGCGCCGACCGACGATCTCACCCTGACGGCTATTTTCGTGCCAACCCAATCATTACAGCCAACGCAGCCGGAAACGCCGAGCAGCACGCCGACCATTCTGATCCCGACCGAAACCGAGACGGCGACCGAGCAGCCTTCAGACACGCCTATCCCGCCCACCGAGACCGATCCGCCGTCGCCAACGTACACAAGTACCCCCGCGCCGACGGAAACCGCTACGGATAACCCGACCGAGACTCCTGACGTGCAGCTTACCGTCAACGCAGCAGCACAGATACCTAGTGAGGAACCGCCCACCGCGACATTCACGTTCACCTTGACGCTGACGCCGACTGACCTGCCGCCCACTGCTACGGACACGGCGACCATCGTGCCCACGACCGCTGTCCCGCCGACCGCCACGTTCACCAGTACCGCCAGCGCGACCAGCACCTATACGCTGACGCCGGAACCGACCATCACGCCGACGCCGATCACACCAACGGCTACCGAGACGCCGACTCCTACCGATACGCCAACCGTACTGCCCACCGAGACACCTACCCAGACGCCGACCATCACGCCGACGCTGATCCCCATTTTCCAACCACCGCAGCTCACATCCAGCGTCACGCCAAGCGCCAAATCGAAGATGACCATCGTCGCCATCACCTCGCGCATCACGGCGGATCTGAAGCCCGTCGAGCCGTCGCTCGAACTGCCCATCGGCATCACGCGGGTCTATTTCTTCGTAGATTTCAGCGACATGCAGCCGGGGGTGCTTTGGCGGCGCGAACTACGCAACGACGATGATATCGTGATGAGCAACACCTATTTGTGGGGACAAACGCAAACGGGCACGACCTTCTTCTATTTCGGGCAGCCGAGCGGCTTTGCGGCGGGCAACTACGAGATTCGTCTGTACCTCGGCAGCGGAGATCAAGCCATCGCTACCGCCGCTTTCAAGGTAAAATAACTCAGCATCCGCATTATATTGTTCAGCATCAAGATCACTGGGACACGATTGACCGTGAGAATCTTGATATGTGACACCAATTGTGTGTAAACCACTTGCGCCCTATACTGGAAATATCGAAAGTAAGGGAACTGCTAGGTTCTGATTCCGCTTACATACGTCGGTCAATGCGGAGAAATGATGCTCAGAAACGATTTACGGATTGCCCTGCTGATCGATGGCGATAATGCGCAAGCGGCCTTGATTGAGCCTATCTTGGGCGAGTTGGACAAATACGGCACCTGCGTTATTCGGCGTGTTTATGGTGACTGGACTGCACCGAACATGTCTAGTTGGCACGGTGTGGAACAATCATATGGGATTCAACTGGTGCAGCAGTCGGTTTACGCCGCTGGTAAAAACACGACCGACATCGCTCTCACCATCGCCGCGATGGAAATTTTGCATTCCGGTAAAGTAGATACCTTTTGCATCGTCTCTAGCGACAGTGACTTTACGCCGCTGGTAATTCACCTCAAGGACGAAGGCGCGACCGTCATTGCGGCGGGCAAAGCGACCACCCCCAAAGGGTTTGTGAATGCCTGCTCTCTATTCATCGTCACCGATACGCTGAAACAACTGCCAAAAGCGGCAGCAGTGGCGCACCCGAAATCGAGCATCAAACCAAGCACCGCCAAACCAGTTCCTGCCCCACATCCCGTTCTACAAAAAAAGCCACTGATCAAGCCCGCGGCGCTAAAGACCCCTCCCAAGCCGATCCCTTCAAAGTCAACGCCTGATCCGCGTCCTCTCCTGCGAAAAGCCTATCAAATGACGCCGAAAAAAGATGACTGGGTATTCCTCGGTGCGCTAGGGCACAACTTGCGTCAACTCGATCCGCAATTCAAGAGCCAAACCTACGGTCACAAAGGCTTGACTCAGCTCGTTTCACAGTGCGGTGATCTCTTTGAAATACGGACGGATAAAGGCAAAGGGAATACGTCTCAGTCATACGTTAAGCTGAAAATGTGATGCCACGCATCGGGGCACGCTGTCCACACTCGAACGTACCGAGGGACTTCATAGGGTAAGCCAGACAATTCATTGTCTGGATCTTCTGATGACCCGATACCGTGCCTGATCTCTCCAACATCATCAACGTCGGGTAATAGGTTAATTCCCACCAAACCGCCTCTATAATGGGTACTGAGTGCGCCAGATCAATGAGTTTACCTTGAGAGGTGACGCGATGACCTCAGCACGAGAAGTAGAAGTGACTTGTCCCTGTTGCGGGGCGGCCTTCAACGCGCCTGAATTGATGAGCACCAACACGTTTGGCGGCAGGACGACCGATTTGCACGCGAGGGCCGTCGGTTTCGACCCGATTGTGTTCATGGTGGGCACCTGTCCCCAGTGCGGCTACACCGATTATTCGCACAATCTGATCAAAGGGGACATCATCCTCACCGACGATCTCAAGCGCCGCGTGTTTGACGAACTCACGCCACATCTGCCGGTGGAACAGCGCATCAATCCCGCCTTATGCTACGAATTCCTTGCCAAGATCGCGCAGTGGCGGGGCACCGATCCGCTGAAAATTGGTGATCTATACCTGCGGGCGGCGTGGTGCTGTCAAGATTATGGTCAACAGCAGGGCGAACACTCGAATCGCTTGGCAGCAATCGCCTATTACAAGCGCTGGCTGGATCACACGCCGCTGCGTGACGAAGAATATTTTGTGATCACCTATCTGGTGGGGGAGTTGTATCGGCGCGTTGGCAATGCTGACTCCGCCCGCGAATGGTTTGATCGTGTACTGGACGGCGTCGGAGCCGAAGCGGGCGAGAAATTACAGCGCATCGCGGAATTAGCCCGCCAACAGCGCGACGATCCCAAGGAGATGCTCTAGACCATGCGAAGCTTGCCGTTGAGCGCGCTGCGTGCCAATCCACTGCTCCAACTGGAACTTCACCGACCATTTCGCACAGCGGCGTCTAGGGTGATGCTGTGGAGCGCAGCGCTCTGCACTGCCAGCGTGCTGATCGGCATCTATGTGCTGCTAGCCAATCGTGATACTGGGACGCTGCACGTTATCTATGCGGTATGGTGCCTCGTTGCGCTGACCGTGCCGTCGTTCCTCGCGCTGGTGACCGCGCAGATCACGCAGCACCAATTAGCCATGCAGCGCTTTGAGCCGATCTACGTCACGCCGCTAACCAACCGGCAGATCGCGCAGTGGTTGGTGGCGCGCGGCTTGCGTCATGCGCGGAAGCTAATGCAGGTCATGCTAGGGGTTACGCCGATCTTGATCGTGATTGGGACGTACCTCGCGACCTATGACAACGCGATCAGTTGTCTGGTTGTCTCTAGAGGCGGTTGGGCGCGCTGTCAGGATGATCTGCCCATCGCGTTGACAGTGCTAGGAACCCTGCTGTTTCATGGGTTGCTGTTCCTCAATCTCTGGGTAGCCGTGTTATCTGCCGCGACAGTGGGGCTATTTTTGTCGGTCTGGTCAAGAGGGTCATACATCGCGCACTATGTCGCCGCGTTCGTTACCGCCATTGGCGTAGGCATCGGGCTGGCCTCCATCGTGTACAAGTCTTGGGATGAGGCCGCCCGCGATGCGATTGCGCTCGTCGTCTTACAAGCCGTGCTGATCTGCTATTTCTACCTCGCCGCCAGCCTCGGCATCCGCCGCCCCGACTAATTTACGTTTCGCCTGAAATATTCGGGGGAGTCCCGCAAGGGACTTCGTAGGGTAAGCCCGACAATTCATTGTCGGGATCGATTGCCTATTAGCAATGTCGTTTTGAGCACAAAAACGCCCACGAATAGCTCAATCTGGCTGAAATGGGCTGCAATTTCTTTACCGCCATTATCAGGCAAATCCCGAACCACGAATATCGTACACGAGGGTTCACATGTACGTCGTACGCACAAATTTCACTGCTTCAGGCTGGAGGAAAAGAATGGGGAATGAAGGCTTGTCTTTACGAAGCACTCAGCACTCAAGCCGAAGCACTCCACCTAGCACGACTCTCGGTCATGATCCCGTCTGCACCAGCCAACGGGATCATGGTAAGGATCATCTGGACGGGCAGACCGCCGCCCTACTTCCACGGCGCGTGCGACAGGTACTTGTAGGCGTTGTCGGGGAACAGTGTGACAATGGTCGCGGGTTCGCCTGTCTGGGCGATCTCCTCCGCCACCCGCAGCGCCCCCACCATCGCGGACGCCGCGCTGATACCCACCAGCAAGCCTTCTTCCCGCGCCAGCCGATGCGCCATCTCGTGGGTTTCCTCGGTGTTGATGTCGAGGTTGCGGTCAGCGAGGTGCTCATCGTAGATACCCGGCTTGATCGCGGACGGCATATGCTTCAGCCCTTCCAGCCCATGGAACGGCGAATCGGGTTGCAGCGAGATGATCTGAATGTCGGGGTTATATTCCTTCAGGCGGCGACCCGTGCCCATCAGCGTGCCGCTGGTGCCCAACCCCGCGATGAAATGCGTCACCGCGCCCGCCGTCTGCTCCCAGATTTCAATGCCCGTCGAATGATAGTGCGCCTGCCAGTTGGCGGGATTGCTGTACTGGTCGGCATAGAAGTAGGCATCCGGCTCGTTAGCGACCAGCTCGCGCACTGCGCGGATCGCGCCGTCGGAGCCTTCCAGCGGGTCGGTCAGCACCAGTTCGACACCATACGCCTTGAGGATGGTCACGCGTTCGGCGCTGGCGTTGGCGGGCAGAAACAGCTTGACCTTGATGCCGCGCGCCGCCCCGATCATGGCGTAGGCGATGCCCGTGTTGCCGCTCGTGCTGTCTACCAGCGTCATGCCGCGCCTGAGTTTGCCTTCGCGTTCGGCGGTGCGGATGATGTTCAGCGCCGCCCGATCCTTGACCGAGCCGCCCGGATTCGTCCACTCGGCCTTGGCGTAGACGTTGACATGTGTCGGCAGGTGCGCTGTGAGACGTTGGAAGCCAAGCAGCGGCGTGTTGCCGATCAGCGCCTCGATGGTCACGCCCGCGCGCTGTTGCTCGGATGCCGCTGCGAAATTGTTGATCGTTGTCTGGAAAGCCATCAGTTCTCTCACCCCATGAAAGTCTCTATTGCTGACTGCTTCGTTCCAAATGCACTGGATACGCCGCTACGGGTACGACTGCGGAAAGCTCAACCCCAAATAAAAACGACCAACAGGCAAAAGAAAAGCACCTTTGTCCCTCCATACCCAAAGTTGAGCATGATGAATAACGGTTCCCACCGCTATTCTCAGGGACGTAGTGCTTCGTCAGCCGTTGATCGTTACGTTATCGCGTATCAGTTGCGTTGTGCCGAAGAAGAACTTACCGTCCCTGCTTCAGACACATACAAGCCTGCTGTAGCATCATGCTACTATTCCTTGCTTTGGTAACCGCATATTAGAAAGACGTATCGTGCAGAATGGTTCTTACGTTACCGTATAGACCACAGAAAGTCAATCACCTTTTATGACTTTAGCACAGGTCGGCTCATCATGCCCAACCATCGGTCAGCAGCGCCCGCGTTTCTTCTACGGCAACTTGCCAGATCGCCAGCATGTCAGCATCAGGACGCTGGTAATAACCCGCGTAGTTGCCATCGCCAAGGTAAGCGCGCACTTCCGCCGCCGACATCTGCCGCATCAATTCGCTGTTCGCCGCCGGATGCTGCGCGTCGGGCATGGTCACGCCCGCCAACCGGTTCCACGGGAAGTTCTCCATCCACGACGCGTGAGAAGCCACCGGATCAGTCGCCATCACCTTCGCCCACGTTTTGGGTGCGTTCCACCAGTTGTGCCACTTGACGCGGATACCGGCATGTTCCTTCACCCATTCGTAATAAACGCCCATCGCGGGGATGTTGCCGCCGTGCCCGTTGACGATCAGGATGCGCTTGAAGCCTTGTTCGGCAAGGCTGTCCAGAATATCGCGGATCAGGCGGTTGTACGTCTCGACGCGCACGGTGACGCTGCCCGGATACTTCTGGAAGTACGGCGTCATGCCGTAGCTGACGACGGGAAAGACAGGGATGCCGAGCGGTTCGGCGGCGTCAATAGAGACGCGCTCCGACAGGATGTTATCGGTGGCGAGGCTGAGGTAAGCGTGCTGCTCGGTGCTGCCGATGGGCAGAATGCAGCGATCATCGTGTTGCAGGTATGCTTCGACCTGCATCCAATTCATGTCAGCAATTTTCATAGCATGTACTCACGGTATAGGGTCAATAACCTATCCGTGAGTATAACGCTGTGTTGGCTGTGCGCCCTAGGGCTGATGTGTTGTTATTCTGTCTGTTATTCTGTCTTGGCAGCTGATGTGCTGGCAGCCGCCGGAGCGGGAGTTTCTGTCTTTGCTTCTGTCTTGGTCTCGGTTTTGGCAGCAGCAGTTTCCGTCTTGGCGGCCTCGCCCGCGCTTTCAGTCTTCGTCTCGCCAGTCTTTGGCGGCGTTACCGAAGCGCTTTTACCCTTGCTATCGTTGATGTAGAAGCCCGATCCCTTGAAGATGACGCCCGTCGCGCCGATAACGCGGTGAGTTTTGCCGCCACATTCGGGGCAAACTTTGATCGGCTCATCTTTGAATGATTGTGTGCGCTCGAAGCGTACTCCACATGTTTCGCATTGATACTCGTAGACTGGCATAGCTGCTTCACCTATTGTCGTTTATGGTGTTGATTATCGCGTTGGGACGATATTCATGCTCCGACATTATAGTTTAGCAGACATCTGTAGGAAATGTGTAAGTGAATCGCATGAATTTTGTCGGAGTGCGCCGCGCAGCACTGCCGTGATGAACTTGAGATGCTTGGTATCGGATTCACGGTAGAATCGGTAGATGCAGCCTACATCCATGAGGGAACATGATGACTACAGCGCCGAACGCTCAACCGTCCGAAATCTTACTGATCAGCGGGCCAAACCTGAACATGCTCGGCTTGCGCGAACCCGATATTTACGGCGCGGTGACGCTGGATGACATCCATCAACGTGCTGTGAGCTTCGCCGCCAAACACGGCATTGGCGTGCGCACCATGCAGTCGAATCACGAAGGCGTGCTGATCGATGCGATTCAAGAGGCGCGCTTGTGGGCACTGGGCGTCGTGATCAATCCCGGCGGTCTGACGCATACCTCGGTAGCGCTGCGGGACGCCATCTCATCGGTGAAGCTACCGACAGTCGAGGTGCATCTGTCGAACATTCACGCGCGCGAAGAGTTCCGCCATCATTCGTACCTCGCGCCGGTCTGCGTCGGGCAGGTGTGCGGCTTCGGTTGGCGCAGCTACCTGTTGGGGATCGAGGCGCTGCTTGGGTATCTGGGCAAACTAGTTGACTGAGCGCATGTCTTGGCATCAACGTCAAGGTTCGCTCCCCGCGTTATGGGGCGTGATCGCAGCGCATGGTTTCCGCGCATAGCGGGCACCTTAGCGACTATTAAACGCCGCGTCGGGAAAATGAATTGTTTCCATGCCAAAAGTAACAATTTGTATCCAGATACTTCAGTTTAGTGAAAAAAAATGGCAATTTAAGAAGAAAATAGGATACAATATACTGGGCTATTGACTTCGGTTGGTAGGTTAGTCGCTACACTATACATCCCGCTCACACAGCTCTAACATTACAAATTTGCTATCGATGTCAAACGAATGATCCAAGAATTCAGCCGACACCGTAACTCGCACGTAATACTAATTCAAATTGAAACTAAGCATGTAGTTGGGCAAATAGAAGATAATGATGTCGCCATCGGTTATACGACCGTAACTTAGAAAACATATTTTTAAAGTCTCAGTATAACCATCAGTAGCAGCGAAAATTAATAGATGAAGTTTAGTACTATAATGAAAAACACGTAAGGGTTCGTCTTGTTTCAGGCGTTGATCTGGATGAGGATCAAGCATAATGTCAAAAAAAAGCCGAGAACTCCGCGTAGCACTCAAAGAAACTCGGCAAACACAAGCGCAGATGCAAACTCGCATCGCTGAACTTGAAGCTCAGTTAGCTGCTCAAGCTAGTCATACAGCACTCAACTCGACAATGGCCTCTGAGCAAAGTCAGAAACAAACTGAGTTCCTGATGATGCTGCTTAACACCACGCAGGACGCCGAAGACTTGCAAGGTGCGATCGAGGCTGTATTACGGCTAGTTTGCCAATATACGGGTTGGGATTATGGCGGCGTGTGGATTCCTAATCTGAACCAGACGGCGCTGATTTGCAGCCCGCTGCACTATGTGGCAGATGCTGATGACGAGGGGCTGAATAGCTTCCGCATCGCCAGCCTAGACGCCGTCTTCAATCGGGGGATAGGGCTGATCGGGCGCGTCTGGGCGGCTAACGCGGTGGAATGGATCCCTGATGTTACGCTGTTGACCGAAAATGAATTTGTGCGCTTGCAGGCGGCGAAGATTGCGGGGCTGCACGGGATTGTCGGGGTGCCGATCTCAGCGCATGACAACGTGTTAGCAGTCTTATGCTTTGCCACACGCGTGATCCTCGCCCAAGATGACCAGCTCGTGCGTCTGATCGCGATGGTAGCCAAGCAAGTCAGCTCGATCATCCAACGGCAGCAGAACGAACAATACCTGAAACGCTTTGCTCAACGCATGGAACTGCTGCATCAGATCGACATCGGCTTACTACGGGGTGACTCTATCCAAGAGCTGATCCAGACCACGCTTACGTATTTGCGGCAGCTCATCCCATGCCAACGGGCGAAGGTCGGCGTGATCGATCCGCAGACGGGCGAAGGTACAGTTTTTACGGTCAATCTTGAGCGTGAGGTCACGCTAGATCAAGGCGTCCATACCTCTGTGCCGTCCTCGGTGCTCGCTGATCTCGATGCGCGGTATATGCGGGTGTTTGATGATATTCGTCCACGACAGGCCACGAATCCTACCACCCAAGGACAAGAACTGCTTGAAGAAGGGATCATTTCCGGTTTGCAGGTGATGCTGATGAATCGGGAGCAGCTGATTGGTTCGCTCGGCCTATTAGCTGACAGCCCTGCTTTTTTCACGCCGGAATATCAAGCCATCGCCTACGAAGTGGCTGGTCAACTCGCGGTTGCCCTCCAGCAATTGCGGCTCACCACAGAGCTTAACAAGCGTATCCTCGACCTTCAGGCAGCACAAGAGACGCAGCGACAAAGCGAAGCCCACTACCGACAAGTTGTTGAAGATCAAACGGAGATGATCTGCCGCTACAATACTGATTTCCGGCTAACCTTCGTCAATCGCGCCTATGCCGAATATTACGGCAAACCTGCTCAAGACTTGTTGGGGTATCACTTCCTGTCTAGCATCCCTGAAGAACAGCGTGAACGCGCTAAAGCGAATGTACTCGCCTTGAATGCGGCAAACCCGGTGGCGACCAGCGAACACGAAACTGTCATGCCCGACCACTCAAGGCGATGGTTCCAATGGACAGATCGAGCGCTGGTGGATGAGGCAGGACACGTCGTAGAGTATCAGGGCGTGGGACGGGATATTACCGACCGTGTTCAGCTTCAGATGGAGCAGCAGCAGCACACGCAAGCAGTCGAGGCCATGCAGATGTTTTTGCAGAGCACCCTTGACTCGTTCCCGGCAAATGCCGCCGTGCTGGCAACGGACGGTACCATTATCAACGTCAACGCGCCGTGGCGGCGGTTCGCGGAGGAAAACGGCGCTTCGTCGGCGGGACAGTTTGTTGGTGATAACTATCTAGCGGTGTGCGACAAAGTTATCGGACAAGACGCGGACAATGCAGCTTCGGCAGCAGCGGGTATCCGTGCCGTGATAGCCGGACACGTCAGTAGCTTTTATCTTGAGTACGCCTGTCACAGTCCTACCGTGCAACGTTGGTTTCGGATGGGCGTGACGCCCTTTGAAGAGGTGTTGCCCCGTCGTGTGGTGATCGCACATATCGACATCACAGAACGCAAACAAGTCGAGACGGCTCTTCAGTCCGCGCGCGATACTCTGGAGCAACGCGTCATCGAGCGCACCAAAGAACTGGAAGAAGAAAAGGGGCGCATCGAAGCGATTTTGGACAACAGCTTCGATGGCATCCTGCTCGTCCTCACTGATCTCAGCATCCAGCGCACGAATAAGGCGTTCGATAGTCTATTCTTGTATGCTGCCCACACCGCTGCTCAACAATCGCTGCTCGATCTGATCCATCCCAGTGATCGGGATCGGGTGCATGTTGTCATGACAGCCGTCATCGCCAAGAGTGTGAACAAGCAGTTTGAAGCGCACGCAGTACGCTGTAATGGCAGCACGTTTGAGGCAGAGATCAGCGTGAGCCATATCGAGGGCGATGGGCTGATCTGCATCATCCGCGATATTACCGAGCAAAAACGTGCGCAAACGGCGCTAGCAGAAGAGCGCAATTTACTGCGCACCTTGATCGATTCAGCGCCCGACTTCATCTATATGAAGGATAATGAACATCGCTTCGTGTTGGGCAATCTTGCGCTGGCACAGGCACGCGGCGCAGCCTCCCCCGAAGAACTAGTTGGCAAGACCGATTTTGACTACTTCCCGCCTGAACTTGCAGCTCAGTTCCACGCAGATGAGGACGAGGTGCTGCGAACAGGCACGCCTTTGATCGACCACGAGCAGCCTTCAAAGGGCTTCGTCGGGGGCTTTGAATGGGCATCCTCCAACAAGGTGCCGATGCGGAACTTGAAAGGCGAACTCCTCGGTCTGGTGGGGATCACGCGCAACATTACGGAGCGCAAAAAACAAGAACGCCAGCTTCGTTACCATGCCAGCTTACAAGAAAACGTGAGCGATGCAGTGATCACAGCCGATACCGACTTCATCATCCAGAGCTGGAATCGGGCGGCGGAACGTATCTATGGTTGGACGGCGGAAGAAGTCATTGGTAAGCCAGTTACCTCCATTCTGCCTACTCAGTTCGAGTCAGATGAAGAGCGTGACCGCACCCGGCAGGAGTTTCTTGAGCGTGGGAATTGGTCAGGGGATTTTACGCAGCATCGCAAAGATGGCTCCGAGATTTATGTCCGGGGATCGACCACGTTGTTCAAGGATGACCACGGCATCCCCTTCGGGATTATCAGTGTCAATTACGATATTACGGAACGCAAACAATACGAGCGCCAACTGCGTTATCACGCCAGTCTGCAAGAGAACGTGACCGACGCCATCATCTCGAAAGATGCTGACTCACACATTCAAACGTGGAACCAAGGCGCAGAGAACACTTATGGATGGCGTGCCGACGAAGTGATCGGCAAGACAACCGCAGAGGTATTACGCACACACACCGTCAATGGCTTAACCCAAGAGGCGCTTGATACGATTGTGCGTGAGAAGGGGCGTTGGCGCGGGGAAGTCATCCAAACCCGAAAAGATGGCACAAACGTATTCACGATGCTCTCTCTCAGTCTATTGAAGGATGAACACAACCGGCCAATCGGCATGGTCGGCGTGAATGTGGACATCACAGAACGTATTAAAGCGGAACAAGCACTGCAAACAAAGATGGCGGAGGAACGCGAATTTCAGGCGTACCTGAAAGGCCTGCATGAAACCACCATCGAACTCACGCAGATCGATGACCTCGATGTTTTCTACAAACGTGCGGTGGAATTGGGCTTGGAACGGCTCGGTTTGGAACGCTTGGCACTGTTTTTGTACGATGCAGCGCAGGGACGTGCCGTTGGCACTTACGGAACCGATAGTGAAGGCAACCTAAACGATGAGCATCAGTTGCAGTACGTGCCCGAACCAAACAGCATCGAGATGCGCGCATGGCAACGCACAGAACGCATCGCGCTGGATGAGGATGTGCCGCTGTATACTGAACTAGACCCGATTGGTACTGGTTGGAACGCTGCTGCCGTACTATGGAATGGGGAACAAGGTCTAGGCTGGCTGATCATCGATAACGCCATCACACATGCACCCGCATCCAAAGCCGTGCTCGATATTCTGGCGTTGTACGCATTGGCGCTCGGCAGTCTGCTGGCGCACAAACAAATCCAATTGTCGCTGCGAGAAAGCGAAGCGCGCTACCGGTTGCTGGCGGAAAACGCCACGGATGTAGTGATGCGTATGAATATCGAAGGTGGGTATGAGTACGTGTCGCCCTCTAGCAAGGTGGTGTTGGGATATGCGCCAGAAGAATTGCTGACACAAAATGCGCTGAACTATGCACATGCCGACGATGTGCTAACGATTCAAGCAGCGCTCCAAGCCGCGATTTCCTCGAATGCCGCTACTGTTCGCCTAGAGAGCCGTTACAAACATAAGCAAGGGCATGATGTGTGGCTGGAAAGTCTCGTCAGAGCGATCTATTCGCACACCGGCACAGTCCAAGGCTTTATCGCTTCTTCGCGCGACATCACCGAGCGCAAACAAGCCGAAATCGCCCTGCGCAACAGTGAAGAGAAATTCCGCATGTTGATGGCAGCCGCGCCGATTGCCGTCGTGATCACCGACCAGCACGGTATGATCACGTTGGTGAACCATCAAGCCGAGCGACTATTCGGCTACACACAACCAGAATTTGTCGGACAGTCTATAGAAGTCTTGATTCCTGACTCGGCGCGTAGCCACCACGTTCAACACCGCGAAGCCTATTACAACGCGCCGCGAATGCGGAGGATGGGTGCGGGCTTGTCGCTGTTTGCCAAGCGTAAAGATGGCACTGAATTCCCCGTAGAGATCGAACTGAGCTTCATCCAGTCCAAAGACGATCTGATGGTCATGAGCTTTGTCCTCGACATCACCCAACGCGAAGAAACCGCCGCTGAACTTGAGCAGCAGCGGGCATTCTTGCGCGAGGTCATCGATGTTAGCCCTAGCATGATCTTTGTGAAGGATTACAACGCGCGCTTTATCCTTGTCAATCCGATGGTAGCCAAGGTCTATAACACGACGGTGGAAGCGCTCATCGGCAAATCGGACGCCGATTTCAACCCATCGCAGACCGAGGTAGCCAGCTTCATAGAAGCTGATCGCCGCGTGATCGACTCTGGTGAAACACTGCATGTCGAGGAGACGGTCACCGATGCGAACGGGGTGACACGCTGGTTCCAGACGACGAAAGTGCCGATCATCAGCTCGGATGGCAATTCGAAATATGTGTTAGGCGTCTCGACCGACATCACCGAGCGCAAAAAGGTCGAGGAAACACTGCGGGCAGCGGTCTTGAAGGAAAAAGAGTTGGGCGACCTGAAAACACGCTTCGTGTCGATGGCTTCGCACGAGTTCCGCACGCCGCTGGCGACTATCCTCGCGCTAACGGACACCGTGATCACATATCGGGCGCGGCTGAGTGACGAGCAGATCGAGCAGCGCTTGCATAAGATACAAGCACAAATTTGGCATCTGCGGGACATTATCGAGGATGTGCTGCAACTGGCACGGATTCAGGCACGGCGGGTGGAATTCAACCCCGTCTTGCTGGATCTGGACTCACTGTGCCGGAGTGTGGTTGACGAGTTTGAGAGCAAACCAGATTTCGAGCATCATATCCAGTACACATGTGATACTGCGCTGCATGAAGTCAAACTGGATCGCAGGTTGATGCGGCAGGTGATCAGCAATCTGGTATCGAACGCAATCAAGTATTCACCACAAGGGAAAATCGTCACGCTGAACATGGATATGCACGATGAGGCGCTGGTGTTACAGATAACGGACGAAGGCATCGGCATCCCGGAGGCCGATCTCAAGTATCTGTTCGAGCCATTCCACCGTGCTGCCAACGTAGGGACGATCCCGGGAACAGGACTAGGGTTGGTCATCACTAAGGAATCGATAGAATTGCATGGAGGAACCATCGAAGTTACAAGTCAGGTGGATAAAGGGACGACGTTTACGGTGAAAATCCCTATCGGATCGTAAGGAGCATATCGAGCCATGACGAAAATCCTCGTGATCGAAGACGAAGACATTCTGCGTGAGGAAGTCATTGACTGGTTGAATCTAGAAGGGTACGAAGCGGAAGGAGCAGATAACGGACTTAACGGCGTCGAGGCGGCTGTTCGGTATATGCCCGATTTGATCGTGAGTGACATCACGATGCCCAAATTAGATGGGCACGGCGTTTTGTTGGAATTGCGCTCCAAGCCAGCCACAGCCAATATCCCGTTCATTTTTGTGACGGCACGCGCCTCGCACGAGGATGTTCGCCACGGGATGGCGATGGGTGCTGACGACTACATCACAAAGCCTTTTTCGCGCGTGGAGCTGTTTGAGGCAATCCGTGTGCGGTTGGAAAAGAAGGCGGTACAAGAGCAAGAACGTATCAAGGAAGTCGAAGAATGGCAGCAGGCGTTTGAGCAAGAACGCGAACAGCGCTTTATGAAGGCCAAGCTGGTCGCCATGTTCTCGCACGATTTCCGTAACCCACTCGCCACGATCATGTCGTCTAGCAGCTTACTGCGCAATTACAGCGACCGACTGGATGAGGCCCGCCGCCAAGCGCAATTCAGCCGTATCGAAGCGTCGATCCGCCAGTTGGTGCAAATGCTTGATGACATGTTGCTAGTCAGCCAGATGGAAACCGGGCACATGGATTTCAAGCCGGAGCCGCTGAAGGTGGGCGACTTCATACAAACGATCGTGGATGAGTTCCAAGCGATCCATGGCGATACGCACACGCTGCACTATGACAACCATGTGCCCGATGTGATCATGGCAGACCCGATGCTGCTGCGCTCGATTGCGACCAACTTCATCTCGAACGCGATCAAGTATTCACCACAGGGTGGCGAGGTACGTATTACCCTGAATATCTCCGACGCTCGCTGCGTGATCCGTGTGCAAGATCAGGGCATCGGCATCCTGCCCGCCGACCAGAACCGTTTATTCCAAGCGTTTCAGCGTGGGTCGAACGTCAAAGGCTTGCCGGGGACGGGCTTGGGGTTAGCGATTGTCAAGCAGGCTGCCGAACTGCACGGCGGGATGGTACAGCTTGAAAGTCAGATCGGAGAAGGCACCGTGGCAACCGCGATGTTTCCCCTGCGGCGGAGTGTAAGTCATTAGGGGGTATGCGCGTAGAACTGGATGACGCGATAGCACGTCAAATTAGTCAGCCGCTGACAGATTATTTAACCACTCAAAAATAACATGAGCATCGTTTCAGGTTTTACGTCCGATGCCGTCCACATAAACGAACAGCGGGAAAAGCTCTCACTCTTCCCGCTGTTCGTTCTGTTGTGGATGTATGTCTAGGTTCAGGTGTAACCGGATTATTTCAGCTTAGTTCGTTACTGTTATCGGTTGGTTACCAAGCCGATGTCTTCTTTGGCTTCCGTAGCCTTGGCTTGTTGTGTCGTCTGCCATGGCGTGCCGAGCAGACGCAGCAGGTAGCGATCCGCACCATAGTAACCAGCGATCTTCCATGCGAGTACCAGTGCCAGTGCGCCGACGAAGAGAATAGGATTGGAGCTGGTGGAACCCGCCATCAGGAAGTTCCAGTTCATGAAGCCGGCGAAGAAAGCCGCGACACCGACGAAGGCACCAAGGATGAGCGCGACACCGATAGCGGTTTCACCGAAGGCGATCACCTTGGCGAACCAAGTGTAAGCACCACTGTCCAACATGCCCTGAATGAAGCTGCGATACCAATCGTACTTGATCGCTGGTGTGCCAGTTTCCGGTACGGCGGCGATACGCGTCCAGAACCCCTTGAGCGCTTCACCCGTCGAAACCCAACCCGGATCAGAGAGTTTGTGCCAACCCGCTTGCAGCCACTCCCAACCGACCAGAACACGGACGACCAGCCAGACGACGGCGAGGCGCGTGTCATCGAATAACAGACGCGCCAGTGGCGGATTCTCGATGACGGTGCCGGACTTTGTGGATACGCGATTGTTTGCCATGATATTGTGTCTCCTCTTGCGCTTGCTGTCTCCCAGATTTTTGTTTAATTTGTTCAGCAAGTGATTTATGCTTAAAGAATAGCATTTTGAGGGGGACGTCCTGAAGTGCATATCATCATATATCGTCAGGTGAAGGTCACAAAGAAGATATGACAGATTATTATCTGGTTTATATGACATTTTTCATGATGTAATATGACAGATTCGATAGGGAAACTTGGAATGTGGAATTTACGCGTCAATAGCCCGAAAATCCTCAAATTCTCAACAGCTTCTGAACATTTTCGCTGTATTGTCTAATCAAGGAATGCTACAAGTTGCCTCATCTTGCACCGGGTGGTGCAGCGGAAAAGCAGCCGGTATTGCTCAAGAACGAATGTCACACCTATAGCGGGCTGGTTTTAGTCCCCGCCATCTACATTGGAGTAGACCAGATGAAGATCAATCGATTGGCACATGTATTTTTCGCGCTCATGCTGACGATGATGAGCGTATCTATCGCAAATGCACAAGGCAACGGAGATGAAGACCCAACGGCGACCATCATCACGTTGAACAACGACACGATTAGCGTGGAGGGCAGCGGAGCCACGGTGGACGGCAGCAATGTGACCATCACGGCGGCGGGCACGTATCGCTTGAGCGGGAACCTGACCGATGGACAGGTCATGGTCGATGCGAAAGGTGCCACCGTTACGCTCATTTTGAACGGTGTCGAAATGCGCAATACGACGAGCGCGCCAATTTACATCAAACATGCTGAATCCGCCGTGATTGTGCTGGCGGATGGCAGCCAAAACTTCGTGTCCGATGCCGCGACGTATGTCTACGCCAACCCTGACGATAACGAGCCGAACGCCGCAGTGTTCAGCGATGACGATCTGACGATCAACGGCAGCGGTAGTTTGACCGTGGAAGCGAATTTCAACGACGGAATCACGAGCAAGGACAGTCTGACCATCACGGATGCGACCATCATGGTGAACGCAGCCGATGATGGCATTCGCGGCAAAGACTCGCTCGTCGTAACCAACGCGCATCTCACCTTGACCACGCAGGGTGATGGCTTGAAAGCCGATAACGAGGAAGACCCCGCGCTCGGTACGATCTCCATCGCGAACAGCGAGATCAAGATCAACGCGGGCGGGGACGCGCTTCAGGCCGAAACGGCGGCAATCATCGATGGTGGGCTGTTTGACCTGACGACGGCGGGTGGCAGCAGCGCGAATATCAGCGACGATCTCTCCGCGAAAGGTCTCAAAGCTGGAGCCAGCCTGACTATCAATGGCGGGACGTTCGCCATCAACTCGGCGGACGACGCCCTGCACGCCAATACCGCGCTCACCGTCAATGGTGGGACGTTCACACTGGCGACGGGCGATGACGCGATCCATGCCGACGCGTCGGTCACGATCAACGGTGGCGACATCAACATCACCAAGTCATACGAAGGAATCGAGAGCGAAGTGATCACCATCAACGGTGGGAATATCCGCCTCGTATCGAGCGATGACGGCATCAACGTGGCGGGCGGCAATGCTACGGGCGGTTTCGCGAGCGCGGCGAACTACTACCTGTACATTCACGGCGGATATATCGTGGTGAACGCGGATGGTGACGGGCTGGACGCCAACGGATCGATTGAGATGACCGGCGGCGTGGTCATCGTACACGGGCCAACGATGAACATGAATGGCGCGCTGGATTATGACGGCACTTTCCACATCACGGGCGGCTTCCTCGTGGCGGCAGGCAGCTCAGGCATGGCACAAGCCCCCGATCAGGGATCAAGCCAACATTCGCTGCTCCTCAATCTCGATACTGCGCAACCAGCAGACACACTGATACATATTCAGGATAGCAACGGTAATGACCTGTTGACCTTTGCGCCAGCCAAGAGCTACCAATCAATCGCATTTTCTTCGCCAGAACTGATTGAAGGTGCGACTTACTCGATCTACTTCGGCGGCAGTTCGGATGGCACTGTCACGGATGGGCTTTACGGGGCTGGCACGTATACATCCGGCACTCAGTTCACGGACTTCACTGTGTCGAGCATCGTCACGCAGATCGGACGTAGCAGCCGTTTTGGACGCAGACCGTAATGTGAGTGTCAGTCATGGGTGATGGCATCGAACCCGAATTCAGCGGCGAGGGCGCGAGTCACTGCCGCTGTGACACTTGTCATATCGACGGGTGCGCGGAGCACCTGCTGCATACTGGTAACGGCTTTGTCGTGGATGCCGCAGGGGACGATGCCCGCGAAGTAGGATAGATCGGTATTGACGTTGAGCGCGAAGCCGTGCAAGGTGACGCGTCTCGTCGTGATCTTGACGCCAATCGCGCAGATTTTGGCGGGCGCGGCATGGTCACCGACCCACACGCCCGTCAAGCCCGCGTAAGGCCAGCCCGCAATGCCATACTCCGCCAGCGCGGCGATGATGCTCTGCTCCAAGCGGCGGATGTAGTCGATCACATCGGCGTGCAGATTATCCAGCGCGGGCGGCAGCTTGAGGATCGGGTAGCCCACCAACTGCCCCGGCCCGTGATATGTCACGTCACCGCCGCGATCCACGCGAAGCACGTCGATGTGACGGACGGCGAGTTCGTCGGGCGACAGCAAGATGTACTCATCATGTCCGGCACTGCCTAATGTGTACGTGTGAGGATGTTCCAGCAGCAGCAGCGTATCGGGGATACCATCAGCGCCGCGTTCTTGTGCGAGTTGTTTTTGCAGCGCCCACGCCTCAAGATAGGGCATCGGGCCGAGATCGAGGACACGCAGCACAGCCATCTCACATCGCGTCGAGCTTGGTGCGGCGGGGCGGTTCGAGGTACTTGATCAGAAATTCGAGCATCCGATTCCACGCGTCAGTGGCACGCTCGGCATTATAAGCGGGCAGGGTCTCGTTGAAAAAGCCCGTCGAAGTCTGCGGGTATATCACAACTTCCCCTTTACCCGGTGAGGCCGCCAGCATCGAGCGCATCTGCTCCAGCCGTTCCATTGGAATGTCAGGGTCGGAATCCCCATACAGGCACAACATTGGCGTTTCTTCGGCGCGCATCATGGTCAGATATTGGTCAGGGCGGGCATAGAAGATCACGGCGGCGCGAATATCGGGTCGATAAATGGTCATGTGGAAGGCGATCTCGCCGCCCATCTGCCAGCCGACCACGCCGACTTTACCGTTGCTGTGGATGTGGTGCTCTAGCACGCCGAGCGCTGCGCCGATGCGTGGGACACCCGCCTCGCCAAGCTGTGCCGCCAACGCCGCCGCTTCTTCCGCCGTCGTCGCGATCTGTCCGTCGTACAAATCCGGCGCGATCACATAGAAGCCTGTTTCGGCAAGGCGGCGCACACAGGCGCGGATATGCGGCGTCAGCCCCCACGATTCATGGATCAACACGAGCGCGGGGAACTCATCGCGCACTTGGGGATGTGCCCAGAAGGCGGGCAGTTGATGATCATCAGCGATGATGGAAATATAACCGCTGGTGATCGGGTGCTGAACGTGCCGCGTCTCGTGCATGGTTCGACTCCGTTTACCCTAACACGCGCCACAATTGGACGTTTGCCGATGAGCACGTTTCGGTATCACCTGTGACGCCTTTGAAGAAGAAGAACCCGATCTGCCCGCTCGTAAACGCATCATTGCGTGTATTGACGACTTCGACACCGTTGATGTAGGCGGTCAATTGACCATCGATCTGCACGACCGTCAGCCGATTCTCTGCGTTTTTGCCGCCTTCGATGGCTTCGGACGTGCCTTCCACTACGGGATTACTTTCGATGGTGCTGTCGCGCGAGACGTACACACCGTAATCGCCCGCGCGGTCAAATGCCACGGCGGATAAGTCTTTAGGCGTCCAGCTTTGTAGGGTCGAGCCGTCGGTGGCGACGCCGTGATAGAAGATGCCGCAGTATGTCCGCGCCGCACCGTCCGTACTGGTGTTCAGGCTGATGGTCGTAGATAGCACGAAATTGGAGAAGCGCGTCGCCACCAGCGGGAAGCTGTAGAAAACGCGGCTCTCGGTGGAGTTGCCCGAATACGTATTGGATTGGCGCGCCGTGGGAATGCCGACCTTGAGCAAACGGGCGCGTCGGGGCAGGCTGCCTGCCGTGCGCAGCGTGCTGATGATGGTCGCGCCATCATCCGTCAACAAGCCATCCAGCACATCGCCCGATGCTACCGCAGTCGGCGGCGCTGGCGTCGGGGGAACGGGCGTCGGCGGCACACGTGTAAACGTCGGCGGAATCGGTGTTGGCGGGATGGGTGTCGGAGCCATCGCCGTCAGCACTATCGCCGTGCCTTGCGCGCTCAACGTCGCCACGCGTCCGGCTTCAAAGGTGGCTGATCGCGATGTCCCTGTAGCGCGGGCGGCGCTCGTCGCCTCGACCTGCGCGGTAGCAGTGATATTAGTTATCGCCTCTTTGGTCTGGAAGGTATCCAGCGTAGCCCGAACGCTGGTCGCTTGCCCGAACAACGCCTCTTGCGTTTGCGTAGCGGCGAAAGCGAGGGCGGTTGCTGGCGCATCCGGCGTATCCGTGAAGGTCGGCGTATTGCTCGGCGTGAAGGTGAACGTCGCGGTGGGCGTTTCCGTCAAGGTTGGCGTGAAGGTCGATGTCGGCGTATACGAGGAGATGATGATCGCCATCTGTGTATTCGTTGCGTTGGCGATAGCGGTGTTGGTCGCTGCCGTATTAGCATCCAATGTTTGCCCCGCCGCAATCGCGACGCCCGTCGCCGTCGCGTTGGTGTTATTGGTGTTCGTGATCAGGGCAAACGCGCCGCCCGCCGCTGCCAGCAGCAAGACCACCACGATCCCGATGATCATCCCTGTATTAGAGCGCTTCTGCTGCGGTGCGGCAGTGGTTGGTTCGCTGTACTGCGTCGCTCCCGCCGCCGAGGTCATGTTCCCACCGGGTGCGCGTCCAAGCGTGCCGTTATCCACGATGGTGCGTTCGTTGCCACTGGCGGCGGTTAAACGCGGCACGTTAGCTGCGGGCGTCTGACGGACTGCCATCGTGCGTTCATCCATCGACTGCGCGGAAGATGCTTGCGAGGCGGTGCGCGGCGTGTTACTGCGCAAGCCGACCGCTTCCGCAAATTCGTGCGCCATGTCACTGCCCGTCTGGTAACGCACGTCAGGGCTTTTCGCCATCGCCCTATCAAGGACAGCCATCACCGCTGGCGGCAGATCGGAGCGGAATGTGCTGGCGGGCTTGGGCTGCTCGTAGACGTGCTGGAAAATGAGCGCGGCGGGCGTATCCGCGCTGAACGGCAACTGCCGCGTGACCATTTCGTACAGCATGATGCCGAGCGAGTAGATGTCCGAGCGCCCATCGACTGGACGCCCCATCGCCTGTTCCGGAGCCATGTAGGCGGGCGTGCCCATTACACTGCCCGTCGCGGTCAATTTGCGTTCGCTACCCGCCAAGCGGGCGATGCCAAAATCGGTCAGGTAGACGTTATCTTCACTATCGAGCAGCACATTGTTTGGCTTGAGATCGCGGTGAATCACGCCACGCCGATGCGCATAGTCCAGCGCGGAGGCAATCTGAGTCAAATAGCGCGAGATTTCCTCAAACGAGAGCTGTTTGTCGCGGATGCGGTCATCCAGCGACCCGCCGTCCATGAAGCGCATGACGATGTAATGCAGTCCATCGGCTTCACCATAATCGATGACGGGCAGGATGTGGGGATGTTCTAGCTGGGCGATGACTTCGGCTTCGCGTCCGAAGCGCTCTACAAAACCGGCTTCGCTGGCGATTTCCGGTGCCATGACTTTGATGGCGACATAGCGCTTGACGCTGGTTTGGAAGGCGCGGAAAACCATCGCCATCCCGCCTTTGCCGAGGGGCGCTTCTAACTTGTAGGGGCCGAGCGTTCTACCGACGAGGTTGGACATAGGGCATTCGTCGTGCTTTCGTTTGAGAGATGATTGACTACACGCCGTTTATATACCAGACCCTACTGCTTGTCAATTTGCCCGATAGTGCGTGAACGCGCTTCTACGTAGCGAAGCCATTCCGATCTCGTTCCAAAGTAGGAGAAGCGGAAGGTGGCTGGACACGCGGAAGAAATGTCACTGCTGCGGCTCGCTCTTCTACGTGCTTGCTAACGT
The DNA here is from genome assembly GCA_019637615.1 of Anaerolineae bacterium. GTDB lineage: Bacteria > Chloroflexota > Anaerolineae > Aggregatilineales > UBA2796 > JAHBVK01. The sequence goes on along the minus strand of JAHBVJ010000007.1, from coordinate 230,971 downwards.
AGACACACAAAAGTTCGCCAGCCTCGCGCCCTTCATGATTGTCTGAACCTTCCGATCAAATATTTACACTAATCTTATGTGCTATACCTAGACAAGCGATCCAATTCATGCTATACTACTTATTATGGCTGAGTGACTCCCATCTTGGTTCCTCACGCCCGATCTGCGTCTAATCATTTCTCTTAGCGCTCTATGGTTTGTCTCACTAGCAACCGTCAGGGCATCAACTTTCACTCTACGCAATTGCTCATCAATATCACAAGGGACTTCGCATGACCTCCACACCATTCTCACATTTCCTCAGCACTGAGGACTGCTTTCGTCGCCCTGTTTTTGCCTGATCCTGCCTGTTATTTGCCTGTTCCAATAGGTTCATAACGGCTCATCTAAGCGTAAAACTGCCTGTTCCCTGAAATTGCCTGTTTATCAGGCAAAACAGGCAAATCTAACCAAACACGCCTCAGTACTTGTGTGTACTTACTCGCTATTCGTTAATCAAAACCGACAATAGCACCGACTTATTAGGCGAACCTTCGGTTTCCCTCGTTGCGGAGCGGAGTGGGGGGTGAGGTTGAATGACTACACGACGAAGGTTACGGCAGATACTCATAGCATACCGACAACGACTATTCCTATCGTACGGACGCCACATGTGGCGTCCATTTGAGCTTGACGTTCATGACTAATCAATTTCGGTTATCTATCAGCACTAAGGACTTTCATCGTCGCTCTGTTTTTCCCTGTTAGCCCTGTTCCTAGCCCTGTTATTTTCGGGTTCAGGACAGGCCATTATGCACAAAACATCATCCGACCTGAAATAACTCTGTTTAACAGGGTTAACAAGGCTTCGACCCATCCAGTTCTACGAGGTAACCGCCGATGCTTCCACCAACTGCACACCCATCCCCGCCTCGCGCACACGGTAGCCCCGACTCGCCTTTCCTTAGCACGCGGCACTTCGTCCCAAGCGCTGCTCTGCTGCCTATACTAAGGACTAAGCACTCAGCACTAAGGACTTCCTCCTCAATGATCCCGCCCGCACCAGCCAGCGGGATCATCTTGGGGATCATTGTCCACCGTAATCGATGGGCAACGACGGGTATCCAGCCATCGCAGCCATCATTTTCCCACGTTCAGGGGGACATCATCCGCATCGATGAACAGGTCACTCTGATCGTTATCGTAAGAGTACAACTCTGCATAGCGCCCCCAATTGACGGCGGTATCGAGTTGCGCGGTAACTTCTTGCGCCGGAAATTCGAGGGCGAGGGCAGTCTGGAATACGTCCCAATCCAAGCGATGTTGATCGGCGGCGTCCAACATGCTGCGAATCCACCGGATGATCGGCACGCGGCGGATGCGCCCCGCGAAGATTTCCTTACGTCCCTGAATGCTGGCGTCGGCAAAGGCTTGACCGAGCGGCGTCAGGGTCAGATCGCCCGCGTCCACCGTCGCGAAGCCGAACAATTCCGCCGCTTCCACCGCTGGCAGAATGGCATGATCAGACAGATGCAAGTCCGTCGCCAGACGATAGATGTCGATCTTGTCGTTCGGTTCCTCATTGACGCGTTCCAGCATACCGGTCACGGTATCAATCGATACCACTGGCAGCGCACGGGTCGCGCCCGTTTCGCCCGGAGCCGTGCCGAGTTCTTCCGACTCGCTGCTGGTTTTGCCCACGATCAGCCCATAGACTTGATCGACCAGCGCGAGGAAAGGCCGTTCTTTGCGGTAGCGCGGGTGCGGCAGGTTGACCGGAATATCCGCGATGATATGACCGGGGCCTTTGTCCATCACGATCAGCCGATCCGCCATGAACACAGCTTCCTCGATGTTGTGGCTGACCATCAGCACGGCCTTGGTGGGGATTGCCCCGCCGAGCCACAATTCCATCAACTCACCGCGCAAGCTCTCCGCCGAGAGGACATCCAGCGCGGAGAACGGCTCGTCCAAGCACAGCAATTCCGGCTCCACCGCCATCGCGCGGGCAAAGCCGACCTTCTGCCGCATCCCGCCGGACAATTCACGCGGGTAAGCCGACTCGAAGCCGTCCAAACCGACGCGGTCAAGCAGGCGGAGCGCGCGTTTGGTGCGCTCCAAGCGGGCGACGCCGAGCGGTTCGAGGGCAGCTTCGACATTTTCCTGTACCGTCAGCCACGGATACAGCGCGAAGGCTTGAAACACGATGGTCGCGTGCGGGTTAACGCCGGTGAGCGCCTTACCGCGATACAGCACATCGCCCGTAGTGGCATTGTTCAGCCCCGTGATGATGCGCAGCAGCGTCGATTTGCCGCAGCCGGATGGGCCTAGCAGCGCTACGAACTCACCCTCTTTGATCGTTAGATTGATGCCGTGCAGCGCTTCGGTTTGCTTGTTGCCGCGCCCGTAAGTCTTGCCAACATTGCGCAGAGTGACGAGTTCGCTGCCCAACGTCTTGGGATAGGCCATTGGTAGATTGTTTGATAGTGCCATGAGTGTCACTCCATCTTATATTTCTCTTCAGCGAGGCGGTACAGCCGACGCCAGAAGTAGCGGTTGAGCGAAACGACCACGAGGATCATGGTCAGGGTGGAAGCCGCCAGCAGGCCGAAGTTGCCCGTTGCGGTGGCTTCGCTGATCAGCGAACCGAGTCCGGTCACACTGTAGGTTTTAGCACCGAATGTCGTGTATTCCGCGACGATGCTGGCGTTCCATGCGCCGCCGCCTGCCGTGATCAGACCCGTGACGAGGTACGGGAACAGTGACGGCAAGATCAAGCGCTGCCAGCGTTTGCGGCTGCTGAAGCGTAGCAGATCGGTCGTATAGCGCAAGTCCTGCGGGATGGCGGACGCACCCGCGATTACGTTGAACAGAATGTACCACTGGGTGCCGAGCAGCATCAGCGCCACCGCCGCGATGTTCAAGCCGCCGGGGAGGTTGATCAAGGCGAGCAGCAAAATCGGGAACAGCGCCGTCGCGGGCACCGAGGCCACGATCTGCACGATAGGCTGCAAGATGCCCGCTAATTTCGGGTTGGAGCCAATCGCCACGCCGAGCGGCACCGTCCACAGCAGGCCAATGCCAAGCGAGATGAATACACGCAGCGCCGTCGAGAACGCGCCGACCACGATTCGCCCGTAATCCGCGAGCGGTACGGTGATCAATAGGCCAGCGAGCTGCCATACACCATACAGGACACCAAGCGCCAGCACGCCCAGAATCAGGCGGCGAATGGGGTTGGGCTTGGCTTCGGTTTCTTCGGCCTCGAAGGCCAGCCCGCTGCGCAGCGATCTGCCTAACCGCCGATCTACGCTGCGCAGCAGCCCGATGACCACATGGTTCGTGAAGCCCGTCGCTAAATGGGAATGACCAAGCAGGTCGTAGAACCACGAGGTAGGCGGCGAGTCGCTTTCCACCATTTCGACCTTGAATTTATCTGACCACGCCAGCAGCGGACGCAAGATCAGTTGATCGAGCAGTGTGACCAACACGATGAGCGTGCCCAAGCCCCATACAATGGCGGTCACGTCGTTGCGCTGTGCGGCGGTTTGCAGATAGGAGCCAAGACCGGGCAAGCGGAAGTCGCGCGTCCCGACGTTGAACGTCTCAGCGGCTATCAAGAAGAACCAACCGCCCGCCCATGACATCACGCTGTTCCAGATCAGGCCAATCGCCGCGAAGGGAAGCTGCATCCGGCGGAAGCGCCACCACCAGTTGAAGCGGAAAATGTAGGCCGCTTCCCGAATATCAGTGGGCAGCGTCTTGAGCGACTGATAAAAGCTGTAGGTGATGTTCCACGCCTGACTGGTGAAGATCAGCAGCACCGCCGACAGCTCGATGGCGATGCCTTGCGGCAGCACGGCGGTCAGGCCGAGCAGCACCACAGGCAGAAACGACAGGATCGGCACCGATTGCAGCACATCGAGGATGGGCAGCATGATGCGCTCGGTGTTCGGATTGCTGGCGGCAAAATAGCCATACAGCAGCGAGAAGATCAGCGACAGTGCGTAGGCGGCGCTCATCCGCAGCAGCGAGAGCAGCGCATAGTACGGCAGTACGCGTGGCGAAAGATCGATGGTGGGGCCGGATAGCGTCTGCGGCACGTTCACCGCCAGCCTTATCCCGATCAAGATGATGACTGCTAAGACTAGCAGGATGATGACATCGGCAACTCTGAGTTGGAGCGCTCCGATGTGCCCCGCTGCAAACACGTTACGGCGTGGTGTCTGCATATTGCACCTCCAATGGTAAGCATGAGGTTGCGAGGTGGAGGCACAAAAAACCCCTACGCGGCGCTAGGGGTCGGATGCTCTCAGAACAGGGGCATGATCAGGCGATCATGGGAGGCAGCAAACCCGTAGCAGCGCCGATGAATTTGTGTTCACCGCGCAAACTGACACTTGTTGATAACTAGGGTAGTCGTCCATATAACCTTTACTGTTATGTGAAACCAGCGCCATTGTAGGCCGATGTGATGTCTGAGTCAAGCACAGAAAAGTCACAGTCTTACCAGATGCCGAAGAACAGCAAGACGATGAACAGACCCGGCGTCGCCAGCAACAGGCCGTCAATCCGATCCAAGATGCCGCCATGACCGGGGAGGATCGCGCCACTGTCTTTAACTTGAAACGTGCGCTTGAGCCACGATTCGAGCAGATCACCGACTACCGTGAGCAGCGCCACGACCGCCGAGGCGATGAAAACGGGCAACGGAGCCAATTTGAGCAGGAGCACGCCGACCGCCATTCCGATCAGCACGCCCGCCAAGACGCCAACACGCACGCCTTCGACCGTTTTGCCGGGGGAAATCTGTGGTGCGAGTTTGGTTCGCCCGAACAACCGCCCACCGATCAGCGCGAAGCCGTCGGTTGCCCAGTTCGCCGCGAACAACACACCAACCCACCAGCGCCCGTCGGGGTAATCGCGGATGACGAGCAGCAGCGCCATCGGCAGGCCGACGTACAACCCGCCCGCGATCAGGAAGACCCAGTTGCGCCAGAAATAGCGCAGTTTGGATTCTTCCATCATCAGCGATTCCACGATGCCAATCGCTACCGTGACAATGATGGCGGTCAGCAGCACGAGCGGCGCTTGCAGCATGACGGCGGCAATGGTGGCGAAGGTCATGACTTCTAGCATGGCGATGCCAAAGTGACCGGGGCGCACGATGTTGTTCATCTCGTACGCTGCCAGCGCCGCCACCAGCAATACTGCGATGGCGAAAAAGGGCGCACCCGTATAGATAATCCAGATGATCAGCGGCCCACCGATCAGGGCGGTGAGCAGACGCCGTCCGAAATCCCTGCCGAGCGTGCGGTGCTCCGCCGGAGCCTCGGTGGTCTTTTCGGGTACCTTCTCCGCAGATTCAGTAGTCAAGAGCGCTCCACAAAAGTGCTGAGAGTTGTAAGGTAAGTAGCGGCGTGAGTCGCGCTTTGTGGTGGCAGATCATCAGATGGCTCACTTTCAAAAACGGGCATTCAACCAGTCTAACATCTTATTCCAAAGGAAGAACGTGTTAGGCCAATCGAAGAGATGCCCCTTGCCGGGGAGTTGGAATTTCTCTCGATTCGGCGGCAACTGCTCAAACAACGCGTCGAATTTGCTCGAATCAACCCGCGACGTGTAATCATAGTCATTGTACACCAGCAAAATTGGCGTTTCGCTCGGTATATTCTTGACGAATTCGGTGATTTGCAGTGCATAGGTGCCCAACCGCGCCCGGAAATTGCGCATAACCGACACGCCAAAGCGTACCAATGGGCTTACCGCCCGATACCGCTTGAGCAAGGTGATCTGCCGTGTGCTGGCAATATCGACAGGCGGCGGCGCACCTGCGATGATGGCATCAATGGGGCGTCCGAGCGAGGCCGAGAGCAGCGCCGTCCATGCGCCGATTGACCAGCCGAACACGGCGACTTTCCGGTAGCCCAAGCCGCGCACGTAGTCCAGCACCGCCTTCAGATCGGCTTCGGTATCGCCATCCGCCTTAAAGACGCCGCTGCTTTCCATGTGACCTCGAAAATCGAAGGTGAACACGGGATAGCGGGTGGCGAGTATCTGACAGGTCTGGACGATGGGCAGCGTGTTTTTGCTGCGTCCCGCCCCATGACATACGATGACCGCGCGCTCAAATTCGCCCGGATGGGTGTTGATTTGAATGCCGCGCAGAGTGACCCCATCTTCCGTCTGGACGTTGAAGCGTTCATGCGGCATGTTATAGCTGACAACGGCGCGGTTCGCCTTCTGCATCCGGCGGTAGCGGGAATCGGACTCGGTAGTCAGTTTGAAGAACGTGAAGGCCAGATGATAGAAGGCGATCACGAAGCTGGCAACTGCCAACACGATGTTTAACGCGCTGCTCTCCACAATCAACAGCCGCACGCCTAAATAGATGCACAACCCGCCGATCACGCTCAGGCCGCCGACCTGCGCGAAAAAATGCGTGCTCAGGATGCCAGTTCTTAGCTGGAGATACCAGAAAACGCCCATCGAAACCGCGAGCCAAACCCCAACAATGATTACGTCGAGCATACTTCATCCAAAGCAGCGCGTGCGCCATGATGACTTCCACGCCAGCGTATCCCTATTGATGCGGCTGGGCTGCTCATCACGCATTGCTCCGCGACTTTGCTTTCTTGCAATACATGGAACGTTAGATGAAAATACTACCGCGTTTTTGGCACAGTCCATAGAGTAGAGTTCTCCAGCCCATGATTTACGATGCGATTGTGATCGGTTCTGGCCCCGGCGGTGCGGTTGCCGCCGCGACATTGGCGCAGCAGGGGAAATCCGTGCTGCTGGCGGATCGGCAAGCCTTCCCGCGCGATAAAGTGTGCGGCGATGGACTACCCATCCACGTCATGCTGATGCTGCACGAGATGGGCATCGATGTGCGCAAGGCGGGCATCGACTATCATCGGGTGACGTCGCTCTCCATCGAAGCGCCATCGGGACGGACACTGACCACGCATGAAGTCTCCGAGGACGTGTTCTCGATGACTGCCACGCGTATGAGTTTCGACCTCGCGCTGCATCGTAAGGCCATCGAAAACGGCGCGAAATTCGAGATGATGAACATCACCAAGCCGCTGATGGATGGCAATCGCGTAGTCGGCGTCGTTGAGCGCCGCGACAAAACGCTGATTGAGCACGAGGCCAAGGTCGTAATCGCGGCGGACGGCGCATCCTCGGCGCTGGCGCGGACGGTGCGCGGACGCGTACAGGATGCCGATAAGACCGCCGTCTCGATCCGCGCGTATGGCGTGCTCAAGAAGCCGATGCCGCCGTGCGTGTATTTCTACTTCCCGCGCGACCTGATCCCCGGCTACGCGTGGATTTTCCCTAGCGCGAACGGACGCTGCAACATCGGCGTGTACCTGCACAACCGCGAGTACAAGGCGCGTACCGAAGGTCTCGAAACGCTGCTCAAGCAGTTCTCCGAGCGGATGCAAGCCGAGTTCCCGCACGAGATTTTGTCGGAAACCGCGCAGACGTGGCAGCTCCCCCTATTCACCGACAAACAGGTACGGCATGTGCCGGGGATGATGTTTGTCGGGGACGCGGGGCAGTTCGTCAACGCGATCACCGGCGGCGGCATTTACCCCGCCATGTTGACAGGTCGCGCAGCCGCACAAACCGCGCTGGAAGTGCTGGACGGCACCGCGACGGAAGCCGCCTACGAGCCGCGCTGGCAGCAAGCCGTCGGCGGGTCGCTCGGCACGGCGTGGCTGATCAAGCAGTACGTGGCGTCGAATGCCGCCGTGTTCAATGGCATCTTCTGGCTGGCGACGCTACCCGTCTTGCGCGCGCCCGTGCTGCGGGCGATGTCGGGTGAACACTACTAGTTGTCTGCCGACTTTGAAGCGTCCTATTTAGTGCCATCTTCGAACCTAAGCGCGAAATCTACTTTTTCCAAGACTAGTTGGGAAAGTCGCTCTATCTTGGATGGCTCCAATATCGGCATCTCTGCTTTGAGCATCACACCACGATCTCGAATCACGGGTGTGATGCGTTCAGCTACCTGATACCAGAGAGGCTCGACCAAATCCAAATACTCATTGTTTCCTACAAGATTCTCTGCGAACCATTGCGCATTCTTGCCCCGAAATTCCGGTGGACTGCCGACCTTATAACGAATTTCTGCCGTTTCTCCGAGAAATCCAGCACGTGTTGCCGAAATGAATACTGATGTTGCGACGAAGACAGGGAAAAAGTGACCCCAGTTACGGATTGGAATCCTTGCAAACTCGTCCAAGATTATGTCTTGAAGATATTGTCCCATTACACTGAGTTTAACTGTCGATGATGTCATCTTTCCCTATCTACTCGGAGCTTATTCCGTGTCCATTACTTTATAGTACCGAGATAGTCGAGCATGATGCGGTTGAAGTCGGCGGGATTGTCCTGATTCGAGTTGTGACCCGCGTTCGGGATGATGAATGACGTGCAGTTGGGTTCGCGGGCAGCCCACGCCGCGCCCTGCTTCTTGATCGCGCCCGCGTCGTCGTGCTCGCCGCGCACGAGCAAGAACGGCTTGGGGATGCGGTAGTTCGGGTCGGGATGGAGCGCGCCCGTCGTCTCCTGCATGATGGTCACGATGTCCGCTTTGGGGATCGGCTTCATGACAGCGTAGATGTACTTCTGCACATCGGGCTTGCGCGAGACGGTGGTGGCGGTCTGCTTCAGCAGCGTCTCGTAGGGATACCAGCGCAGGATGGTCGGCGTGAGCGAAACCGCCCACTTCTCGAAGGCCGACAGCGAATTGGTATTGCACACGCAGTCGATCAGCAGCATGGCGAGAACGCGCTCTGGATGCAAAAAGCAGATTTCCTGCGCGACATTGCCGCCCATCGACTGCCCGCCGATGATGGCCTGCTGCACGCCAAGCTGATCGAGGATGGCGAGGAGATCATCGACCACAATGCGCAGCGTGAAGGCGTCTCCGATCGGGCGCGAGAGGCCGTGCCCGCGCACATCCCACGTCAGGACGCGATATTTTCCGGTCAACGCCTTGACCTGTTCATCAAACATCTGGTGATCACAGCCTGCGCCGTGCGTAAAGACGATCAAGGGGCTGTCGGCGGGGCCGTCCGTCAGCCAATAGTGGAGCGGCGTGCCGTTGCGAGTCAAAATTTGTGCTTCGGTGTTCATAGCTAACCTCGGTTTAAGCGACCTTGATCATTATACGCCTGACCTGCTGCCAGATATGCTATAAATAAGGCGCGGAACGTCATGTTTCACCTACTACAAGGCTCATATTCCGATGCCCCGACGCGCAGTATTTCTCGATCTGAATGGCACGCTGGTGATGCCCGTACAGGTGCAGTCGCCTACCGAACATCAACCGATTCCGGGGAGCATCGAGGCCGTGCGGCTGCTGAATCGGGCGGGCTTCATATGCCCTGTTGTGACGATCCAATCGCGCATCGAGAAAGGGTTGTTTAGCGCGCAAGCATTCCTCGATTGGTTCACGCTGCTGCAAGCGCAGTTTCAGGAGCAAGACGCCGAGATCGTCGGGCCGTATGTGTGCCCGCATCGGCGCAGCACGGCTTGTACATGCCGTAAACCTCAACCCGATCTGTACTGGCAAGCTGCCGCCGCATGGGAGATTGACTGTGCGCGCTCGTATGTGGTCGGTGACACCATTGATGACATCCGCGCAGGCAAGCAAATCGGCGCAAAGGCGTGTTTCGTTCGTACGGGCTGGGCAAACTTCCATCTTGCCGAGACGGGGCACGAAGCGGATTACATCGGTGACGACATCCGCGCGGTGGCGGCGTGGATCGTGCAGAACGGGTAACGCAGCGGCAACACGCGTTACAATCTCCATTAACGTTCCCGACGCGAAGATAGGATGCAAACTATGATTACTGCTCATACCGATGTCGTCGGCAGTTTGCTGCGCCCGCCCGCGCTGCTGCGTGCCCGTGAAGCACTGGCGGCGGGTATGATCTCGCCCGCCCAGTTCAAGCAGATCGAGGATCGGGCGGTGGACGCGGCGGTGGCGCTGCAAGAGGCCGCTGGCATCGACGTGGTGACGGATGGCGAGATGCGGCGGCTGTCGTTCCAGAGCCAACTGCCAGAGGCCGTCGAAGGATTCGGCTTGTGGGACATCGACGCGTTCTTGTGGGGCGATTGGCACGGCACGGGAACGGTTCCCGATAAGGATACGCCGCGCCCGCAGCAGCTCGGCGTGGCGGGCAAGCTGAAACGGAAGCGTCACCTTTCCGCTGAGGAGTTCACCTACCTGCGCGGGCGCACCCGCAAACAGGCCAAGATCACGCTGACCAGCCCCAGTTTGTGGGCGAATTTCTGGACGCCGGAGATTTCGGCGGGCGCGTATCCCACGCTGGACAGTTTCCTCGCGGATGTGGTGGACATCATGCGCGACGAGGTGGCAGAACTGGTGCGGTTGGGCGCGACCTACATCCAGATCGACGCGCCGCACTACCCGCTGCTGATCGACCCCAAGATGCGGGCGTTCTACGAGAGTCGCGGCTGGAAGCTCGATCAGTGGTTGGCACAGGGCATCGCGATGGACAACGCGCTGATGGCGGGCTTCCCCGACGTGACGTTCGGCTTCCATCTGTGCAGGGGCAATCAGGGCAGCCGCTGGTTGGTGGAAGGCGGCTACGACTTGATCGCCCGCCCGATCTTCAAGGGCATCCACGCGCACCGCTTGCTGCTGGAGTATGACGATGAGCGATCCGGTGGGTTCGAGCCGCTGGCGGAAGTGCCGGACGATAAGGTGGTGGTGCTCGGCTTGGTCACTACCAAGACCGGACGCCGCGAGAGCATCGCTGAACTGACCGTGCGCTTGCGGGAAGCCAGCCATTTCGTGCCGCTGGAACGCCTCGCCATCAGTCCACAGTGCGGGTTCGCGACCTCGATCATCGGCAACGCGATCACGGTGGATGACGAGATCGGCAAGCTGACCACGCTGGCGGAGACGGCGCGCGCCGTGTGGGGGTAGGAAGAAAGTGCTTAGTGCTGAGTGCTTAGTCCTTAGTAAAGACAGCAGAGAAGTGCTAAGTGCCGAGTGCTGAGTGCTAAGTAAAGCGCTAAATCCAGTCCGGGTGGTGGCGCGGGGATGAAGGACAATGATCCCTAGCGTGATCCCGTTGGCTGGTGCGGGCGGGATCATCGGGGAGGAAGTGCTGAGTAAAGGCAGTAGGGAAGTCCTTAGTGCTGAGTGCTTAGTCCTTAGTAAAGGCGGCAGAGCAGCGCTTGGGACGAAGTGCCGCGTGCTAAGGAAAGGCGAGACGGGGCTACCGTGTGCGCGAGGCGGGGATGGTTGCGGAGTTGGTGGAAGCATCGGCGGTAGTACCTCCTACAATTGGATGGGTCGAAGCCCTGTTAACCCTGTTTATCAGGGGTTATTTCAGGCGCTAAAAAAATTTCTGCTTGATGGCCTATCCTGAACCCGAAAAAAACAGGGCTAGGAACAGGGTTAACAGGGAAAAACAGGGCGACGATGAAAGTCATTAGTGCTGAGTGCTTATAGATAACCGCAAGAGAGCAGATCTAATTATCAAGCTCATATGGACGCCATGTGGCGTCCGTACAAAAGCGGGACTAGGCATATTCTTTATCGGTCGTCTATTAGTCCTCAGTAAAGACGAAGAAAGCGCTGAGTACATAAGGCACCTGCTGCGTTGGATTTGCCTGTTTTGCCTGATAAACAGGCAAATTTCAGGGAACAGGCGATTTTGCGCTTAAGTGAGCCGTTATGAACCTATTGGAACAGGCAAATAACAGGCAGGATCAGGCAAAAACAGGCCGAAAAATGGGTCATTCTTCTGAGTTTTCAACGTTGGCGACGATTGGGCTGGTAAGAATGCGGATGGAGTAGGTTGTCGGCGGTCAGGTTGAAGACAGTCTGAACGCGGCCTCACACAGTAGATATGTTGTGCGAAGGATGGATAGTATAAACGTAAATGCGTTCTGAGTCAAGCATATTTTGGTTAGAAGATGGCTTGAATATTCTATTGTTTTTCAAACCTTAGCACTGCTAACGGAATCCGCGAAATAGGTTGATCATTCTTTCAAGCCTCACGCAACCCCTGTTTATTGACGTGATTCATCCACCGATGAATCGGATGGGTCATGCCGCCCGACGTTGATGGGGTTTAAGAAATTAGTCAGACATACGCGGGTTCGTCGGCAGGCCGCCCGACGTTGAAACGTGCGGGCTTAGAGAACGAAGTCCCGTTGGGACTCAGTCCTTGAGACAAAAGAATAAGCGTGAATTGAGGCGGATTCACGCTTATTCTGTGTTTACCTAACTAGTTGGCGGGTTGAAAGGGCGGTGCCACTTCGCCAGAAGGTGGTGGCGCGACACGTACCCAATAGCCTGCCAGCGGATAGTCATTGGCGCTGCCGAATACAAATGAGGCATCTGCGAAGCCTGTCGTCAGTGCATTCTTGATGTAGGTCAGCCCGTTCGACTGCCGATACACGCCAACGCCGGATTTCCCATCGCCGTCCCAATCGCCCACGAACGGCGTGTCACCCACGATACCCAAGACCAATTCCGCGTCCGCAAACACCGAGCAGTTGCAGATGCTGTTGGTCAGATAGAAGGTTTGGGACGTTGGACGATAGACACCGGGGCTGTCTTTGCCGTCGCCATTCCAATCGCCCGCCAATCCGATGTCGCCCGTGATGCCCATCACCATCGCATAATCGGCAAAGCCCGTGCTAAGTTGGTTCTTCAGGTAAATGATGCCATTGAACGGACGAAATACCCCAACACCGTCTTTGCCATCACCGTCCCAATCGCCCACGATTGGTTGATCGCCGGGGCTGCCAAGCGTGAAGGTGTAGTCAACGACAGCCTGACCACTGGTGCTGTTCGAAAGATAGAAGACACCTGTACTTGAGCGATAGACGCCTATGGTGTCGATGCCATCGCCATTCCAGTCGCCCGCAATGGGTAAGTCTGTCGAGAGTCCTAACGTGACGGAGCTATCCGCAAAGCCCGTTGAATTGGAATTCCGCAGGAAAAAGGTCGCTGCGTTGGGGCGGAAGATGCCGATAGTATCCGGATGTGGCGCGGACGCGGTGCCTGTTGGCGTAACGCTTGGTGTCCGACTTGCGGTGACCGAGGCAGTTATGGTGGGCGTGGAGGTGCTCGTTGCGCTACGACTCGGCGTGACAGTGGACGTGCTGGTGAAACTTGACGTGCTGGTTGGGAGTACGACAACCGATCGCGGTGTGTTGGTTCGTGTAGCGGTGGGGAGCGCTGTATTCGTCGGCAATGGCGTAAACGTGGGAGGTATGACGATGGTCGTTGGTGTACCGGTCGCAGGCCGTGCTGTTTGCGTGCCAGTCGGCAAACTCGTCGTCGTGGGACGTGTGCCCGTAGGCGTCTGCGTGCTGGTGGCGGTCATCGTCAAGCTCGGCGTCCGACTCGGCGTGGTTGATGGTGTCTTTGTAGCCGTATTTGTCGAGGTAGGCGTCGTGGTACTAGTGCCCGATGGCGTGAAGGTCGGATTTACAGATTCATAGCCATCGTATTCAATGATGAAGCCCGTTAGCGGACGATAAAAGTTAGGGTCGTCCGGATTTATCTCTTGATAAGTGTGATTCAAATCGTTCCAAGTTGACCACCCTTGTGTTGAATCTGCCCAACAAAAGTGAGCTGCATTTTCGTCACCTAAATTATTTGGTTCGCCAGCACCCCAATTTGCATATGACCAAGGTTCACCTGTGACCCATTGCCAGTTCCCGTTGGGTTCTGGACTGCCCGGAGGTTGATAGCTCCCAATCCATTTGTTGGCAATCCGAATACCCCATGTGTCAACCAAAAACTGGTTTTCTGCTGCCGAGGTAATCGTCACGAGATGACCCCGTATCCCATCATAGGAACTACTGATCGCATATAGCATCGCTGCATCCCATGAAATATTGGGCGCATCGACTATTTCATAGTAATGACCGCTAGATGGTCGGTAAACAACGGGGCCGTCGGCTGCAACTGGCTTACCGGGGAAAACAAGTGTGGAAGCGAGGAGAATACCAATGAGGATGACGCTGAATATGATTGATGCACGCGGAAACATCTTCATAGGTTCTCCTTCAGGGAACGCGAAGTTTCACACTGGCAGCATTTCGAAAATAGACCCACTAAGTTAGTTTCTTGAATGATACAGATCAGTGCTTAAGCAGCTGTAAACTGAGTATAGTGATGCTATGCCAAGAGAAAAGTATATGGTACTGTTAGTTTCGCGTCAACTAGCACAATTACCAAATTCGTGCCGTGTCTCTGGATGAGAGCGGGTCAATAGCTGCGGAAGCCCCGCCAGCGCGTGATACTGCCGTCAAATTTCATGCGGGAGCAGTCGTCAATCTGATTATCAAACACGTTGATCTGTTGGGCAGCGGCAGAAGGGCGAAATCGATTGAGATTCGGGGGCGAATCATCCGCGAAGAAGGCCACCATGCCGGGGTAGATCAGCACGATGGAGTCCGCCATATAGTGCGGTAGCACGGCGCATGGCCTGCCGAACTTCGCGATAAACGCATTCGCCGTCAGGACATTGGCGCGCGAAAAGAGCAAATCCAATTCGGTCAGCACGCTATCGTGAAGGTAGAGATCGAGCCGATAGGATGGCACCGCACGCCTATAGGCAGTGCGGTTAGAGTCTGCCGAAAGTTCAAATTGTGGATCGGAACTAATGAAGGCTAAGGCCGCCTCGGAGGTTGTTTTGTTGGGGATCAGAGTCAGCACGCAGAAGCGATCTTCACACAGATGAATATCGCGGACGGCGGGCAGTTCTGGCTGCTGCTGACCGTAATAGATCATCGCCGCCATGCTACTCAGCAGCACCACGAAGCATGTGAAACACAGACCTAGCAGACGCATCTCGCCATCCGATTCATACTCAGAAGTTGATACGCTCCCCATTCGCAGGGATGAGCAAGCGCGTGTTGCTGATGCCCGCTTGAATGGCGGCGACACGCAGATCGGAACGGGTGACAGTGCCATGATCGAGCGCTTCCATGTGAGTCGCGATCACGCGGGCGCTGGGCGCGAACTGGCAGACGGCGACAGTTTGTGCGGCGTCCATCACGATCAGGGAACGCTGGCCTTGATCGTCGGGCCATGTCGCACCGCTGGAATGCGTGACGATCAGATCGGGGTTGAAGGTCTGGATGGCGGTTTGTACTTCCGCGCAAAAGAGCGTGTCGCCCGCCCAATACAGCGTCGGTTCGCCCTGCGCTTGGAACACGAAGCCGCTGACTTTGCCCATCTTCGACTCGACTTCGCCCGCGCCATGATGTCCATCCGTGCGCGTGATGGTGATACCGCCGACGGTAGCCGGTTCGGTGATGGGCATGACATCGAGGAAGCCTTTTTCGCGGATGGTCTGCTCGTTGCCCGGTTGGCAGAGCAGCGGTAGGTTTTTGGGAACCAACTCATGCGCCACCTTGTCGAAGTGATCCGAATGCAGATGCGAGACGATCACGAGCTGCACGCCACGCAAGATGTCATCGGTGGAAAGGGGCAGATCGACCAGCGGGTTGGGGGATTTGCCCGTGTAGGAGGGCAGCGTGTGCTTGGGCGAGAAATAGGGATCGATCAGGATGTGATAGCCCGCGTAATCGAGCAGCAGGGTGGCGTTGCGGATGAGTTGAAGGTTCACAATGACTCCGAGAATAGGCAAAGCGATTGAGTCGTTAGTAATAGTATCCAGTTTGTAGCACGGACTGAAATCTCAGCGCAAATAAAAACAGCGGAGGCCAACTTATTTCATTGGCTTCCGCTGTTATGAAGTGTCGAGAGAAAGATTTTACGCGCGCACGGTGGCTTGCTTCTGAGTGCGGGTGCGTTTCTGGTTACGCTCGTTGGCTTGCATCCGCTCGGCAAGCACATAGCTGCCGATGACGAAGGTCGCCGCCGCGATCTGCCCGATCACGCCCTGCCACGTAGCGAACAGGCCGAACCAGCGCCCCATCCAGTAGGGCAGGTACAGACCGTTGATCGGCGTGATGGGCATCCAGCCGACGGCTTGCAGCACGTGAACGGTGTTGCCGACCATCGTTAGCAATACGACGCCGATCAGCACGCCGGTGACGATCAGCATCGATTTGTAGGGCAGGCGCATTTGCAGGTTGAAGACCAAGAAGCCGACGACGGCGACCCCGATCAGGCCGAGGCCGACGCCTTCCAGCACGATCCGCATTCCGGCGTCCAGCACCAGCGATTGCAGGAACAGCACCGTCTCGAAGCCTTCGCGGTAAATGCTGGTGAAGCCGAGCACGACCAAGCCCAACGATGGCCCGACGACGAACGTCCCGCCGAGGAACTGCGCTTTACGCGAGTGCAGTTCCGCCATCCAGCCCGTCCAGTAAGTTTTGTGGAAGAACCAGTTGGTGATCAGCAGCAGCACCGCAATGGCGATGATGGAGAGCACCGCTTCGAGGCGTTCGCCAAACTGCGCCAGTAAGCTGATGATGCTGTTGGCAATCGCCCACGTCAGCCCTGTCGCCACGAGGGACAGCGCAGCGCCGACGACGATGCTACGCCGCCATTGGCGCTGCTCGGCGGCACGCAGACTCGCCAGCAATGAGGCGAGGATCACGACGGCTTCCAGCCCTTCGCGGAAGACGATGATTGCGGCGTTGCCGATGACGGCTTCGGGGGCGGTCTTGGTGTTATCGAGCACGGTTTGCGCTTCCGCGAGGGCACTGCGGAGCGCTGCCACGCCCGCCTTGACCTCAGACAGCTTGGCGTTGTTGGCGATGAGCACGCTCAGACCGGGCTGATCTTGATCGCCCTGCCAGAACATGCCTTCCACCTTCAGCGCGAGATCGGGCGCAAAGCCGCGCAGCTTTTGCTCGACGCCGGAATCGAGGAGCGCATAGGCTTCGATGCGGGCGGATTCGGCTTGCGTGTACATGCCCGCTTGCACGGCTTGCACGACCTGATCGAGGACGTTGTTGATCACGTCGAAATCGGCGCTGCTGTTCAGCGTGATCCACTGCTGCGGGATCATGGCGGTGAGATGCCCCGTGATCTCGTTGACGGAGGCTTCCAGCGCGGACGGCTCGACCACGTTGGTGATCTGAGCGTCGATCTGCTTGAGCTGCGCATCGACCTGACTAGTTTTGGTGGCATCTCGCGCCGTCAGCGTCAATTCGAGGTCGGCAAAGGCCGCCAACGCGCCCTCATAGAAGGTGCGGGCTTCTTGAATCTCGATGTCGTGGATGATTTTGCCATCGCGCACGCCGCGTCCGTATTCGATGGGGACGAGCGACAGATAGCGCATGAGCTGGCCTGCCCGCCGCGCTTGTTCGGCTTCGGACAGCGGAGCCGCGCGGAAGTGTTTGAGATCAGCCGTGACCGCCGCGAAACCAGTCGAGAAATTGGTCAGGTCGTCGGCTTTGGCGGCGTTAACCAACGTGGTGAAGTGCAGCCGCACCGAGTCGGCAGCTGATGCGCCGCGTTGTTCGCCGTAGATCGGCGCGAGAATGTTGAAATAGCCCGCCGCGAGTCCGCTTTCTTCCGCCAAGCGCACATCGAATTGATTTGTCCGCGCCTTGTCCGCATCCGCCAGCGATTCATCGAGCTTGGCCTGATACGTATCGAGCAGATCGATGCGCACGGCGGTGATGGCGTCGGAGGCTGTCTTGGTGCCCTGCTGCACGCCCGCGATGGCAAGTGTCGCATCCGCACCGGGACGGGCGAACTTGGTCGGCTTGCGGAATTCGCGCAGCATCAACCACTGCTGCGCCGTGGCGTTGTCGCCGCGTTGCAAGGCGTCGAGCACAACTTGCGCACTGCCGTTCAACAGGCTCGACCACAGCCAACCGCGCGTCGCCGCCAGCGTCAACACGGACTGCGCGGTGGCAGCGGCCCGTGCATCCGCGAAAGCCGTATCCAGCACCGTCGCCACATCGGGCACGGCGGCAGCGATAGGCGCGCGCAGGTCGTCACGATAAAGCTGTTCGGCCTGCGCCACCGATTGGGCGGCTTTGACAGCATCCGCAGCTACTTGTTTTTGCGCGTCAAACATTAACGTGCGTATTTGATCCGCCGCATTCCACGGATCAAGTCCGGCGGCATGTGTGGTCACGACGGGGCTGAGGACGCCCATCAAGATGACGACGAGAAAACACAGCTTCGCCCAACGATTCAACATAACTCTCGACACTTTCTATTAATCCCCAAGGTGAACCCGTTTGCCACAGCCCCGACGTGACAAACGGACGTTTACATCAATCTGCGCCTTACTGCGCGATCTGCACATTGAGCAGCGCGGCGACTTGTGACACCTGCCCTGCGATAGATTCGGCTTTGTCTTGCGCCTCGCTGCCGAACAGGTCGGCTTCTTCAGCGGTGAAATGCTTGCCCTGCTGCTCCTGATCATAGAGATCAGAAACGTATTCCTTGAGCGAATTCAAGCCGCTGGCGATCTGCTTATCGCGGGCTTCGTCGGTACCCTTGACCAGCGGGCTGACGCCGCCGTAAATCACATCCAGACTGCCGAGGATGTCCTTGATGTCCGACAGACGCGAGATGACCGAGAATTCGCCCTGCTGCGATTCATTGCCCGCCACGAAGCGCGAGAGCTTCCACGATTCGAAGTACTCGCTCATGGTCGGGATCATGACGACCAGCGCTGTGAACGCATCGGAGAGCGTTGGCTCCCATGCTTTGGCGTCGGTCAGCAACCCCTGCGCATACTTGACCATGTTGTCCGCGAAACCCTTGAGCGCGTTGGCGTCCGGCAGCACTTCCCCGAACTCGATAGTGCCGTTGCCGTCCAGATCGGCTTCCTGAGCGGCATAGGCTTTCTCAGGATCGCCACCCCACAGCGCCAGTTCCAGCAGGCCGAACAAGTTACCCGGCTTGTCCAGAATCTTGCCATCGGGCAGCGTGATCGAGTAATTGACTTCGCCCTTCGCGCCCGCGTCGATGATGCCGTCATAGGCGGCTAAGGTGGGCACGCCCGCGACGATACCTTCCATCTGCTCATACAACGGGCTGGCGACCAACCAATCCGCCTTGGCCTGCTTGAGGTTGTCTTTCACCTCGGCGGCTTTATCTTTCCACAGCGCTTCATAATCAAAATTGGCGGCTTTGGCAAGGTCGTAATAGGCGTCCGCATCCACCTTGAGCTTGTCGGCACCATCGGCAAGCGCGGTTGCCTTCTCTACCAAATAATTTTTGATCCCGCTGAGATCGGCCTGTGCCGCTTGCGCAGATACGGACGAACGGAACCCCGCCACGATCAACAGCGTGGCAAGACTTGCCATCACCAACCGAGTGAATCGCATCTCTTATCCCCTATAGTAACGTTATTGCGAATGATTTGCAATTAACTTTACGCATGAAAAGCGCGGGGATCAACAGGTGAGGTTTACAGGATTTTTTCAGCACCTATGATCAAAAGTTAACGCGCGTGAAATCTCGCACAATCCACGTGTGGAACGAGGCCGACGCAGCCTAGCCCGACGCGTTTACCCGCGTCCTCTCATCGACTATTTATCTGCAAACGGGAACTCTACCCGGCGGAGACGCGTCTTGTCTGCAAGACGTGACAACGTCTGTTTTCACTGCATAGATGCCAACCAAGGAGAACCTGATGGCAAACCGTTCGATCCTTCAGATTGCAATCGCGGGCGTGTTGATGAGCGCCGTCGCGCTGGCAGCCGTCACAGGCGCACCCCGACCCGCTCAAGCCCAAGCGCCGGAGACAACCAACAAAACGATCACCGTGGTAGGGACGGGCGCGGCGGCGGGCGTCCCCGATACGGCGACCATCTCGCTCGGCGTAGAAGTCGTCAGGCCAGACGCGGCGGACGCGCTCAACGAAGCCAACCGCTTGATCGGTGAAGTGACCAACGCCGTGATTGCGGTGGGCGTTGACGAGAAAAACATCCGCACGACGGGCTTGAATATCTACTCGCAGCCCGCGCCGATGACTAGCGGCGACCCTGCCAGCGCGAACCCGCAAGCGCGGATTTATCAGGCCAACATCGGGATCACGATCACGGTGGCGGATAAGGGCACCGAAGGCCGCGCGCTCAAGGTGGGCGAGGTGATCAATGAGGCGGTCAAGGCTGGCGCGAACATGATCAACGGCATCAGCATGAATATCTCTGATTCGAAGACGCTGGAAAATGACGCCCGCACCAAGGCCATCGCGGATGCGCGCAGCCGTGCCGAAGCGCTGGCAGCGGCGTCAGGCGTCAAAGTGGGCGAGGTGATCTCGATTGAGGAATACCAGAATCCCGGCGTGATCCCGTTTGAATATGGCAAGGGCGGCGCGGTCGCGGAGTCGGTACAGATCAATCAGGGGACGTTGAACGTGGCGATTCAGGTCAAAGTGACCTTCACGCTCGTCAGCTAAGGCCGACTATAGAAAAATTCAGCCCGCAGCATCACACTGCGGGCTGAGGATAGTTACGAACGCGGGCAACCGGGCGGGATAGTGATGTTGGTGGAGTTCACGGTGTCGCCAGTTCCCGTCAGATTATATTCAATCTCCGCCAACGTGAAGGTGGTACTCTTGAACGATGCCGGTGGTGTCGAAGTCAGCCGCCAGAGCGCTTTGTTAATGAGCTGCTGCTTGGCGTCATAGATGATCTCCACCGCGCGTTCCACTTGGAAGCCATCGTCGGTATCGAACTTCGCCATGGCCTGATACAACACGAGATCGCCGGACTGCCGGATCAGCTTGAGATCGGTGGGCGGCATGGCACGGCTCGGATCACGCACCAACGGCGAGGCGTCTTTGAAGAAGGTCTGCGTCACGGTGTCGATGGACGTCACCGCTTGCAAGACGGGATTCTGAGATGGATCGCCCAACGGCGCGACACGGCACGTCCCCGCGTTCGGATCGCTGACGTACAGGTTGCCGTTCAGCGCCACGATGGTGTTGCTGGTTCCGGTGCCGAGCGCTGCCAATTCCGGTGCGAAGGCGGCGGCTTCTTTCCAGCCGTTGTTACGCTGCGAGAAGCGCACATCATATTTCGCCGCGAATGGCTCCGTCTGGTAGGTTGTGTTGATCGTGCCGCCCGCACTGAACTCCTGATTGGTGTTGGTGATCCCTTCGATCACGATGCGGAAGGTGTAGCTGCGCCGATCCAGCTTGATGAGCGTGTTCGGGTCAAAGCCAATGGTCGGTTCGAGCGTCGGCGTGACCGTGGGCAGCGGCGTCTCGGTCGGCTGGTCGGTGGGCGCAGGCGTGGCACTGGGCTGGATTGGTTCCGGCGTCGGTGTTTCGGTGGGGCCGCCCGGTGTATTGGTCGGGACAGGTGTATCCGTCGGCGCGGGCGTGTTGGTCGGTTCGGGCGTATTGGAAGGCGGCGGCGTGTCGGTGATGGTGGGCGTCGGCGTGACGGTGGGGCCAACCGTCGGCGCGGGGTTGTCCATGATGCGCTTCAACAGCCCTTGCGCCGGATTAATGTACTGGTTGATCAGGATGTCGGCCTGCGTGACAAGGTAATTTTGATCCTTGCCAGTGCCCGCCAATTCATCGACTTTGCGCTTGAAGCCATCTACATCGCCGGGGGCGCAAACTTGCAAGTAATAATCCCGCACGTCGATGTACTTGGTGACCGCATCGTTGATCGAGGCGTTGACTGGCTCGATGTCGGGATAGGTCGTCTTATCGAAGTCGGGGATTTGGGCGACGGCGACCACGCTATCCGCGTCGAGGCTTTCGCAGTTGAGCTTCTGGCTGAAGCTGTAATTGCTCGGAATATCCGCTCCGACTTTGCGGAACTTCAAGGCGTTGGCTTGCATCGCCGTCAGCCGATCTCCGAACTCTTTCCAGTAGTCCTCACGCGGGCGGGCTTGTGCAGTGGTGGTCGTCTCCGGCCCACTGAACAGCGGCGGCAGATAGCGGTAGGCCAGCAAGCCGAGGTTGGCAACCACGCTGATGATCAAGATCACGGTGAGCAAGCGCTGCACCAATTTGAGCGCTTTGTTATCGCTCTTGATGCCCTGCTGCTCACGCTCCAAGCGCCGGAAGGCGACCAGCGCATCAGAAGCCGCCCGCGTCACATTTTTATTGCTGCTGGAACGATAGAGCTTGGCTAAGGCTTCAATCGCTGCCGGATCGCGCAGCGCCGCCAAGCGTTTAGCGGCTTTGATCTGAACGGCTGGATCACTATCTTCGAGTTGATCCATCAACTCGGTCAGCAAAAAGAGATTGTCAACGCTCTCTTGAGCCATGCACGCCTATCCTAGTTATGAGTATGAGTAAAGCCGCTACCGAACCGTGAACTTGCAACTGCCCGTGTCGGTTTCGTTCTCGCCGCCGGGGCCGTAGGTCGTGTCACCGTCTTCGATCTTCTGCGACCATGTGACTTTATAATCAATGGTGTGTTCGCCCGCCGTCAACTTGCCAACCGGGACGAACCAAATCACTTCAAGTTTACCCTGTTTTTGGCGTACTCCGGTGCGGTAGTTACTCCAATTTTCTAACACTTTGTCATCCAGCTTGACTTCATATTTACCGTAGTCAATATGATCCTGAATCTGCTCCGGCGTCCTAGCTTCCCACGTCCAGTAAATCGTCACTGTGTTCTCGGCGCTGATCGAGCGGTTGCCAAATGCCGCCTTGAAGCGGGGCAGATCGCAGTAGGCCAGCACATCGGTGGCGTTATTCGGGTTGCGCGCGCGCAGCGTCGGAATGCCCGTCGGCGGGGCGGGCGGCACTGTCGCTTGCGCCACTTGCGTCAAGGCGATGGCGGGCAACTGCGGCACGAGATCAGCACCGTCGGTGTCGATAAAGGTGGCTTGCACCCAACCGCGCCGACCATCTTCCAGCAGCACCAGATACCACTCTTTGGTTTCGTCATAGCTGAGTAAGGTGACCTGTGTGCCCGATGGTAACTGCGTGAGCGCGTCGAAATCTTTGCTCGGCCCGACGCGGAAATTGACCGTCGAACGCACTGAACCTTGAACGAGCGGCGCAGGCGTAGGAGTCGGGGCGGTCGTCGGGATGAAGGGAGTCGGCGTCAGACTGGCGGGCAAGGTATTCGTCGGCAGCGGCGTCACGGTCGGGATCAGGGTCGCCGTGAAGCGGGATGTCATCGTCAGGAGCGGTGCCAGAGTCATCGTCGGCGGGGAAGTGAGCACGACTACTTTCGTCACAACCCGCTGTCCATTATTCAGAGGGAAATCACAACTGGCGCTTAATAAACCAACCACGAGCAGAGCAAGCCACCACGTGCGCTGTCTAAATCTAGTAGCAACCACCCAAACCTCCAATAGCGAAGTTTCAGGCAACAGATTAGCAGCAAACTCGCGTTAACACAACCGTTTACAATATACTCTTGTCAATTCCTTAGTAAAATAGCAGTGATGCAACAAATAGAATGGGTTATTAACGATGAAGCCCCTAGAAGAACAGCCTAGCCAAGAACGACGCTTCCGCATCATCGTGGCAGTCGTGTTAGGCATCATCGGCGTGATCGCGTTGGGCATGTGCGCGACGTTGGCTTACGTCGCCCCCTACGCGGTGGATTTCAACTATCGTTCACCGACGCCGGATATTCCCGTCACAGGCACCGTCACGCGCATCAGCGGGATCACCATCCCGCCGGACGCGATCATGCTGGCACAGAAGCCGCGCCTGAACGGCGGCACCTTCGATTACCGGACTGCCCTACGTCCGCAGCAAATCTACAATTTCTACATCGCGACTCTGAGTTTGCAAGGCGTGTGGACGCCGGGTGGCAGTCCGCATGTGTATGATGCGTCGGCTAATTTCCGCTTCTATTCGACCTACATCCCGCGCCTGACGTTGTTCAACCTGACCTGTGATGATGTGTCGTGTACGGTGCATGTAGATTATTAGCGGCAGCGCACGGGCAGCGTGACAGCATTGGCGGCGTTCAGCGTTAGGCCGAAGTACGGCGACGGATCGAGCGTGTTCTCGAAGATGCTCTCGTTGCGGAACGAGCCATCGGCATCACTCAGCACCACGCTGACATGCACGTGCATAGCGATGCGCGAAGCGTTGCCCGTGTACAAGCCTTGATAGCCGAGCAGCGTCCCCTGTTTGACGAACTTTTCGGATGTCCCCGCCGGAAACTCCGCGCTGATGAACGAGGCAGCGCCATCCAGACTCGCCATGTGCGTGTAATACGTCCAAATTTGGCGCGATTCGTCCAGCGGATCATGTGGGATGCGGATGATCACGGCGCTTTTCCATGACGGTAAGCGCGTCAGGTAGCCATCATAAGCCGCGTAGACGGGTACCGTACCGACCTCACCGTTGCCAAATATATCAACGCCGGGGTGCGGATTGACGGGCGTGTAGGGCGGCGTGTGATCGTTGTATAGGAAGCCGACGAAGCCTTGCGAGGGCAGGAGAAAGGGCGCATTCGGGCAAGGCGCGGTCAGGTGCGTTTCGAGCGAATCGCGCGAGGACGGATCGCGCAGCCAGCGGCCTAGATCGGCTTGTGTGGGCGAGTCGCGCAGCCACCACCTGCCAACGGTAGCGAACAGTCCCATGCCTAACAAGATGATGATGAGTAATGACCAACGCCGATTGCCACGCCGCAGCAGCCAGCGGAAAATGCGCCATGCAGTACGCACCACGAGCAAAGCACCCCATCCTTAGCCAAGCCTTACTAGACGGCGCAGGATTGTAGCACAGGCGACTCGCCCAACCTGAGAGGAGTCTAAGGATTGTCCATATTCACGCGCCCCGGATCGCGTGGTTCGGTGTTAAGATTTGTGGCTAATCTAATCAATCAAAAATCCATCTCAGTTGGAATCCTAATATGACCAAACGGCTCCTCTTTTGTCTGGCTCACCCCGATGATGAGTCCTTCGGCTCTGGCCCATTCATCGCCAAGTCCGTCGCGGATGGGGTAGAAGTCTCTCTGATTTGCGCGACGAATGGCGATGTCGGCACTGTCTCTCCGGAAAAACTCGGCAGCTATAAGTCGGTGAGCGAACTGCGCTCGGCGGAATTGGACTGCGCCGCGCAAGTGCTCGGCTTCAAAGATGTGATCCGCTTTGGCTACCGTGACAGCGGCATGATGAACAGCCCCGACAACAAGCATCCGGCGGCGCTGTGGCAAGCCGATGAGCAGGTGCTGCGCGATCAGATCATCGAGGTGATCGAGCGGCTGCGCCCGCAAGTGCTGGTCACCTTCAATAAATTCGGCGGGTACGGGCACCCCGACCACATCAAAATTCAGCGTGCCACCGTCGCCGCCTTCAACAAGATGCAAGGCACGCCGGACGCGCCGCAAAAGCTGTATTACACGGCTTTCCCCACCGCCATTTTGCGCATGGGCGTGATGATGATGCGGCTGTCCGGTCGCGATCCCCGCCGGATGGGGACGAACAAAGACCTCGATTACATGGCAGTCCTGGAATCGGTAGAACCGATCCATGCGCGCGTCGATGTGAACGCTTATTACGACATCGGGCAGCAAGCGGCGGCCTGTCATGGCAGCCAGAGCAGCCCGCGCAATACCTTTCCCTTTGCGCGGTATTGGATGCGGCGGGCAGCGGGCACGGCAGGCTTCACGCGCGTTGAACCACCACCACAGGTCGGTCAGCCCGTCGAGCGCGATCTGTTCGAGGGTGTGAAGGACGTTTAGCGCCGCATCACGAGCGGGAGTGCTGGCAAGGATCGATAGACGAGCTTGACCGCCCGAAAAACAGCGGTAACCATGCCTAACAAGCGTTTGAAGTAGGGCGGCATCTCGCTGCGGGCGATCTTTTCGAAGCCGAAGCGCTGATAATATGGCTCCAGCGCGGGCGCGCACATCAGGTACACGGTGCCTGTTTCGCCCGCCAGCAGCGTTTCGATGATCTGCGTACCTATGCCTTGCCCGTGATGGCTCGGCACGACGGCGATGGAGGCCAACTCGCGGCTACCATCGCCGTGTTGTTTAATTTGCCCAATACCGATGATTTGCCCCGCCTCTTCGATGATCAGAAAACGACGCCAGTCCAGCCCCATCGGGTTCAGATGCGCATCCGCGATCATGCTGCGGATTGTCGCGGAATCGGCGGCGGTAGCCTTTCGTGAATTTCGTAAAGAGTCGCCCATGATAAATGAATGTCCTTAAGGTTTTAACAACACTACTTTACGTTTTTCGTGTCATCTTCATTGAACCTTACAAAATTTTATGATATGATTGTTATCAATGATAGGAAAAAGTAAGGTTATCCTTTAAACAAGTTTAGGAACAGAAAAGACGGAAGGTCATAACACGATGGCACTCAAGGTTTATAAGCTCGAACAACCCACTACCCCTAAGGCCGTTCCCACCGTGAACACCGAAGACCAGCCTGATAAGGGTATTGTCACCGGGTTAGCCATCATGGTTCCCTTCTATATGCTGTTGGCGGCAATCTTCACCCTGATTCGTCGCGGCTAACAGATGGTCTTGACCTGACCGCTCATGTATGAGATTTTATGAGGTGGATGAACGTCCACCTCTATTTTTTTCTAGCGCGCTCTAGCGCTGACCTGTTTTCTCCGCATATTCCTCGTCCGTGTACAGCCCATTCGCCAGATAGGCAATCGCCACCCACATCGCCCGCGAATGGCGATAGAAAAACACCACGAACAGGATATTGAAGCTAACCCAGAAAATCACCTGCGCGAGGATCGGCGGTTTGAGCAGCAGTTGCGAGATGAAAAAGCCGCCCAACGACAGCACTTCGGCAAGCCCCAAGTTGATGAACATGCCGCCCACGCTCTCGCCCGATAAGCGTTCAAAGCGCACACCGCAATGAGGGCAGACGGGGTTCATGTTGAATAGGCCAGTGAACATCGCGCCGTGTTCGCAGTTTGGGCAGCGCAGCAGGAAGCCGACCATCAGCTTGCGGATGGTGAGCAGGATCGAGTTCGGTTGTTTGGTCATGATGAAATTCGCGTCTCTCTACGTTGCCAAGGCAGCTTACAACACAATTGCCGACATTGAGTCGGCGGTTTAGCTTGAATATACCTTGTTTTGCTCGCTATCAGACGCCAATGTCGCTGATGTCTAGCCGCGAAGGGCTAATCCTTGGTCAGCGCGAATTTATTCTCGGTCTGTTGGTCAGGATAGAGCAAATCGTAGCGCTTCGCCAGCATCTGGTGGGCTTCTTCGAAGGTGTTGGCGAACATGTTGATGCGTTTCGCCCTCGGCTTGATCTTCGTCAGCACGTTCATGAACGTGACGACGATGTACGGCGCACCGACGATCACCGACGCGAAGACATTGTCCGGCAAGACAGACTCTACCCGCTGCAAGTTTTGCATGACGCTGCCATCTTTGGGGAGTGCTTTCATTTTGGAGACGTCCACCATCGTGGCGACTGGATGCGCTTCCGCGCTCAGTTGAGCCGCCATCAGATCAGCGGTGGCCTGATATTCTTGCCACGCCCACGGATGCTCGATGTAGCAGTACATGACGACGTGTTCCGCATCTGACCATTCAAATCGGACGCCCATAACCCCTCCTCAATTTTTTCAGCAAGTGCTTTCCTGAAGTCTACAGGAATGTTGCAGAAAAATTCGGTAATCCCTTCAAGCAGTTATGAAATTGTTAGCAGCGTCAAGATCATGAATGCAAACTTATGCACGAACGGAGGAAGCTAATATTGCGATAGGTTGACATTGCTCTTTTGAATGTTCTTGAACTGCGTGAGTTCCTTCTGAAAGTACAGATTGATCACGCCCGTCGGCCCGTTACGGTGTTTGCTGACGAGAATCTCGGCTTGGTTCGGCGTCTCTGACGCAGCATTATATAAATCGTCGCGATAAATAAACATTACTATGTCGGCGTCTTGTTCAATGCTGTTGTGGACGATGATGTTTTCCGCGCAGAAATTGCTATGCGCTGGCACAGTTAGATCGAATACCTCCGCCGAGCCATCTTCTGTGATAGATTCAATCGAGTCCCAGTAAACATCGCTCGTCGCCAATTGTAAGATTTCAGGGCTACCCACTACTTGTGCCAGTCTACTTGCCCGTTCTCGGCTGATATTCTGTTTATAGAGACCCGTACCACAATAGGCGTTGCCTAGTTCAGCTTGCATACGACGACTGGTAAGCCCACGTAATTTCATGGCTGGAACAGCGTGAGTACGCCATACATGATGCGGAATAATGTCGCGGTTTGTATTTGCTGGATGGATTGCAAGGTATTCTTCAACCTGCTTCAAACCATCTTGCTTATATGTCCCAACCGCGCCAATACAATTGATAAATCGCGCAAAATCATCTTGCCCGCGAACGATAACATGATATTGATCACGGCCTTTGCCAATTTGCGACACAGTTTTGATTGTTGAATTAATGCCCAAACGAAGCAGCAGTTTGAAGACACCTTGCGCTAATTGTTGACTGCTTGAAGCATAGTAGATAGCTGGGTAACTTGTACCGTTTACGCGAATACAACCATCGGTAGCCCAAAGGTGTCGCAAGAAAACCCCAATGGCGCGATCAGGCTGTTTAAAGACTTCGGTGGGAATCAATTTCTCGTATGAACGATATCCCCATGCGCCTAACCTTTCCAACCATGAGGAAATAGGATTCCTAACGCCGTGCGTTAAACGTCGTACAGTTGGAAAATATACCTGATACCATTGCCGCTCACGTACGATGCGCGGCTGCAATTGATCTGGAAATGCGGCGTTAGCAAGCCCAACAACAAGCTCTGCTAAATCAAGTTCGCGAGTTGTATATTGCAGGGCGTGATGTGGCAAAGTGCAGCCATCCCCGATCAGATGTCCAAGTAATCCTAGTTCGGCATCCGTCATCGTTTGGGCGGTTGGGCCATGCAATACACGTGGCGTAGCGATATAGTCGCCACACTGCAACTCATCAAGGCGTTTCCAGCCTTCCATCGTCATGAATTTATGATTTGCCGTCACCCGGATCGAACGCCCTAAACGCGTCGTCATGCGAAAGACTGGTTTGTAGCCAGTAAAGAATGCATTCGTGACTTCACACGACTCTAGTTTTAGGTTCGCAGGGTTCAAACTCAGCACGCGGAAGCCTGTCTTGCCTTCTAGTGCTTGGATCGGGACATATTCTCCTTCATCTGGCAAATAAACGAGCGTCTCGCCCACAAGGCAGCCTGATTCGCGGAGATCACTGAGCTGTGGACGCTTGTCGCTGCGCTGCTCAACCGCGCGGGACAACTGCGCAGCCGTCAGCACGGGTACGTTCAATTCACGCGCCAATTCCTTCAACCCGCGCGAGATGAAGCTGATCTCCTGTACGCGGTTATCATTCTTGACGCCCGATCCCATCAACTGCAAATAATCCACGATCACCATATCGAGGCCGAATTCTTGCTGCAAACGGCGGCATTTGGTGCGCATGGCTTGCACGGTGATGGCGGGCGTGTCATCGAGGAAGATGCGCAGCTTGTCCAAACGGGCGGTGGCTTCCACGAAGCGATCCCACTGCGGCTCGTCCAGATCGCCCAAACGCAGTTTCTGCGAATTGATGCCCGTCTCCGCCGAAAAGAAACGCTGCAAAAGCTGTTCGCGCGCCATTTCCAGCGAGAAGATCGCCACGCGCACGCCATTTTCGCGGGCACGCGCTGCATTCAACGCGATACTCAGCATGAAACTGGTTTTGCCTACGCCGGGACGCGCCGCCACGATGATCAGGTCGGATTTCTGGAAGCCGCCGAGCAGCTTATCCAGATCGGTGAAGCCCGTCGGCAAGCCCATCGGCTCGTCACGGTGCTCGTACAGCTCTTCCATCCGCTGAAGGTATTCGCGGACGGCGACACTCATCGGGATCACGTCTTGGCGGAGGCGCTGCTCCGTCACGGCGAACAAGGTCTTTTCGGCGCGGTCGATGACTTCCTCAAGCTCGATGTCATCCGCCAGCGCGGCCTTGGCAATGTTGGAGGCCGCGTCCAGCAACCGCCGCCGCACCGCCAACCGCTCCACCATACGCGCGTACGTCTCGACATGGATATGCGTCGGCGTGTTGTTGATCAGATAGGTGATGAAGGCCGAACCGCCGATCTTATCCAGATAGGTCTGCCCGTCGCGGTCACGCCGATAGCGCAGTTCCTCGACCACCGTCAGCGTGTCAATCGACTCGCCGCGTTCATGCACCGCGAGAATCCCTTCCCACACGAAGCGATGGTGCATGAAGTAGAAATCGTCGGCGCGCAAGAAGGCCAGCAGTTCCGGCAGCACTTCGGGATTGATCAGGATCGAGCCGAGAACGGCTTCTTCGCTCTCCTGTGAATTCGGCGCAAGTTTTTGTGGCTGTTGGCTGGAAAACTCATTATTGGTCATAGAAGTGTCGTTACTCGTATCTGATCATACGCTAAGAAGAACAGAACATCCGTTATTTTATCCGAATCTCAGGCTAAAAGATAAAACGAGGCGTCCTAGACTGCTAGGATGCCTCGTAAAGATGCGGACAAATCGCTCGGAAAAGTAGGTGTGATTAATGCTCTTGGTTGCTATCGTCAAGATCATCGAGATCGAGCGAGTCGAGGAAGTCCTTGAACACGCTCAGTTTATCATCCGGCACTTCGGAGGTCGGCTTGACTTCCTTCTCTTCCGGTTCTTCGCGCACTTCAGGATCGGGGAGACTGGCTGCCCGTTCCATGACCGTATCGTCCACGTAAATCGGCACTTTGGCGCGTACGGCGACGGCTAATGCATCGCTCGGACGCGAATCGACCTCGATCTTGCGCCCACCCGCCAAATCGACCATGATCCGCGCATAGAAGATGTCATCCTTGAGATCGCTGATCACGATGCTGCTGATCGTGCCGCCCATATCGCGAATCGCATTCTTGATCAGATCATGGGTAAGCGGGCGCGGCGAAGTATGCTCCTGCAACTCCCATGTGATCGCATCTGCTTCACAGACCCCGATCCAGATGGTGAGATAGCGTTCGAGCTGCACGTCCTTTAGAATGACCAGTCGGTGCTGGGTCATCAGGCTTACGCGGATGCTATCGATGCTAACTTCAACCAAACTCATACAGCCCCCACTTCGCACTCGCCCAACGCAAGTACGAGATTACTAAACTTGATCCAGTATAGCAGCATTGCGAAGCGTAAGCCAATGGTGCAACTGACAAAAAACGCCCTAAAATCGGAAATATTTACGCGCTTCTAACGTAGCGCCATGACGGCGGCAGATGGGCGGTGGGTTCGGCGTTCCCTACCGTGCCGCGTTACAATCTCCGCCGTATACACTTTTTCCAGCCGCGTTCTGAACGTTACATTGAGCAGAATCAACCAGAGAAGTTTGCTATGAAAGTTTTATTTATTGGTGGTACCGGGTTCATCAGCACGTCCGTCAGCCGGATGGCGCTCGCCAGCGGGATCGAGCTGTATCATCTGAATCGCGGGCAGCGGAAGGCCGATCTAGCTGGCGTCCGGCAGTTGATCGCGGACATCCATCAGCCGGAGAGTATGCGGGCGGCTTTGCGCGGCGTGCAATTTGACGTGGTGGTCGATTGGATCGCCTATACGCCCGAAGATATTGAGCGCGATCTGGCGCTGTTTCAGGGGCACGTCAAGCAGTTCATCTTCATCAGCTCGGCGTCTGCCTACCAGAAGCCGCCCGCCCATCCGATCATCACCGAGTCAACGCCCCTGTACAACCCGTACTGGCAGTATTCGCGCAACAAAATCGCCTGTGAAGACTTACTGATGCAAGCCTATCGTCAGCACGGCTTCCCGATTACCATTGTTCGCCCGTCGCTGACCTATGATGCCAATTTGCCCATCGCGATTGGGGGGTGGGGCTGTTATACGCTGGTGGATCGCCTGAAAAAAGGCAAGCCGATCATCGTGCATGGCGATGGATCATCGCTGTGGGTCGTCACTCATGCGGAAGACTTCGCGCGGGGATTCTTGGGCTTGGTCGGTCATCCGCAAGCCATCGGTCATGCTTTTCATATCACGTCGGACGAAGTGCTGACATGGGATCAGATTTACCTGACCATTGCCGACGCGGTGGGGGTGGAAGCGAAGATCGTTCACATCGCCTCGGATTTTATTGCCAAAGTCGCGCCGGACTTGGGGGCAGGCTTGATTGGCGATAAAACATGGAGCGCGATCTTCGACAACAGCAAGATCAAGAGCTTCGTCCCCGGCTTTCAGGCGGTTATCCCGTTCCGCGAGGGCGTGCGTCGGACGCTGGCATGGTTCGAGGCCGATGAACAGCGCCGTTGGATAAACGACAAGGTGAATCAGCAAATGGATGACATTCTCGCCGCTTATCACCATAAGTAGAGATTTAGCGATTTCGTTGCCAAGCTAGGTTTAGTTCGGTGATGCTGCTCATGGGGGAGCGCAGGAGAGGGTATACGGAATACCCTCTTCTACGCTGCGAAATCGCGGGTTAAACGCCCATGTCCGCGAACAGGCGATTGAAATCGAAGTGCTGGTCAAGCATCAAGCGGTAACGCGTCAGCTTTTCGGTCTGCGCGAGGCGCGTCTTGCCGAACACCTTCTCCACCGCTTCGACGGCTTCCAGCGTGCTCGTGTTGGTCATCAGCACCGCCACGCCCATTTCCTTGGCGCGTTGGATGATGCTGGATGGCGGCGGCAGATTGCCGGACAGAATCAGCGCGGTGGTTGAGGTTTCCAGCGCGGCGGCTTGCAAGTCGGCGCGGTCACCGCCCGTGATCACGGCCTTGTTCAGCATCCGGCGGAAGCGCGGCAGAGCTTGTTCAGCGCTCATCGCACCGACGCTCAGATTCTCGATCAGCGCGTCGCGGCGTTCCTCACCCGTCAGCACCTTGGCGTCCAGCAGCGTGACCACTTCGCCCACGGTCAACGCCATCAAGGATTGATCCTGTGGCAGCACGCCGTATACGCGAATCCCGCGCTTTTCCAGATAGGGCGCGACTTGATCAGTCATCTGCGCCATTGCCTCGGTCGGTACGCCGTTGACCACGACGCCGAGTAGATGCTTTTCCAAGCGGGTCGCCAGCGCCAGCACGTCGTCCATCAGCTTCAAGCCGTCACGATAGCGCACGACACCAAGCGTCGGCAGATCAAGCGACGTGGCGAGCGAAACGGTGCTCACGCCGACGGTATAGCCTTCGCGCATACTCGCGCCGCCTTCCAGCAGCAGCACGTCGCGCCCTTCGCTCAAGGTGGCGTAATCTTTCTTGATGTCTTCCAGAAAATCGCGGTTTTCCTTGCCCTGAATCAGACGCTCCAGCATCTTGTCATCGATGATCACCGACGACAGTTGATCCGCTGGCGTGCGGATGGCGAGGATGCGGCGCACAAAGTCGGCGTCTTCGTCCACCAACTTGCCGCCTTCTAGATAGGGCTGCGTGCTGACTGGTTTGAAGTAGCCGACATTCTTGCCCATCTGCGTCAGCTTCAGCCCGATGCCGAGCAGCAGCGACGTTTTGCCGGAAAACGTGACGGCTGCGGTGATATATAAAGGTTTCATCTCGTATCTAACCCTTTCTCAATGTCAAATGTACGCACTATGCGCAGGGAGCGCAGCCCCACGCTCAATTTCCAACAGCCGCCTTGAACCGCCGCAGCATCGCGATATGCTGATCAACCGTGGTGTTGCCGCCGTTCATGGTATTCAGCGACACATGGCTGACGCGCATCTCAACCAGACGCGCGACTTCACTGCCCCACGTTGATTCCGGGTGATGGTTCGCATCAAGGCGCACATCGATCCCGAACGCGGCTGGATCGCGCCCTGCTTTAGTCAGGTCGTCGCGCAGTCTGGCGACTTCACTGACGAGGGTATCGGTCGGCATGTAGTTCGGCAGCCAGCCATCGCCATACTGCACGGTGCGGTTGCCAGCGGCGGCGAGGCTCCCGCCGAACCAGATCGGGATCGGCTGGTCGGGGCGTGGCTTGATGCCCGCGTCGGGGATAGTGTCGAAGCGCCCGTCGAAGTTCACCAACGGATTCGCCCACAATTCCCGCAGCAGTTGCACCTGTTCGTCCATGCGCTTGCCGCGCGTGTGGAAGTCCTGACCGAGCGACTGATATTCCACTTTGTTCCAGCCGACCCCCACGCCGAGCCGCAACCGCCCGCCGGACAGCAGTTGCACCTGTGCGGCTTGCTTGGCGACCAGCGCGGTCTGTCGCTGTGGCAAGATCAGGATGCCCGTCACCATCTCCAGCCGTTTGGTGAAGCCAGCTATCCAGCCGAACAACACCAACGGCTCATGGAACAGAGTCTGGTAGGTATACGGCCCCTTCCAGCCACCGGGACGGTCGGGGTTCGCGCCGAGCACATGATCATAGGCCAGCACGTAATCGAAGCCCATGTCTTCGAGGGCTTGCACGTAGTCGCGGATTGCCACGACATCCGTGCCGATTTCCGTTTGTGGGAAGGTCGCGCCTATCTTCATGGTTGCCTCATTTTGACGACAGCACCAACCGCATGTCGAGCGCCACCGCGCCCTTTTCGTACACCATCAGCGGGTTGATGTCCATCTCTACGATATTCGGGAAGTCCGTCACCAGTTGGCTGATGCGCAGCAGGGTATCGACAATCGCTTCCTTGTCATACGGCTTTTGCCCGCGCACGCCATCGATCAGAGCATGAGCGCGGATTTCACCGAGCATCTCCATGGCGGCTTTGCGGTCGAACGGCGCGACGCGGAAGGTCACGTCTTTCAGCGCTTCCACGTAAATGCCGCCCAAGCCGAAGGTCACCAGCGGCCCGAACTGCGGATCGCGGTTCATCCCGACGAGGATTTCGAGGCCACCCTTGGGCAGCATTTCCTGCACCAAGCAGCCCCAGATCAGCGCGCCGGGGACGTACCGCTGCGCACGGTACACGATCAGGTCGAAGGCGTCGCGCACTTCGCTGGCGTTCTGAAGGTTGACCTTCACGCCGCCGACATCGGTTTTATGCAAAATATCGGGGCTGGCGATCTTGAGCACGACCGGATAGCCGATCTTGTCTGCCAGCGCGACGGCTTCATCAGCGGTCGCCGCCAATTCCGCCTGCGGGATGCGCATATTGTACGCGCTGAGGATTTCGCGGCTTTCCGCGTCGCCAATCGTCACGCGCCCTTCGGACTTGGCCTTGTCGAACACGGACTGCACTTTGCTGCCATCCGCCTCGAACCGCTCGATCTTGGCGTCGGGCGCGTCGCGCAGGTCACGGTAGTCGCGCATCGAGGCAAAGACTTTCGCCGCGCGCTCCGGGAACGGGAAATTCGGCACGCCGTATTGCTCCGCCAGAATATCGATGGCTTCATTGATGCGAAATTCACCCATGAAGCAGCCGAGGATCGGCTTATCGGTCAGTTTGGAAACCGCGCCCACCGCGTGCGCCGTCGCCGCGATCTCGGTCATGGCTTGCGGCGTCACGATCACGATCATGCCGTCCACGTTGGGGTCGTTGATCGTGTGCTGCAAGGCGAAGCGGTAGCGGTCTGCCATTGCGTCACCGAGCACGTCCACCGGATTCGCCGCGCTGGCGGCGTCCGGCAGGAATTCTTGTAGTTTCTTGGTCGTTTCCGGCTCCAAGCGTGCCAGCGACATGCCCGCACGTTCCAATGCATCGGTGCATAGGATGCCGGGGCCACCCGCGTTGGTCACGATGGCGATTTTGTTGCCTTTGAGCAGCGGTTGATACGCGAAACCAAGCGCGTAATCGAATAAGTCTTCCAGATTATCGGCACGCAGCACGCCCGCTTGACGGAAGGCCGCTTTGTAGGCTTGTTCCGAGCCAGCCAGCGATCCGGTGTGGCTGGATACCGCCCGCGAACCTGCCGCCGTCACGCCCGACTTGACGAGCACGATGGGTTTCTTGCGGCTGACTTCGCGCGCTACACGCATGAATTCTTGACCGTTGGGCAGACCTTCGCTGTAGGCGAGGATCACCTTGGAATCGGGGTCGTCTACCAGTGCTTGCATCAGGTCGATTTCGGACACATCGGCCTTGTTGCCGAGGCTGATGAACTTGCTGAAGCCGATGCGCGATCCCGCCATGCTCCAGTCGAGGATCGCCGTGCCGAGCGCACCGGATTGCGACATGAAGGCGATGGGGCCTTTGGGCGGCGTGCCCGTCGCGAAGGTCACGTTCAGCGGCGTGAAGGCATCGATCAGGCCAAGGCAGTTGGGGCCGATCAGCCGGATATTGTACTGCTTGGCGAGCTTGATCACCTCGACCTCGCGCGCCATGCCTTCCATGCCCGCCTCGCGGAAACCCGCGCTGATGATGACGACGGACGGCACGCCCTTTTTGCCGCAATCCTCGATAGCCGCTGGTACTTGTGGATACGGGATCACGACTACTGCCAGATCGGGCACTTCCGGCAGCGCTTGGACACTAGGATAGGCTTTCCAGCCGAGAATAGTATCGGCCTTAGGGTTGATCGGATAAAGGGTGCCTTTATACTGGCTTTCGACAGCATTTTTCAACACCGCATGACCGAGTTTGTCAGGGTTCGCGCTCGCGCCGACCACCGCCACTGACTTCGGTTGAAAGAACGTTTCGAGCATTCGCTCTCCTTTCAATACGGAAGGGAAACAGTCGTACACTCAAATAAAATAAAGCACTATTTCACTCGATCAAAGCGAACTCTTTTCAATGGTTGGCGAGGCACATGGTCGCAGGGCACGATTGGACGTAAGTTAATTTTTTCCCCCAAACCGTTATAGTATGCGTGACGATTGAGCCTTCAACTACTGACGACTATCCCGAAATCCCCTGCTGAATGTCAAGTTTCAGCCGTTTGATGATCATTCGCGGAGTTCCGGTACGTGATCATCCTCGTACTTCTCAATCAGCGTCCCGATCACGTCCATCAATGACGCCAGCGGATGATCTTCATCCTCTCGCACAATGAGGATCAATGAATTGAGAATGTCCACCAATCGGTCATCTTCTTCTTCCGAGCGCGGTACAAACAGATATTTCGTTAGCGACGACCAGTTTTGTTTCGGCGCTTGCACATCTAAATCAAGTATGATTGTATGCCTTTCGGGTTCCTTGATAGAGTCTCCCTATTGTTCCTTGAGATAGCGCACGAACCACTGCACAATAGAGACAGTCGATTGGATGCGGTTCGGTTCTTTGCGGAAGCCATGCCCTTCGTCAGGGAATAGCACGTATTCCACAGGGACGCCCAATTTCTTCAGGCTGTCTACTACCTGCTCTGCCTCGACCACTGGCACATTGGTGTCGTTGGCTCCATGCAGGACGATGGTCGCCCCTTTCACGCGGTCGAGCTTGTAAATCGGAGAGAGTTGATCCAATAGATCGGCTTGGCTGTCAGGGTCGCCATATTCAATCTTGGAAATTGCCGCCATCCACGGCTCGGTATGTTCAAAAAATGTCTTGAAATTCACGATCCCAAACAGATTTGCGCCCGCCGCGAACAGATCGGGGAATTCCGTCAAGCCCGCCATCGTCATATAGCCGCCGTAGGAACCGCCCATGATGCCTAACCGCTTCGGATCAGCCACCCCCATCTTGACCACCTGATCGGCGCAACTCTTGATGTCTTGCACCGCGTTGAAACGCAACGCGCCGTTATCGAGGTTGACAAAGGTCTTCCCAAAGCCCGATGAGCCGCGCACATTCGGCGCGAACACGGCGATCCCCTGTGCTAACAAGGCTTGGTAGGTGGCGTTGAAATAGGGCACTTCTTGGCCTTCCGGGCCACCATGAAAGCTCAGGACGGTCGGTGCGGGAGTCGTGATCCCACGTGGACGATACAGCCAGCCGCTGAGAGGTAGGCCATCATGCGCGGTGAACTGCACGAGTTCAGGCTGGATGAGATCGCTCAAGCGGACGCCCGCATGTTGGCTTTCCGTGACCTGTCGCAAGTTGCCAGTGGCGCGGTCAAAGACCCAGATGTCCCTCGGCGCAGCAGCCCCCGTAGCAGTCAACGCGAGGTAACGTCCATCGCCGGAGAAAACGCCGCCAACCACGATCTCGACGGGAAGCTGCGGGCTAGGCAACGGATGCAACGTTGCCAGATCGATCAGCGCGACTTCGCTGCGACCCGCCACATTCCACACCAAGGCCGCCACCTGACCATCTTTGCTCAGTGAAAATGTCTTTAACTCGGCATCCGCCCGCTCCGCGATCATCTCACGCCCTGCGATTTCGCCCTGCTCCGTCAGCCGAAGCCTGACCAGCGCCGTCAATTCGCGGTCATGATCCGAGATGATATAGATGCTCTTGCCATCCGCAGAAAATTTGGCGCGGGTGAAGTTCCCCGGCCCTTGGTGCGGCGTGAGCAGCGTTTCCCGCGAATCACGGAGATCGATCAGATATAAGTTGCTGTCGCTGCGATTCGCCACGCGATACACGACACCGTAACGTCCGTCGCGGCTCACATCCGTCAGCGATCCCACGCCCGGATTCGTCGCCACCAGCTTGAACTGTCCACTCGTGGGGTCTACCACATACGCGTCCATCGCTTCGGGGGTGCGGCGGCTTGAGGCAACCGTGATGCCTTGACCGTCATGTGTCCACTCGCCCAACCAATTGTTATCCTTGCCGCCCTCACTCAAGCGCCGCAAGCCGGTTCCATCGGGGCGAATCAGGTATATCTGCTGGTTCATCCCGCCGCCCGGCGCGAGGCCGAAGGCCAGCCATTCACCATCCGGCGACCATTCCACGCTCGATACAGGGTCGTCAAGGCTGGTCACGCGCTGAGGCCACCCGCCAGCCACGGAGATCGTCCAGATTTGAGGGACGCCACTCAAATCTGAGATCAGCGCGAGACGAGAACTATCCGGCGAAAAACTAGGCGACTGGCAAACGCCAGTTTTTGCCATCATCGACACGAAGGTTTTCATCTCGTCGCTCAAAGCAGACGGCGTGTTCATCGGCTCTCCCCAAATTTCCCCGTACCTTGGTTCAGATCAAGTTTAGCGCGATGTGCCGCGTTCGGCGTTTTTTGGATAGGATCAACCTTCTCCCGCCGATCAGCCTACGTGTGAGAATCATCATCTTGTCAAGCTGACAGCGCGCTAGGGTGTTCAAAACCGGACTTCTAAGCTATCTTCGTGGTCATGGTTGCCCCTGCGCGAGAGCTGGGACAACAAACGCTATCAACGTTCACATCGTGCCTCCGTATATGTAGTTAAACAGCCGCCTATTTGTAGCGCGTTACGTCATGCGCCCCGCAAATAGGCGCACAAAGCGAGTTACGCCCATGCCACCCATTGATCTAGCCGACTCTCCCATCATCGACCATCACGCCCACGCCCTGATCAAAGCCCAACCGCAGACGGTGGCGCAGTTGCAGGGCTATTTCACCGAAAGCGCCGATCCCACCATCAAGGCCAAGTTCGTGCCGGATTCGATTATGTGGATGCGCGGCATCCGCGAGTTGGCGGCTTACTTCGGCTGCGATCCGACGCCGGAAGCCGTACTCGCCGCCCACAGCGCCATCCCGCTGCCCGATCTCGCCAACCAGATGTGGTCAGCCATGAACAGCGGCGCGTTGTTCATCGATTACGGCTTCGGCGCGGCGATCAATTACAGCGTCGAAGAACAGCGCGTATTCATCCAGCAGCCCATCGAGAAGATTCTGCGCCTCGAATGGTTCTTGCAAGACCTGATCGTAGAACTCTCCACCTTCCGGCAGGTCGAAGAAGCCTTCTTTGCCCGCGTCGCCAGCGCCCGCGCCGATGGTCATCTCGGCCTCAAGAGCATCATCGCCTACCGCACCGGCCTCGATATTCAATGGGTGACGCGTGACGAGGCCATGCGCGCCTTCGGCCCCGTCAAAGACAAAGCCGATCTGGATGGCAAACTGCGCCTCGCGGACAAGACCCTGTGCGATTATTTCGTGCTGCTGGCGCTGGAGATCGCCAACCAGCAAGAACTGCCGATCCAGTTCCACACGGGCTTTGGCGACACCGATGTTGACCTGATCAAAGCCAACCCCTTGTACATGCGCCCGCTGTTCCAGAGCGGCAGATTTAACCGTGTGCCGTTCGTGCTGCTGCATTCGGCGTACCCGTACACGCGCGAACTCGGCTATCTGGCGGCGCAGTATCCCAACATTTATATGGATACCTCGCTGGCGATTCCCTTCATCACCACCGAAATCCCGCGTATGCTGCATCAAATCTTCGGCATGACGCCGCTGTCCAAAGTGCTATATTCGTCCGACGCCTTCAGCATTCCAGAGATTTTCTATCTTGCCAACAAGTGGGGCCGCGCCGCTTTGGAACAAGTCCTCGGTGAACTGGTCGATTCGGACGCCCTGACGGTGCAGCAAGCGCTCAAAGCCGGACGCGATATTCTTGGGGATAATGCCCGCCGCGTGTACCAATTCAGTTAACGACAGAGAAGGAACTTTGATGAGCAACCAGAAACCACACTTAAGCACGCTCGCCGTCCACGCAGGCGAGGAACGCTATCTCGCGGAACGCGCGACCCAAGTCCCCGTCTTCCTCAGCGCCGCGTTCGGTTATGAAACGGTTGAGGAATGGCTGGAAACGGCGCTCGGACACCAGCCGGGGCACATCTACAGCCGCAATACCAACCCTACCGTCGCCGCCTTCGAGGAGAAAGTCCGCCAGTTGGAAGGCGCGGAAGCCGCCACCAGTTTTGCTTCTGGCATGGCAGCCATCAGTAACACGCTGTGGACGCTGCTCAAGCCGGGGGATCGCGTCGTCTCGATCAAAGATACCTACGGTGGGACGAACAAGCTGTTCATCGAATTTCTGCCGCGCTACCAGATCGAGGTTGCGCTGTGCGACACCAACGATCCGGCGGCGGTTGAAGCGGCATTGCAACAAGGCTGCCGCGTCCTATACCTCGAAACCCCCACCAACCCGACACTGAAAGTCGTGGACATCGCGCGGCTGGCGGCGGCGGCGCACAAAGTCGGCGCGGTGGTGGTGGTCGATAACACCGTCGGCACGCCCATCAACCAGACGCCGATCAGCTTGGGCGCAGACATCGTGGTTCACAGCGCGACCAAGTTCCTCGGCGGTCATGCGGATGCGCTCGGCGGCGTAGCGTGCGGTGACGACGAGCTGATCGAGCAAATCTATCATTATCGCGAGATCAACGGCGCAGTGCTCGATCCGATGTCGGCCTATCTGCTGCTGCGCGGCATGAAAACGCTCGATCTGCGCATCCAGCGCCAGAACGACAGCGCCCTGAAGATCGCGCAGTTCTTGGAGTCGCAGCCAGCGGTGGAGCAGGTCAACTATCCCGGCCTTGCCAGCTCGCCCTACCACACGATCGCCAAGGCACAGATGCACGGCGGCTACGGCGGCATGTTGAGCTTCGCGCTCAAAGGTGGCTTCGAGCAGGTCAAGAAATTCTTGTCGATGCTGCAATATGCGCACCTCGCGGCGAATCTGGGCGCGGTCGAGACTGTGGCTGGCCCGCCTGCCACCACCAGTCATGTCGAGGAGACGCCCGCCGAACGCGCCGCGATGGGTATTCCCGAAGGTTTGGTGCGCTATTCTGTCGGCATCGAATCGGTGACCGATCTGATCGATGATCTGTCGCAAGCGCTCAAGCAGCTCTAGTGGGCGAGGAGCCATCATGCGCCGACTGCTGATCCTGACCACCTTGATCACCGCGCTGCTGGCTCCTGCGCCGCTTCACGCCGAGTCCGCCCCGCTGCGCCTGATCTTGGTTGCCAACGGATTTCTGTATCCGCTGGCGGTGGCCTTCCCTCCCAACCTGCCCGCTACGTTGTTCGTGACCACGCTCAACGGCTACGTCTGGGTCGTGCAAGACGGCAACATCCTCCCGACGCCGTTCCTCAACATCAAAAAACAGATCACGATGGGCGTTTTCGGGCAAGGCTTGCTCGGCATGGTGCTCGATCCGGCCTACGCGGAGAACGGTTTGCTGTACGTTACCTACGTCACGCCCGATTCAACGGTTGTGCTCGAACGTTACCAAGCCTCCGCCGCCAACCCGCTGACCGCCGATCCTGCCAGCCGCGTCCGCCTGATGACCATCCCGCACCCGACCGATTTCCACTACGGCGGGCAGCTTGCCTTCAGTCCCGATGGCTATCTGTACTGGAGCATGGGCGACGGCGCGCAGAGCAAGCTGATCCACAGCCCCGCGCAGGATGTCAGCGCCTATCTCGGCTCGATCTTCCGCCTCGATGTGCGCGGTCAGCAGACCTACCGCATCCCGCCCGATAACCCTTATGTCAACACGCCCAACGCCAAGCCGGAAATCTGGGCGAAAGGCTTACGCAATCCGTGGCGCTTCAGCTTTGACCGCGCGACGGGCGATATGTATATTGCGGATGTTGGCGAAGCGGCGATTGAGGAACTCAATGTGCTGGATGCGCCCGTCAAGGGCGGCGCGAACTTCGGCTGGAATCGCTACGAGGGAGATCGTCCGTATCTTGGCGGCGACCGTGCTGGCCTGACCTTCCCCGTACTGACCTACACGCACGATCAGGGCGACTGCAACATCGTAGGCGGCTACGTCTATCGCGGTCACGCGCTGACCGACCTGATCGGCGCGTACCTTTTCGCGGATTACTGCACAGGCAGAATCTGGTCTACCCGCCGCCCGACCACCACAGACGGCACATGGCAGCGCACACTCCTGCTGGACACCGATCTCACCATCGTCACCTTCGCGGAAGACCCCGACGGTGAGTTATACCTCGCGGAAGGCAAAGGCGGCGTCTATCGGCTGGAGGCGGGTAGCCAATGAATTGAGGCCAGAAGCGCGTTCCGACCTCACAACGCTGCGTGGCTAGAAGCTAGAATATCGTCTGCTTCACATTGTACGTCGCGCAGATCGCCCGAATCTCCTCGTCAGTCAGCCCCTCGCCCTGTTCACGATTGACGAGGTTCATATACTCGTAATGCGCGGCTGTCTCGGCATACTCGATGATGTCCGACGCGTGCTTGACCGAGGTATCCGCGCGGGCGACTACGCCATGCTTGCCCCAGATCACGATCCGGTGCT
This sequence comes from Anaerolineae bacterium, assembly GCA_019637615.1. Lineage (GTDB taxonomy): Bacteria > Chloroflexota > Anaerolineae > Aggregatilineales > UBA2796 > JAHBVK01. The sequence goes on along the minus strand of JAHBVJ010000007.1, from coordinate 188,147 downwards.
TGCGCAGCGCGGCGACGGTATCCTCTTCCTGCTCGTGCGTTCCCGGCACATGGAACGGCACATGCCCGATGCCTTCCGGAATTTGGATGATCGACTCCGGCTCCCAGCGCAGTACATGCCGATTCAAGTACGTCTCGTCGCGGTAGGCCGGGACGTGGCTGAGGTAGGTCATGTACGGCGGCTGCGCGTGGACGACCGCATGGAAATTGGTATCCTGTACGTAATCATGATGGATCGCCAGATGCGAGTTGAGTTCGCTCGTCAGGCGGGCAAAACGGCGGTGCGGCGACGAAAATAGTTGGGCAGTCGCGCCGCCTTCGTTGATGGTGATGAAGCCTAGATGTGCGACGGCCTGATCGATGATCTCGCGCAGCCGCCGCCCCGATCCGGTGACGAGGAACGACTTGCCCGCCAGCGCGGGGAACACGGTCGGGAGCTGGATCGTCTCCACCAGCGGGAAGCGGCGGCGTGGCTCAAGCTGCCAGCCCATATACACGGAAATATTACCAGCGGCACCCTCGGTCGCTTCGATCTCGGAGAGGCGCTGTCCGGCCTCCCCGATCATCAGCAGCACTTCATCGAGTTCAGGATAGGGCGCTTCAATTGACATAATGGTGTCTCCAATGACGCGAAAACAGGGTTCTGAAAATGGCCTCAGCCATGAACATTCATCTTCAAAACTTAGGCACTTTACCGAATCGATCATACCACGCCGCTCTTGTCTAGGGCGTCCACAGCGGCTATAGTGGCCTCTCAATATCATCTGAACGTGGTCAGAGGACAGCACGATGACAGCGCCAAATACCAGCCGAACCAAGTGGTCAGCTTCCAGAGCCTTCAACGCGCCCTCGCCAGACGAGATCGAGCAGTATTACAGCGGAATGCGCGCCTTCTGGCATCCCGTCATGCGCGTGCAGGATTTTCCGGCGGAGGAACCTGTCGGGATCGAGCTGCTCGGTGAACAGCTCGTGCTGGCGCGGCTCAACGGGCGGATCGTCGCCATGCAAGACCTGTGCCGCCATTTTCAAGCGCAGCTCTCGCTCGGTGAGATCGCCACCCGCGCCGATGGGCAGCAGTGTTTGATGTGCAAATATCATGGTTGGCAGTACGACACCGATGGTCAATGTGTCGCCATCCCGCAGCTCCTGCCCGACCGCGAGATTCCGCGCGAGGCTAAAGTGCCCACCTATCAGGTCACGGAGCGCCACGATCTGATCTGGGTGTGTCTGGACGAGACGCCCACCTTCGACATCCCCGACTTTCCAGAACTGGCGAATCCGGCCTTCCATCCCGGCCCGCTGCGTGTTTACGAACCGTGGTCAGCCAGCGCTCCACGCGTCGTGATGGGCGCGCTCGATGATACGCACTTCCCGTGGGTGCATGAACATGTGCTTGGGGATCGCAGCGTCGTGGACGCGCCGGAGCACAAAGTCTGGCGCGATGGGCGCTACTTGATGTCGCAGTACAGCATTTTACAGCCGCGCAACGTGACTATAGCGGATGAACACCACCCCGAAGCCGAGCTGGACACCGTGACGTACACCAATTATGTCGGCGTGCCCAACGTCATCCGCCTGATCAAAGACAGCGGCGACGGCAGATTGTACGCGATCTGGCTGGCAACCTACCCGATCCGCTACAACCACACGCAGACTTTCTGGCGGGTCGCGCGCAACTACGACCTCGATCCGGCGCATGATCAGACCTACGAAGACTTCGAGGACATGGTGCGTGCGCAGGACAAGCCCATCGTGGAAAGCCAGCGCCCGTGGCTACTCCCGCCCTTCTGGACGCAGTTAGAATTACCGCTGCGTCCGGCGGACTTGCCGCTCATCGAGTATCAGCGCTGGCTCGAAGAACTAGACATCATGCTGACCGTCTAGGGTTGAACGCTGGCTAACCATACGAAGCGCGGTTAGCCAGCCGCAATCCCCTCAGTGCAACTGAAGGTGCATTCTGGTTTCGATGAGTGCTTTCAGGTTATGCAAGAAGCCGTCGAGATTGCTTTCATTTTGCTCGATGACCTCTTTTTCGCTGTGTTTATGCAGCAGCGGAGCCGGAATCGCATATTCGAATTCCGTTTCCACCATGATCCCTTCCGCCGAAGGCATCAGCTTGATGCCCATGCTGCCCTGAAGACCACCCCAAAAGCGCATATGCAGCTCTTGGTTGCGGATCACCTCGGTCATTTCGGCACTGCCTACAAAATGGACGCCCAAAACCTGCCATTCCCACGTGAAATGGGTGGCGTTCATGGCGGTGTTCTGCACATCCGAGATCAAAGATAGGTTCGGGAAGACGTGCGGCAAATTGGTCGGGTCGATCAGGTAACGGCGCAAGACTTCGGGTGGGGCTTGGATGACGATACTTTTCTTGAACGTTGCCATTGCAGTCACCTTTCTGGAAGAATCACAAGGGCGCTACCCGCCTGTTGATGTGGAGTAGCGCCCTTGCGATTTTTCGAACTGCGTCGGTCGAGGCGGGCTGTATTTCACGTTAATTTGTCTGCTACCTTCACTGTACTGAGCAGCAAGCCGCCGTTCAAATGACATTTGCCATGATTCCGCGTGATGAATGTAACGCGACTAGGCGTCGTGCGCGGATTTCCGATCCATAATTACTCGTTTCGCCATGCTCGCTGCCAGCGTACCCGCCGACTGCACACGGACGCCCACCCCTTGAAGAATCGGCACAGCGGATAACAACGCATCGAGTGTTGTGGTCAAATCTTCTTGTGCGTTCCATGCCATATCCAGAACCAAGCAGTCCCGACCCTGTTCGCGTTCAACCGCCGCCCTGAAATCGCGGATAGCCTCGATACCGAACAACGCCTCATCCAGATCAGCCATCGTCAAATAGCCATCGCCAAGCGCGACACGCCCACTCAGACGGTACCGCACGCGCTCCAACGTCCGCAGCGTCGTGCCGCACGCACAGGACTCCACGAGGAAGCGGCTCACATCGCCCGTCCGGTAGCGGATCAGTGGCATCCCGTCCCGCGTGAGCGTGGTGAAGGCCACCTCGCCATAGTCACCGTCCGGCACTGCCAGCCCCGTCACGGGATCAACGATCTCGAACAGCATATCGGCTTCCCGCACATGGTAGCCGTGATGTGCCGCGCAGTCCACGCCGCCGCCCAAGCCCATCTCCGTCATGCCGTAATGGTTGTAGACGGCACACTGCCACACGCTTTCTACCGCGCGCTTGATCGCGTCGGGCACATGGTCGGTCGTCAGTAAAACGCTCTTGAGTCGTACTGGCGGCTGGTCGGGCGAGCGTGCCAGCGCCAATACCTGCGTCGGCACGCCGACCAACACGTTGATGCCCTCGCGGCGGATCACATCCAGCGTGGCGGTGGCCGCCCGCACAGGCCCATGCTTGATCGCCACCGCCCCGATCCGATCCAGCGCCGTCGCCAGCAGATCACCCACGCTGCCCGGAGTCGGCCCCGGCAGCAGGATCAAGACACGATCACCCGCCGCCGTGAAGGTGGACATCCCCGCCGCGAAAAAATCGATGGTGAGTTCTTGGTCTTCCCGCGTGAAGTAAATCCGCTTGGGGTTGCCCGTCGTGCCGGAACTGTCCAGCGTGACCACGCGCTGAATAGCGTCCTGCGACACGCACACGAAATGCAGCGGATTACTGCGAATATCCTCCGCCGTGGTGAATGGTAATTGACTTAGATCGGCAAGTTGAGTCAGTTTTAAGGGCGCATCAGCGAAAAGATCGCGATAAAAACGACTTCTCGCCCGCGCCAGATCGAGCGTCGCCTGCAAGCGCTCAAGCTGATACGCTTCCAGCTTCGCGCGGGTGAGCGTCGTCCCGTCAGCGCCGATTTTGTGCGCGATCCACGCTTCCAGCGGCGTGATGTTCATCGTTCGCTTGCCATCTGAACCTGCTGCCCCCGATAAATCGCGCGTCCGGCTTGATCAGTCAGATTATACGCGCAAAACGGGATGATCCGCCCGTCGGGGCTGATAGTGTGAATGCAGCAGTCGCGCAGTCGATCAAGGTCAAGATTCCACGCGTCTTGGAAGGCCATGCCGGAAATGCAAAACGTGTGCGTCTTCGTCCGCGCCAAGAACGTATCCCACGCCCCGAACGCGGAGTCCCCGATGCTGTCGAGCGCAATCATGCTGCTGCTGGCTGCTGACCAGTGTTGCGCCACGAACTGCCGCGTCTTTTCCGCGCCGATGGCGGCTGGCTGCGGCGTACAGCATCCGCCTGCTTGCTGTTGTTGCGTCCACGGGCGCAGACCGCCGTCCGGCATGATCACGAAATTGCCATGCAGCGAACACAGCGCGTTCTCGCAGCCGGAGGTGGTGAAATTAGCCGCCTTGATCAGCCCGTTCGTCTGCGCCTCCACCGCGCGCATGAGGTCGGGGATGGTCAGCCGATCCGCATCGCTTGGCGGCGTCGGATAGCGCCCGAAATAGCTCACGGGCTGGAAATGTACGCCGCGCACGGTCGGGAAGTGCTCCAGCGCGAACCGGATGATGTTGCCGATGTCGTCCGTATTGATGCGCGGCACTAGCGTCGGCACCAGCACCACGCCCAAGCCATGTTCACCGCAAGCCGTGATCGCCGCCCGTTTGCGTTCCAGCATCCGCACGCCACGAATCGTGCTGAAAATCGCGTCGTCGGTGCCGTCGAATTGCAAAAATACCGACGACAATCCGGCCTCTTTCAGCCGCCGGACATAGGCCGCGTCGCGCGCCAGCCGCAGCCCGTTGGTGTTCACTTGGATGAAGCCGAAGCCGAGCGCCTTTCCCATCGCGATGATCTCCGGCAAGTCGTCGCGCATGGTCGGTTCGCCACCGGAAAGCTGAATGTTGCACGCATCGTTGGACGCCAGCAGCGTGTGATACCAGCTTTCAAGCGTGGCGAGGTCGGGATCGGGCGGCGGATGCGTGCCCGCGTCGGCAAAGCAAAACGGGCAGCGCAGATCGCAGCGCTGCGTGACTTCCAGCAGCGCGGTGCAGGTTTGCTGGCGGTGATCCGCGCACAGCCCGCAGTCGAACGGGCAACCGCGCTCAATCGAGGTCATTGGACGTGCCGGATAGGCGGGCAGTTTCGGCCTCGCCCATGTAGTATAGTCCGGTTGCTCGCCGCGCCAGACGATGGTCTGAACCATGCCGTGTTCGGGGCAGGTTTTGCGCAAATACACATCGCCATCTATTCGCACACGCGCCGCCGGAATCCGCGCGAGGCATACGGGGCATACGCTCTCGGTGGTGGAAATCACCTGCTCGTCATGCATCGTCATGCGTCCCCGCGAGATCGTAGCCATATTCGATCAACAAGTCTTTCACCTTCTGGAACGTCCCCGCTACGATCAGCGGGCAGCGCGTCCCCATGTATTGACCGTTCGCGCCCACGATCTCATCACAGCGGATGCCGCCGTATTCCTGCCCATAGCCGCCCTTGAACCACTTCACCAGCGCGTCGATCATAAAATTGAGCTTCAGGTCTTCGTCTTCCTCGGCCTTGGCGCGTCCGGCGTATAAGCCGAGCAGCGATGCGCCACCCGTCAGCCCGCCGCACGTCTCGCCCGTGAAGCCCAACCCGCCCGCCAAGCCCTGCATCGCGCGGATCAGGTCAGGGTTCTCTTTGCCCTGCAATTCCAAGCCGAGGATCATCAAAATCTGGCTGCAAAAGAACCGCTGCTTCCTTAGTTCAGCCATGCGCTCCATCGTACCCATGCTGTTCCTCCATGTGTCCTCACGGCGCGGTTTTCTGCGCGATCAGCAAGTAATAGCCCGGCTTCGAGCGGGCAATCGCGGTCTGAATATCGGTCGGGTCGGCGGAGGCCGTAGCGCGGCACCAGAACTGCTGGAGCGATCCTTGCGCCCAGATCAACTGCGCCATGAACGACTTCAGCGCGGCGGTGTGATCTTCCCACAGCCGGATCGCGAAATCGTGCGCTTGCACATGCGCGATCACGTCCTGTTGCAGGGTCGCCCCGCTCAAGCACGAGTCGATGGGCAGCAGTCGCAGCGCCGCCACGCCGTCAGGATTCCGCGCGTACACATCGCTCAGGATCAAATAGCCATCGGGGCGCAGCACGCGCCAGAATTCCGCCAGCGCCCGATCCATATCGCGCATCACCGATAAACTGCATTCCGTCAGCACCGCGTCGATCTGCTCGCTGGCGAGCGGCAGCGTTTCGCCGCGTGCCTGTAGCAGCGGCAGCGTGCCGTCGCGCTGATGCCCCGCCCTCAGCAGCAGCGCCGACGGATCGAGGCCGATCACGTCGAAGCCGTGCGCATCGCGCAAATGCTCCACCGACGCCGCTGGCCCGCAGCCAATATCCAGCACCCGCGCCCCGCTCGGTAGCTTGCACACCGCCAGCGCCCGATCCGTCAATGCTACGCCGCCGGGTCGGATCGTCTCCCCGACCATGCCCGCCGTGTAAGTCTGCTCATACACGCGGACTCGTTCATCCGTGCCCATCATCGCTACTTATCTTCTAACTGTTTTTCTACGTCAACCATCTTGCCGAGCGCCAAATCTTCGGGGATGAACACCAGCCCGCAGTTCGGGCACTTCAGCAGTTCCACCGGAAACGCGTTGCCCAAGTACGCTACATCGACCTTGGCGACTTCCATCGGCACATTGCAGTTCGCGCACATCCACGGCGATTCCTTCGCGGGTGGTTGATAATAGGTGCTCATGCTGAACCGCTCCCCGGCACTTCCATCCGATGGCTGTAGGCGTTGAAAATGGTGAATGCCCCATCTTCCGGCAGGTATTCCACCCAATACGTCACGCTGGTCGGCTTGAAGTACGCCAGATAGTGCCCCGACTCGCGGTTGAGCAAACGTCGCCCCGTCCGCTCGGCATATTCGATCACGCGCTGCACATCCTCGGTCAGGATCAACCGTTGTTCTAGCCTGTTGCGCACCGCCTCGCTCATCGTCAGCTTGATCTGTTCGTGCGCTTGCTGTCCGTCCATAACCTCGCCCCAAATCTCCTTTAACAATTTCCGTTTCAGCCGCGCCCGATTTTCATGCCGCTGGGAATAGGTCGGCCCGCGCCGTATCGCGCTTTGATCTACATTCTCGCCGTACATCAGATCGAGGATATGTACCGCCCGCTTGCCCTGTGCCACGAAGAAATCCCGACACATCGCGCAGTACGTCACATAATCCGCCGTGCTCTCCGCGATCCGCCGCTTGACTACCTTCTCCGCCAAGTCGCGGTTCGCCAGCCACATATGCCCGCCGTAGCTGCAACAGGCGGTGCGTTCGCGGCTTAACGCCAGTTCGTTGATCTGGTAGCCGAGGTGATGCACGATGCTGCGCACGCTGTCGTGAATATGGCTCTCGTGGCGCGTACTGCACGAATCGTGGATCGCCACCACTTGGTTGATGGCGGTTGTTCGTTCCGGTACGCCATGCTCATCCATCACGTCCCACAGCGAGACGATCTTGACTTCCGGCAGATGCGTTTTGAACACCTGATAGCAGCTTGAGCACGGCAGCACCACCGTCGGATCGCCCATCGCGCGTAATTCAGCGCGCCATCTTGCCAGCGTGCTCTCAAACAGATCGCGGCGGCCTGCCCAATTCGCGGGCGCGCCACAGCAGCCGAGTATCAGCCCCACGTTCTTATCGTGCAGGTAGTCGGTCAGGTAGCCGTACACCTTCGGCACGTATTCCGGCGATGACGCGCTGAGTTGGCAGCCGGGGAACAAGACATAATCGCTCGTCGTCGTGTCCGGATGGTTCCGTGCCAGCGCGAACTGTTCGCTGTTGCTGAAGGCCATATCGCGCAGCGCGAAGTCATGCGCGGATGGCGGCATCCTGTTTTGCTTTACCATCTCGCGGCGGGCGTCCAGATTCACCGCGCCCATATCCAGCCCCGTCGGGCACACTTCCGCGCACAAGCCGCACGCGCTGCACGAGTTGATGAATGTGTTGGCGTAGCGCGTGCCTTTGACAATCGACAGGTTGTTATAAATCTCGCGCACATAGCGGCGTGGATACCGTCCGTAGTCCTTCAGGTATTCGCACACTTTCACGCATTCCATGCACTCGCATTGCAAGCACCGTTTCGCCTCAAGGCTGGCCTCCTGCCACGCGTAGCCCTCATGATGCGCCATCTCGACCTGCGCTTGCGGCGCGATGCCCTTGATGTCCGTGTACAAACACGACTCGTAGCCACCCTCACCCGTCCGCGAAGCCGTCAGCGACACCTGCTGCAAATAGCGATCAATCGAGATGCCCGCCCGCCGCCCTTCCGAGATCGACGTGATCGAGGAGTGCATCTCTTTGCCCCAGCGCAGCCCACCGCCCGCGAATACGCCGTCCATACTCGTCGCGAACGTGACGGGATCGACCTTGATCACGCCGTACTCGTCGCGTTCCAGCTCAAACGCCTCGTCTGTGTGCGGCCCGATGGCGACGTACAACGCATCGAACTCGCTTCTCAGCTCGGACAGCGTGCGGTCAATCGGTGTGCTCAGGCGCACGTCCACGCCCAGATCGTAGATCACCTGCACATCGTCCACGATCACCCGCGCGGGCAAATAATCGCGGTCAGCTTTCCACAAACTGCCGCCCAACTGCTTACTCGCCTCGAAGATCGTGACTGCGTAGCCTTTGCGCGCCAGATCGTAAGTCGCCGCCAGCCCACTGATCCCCCCGCCAATAACCGCGATCCGTCCGCTGCGTTTCGGCATCGGGCGCGATTTTTCCGCTGTCTCCTCGCCATAATCGAGGCTGGCGCGTTCGAGCGCGCGGATCGCGATGGCGTCCCCGATCTCGCCATACTTGCACACGTCTTGGCACGGCTGGTCACAAATCCGGCTGATGATGCGCGGAAACGGCACCGATTTCTTATACAGCTTCAGCGCCGTGTCGAAATCCCCCCGCCCGATCGCAGCCGCCATCCCCCGCACATCGACATGCACAGGGCAAGCGGCGGTGCAGGTGGGGGCGCAGTCTTGAATACATTTTTCTTCCAGTGTACGCAGTTCTTGTTGATCCATGATGTCGTTTCTATTGCTTGGTCATCGTGAACCGCTGAAGCCCCGGCACGCGGTGCAGCGCTGATCCCTGCTCGATGTAGCGCAGTACGCTGGTTGGGTCGGTCACCACCGCACCGCCGAGGATGTCTACGCCGTACTCGAACAGTACTTTGTTCAACGGCGTGCTCGGCCCCAACATCACCACCAGCGCGTGGGGCGGGAACAGTTTCGCCAGCCCGTCAAACGTCCCGTTGAGCAGGGTGGTCGCCGTCAGCCCGATCACGTCCGCCTGCGGGATCAGGTCGGGGGCGGCCTCGGCGGTCTGGTCGTCGCCTGTCGGCAGTAACTCCAACACCCACGTCCGCGCGGCGGCTTGGCGGATCGCGTCCGTAAACGGAAAATGTCCGACGGTCACGACGGTTTTGCCGCGCCCGCGTTCCAAGATCACATCGCGCGCGTTTAGCTCGACGCCGTCGCTCGGATCGACCTTGTTCAACGCGTTGAACGCCGCCATACCGAGTGCCACATCGAGCGGATGCGGCGATCTCACCAGCTTGACGAGATCGTTGACCGTCCCCTCATGCAAATGCCCCGTGTTGACGACATCCCGCGCATAACAGCACGCGGTATCCATCGGCGTCGCGGCGATTCCTACTTGTTCACCGTGTACCGCCGTCCAGTACAGCCCGATCAAGACGTCACGCGTCATCGTGACAGGTCTATCCGGCGGAATGGTCAGCAGCAGATCATCGATCACCGTCATAGCGAATTCACTGGCCTAAAAACTCCCGATAATGCAGCCTGTCTGTCTACGCCGTCCTCTCGCCGCCCTAAATCGTGATCGCAGACGAGTTCGCGTTCTGTGAATCATCGAATTCGTGCTTCAATTGGCGCAGTCTCGTGATGGTGTTCCCCGCGATGACCTTGCCCGTTTGATCGGTAAGGACATACGTGACGGCGCAGCCTCCCATAAACATGGTTTTCGGCGTATTCCAGCGGCTTTCCTGTGTAACCGCGTCGCCACCGCTGGACGCCACTTTGACGTACAACAGATGTGTGATCTTCTGCGTTCGGATCAGCTCCCGCGTGATGGCGGTGACCAGCGCGGGCGGTGTGTCTGCCCCCGCCGCCGCTGTGACCGCGTTGATGAAGCTGTCGAACGCCGTGATCAGCGTCGTATACGCGGCGAGCGCTTCGCTGGCGGACTGCTTCAGCTTGTTATCCGTCTCCGCCTTTTTCTCGATGCGCGCCTTCAGGTTCGCCAGCTCGGATTTCTGGTGGAACAGCGCCGTGAAGCGAGTGACGATCGCAGAACTTTCGATCAGTCCCAGATTGAAGAAATAGCCGCGCCCGCCGAGCTTTCCGGCGACGCTGGCACGCAGCGCTTCATCGCTCAACGCGAATTCTTGACCTTTGAAGCTGTAGTTGACTTGGAAGAAACTGGCGAGGTCTGCCAGCAAACTGACCACTGAAATGGCGGATAGCAGCGGCGCGCCAACCCATTCTGGCGTGGGTTTATCCTTTGGCGTGACTTGGGCTTTGGCAAGCAAGCTGTTAAACGCGGCGGCCTGATCACGAAATAGCGGCTCGTAAAAACTCAGACCTTCTTTGATCTGAAGCAGCGGGAGGTCGCCCTCTGCGAATTTCAAGCTGTCCACTAGCAGAATGCAGGCATCACGCGGCACGTCGTTATCGATCTTCTGACAAAGTTCAGCCGCGCATTCTTGCATCGCGCGGTAGCCAAGCAGCACGGATGCGATCCGCGTTTTATCATCCAGCGTGCTCGTGCCTTCCAGTGCTTTGGTTTCGCCCTTGGGGAACTTCGCCGCGTTCTCGTCTTTCTGCGCTTCCGCGATGTCTTTGCGCAGTTGCGCTATCGTTTTCTGCTTTTCCAGTTCAACGACTTGGGGATCTTTTGGTGGCTCGTTATTCGCATTATTCGCATTGTTTCCGTTTGTTTGGTCTGGCATGGCTTGAACCTCCGACGTAAAGGTATCCGGTGCCCACAGTCTACAGCCGGTTCAGCGGATAGCTTCGTTATTGCACATTTATGGACGCGCTGGCGAACGGCACTACTTAATTACTTAGAGCACCGTTCGCCAGCCATGCACCATGACGTGAAATCTTGCTTCAGCTATCGTGCTGAACGAAGACCTACGCTGGTTCCACTTCCAACTTGTTCAAGCCTTCCAGCACCTTTTCCGGACGCGCTGGCAGATGACGGATGCGTACACCCGTCGCGTTGTAGATCGCGTTGATCACGGCGACGTGTGGCGAAGTCAGCGGCAGTTCACCGACGCCCGCCGCGCCAAACGGCCCGTTCTCACGCGGGTTCTCGAAGTAACGCACATCGATCTTGTCGGGGATGTCCCGCGCGAACGGGATGCCCGCGCCACGCATGTTGTTGTGCTTCTCGATGTCCTCGAAGTCCTCGGACAGCGCGAGGCCGATGCCCTGCGCGATGCCGCCGTAGATTTGCCCGTCTACGACCAGCTTGTTATTGATCTTGCCCACGTCCGCCATCAAGGTCATGCCCTCGACGGTGGTCTTGCCCGTCTTGGTGTTGACGCTGACTTCCGCCATGAACACGCCGTACATGTACACGGCGAACGGGTTACCTTGCCCGTTTTCATCGCAGTTGCTGTTCATCGAGGCAGCCCATTTGCCGATGTACGACACTGGCAGTTTTTCCGCCACCATCTCGTCAAACGTGCGGAACTTGCCATCGGGTTTGCGCATCGCCGCGACGAGCTGTTCGCAACCATTCTTGATCGCGTTACCGATCATCACTTGGCTGCGGCTGCCGCCGGATGGGCCACCGTTCGGGGCGGTTGCCGTGTCATTCAGCGCGAGGGTGATCTGCGTCGGTTTCAGGCCGAGCGGACGCAGCGCTTCGTGCGCCGTGCCGAGCACGCCCATATCCGCGCCCTGACCGTGATCTTGCCATGTGGCGTATACCGTCACACCTGTCTTGGTCAATTCGATCTTGGCTTCCGCGCCATCCACGCCGTCAAGGCCGCTGCCATAAATGCCGACCGCGATGCCAACGCCCTTCTTATTCTCCAGCGTCGATTCCTTCTTGGCCTTAACTTTGGCTTCCTTGTACAGCGGACGCAGCGTATCCAGCATCTCGACCAGCGAATAGACTTCTGGCGCTTGTCCCGTCGGGGTCGTGCTGCCGGGGCGATATACGTTGATATAGCGGAATTCCAGCGGATCCATGCCGACTTTCTCCGCTAGTTCGTCTACGAGGCTCTCGGAGGCGAGGAACGACTGCGGCGAACCATACGCGCGGAACGGTGCGCCCCATGCGTGGTTCGTGCAGACCGTTCGCCCCATCCCGCGAATATTCGGGATGTTATAGCCCGCGCCGATGAATTGCGCGCCGCGCAGCGTCAGCAGGTCACCGAACTCGGAGTACGGGCCGTGGTCAACTGTCCAATCGCTCTCCATCGCTACGATCTTGCCCTCTTTGTCCGCCGCCATCTTCAGGTCGATGAACATCGGGGAGCGCTTGCCTGTGTAGGTCATGTACTGCTGATAATCGTATTCCAGATACACGGGACGCTTGGTCGCCATACACGCCACGCCGAGCAGCGCTTCCATCGTCGGGCAGAATTTATAGCCGAAGGTGCCACCCGCCGGATTTTGCACAAGGCGCAGTTTTTCTGGTTCGATGCCCAGTCCGGGCGCGATCATCGCATGATGCAGGAACAGGCCGATTGACTTCGAGTGGATGGTCAGGCGCTCCTGCTCGTCGTAATAGGCGAACCCGATGTCGCTCTCGATGGTCAGATGCGGCTGACGTTGCAGATAGAAGCTGTCTTCCACCACATACGCGGCCTTCTGCATGATCGGCTTGGTTTCCTGACCCTTGGCGATCTTCTGCTCGTAATACACGTTCGGCGTGCCCGGATGAATCTCAATCGCGTCGGGAGCCATCGCCGCCGGTGCGCTCATGTACGCGGGCAGTTGCTCTAGTTTGACCTTGACCTTAGCAGCGGCAGCTTTCGCCTGCTCAATCGTGTCGGCGCACACAATCGCGAGGGCGTCACCGTACTGGAACACCTTCTTATCGCACAGGATCGGGCGATCCCAGCCGTCGCCTTTGTTGGTCGGGAACGTGATCAAGCCCGTGATGCGGTTCTTGCCCTTCACGTCCTTATGGGTGACCACCTTGAACACACCGGGCATCTTCTCCGCCTCGGACGTGTCGATGTCGAGGATATTGGCGTGCGAGACTTTCGCCTGCACCAGCGCCAGTTGCAGCGTCTCCGGCGGCATCTTCAAACCGAGGTCTTGCCCGAAGTCCAACGTACCTGTCACCTTTTGTTCAGCGGTCGGGCGTGGATACTTGGTGCCCCAGATGCGCCCATCGGCAGGCATCTTGAAGGTCAGGTCTTCGACTTTCTTTTCGCCGCGCAGCACCGCCGCCGCATCCATCACGGCGTCTACAATCGGCTTATAGCCCGTGCAGCGGCACGCATTATGATGCTGTGTGAACCATGCCCGCACGTCTTCGCGCGTGGGGTTCGGGTTCCTGTCCAGCAGCGCCTTGGCGGATACGACAAAGCCGGGGGTGCAGAAGCCGCACTGCGCCGCGCCATGTGCCATCATCGCGGCTTGGATCGCGTGCAGGCGGTGTGGTTGACCGATGCCCTCTACCGTCACGATCTGGGCATTGTCGGGGACGCGTTCGAGCTTGGTGATGCAGGCCAGCGTCAGCTTGCCATCAACGATCACCGAGCACGCGCCGCAGTGTCCATCGTTACACGAGACTTTCGTGCCGGTCAGCATCAACTGCTTGCGCAGCACATCACCTAAGGTGGCTTCTGGATCGGCAATGACTGTCCGATTGACGCCGTTAATATTGAAAGAACGTTTTAACATCTATTATCCTCCTAGACCATAAATCCAAAGGCGCGCTGCGGAAGAGTGCGTTGGCTACCCTGTGGATTCTGAGTGTCCTTGACCAATGGCTGTTGAAGAGTCAGAAGGGGAGATCGTGACGGGAAAAACAAAAATCTATACATGGCGGTGTATACGACAAAACGCCGTTTACCGATTACTCTATTGATCACAGTATAGGACGAGTGCGTGATCCATTTTTCCCGCTCGTGATGTTTGTCACAATGAGTCATGACATGCATCACCTTGATTTAGGTTCAGATTTGCACTTCTCCGCACCCCGTCGCCGGAATCGTCTAGCATTATCCGAACGCCTGAGTTCTATATCAGGAAAATATCGAACAAATTCAAATAAAACTCTCTTTGCGCCTTTAATATGCACGGAAATTATTATTAATTCACAAATACTATCAACGGTGTATTGGCATCATATTCATATGTCTTCTAGGCGCACAAAATCGACAATCTGAATACAAATCGAATCCTGAACAATCCATCAGAAACTTACACAGTTCACAAACTAACCCTTGCTTATTTCGAACGACTGAGCTATACTATATAAGTAACTGAAAAGCTCGGTAGTGTGGAGGCACTTCGTATGTCTAGCACCGTCATGAAGCTCTCAGTCGTGGCTCCGAGTGATAAGCACCTCGCCATCAGAGACTTTCAACGCATCCCCGGCGTCGGGCGGCAGATCGCAGAAGATTTGTGGGCGCTTGGGTATCGCTCGGTCGAAGAACTTCGCGGGCAAGACCCCGACTCGATGTACGAGAAGTTGTGCGATCAGAGCCATGTCATCATCGACCGCTGCATGTTGTACGTGTTTCGTTGCGCGGTTTACTTCGCTTCAAATTCGCGTCATGACCCCGAACTGTTAAAATGGTGGCGCTGGAAGGATCGACAAAAGGCCGCCAACGAGTGACGTTTCAATCAACTTTCCTGTTCAAAGGCTATCTCAACGCGTTTCTACCGCGTCGTCGCCGCCATCAGTCCTTCGACTATCCCTTTGATGCGCCGCGCTCGATCAAAGACATGATCGAGGCGGCGGGTGTGCCGCATACCGAAATCGGCCTGATGCTCGTCAACGGCAATCCTGTTTCGTTGACCTATCACATGCAAGACGGCGATCAGGTTGAGGTGCATCCCGTGCAGATCGTCCCCAAACCGCCTAATCTACGCTTCGTGGCGGATGTCCATCTGGGGCGGCTCGTCTCGTACTTGCGGCTGTTGGGCTTTGATACCTTATATCCGGAAGATTACCGCGACGAGGAATTGGCGCGGATTTCCGGCGAAGAAGATCGCATCATGCTCACGCGGGATGTTGGTTTACTCAAGCGCAGCATCGTGACTTATGGCTACTTCGTCCAGCAAACCGACCCGTGGCAGCAGTTGGAAGAAGTCATCGACCGTTACGAATTGCTGCCGCATCTCAACATTTTCTCGCGTTGCACCACCTGTAACGGCTTGCTAGAAGTGGTCGATAAAGCCACCATCGCGGATCGGCTGCTTGGCAAGACGATCCAGTATTATCATCAGTTTTCGTTGTGCCAGCAGTGCGACAAAGTCTTCTGGAAAGGCTCGCACTATCGGCACATGCGGGCGTTCCTGACGCAGCGTTACCCGCACATCGAGTTGGATTAGTGTTCAATCCTCCTCGATCTGGTTACACGACCTGCCATTCCCAATAACCCTATTTTTCCCTGTTAAGCCCTGATCCAGCCCGTTTCACCTCGCCCGCGCCTCGTCTTTGCTAAGGACTAAGCACTCAGCACTAAGGACTTCCCTTTGACCGTCCTACTGGAACACGACCAGCCCTTCCCACTTCGCCAGCGTCTTTTCACCGATGCCGGGGACTTTATCAAGGTCGGCCATCGATTTGAAGGGGCCGTTCTTGGCGCGGTAATCCACGATGGCTTGCGCGACATCGGTTTTGATGTCCGGCAGCGTCATCAACTGCTCATATGTCGCCGTGTTGACGTTGATGGTGGTGGCGGGCGACGATCCCTGCGTGGGGGGACTCGTCCGGTCGCCCATCTTCGGTACATGGATCTGCTGACCATCGACCAGCACTTGTGCCAGATTGATTCCCTCATGATCCGCTTCCGCCGTGAAGCCGCCCGCCGCCATGATGGCATCCTGAGCGCGGCTCCCGCTGGGCAGCGTGTACAGCGTATCCGGCTTGACCACCGCACCCGTCACGTATACGCTGATCGGCGCGGGCGTGAGCGTTGGCGGCGGCGGCAGAATCGTGATGGTGACGGGCGCGGGGCGGTACATCAACAGCGCGATCACGCCGCTGAAGATCGCGACGATGACCGCGCCAAAAATCAAGTGCTTGTAGCGTTCAAGCATAGGTCAACCAACTTTGGTAGTGAGCAACTCCTCGCCTTCTCGGAACTGCATCAGGTACAGTTTGGCGTACAAACCGTTGAGCGCCATCAAGTCCTCGTGCGTGCCGAGTTCCACGATTTTACCGTGATCCAGTACACAGATGCGATGGGCGATTTTGATCGTGCTCAAACGGTGCGCGATGATCACCGTCGTGCGGTGCTGCATCAAGTGGTCGAGCGCTTCTTGCACCAATTCTTCAGACTCGTTATCCAGCGAACTCGTCGCCTCGTCCAGCAGCAGGATACGCGGATTCTTGAGGATCGCACGGGCAATCGCCACCCGTTGCCGCTGACCGCCGCTCAACTTGATCCCGCGTTCGCCCACCACCGTCTCGTATTTATCGGGCAGTTCCATGATGAAGTCGTGCGCGTTGGCAGCCTTCGCCGCCTCGATCATCTCCTGTTCGCTGGCCTCCAAGCGCCCGTACAGGATGTTTTCGCGGATCGTGCCGCCGAACAGCACGGTTTCCTGCGGCACGATGCCGATCTGCGCGCGCAAGCTATCCTGCTTCACTGTCCGCAAATCCTGCCCATCGATGCGCATCGTACCCAGCGTCGGATCGTAGAAGCGCGGGATCAGGTTGAACATCGTGCTTTTGCCCGCGCCGCTCGGCCCCACCAGCGCCACGATCTCGCCCGGTTGAATGTCGAGGTTGATGCCGTCCAGCACGGTCATGCGCTCCTCGTAGCCGAACGATACGTTATCGAAGGTGATCTGGCCTTGCACGGTGGGCAGCGCCTTAGCATTCGGCGCGTCATCCACTGATGGCTTGGTGTCCAGAATCTCGAACACGCGGCGGGTCGCGCCCATCACTTCGCGGAATTGGCGGTAAATGTTGGCGAGGAAGCCGAGCGACGCCGCCACGTTGATCCCGTAGATCAGGAACAACACGATGGATTGCGCCGTCAAGCGCCCTTCGACCACTTCGCGCCCGCTGAACCACAGGAACGCCGCCAGCGTGCCGAAGCCGAGGAACGACATCAGCGCGCCGAACGCCGAGCGGTACACCGTCAGCCGGATCGACAGATCGAACGAGTTCTGCATCCCGCTGTCATAGCGCTGGACTTCGTAAGGTTCCCGCGTGAAGCTCTTGACAATGCGGATGCCGCCCAAGGCTTCGGTGGCGATATTAGTTGCGTTCGCCAGCGCGTCCTGCACCTTCGTGCTCAACTTACTCAGCGGGCGGCTGAAGGCAAACGCCGCGCCGAACAGCACCGGCACGAGGATCAAAATGAACACCATCAGCGATGGGTTGAACAGGAACATCAGGATCAGCGACCCCGCCAGCGTGACGATCTGCGTCAAGAATTGCGTGACGCTGGTGGTCAGCAGTTCGCGCACCTGTGACACGTCGTTGGACATGCGCGAGATCAACTCGCCCACCGGACGCCCCGCGAAGAAGTCGAACGACAGCGTGCTCATGTGCTTGAACAACTGCGTGCGGATGTCGAAGATGATCTTTTCACCGATATAGGTGAGCTGAAAACTCTGGATGAAACTGAAACCCGCTTGGATGAGGAACAACACCACCAGTTGCAGCGTCAGCGTGTTCAACTGATCCATGCTCTTCTGCTCCAGCACGAGCGCGATCAGTTGACTGATGACCAGCGGGAACACCAGATTGATGCCCGTGTAGATCGCCAGCGCGACGATGGCAATCGCCATCCGCCCTTTGTACGGGCTGAGGTAGCTAAACAGCCGTCCCCATTTGACGGGCGTCTGTGGTGTTTTGTCGTTGGCGTCCGCGCTGTCCTGAGCGCCGCGCCCTCTGCGTGAAGTTCGCATAAACCCCTGATTTCTATCTTAGGCACTGTAACATGAGGTCAAGCATAAAGTGCCCATGTAAACTGGATTTAAACTCAACGAGCCTGCTACCGGAGGCAGCTACACCAAACTAGCAATAAATTACGCAGCAAGTGGGGTTGAAGTTTCGCCCCCTAATCGTTCGGCTAGGGCGCGTTCTGGCGGCGTTTGCACCGCGCCGGAAAACCGAATTCGGTTGTTTCCGCGTAAGCACGCTATAATCGCACTACAATCGGCTCGCTGTACAAGGAGGGGCGCGATGCAACTCATCATAGCTACGATACAAGATCAGGACGCCGACCGCGTGGTAAGCAATCTCAACGAGCAGAAATTCCGCGTTACCCGCATCGGAACCACAGGCGGGTTCTTGCAGCAAGGCAACACGACTCTGCTGATCGGCGTCGAAGATACCGAAGTGTCCTTAGTGCTAGACACTCTGCGTAAGGAATCGCAGCGCCGTACCCGTTATATGCCAATGGCGACCGGAGCCGCACCGAACGGCATGGCGATGTATAACTACGTCGAGGTAGAAGTCGGTGGCGCTACCGTGTTCGTGTTAGATGTCGATCACTTCGAGCAGGTCTAAGGAGACAACGTTATGAAACTCATCCTTGCCATCTTGGCTGCCGACGCGGTCGAACCGCTCTCACGGGCGCTTGTCGATGCGCAGTTCTCGGTCACGCAAATCAGCAGTATGGGCGGCTTTCTGCGGCGCGGCAGCACCACGCTGGTCATCGGCGTCGAAGAAGCACAGGTGCAGCGCGCTTTAACCGTCATGCGCGAGGTCTGTAACCCGCTCAGTAAATCAGACGGTCACGCGGCGACGATCTTCGTCCTGAATGCTAACCAATTCGTCCAAATATAGGCCATTATTGCGGAGCCGCGCGGATGCGATTTTCTCCTTTTTTTAAGCTTAGTTGGTGTGCTTTGCTGATTACGCTGTTGGCATTCGCGTCGGCTCGCCCCCTGAATGTGCAAGCGGATGTCCGGCAGACCAGCGTCCCCACGACACAAGCGACAGAAAACGCTGAACCTACGGCGACGCCTACCCTAACCGCGCCTTGTCCTGAGCTGCCGCCGCTGACCGTGACCGCCGAACCAACCGATGCTGTGGAAGCCACGCCCTTTGTGGGCGAACCCGGCTATCTCGGCATCGCGGGCGAGAATTCTTCCGATGGCTGCGGCGTGACGGTAGTCGATCTCGATCCCGACGGGCCAGCCGTCCAAGCGGGTGTCAAGCTCAATGATATGATCTACGGCGCTGCCAGCCTCGAAACGCGCACGGTCGAGAAGCTCAAGGCGCTGATCAAGAGCTTGCCCGCCGACTCAGTTGTGCCGCTGTACATCATCCGCAGCAAGCAGCCCATCGTCATCCGCGTCACGTTAGCATCGTTTGCGGACTCGCACGCCGCCATCACGCCTACGTCACTGCCTACCGCGACCGCGACGGCGGAAGCCACAACCGAACCGACCACCCAAGCTACCCTCGACGCCACGTCGGAGCCAACCCAACCAGCGACGGAAACCGTTGCGCCTCCAAGCGCCTCGGAGGGCACGCCGACCAATTAGCACTCATGAACATCCTCATTATTTCGCGCTGTCCGCCGTATCCGCTGCATCTCGGAGATCGGCTGATCTTGTATCATCTTGCGCGCCAGCTTGCGCCACGTGGTCATCAGCTTGACCTGCTGGCCTATTACAACGAGCCTGCCGATCCCAAGCAGGTCGCGAAGTATGCGCAGTGGTTCCGCCGCGTAGAGCTAATTCGTGAGCCGTATCGTTCCAGCCTGAGTTATGCGCTGCGCCTGCTGGTGCCCAACGCCATGTTCCCGCGTAAGAGTAGCGCCTCGTGGTCAGCGACCATGTGGTCGTCAATCCGCACGGCGCTGTCGCAGCAGAAATATGACCTCGTGCTGCTGTTTGGTGGCATTCACGTCTACGAATTCCGTGAGCTGCTGCGCGGCCTGCCCACCGTGATCGTCCCTTACGAGTCGTTTAGCCTGTACCTCAAGCGTAAATTGGCACAGCAATCCAGCACCGCCGCCAAAGCCGCCGTCCGGCCGCAATGGTGGATGGCGAGTCAGTATGAACGGCGCATGTTCAGCGGTTTTTCGCGCCTCGTCATGATCTCGAATGTCGATGCGGACGTGGTGCGCCACCTGAATCCGAACTATCCGCTGACCGTGATCCAGCAGGGCATTGATACCGACTATTTCAGGCCGTCACGCTACTCCTCTACGGATCGATCCGATTTTCTGGAAAACTTCCTCCCGCATGGTGCTGCCCCCGGAGAGCGGCAGGTGATTTTCTTCGGCAACTTCGACTACGAACCCAATCTGGACGCCGCCAAATTCCTGATCGAGTCGATCTTCCCGCGCATCCGCAACAAGCTGCCTGATGTCAAGCTGCTGATCGTGGGCAACGGCGCACCCACGCGGCTGGAAAAGCCCAACGTCGAGATCATCGGGCATGTGCCGGATTTGCGCCCCTACATTGAGCAGTCGCAGCTCTTCCTATGCCCGCTGCGCATCGGAGCGGGCATCAAAAACAAGATTCTGGAAGCCATGTCGCTCGCCAAGCCAATCGTAGCGACGCCGTTGAGTCTGGAAGGGCTGGTGCTCATCCCCGGTGAGCACGCTCTCGTCGGCACCACCGCGCAAGAATTGGCCTCCGCCGCCATCCAGCTCTTGGAAGATGAAACCCGCCGGAACGCGATGGGCGCGGCGAACCGTACCCTGATCGAAGCGCATTATTCGTGGCAGCGTACCGCCGACCATTACGAAACGCTGTTCAAGGAATTGATCGCCCATGACTAGCCTGATCCTCGTCCGGCACGCGGAAACGCAGCGCGTCGCGGGCGTCAACGCACACGATTGGCAGCTCACCGAAGCGGCGCGTGAACGCTGCCTGATCCTTGCGCAGCGCTTGAGCGCCTTTGACGTGGGCGCGGTGGTCAGCAGCCCCGAAGCCAAGGCGATCCAGACGGCGCGCCCAATTGCCGAACGCTGTGGTGTCGAGATCGAGATGCTGGCTGGGCTGCGGGAGCATGACCGCCGCAATGTTCCTTATGTGGGCGATGACGCCGATTTCAAGGCCACCATCCGGCGCGTGTTCGAGCAGCCGAGCCAACTCATCTACGGCAACGAAACCGCCGACCAAGCGCATCAACGGTTCGCCGAAGCCGTCCGTCAGGCGCTGGCGGCGCATCCAGAGCGTGATCTCGTGCTGGTGACACATGCCACCGTCCTCACCCTGTACATCTCCCGCCTTGCCACGCTCGATCCGTTCGACTTCTGGGCGCGCTTGGGGATGCCCGCCTACATCGTCATCGATCGAACCGATTGGAATATCCGCGAGATGGTCGTCACCCTCTGATCCCGTAGGCTTTTGACACGCAATGCGCATCGCATAATAATAGTCTTGTCGCCCATCCTGCTACGTTTTTGCTAGAAAGCGCCGATGTTGAAGCTATTCATCTCTTACCGTCGTGCTGATACTCGCAAAGATGCCGCCCGTCTCTATGACCGTCTGGTGCCTGTGTTTGGCAAAGATAATGTTTTTAAGGATGTCGATACGCTCGCGCCCGGTGTGGATTTCCGCGAGGAGATCGTCAGCAGCATTACCCAGTGCGACGCAGTGTTGGTGCTGATCGGCACGCAGTGGTTGACGATCAAGGATGAGCGCGGTCTCCGCCGTCTTGACCATGCCACCGATTGGGTGCGCATCGAGTTGGAATGTGCGTTGAGCAATGATCGTGTGCGGGTGATCCCGCTGCTGGTCGATAACGCGCCGATGCCGCATCACGTCGTGCTGCCGGAAAGCATCCGCAAATTGGCCTATAAGCAGTCGCGCCCGTTGCGGGACGATCCCGATTTTCACAAGGATGTGGATCGGCTGATTGAGGAACTGCTCCAGTTCAACAGCAGCAAAACCAGCACGGCGACCATCCCTTCGGCGGTCACGGAACCAGTCGGTTTCAACGTGCATCGCGCCATCCAGCACTACTTCAAGGCGTTCAACGCTCGGCAGTGGGAAGACGCCCGCGCCACGCTGGCGACCATCCGCGCGTCCGGCAGAGTCCCGCACGTGGTCGAGATCGACAAGCTGGAACGCGAATTGTGGGACGCCATCGACGCGGACGAGGCCGAGCACGATTACGACATCATCCGCGTGATGTTCCAGCACGCCAGCAAAAGCCATGTATGGAACGCGCTGCAACGGTTGTGGGAGGTGCATCCGAACTTCGACCCCGATAAGCTGGCGGATAAGGTGCGCCCGGCAGCAGCGCCCCCACCACGTAGCGGGTCGATAGCGCTGGTGGCTCCCTTCGAGTGGTGCCGCATTCCCGCCGGACTCGTGACGCTGGAAGATGCCAGCGATTTTGGCGGCACGCGCGGCGGTGACTACTATCTGCCGCCATTCCTGATCGGCAAGTACCCGATCACGGCGGCGCAGTATGCCCAGTTCGTCAACGCGCCGGACGGCTACCGCAATCTCCAATGGTGGACGTATTCTACCGAGGCGATGAGCTGGCGTGCGCAGCATCCTACCGCCACGCGGACGCCGTTCACGGGTGATCTCCTGCCGCGCACCAACGTAAGCTGGTTCGATGCCATCGCTTTTTGTCGCTGGTTGAGCGCCAAAACCGGACACACGATCACCTTGCCGACCGAGCAGCAGTGGCAGCGCGCCGCGCAGGGTGACGATCACCGCCGCTACCCGACGGGCAACGACCTCGACAAGACCTCGCTGCATTTCACAGGCACTTTACTGGGGCAGCCCACGCCGGTTGATCAGTACCCCACAGGCGCGAGTCCCTTCGGCGTGATGGACACGTGCGGCAACGTCTGGGAATGGTGCCTGACCGTGTGGGACGCCGCCCATCCGCCGGACGAAGTGCCGCTTACGGGGCGCGCTAAACGCAGTGTGCGTGGTGGCTCGTGGGGCGTCAACAGCGAATCCCTGCTGCAAGTCACCTTCCGCAACCGGATGGAACCCGACACCGAGGGCTATCATCTCGGCTTCCGCTGCGTCCAGCTGATCGACTAGGGACGGTTGCGGCGCTCACAACCTTGCTTTTACGCTATTTCAATACCGCCTTTCGCCTTGTAAGACGCCTGAGAAGAACTTTTCACGCATAATGGCGTATTATTATTGGAACCTGTTGGCATTGTTGAAGGCCATTTCATGCAATCACCCTCACCTGTCGCTGCACCAGTAGCGAAACGACCCATTAACCCGTGGATTGTATTCGCGCTGATCTGCATCCCCATCTTGATCGGTTCGATTGACCTGACTTCCATCGTCGTCATTTTGCCACAGGCGACGCTCGATCTGCTGGGGCCAAAAGGCTTGAATCGTGCGGGCGCGGCGCTCTGGGCAGTCACGGCCTATCTGCTCGCCTACACACTTGGCCTTGCGCTCGTCGGGCGGCTGAGCGATGTGCTGCCCCGCAAGCAAATCTTCATCGCGTGCATCGTGATCTTCATCCTCGGCGCGGTCTGGGCGGGCTTCGCGACGGGGCTGCCGCTGACCATCCTCAGCGCGATTCCCATCTGGTCGGATAAAGAAGTGCTGCCGCTGGTCTCGCTGGTCATCGCGCGCATCATTCAGGGCATCGGCGCGGGAGCCAGCGTATCGGTGGGCATGGCGCTGGTCAGCGATGTCTTCCCACCCGACAAACGCGCCGAACCGATCAGCCTGATCGGGGCGCTGGACTCGCTCGGTTGGGTGATCGGCAACCTGTTCGCGGGCATCATGCTGCAAATTCTGCCCTCATGGCGCTGGTTGTTCCTGATCAACGCGGGGCTGGCCTTCGTCGCGTTGATCGGCACGATCTTCGCGCTGCGGGGCGTCAAACAAACGCCGAGCAGCGGCAAGTACGACATACGCGGGGCGCTGCTGTTCGCCGGATCGTTGATCGCGCTGACGATTGGCATCGAATTGCTGCAAGAACCGGGCACCACGGCTTATCTACTGATCGGCGGTAGTGTCCTGCTGTTCATCACCTTCATCTTCCTGCAACTGCGCACCAAAGCCCATGCGCTGTTCGACATGAAATTTATCCGCCAACCGGAAGTCGGCGCGGCGCTGATCACCAACTTGCTGATCGGCTTCGCCCTGATTCTCGTGGTGGCGGGCGTGCCGTTGGTGATCAACCTGCGTTCGCTGTTTTTGCGCGGTGAAGGGCTGCTGACGGGCGCGTTACGCGCGGGCATCATGCTGTGCGCGTCCACCATCCCGCTCGTGATCGCCGTGCTGGTGGGCGAGAGTCGTTATCGGCGCGTCGGGGCGGCGATTCCCGTTAGCATCGGGTTATTCGTGGCGGCGCTAGGCTTCCTCGGTACACAGTTTTGGACGTACACCGCGCCCAGTTACGAATTAGCGCTCCCACTCGCCCTGATCGGCGTCGGCTTGGGATTGACGATTGGCCCCTTGAGTCTGGTGGTCGTGGATGCGGCGGAAGAATCGGCGCGCGGCTTGGCCTCGTCGCTAGTGCTCACCATGCGCTTGCTCGGCATGACCTTTGGCACACCGCCCGCCGCGTCGGTAACTTTGAATCTGGCGAATCAGTGGGCAGATGCGCAAACCGCTACCATGTCGGACACCTTCCGCAACATCGCCCGCCCGATGCTGATCCCGCCGCTGGCGACGCAAGCGCTGACCGTTGTCATGCTGCTCGGCGCGGCGGCGTGCGTGATCGGCTTGGTCTTGATCTACTTGCCGCGTGCCTTCCGTACCGTGCGCATGAACCATCTGGGCTGGCGGGCAATTTTAGCGGGCACGCCGACCATGCTCGTCGGCATCGGCATCGTAGCCGTCCTGTCCTACATCGACTCGCGCCTGACGCCCGCCGTCGTCTCGAACCCGATTGCGCAGCAGTTGCCGCCCAACGTCGAACTGTATGCGGGCTTCAACATTCAGCAGATGTTCCTGAAGGATACGCAGCGCCCGCTTGACTCCGCCGAAGCGCTGATTCGGACGGCCTTGACACCCGCCGAAACGCCCGCCACCGATACCGGATCGCAGCCGCCGTCCAGCGATACACAGCCAAGCAATCCGCCCGCGCAGGATAATCCTCCCGCCGAGCCGGATTCGACTACCGATAGTCTGGTCAAGCTGCTGTTTCATCCGCGCGAGTGGTCGGACAAGAATTATCAACCCTTCTGCCCGTACTATGTGCCCGACGCGGAAAGCGAATGGTGCTTCAACAACGGGCTATTGAGCTGGATCGGGCCGCAAGCGGCCTTCGCACTCTTGCCGCGCACCCGCGCCGATTTCGATTATGTCTTCGTGTTTCAGGCCACCAACCGCAACAACGCGATCCAGTTCGCCGCTAACTTGGCGACCTCGTTGGGCGAAAAAGAACCCGCCGACGCGGGGCCAAACGTACGCATTTTGTCGATCAATGCAGGCATGGCGGAAGAACGCCGCCTCGCCATCACCGACACATGGGTGATCATCGGCACGCCCAAAGCGGTCGAGTACACGCTCAATCACGGCAATCTCTCGCTGGCGGATCAGCCCGAATACAAGCGCATCGTCGGACAGTTGCCCGAAGACACCTTCGCCACCTTCTACGTCCGTTCCGCCAACTTCG
Organism: Anaerolineae bacterium; assembly: GCA_019637615.1. GTDB lineage: Bacteria > Chloroflexota > Anaerolineae > Aggregatilineales > UBA2796 > JAHBVK01. The sequence goes on along the minus strand of JAHBVJ010000007.1, from coordinate 162,474 downwards.
ACACCGATCTCAAGCCCGCGCTGCTCAGTCTGGTGCAAAATTCGATGGTCGATTCGGTCTCGCGGCTGCTGAACCGCGCCTCTAGCCTGTTTATCACACGTACCAGTGCTGCCCCGACCTTGTTCGGCGTGGCGCTGCGTGTCGATGAGCGCAAAGTCGGCCTGAGCGTGGTGGCGGATTTCCCGTTCAGCTTGCAAAAGTTGAACGCGCTGCCTGTGCGTGGCGAACTGCTGGACATGATTCCGGCGGTGCGTGCATGGGCGACGGCACATTTGAATATTTCCGGCCTCGCCCGCGAACTGAATGTGCCTGATACGCTGCAAGCCATCGCCCGCGAGACGGGTAGCGCCGAGCTGCAATCTCTGCTCGATAACCGCCTGACTCAGGGCATGATCACTAGCTTCGGTCAATCACTCCAAACGCTGCTGACTCATGCTGGCGGCGAAGCGCTGCTTGTTATGCTGCCGGAAGCGGATGGCACACCGAAGGGTATGGGCTTGATCTTGCCGCTGGTGGACAAAGAGAATTTCAAGGCTGCCGACGCGCTCAAGCAGATCAAGGAGCGCTTGGGACTAGCCGCCCTCACTGGCATGTTGACCATCGATGAAAGCCCCGCCGCTGATGGCCTCAGCAATGTCGTCACCATCAACGGACAAGCCTTGCAGACCGCGCTGCCAGCGGGCGTACAATACATGCTCACGCAGGATAACGTGCTGATCGTCAGCGTGGGCGGCAAGGTCGAGGCGCTCGCGGCGCAGCTCAAGCAAACCTCTACCACCGCGCGGCAGGAAATCGAAACCAGTTGGCCTGATCAGACTGACCGCCAAGACAAGTTTGCCTATGGCTTTGTCTTCCCGACGATGGATAACCATCCGGCGGCGGTGCTGTTCGGCGGCGCGATCCGACGGCAAGCGTTGTACGTCGATGTGCTGATCGAGCCGCAAGACTAGCGTCCCTGAGCTTCTGATCGAGTCTCAGTGTGCAAGTTCATGTGACATTATCTGCTGAGATGAGCGTGAGTCCCATTCGGGACTTCGTTCTCTAAGCCTGACGTTTCAACGTCGGGCGGCATTGCCGACAACCTTCCCGCGCCCGACTCCTCACCGCTGTGGTACGAACGTCGGCGCGGGTTCTGGTGCGTCCAAACCAAGCACGCTGATCCCCGCCTGCCAGTGTCCCGCCAACGGCTTATCGCCCGTCGTCCCGTACACCAGCGTAAAATCCGCGAAACCTGTCGTCAGTGCATTGCGCAAAAACGTGAGCTGGTTGGAAGGCCGGAACACGCCCACACCCGTCACGCCGTTGCCGTCCCAATCGCCCACGAACGGCACATCGCCCGCCGATCCGAAGCCCAGCTGTGCGTCGGCAAACACGGCGCAGTTGCAGACCTGATTCGTGACGTAAAAAATCTGGTTGGACGGGCGATACACGCCGGGGCTGTCGATGCCATCGCCGTTCCAGTCGCCCGCGATGCCCACATCGCCGGGGATTCCCAGCACCATCGTGTAATCGGCAAAACCTGTCGTCAGCGCGTTGCGTAGGTAGATCAAGCCGTTGCTCGGACGGAAAATTCCCGCCGATTCCTTGCCGTCGCCATCCCAATCGCCCACAATTGGCGTATCACCCGGCACGCCCAGCACAAAACTGTAGTTCAACGCCGCCGGATCATGCGTGGAGTCGGTCAGGAAGAATTCGCCCGTCGAAGCGCGATACACGCCGGGGCTGTCGATGCCGTCGCCGTTCCAATCGCCCACGATGGGTAGATCGGTAGCTAGGCCGAAACTGATCTGCCGATCCGCCGTGCCTGTCGTGTTGGAATTACGCAGGTAAAAAGTGCCATCGGCAGGGCGGAAAATACCCACTGTTTCGGGCGTGCCCGCCACAATCGTGATCGCCCCGTTGCTCGTCACGCTCTGCCCGTCGGGATTCGTGATGGTCAAATCTTTGGTTCCCAGACTCGCGCCCGTCGTATTGACCGTCAGCGTGATCGACGTGGGGCTGTTGTATTGCATGCTCATCACCGTCAGACCGGCAATCGACGCTTGCAGCCGACAACTGACATTCGCCGCCGGATCATAATAGTCTGCGCCTGTGATCGTCAGCTTGACCGCCGCTAACCCGCGCGGGATGGTCGAAGGCGACACACTGACAATCGCGGCGGGCGGTGGTGCCATCAGCTTGGCGACTCGCACGCCCCACGTATCCGCCGACGCTGTGTATTCCTGTATCGTCCACATCGTCATGTCGTCACACGGGTCAAGGCTGGTGGCGGAATACGAACCCCATTGGCGCGGACTGCTCGTATCCTGCGGCGGATTGTAGGCGGCGGACGTGTTGGTGATGTTGACCACCGCGTAAGGCATCGTCCCCGCCGGATCGGAGACCAGCCGCCCCGTAAAACCTGCGTCCGCGAAGTGGTTGCTGCCCGTGATCGTAAAGCCAATCGCCGTGTGCCCTTGTCCATTGACCATCAAGCTAGGATAGCTGTAAGACACCGGATTGACCGCCGTCACATCAAACACCGTGCCCGTCTGCACCAGCGACGGCATCGCGTCGAGATTGCCGATATGGTACCAGCGCAGCCCGTTGCGCCCGCCCACCGAATCCGCCGTGCCACTGCTGTTCACCTGCATCTGCTGCGCCGTCCACAAGCTGCCATTGCGGATCACCGCCGCCGATAAACGCCGATCCAGCGCATCGAGCAGTGCGCCCGTGCTGCCCTTGTGCGGCATATGAATCGGTTCGCTGGTCGTTGGGACAGCGATTGTTATCAGCTCAGACAGGCTTGGCGTCGCCGCCGGAGTATTCACGCGCCGCATTCCGAGATGAGTGAAATCGCCCGCGATAGTGCCCACGACATAGCCCTGAGCGGCGCTCGCATCGAAATTATCCACGCCTTGCGGGCTTGTCAGGCCAACATCCGCGAAGGCCGTCACGACCAACGCCCCGCCGCCCGCGAAAATCGTGCTTTTGCGCACCACGAACACATCGGAACCGTTCGGGGACGCGGAGCCAACATCCACGCCACAGCGCTGATTAACACCGATGTACAGCGCGTGAACGTCCACGCCCAAGCTGGGGAAATCCGCGAAGCATGGTTGGCCGCTCCCATTCACGGCGGTATTCGTGAAGGTGCTGTACGTCCAGACAGTTCCCGCCGAGATCGTCGGGCTGTCCGAAGTCGCGATCAGCACTCGATTCGCGACTTCAACCGTCGCGATCACCGCGATCCAGCGGTTAGTGAAGCGGTCAAAGCGCAAACGCGGATAGCGCACACTGCGCCCATCACGGACGGCGCTCCAGAACGTCAGGCTGTCTACGTTCAGCGCCACGATTCCGCCCGTCGCCTTGTTGTGTACGCGGAACCGCCCGTTGATCGTGGTGAAAAATTGGCTCGGCCCGATCGCGCCCATCGTGTCCGGCGGGAAAGCGGCAGAACTGGTGCCATCTTGCGTATAATTCACGCTGAGGAAGTTAAAATCAAGCGTTTGCGCCGCCATCGTGCCGTCAATAGTTTGGGGGTGAACCGATATGCGCTTGCTCAATGCCTGTTTGGGCGCGGTCAGCGGATCATACGCGCTTAGCGTCCCATCAGGCACGCCCCCGTGCTCCGCGTCTTGCCGCGCTTGCATCTCCATGAGTGCCGCCGTCGTCCGGCTAAGTTTGCCGTCATCCGCCTTGCTAGGGTAATTAGGGTACATGATCGTGAAGCAGCAAACAGCAACGACGACGATCAGCGCCGTTCGTAACCAACGTCGAGTAGAAGGCACAACCATGACAGCTCTCCAGAGGCGCAGAAATGAACTTGCCTGTGCGCGTGATGGCGTTCAGCCGTTGAAGATACCCCCTCCTACGCCTTCCACACAATCACAAATTGGCTCCGATCTCGCCTTCGCATTTTACTAATCACTAAGCACTCAGGACTAAGCACTTTCTTCCAAACCATCTTCAAACCGAACATTTATACTCTTTTTACGCCTCGCCTCTTGACTTCCCGTCGATCTGTGCTAGAATGTGTAAGCTACTCGTTCTAAGTCTCGGCGTGAGCTTGGCGGCTCTGCTCAGACCAATGGAAATACGAGGACAGCCTTCATCAGTGGTTGCACCGTTCCCTCGCCAGTTACACCGAGGCCTTACGCTCGTACGTGTAATGGAGTGGTCTGCGACCTCATAACATGCGAGCCAATGTCAGGTCAAAACATGCTCGTGCGGAATCTTCTGCAACCGCTTCGGATCATCTCTCATCAGAACGCTCACTAAAACAGAGAAACTAGATCGCCAATGATCCCGTTCGCTCCTCAACAAAGGATCATTTCACGGATCATTCACCGCCATCAACGACTCTTCTCCTCAACACAACAATAGGTTCTGAGTCCCGCAGCGACTTCGTCCTCTGAGCCTGACGTTTCAACGTCGGGCGGCGCTGCCGATGATGTTGGTGAACCGATCCGAAGCTGACGTCAGCTATCTGCGGTTGTCCGTACGACCTTCAGCGCGGTGATTCATCACCGTCGTCTTGTCGGGGACACTGGGACACGGTCATCAACCCTCGGTGGACGCTGCCGACGAACCCGCAATTGCCAGACTACCTTCTGAAACATCCTCAACATCAGGTGACGCGGCGGAGAATGGGAAGACCAAAGAAAAGGAGCCTATCAGATCGCGCTGACAGGCTCCCACAAGTTCAACGAAACAGGAGCTGCTTACTTGCTTGACGGGACGAACGCCGGAGCAGTTTCGCCGCTCGGTACCGCAGCCGGAGCAACGGTCGTCAGCAGCCATGCGCCACCGACAGCCTTATCGGCGTTGCTGCCATACACGAACGAGATGTCCGCGAAGCCCGTGGTAGGCACATTCTTCAGGTAGGTGATGCCGTTGGACGAGCGGTACACACCGATACCCGTCACGCCATCGCCATTCCAGTCGCCCACGAAGGGTTGATCGCCCGTGTTACCAAAGGTGAGCGTATGATCAGCGAACACACTGCAATTACACAGCGCATCACTGAGATAGAACACCGCGTTGGATGGACGATAGACGCCGGGGCTGTCCTTGCCATCGCCGTTCCAGTCGCCAGCGATGCCAATATCGCCCGGAACGCCCAGCACCATCGTGTAATCCGCGAAGCCAGTGGTGAGGGTGTTGCGAATGTAGATCAGACCGTTGCTCGGACGGAACACACCGACGCCATCTTTGCCATCGCCGTCCCAGTCACCCACAATCGGCGTATCGCCAGCCACGCCCAACGCGAAGTTGTACGTCACGGCGGCGGGGTTCGATGTGCTGTCGCTGAGGAGGAACTGCCCGTTGCGATACAGTCCCGGCGTATCGATCCCGTCGCCGTTCCAGTCGCCCACGACGGGGAAGTCACTGGAAGCGCCAAAGGTGATCTGCGAGTCGGCAGGGCCGGTCGTATTGGTGTTACGCAGATAGAAGGTGGCGGTGGAAGGCCGGAAAATGCCGATGGTCTGGACATTGCCGAAGTCTTGCAGCGCCGTATCCAACTTCAAGCGCGGCACGTTGACGGTGATGGTGCCGCTGCCCGGATTGGTGGAGAAGCTAATCAGCGGCCCTTTGCCCCGCAGGATGCTCAAAACGGTGCTAACACCGCTGGTGGGCGATTTCGACTTCATCACTGCCCATGCGCCCGCGACGTGTGGCGCAGCCATCGACGTACCACTCAGGTTGCCGAACGCGTTCGTCGGCAGCGACGAGTTGATCGACACACCGGGCGCGAAGATGCTCAAGAAGTAAGCACGGTTGGAGAAGCTCGCGATCGCGTCGCTGTTGTTGGTCGCGCCAACGCTGACGGCAGAGGGAGAGCAGCCGGGATACGAAATAGTGTTGGTGGCGAATTCGTTGCCTGCCGCGATGACACTCGCGATTTTGCGGTTGTTGCGCAGGTTGGCGATAGACGGCTCTTGCGGGCTGTCCGTGCAGGGAACCGCGCTGGCACCACCACCCAAGCTCATATTGATCGACGCAATCGTCGGGTAGGTGATTGACCAAGTATTGTAGACATAATCCAGCGCCGCCACGATGTCACTGTCGTACGCGCCGATGCAGGGCGCGGGGCCACCGCAAGACGCTGTGGTGGTGAATTCGGTGAAGACCTGCACCGCGATGATCTTCGCGCCTCTGGCGACGCCATCATAGCCGGGGCCGCCCGAATAATTCTTGCCTGCGGTGATACCAGCGACGTGCGTGCCGTGATAGCAACCGTCGATGGCGGAACTGCAATTCACGCCCGCGCCAGTGCCCGTCTGCCCCGGTTGTCCGGAGGGGCCAGTCTCCTGACCGTTGGGGCACAGCGTGACGCCCGCGTCAGCAGGCTCCGTGCTGGAAAAGCAGCCTTCGGCCTGAATTTTGCCCGTGAAGAAAGGATGTGTAGTTTGCACACCGCTGTCGAGAATCGCCACGATCTGACCCGTGCCGTCGAAGCCTTGCGCCCACGCGGCAGACGCGCCGATCACACCGTTGGAAGCCGTATCATTGATCCGGCGGATGCCGTCTTCCGCGATGCTGGCGACGGAGGGATCGTTGCGGAGCGCTTGCAGCGCGGCGGCGTCCACCCGCAGCAGCACGGCTGGCGTGGATTGGAATTGCCGCAGTACCGTGAACGAGGTTCCTTGCAGTCTGCCCGCGACGGCACTTTGCGCGGAAAGGATCGCGCTGTGCTGGTCATAGGGAACGCCCTTCAGCGTCACGATCACGCGCAAGCTGCCAAGCGCGACGGCACGCTGCATCATCGCGTCAAAATCACCTTGAGTTCTGGCGACATTGCCACGAACATATGGTGTAGTTTCGCTTGCGCTAACGGTGGGCACCGTGCCAACTTGCCATGCGCTCGCGATTAAAACAAACGTTGCTAACAATACGAAAAATCTGCGCTGTTTTGTACTACGAAACATGCTTTTCCCCTCAAAATGACTGGAATTAGACCATCACTTAGCCCGTTGCGGGCGAGGTGGGATGTGAGCATTATACTACCGATCAAGCGCGCACTGTTGAATCGGTCTCGTAAATTTTTGTTGTAAGCGGTGAGGTCACACATGTAAAAAATCGTTGCTAGGCAATCGGCCTAGCAAACAAACGAGCTAGATAGCCACACGGCGCACGATGGGTTTTACGGAACCACCGATCCTAGCTATCCCACCGCCGCGCCCCATCGATTCCTAGCACGAAGTCCGCGCCAAACGCCATTGAAGGAGTCAGCACACCTTGCAACCGACGTACCAACACCTGCTCAACTGTGCGCAGCGCCGCCGACACCGAAAATCGGTACGGCTCCGAGGTTTCGAGCCATGCGCCCGCGCCGTGACCATGCTTGTTGACGGCACGCGCGCCCACCAACGCGCGCACGCTATGACGCCGCTGTTCGCTAGGGCCGTGAATGAGCCGTTCAATCGGCAGCCGCAGCCCGTGCCGCAACGCCGAACTACGCAGGGCAAACTGCGCCAGTGCGCCACCGTAGCGCAAGCCGAACCACGCCCAATCTGGCAGGGCGATGTAGGCTGTGATGTTGGGAATGCCCGTCGCGTGGTAGATGTTGCACACATCACCGCACGGCACAGGCACCACGCGGCGCGGCCCATCGGGGAAGCAAAACAGCTTGCCATGTGTACCCAGATCATACGACTGCGGCGATCCATCCCGCCGGACGCGGATGCCAGCGGGCAGCATCCCCATGATGCTCTTGAGCGTGCCCGACGTGAAGCCGAGTTCGCCCCGCAGCAAGCGCAGATCGAGCATGATCTCCAACGAGGTGGCGTCGGGCACACGCTCCACCACATAGCTCGCCAAGCAATCGGCGGGGATGGTATCGAAACCGACGCCGGACATCATCACGATGCCCCGTTCGCGCGCCTCGGCGTCAAAGGTCAGCGTGCGTTCAAATACCGGCGTTTCGACAGTGATGTCCAGATAATGCACGCCTGCTGCCAAACACGCCTGCTGCATCGGTACCGCCGTGTTGACGAACGGCCCCGCGCAGTTCAGCACCAACCGCACGCCGTATGCCTTCAGATCGGGGATCGGATCGACGCGGAAAACGACATAATCGAGGTTGAGGCGCTGTGCCAGTTTCTTGAGTTTCTCTGCCGAGCGTCCCGCCAGCAGCGGGCGATGTCCACAGGCTACCGCTGCTTCCGCAATCAGACGCCCGGTATAGCCCGTCGCGCCGTATATCATCCAGTCGGTCATGGTTCGCCTTCCGTTAGGTTCATGAGGTGAAGGATTGGCAACATGGAAATAAGACGCTCCCCCTACCACAAAGAGAGCGCCAGCACTCAGCGTAAGGATCGCTCAGGTACGTGCTTGGCTGCGCCACGCGTAGGCGACGGCGGGCAGATACAGCACCGAGAGCAGCACATACAGCCACATGATCGTGGGGACGCCGGGGTCTGCGGCGGTGATCAGCGCGATGATGACCGACAGGATGATGTAGGGGAACGAAAACGCGAAGTACGTGCGCGCGCTTTCCCATGTGCCGCGCTGCAAGGCATACAACGCCGCGATTGCCGTCGCGAGGTAGTTCAATGAGGCAAAATGCATCGCCGCGTCAGGCCATGCTGGCAGCGGCGATGTCCAGAAAAAACTGTTCCAGAGCGGAACCAAGAATAAACCGACCGCCCCGAAAATGAGCTGTACCACCGCCGACACGATCAGCACTAATCGCGTGAAGGGAAGTAGTCCGCCGCTTGGCTGTCCCGCTGTCATCGTTGCCATGTTCGCATCTCCTAGCTTGTTCAAGGTTGATGCTGACAAGATAGAGCGGAGAAGTGCTCATTTTCTAGCTCAAAAAATGGTCAACTTCTGGTCACTTGATGGAAATGGCGTACTGCCCTCTGGCACTCAATTGCGCCGGAGCATCATCGAGATGCCGCCGCCGATGCCCATCATGATCAAGATACCGACGATGCTGCTGATCCAGCCCGCCATCGTGACCCCGAACAGCAGATTGATCAGGCTGGCAAACCATGCACCGAGCGCCACGATAAAGAGATGTGACCAGCGATTCTGCTTGGCGAAATAGCCACTGATCGCGAACCCGATGCTGCCAAACACGATATTGACAATCGCCAAGGTCATCAGGAAGCCGTCGGGGTCATAGTAGGCATCCTCGCCCATCGTCATGCCGATCAGTAAACCGCCAATGAAGGTCAGGAGCATGATGATGCCGACATCCCGCAAAACCGCGCCGATGCGGATGCCATTCACTGTCGCGGGCAGCGTTTGGGTGTTGGTCTTCGGATAGCTAGGCGGCGCAGACATAGAATGGTAGGACGAAATCTGGGTTGGTGCCTGATAGCTCGATGGCGACGGTGGATAACTTTGTGGCTGTTGTGGTGCGTGTTGAGCTTGAACTTGCAGACGGTGCGTGTACCATACCCCTAAAATGGTGAAAATGCCGCCGATCAGCGCAGGGGCTAGGATGGAAAACAATTCCTTGGCGTTCATAACACGATCTCCCTCACCGTATTCGTATTCGGACGTGATTTGTCGATGTGGCCTCCTATGTCGGTTTTCCCATTATATGCAAAAGTTCAATCAGATTAAGCCGTCAACCCAATAAAATCCGCAAAAAACTGGTGCCAAAGCTGATAAGAAAGGCGATTCGTGAGGAAAATGAAACAAAATGAGCGGGCACATACCCGCTCAACCATAATTCACGGAGAGAAAGAGGAACTAGGCTTTTTGCTTGGCGAAGTAGGCGGTCTGCTCGGCGCGCAGCGTATCGGCAAGGCGACCGGCGGGCACTTCGACATCGTCATACGTCAGCACGGCATCTTTAGCGATGTCGCGCTTCAGGCGGCAGCCTTCCGCCAAACCGATGGGCAGCAAACGCTCTTGTTCGCTCACGTCATAGTTCTCGGCCTGACCATAAGTCATGTAGCCGCCCATCGCGTCGATGGTCTCGCCCGCCTTCAGATCGATCTTAGCGGTAGCGACCACATCCACGACTGGCCCCGCGATTGGCGACAACACGCGATCCTTGAACAGCACCACGCGGGCGCACGAGATCGGCACTTCGAAGTGGCACAGGTGGTACGGCGTGTAGAAGCTGTACAGCGGTCCTTCGCCCAGTTTGTAGAGATTCAAGTAGTGCTTCTGCTTAGGATCATCGTGCGTGGCGAGGACGAATACGCCGGGGCTAGGCAGCGACCCGACCACATAATCCACAATGCCGCCGTGAGACCTGAGCATGTCGATGTCATATTTCTTGGTCAGTTCGTCCACATGCCCGCGATGGTCATAGCCGATCATCCCGCGCTTGGCGACACGCATTCCAGTGGCATTGGCGACGATGGCCTGTTCAAACGAAATCTTGGTGCCGTCTGCGAAGCTCGTGACCATGTACGGACTCTGCCCCCACTTGGCGGCGAAGCCCGCCTGTGTGGTCGGGTTGCGGTAGGGGTCTTGCAAACCCTTGATGTTGCCGCACAGCAGCGGCGTGAGGCCAATAGTTTTCACGAAGCGGTAGAGGTTCATCTCGACGCCGGGCTGGTCGCCATCGCTGCCCGTGAGGATCACGCCCGCTTTATCGGCGTGTACCTTCATGATCGGCCCGACGGTGCCATCAACTTCGGCATTCATCAGGATCATATGCTTACCGTGCTTGATAGCGTGCATCGTCACCTGTGCGCCCAATTCAATCGCGCCGGTAACCTCGACCAGCACGTCGATGTTGCCCGCTTCACACAGCAAAAATGGGTCGGAGGTGATGGCAGCCTGTCCCTTGCCAACCGCGTCCTCTAAGTCGGACACGGTTTCTACGACGCGCACATCGGACACGCCCATATCCGTGTAGCAAAGACGTGCTTTTTCAAGGGTGCGGTTGTACACCGCCGCCAGCACCATCCCTTTGGTCGAGTTGATGATCTGGTTGGCGATTCCGCGTGCCATGAAGCCCGCGCCGATCATCCCCACACGCACTGGCTTACCAGCGGCATGACGTTCCGCAAGAGCAGTATCAACGATGAGCATGGGTTACTTACTCGCTTTCTCAAATAGAGGCCAGTTAGCGTCTTTATCAGAAATAACGGTTACAGGAATAGGCCACTGAATGCCAAAGGCGGGGTCGTTGTAGCGATAGCCCTTTTCCGTGCCGGGGGTATAGAATTCACCGACGAGGTAGGTCACTTCCGCGCCGTCTGTCAGCGCTTGGTAGCCGTGCGCGAACATTTCCGGCACGTACAGAGCCGTGCGGTTATCATCCGTCAGTTCGATGCCAAAGTGTTGTAGATAAGTGGGGGAGTCAGGGCGCAGATCGACGATTACGTCATAAATTCTGCCGCGTGTGCAGCGCACGAGCTTGGTTTCCGGCGCAGGTGGCAACTGCATGTGCATCCCGCGCATAGTGCCCGCTTTGTGATTGAACGATAAATTGCCCTGCACGATGGTGGGCTTTAGGCCGTGCTGCTCAAACTCGTTCGCGCAAAACATCCGCGCGAAGAAGCCACGCGAGTCTTCGCGACGCTCTAGATCGATAACGAACGCACCTTTGAGATGAGTTTCCTTAAACAGCATTGTGTTATTACTCCGAGAGAGTTTACTGGGTCAATCGTAGGGCATAATGATCTATTGTTCACGGGTCGCGTGAGCAATGCATGATGTCGCAGACTGACATCAACCTAAAGATAGCATTAACGATGGTTACTATATCGCCGTTGCCTTACATTCTACTTGCACATTCAATGTGGTGCGTCAAACAACCGCGTAAAAGATTCGTGTTAGTGGTCTGCAAGGGAATGCTCTCTATGCTGAACTATAATGTAGGATAATTGTGATTCCATTGTTCGGAGCATACATATATGACTCGTCCCGCAAATACTCAATATGATCTGGTCATCGTTGGCGCGGGCATTGTGGGTCTTGCCACAGCACGCGAATTCTTGATCCGTTATCCCCGTTTGCGGCTGCTGGTGGTAGAAAAAGAGCAGCACATCGCTGCCCACCAAACGGGACACAACAGCGGCGTAATCCACAGCGGCATTTACTACGCGCCGGGATCGCTGAAGGCTAAAACCTGTGTCGAAGGCAGCGCCCGCATGAAGCAGTACTGCCAAGAAAAGGGCATCAAGTACGAACTGTATGGCAAGCTGATCGTAGCGCTGGACGAGAGCGAACTGCCGCGCCTTGATAACCTGTATAAGCGCGGCCTCGCGAACGGTGTACAAGGCTTAGAAGTCGTCGGGCCGGAGCGCATCAAAGAGATCGAGCCATACGCGGCGGGCATCAAGGCGATCTGGTCGCCTAACACGGGCGTAGTCGATTACAAACAGGTGGCGGCGGCCTATGTCAAGGACATCAAGGACGCTGGCGGCGAGATCGCGCTGGAGTGCCGTGTCGAGTCGATCAAGCCGGGGACGCCAGTAACGCTGCAATTGGCGGGTTCGTTTGAACCATTCTGGCAGGGTGAAATCACGACCAAGTATCTGGTCACCTGCGGCGGCTTGCATTCCGACTTACTGGCGAGCATGACGACGCCGGACAACAACGTGCAGATCATCCCCTTCCGGGGCGATTACTACCTGCTCAAGCCGGAAAAGCGCCAGATGGTCAAAGGCATGATTTACCCCGTACCTGACCCGCGCTTCCCGTTCCTCGGTGTCCACTTCACGCGGTTGATCAGCGGCGAAGTGAAGGCAGGCCCGAACGCAGTGCTGGCCTTTGCGCGTGAAGGCTATGGACGGCGTGACATCAACTGGCGCGAACTGGGTGAAGTGCTGACGTACCCGGGCTTCTGGAAACTGGCGATGAAGCACTGGCAGATGGGCGCGATGGAGATGTACCGCGATTACGTCAAAGCCGCCTACGCCAAGGAATTGCAGCGCTATATGCCGGAGATCACCGCTGACGACTTGTTACCGGGGCCAAGCGGTGTGCGTGCCCAAGCGCTCGCCCGCGATGGCAAAATGGTCGATGACTTCTTGATCCGGCATAGCAAGAATATCGTCCATGTCCAGAATGCGCCGTCGCCCGCCGCAACTGCCTCGTTAGTCATCGCGGACAGCATCGTCAACGAAGCGCAGCAGGACTTTGAATTGCAACAACCTGCAACTGTCTAGCCACGCGAAATTCATAGACTCTTGTTAGGAGTCTAAAGTGTGTAAAGATAGTAACAGGTGTAGAGTAATTGATGCAGAGATCATGGGTTGCTATCTCTGCATCATGCGGTTCGCAATGAATGCGAAGTGCCCTCCGAAAAGAGACACGAGCCTGAGTTAGACTTTGAAAGCCAACAATATTTCAACACAATATTGTTGAATTTTTTAGTTTGAACTCGTTACCCTGTCCCTCATCGAGCATCGCTCCATCTGCGCCGTAAATCTGAATTTTCGCTGGCCTAATCATGTGCTCACTAAGGAGTCTCGTTCATGCGTGTTCTCGTCACAGGTCATAAGGGTTATATTGGTGTTATTCTTGTCCCCATGCTGCTCAAAGAAGGCTATGATGTCGTAGGGTTGGACAGTGATTTCTACCGTAATTCAACCTTTACTGGCAGTATTGTTAGCATTCCCGAAGTCCAGAAAGACGTGCGCGATGTAACTGCTGAAGATCTGGATGGCTTCGACGCGGTGCTGCATCTGGCAGCCCTGTCGAACGATCCTCTCGGCAACCTCAATCCCGACCTCACCTATGACATCAACCATCGTGGTTCGGTGCATCTGGCAGAGACGGCGAAGAAGGCGAAAGTCGAGCGCTACATATTCTCGTCGTCGTGCAGCAATTACGGCGCGGCGGGCGACACAGTGATGACTGAAGAGTCCGACCTGCACCCCGTGACGCCCTATGGTACGTCCAAGGTGTGGACGGAGCGCGATGTCAAGCCATTGGCGGATGACAACTTCAGCCCGACCTTCCTGCGTAACGCGACGGCCTACGGTGTTTCGCCGCGTCACCGCTTCGACTTGGTGCTGAACAACCTGACCGCCTATGCCTACACCACTGGTCGCGTTCTGATCAAGAGTGACGGCTCGCCGTGGCGTCCAATCATTCACATCGAGGACATTTCGCGTGCTTTCGTCGCCATGCTCAAGGCTCCACGGGAAGTCATCCACAATCAGGTGTTCAACATCGGGCGCAATTCCGAGAACTACCAGATTCGCGACATCGGCAACTTGGTGCAGGAAATCGTCTCCGGCTCTGTGGTTGACTACGCCACCGACGCTGGCCCCGACAAGCGCTCCTACCGCGTAGACTTCAGCAAAGTTGAGAAGGCCGTTCCCGGTTTCCAACCCATCTGGACGGCGCGTAAGGGCGTCGAGGAATGCTATGCCGCCTACAAGGCTGTCAACCTCAAGCTCGAAGACTTCGAGGGCAGCAAGTTTAAGCGCATCGACCAGATTCAGGAGCTGTTGAACACGCACCAGCTTGACACGAATCTGCGCTGGTCGCATCAAGTCAAACCAATCGCGTAGCACGCTAACCACAGCTACAGCAACCATCATGCAGCCGCCTCGTCAATAATGACGAGGCGGCTGTTTTTATTTGGTTAGGGCTGCGATCTACTCGTGATGTAGAAGGAGTTAGGCTCCGCTTCCGTCGAAGTGGAGCCAGCGTGATTAAGCGGTTGTGATTAGCGGTTGAAAAGCGGGCTTTTGGCGGCGTTGCGGGTATCGTCGTGTTCCCATGTGCGCCACGGGGCGTTGCCGCTGTCCCACAGTTTTTCCAGCATCAGCTTGTCGCGTAGGGCGTCCATGCACTGCCAGAAGTCATCGTGCATATAGGCATTCAATTTGCCTTCGACAGCGACGCGTTCCAGCGGTTCCTGTTCCAGCTTCTGGTCATCACTCTCGATGTAGTCGAGGAATTCCGGCTCCATCACGAAGAAGCCGCCGTTGATGCGGCCTTCATCGATCTGAGATTTTTCGCGGAAGGTGACGACCTTGGTGCCGTCGAACTGGAGGTGCCCGAAACGCGCGGGCGGATGCACAGCGGTGAGCGTGACAAGCCCTTTGGTTTCGCGATGGAAACTGATCAGCTTATTGAGGTCAACGTTGGAGACGCCATCGCCATAGGTCAACAGGAACGGCTTGTTGCCCAAGCGATCCCCAACGCGGCGCAGACGACCCGCCGTCTCGGTGCTGGGGCCAGTATCGACCAGTTCGACCGTCCAATCCAGCATCTGCTCGTTCTGCTGCAAGACCTGACCCGTGCGCATATTGACAACGAGATCGCCCTGAAGCGCGCCATATTCCGCGAAGTACTTCTTGATGACGTTGCCTTTATAGCCCAAGCAGATCACGAACTTTTTGAAGCCATAATTCGCGTAGTGCATCATGATGTGCCACAAGATCGGTCGATTGCCGATTTCGATCATCGGCTTGGGGCGGACATCGGTCTCTTCCGCAAAGCGTGTACCAAAGCCACCCGCCAGAATCACGACCTTCATATTTTCTGGCGCATACCGATTATGATTCCCGTTCACTGATGCCAAGATGAGTCCCCCTAACCTACGGGTTAGCGTTTTACTTTACACGGCTAAAGTGTACTCTTGTCGGCCTTACAATTTCATAACGCTTTTGCCTATCACGGCGGCGGCGTGGCGACGAGTTCTGCAAGTTTGATGCCGATCTCGTTAATGTACTCACTGATGGGCTGCGCGGGCGTCCAGAACATCAGGCGGTCGGTTTCGGTGTTGGCGGCGAAAGGTTGGAGCGTCTCCAGCGTGCCCGTGTAGAGAGCGCCAAGCTCAAATTGATTCGACCTTGCGAGATGCAGCAGCACCACGCCTGCGTAGGTAAGCGACGGCGCGACTTGTCCCGATTCCTCGAAGAGTTCCCGCACGGCAGCTTGCTGCGGGGTTTCGCCCGCTTCGAGATTGCCTGCCGGGAGCTGCCACTCGTTGTGGAAGACGTTGTAGACGTAGAGGACGGCGTCTTGATGCTTCACAACCACACAGGCAAAGGTCAGCGGGACGGAGAAGCGCCCCGCTGGCACAGGCAGTTCCAGCATGGGGTGGAATTCCACCAGTTCATCGCCGTTGCGGGCGCGTGCCATGCCCATGATGGTGCTTTTACCGCGCTATGACGACGTGTTGCCGGTCTGTGAGCGGCGCGGGCGATTGCGGATGCTGGCGACCATCGATTGCAGATTCTGGAAGTATTCCGTCTCCGTGATTTCTCCGATCTGCTCCTGCATCTTCTTCTGGTCGATCTGGATGCGCAAACTTTGCAGTTCTTTCTGCGCTTGATCGAGGTCGGCTTTGACCTG
This sequence comes from Anaerolineae bacterium, assembly GCA_019637615.1. Lineage (GTDB taxonomy): Bacteria > Chloroflexota > Anaerolineae > Aggregatilineales > UBA2796 > JAHBVK01. The sequence goes on along the minus strand of JAHBVJ010000007.1, from coordinate 146,256 downwards.
CTGGAAGACGCGGGCATTTTCGATGGCGATGGCGGCCTGATAGGCGAAGGCTTGCAGCAGCGGGATGCTGTCGTTGTTGAACACGCCCTGACCAAGCCGATTATCGGCATACAACACGCCGATGATCTTATCGCGCAGCACCAATGGCACACAGACGATGGAACGCAGAGAATGGCTGAGTACGCTTTCCGTGCCGACATCGTCTTGCGCGTTGGTGGTGAGGATGGGCATCTTTTGTTGCAGCGCGCGGTTAATGATGCTGCGGCTGAAGATGACCTCGTTGCCGGATAGGGTTTCTTGATCCCAGTTGCGCGCTTGACGGATGGTGAGCTGATCGCTGCCTTCGTTGCCCATCAACAGATAGGCGCGTTCGGCACCCGTCAGCGAGATCACGGTATCCATCACGTCTTGCAAGACCTGCTCCATATCCAGCGAGGAGTTCACCAAGCCCAGAATGCGGATCAGCTCTTGCATCTGCTGCTGCTTGACCGTCATGTTCTGAGCGGATTTCTGTACCACGGTGATGTCTTGCTGCAAGCCACGCACGGTTGAACCCAGATCGGTGGAGAGCTGGAAGCCACGTTTCTTAAGGGCTTGTATGGTTTGCTCTAGGGCAATCTCAAGGCGCTCGGTATTGCCATTCAGGCGTTTGAGTACCTCCAAAATGTCTGTATTGCCATTTCCAGTCGGAGTAGTCATAAGTTATGCAAATTCCATCGAGAGAATTATCACTACCTTCAGTATAGCACAACAGCTTGCGAGAGGATCTGTGCAACTGATTAGGCCGCTGGATATGCGACCTGAGAACGCCTATAATTGCTGCCACTCACACAAGGTAAAGGGACAACATGGCGACGAACGCAGCACGTAACACTGGCATCCTCCTGATCGATTGCCCGGATCGCAAAGGCTTGGTGGCGGCAATCGCGAATTTCCTGTACAGCTACAACGCTAACATCTTGCACGCCGACCAACATCAAGACGCCGAACTCAAGCTGTTCTTGATGCGCGTCGAATGGGACTTGGACGGGTTCGCGCTGGATGAGGCGCAGTTGCGGGCGGCGTTCGCCCCGATCGCAGAGCAGTTCCAGATGCGCTGGCGGTTGGAATACAGCACGGTCAAGACCAAAATGGCGATCTTCGTCTCCAAGTATGATCACTGCCTCGTAGATGTCCTGTACCGCTACCGCAGCGGCGAATTCAACTGCGACATCCCGCTGGTCATCAGCAACCACCCCGATGTGAGACCGCTGGTCGAATTCTATGGCATCCCGTTCCACGTGATCCCCGTGACGGCGGACACGAAGGTTGAGGCCGAACGGCAGCAGATTGACCTGCTGGAGCAGCACAACGTCGATTTGATCGTGCTGGCGCGGTACATGCAGGTGCTGTCGGGCGACTTCGTGGCGCACTATCCGGGCAAGGTGATCAACGTACATCACTCGTTCCTGCCCGCGTTCATCGGCGCGAAACCGTATCATCAAGCCTTCGCACGGGGCGTCAAGCTGATCGGCGCGACGAGCCATTACGTGACCGAAGTGCTGGACGCGGGGCCGATCATCGAGCAGGATGTGCTGCGCGTGTCGCACCGTGACAGCTTGCAAGACCTGATCGACAAGGGGCGCGACCTTGAACGGACGGTGCTGTCCCACGCGGTGAAGTGGCACACCGAGCATCGCGTGCTGGTGTACGACAAGAAGACGGCAATCTTCATCTAGGGGCGAATGATCCCGCTTATGATCCCGTTGGCTGCTCGGAACGGGATCATTGAAGATAGTGCTAAGTGCTAGGTGCTGAGTGCTAAGTAAAGACAGCGGAGAAGTCCTTAGTGCTGAGTGCTTAGTCCTTAGTAAAGGCAGCAATGAAATGCCAAGTAGACGCGCGGCATGGGCAGACCTTGCGGATGGTGATAGGGCGTGGCTAGTAGTGGTGACCATCGATTTATGCCTCGTCTGGTAGGATGATAGAAGCCCTGTTCACCCTGTTTATCAGGGTTATTTCAGGCACTTAAAAAATCTCTGCTCAATAAGCCATCCTGAACCGAAAAGATCAGGGCGATAACAGGGTGAATAACAGGGCGCGAAAAGTCTCAACGCAATTATCCATTGCACAAACGGGATCGGGTTGTGTTGGAGACTGATACAGCATGGTCGGTAATTCCTACGTGACGATCATGGTTATGTGAGCGAACGGACGGATGAGCGAGCGAATAAGTTAAGTCAGGTGAGCAGCGAAAGAAGGAAATTCCACATCCAGTATTGATGTGTGGAGGATTAGTATCTCATAGATTGAGCGCAAAGTCAAGAACTTATTGTCTGGATATTGTGAATTATTTGTTCGAATATTCAAACTTTGGCGCAATCGCAAGGCCGCGCCATTCAGGTTTGGATAAGTTAGCCCGCCGATAAATCAGAGGGGCTGAGATCAGGGTGATGACGGTGACGGCACGGGTGGCGGAGGCGGGGCGATAGTGCCGCCCGACGTTGAAACGTCAGGCTTAGAGAACGAAGTCCCGAATGGGACTCAGACAGAATCCGCGAGATTGATAGCTGATACTTGCCCTCACCCCACCCCCTCTCCCGCAGGCGAGGGGCTTTGAGGAGAGACGCGTAAGTCATGATCAGGACTCCGTATCAGATCGTCTGGAATTTTGGTCGGATTGGGTTAGAGGAAGAAGTCAGAAAATTTGATAAGGCCACGACGAAAAGCTTCAGCCTTCGCGGCGTTATGTCGGTTCATGTTTTCATTCCAGTCGCGCAACATAGCTTGCACTTGAGATAGATTAACGCCCCATAATAAAGCTATTTGATATCGTTCCACCGGATCGTCTACTGCCAATTGTCCCTTAGCAGCAATAAGCGCTAACAAATCAGAATCCGACAGTTTCGATACGCGTCGTTCCGCTCGAAGCTGGCTACTGAATTGGGTAAGGTTGCTAAGGATAGTGCCACTTAAGAGGTTCGGAATATCCTTTTCTTGCGGAAGGAATATCGTGATTAATTCAGGGGCGATGCGTTGACTGTTGGGTTGAAACAAGTTGTTCAGATAATTAAGGGTCGCCTCTGGGAGCGTAATCGTTACTTGCGGTGTTGTCTGCGCGTTGGTCACTTCTACGACAATATCAGGCACATTCAATTGGCGATTCACTTCTTTGAATGCTCCGTTCAAGATGCTTGCAATAAGATCAGCAGCGTCGCGGTTCGAGAGTTGAGCAAGATAGGCAATGTGCTTATCAATTTTGCCGGATAGGATTACTGATATTGGTGTGCTCATCCTAATTCCGTGCCTATTTATGTGCCGATTGCGCCATGATTTTGCCGCTGCACCCGTATTAAGCGAAGAAAAGGCTGATGAGAAAGGCTACTAAGCCGAGGGAAGCGCTGAGGTACAGCCCTCGCATGGATTGGCGACCTTCGGCGGAGGTCTGGCTGCGGAGCAGTTTGCCCACGAAATAGAGGATCGTCACATCCATCAGCGGGAGAATCAGCCAGTAGCGTAGGCTGGCATCGCCCCACGCGATCAGCAGCAAGGTCAACGCGATCACGAGGCCAAAAAGGAGACCGGAGAGTCGCAGCGCCGTCGGTTTGCCATACATGATGGCGATGGATTTCGAGGCGCGCTGACGATCCCCTTCGGCGTCCATCGCATCGCCCGCGATTTCTTCCGCGAGATCGAAGAAAAAGACGATCAGCCCGAAGACCCAGACGGTGCGATGCCAGACTTGGCCTACCGCGAGGCCGCCGAGCACAAAGGTCGCGGCGACGGACGCACTGACGATCAGATTGCCCCAGATGCCTGCCGCTTTCAGTCGCCAGTTATAGAGGAAGCCCATTACCCAGATGATCAGACTGAAGACGAAGGCCAATGGGCTGATGCTCAAAGCCGCCAGCAGCCCTATCAGCGCGGTGAGGATGCCCAAGATCATGACCGTACGCGGCGAGACCGCGCCAGAAGGTAAGGGCCGCTGTGGCGCGTTGATCTTATCCACTTCGAGATCGAAATAGTCGTTGGTGATGAGGGCGGAACCTGACAGCAGGAAAACGCATAGGAAACCGAGCACGAGCGTAGGGAGAGGTGGCAGCGTGCCAAGCGCGAGTATTTCCCCGATCACGACGCAGACGCCCGCCGCCGTGGGAAGTTCAGGACGAAAGAGACGGATCGCGCCGCCGATCTGTTGTTTGAGCATTATTGGCTGATGCATAGGCTGACCTCGATGGGGAAGGCCACATAATTCAGCATTTAGATAGCATACCCGATGTTGGTGCAAGTCGCCCGATGTTGGTGGGGTTAATTAGGCGGGGAATTGGCGAAACGGCACGGTATCGCGTCGATAGCGCGGCCCGCCGTTGATGGTGTATAAGAAATTAGTCAGGCAAACGAGGATTCGTCGGCAACGTCAGCCGAAAGGTGATGAGAATCAACAAAATAATCGTACAAGCTCCCGGTGATAATGGTCTTTCAGAAATTAGTTAAGGAAACGCAGATTTGTCGGCAACGCACGCCGAGGGGTGATGAGGTTCAACAAAATAATCGCACAAGACCCCGGTGATAATGGTGTTTAAGAAATTAAGTAGGTAAACGAGGATTCGTCGCCAACGCCCGCCGAGGGTTAAAACCCCCGGCTACAAGTTCAAGAAGTCCACTAAAGGGACTCAAGAATAAGCGTTGATGTACACGTTGTATTCCCGCCTTATTTTTTGAAAGACCATAATCACCGCGCTGAAGGTTGTCGTGACAACTTCAACTAGTTTTATCGGCTTATTTAGTGATACCACATAGTCCACCGGCTACAAGTTCAACAGCGGGACTCAGACCTTATGGAGAAAAAGGAGAGCGCTGACGAAGCGCTCTCGGTTGGGCATGCATAATAATGTGTCGGCGGGTAAGCCTTGAAGGCGAAGCGGCACGCTCCAATTTACTCAGAGTCGCTGGATGAGTCGGCGTCAGTGATTACGCCCTTCTGCTTCATGAGCTTGATCAGGCGCTCGGCACGCGTGTAGCCGACGCGCAGTTGACGCTGCAAGAGTGAGACGGAGACTTTACCCGTCTTCTTGAACAGGGCAACGGCTTCCTCATACATATCGTCTTCATCGCCGTTGGTGGCTTCGCGCTGCGCAGTGCTAGTGTAGACCTTGCGCGTCGGATCGGGCGAGGGTTCCCAGCCAGAGCGCGTCCCCGCTTGTGGCGCGGTGCCGCTCGGACGCGGGCCACCGAACATCTCGCGACGCGACTGCACAGCTTCGGCGGGCTTCTCCGTCGCGTTGAAGGTGGTCGCCGTCAGCGCGGGCGCGGCACTGCCATCACCGGGTTCGTACTTGGCGAGTTTCCAATGCTGCGTGATGCGGTTGATCTCGGCGTCCGAGACGTACACGCCCTGTACGCGCAGTGGGGCGGGCGCATCGGGCGCTTGATAGAGCATGTCGCCACGTCCGAGCAGCTTTTCCGCGCCGGGTTGGTCGAGGATGACGCGCGAGTCCACGCTGGAAGCCACCATGAACGAGATGCGCGACGGGAAGTTGGCCTTGATCAGACCCGTGACCACATCGACGCTTGGACGCTGCGTGGAGAGGATCAGATGGATGCCCGTCGCACGCGCCATCTGCGCCAAGCGTGTGAGCACCTTTTCCGTCTCTTCGGGAGCCAGCATCATGAGGTCGGCTAACTCATCGATGACCACCACCAGATAAGGCAGTTTGGGATCGAGCGGGCCGATGCGCGAGTTGTAGTCCACGATATTGCGTGCGCCCGCCGCCGAGAACTTTTTGTAGCGTTCGTCCATTTCGCGACTGACCCATTTGAGCACGCCAACGATGCGCTCCAGATCGACCACGACATTCGAGACGAGGTGCGGGATGCCGTTGTAGCCCGTCAATTCGACGCGCTTGGGGTCAACCATGACCATCTTCAGGTCATCAGGCGAATTTTGCACCAGCAAGCACGAGATGATGGCGTTGACGCAGACCGATTTACCGGAACCCGTGGTGCCCGCGATGAGCATGTGCGGCATGGCGGTCAGGTCGGCTACGATGGGCGCACCTTCCACGCTCTTACCGAGCGCGATCCGCAGACGTGAATTGATCTTGCGAAATTCGGGCGCTTCCATCAGATCGCGCAGACCGACGACCGTGGTTTTGGCGTTGGGCACTTCGATGCCGACGTAGCCTTTGCCGGGGACAGGCGCTTCGATGCGGATGGAGCGAGCGGCTAACGCCAAAGCGAGGTCAGCATCCAGTTTGGCGATGGCACTGACCTTGACGCGGGTTTGCTTGCCGCGACTGCTCAGGTAGCCGGGTTCGACGCCAAACTGCGTGATGACGGGGCCAGCGTTGACCTCCACGATCTTGCCGGGAGCGCCGAAGGCTTCCAGCGTCTCCTCGATCATGCGCTTGCGTTCTTCGATCACGTCTTCTTGAATTTGCTGTTCGCTGCCCTTATCAAGCAGACCAGCCACATCGGGCATGTTCCAGCCGTAAGTGCCGCGACTGAAGGCGGGCAATCCCGCTGATGTTGAGGCGGGTTCCGATTTGGCCTCGACGGCGGCAGGTTTGGCTTCGACTTTTTCAGCAGGCTTGACCGCGCTGGCGGCAGGTTTGGCTTGCTCTAGCTCCTCAAGTTCCGCTTTCAGATCAGCCGAGGCGGTGGACGCTGTTGGCACGGGTTCGGGCTTGGTGGCGGCCTTGAAGGGTGACGGCGCAGAAGCAGCAGGCGGCACGCTTGGCTTGGCACCAAATGGCGACGATGCACTAGACGGTGCTGTGCTGGTCGTGGTCGGTTTGCTGCCGAACGGTGACGGCGCGGGCGTGCTGCCAAAGGGCGACTTGGGCTTATCTTCGATTTTAGCCGCAGAAGCATCTGGTAGGGCTTCGTCTATCGGGGCGTCGGCATTTACTGGCTTATCCGCTTTTTCGGCGGGTTTTTCCGTCGAGGCAGCGGGCTTAAACGGGCTGTCCGCTGGTTTGCTGCCAAAGGGACTGCTGCTGGATGGCTTGGTGGGGAAGGCTGGTTTCGCACCGAATGGGCTAGACGGCGCGCTGGAAACGGTCTGCGTCGTGCCCTTGGGCTTGGCAGGTTCGGTGGACAGCGGTTCGGACATATCATCGGCGGTATCAGGATAAATGTCCGTGTCGGCTTTGTCGGTTTTCTTCACGTCGGCAGCAGGTTTGGCGGCCTCGGCGCTTGGTTTGCTGCCGAAGGGACTGCTAGTAGAAGGCGCGGCGGTGGTCGGCTTGGCACCAAATGGCGACGACGGTGCGCTGGAAACGGTCTGCGTGATGCCCTTGGGCTTGGCGGGCTGCAATTCTTCCGGTTTCAGATCGACTTCATCGGCATCGTCTTCAGCATCCTCAGCGGCGGGTTTGGCGGCTTCCGTAGGCTTGCTGCCGAAGACGCCCGTACTGGTCTTGAGCGGCGTGGAAGTGCCAAGCGGGATCGGGTTTTCGACCACGATGCCTTTGGGTTTGGCGGGCTGCAATTCCTCCGGCTTCAGATCGACTTCATCCGCGTCGTCCTCAGCGTCGTCAGTGGCAGGCTTGGCGGCTTCCGTAGGCTTGCTGCCAAAAACGCCCGTACTGGTTTTGAGCGGCGTGGAAGTGCCAAGCGGGATCGGATTTTCGACCACGATGCCCTTAGGCTTGGCAGGCTCTAATTCTTCCGGCTTGATCGCGTCTTCGGCGGGTTTGGCGTCCTGCTTGTCGTCTGCTGGTTTGGCAGGTTCGGCGGGCTTGTTGCCGAAGATGCCTGACGCGGGTTTGGCGGGCGCGCTGCCGAACGGGCTAGGCTTGTCCGCGCTCAGGCTGCTGGTCTTGGCGGGTTCTGGCGCGGCGGGTTTGTCCTCCACCTTATCAGCGGGCTTGGCGGATTCAGGTTCAGGCTTTTTCTCGTCGGGCTTGGCACCAAACGGCGACGGCTTATTTCCGAACGGCGAACTGGCTGGCGTGCTCGTGGCCGGTTTGCTGCCAAACGGTGAGGGCGGTGCGCCCGGCGTCGGGGTGGCAAGGGTAGGCTTGTCCTCCACCTTGTCGGCAGGTTTGGCGGCGTCAGCGACGGGCGCGGCGGTTGGCGCTTCGGCTTTCACGCTGGAGGTGGGCTGATTCGACTGCGTATCAGCGGCCTTGAAGGGACTGGGCGACGGGCTAGTCGCGGCGGGCTTAGTGCCAAACAGCCCTGATTTGGCTGGCTCGGCGGGCGCTTCGGCTGGTTTTTCAGGCGCTTTGTCGGCTGATCCGTTGCCGCCGTTTTCGGGCTTGGCGGCCTTGTCGTCGGCTTTCCTGAACGGATTCGCCGCCGCGAAAATATTCGGCTTGCTGGTCTTGGCGTCCGAGGCTTTGTCGTTCTGTTTGTCGTTGGCGCGGAACGGCGAGAAGAAGCCCTTCTTTTCTTCGGGTTTCTTATCTGGCTCGGCGGGTTGTTCCGCGACCGCCGTCGGGGACTTGCCTAGCGCGGGCGCGGCGGGAGTCTCGGTACTAGGCGCGGCATTCGGACGCAGGAAGCTCGGCTTGGCGGGTTCCGGCGTGTCGGCTGGTTTGACCTCGGCCTTTACCTCGCTCGGTGACGAGGCGGGTCTAGCGAAAGGGCTGGCGCTGCTACTGCTACCTCCCAAGCTAGGGACTGCCATCGGCTTGGTGGTTTCCATCGGGCGAGTGGACTCGTCCTCGGCGGGCAGATCAGCGGGCTTGGTTCTGCCCAAGGGCGGCGGCGGCGTAGACAGCTTGGGAACGGCGGGCGCAGCGGACGCCCCGACCGGCTCCGGCGTTTTCAGCGCGACGGGAGCAGGGGCGGGAGTCGCGGCTGGCGCAGCCTCGGCTGTGGCGGTGCTGGTCTTGCCGAGCGGTTTAGGCGTCGAGAGCTTGGGAATCGCGGGCGTGGCGGCTTCCTCAGCGGCGGGCGTGGTCGCCGGAATTTCGGCAACTGGCGCACCCACTTTGCCGCGCAGTTTAGTCGGCTCCGGCAGACTCTTGGTATCCGGTGCGGCAGTCAGGGCAGCAGCGGCGGGAGTCGGCGCAGTGGTGGGCATCCCGACGGTGACTGGCGCGGCGGCGAGCAGTTTGGCGCGGCGGGCTTCCATCTCCAAGCGGCGCATTTCCATGCGTTCAGCTTTGCGCTTGGCAGTGGCTTCCGCCGCGATCTTGGCGCGTTCCGAGTAGGAGCGACCCGCACGCGTGAACCAGCGGAAAATCCCTTGCAGATAAAGCGCGATCTCGCCCATCGTGATCTCGAAGGTGAGCATGTTGCCTATCGCCAAAAAGCCGATCAGCACAACGGGCACGCCCCATTCATTGACGACGCGCACCAAAAGCGTGTAAAGCTGATGACCAACCCAACCACCGCCCAACTGCTGCCGCGCGATCTGGTCGGAAAGGACAAGCAAGGCTTCCGTATCGGGCGTCACGTGCTGGATGAGTTCTGAGAATTGCAGCACGGTGACGAAGGTCAAAAATAGAATCGTGAAGCCGATCACGCGGAGGGCATCGATTTCCAGCAGCGGATTTTCCTTGAAGCGCCGGATCAGCAGCCAGCCGCCGATGAAGAGGCTGATGGCAGGCCAGACATAGCGCCCCAAGCCAAATAATTGACCGAGCAGATTGGCGACGCCACTGGTGACGCTGCCTTGCGTCGGCTGGATGAGGCCGCCGATCATGACAAGCGCAGCGATGATCAGTGCGTAGCCAACGAGGTCGAGTTTCTGATCGAGCGAGAGGCCGCGATTCTTGACCTCGATCCCGCTGGAGGCGCGTTCTAATGGGCGCGCGGGCTTGTCGAGGCGGGTGGGCGGCGGCGCGGCTTTACCGGGGAGCGTGCCTGTTTTCTTGGGATCGGCAGCGACTTGTGGCGCTTTCAGGGCTTTCTTGTCGTCGCCCGTCCCGCCATCTTTGCGCCCGAACAGCGATCCGAGCCGTGTGCCGACTGAGCCGAGCGGATTGCGTGTGCTGGCGGCGGCGGCTTTGTCGTCTTTCTTGACGGCGGGGGTGGAAGCCGCGCCTAATTTTGGCGTGGCAGGTTTGTCGCCCGCCTTGGCATCTTTCTTATCGTCACCGCCACGATTGAACAGCCCGCCCAGACGCGCACCGACCGAGCCGAACCCCGCGCCTTTGCCGTCATCCTTCTTGGCATCGTCTTTGGGCTTGGCGGGGGCGGACGTGCCTAACTTCGGGGTCGCTGGCGCGGTGCTGCCACCAGCGGCAGGTTTCGGCGCATCATCTTTTCTGCCGCCGCCAAACAAGTTGCCGCCGAATTTGGGTGCGCCACCACTGGCAGCGGGTTTATCATCCTTCTTGTCGTCGTCCTTTTTGGCACCACCGCCGAACAAGTTGCCGCCGAGTTTGGGCAGTCCTCCGCCCGCTGGCTTATCGTCTTTCTTGTCGTCGTCCTTTTTGGCACCGCCGCCAAACAAGTTGCCGCCGAGTTTCGGCGCGCCGCTGCTGGCAGCAGGTTTATCGTCCTTCTTGTCGTCGTCTTTTTTGCCGCCGCCAAACAAGTTGCCGCCGAATTTGGGCGCGCCACCACTGGCAGCGGGCTTGTCGTCCTTCTTGTCGTCGTCTTTCTTGGCACCGCCGCCAAATAAGCCGCCGCCAAGTTTCGGCAATCCTCCACCCGCTGGCCTATCATCCTTTTTGTCATCGGCTTTGGGCGGTGGAGACGAAGGCGCGCCTAACTTGGGAGAGCTGGACGCAGGCGCTTTATCATCGTCTTTCTTGTCGTCATCCTTTTTCGCGCCGAACGGACTGCTGCCGGAGGTCGGCGGACGCGATGCACCACCGCCAAACGGCGACGGATTCGTGCTGGTCTTGGGAGGATCGGCGGGTTTGTTGCCAAATGGCGAACCGGTCGTGCTCGGCTTGCTGCCAAATGGTGAGCCGGGTGGATTAGACGACCCTAAGGGACGCGTACCGGCTGGCAAATTGCCCGTCGAACTTGGGCCAGAGCTACCAGCAGGGCGCGGGGCAAACGGTGAAGGCGTGCTACCAGATTTACTCGCGAAGGGCGATTTGGACGCGCCCTGATCCTTGTCCTTGTCGTCGTCGGTATTGCCAGAGCCGGGTACTCGTGGAGCGTCGGACATAATAGACTACCTTTTGCTTAAGATCAGGGGCAAAACAGCGATAGACGACACTGACTACCTATACAAAATCTCGATGGTTGACCTTGTGCTGACGACATCCCCAATTCTACCACAAGACACAGGGGTGAGCCAGTTAGAAGGATGTATCAAGTTTTGTTCAGCTCCGGCTGCTGCGCCCTGTTCGATCCTCTCCCCTATGCTGGTCTGCTCGATCTACCTGACGCCACCCTCTGTTTTGAATAGCCGAGAACATGTAAGCTGTATCCGGTGGTGAACATGATGATTACGTGTCGATCACGGTGGATAGCGTGCTAAGATAGAGAGGTAAACAACAGCATAAACGCAACGAATCGAAACCAATACGTCTCAAATTGAGGTTGATAATTGCGCCATACTCTCTCAATTATATAGAACGCAATATCGCTTGTCAAGCCTAAGCGAACAGGATTTATAAGACTATACGAACGGTTAGGGTGATGAATGCAGATAGCATATTCGGGGATGGGGCACTGGATGGAATGCGTGAAATGGATGGGGCGGGTAAACGACCCGCCCCTACTTTTCGGCTTACGAGCGCGCTACGGCAACCCCGCTAGGCGGCGTGTCGTTCGTGCCGTTGGCGATCTTTTCGCCGGGGAGGATCACTACACCATCCACCACGACCGGAGCCGCATGATCCTTCATCGGCCTGATCACGAAGTGCTTGAGCACCGTGACCACCATGCTGGCGATAGGCACCGCCAAAATGCCGCCGCCGATGCCACCTACCGCGATACCCGTGAACAACACGAGGATCACGAGGATGGGATTCATGTTGGTGCTGCGCGCCATTGTACGCGGCGTCAGGTAATGATTCTCCACCTGCTGGACGAGCACAAAACTGCCGAAGGTGGCGATGGCATGAATGGGCGAACTCAGGAAGGCAAGCAGCACCGCTGTGCCTGCGCCGATGTAGCCGCCGATGATGGGCAGCGCCGTCGTCACGCCGATGATGAACGCAAGCGTGATGGCATTGGGCACACCGAATAGACTCAACAACGCGAAATTGGCGATCCCGACGATGGTACAAACCGTAACAACACCGCGCATATAAGCGCCTAACGATTGTTCAACCTCGTTGAAGACCGTAATAATGCGTGGACGCTGATTCAAGGGCACGAGCTGCGATAGAAATTCCAACGTCTGATCGCGGCTGGTGAACCAGTAGATGCCCATCACAACCACTAACACGAAGTCGCCCATCAACGCGCCAGCTTCACCGAGAAGCTGAGGGGAAAGCTCCTGTATCTTCTGGATGCCATCCGAGACTGCGGTGCGAATCTGTTCCGCATCTACCCCCTGAAAATCAACATGAAAGGTGTTGAGGAGGTTCGAATGCAACCATTCTTGCCCGCTGATGATGCGATAGGCCAAACCGTTCTCGTTCTGGAGATACCAAGACAACTGCGAGATGGCGGGTGGCAGCACTAATACCCCTAGCGTGAACAAGAAGATAAACAATAGGACGTAGACGAGCATGATCGATAAGCCGAGCGGTAGATGTCGTTTGCCTAGCCACATGATGAGTGGGCGCAGCGCTGACGCCAAGATGATCGCCATCAACAGCACGATTAGAATACGGACACTGACAATCATTAAATAGGCGGTGAGCAACGTGATGATGACGATCACAGTATTCCGAAAGGTTTGTTGGGCGGTCATATGCTAGTAATTCCTCGCTCCAAGAGCGCAAGACGATATGTGACGAAGACGATATGTGACGACTTTAGCGGGGGAACGCATCCGCCAGCGAAACGTGCAAGACATAGCCCATGCCCGCGATGGTTTCGAGCAACGCGCTGTACTTGGCACCCAATTTCTTGCGGATGCGCCCGAAATAGACATGCAAGTAGTGATTGGCATCCCAACACTCGCCGCCCCACACTTTGCCCAACAGCTCGTCGTGGGTGCAGATGTGCCCCGTGCGGCGCGCCAGTTCCGCCAGCAGCGAGAACTCGGTGCGGGTGAGCTTGATGTCACGGTTATCTACGAAGGCGCGCTTGGCGTTGAAGTCGAGCGTGAAGCCATCGATATTGACCACATAGGCGCTCGTCTGACCCGCTTGCGCTTGGCGGCGCAGCGCGGCACGCACACGAGCCAACAGTTCATCGCGGCGGCAGGGACGCGTTACGAAGTCATCGGCACCGGCATCGAGTAATTGCACGACCATAGAGGGATCATCGGTTCTGCCGAGCGCAATGATAGGGATATGGCACCACTGCCCGATCCAACGCGTGATTTCATCTATATTGACGTTAAACGCTGGAATGCCTAGCAAAATCAGCGCGGCATCATCGGCAACACCCGTGCGTACCAAATCCGTACCCAGCGGCGCAGTCGTAACCGAATAGCCTTGACGTTGAAGATGCGTTTTCCAGATTTCGCGTTCTTTGAGGTCGTTTTCAACAATCAAAATAGACTTGTTCATTACATTCTCCCGTGCAAGACTTCTTCCTATGACGAGAAGACTAGATTGCTGATATGGTGTAAACAGGACGTTGATGACACCCATAGTAGATTTATCTGGACTTCCGGTGAACGCCTATCGGGTTTATCTTCATATGGGACAAGTGGGTGATCATTTGGTATTACAGAGATGGGAGGACGGCTTGCCAAGGTTGTCGGGGTTGTGCGCCTCAGTGCGTAGGAGCGGTACAAATAGGACAGGTATCCTATCTTAGGATAAGCACTTAGTGGATGTGTTACCCCTCGCCTTCGACTAAAGTCTACTCATGGAATATGTATATCTATTCCATCTGGTCTTGAAACCGTTACCAGAGCATCATCAATAAAGGCATCCAGATCGACATCGCGATGAACGTTCAACCCGGTTGCATGTGGGCTTCCAGCACCTATAATGGCTATGTGAAGCACGATTTAGGTTCTTAACCATGTTTGGAAGCTCACTCACGTATCCCTCTATAATTCCGAGCAAGACACGGCGTCCACGACCATATTGGGTTGCCCTACTGATCTGTATCCCCGCGCTCCTCATCCTATCCGATCTATGGGGAGGGCCACGCGGCGTATTGTGGTTGATCGGGCTGTTTGGAACAGTGATCAGCGCGGCTTATGGAGGCTTCTGGCCCGGTATCGTCACGTTGGGGACGTATCTGCTGGCGTTGATGTATTACCTATTCGCATTTCGTCCAACCCCACTGTACCCGAACGGCGCGATCTTGATCCTGACGCAAGCGGCGTTAGGCTTCGCGGTGTGTTGGCTGCAAGAACGTACCCTGCGGGCGGAAACTGCCATGCGCGATTCAATGCGCCTGCTCGATACCTTCCTAAAGAACGCTCCGGACGCTATTACTGTGCAATCGCAGCAAGGACAGACCATTTTCATCAACGACGCGGCTGTCCAGTTATTCGGCCTCAAATCGGTGGATGACGCGTTTAATACGCCTATCGAGGAGATGCGCGGGCGCTATATTTGCGAGGATGAGCAGGGCAATAACATCCCTCTCGACGCCCTGCCGCAGCGCATCGTATTCGCAAACCGCAGCATCGCCGGACGCGTTTACCTGTTTCGCAATACGCAGGCGCAGATCGAGCGCTGGATCAGTCATCAGGCCGCGCCCGTCTTCGACAACGCCGGGAACGTGCGCTACGCCATCAATATCGTGCGTGACGTGACGGCGGAGAAGCTCAAAGAACGGCAAATGGCGCAATTATCGGCGCTCGTGGCGGAACAAAATCAGCGTCTGGCGGCTATCTTGTCGAATGTGCCGGGCGTCATCTGGGAAGCCAAAGGTCATCCAGCCGTCGATCAGACCGTGTCGTTTGTCAGCCCGTATATCGAGAAAATGATGGGCTATACGCCCGCAGAAACCATTGCTGATCCCCGCATCTGGCGAGAGATCGTGTATCCGGAAGATCGGCAGCGGGCGGTGACGGAAGCGAGCGCCGTCTATACGAGTAAAAGTGGCGGGATGGTGCAATATCGTTGGATCGGCAAAGATGGGCGCGTCGTGGATGTGGAGTCGTACACCAGTATCGTGCGCGATGAGCAAGGCAACCCGACCGCCGTCTATGGCGTCACGATGGATGTGACTGCGCGCAAACAGGCCGAAGATGAACTATCGCGCTATGCACAAGACTTGAAACGTTCGAACGAGGAACTGCGGCAATTCGCTTATGTGGCGTCTCACGACCTTCAGGAGCCGCTGCGCATGGTCGCCAGTTATTTGCAGTTGATCGAGCAGCGTTACAAAGACAAGCTCGATCCGGATGGCAAAGAATTCATCGGCTACGCGGTTGACGGCGCAAAACGCATGAAGCATCTGATCAATGATCTGTTGGCCTATTCCCACGTAGAAACCAAAGGCCGTGAATTCACGATGGTCGATAGTCAAAAAGCCTTGAGGCAGGCACTGAAAAACCTTGAACTGAGCGTCGCGGATAGTAAGGCCGAGATCACGATGGACACATTGCCGACTATTGTCGCGGACGAGTATCAGATCGTGCAGCTTTTTCAGAACCTACTTGGCAACGCGATCAAGTTTCGCGGCGATCTTGCGCCGAAAATTCACATCAGCGCGGAAGATAAGCCCGGAAAATGGCAATTTATTGTGCGGGACAACGGGATCGGTATAGAATCTGACTCTCTCGAACGTATTTTTGTCATTTTTCAGCGGTTGCATAATCGTGAGAAGTACGAAGGTACGGGCATCGGACTCGCCATCTGCAAAAAAATCGTTGAACGCCATAATGGTCAAATTTGGGCGGAATCGGAACTTGGTCACGGATCATGTTTCTATTTCACCATCCCTAAACGAACACGTAGGAGCTTGAAGTGATAGTCAACCCATTCCATATCCTGTTGGTCGAAGATAATCCGGGCGATATTCGGCTTACGCAGGAAGCATTGAAAACCAGCAAACTTCAAGTCGAGCTTAGTGTGGCGCGCGACGGGGTGGAGGTGCTTGCCTTCCTGCGGCAAGAGGGCAAGTTCGCGGATGTCTCTAAACCCGACCTGATCCTGCTCGATCTGAACCTGCCACGCAAAAGCGGTTTGGAAGTGTTAGCGGAAATCAAGGACGACGACGACCTCAAAAACATCCCCGTCGTGATCCTGACCACTTCGGAAAGCGAGGAGGATATTCTGCGCAGCTACAACCTACACGCGAATTGTTACGTGACCAAGCCGGTGGATATGCACCAATTTCTCAAGATCGTCCAGCAGATAGAAATCTTCTGGTTTGTGATCGTAAAGCTCCCACATGCCAATGACCGGTAAGCTCATCTCCAAGCTGATAGGCAGATCGATGCACATCCTGCTCATCGAAGATAATCCGGGCGACGCGCGGCTGATCCATGAATTGATCATGAATGGAGACGCCTCGGAAATCGTGCTAGAAAAATGCACGATGTTGAAGGACGGGTTAGCCATGATTACGGCTGATCCGCCGGATATTGTGCTGCTCGATCTGTCGCTGCCGGATAGCTACGGGTTGGGGACGATTCAGAAGCTGCGCGAGCATACGTCGCACATCCCGATCGTGGTGCTGACGGGACTCGATGACGAAACGGTCGGCATTCAGGCCGTGCAGAATGGCGCACAAGACTACCTCGTCAAGGGATCGGTGGACAGCATCTTGCTGCGGCGTTCGCTGCGCTACGCGATTGAGCGCTTCCGTGGGGAACAAGCGCTGCGGCAAAGTCAGGAAGAATATCGGTCGCTGATCGATGATGTCTTCAACACGACCAATGTTGGAGTCGCGATTCTGGACGCTAATTTCAAGATCGTGTGGGTGAACGAAGCACTGTTGACATTTTTCGGCCTGAGCCGTGAGGAACTGCTTGGTCAGGATAAGCGGGTGATGGTGCGGGAGAAATTGAAATGCGTCTTCCAAGACCCGGATGGTTATGAGCGCGAAATCTTCCGCGCCTATGACGCGCGCGATTTCACCAGCCATTTCGAGTGTCTGGTGATGCCGGATGATGACATCCGCGCCTCCCGCTGGCTGGAATACTGGAGTCAGCCGATCAGCGCGGGCATCTACGCGAATGGGCGCATCGAGCACTACGCCGACATCACCGCCCGCAAGCAAGCCGAACTGGCGGAACATGATCAACGCGTGCTGGCGGAAGCGCTGCGCGACGCAGCGGCCTCGTTGACCAGTACGCTCAACTTCGAGGAAGTGCTGGATCGGATTCTGGAAAACCTTGAGCGCGTGGTGGTCTACAATCGAGCGGAAGTCGTGCTGCTGGAAGACACCAACGTCTACGTGGCGCGTTATTACGGGCTAGGATCGCACGACTACGATCCTGACCGCCCCGTGCCGATTACCGAGCTGCCATTCCTCGCGCAGATGGAAGCCACCCATACCTATCTATTGAGCAACAACATTCTCGATGATCGCTACTGGGTGAATGACCCCGATCTGAATACGTTCGGTTCGTATCTGGGCACGCCGATCAGCTTCCAGAACCAGATCGTGGGTTTTTTCAATATCTACAGCGTTCACTTCAACCAATATAACGAAGTGGATGCCGACCGCTTGCAGACGTTCTCCGAACAGGCCGCCATCGCCATCCACAACGCCAGAATTCACCGCGAGTCACGCCACTTTGCCGCGCTCCAAGAACGCCAACGATTGGCGCGCGACCTGCACGACTCCGTTAGTCAGACGTTGTTCACCAGCAGCGTGATGGCGGAATCCGCGCTCAAGCAGTGGGACAAGGACTCGACCAAGGTACATGGGCTGCTGGAAGATGTTCTCAAACTAACGAAATCGGCGTTGGCGGAGATGCGCGTGCTGCTGCTGGAACTGCGGCCTAAAGCGCTCGACCAGATGACGCTGACAAATCTGGTGGAATTATTGGCACAGGTGATGCGCGGGCGTAATTCGCTGCCCGTGAATCTGCATCTGGGTGAGCTGCCGCCGCTGCCCTCCGATGTTAAGATCGGCATGTACCGCATCGTACAAGAAGCCCTGAACAACGTCGCCAAACACTCGACGGCGACTCAAGTCGATATTGTGATGACGGGACAGAATGGCGTCGTGTCGATCCAGATCATTGATAACGGGCAAGGCTTCGAACAAGATGATGTCGCCGCCTCCAGCCTCGGCCTCGGCATCATGGCGGAACGTGCTGAAGCGATCGGCGCTGATCTGCGGATCGAGAGTGTCGTGCAGCAGGGCACCCAAGTTAGCATCCGTTGGCAAGTAGTCACATAGGAGTAACACGCGTGGACGAGATAATTCGCGTCTTGATTATTGACGATCACAGTATCGTGCGGAAAGGGCTTGTCGCACTGTTTGATAATTTTGCCGATATTACGGTGGTGGGCGATCTGGGGGATGCGCGGCAAGCACTGGATTTGTGCCAGCGCACGCAGCCGCATGTGGTGCTGATGGATATGATCATGCCCAACATGGATGGCGTGACGGCGACGGGCATGATCAAGGAGCGCTATCCTGATATTCAGATCGTGGCGCTGACGAGCTTTGATGATGACGACAACGTGCAGCGGGCGCTCAAGGCGGGCGCGATAGGCTACCTGTTCAAGAACGCTACCGTCGATGAGGTTGCCGAGGCGGTGCGGCGGGCGCGGCGTGGGCAAGGCACCTTAGCGCCTGAAGCAGCACAGTCGTTGATCAGCGTGGCGACACGGCCACCCGCGCCGGGGCATGACCTGACCGAGCGCGAACGCGAAGTCTTGATGCTGATGGTCGAAGGGCTGAATAACCGTGAGATCGGGGAAAAGCTGGTGATCAGCAGTTCAACGGTCAAGAATCACGTCAGCAGCATCCTCGATAAACTCGGCACGACCAGCCGCACGCAAGCCGTCGCGCTGGCTGTCGAAAGCAAGATCGTCTAAAGCCACTAACCGCAGCCTGCTCGATAACTGAGTCGCAGGCTGCGGACTCTCCTTGTCACAGGCCATTACTCGCTTGCCTTCCGTACAAAGCCTAGACCCCAAATAACTTTTAGGACTTATTGAGACGCCCACACGCATAATATTGAATGTAGGCAGTGATATGCAATTCCCCCGTAGGGAAGCATTCACTAACCTTTGAAACGTAATTTTACTGGAGGAAACAGTCATGGCGAATACGAATACGGCCCCTGTGTGGGATAAAGTTTCTGGCGCGTGGACACAATTCCGCGGTGAAGTACGCAAGCAGTGGGGCAAGCTCACTGATGACGATATTCAGCAGATCAAAGGCCAGCGCGACATTCTCGTTGGCAAGATCCAGCAAGCGTACGGCGTCGCCAAGGAAGAAGCCAACCGCCAAATAGACGAGTGGGCAGATAACCTGAAGTTCTAACCCCACGCGTCTGCCTCGTCACAGTGCTAGTTCAGTCAGAAGGCATCTCAGCAGGCAACTGCTGGGATGTCTTCGTATTAGCCAACGTTCATCTTAGCTTTGACAAGGATACTGAAAATGACTACTGCCTCTCATAACGGAAATGGCTATGAGTCTTCGCCCGCCGCGACAACGATGGACAGCATCCTTCACACCGTCACCGAACAGGGGCAGGGCGTGGCAACTGTGGTGGAGCGCCTGATCGATGAGAGTTCGCGCCGCCAGCTCGTGATCCGCAACCTCGATGACGCGGTTGTGCTGGAAGTGCCACTGAACGGCGTGATCATCGGCAGTGTGCTGCTCACCATGATGATGCGGCTGCGTTGGGTCGTGGTCGTCGCGCTTCTGACCATGTTCGGGCGCTTCTACATCACGATTGAACCCGTCGAAACCGCTACAGAGGACGAACAAGCCGACGCACAGACCACCGCCGCGCCCAAACGCAACCGGCGTCGGGCGTCGCAAGCACCGCGCCTAGAATCGTAAAACGGATCGAAATCCCCCTCTTGCCTTTGGCAACTTGATTACGGATCGACAAGCTGGTGCGTGTATCCCACGCACGGCTGTCACCGTATCCAGACATCAGCCACTTATCCTATTGAAAGATGCCACCCATCTCCTAACGCATGATCCCCTCGATCCCCCATGATCTGGCACACAGTGTCAGTTATTCTGTACTTAAACCTTGAGAGAACCCCTCTCAAGAGGCACAAAGGGAGAAGTCAGCTCATGAGTGACCGTATTTATTACAGTAAAGAAGCAGAGCATTATGCCAACACCGAACGTCTCGTCCTTGCTGTGATGGTTCTCATCACCGGACTAGGCATTGGTACGGTACTTGCGCTGCTGTTTGCCCCTCAAGAAGGACGTGAGACGCGCAAGCATATCGCTGATGGCGCGGAACACATCCTCGACAACAGTCGCTCGACGGGCAACAAGGTAGTAGAGAACGTTCTTGACGGCGTGGGGAAAATCCGCCGCACCGTTGAAGATCGTGTCGGCGTCTAAAGTTGATACGGGTTCCCTTCTTAAGCTGGGCAGCTCACCTAAGATTGTGAGCTGCCCGGTTCCTCTTTTTTCTCGTAGTGTACGAGACTTCCAGACAACAAGGTGATAGAGGATTATGATGCGCTCGCTGGTAGCCTTCAAGGACGCTGTACTCGACGACGATTTCATGCCGGGGCGTAACTTATCTCAAGAAAAGTTGGAACACGCTCTTCAAAACGGCGATACCGTCTGGATCGATGTGGTGGACGCTCCCGAAGAAGAAATTCGCTGGCTCGAACAGCAGCTTGGTCTGCACCCGTTGGTCGTCGCTGATCTCCTGCGCGAAGACCGCCGCCCCGCATTGCAAGTGCTGACGAAATACATGTTTCTGTCGCTGTTTCAGCCAGAAATCCGATTGAACAAAGTCCGTGGGATGGAAATTCACTGCCTGATCGGCGCGAATTATTTCATCACGATTCGGCCAGAACGCGCTACCGCTGTCGATGAAGCGTATAACCGCGTGGCACAGACGGTTGGCCCGTGGAAAACGGGGCCGAGCCATTTCTTGTATCTGACCATTCAACACGTGATCGACTCTTATTATCCGCAGCTTGACCGGATCAGTAATCAACTGAACCGACAGGAAGAAGTGCTGCTGCAAAACGGAATCAACGAGTCATCACGCAAGCCGATTTACACGATCAAGCAACAGCTCATTAATCTGCGTCAGATGGTCGCCCCGCAGCGTGAAGTGCTCTCGAATGCCGTTGGTGAGGAGCGCATCGCCGCGAATCCGGAGATCCGCGACTTGTTCCGGCACCTCTACGAGCGGCTGCTGCGCATCTACGATGTGGTCGATACGCAACGCGACCTCGCCAGCAACGTGCTGGACATGATCGACAGCCGTGAGGCTAACAAGCTCTCCGAGACGGTGGGACGGCTCACGATCCTCTCAATGATTTTCCTGCCGCTCACCTTCTTCACAGGCTTGTTTCAGCTCAATTTTGCCACTACCACCGACCAGCTTCAGTTGCCGATCAGCGGCGGCGCGATGTTTATCGGCGTGATGGTGCTGATGATCGCCTCGGTATTGTTCATGGGGGTGTATTTCCGGCGGCATGGCTGGCTGTAGTGCAACTTCCTCAGCGTTGATCGGGGTTGATGGTGACCGCTTACACGGATTGTACCGGATGGCGGCTCACCAATACTGGCAACCAGATGCTATCCTCAATTAGCTCCTCGTTGGCATAAGCGGCAAGTTTATCCGCATTCGTTTTGTCATCGATCAAGCCAAACTGGTTGGGGCGGAAGTGAAACTGCTCCCAGCCATCTTTGGCAAGGCTGTTACAATGCCACGCGTGATCGATCTGGTAGCGACAGGCAATCACGTCGAAGCCCAGTACCTCGCCTTGCGTAGGCGGTTCCCCACGACTAACCGCTCGCGCGAACCCAGAGCCAGCAAAACCCGCAACGTGCGCACCGGATGGATCGGTGGTCGCTGGATTAAGCGCTTCAGCCTCAAGCAGCATCACCAGATCATCGACATGTACACCGATTCCCAACACCTGTAACTGTTGCGGATTCTGCACAAAGCGCGAGATATATTCGCGCGCCGTCAATAGCTGAAAGAAGATGTGCGGATACCCTATATCCACATCGAAACGCTCATTTGCCCACGCTTCCAATTCAGCGCGTTGGTTCTCTGGCACGCCGAAGTCAGCGTAATCCTGATCGGACGCGCCTGCCCACGATAGCAGTGGCGCGAACCGCGATGCGCAAAACCCGACGCTCAGGATCGCCGCTGGCAGCAAGTTGCCTTGCAGCGCCCACCAGTCTTTCACCCAACTGATGGACGATGTGGTATCGACGTATTGGGTGATCAGGTAGCCGCCTGAGAGATACCCGTTCAAGCTCATGCTGCCTCCGGCATCGGGTCAAGTTAGTCTTATGCTACCACGGGTACGGATGCTTTCAACGCCTCGTAATGCACGCCGGTAAGCTGCTCGGAGACTTGCCATAAACGCGCCGCCACAACGGTATCCTTGCCGCGTGCATTTAGCTCCCTACGGACGACTTTGCCACGCAGCATCAACTTCGGCTCGAAGAATTCGCCACCATGTACATTCGGAACCGTCGCCGCGTACAGTTGGTAGGTCGCGCCGAGATCGGCGGGCTGCGACATTGTCCACTTGAGGAGCGTGAAAAATGTAGCTTCTAGCGGCGGCATTTGCTGGTTGGCTTGCAGATTGGTCACTGCGTAACCGGGTTGGCTGGCGACGCTGATGACATCTGCCCGCGCTGCCTCAAGCTTGCGTTGAAGTTCGCGCATGAACAGGATATTGGCGAGTTTGCTCTGACCATAGGCAGCAAAGCGCTTGTAGTCACGCTCACTTTGCAAGTCATCGAAATTGATGCGTCCATTCAGGTAGGCACCGCTGCTGACCGTGACGATGCGGCTTTTCGGCGTTTCGAGCAGCTTGGGCAGCAGCAACCCTGTGAGCGCGAAATGTCCGAGATGATTTGTGCCGAATTGTGTCTCGAAGCCGTCTACCGTCTTGCCGTAGGGCGGCGTCATGATGCCCGCGTTGTTCATCAGGATATCAAGGCGGCTGTGAGTGGCCTTGCAGGCGTCCGCAAAGGTGCGAATGGACTTTAAACTGCCGAGATCAAGCGCCATGACCTCGATGGAAGCATTCGGGACGGCGCTCAAGATGGTTTGGCGGGCACGTTCGGCCTTGTCACGGCTGCGGCAGGCCATAATCACATGTGCGCCTTTCCGTGCCAGCGCTACCGCACTCTCGTAACCGACACCGCTGTTTGCACCCGTAATGATGACGACGCGCCCGTGTTGATCGGGGATGTCTTTGGCTGTCCAACCACGCATGATACTTCACTCCTCGTGCTGTTTACCTAGTTCAAATTGCCGATAAATGATTGAGTGCTCAGTCATACTTAAACAAAAAAAGAGGTTAGCGTGCGACGACGCCATTCCATAAAATATCGAAGCCGATCTGCTGGTATTTGGCGAGATCAGCGTCGCTAGAACCGAGCGCGCTGATGAAGCGTACCGTCAACACCGATTGGCTATCCATGAGCGCCGCCAGATACTCTACGGGATAATCTTGAATTTCCCCTTGCGCGATGCTGGCTTTCGCGGTGCGTTCGATCTCGGCAAATGGCTCCATCGCCTGCACTTTCACTTCGTCGCTCAGAGGATACGAGGTGCCGATCTGCGTTATCACGTTGAACTTGATCGGGTTACGCACGCCCCACGCAATGTAATAATTCCACACATGCCGCATCTTGCCGTGTGTCGTTGTGTAGTCGTTTATCCCCTTCATCAAAAGATCGGCTATTTCGCGCTTGATCTCCAGATAAACTTCGTTGATCAGGTCGTCTTTGGTCTTGAAGTAGGTGAACAGCGTGCCGTCGGCAATGCCCGCCGTTTTGGAGATCAGTGAGGTGGGCGTGTCCCAGAAGCCACGTTCAGCGAAGACGGTGATCGCCGCGTCGAGGATCGCTTTTTCTTTGTCCTGAACCTTCTGCCGTGCCATCTCGCCCCGTCAACTCCAAAAATGAGTGATTACTCAATCATAATAATGCAGTTTGAATGGGCTGTCAAGGCATATTGCAGAATATCGAATCTATTCACAACCTTTGACTGTAAGCGTGTAATTTCGTGTATATTTGCATGAAATTGACCTGTTTAATTCCTAAATGAGTTGATTTCTAGCGACTTTTGGTAACCTTGCCTATACTCTACCGCCATAAATTCGGGCACTTTACCATTTGTACACGCGTGGCAAACACGATAAGCTCACGAACTTACTCTTTTGGTGTAACTTTATGACTGAAACCACGCTCAAGAACGATTTGCCTCGCGTTGAGGTCAACCCGCAACTCAGCAAGCTAGTACGCACGCTCTTGATAATCGCCGCTGTACTGGCACTGACTTTGCTCGTCTGGCAAGCGATCAAAGCTATGTTCGGGTTGCCGGAACGCACGCTGCCCAACGTTGGCGACATCCTCACCGCGTTCACGGTGCCAATCCAAGAGGGTAAACCCGCGCTCGGCACGCTGTTGTTCAATGCGGCGGTATTCACCTTCCGCGAGGCGGTTTTGGGCTTCTTCCTCGGCGCGACGATTGGCTTCATCCTCGCCATCGTATTCGCGCATTCACGCTTGCTCGAACGCGGCGTGATGCCCTACGTGGTGGCATCGCAGACCGTGCCGATCCTCGCCATCGCGCCGATGGTCGTGATATGGTTGAAGGCCGATTGGCTGTCCGTCGCGGTGATCGCGGCCTATCTGACGTTTTTCCCCGTCACGATCAACACGTTGCGCGGCTTGCAGTCGATCACGCCGACATCGCTGGAATTGATGCAGTCGTATGCGGCGAACCGCTGGCAAATCCTGACCAAACTGCGCATTCCTCATGCCGTGCCGTACATCTTCACGGCGTTGAAAGTGTCCGCGACTTCCAGCGTAGTCGGCGCGATCATCGGTGAACTGCCGTCCGGCATTCAAGACGGACTCGGCTATCAAATCCTCAACTACAGCCAGTACTACATTCAAGGCCCGCCGCGTTTGTGGGCGACGATTCTGGTCGCGGCGTTGGCTGGTATGCTGGCCTTCCTGCTGGTCGCGATTGCGGAGCGTATCATCGTGCGGTGGACACCGCCAGAAGCCAAGCCGTAATTGACCGCACGGAGTCAGCACACATGGATGTAGCCCATCTGGATCAGACCGCCCCTTTGACGGTAGTTGTCGAGCCGACGACTGCCTTGGACGTACTGCGTCGGTTGGCGCTGGTGGGGATGGTCGTGGCGCTGTGTGTGTGCAGTCTGGTGCCGATCTTCGTCGGAGCCAGCCTGTACGGGCCGAGCGACGATGTGTACATCACGTTGGCTTATGCGCGTTCCCTGTCACAAGGCTACGGCTTCCGCGCCTTCCCGGATGCGCAACCGAGTCTGGGCACGACGACGCCGCTCAACGCCATCGTGATCGCGTTGATTTCGCGGCTGCTGCCGATGGTGAGCTTCAAAGACATCGCCGTGCAGCTTTCGATTGCCATGTGGATCGCGACGGGCTGGCTGTGGGCGCTATCGGGCACGCGCTTGGGACTCAGCCAGATCGAGGCGCTGTGCATCGGCTTGCTGATTCTGCTGGAAGCACCGAAACCCGGCTATCTCGGTTTTGAGTTCAAGTTCTTCTTTCTGGTGTTATCCATCGCCCTGATCGCCTACGCCGAGAAACGCCGTATTTTGACCGGCATTTTGTGCGGGATAGCCTTTTTGATCCGGGGTGAAGCGATTCTCTTGCTTGGCGCGCTAGGCTTGCATCAACTGCTGACCGCCAAGATCGATAAGACTCCGAACGGCATCGCTTTGTTGGGCGAACGGTTGCTGATGCTGGCGGGGGGCTTCGCCATCGTATTTTCGATCTGGGCGGCTTACGCCAAACTGACCGTTGGTGAAATCTTCCCGACCACGCTGCAAGCTAAACTCGCGCAGGTGATCGCGCTGCATACGCACGCTACCGCCGCCGTCGGCTTCATCGATGCGCTCACCCATAACCTGAATAATCTCGGCGTCCTGCAGGTTGGCTCGTTCCAATTCACGCTGTGGCTGATGGTGGGCGCGCTCGGCTTCGTCTATGCGGCGGTGTTTCGCCGTCATCTGCTGCCGTTGGTGCTGTGGGGGATCATCTTCGCCGTCGGCTACAGTTTGCTGAACACGGCGGCGTATCCGTGGTACTCGTTGCAGCTCGATTTCATCCTCGTCGTGTTGAGCGGACTCGTCATCGGCGGGGTGTTCACGCTGACCGAACAGCTTGCCATGCACATCAAAACGCCCGCGCTGGCGGTGCTCGGCGCGATCATCTGTGGTGCGCTGTTCACGCGCTCGCTGTACGTAGTCGCGCAGAATAACCTCCCCACCGAGCCGAACATCACGCCGCGCACCTTCGATCTGATGCAGTTAGCGGCATGGGTCAACGCACATACCGAACCGGGCAGTACCGTCGCGCATCACGAGGTCGGTCTGTTGCAGTGGTATTCCAATCGCCGGATCATCGATCTGCTCGGCTTGCTGACGCCAGAGGTGGTGCCGACGCTGCTGCACTATGGCGCGACGCTGGCTCCGGCCTTCGAGCAGACCGCGCCCGATTACTGGATCGACAACCGCTCGATCCTCGACCCCACCATCCGCTACAGCGATTATTTCATCAAGAATTATATGCTGGTGGATACCTACAAAGGCACCGAGGGCGGGCAATATTACATGTATCGGCGCGGTTTGTCGCGCGTCCAGCCGACCGACCAAGACATCGTGTTCGATCCGAAAACCGCCATGACGACCTACATCAGCGATATTTCGTATGACGCGAATGGCTTGATGGCGGGCGCTGCCAGCCTTGATCCGACCATCGAATGGTATAACCTCAGCTTCTGCGCCGCCGACTACCCCTATTTGATCGTAGATGTGTCGGTAGCGGACGACGTGATCTCGGCCTCGCGCTTCCTGACAGTCTGGTACGCATCCCAAGGGCAGCCATTTTCCGAGGCGCGCTCGTACCGCACGCGCGAACTTTCCACCAACAGGATGCAGCGCTACATCATCGATACCAAGCTGCAAATGCCACTGTGGGGCGGCATGATCGACAAATTCCGCTTCGATCCGCTCATCAATCCGCGCGGGACGAGCGGCAAATTCCAACTGGAATCGGTGCGCCTTGTGCGCAGCGCTGGCCCCAGTCATTGTGGACAGTCGATAGCAGACATCCCCACCACGCCGAATGATGTTATGCTTGACTTCAACAAGGTCGCCTTACATCAGGTAAAATCTGCTGAGCTGTCGGCAGAAGGGGATTACCAAGTCGTCGTGGAAAATGACCCTTGGTTGGTATGGAATAACCTGAATTTGTGCGCCGAGGACTATCCGACCATGCTCATCGATCTCGCCGTGCCCGCGCCGATCACGGGGACTGCGCGCGTGATGACGGTTTATTATGCGCCGACGGGTGCGCCGCTGACCGAGGAACGCTCGGTGCGCCTCTCGCTGCGCGATGATGACGGCGTGCATCAGTATGCTATCGATCTTTCCACCGAAATGCCCGATTGGGCAGGCTGGATCGGCACGGTACGTGTCGATCCGGTCATGGGGTCGGATGGCAGTGAACCCATCGTGATCAAGCAGATTCGCCTCGTGCGCAGCGCGGGCGACACCCAATGTAAGTGATAAGTAGGTAACCGTCTATGGCAGCAGCTTCATCGATCCCGACGACCAAGCAGAAGAACGACAAGCAAGCCCCGATTGTTTCGCTGCAAAACCTCGCCCAACGCTTCAAAACGCCGACGGGGCAAGTCGTCACCGCGCTGGAAAATATCAACCTCGATATTTATCCCAACGAATTCATCTCGATCATTGGGCCGTCCGGCTGCGGCAAATCGACGCTGCTGCGCATCGTGGCGGATTTGCTCTCCCCGACGAGCGGCACGGCGATGGTTAACGGCAAACCGCCCCATCAAGCGCGGCTAAATCGCGATTTCGGCATGGTCTTCCAGCAAGCCGTGCTCTACGATTGGCGCTCGGTGATCAAGAATATCGAACTGCCGTTGGAGATCATGAATTATTCCAACGCGGAACGCACCAGCCGTGCTCAGGAAATGCTCGATCTGGTCGAGCTGGGCGAGTTCGCCCATCATTATCCATGGCAGCTTTCCGGCGGGATGCAGCAGCGCGTGGCGATTGCCCGTGCGCTCACCTTCAAGCCGTCGATCCTGCTGATGGACGAGCCGTTCGGCGCGCTGGACGAGATGACCCGCGAGCGCATGAACATCGAGTTGCTGAATATCTGGACGAAGACCAACACGACGGTGATCTTCATCACCCACAGCATCCAAGAGGCCGTGTATCTGTCGTCGCGCGTGGTGGTCATGTCGCCGCGTCCGGGGCGGATCATCAAGGACATCCCGATCACGCTGCCGTATCCGCGTGATCCCGAAGTGCGCGATACCGAAGACTTTTTCCATCTGGTCACTGAAGTGCGGGCGGGGCTACGCTAATGGCTGTCGAAACGCTCCCTGAGTCTTCATCATGGATGGTTGCGGCGCAGCAACGCGTACAGAAGTATGTGCCGCCTATTGTCACGTTCGTGCTGGTTTTGGTGCTGTGGGAACTGGCGATCCGCGTCTTCGATATCAAGCAGTTCTTGCTGCCCGCGCCGAGCAAAATTGCTGAAATCTATATCGCACAATTCCAAGTAATCTATCAGCAGGGCTTCCGGACATTCCAGAATGCGCTGTGGGGCTACGCGATTGGCTGCGGAGCTGGCATCGTGGTGGCGCTGTTCGCTGCCCGCTTCAGCAGCGTGACGCAGGTGGCGCTGCCATACGCGATCATTATCAACTCGATCCCGATTATCGCCCTCGCCCCGATTGCCAATCAATGGTTCGGGTTGGTCAACCCCGGCTCCAAGATCGTGATCGTCGTGCTATTGTGTTTCTTCCCGACGATGATCAACACCGTGCGCGGGCTGACTTCGGCCTCATCGTCCACGGTCGAACTCATGCGCTCGTACGCCGCCACTGAACTGACCATCTTCCGTAAACTGCGCTTTCCGATTGCACTGCCGTATATCTTCAACGCCTTAAAGATATGCACCACTCTAGCCATGATCGGTGCGATCGTCAGCGAATACTTTGGCGGCCCGATCTCCGGCTTAGGCGTTAATATCCTGAACAATGCGCGCATGAGCCGCTTCCCGCTGGTGTGGGCGCAAATCGTGGTCGCCTCCAGCCTAGGATTGGCCTTTTACTACGTGGTTTCGCTGGTGGAACGGGTCGTGATGCCGTGGCATATCTCGTTCCGTTACCAGAATGATTAACCGAATCTACTCAAGCCGATAAGGAGGTTCTCTATTGAAGTTTTCGTCTTTGCAATGTCAACCTCAGAGCAGAAATTAGGGTTCAGTTTCGTCCGTATGTAGGAGAGATCAACAATGAAACGTTTTGCACTAGCGCTCGTCGTCGCCCTCGGTTTAGTGGCAGGGGTTATGGGTCAGCCAACCAAGGCGCAGGACATGACCAAGGTAACGCTTCAGTTGAAGTGGGTGGCACAGGCACAATTCGCGGGCTACTACGCCGCCGCCGCCAAGGGCTATTACAAGGATATGGGCTTGGACGTGGAAATCCTCCCCGGCGGCCCGGACATCATCCCTGAGCAGGTCGTCGCGGGCGGCAAGGCCAACATCGGCCTCGACTGGCTGCCGAGCTTGCTGGCGAACCGTGAGCAGGGCACCGATATCGTGAACATCGCGCAGGTCTACACGCGTTCCGGTATGCGTGAGATCAGCTTTGTGGATAAGGGTCTCAAGACCTCGGCTGATCTGAAGGGCAAGAAAGTCGGCGTGTGGCTCGGCGGCAACGAGTTTGAACTGTTCGCCGCGCTGGTCAAGAACGGCATGGATCCGCAGAATTCCGCCGATGTCGAGATCATCAGCCAGC
The DNA here is from genome assembly GCA_019637615.1 of Anaerolineae bacterium. Taxonomy (GTDB): domain Bacteria; phylum Chloroflexota; class Anaerolineae; order Aggregatilineales; family UBA2796; genus JAHBVK01. The sequence goes on along the minus strand of JAHBVJ010000007.1, from coordinate 116,348 downwards.
CATTCGACATGAGCTTGCTGCTGAATGGTGACGTAGACGCCGCCGCCGCCATGACCTACAACGAACTCGCGCAGGTGTTGGAAGCCGTCAATCCTGCCACCGGCAAACTGTACACGCTGGAAGACCTCAACGTGATCGACTTCAACGCCGAAGGCACCGCCATGCTGCAAGACGGTCTATTCGCCAGCAGCGAATGGCTGAAGGACAACGAAGAGACCGCCACCAAGTTCCTTGCCGCCTCGTTCAAGGGCTGGGCGTTCTGCCGCGACAACGTCGATGAATGCACCAAGATCGTCTTGGATGCGGGCACGGCGCTCGGTGAAAGCCATCAGAAGTGGCAGATGAACGAAGTCAACAAGCTGATTTGGCCCAACGAAAAGGGCATCGGCGTGATGGACGAAGCGGCCTTCAAGCAGACCGCTGACATCTCCTTGAGCTACAAGGTCATCAGCAAGGAAGCTGACGCCAGCGCCTACCGCACCGATCTGGCGACCAAAGCGCTGGAAATGCTCGGCGCGGACTTCGACGCCAACGGCAAGGACTTCGCGCCGACCACCGTCGAACTGAAGGAAGGCGGGAAGTAATTCCCATCTTTCAGCCGCCGCTCTAGCCGATAGAGTGGCGGTAGACTCTTCGAATAAGCAGCGCCCGGTGCCGTCAAAGGGTCGGGCGTCATTGTTTACAGCCTTATTGCATAGTACACCACCGCGACACACAAATACAGTCAGGATTTAAGCTATGGAGTTTGCGATTACTTTTAAGGGCGACATCGGCCCCAAACGTACCTTAGCCTTGGTCAAGCAAGCGGAGGTCGCCGGATTCTCTTACGCGTGGTTTTTCGATTCCCACGTGCTGTGGCAAGAATGCTACACCGTGATGGCGACCTGCATGATGGAAACCGAGACCATGCGCTTTGGCCCGTGCGTCACCAACCCCGGCGTGCGTGATTGGACGGTCGCCGCCAGCACCTTCGCCACGCTGGATAACATCAGCGGCGGGCGGTTCGATGTCGGCATCGGGCGCGGCGACAGCTCCCGGCGCGTGTTGGGACGCAAGCCGATGACCATCGAGACGATGGTGGAATTCGCCAACGCGCTCCGCGTCATGGTCAAGGGCGACACCTATAATCATGAAGGGCAGGATGTGCGCTTCCCGTGGACACAAAATTGGACGCTGCCCGTCTGGATCGCCGCGTATGGCCCCAAAGCGCTCAAAGGCGCGGGCGAAGTGGGCGACGGCCTTATTTTGCAGCTTGCCGATCCGTGGCTGGTCAAATACTTCTCGGATCAGGCGATTGAGGCGGGCAAAGCCGCTGGTCGCGATATGTCCAACTACAAGATCATGTCCGCCGCGCCCGCATGGGTGGGCGATATGAAGAAAGCCCGCGAGCAAACGCGCTGGTTCCCGGCGATGGTCGGCAATCACGTGGCGGATATTGTCGAGCGCTATGGCAAGGACGGCGGCAGCGGCATCCCCAAGCGGCTCACCGATTACATTGAAGGGCGCAAAGGCTACAACTATCTGCATCACGCGGATATTCACGCCGACCACCTCGACTTCATCAGCGACGATATTGTCGATTCGTTCGGCTTGCTCGGCCCCGTCGAGGCGCATGTCACCAAGCTCAAGGAACTGGAAGCGGCGGGCGTCACACAGTACAACATCTACCTGATGTGTGGCGAAGAAGAGCGACAGATCGCAGAATATGCAGAGCATGTGCTCCCGCATTTTAAGAAAAGTTAGAAGGAACAGTCATGGGTACACTCATTAAGAACGGCACGATTGTCAACGCCGCCGAGACGATCCAAGCGGACATCTTGGTGGAAGGCGAGCAGATCGTGCTCATCGGCAAGAATTTGCCGAAAGACAAACACACCGTGATCGATGCCAAAGGCAAATATGTCATGCCCGGTGGCATCGATGTCCACACACACTTAGACTTGCCCTTCGGCGGCACCTCCAGCAGCGACGACTTCGAAACGGGACATCGGGCGGCTGCCTTTGGCGGCACGACCATGCACATCGACTTTGTTTCGCAGCCCAAAGGCGGGATGCTGCATGACGGTCTCGCGATCTGGCGCAAGAAAGCCGAAAAAGCGCAGATCGACTACAGCTTCCATATGATGGTCACTGATTTGCGCGACGAAGTGATGAACGAGATTCCGACGATGGTGGATGAAGGCATCACCACGCTCAAGGTATTCTTGGCCTACAAAGGCGTCTTTCAAGTCGATGACAACACGCTGTACCGCACCCTGCTGCAAGCCGCCGATCACGGCATGATGGTGATGGTACATGCCGAAACGGGCGATGTGGTCGATTTGCTGATCCACAAGTACCTGAAAGAAGGCAAGACCGATCCGTACTATCACGCCCTATCACGCCCGCCTGAACTCGAAGGCGAAGCGACAGGCCGCGCGGTGGCGCTGGCAGGGCTGGCGAACTGCCCGCTGTATGTCGTCCATATGACGTGTGAACAAGCCGTCACGCAGTTGCGCTTGGGGCGTGCCAAGGGGCTGCCCGTGATGGGCGAGACGTGCGTGCAGTACTTCTTCACCACCATCGATGATCTCAAGCGTCCGAATTTCGAAGGCGCGAAGTTCGTCTGCTCACCGCCGATCCGTACCAAGCACGATCAGGAAATTCTGTGGGGCGCGATCAAGGATCGCACATTGCAGGTCGTTTCGACGGATCACTGCCCGTTCTGGTTCGAAGGCGGCAAGAATGGTCGGATCGCGGGTAAGGAACTCGGTAAGGGCGACTTCTCCAAGATTCCCAACGGTCTGCCCGTCATCGAGGATCGGCTGAAGATGATGTGGACGTTCGGCGTGGGCGGCAACCGCATCGATATGAACCGCTTCGTGGAAGTCAACTCGACCAACCCCGCCAAAATCTTCGGCATGTACCCGCGCAAGGGCACGATCTCGGTTGGCGCGGATGCCGACATCGTGATCTGGGATCCCAAGAAGAAGGAAACTCTGAGCGCCGCGACCCAGCACATGAACACGGACTACAACCTGTTCGAAGGTACCAAGATCAAGGGCGCGCCGAGCGCGGTCTTCGTGCGCGGTAAACAGGTGGTGGATGATGACAAGTGGCTCGGTCATGTGGGCTACGGCAAGTTCATCAAGCGTTCGCCGTATTCGCCTGTGCTGTAAGCGATAACCGTATCTCCCCTGTCTTTCTGAGGCAGGGGATGAAGGATTTAGCTGTGACCACAAATTTCCTATTCTGGAATACGAACGGAAATCCTGTACAAAATATCATTTCCAATCTAATCGTCAACCATCAAATCGATATCCTCATGCTTGCTGAATGGTCGGATTCACCTACATCGATAGTGACTCTGCTAGAAACAAGAGGTATACCCTTCTTCGAAGCTACTCAATCTATCCATAGTAATTGTGAGCGCATCACTATATTCACGAGGTTTGAACCGGAAGCAATTCGACCAGTTGCAGAGAGCGATAAGTTGAGTATTCGTCGACTTACTCTACCTGAGTTTCCCGAAATACTCTTAGGCGTAGCGCATTTCAGAAGTCAACTATATTCATCAGATGCAATAGAAGATTTAGCAAGGCAAGCAAGAAATACAGCACAAACAGTCGCAGAGCAAGAGAATAAATTTTCCCACACAAGGACATTATTTGTCGGTGATTTCAATATGGATCCATTCGATAAAGGAATGATTCAGCCTGACGGGTTCAACGCTGTCATGACCACGCACATTGCAGAACGAGAGATTCAGATATTGGACGACAGGGAATATCGGTTTTTCTATAATCCAATGTGGGGACACTTCGGGGACAGATCTTCTGGTCCACCCGGCACTTATTACTATCGACAAAAATGGCCTTACTGGCATATATTTGATCAAGTGCTTATTCGTCCAGTCTTGTCTTCGGCACTTATTGACCTTGAAATTCTCACTGGTGATGGAGCGCAGTCTTTTCTAACGCAGAATGGTATACCTGAAGTCTCAATTTCCGATCATTTACCGCTAAAGTTTTCGTTGGCATTGGAGGAACAACATGTCTAATGTAATGGATCTGTGGCCTACTGACATTGATGCAAGTAATGAATTCGATGTGCCTCCTGTTGCTCTTCTTCGGGAACAAGCCGAATTACTTGGGAAAAGAACTGACAATAAAGTGGTTGGCAAAGTTATGAGCGTTCAGGTTAAGCATACATTTTCACACCGATTTGTCGGGGATTATGGGCAAAAATTGGAACAAGCCCTTGGTTATTCTTTCCTGATTACCGCGCCAGAACTAAATTACCAATATGCTCTATTTGTCATCGCGGTTTCAATTGATTCCTACCCAGTGCGCTTCGAACTTGACTATGGGCTGACAAAAGAAGCTTGGGCAAATGGCAACCCAACGATTGAAGCAGCAAGCGAAGATGAGTTCATCGATATTCTCAAAAACATATTCAATGCGCAGAAAACGCGACGCATTATATCCTCGCTCCTCGCTCAGTTCGATGAGGAGAGTAAGAGTTAAAAACCACTTTTCCCCCTGTTCGCGCATGACCTTTCATATAACTGGTCATGCGCGACACTTCGCATGGAGCTGATGCTCACACATGGCACGTTTGATCCGCTGGATACTGCTGTTAGGCAGCATCTTCGGGCTGCTTCTCACGATGATCAGAGTGACGGCTGCGCCGCCTGATCGTACATTCGCCGTTTTCCAGCGCGATCCGAACTGCCCGCAACCGTGCTGGCACGGCATCCAGCTCGGCACGACAACAATTGACGAGGCATACACCATCCTACGGGCGGATCGCGCGCTGATTACGGTGAACAAACGAATCAGAAATGAGCATATTGACTGGCAGCTCGCCTCGCTGCCAGCGGCCGATGCGTCGCTGGATACGGTCGGGAACCTGCATAACATCATTCTCAGCGTTGAGTTCGATATCAAGTCCGCTGTGCCTCAGCCGTTTACATTGGAAAATGCCGTGCAGCTCTGGGGCGCACCGGTTGGCGCGCTTAGTTATTTCTGCTCAAGCGGCGGGCAGGAGCATCTTGTCGCGGAAGTATTCTTCGTGGGAAATATCCAAGTGACCTCGTTGGATTTGTCGGATCAAGCGGCAATCCCAAGCACATCGATCCCGATCAGCCCCAAAATTACGCCTGATCTGCCTATCGCCGTTGCCTTGTATTATGGCGACGCGTATCCTTGGGGAGAAAATCACCGCCAGCCGTGGCGAGGATTCTGGCGGGCATACAGGTTCGCTGATTCTTATTTCAACGAGTGCTAGACGCCGATGAAGCTGGCTAGACAACTTCGGCGGCGATGGCAGCTTCGGCGCTCTGTTTGAGTACACGACACGCATCCGACGCGAAGGACAGCTCCACTGTATCCCCAACGTTCGGGAAGATCGTGCCCGGATCGTTGAACATATCCAAGTTGACGAACTGTTTCTCAAGCTGGATATGAACGCGCACCACGGAGCCGAGGAAATACACATCATTGACCGTGCCGCGCAGCCGATTCGCGGAGCCAGCAGCATCGGCCTTCAAGCGGATCGCTTCGGGGCGGATGGCAACCGCGATGCTCTGTCCCATTGGCACATCGACCGCATCGGATACGCTAACGGTCTGACCATCGATGGCGACTTCTTTCTGCGCGCCGTTTTTCACTTCCGCATTCAGCACGTTGAGAGTCCCCACGAACGACGCGACGAAGCGAGTCGCAGGCGTGTTGTAAATCTCCGTTGGCGTGCCGATTTGCTCGATGTTGCCTTTGCTCATGACCACGATGCGATCCGAGATCGAGAGGGCTTCCTCTTGGTCGTGCGTGACGTAGATGGTGGTGATGCCCAACTGCCGCTGGATCGAGCGGATTTCTTGACGCAGCGAGATGCGAATCTTGGCGTCCAGCGCGGAGAGCGGCTCATCCAGCAGGAGTACTTGCGGACGCAGGGCTAAGGCGCGGGCGAGGGCGACGCGCTGCTGCTGCCCGCCCGATAGCTGATGCGGGAAGCGTCCAGCGAATTCCTCCATGTGAATGATCCTGAGCATTTCTTCTAGCCGTTCCTGCTGCACGGCATCGGGCTGCTTAGCGATCTTCAAGCCGAATTTGATGTTATTCGCTACGGTCATATTGGGGAACAGCGCGTAAGACTGGAACACCATGCCGATGTTACGGCGGTTGGCGGGGACGTTGGTGATGTCCGCTCCGGCGATGCGGATGGTGCCGGAAGTGGGTTGCTCGAAGCCCGCGATCATGCGCAGCGTGGTGGTTTTGCCGCATCCGCTGGGGCCGAGGAATGACACGAACTCGCCCTTGTCCACCTTGATGTTAAACGACTGAACGGCGACATACTGGCTAAAGGCTTTATGTAGATTGTCGATTTCAAGCAGTGCCATGCCACAGACCTCTCGATGATGAAGTGCTATTTTGTCTATATATCGGCTAGTTATCTCACGGTAACGCGTGCGCTGTTGCCCCGCCGTCCGAGGCTCTCGATCAAGATGATGCATAACCACGTCAGCCCGAAGCTGATCACCGCCACGGCGGATGGTTCGTAGACCTTGTTGCTGTTCAACTGGTACATGTAGGGGCCGAAGGCGGGTTGTGACAGCAAATTGGCGATGGTGAATTCGCCCATCACGATGGCGAAGGTGATAAACGCGCCATTGAGCACCGCCACGATCACATTCGGGAAAATGATCCTGAACAAGATGGTGAACCACCCCGCGCCAAGACTCTGCGCGGCTTCGGTCAGCACCCGCACGTTGATGGTCTGCATTCCGCTGTCCACCGTGCGGTACATGAAGGGCAGCGCCAACATCAGATACGCGCCGAGCAGCAGCACGTAAGTGCCTTCGCGACTGTCCGTCAGCAGCGAGTCGTTGATCCGTACCTGATTGAAGGCGCGGATTAGCCCGAAGGCCAGCACGACGGGCGGGATCACCAGCGGCAGCAGCGTAAAGAACTCGATGATCGGACGCATTCCCGGCAACTTCAGGCGCACCCAATAGATGGTCGGTACGACCAGCGCCGCACTCACCACGATGATCAGCAGTGCCGAACGCAGCGAGAACATGAAGCTGTCGGAAAAATCGCTAGATTGCAGGACGTTGGTGTAGGCGATGAGCGTCAACTGATTGCGCTTGGCGTGCAGCGAGAACTCAAAAGTCGCGTACAGCGGCACCAGCATATACAGCGCGGCGATGATCAACACGACCCACGCCAAAATAGGGCTACGTTTCCTCGTCATTGATCTTCACCTCAACGCGGCTGCCAGCGCTCGGACAGGCGGCGCAAGTAGCTGTAAATAATGATGTTGACGGCAATCACGCAGATCATGCCGAGCGCCAGCGAATTGCCCAATCCGGGGTTAGCAAAGGTGTCGGTACTGAACTGGTTGCCGACCATGATCGAGACGATCATATTGGCACCACCGCCGCCGCCGATCAACGCGTAGGCCGTCGCGTGCGCGCCGAAGGCATTCGCGAACAGCAGCGCCATCGCGCCCAGAATCGATGGCAGCAGGATCGGGAAGGCAACATGCTGCCAGAACTGCCAACGCGTCGCGCCGAGGTTCAGGGCGGCTTCTTGCCATTCTGTGCGCAAGCCTTCCAGCGCGGGCAGCACGGTCAGCGTCATCAGCGGAATCTGAAAATAGGTGTAGACGATGACCAGACCCCAGAAGCCGTATAGGTTGAAGCCCGGATACAGGAAAATCCCGAAGTTCTTCAACAGCGTGGTCACGATGCCGAGCTGACCGATGGCGGAAATGAAGGCGAACACCAGCGGAATCCCCGCGAAGTTCGAGCCGACGCCGGAAAAGGTCAGCACCGCGCGCCGCAGCCATGACGGGAGCTTGCCGAGTGAGATCGCCCACGCCAGCCCGAAGCCGATGATGCCGCCGATCAGCGCTGTGAGCAGGCTGACCTGTATCGTCCGCCAGTACGAGTCGCGGATGATCTGCTGATTCAGATCGAGCACATTTTGCACCGTGAAATTGCCGTACTGGTCGGTGAAACTGCGCACCACGATCGACAAAGCCGGGTAGATCATGAAGGCGAACACGGCGAGGAAAAATGGTACGACCCCAAGCCAGTTCCAGTTCCATTGAATGCGACTAAGGCGGCGAGTGTTTTGCACGTTACCTCGCAAGGAGTGGAGCACAACGTTGACGACTATCAAAATCGGGTACGCATAAGCGTGCTGCCCTACGCGTACCCGATTACAGTTAACTGGAAGGGTAGAGCGTGCTTATTGGATCGTCACGCCAACCTGCGATGACCAGCTCGACTTGATCGTGTCAAGCTGCTTGTTGATCATATCGACATCGGGGAAGCCGACGGAAATGCCGGAGTTGGGCAGGTTCGCCATGATGTCGTCGGGGATGGCCTTGCGGGTTTGCAGGTCATCGAAGCGGGCGGGCTTGGCGTAACCCTTCAGCCAACCGAGCTGACCTTCATCCGAGTACAGGTATTCCATCCACAGGCGGGCGGCGTTCGGGCGCGGCGAGTAGGCGCTGATCGCCTGAATGTACACACCGGCGATGGAACCGCTCTTCGGGTACACGATCTGAATATTCACCGTGTCCTTGTTGGCATCGCGGTTGGACAGCGCGTTGTAGTCCCAACGCAGCGTGATCGGAGTTTCGCCCTTGGCAACGGTGGCAGGCTTGGCGAGCGTAGCGATCAGATTACCGGATTCAGCAAGCTGCTTGAAGAAGTCGAGGCCAGCGGAGACATCATCCAGCTTGTTGCCGTTGAGGCCGTAAGCGGCTGCCCACACGGAGTAGATGCCCTGCGCGGCGGCGGTCGGGTCGCCGGAGAGCGCGATCTGCCCCTTGTATTCGGGCTTCAGCAGGTCTGACCAGTCTTGCGGGACGTTGGTCACGACATCGGCGTTGACTTCGAAGACCATCGTGCCGTAGTAGTCGGCGTACCAGTAGCCATCCGCGTCCTTGAGTTCAGCGGGGATCGTGTCCCAACCGGCGACCTTGTACGGTTGCAGCAAGCCCTGTTCCTTGGCGGTCTTGCCCCAGATGAAGCCGACATCGATCACGTCGGGGTTCTGCGGGCCTTTGTTGCCAGCGTTGGAACGGATCGCTTCGATTTCGTCGGCGGAGCTGCCATCAGGGTTCAGGTCGTTCAGCTTGAGGTTGTACTTGGCGAGGAAGCCCTTCTTGAGTTCGCCGTAATTCGCCCAATCGTCGGGCAGGGCGATGACGGAGAGTTCGCCTTCTTTTTGGGCGGCGGCGACGAGTGCATCCATGCCACCGGCGGCGTTCAGGTCGATTGGCCCGGCGGCGGGTGCGGGCGGCAGGTTAGCGGGCGTGGCAGTTGGCGAATCTTGCCCCATCGTGACACGGGGCATCAACAACATGCCACCGACAATGCTCGACCCCATCGCAATAAAGGCACGACGAGAAAGTTTCTTCTTGCTAGATGACATTTTTGATCACTCCTTGAAGGTGATACAGCGGAAAACATATAACTTCGGGAAGCATAGCCGGACTCAATTAAGGTTTTCTTAAACTTGAGTTAAATGTGGTACCCAAGGAGTTCAACCCGCCCCCTTGGTCAGAGGCTTAACTCAATTTCGTTGAATACGATTAATTTTCATCCGGTGGAACTATTTCTTAACATTATAGCCAGTCACATGAAAAAGGTAAACGCAGTGCCGCGAGGAGACGTGGTGACATTACCATCCTGCATAGAGCGCTTGAAAAACTTTAAGAGAGTGGTGACAATTAGCGCCAATTTTCCCCGGAAGCGGAATTTCTCAGCGGGCTGGATGACCCTTCATCAAGAATCAGGAGTCAGCATGTTTCAGACTATTACTCCGATCGATGGCAGCGTTTATGTAGAGCGCGCGCTGGCCTCGATGGAGGAAATTGACCATAAGTTGACGCTTGCCAAACAGGCACAGCGGGCATGGAGCGCGCTCACCATCGCGCAGCGTGCCGATTACTGCACGCGCATGGTAGACGCCTTCGTCGCGGACAAAGACCGCATCTCAACCGAGTTGACGTGGCAAATGGGGCGTCCAATCCGCTATTCGCCCAACGAGGTGCGCGGCTTCGAGGAGCGCGCCCGTTATATGATCAGCGTGGCGGAACGTTCTTTAGCCGATCTGCAAGTGGAACCCAAGCAGGGCTTTACGCGCTACGTTCGCCGTGAGCCGGTGGGCGTGGTGTTGGTCTTAGCGCCGTGGAATTACCCGTATCTGACTTGTGTAAATTCGATTGTGCCCGCGCTGATGGCTGGCAACAGCGTGATCCTCAAGCATTCGTTCCAGACGCCCTTATGCGCGGATCGCATCGCGGACGCGGCGGCTAAGGCGGGTTTCCCCGACGGTGTATTCCAATATGTGTTTGCCACCAACGAGGATGTCGCCAAGATGGTCGCGGATCAGCGCGTCGATTTCGTGGCCTTCACGGGATCGGTGGCGGGCGGTCACGCGATTCAGGCAGCGGCAAGTCATCGCTTCATTGGCACGGGGCTGGAACTGGGTGGCAAAGACCCCGCCTATGTCCGCGCCGATGCCAACCTCGCGCACGCCATCGAAAATCTTGTCGATGGAAGCTGCTACAACAGCGGGCAGTCGTGCTGCGGGATCGAGCGCATCTACGTAGACAGCGCGATCTACGACAAATTCGTAGAAGGAGCCGTCGCGCTGACCAAGCAGTACAAACTCGGCAGCCCGCTCGATCCTGAAACCACGCTTGGCCCGCTGGTGACGGTCAAGGCGGCGAATTTCGTGCGCGATCAGGTCAGCGAGGCGATCCAGATGGGCGCGCAAAGCTTGATCGATCCGCAGTTGTTTCCGCAAGCGGTCGTCGGGACGGCTTACGTCGCGCCCAACATCCTCGTCAATGTCGATCACTCGATGCGCTTGATGACGCAGGAAACCTTCGGCCCTGTGGTGGGCATTATGAAAGTACAGGGCGACGAGGAAGCCATCAAGCTGATGAACGACAGCGAATTCGGGCTGACGGCGGCGATCTGGACGACGGACGAAGATGCCGCCGTGCGCATCGGCAACCAGATCGAGACGGGCACGCTGTTCATGAACCGCTGCGATTATCTTGATCCCGCGCTGGCGTGGACGGGCGTCAAGAATTCCGGGCACGGATGCAGCTTGTCGATGATCGGCTACGAGCAGCTCACCCGCCCGAAGTCGTTCCATCTGCGTACCACCCTCTGACCGTCAGGAGCGAGGCGGCAGTTAGAAGGGCATGGATGTCATTCATTGAGAAAGGGGTTAATCATGGCAGGTCAAACCGTGCGTGGGATGCTCACGCTGGATGAACTCAAAAGCAAGATAAAATCGGGCGAGGTGGAGACTATCATCGCCGCCTTCCCCGATTTGTACGGGCGCTTGATGGGCAAACGGATCAGCGCGGAATTCTTTCTGGAGCACACAGCAGAAGGCGGCATGCATGTGTGCGATTACTTATTCACCGTCGATATGGATATGGAGCCTGTCCCCGGCTACAAGTACTCTAGCTGGGAGAAGGGCTATGGCGATGTCCACTGTGTGCCCGATCTGACCTCACTGCGGATGGCGACATGGCTGGACAAAACCGCCTTCGTGATCTGCGACGCCTATGACGAAAAGCTCCAGCGCCTGACGCCCGTCGCGCCACGCAGCATCTTGCGCAAACAGATCGAAAAAGCCGCCGCGATGGGCTATCAGAGCTTGGCCTCCTCGGAGCTTGAATACTATATTTTTTCGGAAACCTACCAGAGCAGCAGAGAAAAGAATTACATGGGTCTGAAGCATTTCGGTCCCGTCTTGGAAGATTATCACATCCTGCAAGGGACGCGTGAGGAACCTTTGAACGCGGCTGTCCGCAAGCATCTCGCCGCCAGCGGTGTGCCCGTCGAATCCACCAAGGGCGAATGGGGGCCGGGGCAGCACGAACTGAATATTCGCTACGCCGAAGTCCTGAGCATGGCAGATCGGCACACCGTCTACAAGCAGTGCTTCAAAGACGTAGCCGATCAGCTTGGCATCGCGGTGACGTTCATGGCGAAATTCGACTCGAAGCTGGCGGGGTCAAGCTGCCACATTCACATGAGCCTATGGGACAGCGCGGGCAAAGATAACCTGTTCGCGGGCGCAGTGCCGCTTGGCACGGAAGCGCATCTACCGCACGTCTCGCGCGAATTTCGCTGGTTTCTCGGCGGCTGGATCGCGCACGCGGCAGAGTTCATGCCATTCCTCGCGCCGACCATCAATTCGTACAAGCGTTATCAGGCGGGGTCGTGGGCACCGACCGCCGTCGCGTGGAGTTATGACAACCGCACGGCAGGCTTCCGCGTGATCGGGCATGGCAAGAGTCTGCGCATCGAAACGCGGATTCCCGGCGCGGACGCCAACCCGTATCTCGCCTACGCGGCCTTACTGGCGGCTGGCCTCGATGGCATCCAGAACAAGATCGAGCCGCCGGAAATCTTTGCGGGCGATATTTACGCCGCTGCTAACCTGCCGCAAGTGCCGCATACGCTGCGGGATGCCATCGCCAACATGGAGAAAAGCGCGTTCGTGCGGCAAGCGCTCGGTGATGAGGTGGTCGATCACTATCTGCACTTCTTCAAGACCGAACAAGCGCTGTACGATAACGCCGTGACCAACTGGGAACGCGCACGCTATTTCGAGCAGATTTAGCAAGCATTACATCTTACTCACTCACACAAGGGAAAATATCATGCGTCTTGAAAACAAAGTAGCCCTGATCACCGGAGCCAGCAGCGGCATCGGGCGTGAATCCGCGTTGTTGTTCGCCAAAGAAGGAGCTAAGGTCGTCGTCGTGGATGTCAACGACACGGCTGGCAGTGAAACCGTCGCCATGATCAAAGCAGCGGGCGGCGACGCGATCTATGTTCACGCCGACGTGTCTAAAGCCGCTGACTGCGAAAAGATGGTGGCGGCGGCGGAACAAACTTACGGCAAACTGAACGTGATGTTCAACAACGCGGGCATCCTGCACAGCGATGACGACAACGCCATGACGACGGAAGAAGCGGTCTGGGATTTGACGATGAACGTTAATCTCAAAGGCGTTTTCCTCGGTTGCAAATATGGCATTCCGGCCTTGCAGCGGGCGGGCGGCGGTTCGATCATCAACACGGCATCATTCGTGGCCTTGCTCGGCGCGGCGACTCCGCAGATTGCCTACACTGCCAGCAAAGGCGGCGTGCTGGCGATGACGCGCGAGTTAGCCATGGTTCACGCGCGCCAGAATATCCGCATCAACGCGCTGTGCCCCGGCCCGCTGCGCACCGAATTGCTGATGAAGTTCCTGAACACCGAAGAAAAGCGCCAGCGCCGTCTCGTCCACATCCCGTTGGGGCGTTTCGGGGAAGCCAAGGAAATGGCGCAAGCGGCGCTGTATCTGGCCTCCGACGAATCCTCGTACATGACGGGCGCGGAATTCCTCGTAGATGGTGGCATTACCGCCGCCTACGTCACGCCCGTATAGCGCGCAGCAGCCGCGCAGAAAATTGAGCCAGCCGCATCGCTCGTTTCATTGGTAGCCTGTGAACCGCTGTCAGAACGGGCGATGTGCTGGCGTCTCAACGGCACGACTCAAATGCTCATGGAATGGGGAGTATTTCTCCCTAAAACTTGGGTTGTTTGGCACGACGAACGGACTGCCGATCCACCCCGCAGCCGCGTGAAGGTGAGAAAGCCAATCGGTGTGGCACGGTGTGGCACAAACCGCAAACCGTGTATAATTCCCCCTATGCAGCACCACGCGCTGATTTGTATAGTAGCTCCTGTTTGTTTGAGGTGAAACGATGTCAGACCGGCCTGAAAATGCACAAGAACCGGAGAACAAGAATCAGGGGGGCGGTTGGGTTACGCCGGAGAATGCTGTCTCTGGCAAAGCAGGGGCAGAACCAACCCCACAAGTACCACTCCCGCAGCGTGACGATGCGCAATCGGCAGGCGGTTGGAAGGTTCCACCAGAAGCAGCCGGATTAGCCGCCAGCCAGACGCCGCCCACCAGCAGTTCCGCACCTGCTCCCGCCGAGAAGCAGCCGGAACCCGCCAAAAAAGAAACCTTACCTGAAGGCGCGGCACTTTCCACAGAAATTGACTACAACAATTACGTCCCCGGCGTCGGCTTCGTGCCCAAAGCGACCACTGAATCTACATCGAGTGGTACATCTGGCACCGCCGCGACGGAGATCGGGACGAACCCAACGCCGACTAGCAATACACCGCCATCGGCTTCGACACCCGCCCAACCCGCCGCCGCACAGCCTGCTGCCGCGACACCTCCGCCAGCAGCCCGCGTGATCCGCGAACCATCGTCGGGCGTGATCGCGGCGGTTGAAGCACCCGTCGCACCGGGTACCGGATCGCAGGCGGCACAAGCGGCGCAAGCTACGCCGCCACCTTCCCCGACTCAAGCACAGCCCGCCGCTGGTACGCAAGTCGGCGCGGCGGCAGCGCCCGCCCCTGCTGCGGCAAGTTCTGGCGGCGTGACGGGGGAACAACTCGCCGCGCAGTTGGCAGGTCAACCCGCCAACCAATCACTGGTGCAAAAGTTCATCGATGTCGAAAAGGCCGTGAGCGCGCTGCGTCGTCGCTATACGGCGGGCGCATTGACACGCGACCAATTGCAGGCCGAACTGCGTAAGCTGATGATCCTCGATGAGGGTGGTCATTGGTGGATGATCGGCCTTGAGACGGACAAATGGTATCAGTACGACGGCAAGGATTGGGTGCTGGCAACCCCGCCGGGGCATACGCCCGCTGCCAGTGCCGCGCCGAGCGCCGCCTCCACAGGCATGAGCAGCGTCAGCGCGCCAGCCAGCCGCCTTGATATTCCGCTGGACGAGTACGGGATGCCGCTGCCGCAGCGCGTACCCGTCGAAGACCCCGGCGCGACCATCGTTGGACGTGCCGCCCCGCGCCTCGACAACACGCTCAAGGTGACAGCCGCATCGGGCGGCGAATTGACCGCCTTCAACGCACGACTCGCCGCCGAAAAAGCGGCAAAATCGGCGGCGGCGGCGGGCGTAACGGGCGTCGCGCCCTATTCGAGCGGCGTGACGGTGCCGAACCGCGCGGTGAATCCTAATCTGGCGGTGACACAGCCGGGAGCCGCCGCGAACGTGCTTGCGCCCGGTGGCGTCAGTGTGCCCGCGCCGGGATCAGCCGCCGTGGTGCCGGGGCAAGAGAAGCCCAAAGCGCCGCTGCAACCGGATTATGGCCCGCGCCCGAAGAATTGGTATCAGGACAGTCAACGACGGGTGGGCTGCCTTGTGCAGTTGGCACTCGCCAGCGTATTCCTTGCACTGGCAGCCTCGCTGATTGCCACCATCGGCGCGGTGATGTATTACACCAGCACGATCAGCCGCTATTCACAGGCGATCACGGATTTGCCCGTCGCCTACGCCGCGCAAACGCAGTCGGTGAAGTTCTTCGACGCCAGCAACCGGCAGATCTTCCAACTGAACGACCCGAATGTAGGCGCGCGCACCGTCGTCCCGCTGACCAGCATCGATCCTTATTTGATCCGTGCGCTGCTGGCGACGGAAAATGAACGCTTCTTCGAAGACCCCGGCTTCGACATCATCGCCATAATCCGCGCGGTGCTCCAGAACCTTCGCGCTGGCGATACCGTCACGGGCGCAAGCACGATCACGCAGCAGCTCACACGCGCGAAGGTGCTCGATCCGGGTGCGGCGGCGGACATCAGCGCGGGGCGCAAGATCACCGAAATTCTTGTGTCCTCGGAAGTGGCGCGTCAATACACCAAGGACCAGATTTTAGAGTGGTACCTGAACTCGGTGTATTTCGGCAACCTCGCCTATGGTGTGGAAGCAGCCGCGCAGACGTATTTCCAGAAATCCGCCGCCGATCTGACGCTGCCGGAAGCCGCTTTCCTCGCGGGCATGATCCAATCGCCAGCGGGCTATGATCCATCGACGGAACAGGGCAAGAACGCCGCGATTGAACGCATGAAAATCGTCTTGCGGTTGATGGTGCAGAACTCGGCAAATTGTTACGTCAACAATTATCTACCCGCCGAGACGTGCGTGAAGCAAGCAGACATTGACTCGGCAACAACGCAGCTCGAAATTTCCAAAGTCACGCTGGCACTGGTGCAGTTCAAACCCAAGGGCAGCGCTGTCACCTATCCGCACTTCGTCAATTACGTGAAGTCGATCCTCGAAGATCAGTACGGGCAAGAAGCGCTGTACAACGGCGGTTTCGAGGTGTACACCACCATCGACCCACGCATTCAGGACGCGGCGCAGTTGGCGGTGCAAAACCAGATAGGAAATCTGGCGCGCCAGAATGTGACCAACGGCGCGGTGGTGGTGATCGACCCACGTACCGGCGCGATCCTCGCGATGGTCGGCAGCGTAGACTTCAACAATGACGCCATTGATGGTCAGGTGAACGTAGCGCTCGCCGCACGGCAGCCGGGATCATCGATCAAGCCGTTCGTGTATCTGGCCTCGTTCGAGCAGGCCGCTGATGGGCGCTACTGGTATCCGGGTACGGTGATCTGGGACATCCCCACCGAATTCGGCGGCGGCTATCGACCAGTCAACTATTTTGGGCGCTTCCAAGGGCCAATGACGGTGCGTGATGCGCTGGCGCAGTCGGAAAATATTCCGGCAGTCAAGGCGCTGGAATATGTGGGCATCGACCGCTTCACGGCCTTGGCTGACCGCGTTGGCATCCGCTTCCCGCTGACACAGCCGGATAAGGCTGGTCTGACGACGGCACTCGGCGGCGCGGAAGTGACGCTGATGGATATGGTGCGCGGCTACAGTGTGCTCGCCAACAACGGCAGCCAGATTCCGACCTTCGCGATCTCCAAGATCACGCGTGGAAATGCCGCCGGACAACCGGAGGTAGTGTTCCAATACCAGACGCCCGCAGCACGGCAAGTCGTGGAATCCGCCTTCACGTGGATGATCACGAATATCTTGATGGATAACAACGCCCGCACGCCCGCGTTTGGCCCGAACAGCCCCTTGAACATCCCCGGTACCGCCGTCAAGACGGGCACGACCAACGATTACAAGGACAACTGGACGATCGGGTACCGTCCTGACCTCGTGGTTGGTGTGTGGGTGGGTAACACGCGCGGCGAACCGATGGCGTCCGGCGTTTCCGGCATCACAGGCGCAGCGCCGATCTGGAATCAGGTGATGTTGGCCTCGCTGCAAACGTTGAGCGCGCAGCAGCAGCAATCCAGCTTCGCGCAGCCTTCGGATGTGCAGCAAACGACGATCTGCGCTGACTTCGGAACGCTGACGTTTGCGCAGTGCCGCAACCCGCGCAACGAGTATTACCGCGTACAACTGCCGCCCGCCGCTGCCGACAGCGTCGTGACGGTGATTCCCGTCGATACGTTCAGTGGCTTGCGTGCGAACAACAACTGCACGCAGTTCGTGGATCAACGCATCTTCCTGAATATCACTGATCCGCGCGTATACAACTGGCTGAACAACGATCAGTCCGGTCAGGCGTGGTTTGCGGCGAGTGGGTGGGAACAGGCTTATGGCTTGAAACTGCCGCTGCTGCAACCACCGACGGGCGAATGCCAGCCCAACCAGCCGCAGCCGATCATGGCGGTGAGCAAACCTTTCTCCGGCGAGACGGTGAGCGGCGTGGTGCAAATCTTCGGGACGGTCTTCATCCCCAGTTTCACACGCTATCAGCTTGAGGTCGGGCAAGGCTTGCAGCCGACGCAGTGGCAGGTGGTAGATGGCCCGTATCCGGGGCAGCAGCCGCAGCAGGATGCCTTCCTCGGACGTTGGGATGCTTCGCAGTTCCCGCAGGGCGATTACACGCTGAAACTAGTCGGCTTTGCCAACATCGACGGGGCGGAACGGTCGGCGGAAATCCGCGTGCCCGTGCGCGTCGGCGCAGCGCCACAGATCACCGCCACGCCCGACGGCGGCGGCATCATCATCGTGACCTCCAGCGCGCCCGCGACAACCGCGCCGCAGGAGACGCCGCTGTTCCCGGTGCCCGCCAACCCGACGGAGACGCCGATCATCATCGATAACACGGTGCCGGAGCAGCCAACGCCGACGCCGATTGATCTGTTCCCGCCGACAACCTCACCGTAAGGCGAACACACACATGAAAAGATCATGGGGCGGGCTGCAAAGCTCGCCCTTTTGCGTTCAGGCATAGGACATGCTGATGCAACGCGCTGATGGGATTGATCGTAGAGAAAGATAGGTTTATCAAAGGCTCGCCGCAATTCCGGAGGAAGACTCATGAAAGCGGTTGTATGCACCGGCTACGGTTCCCCTGATGTTCTTCAGCTCAAAGAAGTCCCCAACCCGATCCCCAGAGATAATGAAATCCTATTAAAGATACAAGCGACAACGGTACACGTGGGAGATGTGCGCATTCGAAAGTTCGATGTCCCCCGCTGGCAATGGATCATGGCACGACTGGCGCTTGGCCTCACCAAGCCGAGGAATCCCATCTTGGGGATGGAGGCAGCCGGAGAAATTGAGGCAGTGGGCAAAGATGTCACGCTGTTCAAGGTAGGCGATCCGGTTTTCGCGTCGTTGTTTCCTGCTAAAGAGCCGTTTGGCGGTTACGCCGAGTACAAATGTCTGCCGGAAAACGGGCTGTTGGCGATCAAACCGCGCGCTATGAGCTTCGAAGAAGCCGCCGCCGTACCCAGTGGGGGCATCACGGCCTTGGTCATCCTCAGAAACGCGCAGTTCCAGCGTGGTCAGAAAATTCTGATCTACGGCGCGTCCGGCAGCGTAGGGACGTTTGCGGTGCAGCTTGCCAAGCACCACTTCGGGGCGGAGGTGACCGGCATTTGTAGCACCGCCAATCTGGACATGGTGAAAGCGTTGGGCGCGGATCAGGTGATCGACTACACCAAGGAAGATTTCACCCAACGCGGCGCGCTGTATGACGTTGTGTTTGACGCAGTGGATAAGTTGCCGCCGTCACAGGGCAAAAAGATGCTGAAACAGGGCGGCATTTACCTTAATGTCGCCAAAGATTCTGGAACGGGCAGAAGCGTACATGCCGAAGATTTGATTTTCCTCAAGCAACTCATCGAAGCGGGCAAGCTGAAGGCGGTCATTGATCGATGCTATCCGCTGGAGCAGATTATCGAAGCGCATCGGTATGTCGAACAGGGACACAAGAAGGGGAATGTCGTGATCACGGTGGGGCATCCAAAATAACCCCGATCAAGCCTTGCTGCCGTCCTCATCACGGAAGGTGTTTCCCATCATCGATGCGTGCTTCCTATCGGGAGTTGACCACACACGGATCAGCCGCCCAGCCTACAGAGAGGCGGCTTCCAAGCATAGATGCACTGTTTTATGCAAGATGCTGATACCGTTGCACAATTTATTTCAGTATGCTATCTTCGTGCGTGATTTGCGCTTCCCGGCACCTGAACCCGATAGGAATCACCAAAATGGCTGAATACGATGTAGTTCTGCGCGGCGGCATGATCTATGACGGCTCTGGTAAGACGCCGTTTCATGGTGATGTAGCCCTAGCCCAACAGCGAATAGCGGCGGTGGGCGCGGCTGGCACACTGCAAGGCAAGACTGTGATCGATGTGGATGGGCTGGCGGTCGCGCCGGGGTTTATCAACATGTTGAGCTGGTCGGTCGAGTCGCTGATCGAAGATGGGCGCTCGCTAAGCGAAATCAAGCAGGGCGTGACGCTAGAAGTCGTGGGTGAGAGCTTCTCGATGGGGCCGTTGAGCGACGCCATGAAATTGGCACAAACGCGCGGCATCCTCGGCAACCGCGATATTGAGTACGAGGTCGATTGGACGACGCTCGGTGAATACCTTGACAGCATGGTGCGGCGCGGGATTTCGCCCAATATCACCTCGTTTGTGGGTGGGGCGACGCTGCGCACACACGCCATTGGCTACGATGACCGTCCGCCGACACAGGCCGAACTCGATAAGATGTGCGCGCTGGCAGCGGAAGCGATGGAAGAGGGCGCGGTCGGCTTCTCGACGGCGCTGATTTACCCTCCGGCGGCGTATGCCAAGACTGACGAATTGATCGCTATCGCCAAGGTGGTGGCAGAGCGCGGCGGCATGTACATCTCGCATCTGCGCAGCGAGGGCAATTTCTTCGTCGAAGCGCTGGACGAATTCCTCACGATCTGCCGCGAGGCCAATATGCGCGGCGAGATTTACCATCTGAAGGCAGCGGGGCGCGATAACTGGCACAAGATGGACGAGGTGATCAAGCGTGTGAACGCGGCGCGCGACGCGGGCATGGAGATCACCGCTGATATGTACATGTATCCGGCGGGCGGAACGGGCTTGAATGCGTGTTTGCCGCCGTGGGCACATGATGGCGGCGATGAAGCGCTGCTCAAGCGGCTGGCTGATCCAGAGACGCGGGCGAAGATCAAGCATGACATGAATACGCCGTCCGATGAGTGGGAGAATATGTTCCTTGAGGTGGATGGGCCAGAAAAGATTTTGCTGGCGGGATTCACTAATCCGGCACTCAAGCCGCTGACGGGCAAAACGCTGGCGGAAGTCGCCCAGATGCGCGGACTGCCGCCCGAAGACACGATGTTCGATTTGCTGCTGGAAGATAAAGGGCGCATCTTCACGATGTACTTCACCATCTCCGAGGAAAATATACGCAAGCAGGTAGCGCTGCCGTGGGTGACGTTCTGCTCAGACGCCGAGTCGATGGCTCCTGAAGGCGTATTTTTGCGCTCGAACCCGCATCCGCGCGCGTATGGCAGTTTCGCCCGCCTGCTCGGTCATTATGTGCGCGACGAAGGGCTGACTACGCTCGAAGACGCGATCCGGCGTTTGACGAGCTTCTCCGCCAATATGCTGCGGATCAAGGAGCGCGGATCGTTGACGGCGGGCTATTGGGGCGATGTGGTGGTGTTCGACGCGGGGAAAATTCAGGATCACGCTACGTTCTCGCAGCCGCATCAGTTGGCGACGGGGATGGTGCATGTCTTCGTGAACGGGACACAGGTGCTGCGCGATGGGGAGCATACGGGCGCGACGCCGGGGGTAGTCGTGCGCGGGCCGGGGTGGAAGGGATGGAAGTAAGAAGACAGTGCGGAGTGCTTAGTCCTTAGTGCTGAGTACAGAATACAAATACAGAATGCCTAGTGCTGAGTAAAATGCAAAATCAAAGTGCGAAGGGCTGCGTGAAGGTGTAAAGAGCGCGGGAAAGCTACCCCGTGTGATGTGCGGCGCAGGATGAACGGAGAATCTCAGGTGAAGATATTTACGGCAAGTCTAGCTACAGAAACTAATACATTTTCGCCTATGCCGACTGGCCTGAAGAATTTCATGGTGACGCGGCATGGCGACTACAGTACGTATCCGCCCTACGTGGATTCGGTAGTGGCCCTGTTCGGCAAACTTGGACGGCAACGCGGCTGGGACGTGGTCGAGAGCTTGATCGCGGGGGCGGAACCCGCTGGCAAGACGCTCAAGGTCGTGTACGAGAACTTCCGCGACGAAATCTTGACTGATCTCAAGGCGGCGCTGCCCGTCGATGGTGTGCTGCTCGACCTGCACGGCGCGATGGTGGCGGATGGCTACGACGACTGCGAGGGCGACCTGATCCAGCGCGTGCGGCAGATCGTGGGCGCAAGCGTGCCGATTGGCGTCGAACTCGATCTGCACTGCCACATCACGCAGACGATGTGCGACAACGCGACGGCGATCATCACCTACAAAGAGTATCCGCACACGGATTTTGCCGAGCGCGGGATCGAATTATTCAACCTGATTGCGGACGCGATGGAAGGCAAGACCAAGCCCGTGATGGCGACCTTCGACTGCCATATGATCGGCTTGTTTTACCCGACCGCCGAGCCGATGAAAGGCTACGTCGCTCGCATGAAAGCGCTGGAAGGCAACGATGGCGTGCTGTCGGTGTCGCTGGCGCACTGCTTTCCGTGGGGCGATGTGGCAGATTTGGGCGCGAAAACGCTGGTGGTGACGGATAACGACACAAAGAAGGCCGCGCAAGTGGCGGAGATGCTCGGTCGCGAATTGTACGCGATGCGGCATACGGTGTATCCGCGCTATCTGAACATCGATGCGGCGCTGGACGAAGCTATCGCGTATTCGGCGGCGGATGGACGTAAGCCGGTGGTGCTGGCGGATGTGTCCGACAACGCGGGCGGCGGCGCACCGAGTGACTCGACGTTCGTGTTAAAGCGCCTGTTGGAACGCGGGATCACCAACGTGGCACTCGGCTGCATCTGGGATCCGGTGGCGGTATCGGTGACGATGGATGCGGGCGTCGGGGCGCGCTTGGAGATGCGCATCGGCGGTAAGATGGGCAAGATGTCCGGCGATCCGCTCGATCTGCATGTGACGGTGACGGGCATCGCTGAGAACGCGGTGCAGTATTTCGGCCCCGATGAAAGCAAACAGGTCGTGCCCGTCGGGCATTCGGCGGCGCTGCACGTCAACGGGATCGACATCGTGCTGATCTCGACGCGCACGCAGACATTCAGCCCGCATGTGTTCACCAACGTGGGGATCGATCCGACGGCGAAACGGATGGTAATCGTGAAATCGACACAGCATTTTTATGCACGGTTCGCGCCGATTGCCTCGCACGTGTTGTACATCTCCGCGACGGGCGCAGTGCAGCCAGATTTCAAGTCGATTCCGTATCAATTTGCCAGCCACAACCGCTATCCACTCGTTGATGATCCACTGGGGAGCTAATCCACATGACCAACATGACTAAAATCTCCGCACAACAGGCCAAAGAACGGCTAAAAGGCTTCGATGAATTCGCCACCAAAACGCTGGAGGCGTGGAAGGCTCCGGGCGCGGCGGTGGCGGTGATCGCGGATGGCGAGGTGGTACACAGCGCGGGCTACGGGCTGCGCGATGTGGCAAAGAATTTGCCCGTGACGCCGGAAACGCTGTTCGCGATTGGTTCATGCACGAAGGCATTCACCGCGTTCGACATCGGCCTGCTGGTGGATGAGGGTAAGCTGGCGTGGAATACGCCCGTGCAGCACAAGCTGCCTACCTTCCGCCTAAAAGACCCTGTCGCCACCGCTACCGCCAACGCGAAGGATTTGCTGATGCATCGGACGGGACTGCCGCGCCACGATAACGCGTGGTACGGATCGCCGCACAACCGCGAAGAATTGATGGAGCGGCTGCACACCTTCCAACCGAGTCTCGGCTTCCGCGAGGCATTCCAGTACAACAACCTGATGTACATGGCGGCGGGCTATCTGGCGGGGCATGTAGGCGGCTCGTCGTGGGAGACAGTCACCAAGGAGCGCATCTTCGACCCGCTCGGCATGACGCACTCGAATTTTTCGGTACACGTCTCCGAAAAAGCCGACAATGCTGCGCAGCCGTATTTATGGACGCACGACGCGGCGACGCTGGTGCCCTTCCGCGATCTGGATCATATTGCGCCAGCGGGGGCGATCAATTCGAATTTGATCGACATGGTTCCGTGGCTGCTGATGCATCTGAACGGCGGCGTGCATAACGGCAAGCAGATGATCAAGCCGGAGACATTGAAGCAGATGCACGCGCCGCACATCGCCATGCCGCTGCCGCCCGAGTCGCCGTGGATCACGTATCCCGTGGTGCAAAACACGACCTACGCGCTCGGCTGGGCGGGGCAGACGTATCGCGGGCGGACGATGATGCGGCATACGGGCGGGATCGACGGCTTCATCACGTTCGTGTCGTTCTTGCCGGAGGAAGGCGTCGGGACGATCATCTTCACCAACGTGGGTCTCGATTTGCCAGCGGCGGCGCTGCACTGTCATGTGTATGATCGTCTGCTCGATCTCGATCAGCCAGATTGGAACGAGCGGATGAAGGCGCATTATGCCAAGCTGAACGAGATGGGCGAGAAGGCTAAAGCGGGCTTCATCGATACGCGGAAGCCGGATACGCAGCCCGCGCATCCGCTGGCAGACTACGCGGGTGAGTATGAGCACGCGGGCTATGGCAAAATTACCGTCAGCGTGGATGGGACTCGGCTGGTAGCGACCTTCAACGGGATCACGTACACGGGCGATCATCATCATTATGAGGTGTTCCGCCTTGAAAACGAAGACCGCGAGATGCTGCTGCCAGTGATGTTCACGGGCGGATTCGGCGGTGAGATCGCGGGCGTGCAGATTCCGCTAGAGCCGACGGTCGAGCCGATTTTATTTGCGCGCATTCAGAAGGAGCCTGATGATCACGTATCGTGAAATCCACGACCCGGAAGAACTCAAGCAGGTCGCGACACTGGAAACGCTGGTGTGGAATATGGGCGCGGAAGATGCCGTCCCCCACAACATGATGATGGCGGTGATCCACAGCGGCGGCTTGGTCAACGGCGCGTATGAAGACGGCGCGTTGGTCGGCTTCGGGCTGTGCCAGCCGATGCGACACGGCAGTCAGTGGGGGCTGTGGTCACATATGGCGGGCGTGCTGCCGCGTATGCAGGGCAAGGGCATCGGGTTCGGGATCAAGCAGCATCAGCGGCGTTGGGCGCTGGAACACGATTTCCCCCTGATCTGCTGGACGTTCGATCCGCTGCAACGGGGCAACGCGAACTTCAATCTGCGCATTCTGAAGGGCAGCACCAACACGCACCACACGAACCTATACGGGGCGATGACGGACGGCATCAATGCGGGGATGGAAAGTGACCGCTTGGAGATCGCATGGTGGTTGAGCGCACCGGAAGTCGTCGCAGCAGCGGACGGGCAGTCACCTCCGCCCGCCGTCAGCAGTGCCCCGCGTGAGGATTTTCTGCTGTTCACGGACGACGAGGGAATGCCGCGTTTGCGGGAGCCGTTAACGGTCAAGTCCCGCTATCACTTCGCGGAAATACCGAAGAATCTCGGTGCGCTCAAACAAAAATCGATTGATCAGGCCAAGGATTGGCAGTTCAAACTGCGCACGGCGCTGCAATATGCCTTTGCACAAGGCTACCGTGCCGTAGATTTCGCGGAAGATGACCGCGCCTGCTGGTACGTATTGGAGCGGAATCCCCGACAATGAATTGTCGGGCTTACCTTACGAAGTCCCTTCAGGACTCAAAAGGCACAAACATCCGATTTTTTTGAACAATGTGGGTACGTAGAGGCAAGATTATCATTGCGGAATGAGGAACCATGACGCTTAAACCGATTACGATTAAGAGCATTCAACTACATACCGTCGCGCTGCCCTTCGTGGAAGTGCTCAAGACCAGCTTTGGCAGCGACCCGTACAAGGTGACGGTGCTGGTGGAAGTGACGACGGCAGAAGGCCAGCACGGTTGGGGCGAGATCACCGTCGAAGTGTCGCCCGGATACGCGTCGGAAACACCCGTGGTGGCGGAACACATCGCCGTCAACTTCTTGATCCCGAAGCTGATCGGGAAACAGATTAGCGATCCGGCGGAAGCGACCAAGATCATGCGTCCGGTGCGCGGCTTCGAACATGCTAAGTTCGGGATCGAAGCGGCGATCTGGGATGCGCTGGCGAAGCGGAACGAGATGCGGCTGGCTGACCTGTTCGCGTCGTTTTTGCCACCGGGGAATGAACCGCGCCCCGCCGCCAATGTGGGCGTGAGCATCGGGATCAAGGAGAGCGTGGAGGCCACCATCGCCACCATCCAGAAGCGCTACAACGAAGGCTATCGGCGCATCAAGCTGAAGATTCAGCCGGGGTGGGATGTGGACTTCGCGCGGGCCATCCGTGCCGCACTGCCGGACATCGTGATGATGCTGGACGCCAACAGCGCGTACACGCTCAAAGACGCTGATCATTTGAAGAAGCTCGATGATTTGAATCTGCTGATGATCGAGCAGCCGCTGGCGGAAACCGACATCTGGGAGCACAGCAAATTGCAGCCGATGTTGAAAACGCCGATCTGCCTCGATGAGAGCATCAAGAGCGCGAATGATCTGCGCTTGGCGATTCACCTCGGCGCGCTGCGCGTGTTGAACCTGAAGCCTGTGCGCGTGGGCGGCTACGTGGAAAGCCTTGAGATTTACCGCGTGTGCGTCGAGAACAGCCTGCCGCTGTGGATCGGCGGAATGATGGAGACGGGCGTCGGGCGGGCGGCGAATGTGGCGTTTGCCTCGCTGCCGGGGGTGACGATGCCGTGCGACATCTCCGCGACCAACCGCTACTACGAGCCTGACCTGACCGAGCCACCGTTCGTGCTGGGCGCGGGCAGCACCTTAGCCGTGCCGAGCGGGGCGGGCATTGGCATCGAGGTGCAGATGGATCGGATCGAGGCGGGTAAGCGCTACTGGCAGGAACGGGTTCCGTATGCGCCTCTGAGCGTGTGACAGCGCCCGTTCATGACGCTAAATGTGAGTGAAATGATCCCGTTGGCTGTACGCGCGGGATCATTTTAGTTGGCCTTTTATGTAACGTACATCATGGGCTGCTAATTTTTGCCGCGCCTTAATTTTGAGCATTTTCAGTAGATGATCCATCCGCATGAATTCGTCTAGTTCTGACTTTTCTTCGGCGGTCAAACTATTGTTGGCATTGCGATCCAGCAAGTCATGCAAGCGTTGGTTGAGTTCGTTGGAGGGTTTGAACGCGATGATTTGTTCCGGCGTCGGGGTAGAGGCCAAGAATTCTAGAATTTCATCGAATAAGGTGCTGATCTCGATATTTGCCATTGGTCAGCCTGATCTCTCCGTTCATGCTACTGAATAAGTATACACCAGACTACAGTGGAGATCCGCAAGATCAGCGCTGCTTGAGCACTTGCATGGCCTCGTTGAAGGCGGTGAGCGATGGTCGGTCGAACATGTACGTCCCGTTGACATGATGCGCCGTGATCCCGCCATTCTCCGCCATTTGCTGGAGTTCGGGTTCCGGCAGATTCAGCACTTGGGCAGCGGCAGCCAAAGATAGCAAGTCCTTCGCTTTTACGGCGCGAGGAGATGAGGGCGTTGGGTTACCTTCCGTCGAAGTCGTCGGAGCGCTGCCCTTGTTCGTGAACAGCAGAAATACGAATACGACTGCGCCCACACCGACGGCAAACAACGCGATGATGGTTTCTGTCCGCGTGACGATCAGCGGCGGGGTGAGACGCCCCGCTGCGAACAGCCCACCGAGGCACGCCCCGACAATCGTCTCGACAGCGGCTAACCCGCGCCCCTGATAGACGAACAGCGGAATGCGTGGATAGAGGCGTTCCAGCCGCTGCGCTTGATAATCCCCCGGCGTCGGTGCGAGGCCACTCCAAAAGATGGTGCGATCCACGATCAAGCCCCACACGCCGTTGGGGAGTAGAAACAGCGCCCCGATAAAAAGCCAGGCATCGTTGTTTAGAAAAAATCCCACAATACTGGCTATTGTGTCGTTGCCGTTCATGGTCTAGTCTTTCGTCGCGCAGGGTAATGAGCAGGGTAATGAAATTCAGTTTACGACGAAAGAGTTCTTTCTGTGACGCCTCCGCCATCACGATTTCATAAAATCACGGCGGGGTTGAGGAACGTACATCCAACGCGATTGTATCGGGCTACTGCTGCGCTAACCAAGCGCGGATTTGCGGCTCGTGGTCGTCACGGAAATGGTCAAAGATTTCGCACACAGTAAAGCGCTGATCCCCGATCCAAGGCAGGTAAAATTCGCGTCCATCGTCCAGCCGGACGGTCTCGATACGGGCATCGGCGGGCAATTCCGCGACGACGGCAAAGAGCTGTTGAAAAAGCTGCCGATTATCAGCGAGGACTTCGCGCAGTGGACGCTCATGATTGCGCTCGTAGAACCACGCATTGATCTCATCGTCATGTTGCAGGGTTGAAGGCCAAGGGGTCGGTGGCTGCGGTTCGCCGTGCAGCGCGGCGCGAAAGCGAGCAACCACATTTTGATGCCAGCCCGTCAGATGGGCGATGATGTCTTTCATCGACCAGTGACCCGCCACGCCCGCTTCCTCCATGCGCGCCTCGCCAATTTGATCGAGCAAGGTTTCAAAGTTTCGGTGTGATTCTTGCAGGTGCTCCTGAAGGTCAGACTTATTCATTGATCAACTCCCCTTACGCAGTGGCAAGCAGGCCGTTTGATTCCGATCATAAAAGCGATCACAACCGCCCATAAGCATGATCGGTTCGCTCATTTTTCTGCTCAGGGAATGATCGGAAAACCAGTGCGAAAACCCACGTATGATCGGTTTTATGATCGGAAATTGAGCAGCCAAACCGATCACATATGATCGATTACGAATTTTGCCGTTGAGTTGGGTGCGGTGTCTTGAGCGCGATGTAGTAAATCAGACAACTTGTTCAGTCGAGTTTGGCAAGACACGAACATCATCGCCTCACTATCCAATCTCGACTATTCTAGACGAACATTTGAGTTGTGTCAAGGGTTGTAAACTGCGTAAGGTAAGTTCCTAACAGGCGCTCACTCCGTACCTGTCTCGAACATGCGGAATTCGTCCACGATGCGGTCGATGCTGGCGAGACGCTGCTGCGCCGCCGCATTGCCTTTGATCAGGATAGCGGCGATGATGGCCTTGAGCAAGCTGAACAGTCCCGCCGCCGCGCCGTAAAACATCACGCCTTGCCGGATGGTGAAGACCAGATCGGCACGGCGGGCTGCTGGCGAGACAGGCGAATCGGTGGCGACGATGACGCGTGCGCCCACCAAGCGGGCATGATCCATGACCCGCAGGGTGTCGCGCATGTAGCGGTCGAAGCAGATGGCGAACAGCACATCGCCCGCGCCGATGCTGGTGATCTGCTCGACCAGATCGCCCACGCCGGGTTGCAACTGCGTGCAATTGGGACGGAGCTGGCGGAGGCTCATGGCGAAACTGAGCGCGGTGGGGGCGGAGTGACGCAGACCGATGATGTAGATGTGCGGCGCGTCGATCAGCCAGTTGACAGCTTGTTCAAAATCGGTAATCGGGATCTGCGAGACGAGGCTTTCGATGTTGTGGATGTCGGCGGTCATCATGCTTTGAAGGATGGCGGTGGCGCTGGTGTTGCCCTGATTGATCAGATCGTTGATGAGTTTGGTGGCGCTGACCTGATACAGATTGGCGGTGGCTTCGCCGGGGTTGATGCGTCCGGGCAGTTCTTGTTGCAGCGCGGTTTGAAATTCAGGGAAGCCCTCGAAGCCGAGCGTCTGGGCGGTGCGGACGACCGTCGAATGACTGACATCGATCAATTCCGCGATGCGCGCCGCCGAGAGATACGAGGACTCTAGCACTTTGGTGAGGAAAAATTCCAGCACCTTTTGCTGCCCCGCGCTGACATTGTCATAACTCGCACGCATCCGCGTCAGTAAGTTGGGGGCATCTTGGGATTGTGTCATGTTATCTTGCGTCATCCTGAAAGCATCCATCCGCAAAACTAATTGTAGCAGTAGTACATTCCAATGAACCCTCATTATATGCAATTATTTGTGCATAACACCAAGGCAGTTGCACAGTTTGGCGCAGTATACTACAATGTGAGCACAAAAAGAACCTTTTTTGTGCGGGTCGGACAGCCACAGACGGTCATCTGAATACATTGTTGCGCTGTCGGGCATGGAATCACGCAGTCAGTCATTTTTAGAAGGATAAAAACATGAACCTCAAACGGCGTCTCCTCCTAATGGCAGTCTCCCTGCTCCTCGCTGTTGGTTTCCTTGCCCCCTCGGTGAAGGCACAGGAACTCAAAAAAGGCGGCATTTTCTACATCGCGGATGCGTTGTCTAACGTCGAACTCGATCCGTTCATCACATCGTGGCACAGTTGGCCTCATTACGCGCTGTACGCAACGCTGCTGACCAAAGACAAAGACCTCAACTATGTTGGCTATCTCGCGGACACATGGAAGCCTTCCGAAGACGGCAAAACGCTGTCGATGACGCTGATCACCAACGCCAAGTTCAGCGACGGCACGCCCGTCAACGCTGAAGCGATCAAGTGGAACCTGAAGCGTTTCGCGGATAAGGACATCGCGGCTCCCATCGGCGCGGACTTGGTGGGCTTGCTGGAAGATGTGGTCGTCACGGGTGAATTCAGCTTCGACCTGAAGTTGGCGTCCGCTTACGCACCGCTGTACAACGTGCTGGCAAGCATCGAGATCGTCTCGCCCACCGCCTATGAAAAAGAGGGCGTCGAGAACTTCAAGACGCATCCCGTCGGCGCTGGCCCCTTCATCCTGAAGGCGATCAACACCAACACGTCGTATGAATTCGAGCGCAACCCTGACTTCGCGTGGGCACCGTCGGAGAATTACACCAACGCTGGCCCCGTGAATCTGGACGGCTTCACGGTCAAGTTCATCGAAGACGAGCAGACGATCCTCGCGGCGTTGGAAGCGGGCGAAATCCAATTCTCCGGCATCCCCACGCAGAACCTCGCTGACGTGCAGAACAACCCCGATCTGACGCTGAAGAACGTCATGGAAACGGGCATCCGCTATATCGGCTTCAATACCTCCAAAGCGCCGTGGGATAACAAAGACCTGCGCCGCGCGATGTCCTACGCGATCAATAAGGAAGAATTCGCGACGCTGGCATGGAACGATCAGGCGGTGCCGCTGTACCAACCCCTGCCGCCGACGATCTGGGGTCACAACCCTGACCTCGACAAAGATTCGATCCATTACGACCTCGAAAAAGCCAAGTCCAGCCTAGACGCGCTTGGGTACAAAGACGTGGACGGTGACGGCATCCGCGAGCAGCCCGATGGCAGCAAGTGGATTGTGCCCTTCGCGACGGTGACGGGCGACGAGTGGAAGCGTCAGGCCGAGGTGATCGAGTCGCAGTTCCGCGACGCTGGCATCCAACTGGAAATCAGCAGCATGGAAATGCCCGCCATCCGCGAACTGACGACGACGGGCAAGCATGACCTGTTCTTGCTGCTGTACGGTTCGACCGAGCCAAGCATTTTGCGCTACTTCTTCGACTCCGCGCGTAAGGGGGGCAGCAACCGCGCATGGTTCTCGACGCCTGAACTCGATGCGCTGCTGGCGAAGGCCGACGCCGACCTGAATCCGGAGACGCGCTACAAGACGATCACCGAGATCAGCAAGTACGTGATCGATGAAGCGCCGTGGATCTTCCTCGTGGTGCCGAACGGTACCGTCGGTGTGCGCAACGAGATGAAGAACTGGCAAATCTTCCCGCAGGGCGATTTCATGTACCTGAATTCGTGGATCGAGAGCGGCGGCTGATCTGCGCAAGGATCGTTTCGCGAGGGGGCGGTCGTACGCCGTCCCCTCACTTGGTCTGTTCCACAAGCCCGACCTTCAACGTCAGGCTCAAAAATGAAGTTCCGCCGGAACTCAAGCTGAAACCGTGGTATCGTTTCCCTAATCCGTCACGCAACATCACCGCGTAGGTTTTCAGGAGATAATGCTCTTTGACCAGATATATCCTGAGACGCGTCCTCGGCGCTATCCCGCTCATCATCGCCATCATCACCATTGTGTTCGTCATGCTGCGGGTGGTGATTCCGGGCGATCCGGTGTATATGCTGGCTGGTGATACCGCCTCGCCTGAGCTGATCGAGCGAATCCGGCAGAAATACGGGCTGGATCGGTCGGTGTTCGAGCAGTATTTGACGTTCATCAAAAACGCGGTGCAGGGCGACCTCGGCAACTCGATTAAGTTTGGCGAACCCGTCATCGAACTGATCGCGAAGGCGTTTCCGTTCACGGCGCTGCTGACGGGCTTGGCGGTGGGCGTGGGTTCCGGCATCGGGATCGTGGTCGGGGTGATCACGGCGGTCAAGCGCGATAGCTGGATAGACAAGGTCAGCATGTTGGCGGTGGTGTTCATGAATGCCTTCCCGACCTTCTGGTTGGGGCTGATCCTGATTTTGATTTTCTCGGTGTGGTTGCGGGTGCTGCCTGTCGAAGGCTACGCCACGTGGCGGCATCTGGTGCTGCCCGTGACCACGCTGTCGGTGGGGCAAGCCGCCTTGATCGCGCGGTTGGTGCGCTCGACCATGCTGGAAACACTCGATTCGGAATACGTCCGCACGGGGCGCGCCAAAGGACTGCGCGAACGGCGCGTGGTGCTGGTTCATGCGCTGAAAAATACGCTGATCCCGACCATCACCGTGATCGGCCTTTCGACGGCATCACTGCTCGGCGGCGCGATCATCACCGAGACGATCTTCGGTCTGCCGGGGATCGGACGGCTGACCATCGCCGCGATTGCCGATCTCGATTATCCGCTGATTCAGGGGACGGTGCTGCTGGTGGCGGTGGTGTTCGTGCTGGCGAATATCCTAGTCGATCTTGTCTACGCGGCGGTTGATCCGCGCATCCATTACAAGTAACGCGTTGTTCGGATTACTGGAGCAGCATTTATGACGACCAATGCCCCCGCCAAGCCGCTATCCGCCCAAACCGCGCCGATGACGATCAGCGGTCAGCGGCGCAGCGAAAGCCCGCTGGCACTGGCCTTGCGCGCGTTCCGACGCAAACGGGGCGCGATTGTGGCGCTGGTGTTTCTGCTGGCGATCACGCTGTCGGCAGTGTTCGCCAACGCGCTCACCCCCTATGACCCGATCCAGCGTGACGCCAAAGTACGGCTCCAGAGTCCGTCGGTGCTGCACCTGATGGGTACGGACGCGTTGGGGCGCGATGTGCTGTCGCGTCTGCTGTACGGCGGGCGCATCTCGCTGCAAGTCGGTTTTTTCTCGGTGTTTGTATCGGTGCTGATCGGCGTACCGTTGGGCTTGGTGGCGGGCTACGCGGGCGGGCAGGCTGATCTGTGGATCATGCGGCTGGTCGATCTGATTCTGGCGTTCCCTAGCTTGCTG
Organism: Anaerolineae bacterium; assembly: GCA_019637615.1. Taxonomy (GTDB): domain Bacteria; phylum Chloroflexota; class Anaerolineae; order Aggregatilineales; family UBA2796; genus JAHBVK01. The sequence goes on along the minus strand of JAHBVJ010000007.1, from coordinate 83,623 downwards.
CTGGCGATCTGGATGGTGTCGATCTTAGGCGCGAACATGACCAACGTGATCACCGCGATTGCCATCGGCGCGATTCCCACCTACGCGCGCATCACGCGGAGTATCGCGCTTTCGACGCGCGAATTGGATTACGTTGTAGCGGCACGCAGCATCGGCGCGAGTCCGCTGCACATCCTGACCACGCACATGTTCCCCTCGGTGATCGGCGCGTTGATCGTGCTGACCTCGCTGAGCATTTCGGGGGCGATCATCGCGGGGGCGAGTTTGAGCTTCCTCGGTCTGGGCGTGCGCCCGCCGACGCCGGAATGGGGCGCGATGCTGGCGGATGGGCGCGGCTATCTACGCAACGCGTGGTGGATGTCCGTGTTCCCCGGCATGATGATCACGCTGGTGGTGCTGGCGGCGAATGTGCTCGGTGACGGGATACGGGATGCGCTCGATCCGCGTATACAGACGCGGCGGTGAGCCGAGGCGAAGGTAAAAACGGATCGCCCGCCGAGCGATCAGCGGGCAGCGATTTAGGACAGCGCGTTCATCCTCATTATTTCGCGAGTTTCTTGTAGGCAGCGGCGGCGCTCAGAAAGTCGTCGCATTCGCCCAGTTGCAGATGTACCAGATATTGAATCCGCATAAAGTCAGATAACATGCCGTACAGGCGCGTTTTCAGCGGCAGCCGCAAGTTCTTTTGCCGGAAATAGAAATAGGTGGCAAGGAGCTTAAAGCGCTCATCCCACGCCAGCAGCGTCTTGTTGCTGTCCAGTCCCCATTTCAGGAACGAATTCTCATCTAAGCCCGTGTTTTTGATGACCATTTTGTTGGCGACTTTGATGCCGTAGGGCGAACTGACATCAAAAACGATCTCGCTGGCAGGGAAGAGATCGGCGAGGCGCTTGAGGAAGGGGCGAATCTGGTGTTCCTCGAAGTAGTAAAAGACGCCCGCCGCGATAAACAGCACATTGTTATCGTGCTTGATCTGCCTGAGCCAACCGGTATCGAGGAACGAGGACGCGATGAATTGCCGCCGCTCGGATTCTTGCATGAACGCACAGCGCAGATCGATCACGTCCGGCAGATCGAGGTCGTACCACGTGAGATGACCGTTATCGACGCGCTCGAAGGTGGTGTCCAGCCCGCAGCCGATATTGACGATGGAGGCATTCGGGAAATTGACGAGAAATTGCGTGATGACTTTATCGATGCACAGACTGCGCATGATCCACGCGAGCTGCGAGAGGACGTGGGTGTTCTGCGCGATGTCGGTGAAGTCGTAATCGACACTATCGATGATGTTGACGGCGGCTTGATCGACGAGGAGGGGGTTAGGCTTCTTGGATTCGTAGGCACGTCCCCAGAGCGGCAGCAAGAGCGTCTTCTGGACATGCCCGAGGTCAACGGCGATTTTTTCGGTCATTTCCTTTCCTACGGCCTTTCAAAACAGGTGCAGTGAAACTATCTCATTATAGCACCGCTTTGTGCGTAATTTCACATGTGAAAGGCTGGTGACGGAAGTGTTAGGCAGTACGAGACAGTATGGACACCATTAGCGCAGGTTGAGCATGTAGCCGTGTGGCAAGATGCCGACTTCCACGAACAGCACGGCGCTGCCTTCCAGCTTGCGCAGCATGTCATCGAGATGCAGCAGTTCTCCGCGCACATCTACGACGCCGGAACGCGGTAGGATGCTGGAAAAGCGGTGCGACTCTTCAGCGAGGATGTCGAAGGAGGCTGTGTCGGGGAGCTGGTAGAGGTGTGAGCAGAGATGCCCCAAGACGAGATCAGCGACGGTATGCGCGGCGTGCAGCGTGGTATGGTACTCGTAGACGGATTCTGCGCTGCGCGTGTAGGCCTCGGAGAGGGCGAGATCGGGCGGGTCTTGCGAGAGACGCGGCAAGCGTTCCGCCAGCATCAGCTTGATATGTTCATACGCCTGTTTACCTTCCGGCGTGAGCAAGTCTACAAAGGGATATTTCAACGCGTAGGTGCTGGACATGCCCGAAAAGCCGAGCAGTTCTTGCTGCAACGCGTGGATTTCGGCGGGTTCCCACTCCTCCAACGGATGCATCAGCGCGTTAAAGCTCGATCCCCAGATGATGCTCGGAATGTCGAAGACGTGCTCCGGCGCTTCGAGTTCATCACGCAGGCGGTTGAGTTCCGCCAAGGCGGCATCTTTTTCCGGCGGTCGAGCTTGCAACTGGATGATGAGGCGCAGTAGGATGTGGCGATAGTCTCGTTGCATGGCACTTCACAAGCTTTTCGGCAATGGACGGCGGAGTATACAACAAAATCAGGCGTTCACGGTATAAACGGAAACAGTTGTCATTGCTTCGAAAGATAGGTATACAAATCAGTCATAATGGCAATGAGTTGATCTTCTGTTAACGGGACAGGTGTTGGCCCAACTGCTGATGGTCGCGGATCGGGGCGTTCTAAGCGTACAAAAACGTTGCGGTAACGCATTAGTATTAACACTCTCGATCCTTCGAGTAGGAGCGTTTCATCAGCTAGATCAACGACCCGAAATGTGGAAGGTGGGGATTTAATGAGGTTTATGCCTCTTTCAAAATCTTTGCCTGTATGTCCAAAGTTCACAGTGATAAAGTATGTCGTTCCATCCGTGTTTTGAAAGGACATGACTGTTTCAACCATACTGGTTGGCATTGGATCAACTGCCAGTGGCAGTCCGCCCACCGTCTTCGGTGCGTTTGCCATAATGCGGCGGACTTCTTCAAGCGATCCGCCCAAAGGTTGATCAGTAGGAGTATGCGGCGTCGGTTTGAGTGTCGCTGTGTGAACGACGGTCGCTATTTGTGTAGGAGAAGGAACTGCATCTAGGGACTCCTTTTCAAGAAACTGCTCGATATCCTCCAGTATTTGGATAAGTGTTTGTTCACTAATTGGCGGATCAGCTTGACCGTTGAATGAGAAAATAAGAACTTCAACAACTGCGTTTCGAAAACGCATAAGTCCTATGGTTTCCGTGTGTTGAGTATCAACAATTGCTTCATCGCCAACATTGATTGGCTGAGGATTTTTAAAATTATTGCGAAGCAAGAGTGCTATATATGTAGCGTCGGCAAGCTGAGACGACTCACCAAGACGAATCTCGATGCCAAGCCGCTGATTCGCACCATATTGGTGTTCTGCACCGAGTCCACCAACGGCCCACGGATCTTTCGCTACAATGAAATCGAGACCTCCAAGTTGTTTGGGGAAATGGTCTTGAAGGCGTTGCGTATTTTGACCTTCAAAGTTGATGAGTGGGCCAGATGGCGTAAGCGTTGGGCCAATGCGCGTTTGAACGTGTACTGGTGTAGGCATGGGCACAAACGTTGAATCAGAAGGGATAACGGTATTTTGTGCAGTAGGAATCGGTGTCTCTGTGGATGTAGAAGTTAGCGATGCTTGAACGGCAACTTGCGCTTGTGATTGGCTGAGGGAAAACGCGCCGATACCACCGATGATGAGCACCATAACGAGTGCGACCAGAATCTTCAGTTGGGTACGTGGCATAACTTGGCTCCGTGGGCGATGCCAGCGAGTAACGACGTATCGATACGCGGCTGTCACTGTTGCGAAAGATAGGTATACAAATCGGTCATGATGGCAATGAGTTGATCTTCTGTTAACGGGATAGGTGTTGGCCCAAGTTCCGCAGGTTTAGAATCGGGCCGTTCTAACATCACAAGAATGTTTCGGTAGCGCATCAGAATTAGCACTCTAGATTTTTCGAAATATATCGTTTCATCAGCCAAATCGATTGCTCGAAAACGTGCGGGAGGAGATTTCAATCTCGTAAGATATTCCTCAAAATCGTTACTTGAGTTCCCAAACATAAAGCTTCCATAGTAAGTTATGCCGTCGGTATTTTGGATAGCGAAACCCACCGCAACGTCATTGGTTGTATTGGGATTAGTGGTTAATGGCAAGCCACCTACCGTCTTCGGTGCGTTTGCCATAATGCGGCGGACTTCTTCAAGCGATCCGCCCAAAGGTTGATCAGGGGGTGTATGCGGTGTCGGCGTGCTCGCGATAGTCGCTACTTGAGTAGAAGAGGGGAGAGCATATAGAGTCTCCTTATCGAGAAACTGCTCGATATCCTCCAGTATTTGGATCAGTGTCTGCTCACTAATTGGCGGATCAGCCTGAGCACTGAACGAAAAAATACTAATCTCAACGACTGCGTTTCGAAAACGCATGAGAGCGATGGTTTCCGCGTGTTGAGTATCAACGATTGCTTCATCGCCAACATCAATTGCTTGAGGATGTTTGAAATTATTCCCAATCAGTAGCGCTCTGTATATAGCATCGGCAAAGTTAGGCGAATTATTCAGCGTGATAAGGATGCCAAGCCGCTGATTTTGCCCATAATGATGTTCCGCGTTGAGTACTCCTACCGCCCACGGATCTTTCGCTACATCGAAATCGAGACCTCCAAGTTGTTTGGGGAAATGATCTTGAAGGCGCTGTGTATTTTGACCTTCATAACTGATGAGTGGGCCAGATGGGGTAAGCGTCGGGCCAATGCGTGTCTGAACGCGTACTGGCGTAGGCATAGGCACAAATGTTGAATCAGCAGGGATAACGGTATTTTGTGCAGTAGGAATCGGGGTTTCTGTGGATGTAGAAGGTAGTGATGCTTGGACAGCAACTTGCGCTTGTGGTTGGCTGAGGGAAAACGCGCCGAGACTACCAATAACGAGCACGGTGACGAGTGCGATCAGGATCGTGAGTTGAGGACGCAGCATAACAGTACTCCACAACAAGTAATCAACATCACAAGAACATACACTAAGGGTTACTCGGCATGGCTACGACCAGAAATGAGATTTTCGCGTGTAGCTATCCGAGGATTTCTCTTACTAAACAAAGTAATAACGCTATGTGCAATAGTTCACAATCACGATTCTCATGATTAGAGCCGCAAATAAGAGAATCAACCCCACGATTAGCCTATGTTGGCCTAGAGCCTCGAATGCTGACCTGTTCACGAGACGCAATAGAAACAGCCCTTCTCATGTCGTGAAAAGGGCTGTAGATGATTGGCTTTAGGAGTTGACCGGACGCGGCAGGAACTAACCTTTTTGCGCCAGCGAATACGGCGTCCATGTCGGGAACGAGGCCAAGCGATCCGGCACCATCCGCAGCGTGATCACGCCCGTAGGCCACGGCTTGCCCGCGTTCTTCCACACGACCGGCACGCCGTACTGATAGTAAGCCAGCGTGAGTTGATCCAGCAGACCGAGGTGCGACGCGCCCGCTTGCCCTAGCATTTCCGCCGTGGGATAGGCAGGCTGACCGCCGAATCCGCGCGCGAAACCTTGCTGCAAATGGTACTTGATCATGCGCTTGCTGAAGAACAACAGCGGATTGAACGGCGTGAAGTTATCGTTGGGCTGGTCGCCGTTGTACAGCTTGAGCAGCCGTCGCGTCGATTTGCGCAGCGGCGTATCCGTCGCCAGCATGTGCAGTTCCATATGCAGATGGTCGTTGGAGGTCTCTCCGGCGGGCGTGCCGCTGATCCCGATCACATCGCCCGCTTTGACGACATCGCCTTCTTTCTTCAGGTCGTTATTGCTGAGGTGAGCGTAACAAACCAACACATTGCTCATCTGGCGGTTGTTGCTGGAATCTTTGAACTGCGCGGGCAGATAGCACCACAGAATCACGGTTTTGTCCGCCACGTTGCCCATGAAAGGCCAGTTGCGCACGATCACGCCATCCGCAACGGCGCGGACAGGCGTGCCCGTTTCCACGATGTAATCGTAGCCGTTGTGCATCCCGCCCGTGTTATTGTAGTAATTCTGCCAATTTTGCAGCGCGAAGGTATTCGGGCCGAAGCCGTTGATGCTCAGGTTGACCAAGCGCGCCTGAGTCGTGATCTGGATCGGCAGCTCGTTGAACGGATCGGGCAGGCCGATGCGGTCGTGGGCGCTCCAGAAGGTGTCGTATTCCGCCGGAATCTCGAAGCGGTCGGGGATGTTGTTGATGTAGGCGTCGATGTCGGCTTTGGCAATGCCCGATGACGGCGTGACCAACCACGCGGCAACATAGCCCACGCGCCCATCATCCAGCCGGATGTTGATCCACTGCATATCGCTGCTAGGGCGGGCGGTTTTGGCGCGCACCTGATCCGCCGTCTCCAACGCGCTGACCTGCTGATTCTTCGCCAAGGTGGTGAGGATTGAAGCTTGCGTATTCGGGGCGCTGCGCACGTTCAGGCCATCGACGCTCGAAGCGACCACGGGATCGGTGACGGCGGGCGGCGGCGTCGGCCCGATGACCACCACGGGCGGCGGCACGACAGGCGCAACGGGCGTGGGCGATGCTGGCGTCGGAGATGGGGCGGGCGGCGTAACAGGGGCGGGGTCGCTCGGCGGCGGGTCTATTGGCCCGCGCGGAAAGGTGGGCGGCGGCGGAGTCGTCGGCTGTGCTGTCTTGATCAGCCGATCGAACATCCCCGCGTAATTCTCGATGATCTGTTTGTAGGTCTGCGCGTTGGCAGTTCCGTTGTAGATGCTGGCGAAGGTCAGGAAATCGTTGGTTTGCAGCGCCTGAATCGCTGGCGAGACGCCGCTCGGACTCTTGACGAAGTCGAACATGGCGAGGATCTGCGCGTGGGCACTGCGGGCAAAATATTCGAACATGCGCTGGACGGATTCATAGCCAAGCCGCTTGAAGTTGAAGCCCATGATCTGCGGCGCGCCCATGCTGATGCTCAACAGCGCGGCGGTGTCATCCAGCGCGCGGGCGAAGGCCAAGACTTGCCATTCGAGGTCTTGGTTGCCGTGGAACTGCTGGAAAGCGGCGTCGGTATTGGGTCGCCATGTATGCCCTTTCCACGCGTTGCGCGGCGAACTGCGATCAAATTGGAAAAAGCGATTAAAGACTTCTTCGTTTCGTTTGCCCCAATTCTCGTAAAAAATGTGTACTTCAAAACGGATCACCATGCGTCCGTCGGCAGAGAAGGCATTGCCGCCGCTTTCCGCCGCCAGCACCGCGACCACGCTGCCCATCGGGATGTTGAGCAGCGACGATAGCTTGCCGATCAAGCCACCGAAGCTGTTCCACGTCTTGGCGATGACGGCTTCGCTGCTGCGGCTGGCTTGCGAGGGGATGATGCGATCCGGCACCAAGTCGAGGTTGAGCAGATCGGGATTCTCGATCAGGTAGCCGCGCGTAGGGTGCGGCGTGGCGGTGATCAACTGCATGAACTGCGCCAGCGCATAGCCTTCGATGCTGCCCGTGCGAATCTTGAGCCAGTCGCCCTCGCGTCCGGTCACATCCACAATGGTGCCGTTGGGCAGCGCCGTGATCGCCGCGAACTGCACCCCCGGCCCCGACCGGACGTTGATGCCCGACGCCGTGATCACCTGCGCTTGCTGACCGGATGGCGTTGGTGTTGGGGCGACGGGTGTCGGTGGGGTGGGCGTAACGGGCGTTGGTTCTCCCGGTTTGGTCGGGCTGATGGTCAGGTACGCTTTCGAGACGAAGCCGGATTGTGTCGCCCCATCCACGCGGACGTTGACCCAATCGGCGTTGACGGTGGCGAGAATTTCAAGGATAGTGCCGCGTTTCAACTGCGTGATAACCGGAGTGGAGGTGCTGGCTCCGGCGCGTAAGTTAAGGAGGTCAGTGTTTACGATCCCGTATTCTGGCATTGGAACACTCCATGTGGCAACAGTACTACGCGCTAGTGTACAACGATTCGACCCTACGGATAGTCAGCGCTTGCGCGGTGATGCGGGATCGCTGGCCTCAGCCGATCAACAGGAGGACGCTGATCAAATCGTACAGCGTATGCGCGAGGATGGCTGACCATAGCGATCCGCTGCGCTTGTACGACCATCCCCACAACAGACTGAAACCGACCAGCATGGCGAGCGCCAACGGCGTGGGCGTGTAGTGAAGGCGTGCCCAATATGGAATGTGCATCACCACGAACAGGACGGTAGTCACCGCATTGGCGATCCAGAACGACCAGCGCGTCATGAGTTTAGGCAGGATGAACCCGCGAAACACGATCTCCTCGGTAAGGCCAGCCAAGCCGATGACCGAAATCCACGTCCAAACGTCAACCGCCAGAGTCACGTGGATCAGGTCGAGCCGCGCCACGTAATGCAGCAGCAGCACGATCACCAGATGCGCCGCCGGGATGGCAAATCCCCAAGCGACGCCGCGCCGCACGTTGTGATCGAGCTTCAGCGCCGTCGTGCTCGGCACGTTGTCCACGAAACGCAGATATAACCATACCGGCACGATCCAGCACAGAATTTTGGTCAGCGGCACACTAAGTTCATAGGCCAGCGGCGGCAGCGCGGACTCGAAAGCCGCGAGGACGGGCGACCGCACGAACCACAGCGCGTACAGAAACACGATGAAAGCGATCACTTTCCAGTCGAAACGCGGTTGGTTTGCATTCATAAGTTATCGGTTGCCATCCTGTAGCGTTATATCTCTGGCACGGAATTCCTCATGCGTGATGCCGAAGAATAGCGAGTCGTGGAAAGCCCCGTCCGTATACATCATGCGCCGTAGTCGGCCTTCCAGCGTGAAGCCGAGACGCTCGTGCAGCCGTGCCGAGGCTTCGTTGAAGCTGTAGACTTCGGCGGTGCATTTCTGGTAACGACGTTCGTAGAAATAGTAGCGGAGCGCCAGCCAGATCGCCTCCCGCGCGTAGCCTTTCCGGCGATGTTCCGCAAAGATGCCGATGCCGTACATAAAGGTGCCGCAGCGCAGGTTGCAGTGATGCATGTGGATCGCGCCGACGACCACGCTATCCAATGTCTCGATAGTGAACGGAAAATTATCGTCGTGCGGCTTGGCGCTGTCGGTAGGGACGGGTGGCGGCTCAAAGCGCGGTTCGGGGAAGCCGATTTCATACAGATATCGTCCATTGTCGGGATGCTCTCGATCTTGATCCCGAAAAAGGACACCTTCCGACGGTTCGCCCGCTCGCAGTCGCACCAGTTTTCCCTGAAACATATTCGACATGGTGATCCGATCCACTAGAAGTTAGGGGTTTTCCCACGCCAGCCACCGCCAGCCTTTATAATACACGGCAGGTGTGGGCAATGGACACTAAACACACCACCTTGAAGGCAGTTTACATGATTACGAACGATGCCCCGATTGGTTGCAGGCCTCCTTTTTTGGTGTTGAGGTGAAAAGAGTCACGTAATGAGGCATTGGTGAGCTGGTCAAGCTCTTAACGACAGGAAGTGAACGATGTCAATAACAACTGCGCCTTCAGAATCGATTCCCAAAGTTCCACTGAACAAGTACGGCTACAACACAATGGCGCGCAACCTGTTCATGGCGGTCATCACCTGCGTATCGCTGTTCCTCGCGGCGGGCACATGGTCATGGTCGTGGGCGTGGGTATATTCGGCGGTTTTCGCGCTCGGATGGGCAGTGCTCAGCGTCGTCGTCGCGCGTGAAAATCCGGAGCTGATGAACGAGCGCGGCAAGCGTACCAAAGACATGACGGTCGGCACCAAAAGGTGGGATTTGATCCTGCTATCGCTGTATTCACTGCTGCTGTTCGTCACGCCGCTAACAGCGGGGCTGGATTACCGCAACGGCTGGTCGGCGGAAAGTTCGCCCGTAATCAAAGTGATCGGCCTCGCGCTGCTGGCGATTGGCTTCATCCCGCTGACATGGGCGATGGCAGCGAACCGCTTCTTCGAGCCTACCGTGCGGATACAGACACAGCGCGGGCACCAAGTCGCTGATCGCGGCCCGTATCGCTTTGTACGTCATCCGGGCTATCTGGGTCTCGTGCTGCATTTCCTCTCGCTGCCTATCGCGCTCGGCATGTGGGCGGCGCTGATTCCGGCGCTGGTGGGGGTGGCGGTCTACGTGATACGCACCGCGCTGGAAGATCGCACGCTGCAAGAAGAACTGCCCGGTTATGCCGAGTTTGCGCAGCGGACGCGCTATCGGCTGCTCCCCGGCATCTGGTAAGCATTCGCGAAGGTAGTCAAGGGGTTGGCTGATGGATGAATTATCGATTGGAGAGGTGGCACAGCGCGCCGGACTCAACACCTCCGCCGTGCGCTACTACGAACGCATCGGACTGCTGCCCGCGCCGCACCGTAAGCACGGGCAGCGCCGCTACGCTGTGGACACCCTAAAGCGGCTGAACCTGATTTCGTTCGCACAAAAGGCAGGCTTCACGCTGACCGAGATCAAAATGCTGTTTGAGGGCTTCGCGCCGAATACGCCCGCCGGAGATCGCTGGCAAACGCTGGCGACTCAGAAATTGGCGGAGGTCGATGCCCTGATCCGCCGTGCCGAGCAGATGAAACGCCTGATCGAGATGGGGATGGCGTGCGTCTGTGTGCGCTGGGAAGACTGCCAGATCATCAACGGGCAGCAGTATAACCCACATGAATAGGCCGACTAATTCCTAGCGCACGATCTTACGGCGGAGGGCCTGTAGGAACAATTGCAACTCGTTCAGCCGGAGTAGTGAGGCGAGGATCAGATACGTTGCGCCGCCGAGGACTGCCGGAATGCCAACGAGGATCAACCGCTGGCGAATATCGTTGATCGGCAGCAGTTCGGGCACACTGCGCAGCAGCAGAAACGTGATCAGCCCCATCACCAGCGTCGCCATTGAAATCTTCAATACGGTTATGAATAAGCGCTGATGACCGAGACCTTTCAGGCGGCGGTTGAGCAGCAGCAGCGATACCGTCATATGGATCAGGTGCTTGAGCGAATCCGCGATCATCAGGCCAAAGAAGCCAATGTACGGGTTGAGCAGCAGCGCAATCGCGATGTAGCAACCGAGGCTGAACACGCCGACCAGCGCGGGCGTCAGCGAGTCCTTCTTGGCGTAAAAAGCGAAAATCAGCAGCAGATCGACCGCCGCGAAAGGGATGCCGAGCAGATACAAGCGCAGCACTTGCGCCGTCACCTGCGTATCGATGGACGTGAACTGCCCACGCTCGAACATCAAGCCGATGAGCGGCCCCGCCAGCACGAACAGCCCGACCGTCGCGGGCACGATCAACGTCAGCGCGAGGCGAATGCCCTGCCCCAACGTATTCTTGAAGGCTTCGGTTTGCTTTTCGGTCAGCGCTTGGCGCGAAAGTGTCGGCAAAATCGCCAGCGAGATCGCCGTGCCCACCAAGCCCATCGGGAATTCGCGGAGCTGCGTCGCCCAACTCATGTACGAGATGGTGCCGTCGCCGCTCTGCGAGGCCAGCGTATAGCTGAACGGACGATTGATCAGCACATCGACCGCCAGCGAGAACAGCACGGGCAGATACAGCAGCCCGATTTTGCGCACGCCGGGATGTTTGAGCGCCGTCCACAGATGACGCAGAATCGGCCTGATCTTGATCCCGCGTAGCCCCAAAAATTGCAGCGCTAACTGTGCCACCGCGCCTAGCACCCAGCTCAACGCCGCGCCATCGATGCCCATATACGGCGCAAGCGCCACGATGCCCAGCGCTAACACGCCGTTGAACAGCGCGGCGGCGAAGGCGGGCCACACGAAACGGCGCAGCGAAAACAGCGTGCCGGATAAGATGGCGAACAGCGTCAGGAAGATCAGCGCGGGAGCGGTGATCCGCAGCAGATGGATCGAGAGTTGATAGGCTTCCGGCGTGAAGGTCGGCGCGCAGAAATTGAAACTGCAATTCCTCAAGTTAATCGCCGTATCGGCAAGCTCGACGGCGGCGGCGGTGTGCGGATAGCCGCGCCAGAGGATCACCACCTGCGGCGCGAAGATGAACAATAGCATCGCGATCCCGCTGGTCACGACGATCAAGAATCCGAGCAGCGCGTTGACCAGCTTCCACAGTTCTTTTTCGTCTCTGGCGGCATATTCGCTGAGGGTGGGCACCAAGGCCGAGTTCAGATGTCCGCTGATGGCGAGATCGTACAGGTCTTGCGGGATGGTGAGCGCAATTTGCAGGGCGTCCACTTGCCGACTGGGGCCGAAAATATTCGAGAGCAAAATCTCACGCACGAAGCCGAGCACACGGCTGGCGATATTGCCGAGCGACAAAATGGTGGTGGCGCGGGCGAGATTAGGAGCCGCCCCATCATCCTCGTTCGTCTCGGTGGGGATGATGCTCTCTAACGGCTCTACGATCGGTTCAAAACTCATACAGTCCTTGTGCCTCTGTCAGCGTGTGGGTGCGGAGTAAGCCGACGGCGCAACGTGGCTGCTGCTGCGCTCAGGCTGAAGGCGGGCGTACCGGGCTGTGTGCCGCGTGGATCGCGCACATTCGATGGTGCCATGATCGCCGCTAACAGCAGCATTCCAGCCGCGCCCGCTTGCTCATTCACGTGGAAATCCCGCCAGAAAAGGTAAGCCAAGCCGATTCCCCCCGCCAAAAACACGAGTATGCGCAGCCAGCTTGCTTTACGCATGGCGAATAGCAGCGTCGTGAATGCATACTGTAACACATACGGCGTCCACACCAGCGAGAGCAGGAGGCCTAGCGTCTTGTAATCGTTGCGTCGCTGCCAACGCACCACCAGAATAAACGCCGTCACCAGCAGCGCGCCGATCACGCCGTAGTTGTAGACGATGGGCAGTGACCAGTTCAAGCCCGTCGTGCCGCGCTGAATCCATATCTGCGGCGGCATCGGGGTGATGAGGTAGGCGATGACCGCCCATCCGCCCGCTACCACGAAGGGCTTCCAATCGCGCTGACGGAGCGCCACAATGCCATCGAAGACTAGCAGCAGCCAGATAGTTTGCGGTTTGGAGGCTAGAAAGACCCATGCTACGCCGCGTCCTACGCCGCGCGGGGTGGCTTCCAGCAGCCATACGCCTGTGCCGATGAAAATCCATTCGGGGTTGGAAGACGCGATGAGCGTCAGGAAGATCGGGTGCAGCAGCAGCAGCAGCGCGACTGGTGAGCCTTGATCCAGCACCGACACGACGAAAATCGTCACGGTCAGCGCCAACCATACTTCCAACGGCTGGTTAACCAGCGGCGCGAGGATCACAGTCGCCCACGGTGGGAGCACATAGCCCGTCACCGGATAGGGCGACTGCCCTTGCCAGAAATGCTCCAGCCCGTCACGGTAGATTTGATAATCGGTGTCATTGATCGGGCGAATGGCGACACGCACCGCCACAAAGACGACCACAAACGTCAACGCGACCATCAGCAAGCGCCGATACGAAGGGGGTGAGCCTACGCTTGGTTGTTCGCCACGCGGTTCAAGGGCGTTGAGGATGGTCATCCGTGCGTCCTATTCTGGCACGGTGCGGATGCGGGCGATCAAGGCGGTGGTACTGCGCTCTGGCACCAGATCCATGAGCACGACTTGCCCGCCGTACCGCTCCACCGTGGGACGTTCGGGCAGCGGCTTATCGCGGTAGTCGCTGCCTTTCACGTAAATATCTGGCTGCAAGGTTTCGATCACGCGGGTGGCGGTAGTCTCGTCAAAGATGATCGCGCCATCCACGCACCACAACGCACCGAGCAAGCGTGCCCGTTCCTGCGCCGGGATGATCGGGCGTCCGGGGCCTTTCAGCGCCTCGGTGGACGCGTCGCCGTTGATGCCTACGAACAGCTTATCCCCAAGCGCCCGCGCCTTTTCCAGATAGTCCAAATGCCCAACATGAAGCAGATCAAAATGACCGTTGGTGAAGACGAGCGTTTTACCCTGCTGCCGCAGGTACGCCCGCTGATCGAGAGCTTGTGCTAGGGTTAGTACGTTTCGCATGTGTGATTTCATTTGTGAATTAAGCTGGCGATTGTAGCCTAGCCCATCTCACCCTGCCACCATCGCCCACTCCACGCTTGGCGTACGTAAGGATCACGCGACTAGCCGAGTCTGAACAAAGGACGTTGATACGTCCCTATTCGTCCCCTATCCGTCACACGCAGGTTGAGGTTGGTTCATGGTAAAGGCGATCTGGAACGGCACGATCATCGCGGAAAGCGATGAAACTATCGTGGTCGAAGGCAATCACTATTTCCCCGCTGATTCCGTTAAGACAGAATATCTGGTAGATAGCCAAACGCACACCGTTTGCTCATGGAAAGGGCAGGCCAGTTATTATTCGCTCAACGTGAGTGAACAACTGAATCGGGATGCGGCATGGTACTATCCGGCTCCCAAACAGGCCGCGCAGCAAATCACGGGGTACATCGCGTTCTGGCGCGGTGTCAAAATCGAAAAATGAGCGACGGCATCCTTTAGACCGTCGTCGGCACCCACAGCTTGACGGTGGTTCCTTGCCCCGCCACACTTTCAACCTTGATCGTTCCTTGATGCGCGTGGATGGCAGCTTGGGCAATCGTCAAGCCTAAGCCAAGCCCGCCTAGCGTACCAATGTTGCTGCCCCTGAAAAATGGTTGAAACAGGCGGGGCAGGTCATCCGCCGGAATGCCAATGCCGGTATCAATTACGCTAAGTTCAAACCCATGCTGAAGCGGCGTCAGGCTCACCTTGACGGGCGTATCTGCCGGTGAGAATAATGCCGCGTTCGCCAGCACATGCCGGATTGCGTTGATCAGGATGAACGGATCGGCGTAGATGGTGGCGGGCGTGGCGAATTCCAGCGTATATCGTCCGCTGACTCTGTATTCCGCCTCAAGGTTAGCGACTACCTTGCGGCACAGCGCAACCAGATCGACGGGCGCACGCTGCACCGCGCTCGGCGTGAACCCGCCACGCACGATGATATCGAGTTCCGACAGCATATCTGCGATGCGCTGGATGCGTTCGTTGATCACGCCAAATTTGACGGCGCGCTGCTCGACGGTGATCCGATCATAATAGTCGGCAAGCGTGCCGAGCGTGAGTTGGATGACCGCTAACGGCGTGCGGAATTCATGCGCGATGATTTCCATCATACGCGATTTTAGCGTGCTCAATTCGAGTTCCTTTTCCAGCTCGGTGCGCAATTTTTCTTGCTCGATCAGGGCTTGCTCAAGCCGTTTGCGCTCGGTGATGTCGCGGGTAACAAAAACGCCGCCGTTCGGTGTACCGTTTTCGCCAAACAACAAGGTGCCGACGGTTTCAGTCCAGAGCGCGTGTCCATCGCGGTGTACCAGCCGCCCTTCGATGGCAATACGTTCGTTCGGCTTTGCGCGCACAGCAGCGATAGCTTGCCGAAATTGCTCCACATCATCGGGATAAATCAAGCTGATTCCGGACAAACCAAGGATGCTGGCAGGCTCGTAACCCAAAATTGAAGTGTACGAAGAGCTGGCAAAACGAATCAGATTTTCGCCGTCAATCTGCGTGATGATGTCCAGCACGTTATCGGTGATCAGGCGCAGGCGTTGTTCGCTCTCACGCAGCGCGCGTTCTGCTTGCTTCCGTTGGCTGATGTCCCGCACGATGCTCTGAATATGCAGCGGCGTACCATCACTAGCCCGCACCAGCGCGGCGTTGATCTCGACTGGAAACACTTCACCATTTTTTCTGCGAAAAAGGCGCTCGTAAATAGGTAGATGCTCGCCCGCGATGAGCCGGTCAACCACCTGCAAGCTTGGGCTAGTCTCGGCGGATAACTGCGGGATAGGATACTCATCGATTTCATCCCGTGAATAACCCACCAGATCGACCGCGCTCTGATTCATGGCAAGGAGTTTGCCATCCAGACCGAGGATGAAGATGCCATCGCTGTTTTGCTCGAACAATGTGCGGAACCTGTTTTCATTCTCGCGCAGCGCATCTTCCGCTTGTTTTCGCTGACTGATGTCTTGAATGATTGCGTACACATAGGTGCGGTTATTGAGCGATAACGGCCCCGCGAAGACTTCCACATGCCGTGTTTCGCCAGAAGCAAGACGGTGATGACCTTGATTGACACCGCTGGGGCCAGTGAGGATTCGATCACGTATCGCGATTACCGTTTGTGGCGGCAGTACATTGATGTCCATCACGGTCAGCGTTTTGAGTTTATCCAGCGGATAGCCGTAGAATTCGCTGGCGGCGTGGTTGGCTTCTACGATGCGCCCATCTTGCGGATCGATCAGCAATTTGACGGCGGGATTATTCTCAAACATCTGGCGATAACGGGTTTCGCTGTCCCGCAAGGCGAAGGCTGCCGCTTGGCTGCGTTCCGCCTCAGCCCGCAGTGCGTTTTGTGTGGTCACAATGAGGTGTTCCATCGGACGGAAAATGAAAACAACCTCCACACCGAGCGTGAGCAGCATCAGCAAGATCAACGCCGTCTCAATGCGCTGTGAATCATGAACCATCACTTCGCTTTCCAGACTGTACTGGTCAGCCAGACGATTGAGTCCGTCCAAGAGCACCGGACGCAGCGTGATGACGTGTTGATACGCTGGTGTCTCGGCGGTGATCACGGGTAATTTGGTTAACTCGCGCACGGATTCTAAAAAAGAGGCCGTTTCCTCCGCGAGATGATAGGGCGGTTGCAGATGGATGGCTATTACTTGCGGGGTGCGTGCCGCTGCCAGCAACCTGTTATACGTGTCGGACATCCTTTGAACATTCGCCAACATTTCTTGGCGGATCGCGTCGCGGGCGGTGTCTTCAGTGACGATCACCAGCCGATTAGCCAGAAAGGCCATGCTGTGCATCGCCGTGCGTACATCCAACGCGAGATCGGAACGTTGTGCAGTCTCTAACTGCGCATTCGAGACATTAATGAGTAAGTAATAGGTCACCGACGAGATTAAGGCCGTGATCAGCAGTGCCCATGTGTAGGTACGCCGGAAAACGCGTTCCAACTTGATGGAAGACACAAGATAATACCTTTCAGATAAGTCCGCATGATGATAGGTGAGGGAATAAGGATAATACCAAAATATATGGATGAAATTGACGAAAAACTCCGTCGATATTCGTCACATACGGTAAATGTACAAAATTATGGTAGGATAGTCTAGAGGGCGAGGCGTATGTATTTTCGCTTACTATATTCTATTCGAAGATAATACTAATTCTATAAAAACGACGTTTACCTCCACCACGGCGAATCAACCAGTTGCACATGGCAGCCAACGGCTACCCTTGTATGGTCGATCCCGGTACGGTAGGCAGCAGCGCGGGCGTGATCGGAGTCGGCGTCGTACCATCGGATCGGGGAGTGGGCGCGGTGCCACCACACAGGTCTAGTCCCGTGTTCGCCAAGCGCGTCGCATCCGCGCTTTCCGACCAGATCAGCAGATCGTACAACAGCGGATAGGCTTCTGAGCAGCGCTGCATCCGTTCGTGCGAGAGCGCCTGATACGCCCAGCATTGCCACTGTCGATCCCCCGGTGGCAGCTCTTTCTCGCGGTCGGAACACTGTACGAAGGCTTTGATCGCGTCGTCATAATTGCGGGTGCGGTACAGCACTTCGCCCAAGAAGCGCCATGCCTCGGTGGAATCGGCGTCTAGCGTGGTGGCGGTAGTGCAGTTGTCTTTGGCGAGGTTGAACTGTCCCGTTTGCATGTACGTCTGGCACAGGCGGATGTAGGCTTTGATGCTGCGCCGATTGCTAGACAGCACCGCGTTGTAATAGCTGATCGCCTTTTCCAACAGTTCATTCTCGCCCAACGTGTTCGCCATCACACGGTATAGCGCCGCCAGATTATAGTAGGGCTGCGAAAGCTGCGGATTGATCTTCATGGCCTGTTCGTAATAATTCAGCGCCAGATCGTACTGCTTGCGCGTCATCAGCAGATCGCCATATGTGATATTTGCCTCGATGCTCTGCGGGTTGATCTGCACAGCCTTGAGCGCCTCATCCACCGACTCTGTATAGCGTCCTGAGCCTTCGTAAGCGCGGGCGAGGAAGGAATGCGCCTCCGCATCTTGTCCGTTGAAATCGAGCGCCTGTAAGCAGTCGCGCACAGCACCTTCGTAATTTTCTAGTTCGGTCTGAGCGTAACAGCGCAGGGTGTAGCCGCGCGCATTTTGCGGATCAGCGTTGATGGCTTGATCTGCCAGTTCGAGGGCTTCTTCGCGTTCACCTTCGTTACGGCGGTCTTCGTAGCTGTGGAAGATCAGCATCCGCCCCAATTCAAAGATGATGCCCACGTCATCGGGGCGTTCTTTGACCGCCTCCCGATAGTTCATCACAGCCTGATCAAGATTGCCGCGCCAGTACGCACGATCCCCGCGCTGCGCATATTCGACGGCGTTGGGCGTCGCCGTGGGAGCCGAACCGATGGCATTCAGGGCGATTTTTTGCGCTTCGGGGAACTGCCACGCGATCAAGCCTGCGAAGGCGAGTACGAATGCGTTCGCCACCAACAGCGGCATCAACCAGCTGCTGCGGCGGTTTCCATTGAACAGCGATCCACTGCTGAGGGCGGATCGATTGCGGCGAATGCGGTAATCTGACATGCCCGTAGACTACCACGCTTAGGCATTGGAGTCCAGAAGCAGTCGATGAGAAGCGCTGTCATCCACTGCTGGCTCTACACAGCAATCTGCCGTCAAGGTACCTATCATTGTTGGCACGGGCATATAGGAGGACGGGTATAACACCGCCAATTTCATCCTTTTCCCTCCCAGTCTTTGACAATATTAAGAGACTCTGGTGTATTTATTCGCCTAAGCGCTGTCAAGATCGCCTCCCGTTTTGGGAGGTTTTCGAAAGTGCTAGATAACTCTCGCTCAAGTGCAGATATAGCAATTGGATTACCTATAATTCCAAGGACTTGTATTTTGATTAAAGAAAGCGAATAAGTTAACGCCTGTACTTTATCATCATCAAACAATTTCGATAGGGGGTTCCGAATGTTATTCGGAATTGAATCAAATGTTTCTTCGATTGACCAAATAATACGGTGAGTCTCATCATCTAAATCGATTAGTCTATAAATCAATTCAGTTTGCCATTTTTCAACAGCAGCAAGTGCCTCTGGCGTTCCGATTTTTTTTAATGAATTGGCTGCTACATCGCGATTATAGGCAGTCTTTCCTTCATAACGTGCTCCTATGTCAGATAACATTTGGATTAAAGCGGGCACAGCCCTCTCATCCCTCAGCTCTCCTAATATTGAAGTTGCCCAACCACGCACTTGTTCTTCGGGATTTCGCAATGCCTCGATTAGAGCAGGAATGGCGTCAATTCCAACTTTAGTGAGTAATTTACTGGCGGGAGCAGCGATTCTCATATAATTCCCATAAGCCAGTAATCTTATTAGAGCTTGTATCACTTTTAGTTCCCCAGAGTCTACCAAGATCGGGAAAAGTGTTATGGCAGCTGCCATTGGAGCATGATCCGCTTCCGACAAAATTATATTCATAATTTCATCATAAATCGCTGGAGAGATTTTTGAACCGCTTGTAATCCAAACTGTTGCTAAATAAGTGTCAATTGCTACCAGTTCTTTAACAAGCGTATCGGGATTACTAGTGATACCACCAAGCGCGATAATAACTTGATCCCACCTCTCTGTATTTCGACCACCATATATACCTATCCAGCTTGAAAGTATACGCTTGCTTTCCTCTGGATTGGATGAGACTAAAAGGTCTGACCTTGTTTTTTCACGCCAAGCAATTATTACTTCGTTTATATTGCGTTGCTCAAGCTCAACCGCCGCGAAATATTCCAATATCAGTTGATGATAGAAACGAATATATTCGCCGGAAATTGTCACATAACTTGCGTGTACGCCAGCGTATAGAATTTGCGAAGTTCCCAACTTTTCAAGTGCGTAATCTAATGGGATGTCTTGAGCAAGTCCCTCATTGATTACATCAAACGCAAGACGCGCAAATGCCGCCTGAACTGTATCAAATTGTAAGTCACTAGTTGTACTGCGCTGTGTTTCGCGCCTCCACAGTGCTCGAACAAGCATTTGAAACAGTGCGCCCATATTGCGTGGTAGCTGGCCTTTTGATGAATCCTTATAAATGAAGATTAATGCACTTAGCATATATGGATTTCGAGATAGCCTCATTAGGCTACGAGCTTCAATCTTTTGGCGCTCAGTTTCTGGCCAATGCTCTTGCCGAACTAGATCATCACGTGTTGGGAAGATTTGTGTCAGTAGGCCGTCCGCATTATCCTCTAAATAATTAGTGACAAATTGTCTAATTTGTGGTGGCTCCAACTCTTGCATTACCACACGAGGCATGTTACCAAGGTCGAATGTATTTCTGATGTAATCCCCAACACGGCAAGTAACAATTAATCGTTTCGGGGCATCAGTCGAGTCGTGAATCCACTCGCGCAACATTTTAGCCTTAAGTGTTCCCTCAGCACCCATCTCATTAAGGCCGTCCAAGTAAAGTAACACATCCCCGATTACAAGCAAGTTACGCAGATTGTCACCAAGAGACCAATTCATTTTTATTTTTATAAAATCTAATGGAGATACATTATCTCGCCACTGTGGGAGGTACAGTAATAAAGGCATAGGTGCAGTTCGTGGATTTTTTAGACGTTGGCGGGCAGCATCTAGAGCTAATCTCCGAACCGTGGTCGTTTTACCAGCGCCCGGTTCACCAAGCAACACAAAACGCGGATGCTTATCAATTGCTTCCCTAATGTTTTTTAACGAGACTTTTTCAGCTCTAATTGTAGAATTCTTGTCATTTTCAATTAATTCCGAAAATCCCCATTCATCATCAATTTGTGGTTCAGGACGTATATCTGATTCACCTTCGAGTTCGATATATTCTCGGACGCCGCGTCGCGTTTCTAATTCGGCAATCAGGCTATTTAGATACTGCGTTTCAGGATCGGGAGAAGCAGAAACATACGTAGAGACCTTTGTATGTAGAAGTTGTATTAACGTTCCAAGGTGCTGATGATAAAAGGACTCATCTTGCCAATTAGTAAAATCTTCATACTGCACACTCTGAATTATGAATGGCCATTCCTGAGGAGTAAGGGGACGTAATAAGACAGGAAAAATTGGAAGGTTAAGTTCATGCGCACGTTGCAATTCGTTTTTGCAGTATGTAGATACAATATAATCAGGCGATAGAACAGCAATTAGTGCTGCGCCATTATCAATTGCAGTTTGAATAGCATCTGGCCATTTCATTCCAGCTTGAATATCGAACCGATCCATCCACAAACGCACTCCCGCATTTTTTAGATCTGAAGCAAGTTTTAGAGCAAAATCGGACTCAATACTACGATAGCTGAGAAAAATGTGTTCTTGTGGCATATAATTCAGCGATCTGCTGTCAAATTGTGTCTTACATAATTCACTATTATATTCGTTTATAGCGTATATGAAACTTAGGATCATGTCTGTATAGAAGGATTATGCGCTAATCCATGCTATGCTAACGATAATCGCAACATCAATTCATCCTACTAATACAAAGGTTATGACTTATGAAAGCGATTTCCAAGCCGACAAGACGACCGTCAGTCTTAATCATGGGCTTGGGTATTGGGGTCTTGCTCGGACTCTTGCTATTGTCCCAAATACCGAATAAAAGTAAGTCAGCCACACCTTTGCCGACAGGGCAACTAACGCTAACAGGGCGGCTTTTACCTAGCGTAAACGATGATACTTATACGTGGCTTGGATTGATCATCGCCACAACGGCACCCTCGGATGACCTTCGGATAGCTGGCTATCAACAACCTTTCAAATATTTCCTTTATGACGAACAAGAAAACGTAATCCCGTTGTCATTTACGGTTGAGGCAATAGACCGCCTGCGACAACAATTCCTGAGTTCAGGCGGCCCAAATCCTCTTCCAACGCCTCAAATGTGGGATGAGCATCCTGAATACATTGCAACTACCGCGTTGTGGCAAGAATGGACAGGGAAATGGGTTTCACTCACGGGCAAATTTGACAGCAGCGGCACATTTGAAGTGAGATCCCTCAACCCTACTGATCCCCCACTATTCCAATCCACTTCATCCCGCGCAAAGCTGGTTGAAATAACTGCATTCCTTGATTTTCCGCATGGTTATGGTCGTGTTGCCCCACCAATTCCAATACCCTACACTTTTTTAGATGCTACCAGCATTGATGGCACGAAATATACGGTCATTGTCTATAACTCAAATTTGAGCAGCTTACCTAGAATACTCTCCGCGACTAACGAAGAGGTCTATATACTTGCCTCAATAAAGCATTGGGTCAAACTTAAAGGCTGGTACCTCGATCCACCCCGTTATTCTCAATCTCCTGATTTAATTGAAGTACAAAGTATTCAGGTGATTTCCGATCCAAACGTACCGTAACACGATAGAAGATAGACACCAACTACACTGAGAACGTCCTTGCAATTTCATACGCAATTTTAACATTCTTTCTATTGATAATTAGTTCTATTGATGCTAAACTACTCACTATGGTTGATTGACTCCTATCCTCAAGGAGTGCCGCCATCCGCCAGTGTCGTCGTGACCTGTCGGGTTTTGCTCCCAGAATAAATTGCTGCTGTTCTTCTCTCAGTCTCTTTATCGAAAGCGTTCCTGTTCGGACTTAGCACTTGGCACTCAGCACTTAGCACTATTCGTGACCCTGATCTGAACCCTGTTAAGCCCTGTTCCGATCAGTTCAGGACGGCTCATCTGAGCGTAAAAACATCACATCCGTGCTTTTGCCTACTATATCAGGGATAACAGGGTTATCAGGGCTTCCACCGTTGTCTCATACGGATTCCTGACATGACTAACCTTCTCTTTTCAAAGCCCCTCGCCTGTGGGAGAGGGGTTGGGGTGAGGGCGAATATCAGTAATCAATCTCACGGATTCCGTCTCATATCTACACGAGGATCGATCTATGCGCCGCCATCACGCGTCCGCTCTCAACTTGTTACCACCATCCCGATCCGACCACACGAACAGCGGCACGGCAAACAAAATGATCCCGTCCGCACCAGCGAATCGGGATCATTTCAGGGATCATTTGAGCAACGTCTTCAGTCCCGCAGGGACTTTGTACGGTAAGCCCGACGTTTCAACGTCGGGTTTGGGATTACGCCGTCTTGGCCTTCGCGCCTTGGTTGAGGAACGGGATTTCGCCACGCTCCCACGACACCAGCAGCGGGATCGCGATACCGATGGAACTGTACGCGCCCGACAGCAGACCGATCAGCAGGATGCCGACGAACTGGCGGATCGCGCCGCTGCCCATGAGCACCAGCGCCAGCAGCACGAACGCCACGCAAATCTGCGTCGTGATCGACCGCTGGATCGTCTCGGTCACGCTGCGGTTGACGATCAGCTCGAACGGTTCGCCGCGATGACGCTGCGAGTTCTCACGGATACGGTCGAACACCACGATGGTATCCTGCACGGAGTAGCCGACCACGGTCAGCAAGCCCGTCAGGAACAGCGCGTCCGCTTCCCAACCCAAGATCAGGCCGAGGATCGAGAACACGCCGACCATCACCAGCACGTCGTGGATCATGGCGATCACGGCGGTGGAGCCGTAGCGGAACGAGTGCGTGACTTGCCGGAAGGCGAGGGCGATGAAGCCCAACACCAGCAAACTTGCCGCCGCCGTCGCGATGACCGCTGCTATCGTCACCTCGCCACCGATGGCGGGCGAAACGGACTGCTGGTTGGTCTGGAAGTAAGCGGCATCGAAATTGTAGCCGTGTTCCGTCGCCAGCGTATTGATTTTGTCAGAGATCTGCTTGAACAGCTCACCATTTTGTGCGACGAAGTTCGTGCGCACTTGGAAGCGATCCTGACTCGCGTCAGTGCCCACGATGCGCTGTACGCGCACATCTTGCATCCCCGCGTCCGTGAACTGCTTGCTGATGTCGCTGCCTTCGATGGGGGTTTGTGTCGCGCCTTCCGTGTTCGTCAAGCGCACCTCAAACAACGAACCGCCCGTGAAGTCGATGCCCAGCCGGACAATCGAGCGCTCCGGGTACTGCGAGATCGAGATACCCATCGCGATGATACCCGCGAGAATGATCAGGCCGGAGAAAAGGTAGAACCAGCGTCGATATTGGACTAAGTTAAACATGACTTATTCTCCGAACAGTTTCAACTGGCTGGCACGTTCGCCACGCAGCGTCACAAGGACATTCAAGAAAGTACGTGTCACCACGATCGCGGTGAACAGATTCGTGATCAGACCGAGGATCAGCGTGACGGCGAAACCGCGCACAGCGCTCGCGCCGAACTGACCACCGAAGAAGTACAGCACCAACGCGATCAAAATGGTGGAGATATTCGACTCACGGATCGAAGGCCACGCACGGTCAAAGCCGATCTCAATCGCCTTCAGCGTGTTGCGACCCGCGCGGAGTTCTTCTTTCATACGCTCAAAGACGAGGATGTTACCGTCCACCGCCGTTCCAATCGATATCAGGAAGCCCGTGATAGCCGACAGGGTGAGCGTCACCGGAATATATTTATACAGCGCGAAGTTGATGCCGACGAACAACAGCAGCGCCAACACTGCCGAGAGACCTGCCCAACGGTAGTACACCAGCATGAACAGGAAGACGCCGATCACGCCGATGATACCAGCGCGCACGGATGCATCGACCGATTGCTGACCGAGGCTGGCACCGATCTGCTCGGTGGACTCGATCTTCAGCGAGACGGGCAAGGCACCGGAACGCAACTGCACGGACAAATTGACGGCCTGATCGCGCGTGAAGCCGCCCGTAATCTGACCGCCCGTCGTCAGCGCCGCTTGGATCGTCGGGGCGCTCAAGACTTCGCCGTCCAGCACAATCGCCATCGCGTTGCCGATGTTGGCGGCGGTGTGGGAAGCAAAGCGCTGGGCTTCTTCATTGCCAGCCAATTGGAAATCGACCACGTAATCGGTCGAACCGCTGCGCACACCCGCATCAGCCGAGGACAAGCCCGCGCCCGTCATCACCGTGCGGAAGGGCTGACCCGTGCAGGGGTTGATCAGCGGATTATTCTTTGTTCCCGGCGCGGCGACTTCTGGCGTCGCAGACGCAGTCGCCTCAGCAGTGGCTTCTGCGGTAGCTTCGCTCGTCGCGGCGGCATCGGTTGTGGCGGCAGTGGTCGCCTCAGATGTCGGAGCCGTAGTCGCTTCCGGCGTGGCGGCGGTCGTCGGTTCGGGCGTACCCTGTGCCGGACGCATCATCGCGCGTGGAATAGCGGCAGTCGTGGCCTCAGCGGTCGCTTCGCTCGTCGGGGCTGCCGTGACGGCAATGGTCGCCTCGGCAGTGGCTTCGGCGGTAGCGGCAGCAGTCGCCTCACTCGTCGCGGCTAAGGTCGCTGCCGCCGTGGGGGCGATGTTCGAGGCTGTTGTTGCTGTTGCCGTTGGGGCAGTGCCGAGCAGCGCTACTTGACGGTCAGTGCGGATGTACTGACCAGCCGTTGGATAGGTAGCGGTGCAACCGGGCGGCTTCGCGAAATCGACGAATTCGAGCAGCGCCGTTTGCTGCACCAGATCGATTGCGGCTTGCGGGTCACTGACACCGGGCAGCTCGATGATGATGCGGTTCTGGCCTGCGCGCTGCACGATTGGCTCGGCAACACCCAGTGAGTTCACGCGGCGTTCAATAATAGTACGCACCTGATCCATCTGGTCACCCGTCACCGGTTGGGCAGACTCGGCTTCCAGCAGCACGCGCAGACCGCCCTGAATATCCAAACCGGGGCGTACTTCCAGCGCACGACCGAACAAACCGGGGTGCTTGCCACCGGGCCACGCGGGCCATATGATGTAGATCACGAGGATGGTAATGGCGGCGATGACCATTAACCAGCCGCCAGTCTCTCTTCGCATAGAGAATCTTTCCCTTCAATAAAGTATAGACTTCGGTTTTGTTTAAACCAGCATTAACGCGCACCGCCCGCGTGGACGCTGCACGATCAGTGCCTTTCAGTTGCTCGTTTCGCTGACGGACTCGATAGGTAGAACCGTCTCCTGAGGCGCGTAAAACCAGCTAACGGGCGGACGATAATGTTACCAATTGCACAATAAAAAACAAGACAGTAAGCATTTGCGAAACTTTTCCACACCCGAATCGTATATACTTGCAGATGAGCGAATAGACGTTATTGCAAAACGGAGAACTCGCCTTGACTGCGAACCCAATGAATGAAGAAGTAGATCGCCAACGCGTAGCTCAGGTACGCGCGGGCAGCCAGCAAGCATTTGCTGACTTGGTGCGGGCGCATCAACAAGCCGTTTATAATCTGGCTTATCGGATGTTGAACGACCGTGGTGAGGCGGAAGACGCGGCGCAAGAAACTTTCTTGCGTGCCTATTCCAGCCTTGACCGTTACGATGTGGAGCGTCCGTTCCGCACATGGCTGCTCTCGATCACGTCCAATCACTGCATAGATCGGCTGCGCAAACGTCGCTTGACGTGGCTCTCGCTCGATGAGCCGCTGCCAGCGCATCCAGCCCTCAGCAGTGACGAAGCCGAACCCGAAGACGCGGCGATCCAACACGAACGCGAGGCGATGATCCAGACGATGTTAGCGGAACTGTCGCCGGAATATCGGGCAGCCGTGATTTTGCGCTACTGGTACGATCTATCTTATGATGAAATCGCGACAATGTTGAGTACAACCGAAAGCGCGATCAAGAGTAGACTATTCCGAGCGCGTCAAGTGCTGGCTGATAAACTGGGTGAAAAAAACAACGCGGCTCCGAAGACTAGTCCAAAGTTCAAGTTCGCGGAGGGACGATGACGGACAATCAACATTCCAACCAACCAAAGCGTACTCCCCCGGCGCATGATCCTTGGGATTTGCAGGAGATAGCTGCTTTGGGAATTTCTGATGATCAATGGGAGCGGATGCAGCAAGTGGAACGCGTCTTCCGCGCCGCTCCAATGGTGGACGCCCCGCCTGATCTTGTCGATAAGGTCATGCTGACGATTGCCAGCAAGCAGTTTGACGACATGAATAAGCCGTCGTCGGGTGGCAGCACCAAGGGCGGCGGCAGCGGCAAGCTGTTGGGCGGACGTAAGCTGTTATTCTTCTTGAGCATGATTACTGGCCCCATCCTGACCACCTTGTTGGTCGTGGCAGCGGTGCAAGCGGGCGTGCTCAATGATGTCGTGCGCCAACTGGTGTTGTGGTACAACGACATCGGGCAGCGGGTCGCGTGGCTGTGGCAGAGCCTGTCACAGGTCGCCCCGACGAATATCCTGATGCCGTTGCTGCTTACCGTGGCTGTGGGGATGGTTGCTGCGTGGGTTTGGGTGATGAACTACCTAGCTAGTCATCGTCAACAGGTGGTCTATCATATCCCTGTCAATTACGACTGAGCCTAGCTGACCCTCACACTTCCCTCCTCCACGCGGTGGAGGGACACCGCTCGTTCTATACAATTCGATGGAGTCATGAAGCGCCTTGACTGGGTTGTTCTTGCGCGTTGCGCATCGTCGTTTCTTTGCTGCCGCCCTTGCTTTCGTGATCGCGATGATCGTGTGTGGCGGGCTGTTGGGCGCGTTTTCCGGCACCAACGCCAGTGACAACTACGTTCTCGCGGCAGGGCAAACCCATAACGGGCATCTGACGGTTGTGGCGCGGGTCGTGGACGTGCGTGATGGCGCGCACATCAACGGCGATGCGTCCTTCGTAGCGCTGGAAAATGCCACCATCGGCGGCAGTTTCAACGGCAATCTCTCCATCATTGCATCCGGCGTCGATGTCTACTTCCGTCCGGATCTGGAAGTGCAAGGTGATCTCTCGATCTGCGCACGTTCGATCAACGGGCTGAACCCTGAGCGCATCCACGGCGAGATCAATAAAGGCTGCGATCAGATTGGCGCGGCGCTGCGCAACTATCACCCGGACACTGGTGCGGCTGGCCTCAGCTTGCCCATGTCCGACAGTGACATTTCGACGTTTTTGCCATTTTTCCGTGGCTACAACAACCTCGGACAGGTGCTCCTCAACACCGTCGTGCTCTCCGCCTTAGGGGGCATCATCACGGCGGCGCTGCCCAAGTTCCACCAGCGGCTGGTCAACGCCAGCATCGCAGCGACACTGCCCGCCAGTATGCTTGGCTTCGTGACCATCGTCGCGGTCGCCATCTTCTCCGTGATCTACGCCGTCTTGGGCGCGGTCACACTCGGTATCCTCCTGTGCTTGGGGCTGCCGATCATGGCGCTGCTGTGGATCATGATCAACGCTGGCCTGATCCTCGGCTGGATCGTGGTGAGTTTCCCGCTCGGCGCGTGGTTGATGCGCCGCCTCAATATGTCGTATTCGCGGGTGCGCACGACCATGATCGGGGTTGCCGCCCTGACGCTGGTGCAAGGCGTCCTGAGCTTGCTCCCCTGCATCAACGTGATCGCCGCCTTGCTGCTCGTGGTCGCGGGATCGTGGGGACTGGGGACGGTCATCCTGACGCGTGCTGGCTTCCGCGCCTACCCCGAAGTCATCAACGTGAAGCGCTGATCTAGTCGATTGCCCTCATCGCCAACGCGGACGGGGCATCCTTGCGTATTTTCTATGAAAAACGCATAATCAGGTCATTGGCGATGCCTTTGGGATGCGTTAACACCATTTCGGGGCTGAAAGTACGCCAAATTTCTGTTAACATCACCCTCCATAATTTGTTCCCATCCATCAAATAGGGTTCGCTCAATGAACAATCCCCTCGTCATCGGCATCAATGGCGGCGGCACCCATACTTCTCTTGCGCTGGTTGACGCAAACCTCAATATTTTGGCTCGCAGCGAAGCGGGGCCAACCAACGTAAACTATATCGGCATCGACGCCGCCCGACGCTCGCTGGAAGATGGCCTCCGCGAACTGGCGACTCATGTGCCGCTCTCGCAAATCACGGCTATCGGCGCGGGCATCGCGGGCGTTGACCGTCCGAGCGATCACGAGCGGATGCAAGAAGTCTTCGCACAGCTCTGCCCCGGCACGCCTGTCACGCTGGATAATGATGCCGTCCCCGCCCTGATCGCGGGCGTCGGGCAACGCTTCGGGATCGTGACCATCTGCGGCACGGGCATGATCTCGCTCGGTCTCAACGCGGCGGGCGACCGCGCGCGGTCGGGTGGTTGGGGCGACTATCCCGATCACGGCAGCGGTTACGCCATCGCCCGCGATATGCTGTATGCGCTCGTTCAGGCGCATGACCAATCCGGTGCGCCGACTGCCCTTACCGAACGCATCCTGACCAAACTTGGCTTGCAATCCACGCCCGATCTGATTAGCTGGTTGTACACCGAAGACCGTCGCGTGGACAAGATCGCCTCGTTAGCAGCGGAAGTGATCCGCGCCGCCAACGATCACGATCTGGTCGCGATCCGCATTCTTACCCGTGCTGCCCGGGCGCTTGCCAACGAAACCGTTACCGTCGCCCGCAAACTGGGACTCGATAGCCCCGATGTTGAGCGCGTGCCGATTCTGATGTCGGGCGGGCTGTTCATGCATTCCGCCGTGCTGCGCGATGTGTTCACCATCACCGTGCAGACCAGCGTACCCGCCGCCGCCACCCTGACCACGGATCGCGAGGCCGCGCTCGGCTCTGCCATGATGGCGCTCGAAGCCTTAGGGGTCGCGCTGCCGCAGCCCGATTACGCCACCAACGCGGAAACGTCCCGCCGCATGACCGAACGCCGCAACCCGCTGACGATGGACATTCATCACCGCCCCACGCTCGAACTCGTCACCATGATGAACCTCGAAGACGAATTTTTGTGGCAGGCCATCGAAAAGCAGCTACCCCAGATCGCCGCGCTGATCGACGCCATTGCCGAGCGCTTCGATCAAGGCGGGCGGTTGTTGATGCTCGGTGCGGGTACGTCGGGACGGCTGGCGGTGCTTGATGCGGCGGAATGTCGCCCCACCTTCAGCATCAGCCCCGATCGGGTGATCGGCCTGTTAGCGGGCGGCGAGAGCGCCATGTTCCGCTCGCTAGAAGGTGCCGAGGATGACGCCGACATGGGACGCCAAGCCATCCTCGACCGTAATGTCGGGGCACTTGACAGCGTCATAGGGGTAGCCGCCAGTGGCTCGACTCCATTTGTTAGAGGTGCGCTAGAAGCCGCCGCCGCGCACGGAGCCTTGAGCGCCAGCATCACTAATGTGGTCAACGCGCCGATCAGCGCTCTTGTGCAGCATCCAATCGTGCTGGCGACGGGGCCGGAAGCGCTCACAGGGTCAACACGTCTAAAAGCGGGCAGTGCGCAAAAAATGACCTTGAACATGATCACGACGGGGGTGATGGTACGCGTCGGGCGCACCTTCGGTAATTTGATGACCGATGTCCAGACCAGCAACAACAAACTGCGCCATCGTGCTATCGTGATCGTGGCGGACGCGACGGGCTTAGATCATGCCGCCGCCGCCGACATCCTCGCGCGGTGCAGCGGCGATATTAAAACAGCCATCGTCGCCGCGCTCTTGAATGTCGCGCCGGAAGACGCCAGCGCCCAATTAGCCGCTGCGCACGGCAACATAGGAAAGGTAATCCAATAACTTCATGACCAAGCCTTTAATTCTCATCACCAACGATGATGGTGTTCTTTCGCCGGGGCTGCTGACCGTAGCCGAAGCAGTGGAATCAGTGGGCGATCTTGTCATCGCCGCTCCACGCTTCCAGCAAACCAGCATGGGACGTTCGTTCCCGCGCTCGGATATGGGCGGCGTCATCGAGACGTTGGAAATGCAGGTCAACGGCAAAACACTGCCCGCTTACGGCGTCCACGGGTCGCCCGCGATGGCGGTCTCGCACGGCATCTTGGAGATCAGCCCGCGCCAGCCCGATCTCGTGATCAGCGGCGTCAATTACGGGGAAAATATCGGCTTTTCGATCACCGCCAGCGGCACGCTTGGCGCGGCGTTTCAGGCATCCGGCTTTGGCATTCCGTCGCTCGCCATCTCGCTCCAAACGCCCGTCGATATGCATAACGGCGCGGAGTACGGCAAAGTCAATTGGGACGCGGCGCGGTATTTTACGCGTCACTTCACCGAAAAAGCGCTGCAAGAAGGCTTCGCGCCGAACATCGCCACGTGGAATATCAACATTCCCGCCGACGCCACGCCCGACACGCCGATCAAAAAGACGCACGTCAGCCGTCAGAATTACTATGTCGTGATCAAGCCGGAGCGCACCGATTGGTCAGTGCCCTACCACGTGCAGGCCAAGCAGTGGTATGACCCCGCCACGCTGGAGCCAGATAGCGACATTTACGCGTTCTGCGTCGAGCACAAAGTCACCGTCACGCCCATCGGCTGGCACTTCGCTGGCTTGTCGTAGCCTCTCAAATCCCGCCGTTGAAGCCCTGCTGGCGTAAGACTTGCCCCATCGCTTGCAGGGCGCGGTACTGCATCGCTTTGATCGCGTCCACCGTTTTGTTCATGATCTTGGCGGTTTGCTCAAGGTTATAGCCTTCGACAAAGCGCAGCACGATCACCTGTCGCTGCGCATCCGTGAGCGTTAGTAGCGCCTGTTGAAGCTGTTCAGAGGTGTACGCGAATTCCAACGGCGAATCGAGTTCGGGATCGGTGCCTAATTCGACATTTTCGATGTCTTCTTGCTGGGTGCTGTGCTTGGATCGGCGGTAGTGATCGACCACGCGGGCGTGAGCGATGCGGTACAGCCACACCAGCAGCGGTGTCGTGCGATCCTGATAGGTGGGCAAACCTTCCAGCATCCGCAGGAACACATCGCCTGTCAGGTCTTCCGCCGTCGCGGGCGATTCTACGCGGTACAGGATGTAGCGGTAAATTTTATCCACATTAGCGCGATACAGCGCAGCTAGAGCCTTGGTATCCCCGCGTTGTGCTGCCCGTATGAGTTCTTGTTCGCGCTTTCGATCCACGTTGGATGAACTCCGAGGGTTTGCGCTGTGACCGACGACGGGTTAACTATAGCACCTATTGAGAAGTACGTTGCGAACAGGGGGAATCAGGTCAAGTAGTGTGGAATTTTCTAAGCACTCAGGACTAAGCACTTAGCACTAACAAAAGGCATGGCCTTGGCGACCATGCCTTTGAGCATGTGTACTGGTTTACGCAGGGTTCGCGGCGTTCAGGCGTGGCGCTTTGACCAGCACCTTATCGACCAACCCATATTCGAGCGCCTTTTCCGCCGTGAAGTAGATGTCGCGGTCGGTATCGCGCTCGATCACTTCGCGCGGTTGACCTGTCGCTTCTACGAACACGTCCAGCAATTTGTCCTTCAGGCGCTGCATCTCCTTAGCTTGGATCATCACATCCGACGCCTGACCGGAACCGCCGCCGAGCGGTTGGTGCAGATGGATCGTCGCGTTGGGAAGCGCATAGCGCATCCCCTTACGCCCCGCCGCTAGGATGACCGTGCCAAAGCTCGCCGTCATCCCGACAGCCGTCGTCGCCACTGGAGCGCGAATCTGGCGGATCGTGTCGTAGATCGCCAAGCCGGAATAGATTTCGCCACCGGGCGAATTGATATAAATCTGGATTTCCTTCTCAGGGTCTTGCTGATCCAGATAGAGCAGTTGCGCCACAATCGAATTGGCGACTACCGCGTTGATCTCGGTGCCAAGGAACACGATGCGCTCTTTCAGCAGCAGGGAGTACACGTCCCATGCCCGTTCGTAGCGTCCCGTATCCTCGATGACGGTAGGTATAAACACAATGACCTCTTTCAACACTACATGCTGATGTGAATTGTAGCGCAAGTGTCCATAGGTTCGTAGCCTATCGAGAAAAATTATTAGATTTCTTACGAAAATTTGTGATGCCGACCGTCATTGTGTGATGGTGATCTTTTACACTATTGCCATCTCCCCGAAAATGTTAGGCTGTTGCACAGTGATGATTTACGTTGACTGATCCGTAAGATTGCGGTTGGTTTTCAGCGTTATCTCAATAATCGTTCATTGAGTACTTAAACCAAATTCGCGCCCCTAGCGAAAGGGAGTTATTATGACACGCCGTTCTGATCTTCTGCTCGATCCGCATCATCATGCCTCAGACCTACCCAAGGGTATTAAACTGCTGCATGACCCGCTACTCAATAAAGGCACCGCTTTTTCTCAAGCCGAACGTGATTCGCTGGGCATTCACGGGCTGCTGCCACCACGCCTGTTCACGCAAGATGAACAAGTTACCCGTGTGATGGAAAATGTGCGTCGTAAGCCCAATAACCTAGAAAAATATATCTACATGATCGGGCTGCAAGATCGTAATGAGACGCTGTTTTACCGCGTACTGGTCGAAAACCTTGCGGAATTGATGCCGATCATCTATACGCCCACCGTCGGGCAAGCCTGCATGGAATACGGTGAAATTTTCCGTCGCGCACGCGGGCTGTTCATCACCAAGTATGATCGTGGTCACATCCGCGAAATTATGCGCAACTGGCCTAACGAAGATGTCCGCATGATCGTCGTCACCGACGGCGAGCGCATCCTCGGTTTGGGCGATCTCGGCGCGAACGGCATGGGCATTCCTGTCGGCAAGCTCTCGCTGTACACGGGCTGCGCGGGCATTCACCCCGCCTATACCCTCCCGATCACGCTGGATGTCGGCACCAACAACGAAACCCTCCGCAACGATCCGCTGTACATCGGTCTGCAAGAACCGCGTCTGCGCGGCCCCGAATACGATGCGCTCATCGAAGAATTCATTGAAGCCGCGACGGAAGTCTTCCCCAGAGCTGTCGTGCAGTTGGAAGACTTCGGCAACAGCAACGCCTTCCGTCTATTGACCAAATATCGCGATCAGGTTTGCCTGTTTGACGACGACATTCAGGGCACCGCCGCCGTCGTCGTGGCTGGTCTGTTCTCCGCTATGCGCATCACGGGCGGCACCTTTGCCGATCATCGTTTCCTGTTCGTCGGCGCTGGTCAGGCCAACTTGGGTGCGGGCGAACTGCTCGTACTGGCGATGGTCAGTCAGGGCATGTCGGAAAAAGAAGCGCGTGAACGCTGCTGGTTCGTGGACTCGACTGGCCTGATGGTCAGCAGCCGCACCGACCTCTCCGCGCAGAAGCGTCCATTCGCACACGAAGCGCCGTTCCTCAAGACGCCGCTGGAAGCCGTCGAATTCGTCAAGCCGACCGCATTGATCGGTGCGGCGGGGCAAGCCAAGATGTTCCCCGAAGCCGTCATCCGCGCGATGGGCAAGCTCAACGACCGTCCGATCATCTTCGCGCTCTCCAACCCGACCTCCAACTCGGAATGCTCGGCGGAAGAAGCCTACACGTACACCGAAGGCCGCGCCATCTTCGCCAGTGGCAGCCCCTTCCCGCCCTTCACCTACAACGGCAAGACCTTCGTACCCGGTCAGGGCAACAATTCGTACATTTTCCCCGGCGTCGGTCTTGGTCTGATCGCGTCGAATGCGACACGCGTGCCCGAAGAAATGTTCCTCGTGGCAGCGCAGACGCTCGCCAAAGAAGTTGCGCAGGAAGACCTCGATCTGGGGCGCATCTATCCGCCGCTCAACCGCGTGCGTGATGTCTCCGCCAAGATCGCGGAAGCCGTGGCGAACATTGCCTACCGTGATGGTCTGACGGCTGATAAGAAGCCCGCCGATCTCGCGGAGCACATCAAGAATATCATGTTCCAACCAGTCTATCAGGACTACGTGTAGGAACCTGTTTTCCTAACCCTCCTTCCTAACCCCACGCACGAGGATCAGAAGACTTCTAATCCTCGTGTCGTTTTCTAGTGCTCCGTTGGGATGATTTTGCGCACCGCCTGATGGCGAAGTTCAGCCAAACCATGAAAAACACGATCTAATCTGAGATACCTTCGCTGACGACTCACCATCTATTTGTGCAATAATTCTCAAACGCGAATATAGTCAAGGATGTATGCGAAGTTATCGGAGATAAGTATGCATAATAGTAAATTACTCGGTCTTTCAATTGCCATCCTATTCAGCATCGTTTTCTTGCTCAACACTTCATTACCATTGCCCACCGTCAACGCGCAGATACCCACGCCGACGAGCGCCGTCCCCCATTACGCCGAAATCACCGCCGACAATGCCCAATACTTGCGACCGCAGCTAACCATCGGGAACGGGGATGTCAGTTTGCCGCGCTGGTCACCCGATGGCAAAAAGTTAGCTTTTGGCGGCTCCAACGGCGTCTGGCTCATGGATGCGAACGCGCTTGATCGACCGCCGCAGCACATCCCGTTCAGTCCCAGAGGGGTTATGGAACTAACCTTCAGCGCCGATAGCGCGCGGCTGGCTTCAATCGGAATAATTTACGCTGATACTGGCATTCGTTCAAACATCCCGTATCTTCATCTCTGGGATTTTGCAACAGCGACTACACAACTTGCACTGAATTTGTCTGGGTATCCTCGAAACGTGACGTTCAGCCCCGATGGCAGATACCTTGCTTATGCAACCTTCGTAGGCACAGCTACGCCGGAGTTCATCAGAATACAACCAAATTGTATTCACCTGCTTGAGATAATTCCGAACCGTACACAGGAAATTGCGACGTTTCCTTGCCAACCCTCATCCGATACGCGTTCCGACTCATCCCTTATCTTCAGCCCTGATAGCAATTGGTTAGCGTTTGGCGACAGGATCAATAACGTTCAACTCATCAATTTGAAAACAAGGGATCAAGTCGCCTCGACCAGCCTACTAAACGATTCTCAACGTAATTCTTCAATCACGATGCGCTTTACGGATGATTCTTTTAGACTCGTCATTAACGCAGGGCTGCAACCCGCCTACGTAATTTTGTTGCCGTTAGGGAAGCGTATCAGTACATGGTACGACGGATATGATCGCAAGTTACAGGCGCGCAAGGAGCGAGTCATCGAAGGCAACCTGACCTACAGCCACGATGGACAACGGCTCTATGAAATCGCGCCGTGCAAAGAATATGAAGCTACATTCAAAATCTGGGATGTCAACACAGGGGAGGCATTGGCAACGCTAGACTTGCCCTATGCCTATGGAGTGGAATTTCAGCACCCACAGACCCACATGCTCGTCCTCAAAAGGCTAGATGTACAAGGAGAGTCCCACCTTTTAGCCCAACCAAATTTTATGGTGCTGGATGATCGAACGGGACGCCCTCAGCTAGTTTTCGATGGGATCGGCAACAAGGGATACGGCGACCTTAGCCCGGATGGCAAACGCTTCCTAGTGATGAGACGGCAATATGTACCCATCGTTCCAACGATTATCGATCTGACTACAGGACAACAGCAAGCAATTCCTCCATTTTGGACGAGTGGAATTGGTCTTTACAAGTTTTATCCACACGGCGACATTTTGGCGGTGGACACTGGCACCGGAGTACATTTCTGGGATCTCCATCAGAGAACCAAACTCTATGCGCTGCCTGTACGTACAGCGCTCACTTCCTATGCATTGTCCCCTGACACCCGATGGCTAGCCACACAATCCATTGCCGGAGAATCTATCGACCTGTACGAATTTCGTTCACAGCTCCTATTACATCATCTAAAGCTAGACGGCAATATAAAACATGTTGCTTTCACCACAGATTCCAGTACCGTGTTACTCGTTCTGAGCGATTTCAAAGACTATAACTATAACTACACCATAGCGCGGATCAACCTGCCTTCCGGCGACATTAGCTTTGTACACCCTCCACTGCCCATCACAGGCGAAGTCTATTTCTTTCCAGCTCCTACAGACGACGGACTACTATACGTGGCGAAGATAACCGACGGCATCGCTATCTGGAATATCGAGACCAACATTGTCACGCCCATGCACGGCACAAAAGACAAAGCGTTTAGAGGATGGGCCTTCGATCAGGCCAGATCAATGATGGCGGCGGTAGAACTTAGGGGTAAAGAGCTAGTAGGTTTAGACGAAGCTGTTCGTGTCGTAATTTGGGGCGCTGTCACGGGCGATCAAATCCAATCGCTTCGTGTGCCTGCTACCTTGCTCGATGATACAACGCGCTTGCTGCCGCCACTACTTTTCTTTTCGCCAAATGGGGATCGTCTCTATTTCCGTGTAGAAAACTTGCCCCACGGCGAAGCTTGGGATCCGAAAACCTATGGGCAGCCAACCGCTTGGGACATCGCCACAGGTAAGCAGATCGCCGCTTATCCGCTGGAAGCACGCGCCTTCGCCAGCAGTCCGACGCATGACATTCTCGCCGCCGCCAACACCAACACCCTATATGTATTTTCAGCGAATCTGCCAAATTTGCGTTGGAAAGCAGATGCCGATGTGCAAACACTCACGTTTAGTTCCGATGGCAAATGGTTGGTCGGGCGCGACGCGAATAGGGACACCCTAATTTTGTATGCCGTGGACGCCTCCAACCTGCCTACGCCACAACCGCCGCCGCTCACGCCCATCGCCTCGCGCTAACCGATCTCGCGTCGGGATCACCCTGCGTGCTCCCGACCATCTCATGCACCGGAGGTCTATATGCAATACCGTCGTGCTTTCATATCAGGGGGCTTGCTTGTCAGCCTGTTATTACTGCTCAATCCATCTGTCTCATCTCCCGCCGCTTATGCGCAAAATCTCACCCCAACGCGCGTCGCGCCGCAATATCCCGAAATCACCGCCGACAACGCTCAATATCTTCTACCCCAACTGACCATCGGCAACGGCTATGCCTATCTTCCGGGTCGCCCGATGGTAAACATCTCGCCATCGGTGGCTCCAAAGGCGTCTGGCTGATGGATGCCACAAATTTCGCTCAGCCGCCGCAGGCAATCACGAGCTATCCTACCGATGTTCGTGCGCTTGCCTACAGTCCCGACGGTTCGCTCCTCGCTCTGATGGATGAGTCTCCCAGAGGCGTTGATGGCTACGGCACGCTTCAACTAGTGGATATAGCGAAGCAAACCGCGCGTTTATCATGGCGCTTGATGCTGTCCCCACTCGATCTCGCCTTTAGTCCTAACGGCAAATATCTTGCCTACGCCACTGCACTGCCCGACTATCCAATCCAAATGCCGCTGACCAACGTCTGTGTCATCAGCATCCTTGATATGAGTCAAAATCCTCCGCGCGGGGTATACGATTTCGACTGTCCGTACCAATATGGAAGCTCTGGGCAAAGTGCGTTTCGTCTGGTCTTCAGCCCTGATAGCAATTGGCTGGCGGCTGGACGCCAACCACATGACATCCAGTTGATAAACTTGAACACAGGGCGTGTAACGACGACCTCATTAGTCTTTGAAGATGCGCACGGGCTAGAACTCGGTTCCTTAGCCTTCTCGCCTGACTCGAAACAGCTCGTCATTAATCCAAGCTATTATCCGGCTGCATCCGCGCATCTGATTTGGCTGGAGAGCATGGAGCAGTCCACGACTTGGTACGATCAAGAGACTGTCACTAGGCATCCTATAGAAGGCAATCTTTTCTACAGTGACGATCAACAAAAGGTTTATGAAGTAGTCACGCAAAACTATGTTTCTACGTTAAAGATTTGGGATATTAAGCGTGGTCAACAGTTAGCATCAGCAGTCTTGCCCGGTCTCTATGGAATCGTAGATCAGAATCTACGCAATCACACCCTCATCCTCGACCGACTCGATTCATCGGGAGAGAGCACAGATCCCTCGACGCCTCCCGATTTTCTTGTGGTCGATGATCAAACAGGTCATATCGTGTTTAGTTTCAATGGGATGGGCGCTACGCTTAGCCCCGATGGCAAACGCCTGATCGTAACCAAATACAGTACCGTTGTGATCGAGGTCATCGATGCCTCAACCGGACACAAGGAAGCCCTGCCGCCATTCTGGACGGGGCGCGTGGTTAACTTCAAATTCCTTTTGAACGATACCCTGCTAAGTGTGAACACCGCCTCCGGAGTGCATTTCTGGGATCTTCGCCAGAACGTTGCGCTCAATTTCAACGTGTCCTTTTCCCGTGCAGTGGTCTCACCTGATGGAAAATGGTTGGCAGGGCAGCGATACCGTTCCCCGTCGCCTGATATAGAACTCTACGACTTTCAGACGCACAAGCTGGTGCATACCGTCTCACTGCCTACCTCACCGCTGCACCTAGCATTCAGCAGTGACTCACAAACGCTGATAGCAGTTTTCCACGAAACATACCCCGTAGACACGTCGTATGTTGCGCGGATCGATGTGAAATCGGGCAAACTGACCCGCTTCCCCAACCTGAGTGTCGCTTTACCCAATAACGGGCTTACTGGCATCAGCGAAGATGGACGTCTGATTTTGCTCTACACGCAGTCTGAGGTTGTGATCTGGAACATCGAAACCAACACGATGACTCCGTTAACTTCCGCCAGAAACAATCCGTTTATCGATTGGACGTTTAGCACCGACGGAACATTGGTTGCTGCCATCGAACCATCGGATAGCAATAATGGACTCGGCTATCTACCAACTTCTCATCACTTGGCTGTATGGAATACGTCCTCAGGAGAGCTGCTTCGGTCGCTCCGTACTCCCATAGCGTATATTGGTGATGAATATAACCAAAACAGATCAGCGCATATCAGCTTTTCACCGGCGGGAGATCGCGTCTATGCCCTTTCATCGGCTTGGCTGCAACCAGCGGCGTGGGATATAGCCACTGGCAACCAAGTTAGCATCTATCCGCTTATCGCTCATTCATCCGTCGCCAGCCCGATGCAAGCTGTGCTCGCTGTCGCCGCGCAAGATCATGTCTACCTACTTTCCGCGACAACACCAACTATCTGCTGGGATTGGCCTTACGGGATGAAAGATGTCAGTTTCAGCCACAACGGTCAATGGCTAGTCGGGCGCAGCGAAGACAGTGAGACGCTCACTCTCTTTGCAGTGGACGACGCCCGCATCCCTACGCCCCAACCGCCGCCACTAACGCCCATCGCCTCGCGCTGACCAACTATCGCGTCGGGATCACACCGCGTGATCCCGACGCCACTCTCTCTCACAACCCGACGATCTGATTCCGCTTGCGGATCGCCATCGCGTGCGCGGGGAAGCCTTCGTAATCTGCCAGCGTGGTGGTCGTGCCTTGCAGCGCGGCGTAGCCCTCGCGGTTCAAATACCCGATCCCGCTGCGCTTCAGGAAGTCCCAGATGCTCACCGACGAGAATGATCGTGCAAAACCGCCCGTCGGCAGGATCGCGTTCAGGCCCAAGCAGTAGTTGCTGATCGGGATCGGCGTATACGAGCCGAGCAAAATTTCGCCCGCGTTCTGGATGCGGTTGACGGTGCTGAACGGATCTTCCGTCAGAATTTCGAGGTGTTCCGGCGCATATTCGTTCACGAAATCGATGCTCTGCACGAGACTTTCCGTGATCAAGACGCCGCCGTAGCTACCGAGTACGCTCTCCACGAACTTGCGCCGCCATTCCGGCAGTTCCGCAATGTAAGCGGGCAGCGCGTCTAGCACGCCATTCGCCACTTCGCGACTGTGTGTCACCAGCAGCGCCGCCGACTCCGGCCCGTGTTCGGCTTCCACCAGTAGATCGAGTGCAGCGAGGCGCGGATCGGCCTTCTCGTCGCACAAAATGATCGACTCGCTGGGGCCAGCAGGCAGCCCGACATCGATCACGCCGTACAGCAGCCGTTTTGCCGCCGAGACGTAACTGCTTCCCGGCCCGACGATCTTGCTGACTTTGGGCAGCGTCTGCGTCCCATACGCCAATCCCGCCACGCCCTGCATCCCGCCGACCGCATACACCTCATCGACGCCCGCCACATCCGCCGCCACCAATGAAGCCGCATCCGCCTTGCCCTGCGGATTCGGCGGCGTGACGACGACCACCTTCGGTACGCCTGCTACGCGCGCGGGTACACTCAGCATCAGCATCACCGACGGGAACGATCCCTTCCCACGCGGCACGTACAAACCGGCGCTGGCGACGGGTGTGATCTTCTCTCCCGCCATGATTCCCGGCTTGATCTCCATGAACCACATCGGTTCGGGCATCTGCTCCTCGTGGAAGCGCTTGATATTCTCATGCGCGGCACGGATCGCGGCGACCACGTCTTCGCCCACCTCGTCATAGGCGGCGGCGGTGTCTTCCTTCGTCGCGCGGAGGTTAGCGGCGGTGAATTCCTTCGCGTCGAATTGGCGCGTATAGTCAACCAGCGCGGCGTCGCCTTCCGTGCGCACCCGCTCGATCACCGTTTGCGCGGTCGGCAACAGTGTGCTGATGTCCTGCTCGGCGCGGCGCAGCACAGTCGCGCGGTCAGCGGCACTTAAGCTTTTTAGTTCGCGGACTTGTATCATGCCTGTCCTCATTCATTGGTAGGTTTGCTTCACAACTGCGACGATTATAACCAGCGCCATCGCATAACTTCATTGGCAACCTGCATGTTTCAGCGGGGTTGTCATAAGAAAGCCGTATGATCGACGTAAAACGCTGACTGAGTCTGGACTCTGACCCCGTATGCGAGTATGATCAACCGCTTGACTGATTACTAGGTGAACAATGGCAGAACGACTTCAAAAACTTATCTCACAGGCGGGCATCGCATCGCGGCGCAGCGCTGAGGAATTAATCGAGCAAGGCCGCGTCACGGTAAATGGCGTGAAGGCCGTCCTCGGTACAAAGGCTGACCCCGCCGTGGACGATGTGCGCGTGGACGGTGAGCGCTTGAAGCTAGATATTAAACGTATCTACATCATGATCAACAAGCCCAAGGGTATCGTCAGCACCACCCGTGCGCAGACTCAAGACCAGCGCCGCACGGTCAGCGATCTGGTGCCGCTCGATGAATATTTGTATCCCGTCGGGCGTTTGGATGCGGATAGCGAAGGGCTGCTGTTGCTCACCAATGACGGCAATTTGGCGCAAAAACTCAGCCATCCGCGCTACCAGCACCCCAAAGTTTACGAAGTGGTCGTCTACGGGCAGATTCCCGACGAGCGCCTTGACGTGTGGCGGCGTGGCGTGGTCTTGGAAGAGGACGGCCCCGAACCGACGCGTCCCGCTGAAGTGCAGATGTTGCGTTATACCAACGGTCTGAGCACCCTTCGCGTCGAGATGACCGAAGGTCGCAAGCGCCAGATTCGCCGCATCGCCAGTTTGCTCGGCTTTCCCGTCCGCAACCTGACACGCATCGAGTTCGACACGCTCACCTTGGGCAATTTGCAGCCCGGTGAATGGCGCTACCTGACTGACGAAGAAGTCACCGTCCTCAAGGCCAGCGCCGAAACGCTGTCCCCCGGCAAGCGTTCCGGCAATATCGTGCGTGCCAAGCGCGGCTATGATGATCGTCCGCGCCGCGATTTCAACGACCGTCCCCCGCGTGAAGGTGGCAGCAGTGATCGCCCGCGCCGTCCATATGCGCCGCGCTCTGAGTCTCGCAACTACGACGACCGCCCTCGTCGTGATTACAACGACCGTCCGTCGCAAGATCGTGGCAGTGGTGATCGCCCACAGCGTTCCTACGCCCCGCGCTCTGAGTCTCGTAGCTATGATGATCGCCCACGCCGCGACTACAACGACCGTCCCCCGCGTGAAGGTGGCAACGAAGATCGTCCGCGCCGTTCCTACGCGCCGCGTTCGAGTCGCGCGCAGCCTATGATGACCGCCCACGCCGCGATTTCACGATCGTCCGCCGCGTGAAGGTGGCAACGAAGATCGCCCGCGCCGTTCCTACGCGCCGCGTTCTGAGTCGCGCAGCTATGATGACCGTCCGCGCCGCGATTTCAACGACCGTCCCCCGCATGAAGGTGGCGACGAGGATCGTCCGCGCCGTCCGTATACACCGCGCTCCGACTACCGCAGCCAATCGAGTGATCGTCCACGCCGCGATTTCAATGATCGTCCGCCGCGTGAAGGTGGCAACGAAGATCGTCCGCGCCGTTCCTATGCGCCACGTTCCGACTACCGCAGCCAATCGAGTGATCGTCCACGCCGCGATTTCAACGACCGCCCGCCGCGTGAAGGTGGTGACGAGGATCGTCCGCGCCGTTCCTATGCGCCGCGCTCCGACTACCGCAGCCAATCGAGTGATCGTCCGCGTCGCGATTTCAACGACCGCCCGCCGCGTGAAGGTGGTGACGAGGATCGTCCGCGCCGTTCCTATGCGCCACGCTCGGACTCTCGCAGCCAATCGAGTGATCGCCCGCGTCGCGAGTTCAACGACCGCCCACCGCGTGAAGGTGGTGACGAGGATCGTCCGCGCCGTTCCTATGCGCCACGCTCGGACTCTCGCAGCGAGTCCAACGACCGTCCGCCACAGGATCGTTCCGGCGGTGACCGTTCACGTCGTCCATCGGGATCGCGTACCGAATACACCAACGCGTCCAGTGATCGTCCGCGCCGTCCATCGTCACGACCTGCCCGCAGCACGGGCGGCACGCTCCGCTCCGGCCCGTCATCGCATCGTGGTTCAGGGCGTCCATCGGGCGGCGGATCGCGTCCCCGCAAACCCGGCTCACGCTCCGGTGGTTCATCCGGCAGTCGTGGCCGTCGCGGCAAGTAAATTAGTTACTCACCTTACGCAGTTTGTACCTTGCGTACAGCGATTAAGGTGAACATGGTGCTGCGTTATCCCTTGGTTCCCCCTCGTTGCGAAGCGGAGAGGGGGTCAGGGGGTGAGGTTGCACAAGATCAGTTAGGTTTTCCTGAGTACGCCAATCGCGCCTTAGTGCTGAACTGTCTTCTACTCAGCACTAAGGACGAAGCACTCAGCACTCACTTGGTAAAGGCTATGACCACCTTAAGCGCCGATTTCGCATCACAACAAGACAAATATCGCTTCAGGCGCAAGTTCCTGCGGGATTACTTCGGACGCCCGATCATGTCGGTGGTCGCCAAAATCACGGCCTCCGGTCTGGAGTATATCCCGTCGCGCGAACCGACTCTGTTCATGATCAACCATATCGCGGGAGTCGATCCGCTGCTGGTGATGGGAACGGTGTTGAGTCGGTTCGTAGTACCCTTTTCCAAAATCGAAAATCTCGACATCCCTATCGGCAAATATTTCATCAACGCGTGGGGCGTCGTGCCCGTACGTCGTGGCGAAGTGGATCGCATGGCGCTGCAAGTTTCGCTCGATCTGCTCAAGCGTGGCTATTCGATGGTGATCG
Source organism: Anaerolineae bacterium (assembly GCA_019637615.1). Taxonomy (GTDB): domain Bacteria; phylum Chloroflexota; class Anaerolineae; order Aggregatilineales; family UBA2796; genus JAHBVK01. Next base: position 39,861 of record JAHBVJ010000007.1, on the reverse strand, counting down.
CGCCCGAAGGCCATCGTGCGCCCGCGCTGCAAGAGGCCAAAGAGGGCGTCGCTTATCTCGCCACCCGCACCAACGCCATCGTCGTGCCGGTGGGCGTAGACGGCACGCGCGAATTTATGGACAACCTCAAGCATCTGCGCCGCACGCCTGTCACCATGGCCTATGGCAAGCCGTTCCGCTTCCGCCTGAACGGGAAAACGCGTGCCACGCGTGAAGATACCGCCGCGATGATGCATCAGGCCATGTATCAGCTTGCCCTGCTCCTACCCGACTATCGACGCGGCTTCTACAGCGATCTGAGCAAAGCCTCGACCGATCTACTAGAGTTTGTCAATCCGATTCCATGAAGCCAAAAGTTGAAAACGCAGCGCCCGTCGGTCAGATCAAAGCGGTGCAAGCGGGCAGCGCCGCCCACCGCATCGGCGTCCGTGCTGGGGACGAACTCCTCGCCATCAACGGGCAAGCTTGTGAAGATGTCATCGATGTACAGTTCTACGGCGCGGAAGCGTGGCTGGAATTCACCCTCCGGCGCGATGGCGCTGAGATTACGCTGTCGGGCGAACGCGACTACGATCAGCCGCTCGGCCTCGAATTCACGCATCCCACCTTCGACATCGACATTCGCCGCTGCAACAACCTGTGCGAATTCTGCTTCGTGTTGCAAATGGCACCGCGAATGCGCCGCACGCTTTACATCAAAGATGACGACTACCGCTATTCCTTCCTGTTTGGGCATTTCGTCACGCTCACCAACCTCACCGATCACGACTGGCAGCGCATCAAAGAGCAGCGCCTCAGCCCGCTGTATGTCTCCGTCCACGCCACCGAGATCGAGAAGCGCCGCGAATGTTTGCGCAACCCCAAAGCGCCGGACATCATGGCGCAGCTCCGCGAATTGGTGGATCTTAATTTCACGATCCACACACAGTTGGTGATCACCCCCGGCATGAACGATGGGGAACATCTCGAACGCAGCATCAGCGATCTGGCGAGTCTGTGGCCTACCGTGCGCAGTATCAGCGTCGTGCCCGTCGGCCTCACTACGCATCACAAATACGGGCATCGCACCGTCAACGTCGAAGAAGCCAACGCGGTCTTGGCAACCTGTGATCGCTACCAAGCCCAATTTCGGGAGCAGTTCGGCGTCGGCTTCGTCTATCCTACCGATGAGTGGTATCTGGTCGCCAATCGCCCGCTGCCAAGCGTCAAATCCTACGATGGCCTCGCGCTGCATGAAAATGGCCTCGGTATGGTGCGCAGTTTCTTGGACGAGTGGCGTAGCGTCAAGCGCAAAGAACTCAAAACTTTGCAGCCGCTGGTGAAACGCATCACGCTGGTTACGGCGACCCTATTCGCGCCCGTGCTGACCAAAGCCGCCGCCGAACTCACCGCCGCCACCGACGTACAGGCCACCGTCCGCGCCATCACCAACACCAAACTCGGCGCGGGCATTACTGTCGCGGGTTTGCTCATGGGCGACGACGTGATCGCGCAGTTACAAGCGCCCGATGCTGGCGAACTCGGTGATCTGATCGTCCTCCCGCGCATCATGTTCGACCATCCCGACGGCATCAGCCTCGATGATCGGTCGCCGCGCTTCCTTGCCGACGCGCTCAAACGCCCCATCGCCCTCGCGGATCAGATGGGCGATGTGATCGACGCGCTGCACGGCAAAAACCCGCTCATCTACCATCCCGGCTTGCTCATGCCCACCGACGATCCCGCCTCAATGCGCGATGGCGGTTGGGCCGTCGAAAAATATCTATAGTTACCTGAATTTCAGAAGCCGATTGGTGCAGAAGGAACGAGGCCAAAAGTGTTCCCTGAAGTGCCTATGTCCCGCAGTAAGCCTGATGTTTAGGCGTTTCAGAAAATAATGAATAATGCAGGAATCCGACGCTTACGGTAGTACTTATTCTTGAGTCCCGAAGGGACTTCGTAGGGTAAGCCCGACAATTCATTGTCGGGGATCGTTTGCCTGACTAATTTCTTAAACACCACCAACGTCGGGCGGCGCTGCCAACGAATCCGCGTTTGCCTGATGAATTTCTTATACACCAGCATGGTCGGGGCGCTAGTTGTCTTGAGTCTATACTATGCTCATGATTGTTCCTTGGCGCGCACCATGTCTTCGCGCCGCCACAGACAGGAACCGCGACATGAGTTTCAAGCCTTAGACTGTCGCTTAACATCCACCACAATCGCTATCCTGTTCGCAGCACGCGGATCAATGCCCCGTGCTGCACTTCTTCTCAGCGGATGATCGCGCCAATGACTTCTACGGCGCGCGCGATCCCGTCCTCTGCGCGGATTTTCTGTCCGAGGTCGGCGGCGCGCTGCTGGATCGCCGGATCATGCGTCACGGCGGTAATGGCCTCGGTTAGCCGTTCAGCCGTGAGCCGTTTCTGCGGAATCGGCGCTGATCCGACGCCCTGTTCATAGACCAGACTGCCCCAAAACGGCTGATCCGCCATAAACGGGCAAATGATGGCAGGTTTTCCCGCCCGCAAGCCAGCGGCAGTCGTACCCGCCCCACCATGATGCACGACGGCTGAAACCTTCGGGAATAACCAATCATGCGGAACGGACTCCGCCATAAAGACCGTGGCTGGCAGCTCGGACGCCTTCAACCCGCCCCAGCCGCTGACGAGAATGCCGCGCTGACCGGATGCGCGGAGGGCATCGAGGATGAGCGTTGTCCGCTGTGCGGCCTTTCGCGCACCGACGCTGCCAAACCCGATGTAAATAGGCGGTGCGCCGTCGCTCAGAAAATGCGCTAGGGCGGGATCAGGCTGCCAGTCGCTAGGCTGGTCAAGGAACCAGTATCCTGTCACGTGAACATGCGATGGAAAATCTTTCGGGACGGGCAGCAGATGCGGGCTGTACGGATACAGCACTGGAACAGGCTTCCCATCCGCACGTTTCAACACATCGGCAAAGCGCCCGATGGAGGGCATCCCAAGCGTTTTGGCGCGGAAATCATTCACCGTTCCGCCGTACATCCCCGACGACAATCCCATCAGGCGGTACGAAAGCAAGTTAGCCCATCCGCCGAGCTGAAGGCCGGACATAAACGGCACCGGAAATTCGCGCGTGGGCGTATAAAACGGCAGCGGGATCGACATGATCGCCGGAATATACAGCTTTTCTGCGATGTGGAAACTGCCCAAGCATTTCGGATGATAAATGATCATGTCCGGCTGGAAGGTGTGCGCCGCGTTCCATTCGTCGTCCATCGATCTACGGATTGCCAACTGCATCTTCTTGATAATGCTGAACATCTCGCCCGTCCCGCCAGTATCACCGAGGACGGCCTGCGAGAGGACTAACAGTTCATTATCCATCAACAGGTAGCCGAGGCCGTGTTCCTCAACAAAGGGGCGGAAGCCCTCCGAGGTGCAGAGTGCCACCTCGTATCCTGCCGCTTTCAAGCCTTTGCCCAACGCAATGAAGGGCTGAATATCGCCGCGCGTGCCAAAGGTGGTGATGAGAATTTTAGTCATGGGATTCTACTTTTCAGTGGACTGTTGGGGCTGCTCAAATTGTGCTCGCGCTGCGGCGGCAAGCTGCCGGATCACGGCTTTGCCCGCCTCGCTGTCGAGTCCATCTTCTGGGGTCATCAGGCGATCCATCATATCGGCAAGCGCTTCCATAACGGCTTCATAAGGGGGCAGTTCGTCAAGCGGACGAAAATCCCCGATAGTCAGCAGCCCGTACGACACCATATCCATGATATGCGACATCATGACGAGGTTCACATCCTTGCGGATAGCTCCCGCCGCTTGCAGTGCTTCCAGAAATCCCACGCTGATTGCGGGCGTCTGAAGCGCCTTAAACATGTTGTTGGGTTTCTGAAGATAGTTGCCGATGATGCGGCGATCGCGTTTCATCACAGCGCTCATGAACGGACGGTTGTTGATCGCGTACAGCACTGCCCGATAGATGCCGCCAATCGTGCCACCGCGCGGATCAGCTTCAATGTGTTCCAGCCACGTCTGGACGTACTGAAGCACCTCACGGTGGATGAGTGCCTCTAACAGGCTCTCTTTGCTATCGAAGTGCAGGTAAACGATCCCTCTGCTCACCCCCACTTCTTCGGCCACATCGCTCATGGTCGTTTTGTCGTATCCGTGCCGCATGATGAGCGCGGCGGCGGCATCGAGGATGCGTCGTTCGCGTTCCACATGGTCTGATTTTGGACTGTTCACCGCGCCTCCAACAAATTGACAAATCTTGATATTTTGTCAATTCTATCAGAAACGCGTCGTGCGCGTCAAGCCGTAGGCGCATAGGAAGGCGCTGACCATACCGCAAACCAATGCATACAAATGTTCAGTTTTACAAATACTTCGAGTCTCATTCTCCCCGTAATTGCCGCTGTTAGTTAAGAATCTATAACTTGACATGTTCGAGTAATCTGCTAAAATGTTCTGTATCGCGGGGTGTAGTTCTTTTTACCCTGCTTGCCCTGTGCATCTACCGTATCAACCAGTTGGGATTCTTCCCGACCTCAGAGTTTCATATCGCTTCCGTACATCCGCCGTCTCATTCCTTTAACTTCCCTGTGAGTCCCATTCGGGACTTTGTTCTCTAAGCCTGACGTTTCAACGTCGGGCGGCGTGACGACAAATCCGCGTTGGCCTGACTGATTTCTTAATCACCATCAACGTCGGGCATTGCTATCGATTTACTATCGACCATCAACCACGAGGCGCGTTCAAACCATGTTCGCATCGACGGCTTACCCATCCTTCTATCGCCACCACGCTGCCGACTCTTCGCATTTACTGAGCACTCAGCACTTGACTCTTAGCACTTCTTCTGACACTCCTCTTCCATCTTTACTAAGGACTAAGCACTCAGCACTAAGGACTTCTCTTCAGACGATCCCTACCGCACCAGCCAACGGGATCATTACTGGGATCATGAACAATAAGCCCCTCTTACATGGCTGCAAGAGGGGCATTGGCTACGAGGTAAGAGCAGTGTCAACTGCTGCTAGATCGGGGTCAGGGAGTCGCTTCCGGCGTCATCTCTGCCATCTTGGCATCCGGGCACGCGTACTGGTTGCAGACATCCTGCGCGTTCGACGGATCGATGGACGAGAAGGGCAGTTCGACCCACAGCGGCGGGACGATGTGCTGCGTCAGGATCAGCTTTGCCCACGCGATGGCCTGCTTGCCACCCGTCGGATACACGAACGTCACGCCGATGCGCCCTTGCAGCACGGACTCGATGCCACCGTCTGGTGTAGGCAGCCCGTCAATGCCGACGAACAGGATTTTGCTCAGGTCTTTACCAGCCGATTGCGCCGCGAGGTAAGCGCCTTCTGCCATCGGGTCGTTGTGACCGTACAGCACATCGACCTTCTCGTTGGCGCGGAGCATCGCGTCAGCGGCGGGGACGGCCTTCTCACGCAGCCAATCAGCATTCTGGCTGGCGATGATCGTGACATCGGGGTTGTCCTTGATGCCTTCACGGAAGCCATCACCACGATCCTTGGCTGGTGGTGCGCCTTCGAGTCCACGCAGTTCGACGACGTTGCACGGCGCTAGACCCTTGTCCTTGCACCACTTGGCGACGTACTGACCGGCGGATTTGCCGATGGAGACGTTGTTCGCGCCGATGAACATCGAGTAGCCCGTGTTGGTGATATTACGGTCAAGCACGATGACGGGGATACAGGCTTTCCACACCTTGTTGATTTCATCGGTCAGTGGCGCGGCCTCGTTCGGGGACACGACCAGCAGATCGACGCCCTGTGTCAGGAAGTTCTCGATGTCGCTGACCTGCTTGGCGTTGTCTTGCGCGGCGTCCGCGAACACGATGTCAAAGCCCGCTTCCTTGGCGGCGGCTTCCAATTGCTGGTTCATGGCGGTGCGCCACGGCTCGGCTTTGTTGGCCTGTGACATCGCGATGGTGTATTTATCCTTCATCGCGGGCGGTTGGCAGTTTTCCGGCAGCGGGCTGGCGAGCGCGGGCAGGATCACCTTACCATCGACCATATCCGGCGAAAAGGTCGTCCAACCGGATAACGCGGGCGCGTTGGTGGCTTCTGGCGATTGCGCCAACGCGGTTGGCAGGCTGGTTCCCTGCACCGCCATCGCGACGATTAAGGCTGCGGTTAACCCGATGGCAGCGAGAGTCGTACTATTCTTTCTCATTGAAAATCACTCCTAAGCTAGTCACTCATTACCCTATTTTTATCGGGTGGCAAAGCCGGACACTGCCGGAAATCACCTCCTTTGCGGGCGGGATGAATGTGTCAAGATATGAAAATGTCGATTAGTCACTCACCTTACGCCGTTTGCACCTTGCCTGCGGTGATAACGGTGAAAATGGTCTCACGCTATCCCTTGGTTCCCCCTCTCCGCTTCGCAACGAGGGGGTCAGGGGGTGAGGTTGCCTAATGTCAACTAATCGAACGTATCGTCACTCAGGCAAATTAGGCTTCTCAGGCTTCGGCTTCTTGCGGGCGCAGTTGTTGCAGCGCGACAGCGGCGATGACCAGCAAGCCTTTGACCACGAGCTGCACATTGCTGCTGACGTTGTTCAAGCCCATGATGTTGTCCAGAATTTGCAGGATCAGCGCGCCGCCGATGCTGCCCCAGATGGTGCCTTTGCCACCTTGCAGGCTGGCACCTCCGATCACGACGGCGGCAATCGCGTTCAGCTCGTAGCCGACCGACTCGTTCGGACTGCCCTGATTCAAGCGTGAGGTGTGCAGCATTCCGGCGATGGAGGCGAACATCCCGCACAGCATGAACACCACGATGCGCAGCCGTGTGACGTTGATACCGGACAGCCGCGCCGCCGTCGGGTTGCCGCCTACCGCGTACACATGCCGCCCGAACGAGGTCAGGCTGAGGAGCAGACCAACGATCAAAGCACTGATCAGCATCACCAGCGTCGGCACGGGGATGCCCGTATCTCCTAACGGCTGTCCGAGCGCTTTGAACAGCGGATCACCGAGGTTCGGCCCATACGCCAGCGGGATCGAGTTATCCGCCGAGACGATATGCGCCAGCCCGCGTGCGATACTGAGCATCGCCAGCGTCGTGATGAACGACTGCACCTTGAATTGCTCCGACGCCCACCCGTTGACGAAGCCGATGATCAGGCCGAGCAGGAGCATCGACAGGATGATCACGATGGCAGGCCAGTGCCCAACCGTGATGGTGCCAAGGATCGGCAGCACGACATCGTGATCTTGCATCAGCAGCACGCCCGCCGCGCAGCCGACCAGCGCCATGATCGAGCCAACCGAGAGATCGATGCCCGCCACGAGGATGACCAGCGTCATGCCCACCGCCAGCACGCCCGTCTCGGAGGCATACAGCACGATATTGAGCAGGTTGTTGGGTTTCAGGAACAGGTTGGCGTCGTTGCGCACGGGCGAGATCAGGATCGCCAGCAAGAAAACAATAATTAGCCCGAAATAACTCTGGAACCTGAACAAAAAATTGATAATGTCGCGACGGCGGTTGCTCGTGCCCGTCGTCGGATTCTGGGTTCGGTCAGATAAGCCGTCCATGTACGTCATTCTCCATTCACAAACACGCTAGTCAGGAGGCGGCTCAACTAACTAGCCGGAGCTGTTTGCAGAAAGCGCGTGGCGGCGTCCAGAATCTTTTCTTGGGTTGCCTCCACGTGGGTGAATTCTCCGGTGATGCGTCCTTCGCACAGCACTAGGATGCGGTCACACACCGCCAGCAGTTCTGGCATTTCCGAAGACGCGATGATGAAGGCGCAGCCTTGGCGCGCCAGTTCATCGACCAACTGGTAGATTTGCGATTTAGCGCCCACATCGATACCACGCGTCGGCTCATCCAGCAGCAGCACATCAGGCTTGGTGAGCAGGAATTTGGCAAGCACGACCTTTTGCTGATTGCCGCCGCTGAGGTTGGCGACCAGCGTTTCGATAGTCGGCGTGCGAATGTCCAGATTTTTGACCTGATCGTTGACCGCCTGAAATTCTTGCTTGCGGTTGATCACATTGAGGGCTTGCGCGAACAAGCGCAGCGCCGCCAACGTCGAATTGATCCGCACGGGTAGCCCGCTGATCAGGCTTTTGCCTTTGCGATCCTCAGTTACGTAGCCGATGCCCTGACGGATCGCGTCGGCGGGGTCGTGGATCGTGGTGGGCTGGCCTTTGAACACAACCTGCCCGCTGCGATGCTTGAGCGGATACACGCCGAAGATGGTTTCCAGCGTTTCGGTGCGCCCCGCGCCCATCAACCCCGCGAGGCCGATCACTTCGCCGCGTTTCAGTTCGAACGAGACATTGTTGATCGTGCGGATGCCGGGGTGATTCAGGCTCAGGTTGCGGACTTCCAGCACAACTTTATCCGCCTCGTTGGGTTGGCGGGAAAAAGCTTCGTTGATGCTGCGCCCCACCATGTAGCGGATGAGCTGCGGGCGCGTCACGGCGGACGCCATCAGCGAGGCCACCGTTTTACCATCGCGCAGCACGGTGATGCGATCCGCGATGCTGAAAATTTCGTCCATCCGGTGCGAGATGTACACGATAGCCACGCCCGCCGCTTTCAGGCTAAGGATGACCGAGAACAGGCGCTTGGTTTCGGCGTCGGTGAGCGCGGAGGTCGGTTCGTCCATGACCAGAATCCGCGCGTTCAGGCTCAACGCTTTGGCGATCTCCACGAGTTGGCGTTCTCCGATGCGCAGTTCCCTGACCGGACGGCTCGGATCGATGTTCACGCCTAGCCGCTTCAGCCATGTGATGGATTCCTGATGCATCCGTCGGCGGTCAAGCGTTTGCACTCGCGTGTGGATTTCCCGACCGAGGAAGATATTCTCGTAAACGCGCAGTTCGGGGATCAGGTTCAATTCCTGATGGATCATGCCGATGCCGTTGAGCTGTGCTTCCCGCGTGGAATGCAGCCGGATCGTGCGGCCTTCGAGCAGAATCTGGCCTTCATACTCGGTATAGATGCCGTTCATGACCTTCATCAGCGTGGATTTGCCCGCGCCGTTTTCGCCCACCAAGCAGTGGACTTCGCCCTTGTGGACATCGAAGCTGACGTTATCCAGCGCGGTAACGCCGGGGAAGCGCTTGGTGATGGCTTGCATCTGTAACACAATCGGGCGTTCAGGCACGGCGGCGGCGTCTGTTGGAGTCGGCGCATCAGGGGTGGTCACTGCGTTGGAATCCATAATAATTTTCGTTTCTAAAAAATAGTTCGCTAGTCACCAATTTCAGTGTATGCGAGGTCGATCCGGTAGCCCTCATCCTGTCATGTGATTTCGTCCTCATCTTGCAGGATGATTCCGAATCGACGCGCTGATGAGAAGGGATGCGCCGAAATATGCTAAACTGAGGAGGATTCGTAAGTAGAAATATTGATTTGGAGACGCGTGGTGAAGATTTTTAGGCTCGCGTCGGCATGGTTGGGTCATCGAATTAGTACCCGCATCCTCAGCGTTTATTTGCTCATCCTCGGCGGCGTGTTGTTCATGCTCTTGATCGCGATTGGGCGCTTGGCGACGTACAGCAACAGCGTCACGCAAGCCATTGTCCGCGCCTCGCCCCATATCCAGAGCGGCAGCACCATCGCGCAGCAGATCGCCAGTGTGCGCTTGCAGATCGCGCAGTATCTCCGCACGCAGTCGCCGGGGGATTACAACGCCGCCACGCAGTCGGTCGATCAATTGGGCTTGAGCATCAATCGCGAGTTGGCGGAAAGCGGTAGTTTGCCCGTCTCGACGGCGGTTTCGCAGGTGCAGACCAGCTATCAACTGTACATCAACGCCTTCCGTCAACTGATCGATGTCACGGCGCGGCGCGATCAGATGTTTGTGCAGTTGCTATCGACGCAGACCCGCCTCGCCACCATGACGGCGCACTTACAGGAAAAGGCCCTAGAATCGACGGACACCGCCAACGTGGTGTTGTACAGCATCCAGATGCTCGATCATGTGCAGCTCGCCAGCACCGAGATCACCACCTTGCGTCTGCAAACCCGCTTCGATTCCGTCGAATGGCTGACCAGCGAACTGATCCAGATTCAACTCTGGCGCGACAAGATCGGCAGCAAAACCGACCACTGGCACGACGGGATGCAGGACATCTATCAGGAGATGACCGCACTCAGTAATCAATATCTAGAGATCGCGCACGAGATGTTGGTGCTGTTTACGCACGAAGAACGCGATTACCGCGCGGTGCTCAACCAGATGAGCGATCAACTGGCGCGGCACAGCGACAGCGTGCTCAACCGCACCATCGATATGCTCAACACCGAGATGCAAGAGATGATCCAGAGCGCGACGACCAGCCAACAACTGCTGGTCGGGCTGCTGATCATCGTGGCGAGTGTCAGCATCCTCGCCGCCATCGTGACGACGGTTAACCTGACGCGCCCGCTGGGGCAGCTTTCCACCGTCGCCAAGTCGATCACGGCGGGCAATCTCGGTTTGCGTGCGCATTTCGCCCGTCAGGATGAGATCGGGCAGTTGGCGACCGCCTTCAACCAGATGACCGATAGCCTGTACAAATCGCTGGAGACGGAACGCGCCGCCAACGAACAAATCCGCTTGCAAGCCGTGCAGATTTCGCGGCAGATGCAGACCAGCGCCATCTTGCAGGAACGCCAGCGCATCGCCTGTGAACTGCACGACAGTGTGAAGCAGCAGTTGTTCAGCATTAGCCTCTCGGCAGGCGCGGCGCTGAACTTCTGGGATAGCGATCCCGACGCGGCGCGCTGCTATGTCGAGCATTTGAAGCAAGCCAGCCGCGACGCACAAGCCGAGATGAAAAATCTGCTGCAAGAATTAGCGCCGGCACCGCTGCAAGAACATCGTCTCCAAGAAGCCCTGCATCAATATCTGTTGCAAATGTGCGAGACGCATCGGCTGCGCCTGACATGGTCAACCAGCGGCGCGAATGAGCTGTCAGTGGCGCAGGAACACGCCTTGTTCCGTGCGGCGCAAGAAGCCCTCGCCAATGTCATCCGTCATAGCAAAGCCAACGCCGTGACGGTAACGCTGACCTTCGAATGCCGCGAATCGCCCGATCTGGCTACCTTGACGGTTGAAGATAACGGACAGGGCTTCTCGCCCGACCGCGATATGCCCGGTTCGAGCGGCTTGGCCTTGATGCGCACGCGTATGGCACGGGTGAATGGTGAGGCAGAGGTTAGGAGCATATTGGGACGGGGCACGAACGTTACCTTGAGGATTCCTTCCGTAGCGGCACAACCGCTTGAGTTAGTCATCGAGGACTATCATGAGCCAGCGCGACAATAGACCGATTCACGTGATGATCGTGGATGATCATGGGATGGTGCGCTTCGGGCTGAAAGGCTATTTACAATCAACACAGGGCATTGCGGTGGTAGCGGAAGCCGCCAACGCCGAAGATGCCCTTAAGCTACTGGAAACGGTCAACGTCGATATTGTGCTGATGGATTTGGCGTTGCCCAAGATGAGCGGCATCGAGGCCACACGGCTGATCGTCCAACGCTATCCCGATACCTTCGTGCTGGTGCTGACCAGCTTCTTGGACGACGATCATCTGCTGCCCGCCATCAAAGCTGGTGCGAAGGGCTATCTGCTCAAAGATGTCGATCCATCCGACCTCGTCCACGCCATTCAAGCCACCTTTCAGGGGCAGATGGTGCTGCATCCGCACGCCGCGAGTCATCTCATGGAGCGCGTGTCCGAACTCGCACCGCCCGAACGCGATCCGTTCAGCGACCTGAGCGAACGCGAATTGGATGTGCTGCGGCTGATGGCGCGCGGGCACACCAATCACGCCATCGCGGATCAGCTTGTGGTCAGCGAGAACACGGTGCGCACGCACGTCGGCAACATCCTGAGCAAGCTCAATCTGCATGACCGCACGCAAGCTGCCTTGTTCGCGCTGCAACATCATCTGGTCGCGCTGAATGAGCTGCAAGCCTTCGCGCCGCCGGATAAGAATGCGCAGCCATGATGAGGATGTTAGATATTACGGAGCGGTTGCTCACCATTCGCGTTGGTACCTTGATCATGCTTCTCGCCAGCCTCTTGACGTGGCAAACGCCGAGCCGCGCACAGGGGCCGACTCCGCGCTGGCAGCCCTACGATCCCGCGCGTGTGGACGGCAAGGTGCTCGAAGAAGCCGTCTTGAGCGGCCCGCTGCCCGTGCAATGTCCGGTACCGCCCCTCAAAGATCATTACGTGATCGGCGTGGCGCAAACCAGCCGTGATCGCGATCCATGGCGCGAGCTGATGAACAAGGAGATCGCGGAGTCGGCCTATGCTTACCCGCAGTTTTCGGTGATCTTCGCGGACGCGCAGGGCAGCTACGCCAAGCAAGTGGAAGATGTGCAGAATTTCCTGATGTTGGGCATCGATCTGCTGATCATCTCGCCCATCGAATCGGATCAACTGACCGACAGCGTGACGGAAGTGTACCGCCAGTGCATCCCCGTCATTGTGCTCGACAGACACGTCAACAACGACCAGTACAGCATCTTCATCGGTGCGAACAACCAAGCCATCGGGGAAGCGGCGGGACATTACGCCGCCAACTGGTGCGCCGACCATAAACGCGCGCCCTGCAACGTGATCGAACTGCGCGGGCTAGAAGGCGCGCCGCCGACCAAAGATCGTGGGATCGGCTTCAGGCTGGGCATTAGCGCCGCGCCCGCTGTACATATCGTCGCCAGCGATAACGCCGATTGGCTGCGCGAACTGGCGCTAGATCGGGCGACGCAGATGATCAACAAGCACTCGGACATCGCCGTGATTTACGCTCACAACGACGCGATGGCGGAGGCGGGACGCGTCGCCGCGCAGAACGCCCATTATGACTTGAGCACCATGTTGTTCATCGGGATCGACGGCCTTCCCACCGATGAAGGCGGGCTAGTGTCGGTGCTGAATAAGCGCCTCGCCGTGACCTATGTCTATCCCACCGGCGGGCATCAGGCCATTGAGTGGGCGCTGCAAATGCTCGTCCATCACGTCAACCCGCCACATTGGGTCGAATTGCCGTTCACGGAGGTGCGCATCGACAACGCGCAAGCCATCTGCAACACCTATCACTGCTCGTTAGCCACGCAGAAGCAATGAACATTCGATACTGGGCGAGCGATGCGGTAAAATCCCACGCTCATGATGTCCTTGCTTCCGCGAAACGATTGGCTGCTTCATGCTTAGTGAAGACCAGTTTGCACAGATACAAACAGCACTGCCAACCCTGAAACATGCAGACGCCCAACTGCTGAGTGCCTTCAAACGAGAAGCCTTTTTCGCCCGCATTCCGGCAGGCCACGACGTATTCGTGGAAGGCGACGAAGCAAACGCGATTGCTCTGCTCCTCTCCGGCGTCGTGCGCGTCTACAAAATCGGAGAAAACGGGCGCGAGATCACGCTCTATCGGTTCGGCACGGGCGAATCCTGCATTCTGACCGCCAACGCCATCCTAGCGCAGCAGACCTTCCCCGCCATTGCCAGCGTCGAACAGGACGCCGAAGCGGTGATGATTCCGGCAGCCTCATTCCGCCAGTGGATTCGCGACTATGACCTGTGGCGAGATTTCGTCTTTGCCCTGCTCTCACAGCGCTTATCGAGCGTGATGGAAATCGTGGATGCGGTCACTTTCCGCCGGATGGATATACGCGTCGCCAGCTTGCTCCTCGAACGCAGCACGGCGCAAAACCCGATCAATCTCACTCACCGCGAGATCGCCGCTGAACTGGGCAGTTCGCGTGAAGTCATCAGCCGCATCTTGGAAGATATGGCGGAACGGGGCATGATCCGTGTGCTGCGCGGCTCCGTCGAAATCCTCAATCGCGAACTTCTGAAAAACCAGACCCTTCGGTGACTTTATCACTGACACGCATTCCGCGAGTCCCTATACTGAGGCCATACAGTATACACAGGAGATATTCACATGGATGGCTTCGTAAACTTCATGGCTTCGACAACGGGTCGCATTGCGCGCATCGTGGCGGGGATCGCCCTGATTGCGCTAGGACTGCTAAGTTTGAGCGGCACGCTCGGTATCGTGGTGGCAGTCATCGGCGTGGTGCCGCTGGCGGCTGGCCTCTTTGATTTCTGCGTCTTCGCGCCGCTCTTTGGTCGCCCTCTGAGCGGCCCCAAGATCCGCGCAGGGAAATAACGTTTCAACGCATCCGCAGCACTGGTCTACTAGCCGAGCGTTAGTAGACCATCTTCCTGCGTCACAGCAGCGACCTGATCCAATTCTGTGATCAGGTTGCCCGCGAACCACGATCCGCTCGGCGTTAGCGTCAGCCGCTTCTGCTTATCCGCCGTCACTAGCCCTCTCTTTTTCCACTGCCGGATCACCTCGGCGCACGCTTCTGTGCCGCCGAGCGCCGTCCACTGCGCTGGCTCGATCTTGCTGCTCAGAATGCCCGTGATCAAAGGCTGCAACTGCCGTTCGCGTGCGGTGCGCCGTAGCCCGCCTTCGAGCGCTGGTCTGCCCGCCGCCGATACCTGCAAATACTCGTTGTACCCGAAATGGCGATAATGATAATCACCGAACACGCCGTCTGCGATTGCGCCCACCGCCAGCAGGTCCTCATCGCGCTGCGGGAACGTGAAGTAGATATTTTCGTCGCGCGCATCCGCCCAGTGGTTGAACAAATTCTTCGTGAATCCACGTTGTTCGAGCAAAGTCGCGCCCGCCATATACATCCAATAATTTGGCAAGTGCGAACGCTGCGTCAGGCCGTGCTTCTCCGACCACCGTAAATTCTGCGGGAAGATCAACAGCTCATACAGCGAATACCCGTTGATGCCCGCCTCCATCAAACGCTCGATCCCGCCGATGAAGCCCGCCAGCGTCTGCCTCGGCAGCCCGCAGATCAGATCGACGCTGACGATCCAATCCAGCGCGCGCACGGCTTCGATGCGTTCCACCACCTGATCCGCCGTGCTGGTGCGCCCGATCACTTGCCGCACCTCGTCCTCAAGGCTTTGCACGCCGATGTGCAAGCGTCGGTAGCCGATCTCGTGCATCGCGCGGATGACTTCTGGCGTCAGTCCATGCGCCGTCGATTCCAGCGCCCATTCCGTCTCCGGCGTGATGTTGAACAGCCGCTTGCAGCAGTCCGCGATCTGTGTCAGTGCCTTCGCGCCGAGGAAGGTCGGTGTCCCGCCGCCCATGTGTACGCTGACGACGCGCCGCTCCCGCAAATTCCCGATCCGGCTCCACCATTCCAGTTCCGTGCAGAGCTGCTCGACGTACTGCGTGATGCGCTCGTCACGGTGCGTAGCCAGCCGGAACGAATAACTGTCGCAGAAGCCGCATTTGTCGTCGCAAAACGGGCTATGCAGGTAGATGCACATCGGGCGCGCGGTCTGGTCAGCCGCCAGATCGCGTTGCAGCGTCTCCCACGGCACCTCGCCGCGCTCATCATACTGCCGTCGATTCCACGGCGGCAGTGGAAGCTGCCAGCGTTCCACGTCATATGGCGGCGCGAGTCGTTTCCATGCCGCTCGAATGCTATCGGTATCGACGGCTGGCGGCGCGTCGTGGAAAAACGTCGTGAAAGCGTCGGTGGTCGTGGTGATCATCGTCATGGTCTAGCTATCTCCCTCCCGATGGCGTATATATCGCCCTGTAATTGCGCTTGCATGTCCGCCGCCGTCCGTTGAATCGCAGCAGTCGCCAAGCCTTTCAGCAGGTCACAGCGCATGGGCAGGCTGTCGGATGCTCCCTCTAGCGGGCACTGTTCGGGGCAGCCGCGTGTGCAGTGGAAGCGGTTGAAACATGTCTTGCAGGCGGGCGGCATCTGGCTCAACTGCTGGCGCAGCGCCTCGATCCGTTGCTGATCGATCTCGAATCGTGTGCCGTTCGGCTGACCAATCACGCGCGTGTCATTCGCGCCCGTCGTCTCCGCCACCTTGAAGCAGTGGACGGCTGTCCCCTCCGGCGTGATCTGCACCACGTCCCGAAACACGTTGCAGTACGGCCCGTGACGTTCCCATAAGCGGCTGCCAGAATTCATCCACTTCACGCCGTATCCTTCAGCAACCGTTCGTCCCGCGAGGAATGCCTCGATAAATGTGTAGGTGTCAAGCTCATCGTCGGGCATCAGCGCCGCGCGTCCGGCATGGTAGACAGGCTCGACGTGAATTTCCTGCGGATGCAGATGCTCACACAAATACTGGGCGATCGCCTCAAGGCGTGGCACGCTCTCCGCCGTGACGGTGACCCGCACGTGATACGGCGTGCCCGCCTCATCGAGGATGCGCGCCGTCCGTTCGACGCTCGGCATACTGCTCCCGCCGCCGTATAACGGACGTTGCTTTGCCTGAATCTCCGGCATCCCGTCGCACGACAAGCCCACCAGATCAAAATGCTTGGCGATCCGCCGCGCCCGTGCCGCTGACATCACGCCGTTGGTGGCGATGTAGCGGAACACGTCCACCTGCTGGCTTGCCGCGCATTCTTCCACCACCGCCAGACTTTCCATCAGCAGCGCTTCATCCAGTGTCGGTTCGCCGCCACCGTGAAACACCACTGCTAACGGCAGACCACGCTTGGCGCAGTTCGCCGCCACCAACCTTGCAGCCGCGCGGATCGTCTCAACCGCCAGTCGTTCACGGCGCGTCGGCAGCGCTTCGGCATAGCAGTACGTGCAGTGCAAATTGCACGCGTTATGCAGATAAATCGTCAGCCCAACGGGCACAAATGGAGGGCGCGACGCGGTTTGCTCACGCTGGCAGTCAGCCGCTCTCGCCATCAGCGTTTGTGCTTCTGCCGTGCCTGACCACACATTATTCGCCCTCCCGCTAACCGCTTGCGCGAAGGCCTCGGCATGGGGGTGCGCTACTGTCACCAGATACGTCGGCGCGTAAAACAAGCTGATCGCGTCGTCGTCTTGCCGGAAAATCGGCAGCGTCGTGGAAATCGGGCGAAACGGGCGCTGCCACGCGGCTTGCATAGGTCGTTAACCTTCCGTCTGGTTGTTAGCGGGTACGCACGCGCCGATCAGCACCAGCGTCAGGAACAGCCCGCGCACGTAGTCAAAGGCTTCGGCTGGCGTCCAACACTGTTGCTCCGCCACATCGACGCTGATGTCCGCCAGCGTATTGCCACCGTTGAACAGGTTGAACGCCGTCAGCGCGGGCGAATCCAGCGCGACGACCCGCGTCGGTGCTTTCTTCCCCGGCGGCAAGATATTCACCCAACCGCCATCAACGCTGATCTGGCAGTCGGGCAGGATGCACGGCACAATCGCCGCAAGCTGCTCGTCGGGCAAATCGCCCAACGCGTCCAGCCCATACGCAGGCGTGCCGTCACCTTGTCCGGAAAAAGCGACTACCGTGTTCACCAACGCGCCCCAAAAACGCCGCCGCGAGACGACAAAATTCAGGCGTTCACGCGGGAATTGATCAAACGCTTGGGTCTGCAACAGGTTCTGTACGTCCATTTGCTTCTCCTGTACTCACGACAGCGGGCTGCGGACTGCACATCATCACGGCAGCGTGATCATCTGCCCGCCACACGCCGCCATGTTCCGCGATGCGCCGTAACAGCAGTTCCCGCGTGATGGCGCGGTTCATGTCGCAGCGTCCGCCATGCACGAGATGACCGCCATCATGCGGCGCGAACGCCCGCGCATAGCAATCGCCCGCGCACGACCAGTAGCAGAAGCAGCCTTCGCACGACTGCCGCCGCGCCGCCATCCGATCATGCAGCCCATCCCGTGCTTCGGTGTCTACGATGACTTCGCCGTTCTCCGCGCGCCCGATGATCGAAATCTGGGCAAGGGCGTGCGCTTCGCTGGCGACTTCGTAGCAGGTCACGAGTTGCCCGAACGGATTCACAATCAGTGCATCATACGGCGCGGTGCAAAACGTCGTCGTTACCGATCCTAAGCGCGCGCTGGAACTGAACAGCGTCCGTTCCGCCGCCGTCGCGATGTCGTGCGCCGCCAGATAGGCCGCCACGTAATCGTGTACCTCGTCAGGATCAGGCCAACTGTGCCCGCCGCGTTTCGTGTTGAAGGCAGGTTCGACCTGCATCACCTGACAGGCGGTGTTTTCGCAGATGAACCGCACATCATCGGGCAGTGATTGCCACGGCGCGGTGGCGGTCAGGCGGATGCCATACTCAAATTCGTGGTTATCCAGTTCCGCGATGGTGCGCAGCACATGAGCGGACGACGGACGGCCTGAACTGAACGGGCGCTGCCGATCCTGCGTCGAAGGCATTCCGTCCATCGAAATGCTCACCGCGTCCAAGTTCTCCAGAATCCACGCGCGCTGGCGGGGCGACCAGACGCCGTTCGAGGTCAGCGTGATCTTGGCCTTGACTGGCTTACTGCGGGCATAAGCGGTGCATTCTTGCAGCACTTGCCAATTCACGGTCGGTTCGCCGCCACCGTGCAGCGCCAATTCAAACTGCGGGATTCCGCGTTCAATCGCGTTCTGACAGACGTAATCGATCACGGCGCGGCCTAATTCGGGCGTCAACTGCTGCTGGACGTATTCGCCAGCCGCCGCGTAGCAGTACGTGCAGCGCAACTGACACTGGTTGGTCATCAGCAGCACGGCGGTCGTCGGATGAAAAGCCCGATCCTGTGCAGGTGGCTCCGGCGGATCGGGCTGGAAGAATCCCACCGACTCCAAGAATGTGCGGACATCGTCGGGTAGCTTCGTCGCTGACTCGTTGTCGGTACGATGTGTTGCCGCTACTGCCAGCGTCGCCATCGCACGGTTGCCTACGAAGGCCATACCGATGCGCGGGCGGTAAATGATGAATTTATCTGCCGACTTGGAGGCCGTCACGGGGATAATATAGGTTTCCATAAAGAATGCCTCGTCTCTCCCTTGAATAAACGTGTGCGGAAGCGCCGCTACAGCCGCTTTCCGTCTCTTTGCGATACCCGGTCGCCAACTTCCCCCTTATGGACTGGCTAGTTGGGGTACCAGTAATGAATCGTGTTACAAGCGCAGGAATTGCCGACGCAGCCGCACGTATTGCCCACACAGCCGCAAGGCTGCGGAGCCGTCACGCAGTTGCACACGCATACCGCGCCCGATGGAATCGGTGAGCCGCAGGGGAGCGTGTACGTTACGCCGCCAATCGTGTAGTTGATGCCCGTTTGACCCGGTTGCACGGTTCCTTTGACGCCCGGTTTCGGGGCGGCTGGTGCCTCGATCAACGGGACGCCGCTGCACACGCCTTTGGTGCGCACATAGGTTGCTGAAACCCATGCTTCGCCACCGGCGACGATGCGGTACCACGTCGCGCGGCGGGTATCCTTGGCCTTCGCCGTTACCGGATAGTCCGTATTAGGATCCATCTGCCCTAACAGCGCGAAGGTAGTGCCGGGGCCGCTGCGCATATTGACCTTGGAGGTCTTGCTGCGCACGGACACGGTACAGGCCGTTTGCAGCAGCCGCATCGACGGATCATTCTCATAATCGGTCGCGGAACTGGCCTGCACTGGCTTGGGGGCGAGTTCGCTGGTGACTGCCAAGCCGACTGTAGCGGCGGTTGCCATCACCAAGAAATCGCGGCGGTTGAACTTGGTTTCGTCGTCTTGCCGACTCACGGCGAACACTTGCGGTTCATTTTCGGCTTGATGTTCGACTGGTACACCTTCCGTTTGCTCAGGTTCATTGTCCATAACGATTGTCCTTTTTGGATAAGATGCCGACAGCGCTAGGCTGTTTCCTAAACTAAGTTGGTGAAGCGGGCTTATTCGCTTGTTTCGATGGCCTCTTGCGCCACATACGCGGTGAACGGCGCTGGCACGCGCACGCGGATCGCGCCCTCACGGAAGCGCCGCACCGTCACGCCTAAGCACCCGCCCGAACACTCGCCAGCCGCTTTGTACGCACAGCTCGAACACTCTTTATAGATGCCCGCCTGTCGATACGGCGCGACCTGCTGCGCCAGCGCGGTGCGCAGTCCCGCCGCGTCATCAGTCGTCGCGTCAAAGACCACCGTCGCGAAGTTCGTCAGCGGGAAGCAGTGGATCGCCGTGTCATTCATGGCGATGTCCAGCACGGGGCTGCATCGCCAGCCGATGTCTGCATCCAATCGGTGCAAGGTTGCCAGTTCCTTGTCGGAAAACATGCAGCGCACGAATCCGCAGTCAAACTCGACGCGGATGCCATGCTCCGCCGCGCGTTCGGCAAACCGGACGATCTTCTCCGCGATGATGCGATACTGCTTGGGATGCAAATATAGGTTGTCCGCGCCGACGATAGGCTGCGCCAGCCCCAACCGCACGGCTTTCCGGCAGCCCGTCTCCATAATCAACGGGATCAGCCAGTCTAGCTTGATATTGCTAGTGTACAGGTTGCACCCCGGCAGCGCGCGTTCGCCCAACCGCAGCAGCGCGGTCTGTCGGCGCACCATCAGGCGTTCCGAGTCGGCGGTGGGATGGCTGGCGTTGGCGTTGATCAGCACCGTGCATTGGTCGAGCGGGAGTTGCTCAAGGCAGCGCAGCGCACTGTCTTTCATGACGCCGTGCGAAAACACGATCACCTTGAGTCCTCGCTGCTGTGCCGCCGCGATCAGCGCTTCAAACTGCGGGTGCAGCGTCGGTTCGCCACCGATCAGCCGGACTTCACCAACGCCCGAACGGACGAGGAAATCCAGCCGCGCCTCGAACGCCTCGCGTGAGATGAACACGCCCGTTGGGTTGCCTTCTGCTTTTTCCTGTTGCAAATACGACTGCGCGAAGCAGTACGGACACGCTAGGTTGCACTGATCGGTGATCACGAGGTTAGCCATGCTGTGTCTCCGCTTCGGTGTCTAGCAGTCCCGACGCCCGCCAATCTGCGAGGAAGGTCAGCAAATGTTGTTCAGCCTGTGGCACGGGGACGGCTTGCACCAGTGCCAGCATCCGCGCCGTTTTCTCGAACGAATAGCCCAGATTCAGCCAATCCCACACCACCGCCGCCGCCCCCATCAGCCGGATCACTTGCTGCGTCTCATCATTGATGATGAATGTACAATCGGCGTCACGCACCCAGCACACGGCGGGACTGCTGATCAACTTGACGGTCTTGGTTGTCTCTGCTGTCCTGATCATCACAGTGTGCCTACCTTTTCTAGGCGGTCGGAGCGCTGCCACACGCCCCGCGTCGCAAAATCGCCATCACTGATCCAGCGGTCAGCCAGATCGTCGCGTCCCAGTCGGCGGAGCAAACCAGCCACCGTGATCAACCGCGTCTGAACGCACAGCGCATCGAAATTGCCAGCGTCGGCGTCGGTCGCATGATGCACATGACAGCCGCCCGCGCAGTGATAGCGGCACAGGCATTCAGCGCACAACGGGCGCTCGTACACCGTCATCTGCCGGACGCGTTCCACCGCGCTGCTGTCGAACCCGAATACTGCACCGTTCTGCGCATCGGGGCACACTTCACCGATCCGTAGGTCTAGCCCGCTGGCGTTCCATTCTTCGCGCAGCAAATAACAGGCATCGACCGCGCCGTCAGGTGATACGATCAGCGCGTCCTTGCCAATCGGGCAGAACGACAGGCGCGGCCCATCCAGCACCGCCGTCGAAGTCACCGTCGTGATGCCATATTCCCGCAGCACGTGGGCGGCACGTTCAAACGAACGTGCGAACTCGACCGGATCGGGGGCTTTCATGCCGCTGGCATCAGCCTGCGCCGAAAAGCTCAAGGTTTCGAAGCAAACCGTACTCGGTCGCAGCGTCTCCGCGATCCACTGCGCGAAGTCTGCCAAACTGCCCACCGAATCGGCAGTAACGCACGCCCGCACGATCAACTCCACACTGCCTTCGGACAAAATCTTGGCATTGCGGGCGATAGGGTCGAAGGTGCCTTTACCATTCAGCGCGGGGCGATGCCGATCATGCACATCAGGCAGCCCGTCCAGCGACAGCACCACTGCGTCGAAGTGATCCGCGATCCAGCGGCAGCGGGACGCGCTGTACAGGCCGTTCGTCGTCACCTCGAACCGCGCGCTGATTCCGGCAGCTTCCGCCAGCAGTTCGGCGTAACCCACCGCGAAATGAATCACCTGCTCGTGTTGGAACGGCTCCCCGCCGAAAAAGTGGACATTAGCAACGGTCTGGTTGGCTTCTTGGAGCAGCGCGAAATAAGCGTCCAGCGCATCCCGCGCGATCTGCGTCGTCATCAGGTTGTCAGAATATTTCGGGGCGCTGAAGTCGCAATAATGGCAACCCATGTTGCAGCCGCGTGTCGGGATCAAGCCCAAAAACAATGGCGAGGTGATCGGCCCTTGGCGGGGGCGCAGCGGTTCATACGTGCCCGTCAGCGCGTTCCACAGCGGTGCTAATGTCGAATTGCGGAGCGAGTACCCGTTCAGGCTTTGACGAAGCAGGCTAAGTGCGCCCGCATTGATAAGCGCGCAGGAACCGCGCAAGGGGTTGTACACAAGGAAGTCGCTGCCGAGTGGCACAGCAAACAGCTCAGGTGGAGGATGGTGCGGATCGATGCGGTTAGGGATACTCCATGTATCGCGTCACTTCGCCATAATTGCCGAGCCTACGATAAGTATTTACATACTATGGTCAAGACATTCCCTAATCATGTGTCTAAAGTCATCAAAAAAAAGTGAGCTACCACATGCCGATGGTGGACAATTCGCATCATATGATAGATACGCGCGTGCTGCGCCGCGTGAGCCTTGCCTCTTGGAAAGCCAAGAGGGTTTTTACAAGTTTCATGAAGCCCGATTCTTGCGAGTTGGGTTAGTATGAAGGCGCATTGTTGCTAGAATGGACATTCCCACATGGACGCGATCGTTACCGCCGGGTTGAAGCGCGTTTTTGGCACGTACACCGCCGTCGATGGACTAGACCTCCATATCCCCACCGGTAGTGTATTCGGGTTTTTGGGGCCAAACGGCGCGGGCAAAACAACCACCGTGCGGATGCTCGCCGCCCTCATCGCCCCCACCGCCGGAACTGCCACCATCGCCGGACACACGCTCGGCGCGGGCAACGAAGCCATCCGCCGCTCGGTCGGCATCCTGACCGAAACCCCCGGCCTCTACGACAATCTCAACGCGTGGCAAAACCTGACGTTTTTCGCCCGCCTGTACGATCTTGCCGATGCGCAGGCATCCTCGCAGGTCGAGCGCTATCTGCGGATGCCGATCTCTGGATCGCCGCGCGGACAAAGTCGGCGGGTTTTTCCAAAGGGATGCGCCAGAAATTGGCGATTGCGCGGGCGCTGCTGCACGAACCGCCCATCATCTTCTTGGACGAGCCAACTTCTGGCCTCGATCGAGGCGGCGCGCACCGTGCGCGATTTCGTCAAGCAGCTCCGCGCCGATGGACGCACCATCTTTTTGACCACCCACAATCTCGCGGAAGCCGAAGAATTGTGCGACCTGATCGGCATCTTCCGCACGCGCCTGCTGCGCCTCGACTCGCCCGCTAGTCTGCGCGCGGAAGCCACCGGGCACGGGACGCAAGTGCAGGTGCAGGGCGACGCCGCACCTTGGGAAGCCACCATCCGTGCGCTGCCCTTCGTAGATAAAGTGACTAGCGCCGACCACACGCTGACCATTGTCATGGCTGATCCCGACCAGCACAACCCCGCCCTGATCGCGGCGCTGGCGGCGGCGGGCGCGCCCATTCAATACGTGCAGCCAATGCTGCAATCACTCGAAGATGTGTATCTCAAACTGGTGGGGCATCATGAATAACACGGCGATGAGGAAAATCCGCGCCATCTTGGTCAAAGAATGGCGGGAACTGCTCCAGCAAAAAAGTCTGGTCGCGATGCTGATCTTTCTACCGGCCTTGTTTACGGTGCTGCCCATCGTCGCCCTGTTCATTATCGGGCACGTCTCGGAAGCCGACCTGCTCAAGGGCACCAATCTGAATCAATACCGCACGCTGCTTGATCTTGATCCCGCGTTGGCGGCGATGAGCGTGACCGAGATGACGCAAGCGCTGATCGGCAAGCAGATGTCGATCATGTTCCTGATTCTGCCGATCTTCATCCCCGGTTCGATTGCCGCCTACAGTGTGGTCGGGGAAAAAACACACCGCACCTTGGAGCCGCTGCTCGCCACGCCCATCCGCACATGGGAATTGATGCTGGCTAAGAGTCTGGTGGCCTTCATCCCCACCCTCTTGATGACCTATGTCGCGGGGCTGCTCGTGATCGGGGGCGTATCGCTGTTCGCCGTCTCTCCGGCAGTGCGCGATTCGATACTGACGCCCGCATGGCTGATGTTATTCGCCATCGGGTCGCCGCTGATAGCGCTGATTTCGATCACGCTGACGATCATCATCTCCTCAAGGGTGAACGATCCGCGCACCGCGCAGCAAGCGACGGCGGTGCTCATCATCCCGCTCATCGGGCTGGTGTTGGCACAGGTCACAGGGCTGCTCGTGCTGCGCCCCGAACTCATCGCCATCGTGTTGATCGTGCTGTTCATCGCGGCGATTTTGTCGATCTACATCGCGGGGCGCATCTTTGATCGGGAAGCCATCCTGACGCGCTGGAGCTAACTTAGTCGCTTCCAGTTCGCGTCGCCCGACTTCCCGCGAACCACTACCTCGATCCCGTGCCCCTTGGTTCCCCCTCTCCGCTTCGCAAAGAGGGGGTCAGGGGGTGAGGTTGTCTGATTAATTCACAATCGCCGCTACTGCAAACCCGCGTTATTCAAGACTTCCATCTGGTCGGGGCTGAGTTGCAAACTCAAGGCAGCGATATTCTCCTGAAGCTGGGTTTCGTCGCTGGCGGCGATCAGCGGGATCACCGACGGTGACGATTGCAGCATCCAGCGCAAAATCACCTGATTCACGGTCGCATGGCTTTCCGCCGCCACGTTGCGCAGGGCAGCGAGGCGCTTCTCATTATCGGCGCTCACCAGCTTGGGCGAGAATTTGCGTTCCGCGCGGGTGTACGCGCCGCTTTGCAGTACCGAATACGCCAGCAGCGTCGTGCCTGTGCTTTTGCAGTAGTCGATCAAGTCTTCGTTTGCCATCACCTGCGGCGCGACATCCGTCCCCGGACGCAGTTTCAGATACGTATAGTGCTGTTGGATGCAGCAGAACTGCGCCCAGTCATGCGTTTGCGCCGTCCAGCGGGCTTCTTCCAGCCGCCACGCGCGGTAATTGCTGCCGCCGATAAAGCGTACCTTGCCTGCCTTCACCAGCTTGTCGAACGCGCCCATCGTCTCCTCAAGCGGCGTGGTGCGGTCATCGACATGCGCGTAATACAGATCGATGGTCTCGATGCCCATCCGCTTCAGACTCTTGTTGCATTCCTCCTCGATCTGTGACGCCTTCAAGCCGACGGGCACACCCGGATACCCGAATCCCACTTTGGACGCGATGAACAGCTTGGCACGATTCCCGCGCTGCTTCAGCCATTGGTTGAGCAGAGTTTCGCTCTCGCCGCCTTTGAAACCGGGCACCCAGTGCGCGTAAATATTGGCGGTGTCGATGAAGGTACCGCCCGCGTCTACATACGCGTCAAGGATGCGGTATGAAGTGGCCTGATCGTTGCGCGTGCCAAAATACATCGCGCCGAGGCACAACGAACTCACCTGTATGCCAGTGTGCCCCAATGATTGCGTCTGCATAGCTTTTCCTTTTCTTTCAACCAGCGCCGATGCCAATATCATCGCGCTGAAAACCGATCTGTTTGAACAAAAAAACTCGCTGCCACCTTAAGTTGTCTTTCGCCCCTCGCCTTGCGGGAGAGGGGTCGGGGGTGAGGGCTAACAACCCTACAACCTAAGCGAGTCGAAATACTAATTTATCGTTGAATGTACCTCAGATGGGCAAGATCGGGCGACGTATCCAGTTAGCGTGTGGCTGCAAGTCGTGTAGAATCTAGCCTGTGATCTTCTGCATGGTTAGGATCAGATGACGATGCCCAAGCTGCGATTGCCGTTCGCCATTGCCCTCATCTTGTTTGCCATCCTGCTCTTTTCATCCGCACAAGTGGGGATCGCGCAAGAAGGCACGCTTTTCCCGCCGACCAGCCTTGCGCAGACGAGCATCGCGCCAGCATCCACCGCGCAGCCTACCGAGTCCATCGATGAACTCCTGAGACGTCTCGATAGTCTAGAAAAACGTGCCGACAGTGCCGTGAATTTCGCCAACAGCTTGCTTAACATCTTCCAGATCGTGGGCATCGTGGTCGGTATTATCGGCGCGCTCTTTGCAGTCGGGATTTTTAGGCAGGTGCAGCAGGTTGACGGCGAATGGAGCAAATTCAGGGATGATTATTTCGGCAGTGCCAACCAAAACGGCAAGTTCCAAGAGCTAGATCATCGCGTCGGTGCGCAGCTTTCCGCCATGCAGTCTGCCGTCGATGCTGCCAGTCAATTCAAACAGGATAGCGCCGCGATCCTTCAATCTATGACCAACATCAGCCAAGAGATTGACCAAAAGCTGAACGATCTGAAAACCACCGGACACAATCAGAATGAAGCCTTGGCGTTAGCACAATTGGGACAGCAGCAGATCGCGCTTGGCAACCTCGAACTCGCCACCGAGTTCTACGAGCAAGCCTACAAACTGGATCAAGACAACGAAGTGATGCGCTTTTTCCTTGGCGATCTCTACGTCCGGCTGGAGCGCATGACAGAGGGTATCGCGCTGCTGGAGCAATCGCGCAGCTACGCGCCCGCCCGCCTATCGCTTGCCTACGCCAAACGCGTGCTTGGCGATTCGCAGCAAGACCCCGATCAGCGTCGCGCCTTATATGGCGAAGCCGAGTATCTGTTTTCCGAGGAGCGGTTGCGCGGTAAGCGCAACAAAGCGCTGCTAGACATCACGGGCGAGTCGGCTTATGGGGCGCTGGCAAGTCTCTTGAAACATCAGGGACGCAATCAAGAAGCCTATGCCTTGTACGAAGAAGTCGCCACCTTGACGCCGCAAAGTTCGTATCCGGTCACCAATCTGGGCATCTTGGCCTATCGGCTAGGCAATCTTGAGAAAGCCCAAGAGCATTTCGAACGCTCGTTGAAGTTAGCCAAGCAGCGCATCATACGCGACAACGATGATTACTACGCATGGCATGATCGTGTCACAGCGAGTGTGGTACTCAGCCGCTCTCTGCCGGAAATCCTTGCCGATCTCGATGAAGCCCTCGCCGTTACGCCGGGGATCGAACCACTGCGCAAGCTGGAAAAAGGGCTGCGCGATCTCGCCGCGATCAAGGATGGGCCGCGCTACGATGAGCAAGTAGCACAGCGCATCGACGCCGAGATCATGCGCCGCGAACAGGCACAAACCGCCTAGCCTACCCATCCCAAATAGGTCAGATTTCACCTCCCTGCACTAGTTAGCTCGCTGGCATCGCGAGAAATAGTGCAGGAAATTTAGATCCTATTCTTGGAGCCTGAGTCCCGCAGAGACTTCATTCTCTAAGCCCGCACGTTTATGGTGCTCCAGACAATTATGCGGGAATACGACGCTCACGCTAATACTTATTCTTGAGTCCCGAAGGGACTTCGTAGGGTAAGCCCGACAATTCATTGTCGGGGATCGATTGCCTGACTAATCCCTTCAACACTATCGACGTCGTCGGGCAGCCTGACGACAACCCCGCATTTCCTTGACTAATGTCTTAACCGCCGTCAACGTCGGGCGGCGCTACCGGAGAGTTGTTCCGGCTGTCTAGCAGCCTACTTATCAGCCCACTGCCTCACTGTTGACGCGGCTCCCAGTAGTACAGCGTATAGGCGCGTTCTCGCTGATACCCGAGTCGGCGGGCGAGTGCCACCGACGCCAGATTACTGCTGTTGCAATTCCAGAAGGTCTGGACGCCTAGCCGTTCACAGGCTTGCAGCAGCGCGGCACACGTCAATGTCGCATACCCGCGCCTTCGATAATCCTTATGCGTGAGGATACCCATCTCGCGGATGCCATCGATCAGCGGGCCAGCCACCGCCTCGCACACGTTTTGCCCCTCGTAGAATAGGCAGTAGCCCATTATCGTGCTCAGTGCCGCATCGACATCACCATAGTGCTTCAACAGCATCGCACGCTCGATCAGCGAATCGAACACGCTGCTTTCAAGCGGGCGCAGTTCGCAGTGAGCGGGCATCTTCGCGCTGAGTGAGGCCAGCACCGTGGCAGATGGATGATCGTAGAAATCGTAGACGGTGCCGATGTAATCGGTGTTGGTGGGCAGCAGGGCGATGCGCGGATCGTCCGGCCACAGCCCGATCATCACCTCGCCGCGACGACGCAAATCGCGGATTTCCTCGGCAACCTGCGCGGGCGTCCATGTGCCGCTGAGGTAAATCGTGTCATACATGGTTTCATACAGCAGCGACCGCGTTGGCTCGGCAGCGTCATCCACCAGCACGCGCCCGCGCAGCACATCAGCCAGCACGCCGAGGCAGCGCAATCCGGCAGGTTCAGCCATCGTGAAGGCGGCGCGCAGCGCGGCTGGCAGGTCAGACGGAGGAATTTCAATCATGACCGACTCCCGAAGTCGCTAATTTCTGTGCAACCAACATGACACGTCTAGCGTGTGTTAGCCTCCGTTTCCGACGTAGCATAACCAAAATTTAGGATACAATATCATACGATCATTGATGACAACTGACCAGCCAGCATCGGGAGTCGAAAAGTAGACAGTTCAGTGGGCGTATCGCTACACGGCGTTGCTTAACCTGAGTTTCAGAAGCCGATTTGCGTAGAAGGAACGGGGCTAAAAGTCTCTCTGAAGCGGCTGAGTCCCATTCGGGACTTCTTTCTCTAAGGCTAAGGTCTGTGGTGTCTCAAAAAATAATGCGGGAATACAACACCCACGCCAACGCATATTCTTGAGTCCCGAAGGGACTTCGTAGGTTGAGCCAGTCAATTCATTGTCGGGGATCGTTTGCCTGACGAATTTCTTAAACACCATCAACTCTCGGCGGGCGTGGCGACGAACCCACGTCTGCCTAACTATTTTCTTAAACACCATCAACGTCGGGCGATCTTGCCGATGATACTGCGTGAACTATCTGAAATTGAGGCTATTGGAGATTATCACGACCACCGTCAGATCGGTGATTTATCGCCGGGATTTTGCTTGACCACCGTCAGCGTCGGGCGGCACGAAGAATTCGCCCCTACGCCGTTTCGTGAATTCCTGCCCGATCCACTCACTATCGTTATCGTCGGGGCTTCTATGACCTATTGTGCTGATTGCGCCTATTTCTCTAACACCACGCGCCACCAAAATCACACGTGCAGTTTACTTAGCACCTAACACTATTCCTCTCACCCATCTTTACAACTCTTTTATCATTTCTCGACAAAACAACAACAATCAGCCCCTTGACTTCCCTCTAGATCGTGCTAGAATGTAAAAGCTACTCGTTCTAAGTCTCGATATGAACTTGACGGTTCTGTCCAGACCAATGGAAATACGAGGACAGCGCACATCAGTGATTGCAATTCTCCTCACGTCAGTTACACGCCAGCGCTCGTTGCGCAGGTAGGTAACGGAGGCTCTGCGATCTCATACCATGCGAGCCAATGTCAGGTCAACGTCACGCTCGTGCGGAAATTCCGCAAATACCATTCAGAACGCTAAGAGAAACATGCAATCCAGATCGCCAATGATCCCGTTCGCTCCTCAACAAGGGATCATTTTTGGGATCATTGGTCGCTGATCTTCAATCACCACACGGTCTGCACCGCCTTCTCCTTAGCACTCTCTTCTCGCCTTTTACTAAGCACTAAGGACTAAGCACTCAGCACTTTCTTCCCTTCCCTTCCTAGATCAGATGGAACTCCGTCTGCCGCCCATCGATGAAGAAGCTGCCTTGCCGTGTGAACATGGCGTCTTGCTCCAGCGGGAACGCCACTTCTTGCCCGCCCCATTCCGGCACGGGACACGTCGCCCCCAGTTCGACAGTGTAGACCGTATCGTAGCGCATCTTGACATCGCCCCGCCCCGGACACGCCACCTGCTCCCACGGCAGACCCATCAGCGGGCCGGGTTCGTGCAGGTAGTGACTGAGTGAGTGTGAGTAAATCTTAGGTTTGGCGACACCAGCCTCGCGCCCGTGCGCCAGCGCCTTCGTCAGGATTTCGTTGCCCGTCAAGCCTTCCGCCCATGTGCTCATGAACACCGTCTGCAACAGGTTTGCCTGTGCCAGCCCGTCCAGCAGACCACGCGGCGGCGCAAATTCGCCGGGGCGCAGCACATAGCCGAGTTCCTGATGGTCAGTGAGGATGCGCATGTACTTCACGCCCACATCGCAGTGTACCATGTCGCCGGGGCGGATCACGCGGTCAGCGCTGCCCCATTTCTGCCGTTCCGCCTCGCTGCGCATGAAGCGGAAGAACGGCGGGAACGACACCGGCAAACCGAGATCGGTGGTCGTCTGCCAGTACCACCAGCGCAGATCGTCAATCGTCGTCACACCGGGCGTGATCACCTGCCGCGAAAAGCACGTCTTCATCAGCGCGTGGGCGATGGCGCAGGCTTGCTCGTACAGCGCCAATTCCGTCGGCAAGCGCGTCTCCAGCCAGCGGATGCACAACGGCTCCGCCGACACGATCCGCCCCGCCAGCTCAGTGCCCAAGGTGGCGACTAGCTTTTCCTTCAAGGCCGCCGTCAGGCCGTCCGCCGCCCAGATCACGTCCGACTGGTTGATCCCGATCCGCTTCGGCTGGCGTTCTTCGACCACCCGCCGCAAGCACGCCCATTGATCCTCGGCGCTTTGCAGGTTCCAGATCGTGGTCATCAAGCCTTGCATGTCGGTCAGCGAGATGTTCAGCCGTTCGACGCCCGCCTCGCCGCGATCAAAGAACACCATCATCTGCAAGATCGGTGCCCAGCATTCCCACGGGATCAGCGTGTTGAAGACCGGATCGTAATTGTCTTCGTAGCACACGATGATCCACATGTCGATGCCCGTTTCGTGCATCAACGCGGGCAGCAGCGCGTCCATCCGCGCCTTCAAAGTTTCGTTGACGATGCGCGCCTGTGTACGGACGCTCAACACCGCCGGAAATTGATATTGATTGTGCATAAGGAACCTCTAATTTTGGAATTGGATGCGCGGATCAAGCCATGTATAAAACACATCCACGAGAATGTTGCCGACCACCAGAAACACGGAATACAGCACCGTGACGCCGACCAGCAGGTTGTAATCGCGGGTGGTGACGCTGGTCACGAAGGTATCACCCAGACCGGGGATCGCGAAGACGAGTTCGACCACGAAGGTGCCTGTCAGCACCGCCGCCAGCAGCGGGCCGAGGATCGTCACCACGGGGATCAGGCTGTTGCGCAACGCATGACCGTAGATCACGCCGCGTTCGCGCAGTCCCTTCGAGCGCGCCGTGCGGACGTAATCTTGGTTCAGCACTTGCAGCAGACTTGCCCGCGTCAGCCGTGCGATGCCCGCGCTCATGCCGAGTGCCAGTGTGACGACGGGCAAAAACGCCGTCGAAAGGTACTCACCGAGGTTAGCCTGCGGCCCTTCGATCCACACGTAAGGGTTGACGACGGGGAACAGCTTCAGCTTGACCGCGAAGATGATGATCAGCACCGGGCCAAGCACAATATTCGGCACCGCCCGCCCGATCACCGCCACGAACATAGCGAGATGGTCGAGCAGCTTGTTATGATGCAGTGCCGCCACCACGCCCAACGGGATGCCTGTCAAGATCGCCAGCCCGACCGCCATCAGGCCGAGCGCAATCGAGATCGGCAGCTTATCCGCGATAATGTCGCTGACAGATCTGCCGCGATTGGTGATGCCGAGCGAGGGGCCAAAATCGAGGCGAAGGAGGTTACACAGATAATTACCAAATTGGCTCTGGAACAAGTCCGAGTACAGCACTGCCCGCGTCGTCGTGCGCACGGTCGGGATCGTCGTCCGCCGTTCTGTGTCGTTCAGCAGCGTGATCGCGTTCTCAGTCTGCGTTGCCAGTTCAGGCACGTCTGCCTTCACCGCTTCCCGCACCGCACCCAGATCGCTCGCCAAGCCCGCCGCTTCGTCTGGCATCACGCCCTGATCGCGGTAAAAGGCGATCCGATCCAGCGTCGGTTTGAGCGCGTCGCCAGTCAGCGCCCGTATCGAGTCTTGCGTCACCGCCTTGAGCACCTCGGTGACGTCCGGCGACAGCACCAACACTTCGACGCGGGTGGTGGTCTGCTCATCCACGTAATGCAGCAGTTGCCAATCCTTGTCACCGGGCAGGTTCAGCAGCAGCGGGCGGTCGAGACCGTAATACTTCTCCATCGCCGCGATCACTTCTTTGGTCTGCGCACGCTGCCCGCTGGCGACGAATGGCCCACCGGGGATAGCGCGGATCATCAGGAACGACACCAGCGCGATCAGGAACAGCACGGGCAAACTGCCGAGCAAGCGCCGCACGAAAAACGTCACCAGTGTGGAGAGACCGAGTAGATTGCGTAGGAACGTCACGGCGTCATCTCCCTTTGCTCAGGACTGGCTCGGAGATCCAACCAGCCAGATTGTTACAGGTGATCTGGTAGTAGATCACGCCGTCCACCTGCGTCACCGCCATGATCGTGACAACCGTATCGTTGTAGCACGCGGCGTTGGGGACGCGGTTGCGACGGGTGGGCGGCTCCGGCTTGTCGGTGATGTACAGCGGCGCGATGCCATCCGCGATGACTGTCACGGTTTCGCCCACCTTGTAGCGTCCGGCAGATTCCGGCGTCGGCGGGATCGGCGTCAGTGTTGGCGTGGCGGTTGGCGGGATGATCCACGTGTCGGTTGACCAGCACGCGAGGCTGACTTGCAGCAGCATCACCGCCGCCAACAGCGGATACAACCAGCGGAACGAGGAGCGTTTCATGGGCATCATCTCCTCCGGCTACGTCCGCCGCGCGTGCGGATCGAGTGCATCGCGCAGCCCGTCACCGAGGAAGTTGAAGGCCAGCGTGGTCAGCGCCAGCGCGATCCCCGGCACGAGGATCAAGTTGGGCAGCGAAGTCAGGCTGTCGCGCCCCGTGCTGATCATGCCGCCCCAACTCGGTGTCGGCGCTTCCACGCCCAACCCGATGAAGCTCAAAAAGGCTTCGGTGAAGATGAAGGCGGGGATTTCCAGCGTGGTCGCGACCACCAGCGGCCCGGTGATGTTGGGCAGCAGATGGACGAAGATGATGCGCCAGTTGCTGGCACCGACCGCCCGCGCCGCCTCGACAAATTCCTGATGCTTATAAGCCATGATCTCGCCGCGTGCCAAGCGCGCCATGTTGATCCAGCTCAAAATACTAAGCGCGATGAATAGGAAAAATAGCCCGCCCATGCCACGGTCAATCTCGATCAGCGTCCGTGCGAGTCCTGACGTGCCCGCCTGATCCAGCGACTTGAAAAACGCCTGAAACAGGATCACCAGCACCAGACTCGGAATCCCGTACAGGAAGTCCACGAAGCGCATCATCAGGTTATCGACCCAGCCGCCGTAATAGCCGGAGATCACGCCGTACAGCACGCCGATCACGGTGGTCATCACCGCGCCGACCACCGCCACCGCCAGCGAGACGCGCGTCCCGTACACCGTCCGGCTCAGGACATCGCGCCCCAGCGCGTCCGCGCCGAAGACGAAGCAAAATTGGCGTTCGCCGGGGGGATAGGGCTGCTGGTTGGCTTGCATCGTCGCGCAGGACAGCGGTAGCGCCAGCGACGAGCCGCGATGCTGATCATTGATGTCCTCGATCAGGCCGATGTTGCGCAGCACGTCCGCGCCCAACGCCATCGCGACCAGTCCGATCACGAAGATCAAGCTGAGGAGAGCGGGACGATTACGGGCAAGCTGCGCCCAAGTATCTTGCAGCGCCGTGCGTGGTTTCTGCGCGGCCTCGTGGGTGTTCAGGCGCAGCGGACGAGCGGCTTTGGCGTCGGTCATGGTTATCGCTCACGGATCGCTTTCTCTAGGCGCGGCAGCGAGACATCATAGCGGTATGGCACGTTGATATGTCCGTCGTTGAACAGCTCGAAATCGTGCGCGATGCCGAGTTTAGTCAGTTTCTGCGACATCAAACGTGTTCCGGTCTGGAAGTTCAGCTCGTCCCACAAGCCGCAGTCGAGGTAAAGGTAATTCATCTGACGCCACGCTTCGTTGTTTTCCGGTTGGTCGATCATGCGCACGGGATCCCATGCCAGCCAGCGCGCCCAGACATCCTCGCGCAGCGTGCCGAGTTCCATGTCGATGGGCATATCGAAGCCGCGATGCGCTTCGGGGTTCGGCGCGAAGGCCGCTCCGTAGCACAGCATCCCTAACACGGAGAAAAATGGGTTATGGTCTTTGGGCTTGTACGTGGGAACCGCCGCGATGTAGCCTTCCAAGCCGCCGAAGCGCTGCAAATTGGCGTGCAGCTTTGCCATATCGGGCAGGTAGCCGAACTCGAAATAAATGTCACCGCTGTGCGAGGCGACCGCGCTGTACAATTCAGGATGCCGCATCGACTGCACCATTGCGCCGTAGCCGCCGCTGCTCTTGCCCGTGATGGCGCGGTGTTGGCGGTCGGGCAGCGTACGGTAATGCGCATCCACATAGGGCATCAGCTCGTCGTTCAGATAGTCTTCGTAGCGTCCCAAGGCCGACGAATTGATGTACTGCGCGCCGCCGAAGATCGTCCAGCAGTCGGGCAGCACGGCGATCACCGGCCCCATCGCGCCCGTGCGGATCAGACGGTCGATGCGCTCCGGAAACGACTCGCCCCATGCCGTCGGCGCGAGCATCAACGGCCCGCTGCCACCGTGCCCCGCCAGCACGTAGATCACCGGATAGCGCCGAGTCGGAGAGTCGTCATACCCCGGCGGCAGATAAATCGGCAGCATCCGTTCGGTCGGGTCACCGGGCAAATTCCCTTGTAATATCTGGCTGCTCAAATAGGGCGTCTCGACCCGTCCGGCTAATCGCATCGTTGTGTCTCCATGTATGGTAGGTTGGTTGGTCAACGCCTGACACCGAAGCATCAGGCTCCGAAAACGCAGTCACCGCGGCACTCAAGCCGCAGGTTAGCTGCCCTCGACACAATCGTGGCAAGGGCAACAGAGCGATTATTGTGATGACTGCGGTTACTTGGCACGCACTGCGGTTTGCGCGGCCTTATCGATGGTGTACCAATCCCAGTGCTCGCCACCGACCTGACCATCGGTTTCGATGGGGCCAGTGAGATAGGTCTGGTACAGCGCATAGTTCGAGGCCAAGCGGATCGGTGCGACAGGATACACGCCATCTTTGCCGAAGAACATATCCTCGATCTTGGCGTACATCTCCTTGCGCTTGGCGGGATCGGACTCTTCACGCGCTTGCTGGATCAGCGTGTCCACATCCGAGCACGGACGCGACGTGAAGGCGTTGTCGATGTCGCACTTAAGGATGTCGCCCACCCAGTTATTCGAGTCTGGATAGTCCGGCCCCCAGCCAATCGGGTGCCAGTGCGGGCGCTTCGCCATATCGTTGGTGATGCTGATCACGGGGATCATATTGCTGAAGTCTTCGATCACTTCGTTGTGGAACAGTGCCGGATCGCAGCCAAGCACGGTTGACCACGCCTTGATCAAGAATTCCACGTAACGGGTGCGGCGTCCGGGCTGCGATACCGAATTGACTTCGGGGAAGCCCTTGCAGCCGGGGTACGGACTCTTGGCGAGTTCTTCGACTGCCCACTTCGGGTCATAGCCGACACCAACTTGGTCGATGGCGGGCGCACCGGGCATCGAGGGCGGCGTGATGTGGATGATCGGTGTGCCGAGGCCGCCAGCGGCGTCATTGATAATGGCAGTGCGGTCAATGGCGGCGCTGAACGCGCGGCGAACATGCACGTCATCGAAGGGCGGCTTGCCATTGTTGAAGCTCAAGTAGTCGATGCTGACGCCCGTGATAAACACGAGTTGATCCTTCAGCGCTTCGTTGCTGCGCACGGAGGCCAATTCGCCTTCGGGGATGCCGCCGGAGCGGATCATATCGACCTGCCCGTTGAGGTACTGCGACAGCAGCGTGCTGGCATCGTTGATGACGATGACTTCGACGCGGTCGATGTTGCCTTCACCCCGTAAATCCTTGGGCATGAACGGGTTGCGGATCAGCGTGCGTCCGACGCCGGGTGTGTACGTGTCAGCGAGGAAGGGGCCGTTCGACCATGCGTTGGCGGGGTCGATCCATGCGGCACCGAACTTGTCGATCTGCTCGGCGGGCACGGGACGCAGCGTCCACAGGCTGGCGACGGCGGGGAAGAAGCCCGTCGGCGCGACGAGCGTGAATTCGACGGTGTGATCATCGATGGCCTTGACGCCAACACCCTCGAACAGTTCTTGCGTCGGTTCCTTGGAATCGAGCACGGCTTTGCAGCCCGCGACGAAGCTGGCGGTCACGGGACCGTAGCTGCCACCAAGCGTGGCATTGCAAGCGCGGCGCGTGCCCGTCACCACGTCCTGCGCGGTCACCATACGCATGACTTTGGCTTCTTGAGTCTCAGGGTTCCAGCTCACCCACGGCACATCATCGCGCAGCTTGAACGTCCACTTGAGGCCGTCCGCGCTGACTGACCATTCGGTGGCGAATTCTGGGCGCACGGCCGAATTTTCCGGCGAGAGATCGGTCAGGCCGAGGAAGATGTTATCTACCCAGCGGACGGATACCGTGCTGCCCGCCAACTGCGGATCACGCTCGACGGTCAGATCGCCGTCATGCGTGTAATAGGTGACGAGCTTCGGATCGGTACGATCCATCTTTACGGAGTCCTGCGCGAAAGCGGGTTGCGGGAGCTGGCTTGGCAATGCCAGCATCAGCGCGATAGCCAGCCAAACGATATTGCGTTTCTGCCATAATCTTTTTGAAAACATGCACGCCTCCAAAGTTGATAGAAGGGAGTAAGGGTTAAGCACGAGTGGTATCGATAACTCGATTCGACAACGTGGCGCATTCACCTCCTTTCGGGTTGAACAGCTAACCAGACGGCGGGTTATCTAGGGCACTAGGTTGCGCCCGCTTATGTACGAATGGTTCACCGCCAGCGGTTGTTGTCGTCAGCGGCGTCCAGCACCACTAGAAGCGCGCACGATCAAGCTCGTCGGCAGGACATCGGCACGCGCGGGTAAATTCGGTTGGTCGATACGTTCCAAGAGGCGGCTGGCTGCCACCACGCCGATCTCGTGGGTTTGCTGCGCGATCACGGTCAGCGGTGGGTTCAGCGACTTGTACCACGGCATATCATCGAAGCCGACGATAGCTATCTCATCGGGCACGCGCATCCCGCGATCATGGATGGCGTTCATCGCGCCGAGCGTCATCATGTTGTTTTCGATGAACAGCGCGGTCAGGTTCGGTGTCACAGCGAGCAGCTCTAGCGCGTTTTGATAGCCGCTGTCGTGGCGATGGTCGCCAAAGCGCACCCAGTCCGGCGGGACATCAATGCCCGCATCGTGCATAGCGGCTTGGTAGCCCTGATAGCGTTCGCGTCCGCTGGTCAGGTGCAACGGCCCGCCGATGTGTCCGATGCGCTGATGTCCGAGGCTGATCAGATGCTCCACCGCTTGGCGTGCGCCCATCACGTTGTCGGAGAGCACCACGTCTACGCGTCCGCTGGTCATGCGGCGGTCGATGACCACGACTGGCAAGCCATCCTCCGCCAGTTCCGCCACCCGATCCACGTTCTCGCTGGTCGGCGCGATGATCAGCCCCGCGACGCCTTCGTTTTCCATCATGCTCAGGTATTCAAGCTCTTTGCGCGGGTCAGCCGTGGTATTGCTCATCAACACGCTGAAACCTTTGCTGAAGAACACCGCTTCGATGCTTGCCATGATGGTGTTCAGGAACGGGTTGGTGATGTCGGTGACGATCATCCCCAGTAGGCGGCTGTGCGTGGCACGGAGCCGCTGCGCGACACGGTTCGGTTCATAGCCGAGGTCAGCGATCGCTTGGAGGACGCTGTTACGCACGTCCTCGCGAATATGAGGGTAGTTGTTGAGCACGCGCGATACCGTCGTCGGAGAGACTCCGACGTGACGAGCCACTTCTAGAATGGTCGGAGCCGAACGGCGCTGTTTGCGTTGCGACATGCTCGGATCGCCTCTTTGAACGGCATTGAAAACGATTTCAATCAATCATATTCTGATTCTAGACTGCTGTCAACGAGATTGTGCGAAGCGCCGATAGCCGAGGCGAGTCGCTCACTCAGTATCTCCGGTTGGGGAGGTGAGCACGGCGATCAGGTTGTCGCGCAGATGCTCATAGGTTGGATTCGGGTACAGCCAGTTCACGTCCGCTAGGAGACGCATCTCATAAGATTGGGCAAGCGCGGCGTTCATATCTTGCATAAGCTGCTGACTGCTGGCGGTGACTTCGGTGACGATTGGATAGATGGGAAGGTGACGCGTATAGGCGAACAGGACTTCGCGCCGTACCCAACTACTTTGTGCCGCCGTGGGCGAAATGCAGACGATGAGCGCTTTCGCCCGCATCATCGCACGCGCCATACTTTCACGCCATGGGATCGCAGTTGGGCTGCTCAACGGTGTGAAGAAAACATCAATATTGGCCTTGGTAAGGTCGGCAGCGACCCGACCCGCAAACAGGGCATCCGGAGAGGAATAAGAAATGTAGTGCAGCGCGTCCGAGGTATACCACGCGCGCGGCTCGTCTTCGACCACTTCCACGATCAGATTGAGCAGAAAATCATCATCGACGGGAAACCCGAAAAGCTGATACTGTGCATAATTCACAAACACGACATCTTCTAGCCCTTTGGTTTCTTCATAGATAGGGAGCATGTCCCGACAGTCTTGCACCATAATCGGGATGACGCGCTTGCCATAATAGCGGGCGAGGTAGCATTCGATCCGGCAGTTCTCACTTTCGATATAGGCGGGCGAGAGGAAGATGAGCACGACATCAGAGGCGGTCAGACCGTCATAGAGCGTTTGCCGCCAGTTGACGCCGGGTGGAATATCGCGCCAATCAACCCATGCCTCGATGCCCTGTTCGATCAATTGCGCATCCAGCGTTTTGACGAAACTGAGATTGCTGCGGCTGTAGGAGATGAACACTTTGCTGCCCATGGTGACCACCTGCTCTCCAAAATGATTGAATGATACAACTGAAATTAGTCGCAATCCCTTTCCACGCGTGGTGGAAAGCCTCACCCCCTGCCCCTCCCCATGGTCATGGAGAGGGGAGAAGGACGAGAGCACTAGCCGGAGAGTTTGTCGGCGTAGGGCGTATCGTCGGTGACCTCCTCGACCAACTTGGCGGACACGTTGAGCGCCTTGAGCAGGTCGGGGTGGGCGGAGCGGGCGAGATTCTCCAGCGCGGTGACGAGCACCGGACTCTTGAGAATCTGGTTAGCGAGGAGGGCGATGGCAGCGACGACCGTCCCACCACCCCCCAAGAAGGCGATCATCACGTAGATGACCACAGCGGCATCACGAACGAGTTGTTGATTGTCCATTGGTTAGACCTCCCAGCCTACCATAAAAACGGGTAAGCCATCGGCTCCGGCAACGGACGGGATATTCATCTGCCAACCGGAACCGCTGGTAACGGTGAGCTTCCACTGCAAACGGATGTCGTGCGCGCCGACGCTGAGACCTTGCAGGAGCGCAGGCACGATCAGGGTTTGCTGCGTGGTGTTGATGGCGTGCAGCAGGCCATAGGTGGGGTCGCCTTCGTTGGCGGTGGCATCGACCTGCACGCGGAAGTTAGCGCGGGCGACTCCGGCACTGCT
Source organism: Anaerolineae bacterium (assembly GCA_019637615.1). Classification (GTDB taxonomy): domain Bacteria; phylum Chloroflexota; class Anaerolineae; order Aggregatilineales; family UBA2796; genus JAHBVK01. Next base: position 234 of record JAHBVJ010000007.1, on the reverse strand, counting down.
GAACGAGAGATAGAAGGGGAACATGAACAGGCAGAAAAAGCGCCCACTGTTGATGGTGGCGTTGAGCTTGACGCTGGCGGTGCTGACATCCGTGAAACTGGTTGCGGTGGAGGTCAGCGCGCCGCTGAAGTAGCTGGCTTTGGGCGCGGGACGCTGACTGAACAGGTAGGTCAGGTTGTCGCGCTGGTAGGTGTTGTAGTCGGAGGCCGAGATGGGCGCTCCGCTGACGGCGGT
>JAHBVJ010000069.1 GCA_019637615.1 Anaerolineae bacterium | reverse complement strand
GATGATCTTGCTCTCCTCGCCCTCGCCGTACACGATGCGTTGCCGTCCGCCCATGCGCGCCTTGTTGGTGATCGAGACGAATACTTGCCGCCCCTTCCCGCGCCGGATGTCCAACTGATCGCGGTACTGCTCGATGTCGATCTGCCGCCGCGCCACGCCGCTGTCCATGGCGGCCTTCGCCACCGCAGGTGCGACATACAGCAGCACGCGCGGATCGAGTGGCTTGGGGATCAGATAATCTGGCCCGAACTTGAGCGACGACACGCGGTACGCGCTGAGGACGCTGTCCGGCACATCGTCGTGAGCCATCCTCGCCAATGCTTGCGAGGCGGCAACCTTCATCTCCTCGTTGATCGTCCGCGCCCGCACGTCCAGCGCGCCACGGAAGATGAACGGGAAGCCAAGCACGTTATTCACCTGATTCGGGAAGTCGCTGCGTCCCGTCGCGATCAAGGCATCAGGGCGGGCTTCCCGCGCCAGTTCATACTTGATCTCAGGATTCGGGTTCGCCAACGCGAAGATGATCGGGCGCGGAGCCATCGTCTTGATCATGTCTTGGCTGACGATGTTGCCCACGCTCAACCCGACAAACATATCCGCGCCGACCATCGCCTGTGCCAGACTGCGCAGTGGCGTCTCAGCGGCGAATGGCGCTTTATACTGATCCATCGCGATCTCACGGCCTTTGTACACGATGCCGTGCTCATCCGCCATCAAGATATGCTCGCGCTTCATGCCGAGCTGTACGTAGAAGTTCGCCGTCGCGATAGCCGCCGCACCCGCCCCCGCGATCACCAACCGCACGTCCTCGATCTTACGATTGCTGATCTCCAGCGCATTCAGCAGCGCCGCGCCCGTGATGATCGCCGTTCCGTGCTGGTCATCGTGGAAAACGGGGATGTCCAACATGCTCCGCAGTGTCTGTTCGATGTAAAAACATTCCGGCGCTTTGATGTCCTCAAGGTTGATCGCGCCAAACGTCGGCGCAATCGCCTTGACCGTACTGATCACGAGTTCAGGATCGAGCGCGTCGAGTTCGATGTCAAACACATCGATGTCCGCGAACACCTTGAACAGCACGCCTTTGCCTTCCATCACCGGTTTCGAGGGCAGCGCGCCCCGATTGCCGAGGCCGAGGATCGCCGTCCCATTGCTGATCACCGCGACCAGATTAGCGCGGGCGGTGTAGTCATACGATTTTTCGTGGTCGGTGTCGATGGCGAGTACCGCTTCCGCCACGCCGGGCGAATACGCCAGCGAGAGGTCGCGTTGGGTGATCAGAGGTTTGGTCGGACGCACCTCGATCTTCCCCGGTCGTCCGCGTCGATGATACTCAAATACGTCTTCAGCCGTAATAGAAGGCGTGTTAGCCATAAGTATGAAGCCTTGATTGTGTACGATGCACAAAGGTGATAGACATCTTAACCCCAATCAAGGCAAAGGGCTATGCAGATGGCGGCTGAATCCGTTTTGCCATCAAAATATCCGGCTTCCCGATCCCGTTGGCATCAGGCACCACGCCGACGATCTTGAAGCCTAATTTCTGGTAAAACTCATATGGATGTCCGCGCAAATTACGAATATTGGCGATCTTGCTCGGCAGATCATCGTACAAATCGGTATCCGCCAGCGTCGTCATGCTGTCCTGATCATCCGTGCCGAGTTGCAGCGTTAGTGCGCCGCGCTTGGCGACTTCCGCTTCGAGGTCTCGCACCAACTGCCGCCCGATGCCCCGCTTCTGCATATCCATCCGCACCACCATCGGATGTAGCTCCCACACGAGACCGTCATATTCTGCGATCCCGCCAATCCAACCTACCGCTCTGCCACGCTCATCCAGCGCCACGCGGCAAATGCGGTCTGCTGCCAGCATCTCGCGCACTTCGTCCAACGCCTCCTCCAGCGTAGGCCACGCGTCCGACCAGTGCTCACGGAATCCCTCGACCAGCATCTGCGCCATCTGCTCAATGATCCTGTCGTCCTCGTGCGTCACATCGCGTATCGTCACCATAAAAATGTTCCATCTCTATTCAACTGCTCAAAATGCGAGAGCATTGTTAGAAAAATCTGTTGCACCTGAGCATAAAGTCCGTCACTATCGATTGGTACGATGCACGCCTAGAAATGTTACAAATCGACCCGAGTCAATTCCTCAGCTCGGATCGATCTCGTAGTAAGGATTCAACCCCGATGAACAGTAATAAATCCACCGTCTAGCCAAGATTTGCTCATAACGCTTCCTGTTGCAGGAGTAGTTGGCGCTCTGGTGCTGTCTCTATTAGATTACCTATTTTTGAATAGCGTTGCGCGCGTCAGTGACGTGCTGTTGTATGCCGTAGTCGGCATGGCGATTGCGCTCTGCACCGCATTAATCGCCTTTCTATTAAATCGTCTCGTCAACTACCGCTCGTCAACGGCAGAACTCACCATCAAAGCCGTGATCGGCATCATGGTGGGCATTTTCGGTCAATGGCTGTTCTACACAGTCGCCAAGCCCACCTATAACGCGTTTGATCTACTGCGCTATCTCTTTCTTTTCGGCGCGCTGTGCGGTCTGATCGGCACAGTTGGCTCGGCAAAACTGGGCAAGCTAATCCTTACCCCGTTCAACCGGAAATAATGAAAAGGGCGATCCAGCTTCGGATCGCCTGACGCAGCAGTCTAACCATAGCGCCTCACTCCACGTTCAAACCAGCCGCCGGAACGACCGCCGCAGCCGCTTTGCGCCGTGCCGTATGCAAAGTCACCTCATGCAGTACCAGCAGCGAGGCCGCGATGACCACAATCATCACCGTGACCGATTCTAGCGAGACTCGTTCCGCCAGTTGCCCGGAAATCCACTGTGACAATCCGATGCCAACGCCTGCCGCACCCACCTCGAACCCGATGGTATTCGCCGCGTGCTGACTGCCCACCCGCGCTTCCGTACTGTTGATCAGCGCCGGAAATAGTGGCGCGATGGAAAAACCCATGATCGGCAGACCAAGCAACCCGATCAACGCCGTGGGATTCCATGTGAACAGCAGAGCGCCGATGACCATCGTGATGGTCATCACTCGCATATACAGTGATTCGGAGACGTACCTTGTGATGAATCCCGGCAAAATACGCCCGATGGTGAACAATCCCCAGAACGCGCTCACCCAGTTCGCGGCCTCTTGCGCCTCGATTCCCCGCGTGTTTGTCAGGATCGGAAAGCCCCAATCCGACGGCGTCAATTCCATACCTACCAGAATCAGAAACAGCAGGATACTCAACCACACCGCAGGCAGGCGTAATGTCTCGCGGAACGACGTTTTATGATCCATCATCCCGTTGGACGCTGTATCGCCTGCTACTTGCGCCAGACTCCACTGCTGCCTTGTCAGGTAAATGACCAGCGCCAAGCCCAACTGCACCACGCCCGCGAAGACATAGCCGAGCCGCCATGACCATTTTTGCTGCTCGATGATGAACGACATGATCTGCGGCCCAATCGTCACACCAAGCCCAAAACACGCGTGCAGCCAGTACATCAAGTTAGGCGGTAGCCGCACCGCTACGAACGTATTCATGCCCGCGTCCAGCGTACCCGAACCAAGCCCCGCGAACGTGCCGATCAGCACCAGCAGCCACCACGACGGGGCGAGTCCATACCCGATCATGCCGAGCGCCATCACGGTTGAACCAAGCGCCAAGGCGCGTCCTGCGCCCAACCGCCCGATGATGCGCCCGCTGTTGAAACTGGTGATCAGATACCCGATGGTCACCGCCGTCAGCCACACGCCACGTGCGCCGATAGTGGTGCCAAGTTCGGGGAAGATCGAAGGCCACGCGACAGCACGTAATCCGTCCGGCATACCAAGCATGATGAAACTGCTGAACGCGATCACGATGACGAACAGACCCGCAGGTGGTCTAGCCGAAGAAGTTGACTGGGTCAAAATGAACCTTGTTCCATAACTGGTCGATTTTTAATCGGTATCGGGTAACGAATAGAGAGGCAGTCTATCCGAAATTCACATTTTTAGCCTATCTTTTGTACACTGAACACCCGCCGTTTTTCCATAGCTTGGGCGTCGTCATAGGGCGTTACTCACCGCCGCACCACGATTTGCGCGTCGATGGCAGGCGGTGTCAGGCTTTGCGTCGTGCCGTCAGGCCACACGATCTCGATCTCATCGACCCTGCTGGCGGTGCCCAGCCCAAAATGCGCGACGGGTTCCATCTGGCACAAATATCCGCTGCCAGCGCACACCACGCGGCTTTGTACGCGTCGCCCGACATGTATCCGTACCAACGCGCCACGTGCTGGCGCGCCATGTTGGGTTAACGGCAAAACACGCAGCCAATGATTGTCGTTGCGCGGCGACGTGAACAACGACAGCGGCTGCGGACTGGCCTCGCCATGCACGAGCAGCAGTTGCAATCGTCCCGTGCCATCGAACGCGCCGACCGTCGCGCCCGTGCCCGCGCCATTCGGCTCCAGCGCATCACCAGCCGCCAACCGCACCCAATCTTGCTGTCGCCAGCCGAATACGCGGTTAGGCTGCATCATGTTATTGAAGAAGATTTCGTCGTTGCCATCGTTGTCAAAATCTGCTGCGACCACGGTGCGCACGGTGGATGGGTGTGCCATTTCCAGCGGCGCGAGGTTGGAAAACGTCCTGCTGGCGTTTTGCATGAACAGCCGATTCGGGCCTTCCCAATTGCCGCACACCAAATCGAGCAAACCATCGCCATCAGCGTCCAGCACCGCCACGCCGCGTCCGTGCTCGTCCGGATCGCTCACGCCCAGTTCTTCCGCGCATTCGCTGAACGTGCCGTCACCATTATTGCGGAACAGGAAGTTTGGGCCATTCTCGTTGTTCAAGAAAATATCGGTACGGTCGGAGATCAATGGCGCACACAGCACCGCCCGTCCGCCTGTCACGCGGTTCATCTCGAATTCCGGCGCAGCGTCGATCAATTCCAACGAGTCCTTGATCAGCTCGAATAGCCGCATCGGCCCCATATAATTCGACACGAAAAACCCGTACTGTCCCGTGCCCAAGCGATCTACCACGCCTACAGATCGCCCGTTGAAGCGGTTCTGCACATCCTGATTTTCCGGCAGCGAAAACAGATCGATCCAGCGTCCCTCATGCCACTTAAACAGTTTATCGCCCACCTGTTTGCGTCCGCCGAAGTTATCCGTATTCAGCACGTAGATTTCTTCGCGCCCGTCGCCGTCAATGTCCGCCGCCGCCACGCCGATGGCCTGTCGTCCCATATTTTGCAGCGTCTGGTTGGCAATATCGATGAAGCCGCTGCCATCCCATTTCAAAACTTGACATGGTTGTCCATAACCCGTGATGAAGATTTCAAAATCGCCATCGCCATCAACATCTGTGACCGCCGCTCCATAACTTAACTGCGGCTGGTTGTTTCGGATCAGGTGGGAACAGTCCGTGAATAGTGGGGTCGCCACGCTCGGCGCTCCTTCTTATGGGCTTGCTTGCGCGTCAACAACCAAGCCAGAAGTCGTCGTAAGCCGACTATTGTACACACATTTGGGTAGATTCTGCCGATTCTAGCGATCCGTGCCCTGAATCGCCAAGATTTTCCGCGTTCACTGACCTATTCAGGGTACTTCTGTTTTCCATCCCCGCGCATAGGCTTGCACGGCCTCGTAGATCGGTTTCAACCTGAATTCGGGCGTCACAAAGGCGAAATAATCGGGATAGCTGCGGGTGAGGGTGGGCGCGCGGAAGTACCAGAAACACAAATTTCGCACGTCGGGCCACTCCGCCTCCACATAGCGCAGGGCTTCCAACGTGTATTCCACGCGCTGCCCCGGCGTGACGGCGTTCGTCCAGCGCGGATGATCGTTCCAACTGCTCTCCGTGATGTAAATCGGCATTTTCTCCGCGCCAAACGTTTTCATCACATCGATCAACAGCTCGAAGCGGCGGAAGTTCAATTTGTCCGGTGAGGGCGGATCGTCCATCGGCGCGGTGAAACCATACGTATGGATCGCCAGCGCATCCATCGACGCGCCGCCACCTGCCTGCAACACACGCCGCAAAAACGCGAGGTCGTTCATCGCGACGGGGCTGTCTTCCGGTTCCAATGTTGGTGCTAACGCCCCGCCGAGGATGATCACATCAGGATTAGCGGCGTGCGCGGCCTGATAGACGATCTTGAGGAACTGCACATATTCTTCCGGCGTGACTTGCCGATCCCCCCACTCGAACGTCAGATTCGGTTCGTTCCACGGGATGATGCGATCCACCTTGCCGCGATACCGTGCCGCGAACGCCGCCACGAACTCCCCATATGCCTCGTAATAATTCGGCGCTAGGTAATTCAGTGTCGTCGGCTGCTTGTTCGGGTCAGGTCGCGCCCATGCTGGCACGATCCCCAACCGCGCGATCACCTGCAAGCCTTCGTTATGCGCCATCTCGATGATGCGGTCAGGATGATGCCAGTCGAACGCGTCGCGCTGCCCTTCGATATACGCCCACGGGAACAATTCTACGATAGTCGTCGCGCCCATCTCGCGCACCAGTTGCAACGTCTGCTGCACTTTCCAATCCTCGACTTCATCCGTCAGCCTTGTGTGCGCACACACCAGCGGATGCATGGTCAAAACGCTTTGCGGCGGTTCGGGGTAGACGCGTGGCGGAGCGGGTGCCAGCAGCGAGAGGATATAGCAGATCGCCACGACGCGGATCACATACGGGCTGAACCGACTGGTCAACCGTCCCGCCTCGAATGCCGGATTACGCATTTATGTCGCGCGGATCAGCGCTGATCATCTTCCAGCACGCCGTACAGCAGCAGATCGACCATGCCATCTAACCACGCTTTTTGAGGGAAGATGCGCATCATCATCTGCATCGCGCTCGGCATTGCCCGCTCGGACACGATATAACCGATCAGCATCGACAGGAAGGTACGGGCTAACAGGGGCGTCGGGACGGGGCGTAACTGCTTCGTGGAGGTCAACCGCTCGGTGAATTGCAGCACGGTAGGCAGCAGAGGCGTCATCATGGCCGTCAACGCATTGCCGCCGTTCATCTGCATATCCACCGTCGCCAGCTCGAAGAAGGCCGCGTGCTGCTGGATCACACCGACCAGCCGATGCGTCGAGTTGCGGACTAACTCTTCCGCGCTCTCCCCTTCGACTGCCAGCAGCGCAGCCCGCATAGCATCCTGCGGGCTATAGGCTTTGAGCACCGCGCCTAGCAACTGTGGCATATCGCGGTACGTCGCCACGATCTCGGCTTCGGCACAGCCCGCTTGCTTGGCGATCTGGGCTAGGGTCGTGTTAGCGTATCCCTCACGCTTGAAAACCTCGAATGCAGCGACGATCAGCGGGGACGGCGCACTTGCCATGATCGCTTAACGCTTCACGTCCCGCGTGCCCAGATCGGATACCGAACGTACCAGCGCCAGCACGCTCAAGGCCAGCTTGAAGATGTCACCGGTCGCAGGGGTACCGGGCGGAACATGATTCGGCTGGTTTTCGTCCACCGACCGCGCATACAAATAGGCCGACATAATGCCGATTGCCGCGCCAATCAGCGCGCCCAAAATGTAAACAGGGGTTTTCCAATTACTGTTGCTCATATGACTCCGCTTTGGCAGGTAATTCTAAAGGCTTCCCGCGCAGCCGCCGGAACGCCGCATCGACGCCGGTGAACATCTGGTTGAAGCGCATGACGGGTCTAGCAATGATCGCCGCCGCCTTCAAGATCAAAATGCGTCCACGCAGCATCAACATTTGCAGCGCATCGAGCAGCGAACTCGTTTTCCGCAGTGACCAGTTGGTACCAAACAGCAGCGCAAGCACGAGTACCTGTGGAATCGCGCACACGATGACCAAAGGCAGCAAAATGAACACCGACATACAGTTGGCGACCACCGCCAATTGTGTTGGCCTCATCGCGATCAGCATCACGATCATGATCACTAGCCCGATCACGGCAGGGATGATCAACGGCGCGAGAATTTGTAGACGCACTTGGCGGCGATGCTTGGCCTTGCTCTCGGTGCGGCTACTAGGTTCGACTGGTGTGTCCACATGTACCTCCAGTCACAAATTCTATCATCAATACGTTGATCACAGTAATCTGGTTGCGGTAATTGGTCGTTCAAGCACTAAGGCGGCGATCCGCGTCTCGACTCAGTCACCTGATGTTCGCGCGATCCCCGCCCTGCATCCCCTACCGCCTCACGGCTTTACGCGGCATTTCTCACCAGTGCCACACCTGATCCCACGCCTGCATCCACGTCTCGCCACGGCTGATCGCGAAGTTCCCGTTCGGCCCTTCCTGCAACTCCACGCCATGCCGCCCCATGAAATCCGCCATCTTATCGACGGGCGCGAGCTGAATACGGATCGTGGTCGGTTTCGCGGGCACATACGGCTTGACCTTGGTCAAATCCTTCAACGCCTCGCGCGCTCCATCCTCGATCATCTTCCGTGCGCGGACGGGCGGAATCTGCCGCGCGGAAAAACGGCTCAAGCCCTGTTTCACCGCCACCGTCGTCACGCCGTCACCAAGAATCTCGCGCACCTCGCGGCACACCGCCGTATCGCCCGTCACCAGCGCCACCGGACAGCCATAATGACCGCACAATGCCGCGTTGATCCCGCTCTCACCGACCAAATCATCGTTGAACCACAGGTTGTCCCACTTCACCGTGCTGATCGTATGACACAGTACGCCGTCTTTTGTATGGTTCCGCGCGTGCATCCCCACGAACAACGCCGCGTCGCAGCCCTGCTCCAGCAAGTCCGTGTAACGTGACCACGCATGACCCGCCACCCAATCGCAGTCAGGGTCGAGCAGTTCCGGCACGAACGAATTGAATGTCCAATCTCCACCCGCGCCGTGACAATCCACCGCCACGATCTCCGTCGCGCCAGCCGCCTTAGCGCCTCGCACTGCCGCGTTAATCTCCTCCGTATATAATTTGCGGCCTTCTTCATACTGCTGCTTGCCGCCCGTCACCTGATCCCACTTGATGATCCCGCTCACGCCTTCCATGTCCGACATGATCAGTACACGCATGTTACTCTCTCTTCCTTCTTTGCATGGCTAGTGACTTGATTGTGGACAAGGATGCCTACCTTATCCATCAAAAGAGATTTGGATGTTTTGTTCGCTAACTCCGACGTTCGAATTGACTTTGTACAGGAAACAGAACGAATATTTTACAAATTTCTTACAATAATGTTCTTGACTTGAGACGCGTTCTATGCGATACTACTGAGTACGGTAGATTCCTTATCGTTCTGCACGACGTTTCTTCTTCCGCGTTCCTATCAACAGATACACTGCTCGTTCGCTTATTAGCTGCCAATCTTGAACCGCTATCGATGAGGTATCCAACCCGATGAATCGCTCTATCTGTATCGCCTCTGATTGTTCTTACGTCGCCCTGTTTTTGCCTGTTAAGCCCTGTTATTTGCCTGTTTCTATG
>JAHBVJ010000068.1 GCA_019637615.1 Anaerolineae bacterium | reverse complement strand
AGAACTCCCCAGAGACCCAATTACTGGCTTTCCAGACGGTCTCTAAGTCGGGATTATGGCATGACACACCGCGATCTAGCGCCACGCGATAGTCGTGAATTTCACTTCTAGGGCACGCCTAGAAATGTAGCTAGTCGTCACCAATAGCCCATCGGCAGCGATTGCAGATATTTCAGCGCTGTATGAGGTCGCTGTTGTTGGATATACATGAGCGCCAAATTGATTTTGGTATGTACGGAAGCGAGGACATCTTGTTGGGCTTCCATCGCCTCAATTGCCCATGACGTTTCATTGACGGCACTGTCCCATTCCTCGCGCTCGAAATGGATGCGTCCCAAGAGAGCGACTACACGTGGATACTTCGGATCGTCCTTGGACATTTGCTCATGTAAACTAAGTGCCATTGTCATGGCTTCATCGAAATGTCCCTCAAGTAGCTCGACCTGAGCCGTAAGATACAAAAGATGAGGGGTGCTTTCCTTAACCGAAAGTGTCGGTAACGATGCCAACTTTTGTTCAGCCACCACCAGTTGCGCACGTTCAAGTTCGATCCGTTCCTGCGAATCCGACTGCTGATAGCGCTGATCAAGTTGTTTCGCCTGCAAAAGCAGTTGCCTAGCAGCCGCATAGTTCAAGCGTGAACGGAACAACACGGAAAGCTCAATCAACGCTTCAATCTGATAGGCGAAATTTCCATTGACACCAGCCTGTTCTAGTGCCTCTGTCAGGTAATAGGCGGCTTCTTCGCTGTGCCCAAGCTGACGATTCGCTACCCCTATCCGCGTGAGCACCCAGAATCGATCCGGGCCATCAACTTGGTTTAGCAGCATAGTCAGGTAATCAATCCATACCGTCCATTGACCCGTTCGTTCAATCGTATTGACAAAGGTATGTGCTAAATCGAGACTTGAAGTAGGTGGCAGCGTGATGCGCATCGAGGCTTTTAACATGCGTACACAGCTAATGCCATCTTGGACAATCGCTAAATAATCGGCTAAACGTTTAATTGATCGTACGACGAGTGTGCGTTGATCAGCATCAGCCGTATCCAACAATAGTTCGATATAGGTGCGTGCCAACGAAGCGAGCGTGATCTCAATATCACCTTCGACGGCAGTTAGGGTGATGACGCCATGCTGCCACAACAACGATAGCTCTTGGCTGACAGCGAGATTTTGCAACACCTCAGCTAACTGCGATTGTCGATAGCTCTGCTCCGAAACGAGTGCGAGCGTAATCCACGTTAACTGCGCGTCAGCAGAGAGTTGAGGCCAGATAGAAGAGAAGCGGTTCATCCCAGTACGGTAGTTTTTGTTGCCATACCAAGCAGAAAATTCCTCGCGTAGGGCACCCGGATTGCCACCAACGCGATTATATAATTCTTCGAGATGTGCAAACTTACGGGCAATTGGCGGGTATTGCTCGGTAAGCTTATCAAACAGAGTATAAACGGAGTCCTGATCAAGGTCGGACAAGGTACTGATCGGAATAGCAGGCAAGGTCATTGGCAAGGTACGCGTACATAGAATTAAGCGTGCGTCATTTAGGCACCGCAGGACGCTTTCCAGTACTAGCGGGTATTGGATAATATCGTGGGCATTATCGATGACGATCAAGCATTGTGTACGAGCAAGGTAAGTTTGCAGCGTGGCGCGTGGGTCGCTATCGAGGGCTAGACCTAACGACACGATGATTTGCTCAAATAACGCGGAAGGGATAAGCGACGGTTGGTCGATCCATGCGACATTTTGCAGTGACAATTGATTGATGGCGAGGAGCGAAACTTTGATGGCTAATCCCGTTTTGCCGATCCCCGATGGCCCAGCTAGCATGATCCTCCGAACATCATCATCGCATAAGTGGGAGACTGCCCATTCGATTTCTTGCTCTCGATCTACAAAATTGAATTCCGAGGGTGGTAGATGCTGGCGCAGCGCCAGTTTGTGATTCTGGATGCGCTCATGTATTTCCAACTCCAGCAACTTGTTGGTTAGACGAAAGATACCCAAGTCTTGACGACGATTAAGGGTGCGATCTGCGACTTTCACTATCGTTTCAATTTGCTTCAAGGGCAGATTGAGGTCAACCCGAACGTAACGATGATACAGTAAACTCCACGCTTGTAATTCTTCGTTGCTGGTTTGGAAATCTTCCTCTAATGTTGATGATCCCTCGCCACGAACCACTGAGTTAAGTTGATAGATCGAACGATGATGATTAAGTTCAGCATGAATAACACGGCTCAGATGGTTATATATGCGTACTTGAGTAACCACAGCATCTTCAACCGACGTTAATGAATGAGGGTATCTGACACTCAAAAAATATGCTAAAGGATGGTCAGTTGGGAGCTTCTTACCCTGCCGCATTGCTTCTAGCGCAGAAAGCACCGATTCTGGTTCAAGGCAGGGCACATAATAAGGGATTACCACGAGCTATACCATAAAGTAGACAATTATATTCTATCGTCGCTATAAATTATACGGCTAACTTTATTTATTAGAAGTTGGGAAACTGCTACAAACGTACCGTGACAGCAAAATTTCGGTTTCCAGTGACTATGTCTTGGTTGCAACCGACATTTCGTCACTGGACACATGTTCAATTGTCGCAGTGATAGCGGAAACAGCTCTGGACGTGATCGTTGACTAAGCCGCACGATTGCATGAGTGCATAGCAGATTGTTGACCCGACAAAAGTAAACCCACGTTTCTTTAAGTCTTTGCTCATAGCATCTGAAACGGGCGTCTTAGGAGGAATGTCGGCAAGTGTGGCGAAGCAGTTTAGGATTGGCTCACCGTTCACAAAGCGCCAGAGATAGGCATCAAATGTACCGAATTCCGCTTGGACTTTCAGATAGGCGCGCGCGTTCGTCACCACACTACGAACTTTCAGTTGGTTACGGATGATGCCGGGGTTGGTCAGGAGCGAGGTGATGCGTGCCTCATCGTATTCCGCGACAAGGCGAGCGTCAAAATCGTCAAAGGCAGCTTTATAGGTTTCCCGCCGTTTCAAGATAGTAATCCAACTGAGGCCAGCCTGTGCGCCTTCCAGCGATAACATCTCAAACAGCTTACGGTCGTCGTGAACCGGCGTCCCCCAATCTACATCGTGATACTGGATGTAGATTGGATCGGTGGTTGCCCATCCGCAGCGAGGCGTTGTATCGGTATTTACACTCATCGTCGTCTCCGTTCCAGAAAACTGACCATAGGCAGATCGAAAAAATTAGCTATAATTCTTTGAGTTTGTTCGCAGGAGGCCAGCCATGAAGGTACGTCCATCAGTGCGCAAGATTTGCGCCAAGTGCCGCTTCGTGCGTCGGCGTGGTTATCTGTACGTGATTTGCAGCGCAACCCCCAAGCACAAGCAGCGTCAGGGTTAATCTGGTCGCTAACGTTTCCGATTAACGCAGAAAACGGGTCCATGTGGCCCGTTTTTTGTTGCCACGTGATTAGGGAAGGGCAAGGATGCGCCCACAGCCCATACACGGGACGAGTTCGCGCCCTTCGCGCACCTTCAAGACAATGTTGCTGGTCTGCTGCACGCCACACAAGGTGCAGCCTTCATCCACCATCAAGGCGACGGGCTGACCACGTTTGGCGACGCGCATCGACTCGTACTTCTGCAAGGCGGTCGGCTCGATAAGCTGCGCTGCCGCGCCGCGCGTGGCTTCTAGAGAACGCACTTCTCCGGCGAGGCGTTCTTGCTCGTTATGTAAGTCCATTTTGCTGCCCGCCGCTACCGCCATGACTTGCTTTAGCTGGCCCTGTGCCGCTTCAAGGGTGGCTTGGCCTTCTTCTACGCGCAGCATGACTTCGAGTAGTTCATCTTCCAAGTTGCTCTGACGTTTTTGCAGCGCCTCGATCTCATGCTGCATATCTTGCATCTCTTTGGGATTGCGGACTTTGCCACTATAAAGCATATCGTTGGTCGTCTTGATTTTGTCGATCAGCCCTTTGATCTCCAGATCGAGATCGCGGTTGCGCACCTGCCACGGTTTCAGGGAGTCTTCGGCTTGGGTTAGCGCGGCGCGGGCATCGGCAGTAGCTTTATCGTCGGCAAGCAACGTCGTGATCTCTTTGAGGCGTTGCCGCCGCTTGGCAATATTCACATCCACGCCTTGCAATTGGTAGAGCAATGTTGCTTGAGCCGTCATGCTGAACAATCCCTTTCTTCTGACTGGACGGCTATTATAGCGCGGATGAGCACAGACTGAGCCTAATCGGTTTTGCGGGCGAAGATATACACCCGGTTGGTTTGCGCTTCGACATCCAGATACGGCTCACGCTCGATCACATCTTCGATCAGGAAGCCACTGGCGCGTAGTTGTTCTTCCATAAAGGGGCGTTGAAAAAACCTAAAATCAAGTGAGACATGCTTCCCAAAAAATTCCTCGATATGCCGGATTTCATCCCCTTTGTGGAAGGTGAGCAGAAGTAATCCCGCTGGTTGCAGCACCCGATGAAGCTCACGCAAGACAGTAGGAACTTCGGCTTGGGGGATATGGATGATCGCGTAGAAAGCCGCGATACCCGCTAACGAAGCATCCGGCAAATCAAGATGGCGCATATCCCCTTGCTGGAACTTGATCGTGGGGTTGGCGGCGCGGGCTTGCTGTACCATCCCAGCCGAGACATCGACGCCGAACACATCGACGCGATGGGATTTGAGAAAACGTGCGACTTGCCCCGGCCCGCAGCCCAGATCACAGACGCGCCCGCGCCCGGCGACGGCATGGGCAAAGCGGGTGAGCAATTCACGATCGAGCGGCTTATAGTCGAATTCGTTCAGGTATTTTGCCGCGTAGTCCCCCGCGACTTGATCATAACTGCTATCTACATTGTCGATTGATTCAGCCATGTTAGCGACCTTTCTACTGCATCACACGCAGTATGACTCAGCGTTGGCGCGATGGGCTGAGGTCGTTCGCTCAACGGAGGTTCAGAACGGAATAGATGAGCGCGGCAAGCATACCAGCCATATAGATGGCGGGCACACGCCATGTCATCGTCACCGAGGTGCGGTCAACCAGCCGGAAGTGATCGGGCGTGTTGCCTTCAGCTTTGATCTCGTACTGCGGCGCGATGAACCACGCCAGTACCAAGCCCGCGAAGAAGCCGCCGATGTGCCCCCAGTTGTCGATGTGGACAGCGGTAGGCACGGCTGTGGAGGCCAAGCCGACGAACAAGTTCAGGCCAGCGATGACCAAGGTCTGCTGGAACCACGCACGCCCCTGCGCGCCGAGCAGCTGCCGATTCAGCCATAAGAAGGCGAGTTCCGCACCGATGAGGGCGAAGATCGCGCCGGACGCACCCGCCGAGGCTCCACGTGAGAACATGAAGCTGGCAAGACTTCCGCTGATCCCACCCAAGAAATAGATGATTGCCATCCGCCCGCGCCCGAAGTAGGTTTCGACGGCGCGCCCGACGAAATAGAGCGCCAAGGCGTTACTGAAGAAGTGCGTCTCGTTCAGGTGGATGAACATCGACGTGAACAGCCGATAGTACTCCCCGTAATCGAGGATGCGCTCGAAGATCATGGCTCCCCACGGCGTGATCGGCTCCGGATTGGGATAGTTCTGCTGCAAAAGCACGAGTTGTGCTACGAAGACGAGCGTGATCGCCCCCAACAGTACATACGTCAGCCGTGGGCGAGTGATGGGTAATGACAGCCTGACTTGGCGGCCTTCGGATGATGGAGTTGGTTCGCGTTGCATGAGCAGCCTCTTCAGTGGGCACAATCGGAAGTCAATATTATATACGTTGAAGTGGCGACTCTGGCTCGCTATAATCGCGCCCTCACTAGAGAAAATCATGAGAAATCGGAGCAGAAGGGTTGCCATCCTACGATTACCGCTGCAATTCGTGTCAGCGACGGGTCGTGCTGACCTATAAGACGTACCGAGACTATGACGCGGCGACACCAGTTTGCCCGCGCTGCCAAAGCACCGACCTGACCCGCATCATCGGGCGGGTAGCAGTCGCCAAGTCCGACGCCAGCCGCATGGACAAACTGGCGGATGAAGGCGCGATGGACGATCTGGCGGACGCCGATCCGGCAACACTTGGTCGGTATATGCGCCAGATGGGCGAAGAGGTCGGTGAGGACTTGGGCGACGAATTCCATGAAGTCGTCAACCGCCTCGAACGTGGTGAAAGCCCTGAAGACATCGAGTCGTCCATGCCAAACCTCGGCGCGGATGCTGGCGGGATGGTGGATGACTCCGGCGGGTTGATGGGCGATGATGTGATGTGAGTCTGGTTGGTTGTCGTGTTCCACTGGCGATGATCCCTAGTTTGATCCCATGTGAGGAGAGAAACGGGATCATTGGATCGGTGAGTATGTTCTTGCTGGCGTTCTGAATAATCCGATTTAGAAGTGCTAAATCTGCAGCTGCGCGTATCCTCAGCAGTGTTGATTGTCATAGGCTTTCCCTCCTCTTGCTATGTTATCGACCTTAAAGCTGACAAGCTCTTGAGACTGGTTCATCGTCGTCATTGATGGGCTGGATAAGTATAATTTGGAATACGTAACCAAGCAGGTGTAGGTATTTTCGCGGACTGTTGAAGTCGGTGACGGAATTCGCCATTTCAACAGTTAGAACTTTGATGCTCAAATATTCTACATCGTTTTGGCGTAAAGTCAAGAGATTAATCCGTTCGAAAATAGAAACTTTTCAGCGTCGATTCCCCTAATAGAAGTTGAAAATTCCAAACCATGTCGGAAGGGCGACAGCCAGTACATCTCGCGGGGATTCTGCGCATACATCTTAGCCTATATTTAGCGTAAAAAACTGATAAAGATTGTGGCGCACTGATTCTAAAAAAGTATGCTTTGTGATAGTATTATCATAAATACATGATTGAATTGTGGATGACTGCTGCTGCGTAGATTCTGGCGCGGTTGCCGCTTATCCGGCGCTACAGAACGTCTCGATTGGATAAACACAGTGTATAGGTGTGTGGATCGAGCAGGGCGCTCATCATCGAGACAAGTCACATTGAGATGTACGTGTAGAGCCGCGTAAGCTGTTTCTGGCGCTGTTGTTTCTTTCCAAAGAGGTGTCGTATGATACGCTCGGTTATTCGTTTCTTGGTTGTCAGTTTATGTGTGTTGATGATTTTCCCCACCCTCACCGTTTCCAGCGCTGGTAAAGCCTTTGTCGAAGGGTTCCATATCGATGTCGCGGAAACACACCACAATTCGCTCCGCATTACCGTTGACGCGATTAAGCGGGTCGATGGCAGATCGCGCCGGAGTGAAGTTCACATCACGTACCACTATGCCTATGTGGATGGAAGCCGCGATTTCGAGGCTAATGTGGTTCTGGACGGTGATCCAGACAATCTGGAAGTCAGCAGGGATCTCGGTTGGGGCGGTCTGGATACCGTCATCCAAGTTCAGCAGCGACGGGTAGACTGCGTGTTTAACCCTGATCGCGTATGCGGGCCTGAGATTGTAGAAGTCGTGCCTGTAGAATTTCACATTGCCGTCGTCGCGAATGAACCTTCTTATCAGGACGGCAATCTGTTCAAGCGTAACGCGACGTTGAATCCGGCGGCTGGCGGCGTGAGCGGCACTATTTCACTGCCCGGTCACGTCCACTCACTCGCCCTCGGTCAAGGGCTGTTTTCTAGCGGCTACAACTTCTCGGATCAATTCCCCGGTTAGTTTGGTCGTCGCCGCGCCCATTATTGCTTGATCCAAAATCAGCCGAGACAACTGCCTCGGCTGATTCGTGTTAAATCAAGTGTCCTTTGATTCATGTTACAAGTTCCGCCTTCGCCACTTCTTGATGTACACATACTAGCCTGTTGACAAGGTGCCAAGGCAGGTTGCACGATCAATCAGTGCCGCGTACCGCAAAGGCAAGGTTAGCAAATGATGAGCTAAGTATGAACAAAGTATAAATAAACATTGGCAAAAGTCGATACAAAGCATGAAAATTCCTTTGTCGATCAAATTAACACTCTAAGGGAGATAGAAATGCGTAAAGTCCTTCTGGCACTCGTCGTTATGTCACTCCTTTTCGTCGGTAACGCGCCTAGCTTCGCGCAGGGCACACCGACCCAAACTATCGCTGAGATCGCGGCTGGTAATAAGGATTTCAGCACGTTGATGGCGGCTATCGGGGCGGCTGATCCCGCGATTGCACAAGCCCTCTCGAACAAGGATCGGCAGTTCACCGTGTTCGCGCCGACCAACGCCGCTTTCGACGCCCTGTTGAAAGCATTGAATATGAAGGCTGAGGATCTGTTGGCGAACAAGGCAATGCTCAACGTCGTCCTCGCGTATCATGTCATCCCCGGCGCGTTTCCGGCGGCGGCAGTGAGCACGCTGGATGGGGTGGTGATTGGCACGTCGCTGGCTGATCAGGGCGCGACGGACGCGGGATTCCCGAAAAACGCTTTGGCTGTGTCGGTCAAAGATGGCAAGGTAACGATCAACACGTCGAGCGGGGCATCCGCCAACGTGACGACTGCTGATGTGGTGGCGGTAAACGGCGTGATCCATGTGATTGACGCGGTACTTGTTCCGGCAGACGCGACGACTATCGCTGCTTCGATGGCGACAATGATGGAAGCCACGCCGGACGCGATGGCTGCGCAGCCCGTCAGCATCGCCGCGACGGTGATCAACTCCGCCAGCGCTACTACAAAGGAATTCACGACGCTGCTGGCCGCCGTCCAAGCTGCCGATCCTTCCATCGCCACGACGTTGAGCGAGGCTGGCCCGTTCACGGTGTTCGCGCCAACAGATGCCGCATTCGCCGCCGCAATCACGGCGCTGAACACCACGCCTGAAGCGCTGCTGACTAATACGGCGCTGTTGAATTCGGTGCTGGCTTACCACGTCGTCCCCGGCGAGTTCAAGGCCGCGACTGTCCTCGCTGCCATCAAAAACGGCTCGATTAAACTCGCGACTTTGAACGGCGCACCACTGACCATCGCGTTCAAAGATGGCAGCGTGACGGTGAACGCGGCGAAGGTGACGGCTACCGATGTCGCCGCCAGCAACGGCATCATTCACGTGATCGATGGCGTGCTGCTGCCGCCCGCGCAGTAACGCAGAATTGGTGAGACTAGGTACTCATTCAGATAACCTCACCCCCTGACCCCCTCTCCGCTTCGCAAAGAGGGGGAACCATGTGGCACGGAATCGGATCGAGGTTATCTAGGCGAGGGGCAACTCTCGCCTATTTGTTAGCATACTTTGAGCGAGGATATGTATGAATCGGCTGGATTCTGGCGTAGGTAGTGAGCAGCACGGGATATGGCGCATGTTGATGGGACAGTTTGAAGGCGAACCAGATCGGCGTAAAGCGTTGATGATGGGGATCCTCGGCGGCATGGTGGGAACGGTGGTGATGCGCTATTACACGCGTCACATCGTCCGAGGCATGTTTCCGGGCGCGTTTGTGCCCAACGTCAACGCCACCCAGATTGATCCGCAAGAACGACATGCGCTCGTGCCGCGCCAATATGAGGACGGCGAAACGCTTTTCGAGACGGCGGGACGCGTTGCTTATACCCTATCGACTGGCAACAAACCGCAAGACTCCGAAACCCGTCAACGACTCGGCACTCTCGTGGAAGCAGCCTATTTCATCGCGGCGGGGGCGGCTTATGGCGGCACGCGCACCTCGACACGCTGGCGTGATTTCGCTGGCGGGTTCTTCATGGGCATCCGCATGTGGGTGGGCGAGGAGATCGGCGCGCCGCTGTTGGGGCTACGGGCGGGCGTCACACGATTTACGCTGAAACAACACCTGATTTTGCTCACCCGCTACTGGTCATTTACGCTGGTGATGGCAAACGTGACGCGGGTGCTGTATCGATTGATCGCCAAGTGAGCAAGATCGTGAGAATACCTCAGGGACGGATAGGTAACGTCGTATCATCGGCAACGCCGCCCGACGTTGAAACGTCAGGCTTAGAGA
>JAHBVJ010000067.1 GCA_019637615.1 Anaerolineae bacterium | reverse complement strand
AGGGTCACCACCGCCATCGGGGGCTTCTGCCGCGCCGGACAGGTACACCACGAAGCACATCGTCTCCGTCATCGCCGCCATCGGAGTGCCAGCTTCGGTGGTCGCGCTCATGTCAGCCGTCGCCTCGGTAGTGGCTTCACTACCCATCGACTCAGTCGCCATCGGGGTAGCTTCCATCGTCGCCGCGCCGCCTTCGGTGGTTGCTTCTGCCGTCGGGCTGGACATCATCATCTGCGCTTGCGAGAGCATACTTGCTGCTAGACCAGCCGTACATGCGCCAGACATACTCATGGGGCCGCTACTGGTGCCGGGGGTCGCCGTCGCGTCCTGTGCATACACCCCACCACTTCCAAGACTGGCGAGACCGAGTATCAAAGCAGCAGTGATAGCAGCGCTGATTTTTAAGAATTGATTCTTCACGATTCACTTCTCCCACTACATTACATCGTGTCTATAGGTACGTCCTTCTGAGGACATTCAAAGTCTAGGCGCGCGCCGCTCAATAACAGCTAAATATTTCGTTTGCTAATGTACAACTAAAGATTCGGAGTCACGCACCACACAGCCTAGCCGACCTGCTAACTAGCTTGTCTCGTGGATAGGCCGAGGCTACAATCGGGTACAGTCATCACGGGTTGCGCCGCGTTATTCACAGAACGCTCACGAAGGAGAGGCTCCTATGACGGATAGTACGCTTACCGCGCCGATCGCTAAGAAGGTTCCATACACATTCGAACATCTCGGAAAGTCCTACAGCGACGCTTATCATTGGCTGCAAGACAAAGCCTCCCCCGATGTGATCGCGCATCTGGAAGCCGAAAATGCTTATGCGAAGGCGCTCTTGAACCACACCGAGGCGCTCCAAGAACAGCTCTTTCTGGAGATGAAAGGCCGCATCAAAGAGGACGACACCACTTGCCCCGAACCGCGCGGCGGCTACAGCTATTACACACGCGTGGAGGCGGGCAAGCAGTATCGGGTCTTCTGCCGCAAGCGCAACGTGCCCGATGCCGCCGAAGAAATATTGCTAGATGAAAATGTCCTCGCAGAAGGCCATACCTACTGCCAGATCGACCACTTCGAGCCGAGTCCGGATCAGACCCTCGTGGCCTATGGCATCGACACGACGGGCGCGTTCGTGTACGACATCTACATCATGGAATTGAGCACGGGGCGCATCCTCGCGGGGCCGATCACGGAGACGGCGTGGACGCTGGCATGGGCAGCCGACAACTGCACGCTCTTTTACACGCGTTTCGACTCGGCGCATCGTGCATTCAAGCTGATGCGGCACACGCTCGGCACCAACCCCGCCGACGATCCCGTGATCTGGCACGAAACCGACGACAGCTTCGATGTCTACATCGACCGAACGCGCAGTGATGCCTATTTGTTGCTCACGCTCCACAGCCAGAGCACCACCGAAGTGCGCTATCTCCGCGCCGATCAGCCGCTTGGCGAATTCCAATTGATGAAGCCGCGCCAGCAGTGGATCGAATACTACGTCGAGCATCACGGAGATCGCTTCCTGATCCGCACCAACGAGAACGCCGCCAACTTCATGCTGATGGACGCGCCCGTCGCCACGCCAACGCGTGATCACTGGCGCGTGATGCTGCCACACCGCGTCGATGTCTTGGTCGAAGAAATCTATTCATTCAGCGATCATCTGGTGGTGTCCGAGCGCAGCGGCGGCTTACGGCAACTGCGCATCTCCGCGCCCGACGGCGTGAGCAACGTGCATTACGTCAGCTTCCCCGAACCGGTGTATGTGGTGTCGGTCACCCCTAACCCCGATTTCGTGACCAGTTTGCTGCGCTTCAAGTACAGTTCGCTGATCACGCCGGAATCGACTATCGATTACGATGTGATCACGAAGGCGTGGGAAGTCAAAAAAGAGCAAGAAATCCCTAGCGGCTACGACAAAACACAGTATCGCTGCGAACGTATTCACGCGCGCGCAGCCGATGGCGCACTGGTGCCGGTCTCCGTCGCTTACCGCCACGATCTCAAGCGTGATGGCACTGCGCCGTCCCTGCTGGAAGGCTATGGCTCTTACGGCTACAGCATGGAACCGCGCTTCAACGCCAATATCATCAGCTTGCTGGATCGCGGCTTTGTCTATGCTGAAGCGCACATTCGCGGCGGCAGCGAGTTGGGGCGGGCGTGGTACGAAAGTGGACGCCTGATGCACAAGAAAAACACGTTCACCGACTTTATCGCCTGTGCCGAGCATTTAATCGCGGAGGGCTACACAGCGGCGTCACGCTTGGGCATCTTCGGCGCGAGTGCGGGCGGCTTGCTGATGGGCGCGGTCGCCAATATGCGCCCCGATCTATTCAAAGCGATAGTGGCGCTGGTGCCATACACCAACGTGATCACCGCCATGTTGATGCCCGAACTGCCTTTGACTGTGCCCGAATACGAACAGTGGGGCAACCCGAACGAGCCAGCGGCCTTTGAATACATGCTGTCGTACTCGCCTTATGACAACATCGAGCGCAAAGCCTATCCGCATATCCTCGCCAAGGGCGGTCTTAATGACTTGCAAGTGCCGTACTGGGATCCGGCGAAGTGGGTCGCCAAACTGCGCGAGTATAAAACCGACGACAATCGCTTGCTGCTGATCACGAACATGGGCGCGGGGCATTTCGGCAAATCGGGGCGTTATAGTCGGCTGCACGAAACCGCCGAAATCTACGCCTTCCTGATCGATACGCTGGTGAGGTAACAGAGGAATATCAGGCGGGCTGTACACACGCACAGCCTGCCTGAAAATCACACGTTGTGGATTAGCCGCCCAATTCTTTCAGGCGGGCTTCCCATTTGGCGCTGAGTTTGGTGTACACGGCTTCGGAAATTTCGCCGCTCGCCAATTTCGCATCGAGTTGATCGAGCAA
The DNA here is from genome assembly GCA_019637615.1 of Anaerolineae bacterium. Classification (GTDB taxonomy): domain Bacteria; phylum Chloroflexota; class Anaerolineae; order Aggregatilineales; family UBA2796; genus JAHBVK01. Next base: position 9,575 of record JAHBVJ010000067.1, on the reverse strand, counting down.
CGCCTGTACCTCGGCCTTGGTGGTCGGGTTGGCAGGTGCAGCGGGTGCGGCTGGCGCTTCGGAGGCGGCCTTTTGCCCCTGCTGATTCTGCATCATCTGCATCATCATTTGCTGCATCATCAACTGTTGTTGTTGCAACTGCTGCTGCATGGCTTGCTGGTTCGGGTCGAGCTGACCGCCGAGCGCATTGCCGACGCCGAGGCCGACACCCGCGCCCGCCAGCCCACCGCCTAAGCCAGCATTCTCCGCCGCCGACTGCGCCACGTCCAACCGCTTGGCGCGTTCATAGGTGCTGATGTCGCCGCCGTACTTCACGATGTCTTCCGGCGTCAAATCCTTGGCTTGGAACGGGTTGGCCTTGAACGCCTTGATGCGCATCCCGATTGCCGCGAATTCTTCGTTGAGCATCGTCAGTGCGCCCGATTCGAGATCGTCTAGCAGCGCGTTGGCGGCCTGAATGCCCGTGATCTGCTGGGAGGACATCAACTTGGCGAGCTGACCGAGCAGCATGGCTTGGATGCGGTCGCCAAAATCGCCCAGTCGCAGGATCGGCTTGCCGATGCCGTACTGCTTGAGGAAGCGCCCCGCGTCCTCGATCCCAATATCCACGATGCCGAAGGATTGCAGCAGCATAAAACCGGGGCTGCGTCCGGGCGTATCCATCACGAGCGGCGGGTTAGTGCCCCAACGTACCTGTGGTAAGTCCTTGAGGTTGACGAAATACACCTCGGCGGTGAAGGGCGTCTTACCACTCGTCACCATGCCGATCAAGCCCGCCAGCAAAGGGATGTTGCCCGTACTCAGGCTGTGCGATCCGGGGCCAAGCACGTCCAGCGCTTGCCCTTGGCGGACGAAGACGGCGGCTTGTCCTTCCTGCACGATCAATTGTGAGCCAAAGCGGAAATCACCATTGCCGCCCTGTGGTTCACGATACACCAATTCATCATCCATCACATTGGGGTGAGAAAGTACGTCAATAATGCGAGGCATTCAAGTTCTCCTTAGTCAGTTCCGTGTTCCAAGTTCGGCGGTATCAGGGTGATACCGTCTATTTTCCTGCCGAAAGGCCCGTCAGCAAATCCTCGCGCAAATTATAGGCCGAGGTGGCTTCACCCGCGAGTGTTTCTAGTCCGGCGATTGCCGTGTCGATGTCCTCATTGTTCTGCTGTGCCTTCTCCAGCGCGTCCACGCCTTCGCGGAATTTATCCACATAATCGACCAAGGCTGCGTCGAACTGGTACAGGCGCTCCAAGTCATCCTTGCCGACCTTGACCGCGTCGAAGAAGCCAGCGTACCCCGGCATGGCGGTGTTCACTTTGTCGATGAACGTCTGGAATGTCAGCTTGGCAGATTTGCTCTTGCTGGCGAACTTGATGCCACCCTTGCTGATGATCTTCTTTTCGACGGCGACCATGCGCGTCATCTGCTCTTTGAGCAAGCGCACCACATATTCGCGGATCATGCGGTCAGCATCGCGGCGCTCCTGCATCTCCTGATAGCCCCGGAAACCCGGTATTTTGGCGAATATTTTCTGAAGCGAGCCGCGTTCACTCACAATTTTATTGTATAGATCAGTCATACATTTACCTCTTCAACAGAACTTCGCTTCCTAAAGGATACACTGAACTAACCTTCACTACAATCTCCCGAAATTCAGGGGATTTTCACATAACTAGGATGATTCCGTAACACCACAGCAGACAGATTGCGGTGACAATCGAGATGCAGTTATCGCATTCATCGTCGTAATATAGATCGATAAGGCACGCTTATGCGCTTCATGGTGGACGGCATCGACCAAGATTTTGTCCCTATTCGTGAATTCAGACAGACGTACCAGTTGCCGGATGATTTTGAGGTAGCCCGCTTTGAACCCAAAGATTACAGCGGGTTGGGGCGGATCGAGGCGGCGGGCGCAAGTCTCAACAGCCTGCGTGAACGGATGTTAACTGCCCTGCCTGATAAGCATTCGATAGCCGGTTGGATCACCGCACTACCCGCGATTGTGATGACGTTCGAGCAAGAATTGCGTCATGTGAATGCCTGCATCGGGCTGCGTGAAGCCGAGATCGGGTTCGCGGTTAGCGGCTTTGCGGATGTGCTCCAACAATATTTGTTTGCCCTGATGCGTGCCAACTTGGACAACATCGAGCGGACGCCGAGTTTCAGGCGCATTTACGGCGAATGGTTAGCCAGCACCATGCGCGTTTCGCAGCGGGTACACTATTATGGCGAATGGACGGTGCAACTGGTGACCCACGCGTATGGACGCTGTGGCTTGATCGTGCGGATCAATGACGATACCCATTACGTCTATGACAGCTCGCTTGGCTGCCCTGTCGAAGGCTTCATGGTGCGTCTGCTGAACGACATCAGCACCCAGATCGCGTCTGCTCTCTGAGTGATATACGCGATGTGACTGTTTAGCGAACGAGATATACTTACCTAAGAGCGCCTTTACATATTATCTCGTAGAATTGACCATATATTTATCAACGGCAGGCGCATAACCCTGATGATCAATCTGTACGACATTCTAGAAGCAGCGGATGGTCAGCTTTTCGGAGAAGCCGCTGCTGCCATTTTCACGGATTTCTGCTTCGACACACGGCGCGTCAACAAAGGTGAACTGTTCGTCGCCATCAAAACCGAGCGCGGCGACGGGCACCAATATATGCATGAAGCCGTGCGGGGCGGGGCGTTAGGGATTATGTGCCAGCATCCGCCCGATTTCGAGACGGATGGCATCACCGTGATCGTGATGCGCGATGTTGAACGCGCTTTGCTGAATTGGGCGCGTATTGTGCTGCGCAAGTATGGCACGACGGTGATCGCGGTTACGGGCGGCGCGGGCAAATCCACCACCAAGGAAGCCATCGCCACCGTCCTCAGCACGCGCCACGAAGTTTACAAGAGTCCTGCCAGTTTTAACGGACGCTTGGGCTTGCCGATTGCGCTCGGCAAACTGACGCCGCAGCACAAACTCGCTGTTCTGGAATTCGGCACCGACCATTTTGGCGAGATGACCGAACTGGTCGAGGTCACCCGTCCGCTGGTCGGCGTGGTCACTAACATCAACCACACCTACACCGATCGGCTCGGCTCGCTAGAAAATATCGCGGCGGAACATCGCGTCCTGATCGAAACGCTGCCCGAAGGCGGGTTAGCCGTCCTGAATTATGACGACGATTATGTGCGCAATATGGCCTCCAAGACCAAAGCGCACGCGCTGACCGTTGCCGTCGATACGACGGGCGCGTCTTTCGGCGCGGACTTCATGGCCTACAACGTCATCGCCGCCAAAGACAAAACGGGCTTCGACCTGAACCACGATGGGCAGCGCTATCTCGGCAAATGGATTCCGCTGTTAGGTGTGCATCAGGTCTACAACGCGCTGGCGGCTATCGCGGTCGGCTCGGCCTTCAACGTGGCGATTGAGGAGGGCTTGCGCGCGCTGACGGATATGCTGCCGCTGCCCGGACGGATGCGCCCGCTGGATGGCATCAGCAATAGTCTGCTGATCGATGACAGTCACAATGCCACGCCGGAAAGCACGTTCGCCGCGCTGGAATGGCTGCGCGCCGTCAAAAGCAAAAAAGGCCGCACGATCTTCATTCTGGGCGACATCGAAGACCTCGGCAATGACGCCAACAACGCCCATCGCGAAATCGGCAAACGGGCGGCAGCGGTAGCGGATACCTTCATCGTGGAGGGCGAACTCGCCGCCGTGGCGGGACGCGCCGCGCTGGATAACGGGATGCGCCGCGATCAGGTGCATTTCACCTTTAGCCCGCAAGACGCCTCGCATATCATCGCCAGTTCGCTCACCGTCGATGATCTGATTCTCGTCAAGGGCGGCGCTTCTTCGCGCACCGAACACGTCTCGCGCTTGCTGCTCGGCAACCAAAAAGATATTGTGCTGCTGCCCCGCGCCGAACGTGCCTATGACACGGTCTGGACAAACCGTCCCACCCGCCCGACGTGGATCGAAGTGGATAAGGTTGCCATCGCGCATAACACCCGCCGCATCAAAGAGATCATCGGGCGCGACGTGGGGCTGATGGCGATTGTCAAGGCCAACGCTTACGGGCATGGCGCACTGGCGGTCAGCTCGACGGCACTCTTGAACGGCGCGACCCATCTCGGCGTGGCGACGGTCAACGAAGCCATCGAACTGCGCGACGCGGGCATCAACGCGCCGATCCTGTGCTTGGGCTACACGCCGCCGTGGGCTGTCCGCCAAGCCATTCGCTACGATCTGGCGTTGACCTTGTACGATCTGGAAGTTGCCCGCAGTTTTGATCGTGTGGCGCGCGAGATGAACGCTACCCTGCGCACGCACGTCAAGATCGATACGGGCATGGCGCGGCTTGGCCTGATGCCGGAGCAGGTGATCCCCTTCTTCCGAGGGCTGGCGAACCTCCGCAATCTGCAAACCGAAGGGCTGTATACGCATTTCTCGGCTGCGGAATCCGACATCGATTACACGCACCGCCAGTTGAAAATTTTCCTCGATCTGTTCAAGCTGCTGCGGGCGGCGGGCTTTTCCTTCAAATATGTGCATACGGCGAACTCGGCGGCGGTGCTGCAATTTCCCGAAGCACGCTTCAACATGGTGCGCGCGGGGATCGGGCTGTACGGCATCGATCCGGGTGCCGAGACGCCCTTACCCTCGGATTTCCGCCCTGCCATGACGTGGAAAACCTCGATTGCGCAGGTCAAGACGCTCGCTCCCGGCTCGTTCGTGGGCTACGGCAACACGTACCGCACGCGCGGCACGGAACGCATCGCGATCATTCCGGTGGGCTACGCGGATGGCTTCCGCCGTGCCCCGCAGCATTGGGGCGAAGTCTTGGTCAACGGCGTCCGCGCGCCGATCATCGGGCGCATCAGCATGGACATGAGTACCATCAACGTGACCAACGTGCCGGAAGTAGCCATCGGGGATGAAGTCGTGCTGATCGGGAACCAAGGCGACGAGCGCATTACGGCGGCGGAAGTCGCTGAAAAACTCGGCACCAGTGCATACGAGGTGGTCAGCACGATTCTGGCACGTGTGCCGCGCGTCTAGCAATCAGCGTGCGACCTGTGCCATGATCGTATATTTGCCCGCTGCGCCGCCGATGTTGCTAACCAAGATCGTGTATGTTCCTGCGCGCGTGAATGTGTAGACGAGCGATTTTTGCGGTGCCATCCGATCCTCTTGCGCGCTGATGATCAACCTGCCATCGGAATCATATAAACCGAGGATGGGGATAAATCCGTCACTGATCGGGTTGACCGAAATCGTGATGGTTTCGTCGCGTTTCGCCGTGTACGTCCATGTGTGCCACGCCAGCGGATTTAAGACGCCGGGATCCCACGTTTCGCTGAGTGTGCCAAAGGGGAGGATAGGCACATCGTTACTGCTGTGGACGGGCAGAGTCGCGGGCGGCTCGATGCGGTCATCCCCTACCGCCGCCACGAGGCTATCGGAATGCCGATCCACTATCACCACGCTGACCAATACGCGCACTACAATGATGGCAACCACCGCCGCGAAGATCGTGACAGGCAGCACCGCTGAACGATTCTTGCGCTTGAGTTTCGGCTTTTCATCCGCGATCAAGCCGGGTACATCGTGCGGATCGATAGGCGGGGCGGGCAACCCTAGCTTCGGCGGATCTTGCACTTCTTGCTTTTTCTCCATACGTGGTTCCCATTGATAGACACCATCCATAGCATACCCGCATCGGATGATCCGTCAATCGCCGTTTATTAGGGTGATCGTGTGGGCGACCTGTTTCGCTGTTGCTAATCTTGATCACATTAGTTTTCAAATCTCACCAAGGGACGTACCAACAGGTAGATGAGGACGCGGGGGTAGATATTCCCGCACGCAACACCATGGAAAAACCAATTACGGACGCCCCGATCAGTCATTTCTCCCAAAGTACAGCCTTCCGTCGAACGCTCACACGCGCGATAGTGTATCCGCTCGGTCTGTTAATCGCGGTGACCGCCGTTTTTCTTTGGCAGTTGAACAGCATCTTGCAGATCACGCAGCGCGTAGAGCACAGCAACGTCATCATTACCCAAGCCTCGGTCATTCTGAATCTGATGGTGGATATGGAGACAGGCTTGCGCGGCTATTGGATCACGAATGACGCGCAGTTTCTTGATCCCTATGAGGAAGCGCAAGCCAAGCTGGAATCAGAGCTTGCGCGGTTACGTGCATTGGTGGCGGACAACGATTCCCAAACGCAAAACTTAAATCAGATCGTGGAACGTATCGCCAATTGGCGACAATACGCTGCCAATTCGCTTGCCAGCAAGACCGATGGGCAGGGATACACCAGCGCGACATGGCAGCGCATCGGCAAAGAGATCATGGATGGCATTCGTGAGCAGTTAGCGACTTTTGTCGAGGGCGAGGATCAACTGCGCACCGAGCGGATTCACAGCGCGCAGAGCACTTCCCAATTCATTATCATCATGGTGATTCTGAGCGGTCTGGTGGCGGGCGGCATCCTCGCTGTCATGGCGCAGGGTTGGTTGCTACAACTATCTCGCACCTACGAACGAGCGCTGATTACGTCCAGCCAGCAAGCCGAGGAGATTTCCACCCAACGCGAATGGCTGCGCGGCGTCCTATCCAGCATTGGCGAGGCCGTCATCGCGACGGATATGGACGGCACCGTCACGTTTAGCAATCAGGTCGCGGCGGCGCTGACGGGCTGGCCCATCGAAGAAGCGCGCGGCAAGCCACTGGCTACTGTCTACAAGGTTATCCATACTAAGGCGGCGGAGCCACCGAGCGACACTACTACTACGCAAGAAGTGCTCCTATCTTCCACCGACTCCAAGCGGCTGCTGACGCGTCAAGGGCAAACCATCGCGATTGACGACAATACCGCCGACATCAAGGATGCGCATGGCAAACGGGTGGGAACAGTGCTCGTGTTTCGCGATGTCACCCGCCGCGATCAGATCGAGCAGGAACGGTTGCGGCTGATCGAATCACAAAGGCGCTATGCTGATCTGCTCCGTCGTTCCAACGAGCAGCTTCATCAATTCGCCTACATCGCCTCGCACGATCTCCAAGAACCCCTGCGGATGGTGACTAGCTACTTACAACTTCTGGAACAACGCTATGCTACGTCACTCGATGCGGATGCCCACGACTTCATCGGGTTTGCCGTTGATGGCGCGGCGCGTATGAAGGAATTGATCACCGGACTGTTGACGTACGCACGGATCGAAACTGACGATCAGACACCTCATACGCTGACATCGCTGCAAACCGTGCTGGACAAAGTCCTGACCAACTTGGCGGCTCCGATTGCCGACAGCGGCACGGTCATCACGCAGGATGCGCTGCCGGAACTGCCAGCGGATTCCTTGCAAATGATGCAGCTTTTCCAGAACCTGATCAGCAATGCCATCAAATTTCGGGGTGAACAGCCGCCGCACATTCATATCGGGGCGGAAGCCACCAAGGACGATTGGCATTTCTGGGTTCAAGATAACGGGATTGGCATCGCGCCCGACTTTCAGGAACGTATTTTTGGCATGTTCCAGCGCGCACGTCATCGCAGCGACTACGCAGGGACGGGCATCGGATTGGCGATCTGTAAAAAGGTGGTCGAACGGCATCATGGTCGCATCTGGGTCGAGTCGACGGAGGGCGCGGGCACGACGTTCCATTTCACGTTACCGCTGGAAAACTCCGTGCCTTGAAACCCAAATCGAACCAAATTCCACCAATTTTAAAATTGCTTAAAATTGACCCTTGTCAAACGAAAAAGCTGGTGTAGAATTCCACTCACGTTAAGAAATTAACGACTACGAACGGAAACGTTGGTAGAGACAAGCGAAGACGAAAGAGCGACCGACAGCGTAAGCGGGTCGGTTTTTTGTCGGGAAGTCAGCACCTTAACAAGTGAATAGTGAGAAGCAAGCACAGCAGAAATCAAGTGCAAACAAGGAATGAACCTCCGCAGGACGAGGTGACGCAAGTCACTCACCTGTAAACAATTATACGGAGAGTTTGATCCTGGCTCAGGATGAACGCTGGCGGCGTGCCTAATACATGCAAGTCGAACGAATATAGCAATATATTAGTGGCGACCGGGTGCGTAACACGTAGCTGACCTGCCCCTCAGCGGGGGATAACGAACCGAAAGGTTCGCTAATACCGCATGACCTCGTGGGACTTAGAACCTTACGAGCAAACTTCAGGGGTTGAGGGAGGGGGCTGCGGCCCATCAGGTAGTTGGTGAGGTAACGGCTCACCAAGCCATTGACGGGTAGGGGGCCTGAGAGGGTGGTCCCCCACACTGGAACTGACACACGGTCCAGACTCCTACGGGAGGCAGCAGTAAGGGATATTGGTCAATGGGCGCAAGCCTGAACCAGCAACGCCGCGTGCAGGATGACGGCCTTCGGGTTGTAAACTGCTTTGGAAGGGGACGAGCAAGGACGGTACCCTTCGAACAAGTCACGGCTAACTACGTGCCAGCAGCCGCGGTAAAACGTAGGTGGCAAGCGTTATCCGGATTTACTGGGCGTAAAGCATGTGCAGACGGGTTGGTAAGTGGTGTATGAAAGCGTCCGGCTTAACCGGGCAAGCGTATGCCAGACTGCCAGTCTGGAGAGTGGGAGAGGGACGTGGAATTCCGGGTGTAGTGGTGAAATGCGTAGAGATCCGGAGGAACCCCAGAGGCGAAGGCGGCGTCCTGGCCCACATCTGACGTTCAGACATGACAGCATGGGGAGCGAACGGGATTAGAAACCCCGGTAGTCCATGCCGTAAACGATGTCGACTAGGCGCTGGGCGGGTAATACCGCGCGGTGCCGCAGCTAACGCGATAAGTCGACCGCCTGGGGACTACGACCGCAAGGTTAAAACTCAAAGGAATTGACGGGGGCCCGCACAAGCAGCGGAGCGTGTGGTTTAATTCGAGGCTACACGAAGAACCTTACCTAGATTTGCATGGTAGTGAACGAGGGTGAAAGCCTGAGGTTCGCAAGACACTACCACTGGTGCTGCATGGCTGTCGTCAGCTCGTGTCGTGAGATGTTAGGTTAAGTCCTGTAACGAGCGCAACCCCCGGAAGTAGTTACACGATGTCTACTTCAACTGCCTGCGCAAGTGGGAGGAAGGTGGGGATGACGTCAAGTCAGCATGGCCTGTATGTCTAGGGCTACACACACGCTACAATGGTCGGTACAACAGGTTGCCAAGCCGCAAGGCGGAGCTAATCCTCCAAAGCCGATCTCAGTTCAGATTGTGGGCTGCAACCCGCCCACATGAAGTCGGAGTTGCTAGTAACCGTGCGTCAGCCATAGCGCGGTGAATACGTTCCCGGGCCTTGTACACACCGCCCGTCACGTCATGGGAGCTGGTCACGCCTGAAGCCGGTGGGCTAACCGCAAGGAGGCAGCCGTCTAGGGTAGGGCCGGTGACTGGGACGAAGTCGTAACAAGGTAGCTGTACCGGAAGGTGCGGCTGGATCACCTCCTTTCTATGGATACCTGAGCAAGTCGCGTGCGCGAAAACGCACGCTGGGAGTGAAAGGCTACGAGTACCTCCC
>JAHBVJ010000066.1 GCA_019637615.1 Anaerolineae bacterium | reverse complement strand
GATTATTGATCCGACGCGGTTCACGTTCGCGGAACGTTATGCGCAAGCCTACTACGATTTGCGGCAGCGGCACGGCGTCACGCTGAGTTCTGCCGAGTCGCTGATCCGTAACCCGAACATCCTCGGCCCGCTGGCGGTGAAGTTGGGCGACGCCGATGCATACATCAGCGGGCTGACGTATGACTACCCCGAAGTGATCCGCCCCGCGCTGCAAGTTTTCCACACGCGCCCCGGCGTGCGATTGGCAAGCGGCGTGTATCTGGTGATCGCGGATGAGCAGGTGTATGTGTTCACCGACGCGACAGTGAACATCGACCCGAACGCCGACGATCTGAGCGAGATCGCGATTCTCGCCGCTGAGTTCGCCGCCAGCCTCGATATTCATCCGCGCATCGCCATGCTGTCGTTCAGCAACTTCGGGAGTACGCGGCACCGTCTGAGCGATAAGGTGCGGGAGGCCGTCGCGCTGATCAAGAAGAAGCGTCCGCTGCTGATGGTGGACGGCGAAGTGCAAGCTGATGTCGCCGTGAATGGCGAGTTGATGAGCAGTCGGTATCCGTTCAGCGCAGTCACTGACGCCAATATTCTGGTGTTCCCTGACCTTGAAGCGGCGAACATCGCGTATAAGCTTCTGGCGCGGTTGGGCGGGGCGCAGACTATCGGGCCGATCTTGCTCGGTTTGGGTGGGCCGGTGCATGTGTTGCAAACGGGCGACTCCGTGCAAGACATTGTGGGTATCAGCGCCATCGCCGCGATTGACGCGCAGAACCGCAAGCGAGGATAAAGTGCCAAGTGCTGAGTGCTAAGTAGGACGCTCCAGTGTGGCGATGTGAGATAGGATTGATCCTTGAAATGATCCCGTTGACTTGTGCCAGCGGGATCATTTTTGATCTGGTGGGTAGTATGGGCCGGTGGGCGGGAAATGGACGTTGGCAGGTAATGCACAGCCGAAGCGAGGGCAGCGAGTTGAAGGAGATGCGGTGCAGTTATTGGAGTCATTGATCACCATCCATCAAGTCTGTGTTGGGACGCGCACCCTGTTAGCCCTGATAACCCTGATATAACAGGCAAAAACAGGGAGGCGATTTTTACGCTCAAATGAGCTATCGTGACCCGAAAAGATCAGGGCGGCGAAGAAAGTGCTTAGTGCTTAGTCCTGAGTGCTAAGTCATACAAGGTAGATGACTTTGTGAATGTGTATCGTGTCTGAAAAACAAGTAAGCTGAAGGCAATCGGGCGGTATCGATATTTTGGAGGCCAAACGGTAGACAGCAATCACCGACGGAATCGGCTAACAGAAGATAGTTTACATGGAACTGCAATTACTGTCAAGTTATAAGTTCTAAACAGAAACTAGTGTTTGATAGTAATTTTCTGTGTGAGTGCGATTGCAAACGTTAGAAAAATAAAACCGATGGCTTACTGGCAAGTTGTCCAGCGGAGTTGTGAGTAATCTGTAAGAGAGGTTCGGGGTGGCAAGCTGAAGCTGTGCAGCAGGATGCCGTCGCGAGACATGATTTGCAGCATCGGACTGGCGCTGGCAGTGTTAGCAAAGGCAAAGGTGAATATCTCGCCATCAGATGACCATACAGGCTGCGCAATATAATCAGCGTCTACCAGCAGCATGGTTGAGGTGGTAGTAATCAGGCTAAGGCTCGCCCGCCCGAAATTAGCGTCGCGACCATTTAACAGGACTGAAGCGCGTTGGTGTGGTTCCACGATGAGACCAATCTCACCTAGGCTGTTCGGCAATTTTACGGTAGCGGTACTGCCAGTGGTCAAACGGTAAAGGATTGCGTTCGTGCTCGTGGCGATAACGACAAGATCATCATTTATTTTCGCGAAGTAGTAGGGACTGTCAGAAGAGGCTGACAATAGGGTTGTCAATGTCATCGAAGGTTCGTCGAGCAACAACGCTTTTCGTCCGTTCACTTTAGTAGATAATGTATCGATCCCCAAGAGGTCATCGGAAAGCCACTTTGGGGACACACCCCAACCGACATACTCTTGTTTTGAAAAATCGAGATGTTTCAGTTCACGCGTAGTTTTGTTCCACCAGACTAACCTGAATTTGGTGTCATCTTCGCTCACAAGCATGACCTTCTGATTGCTAGGCGACCAATTAGGAATAGGTTCATTACTCTCACTACCATTCGCCAACTTAATCAAAATTTCGCCAAAAGGCGTCTCGTGTTTAGTCAGATCTAGCGAAAACAGATGTGGAATGCTCCGATTAGTGTTTATGCGTTCGGAAACGATGAATTCTAACGAATTAGGAGAAAGCCACACCCGATAGTTATAGGGGACGGCACTCAAAAGCGTAGTGATTTGCTGAGTTTCCACGTCCAGTGCGACTAAAGACTGGTAGGCAGCATCTATATCTGCATGTATGTAAAGCAAGGTATGTGGCTGCGCTGACCACAATGTAGAAGTAAACTGGGGAGATACCGGTAATGATGATGTGGTCACTTGCTTTCCACTTAGATTGAAAACATCCACGCGCGGCTTGTTCATCATGCTTCTATATAGATAGAAATACTGTCCATCGCGTGACCATCGATACCGTGGAGCTGATATTGTGTAATCAACGAACATCGGCTCCAGATCGGTGGGAAGGGCTAGTTGCCGGAGAATATGACCATCGCGTTGTACAACGTAGAGTTTGCGGAACGTAGTGGGATCGTCCTGTGTAAATACGTAGACGTATTGGCTATTTGGTGACCACATCAGATAGGAGATCGTTTCTTTGCGAAATGGAATGCGTATGGACTGATCCGCATCAGCCGGGCGCAAGGCCAGAGTCGCGCCGACATTTAGCTCGTGGAAGGCTACTGCGGCTGTCGAACTATCTGGCGACCAAACAATGTCTTGGCTGCTACTAAACCATAAGTTATCTAGCGCTTCGGGAATTTCTTCTCGATGCAGTGTTTGGTTATCTACATTCATGATAGCAAAGTCGAGGAGGATGCTCCGCGTTCCCCACCCACGCGCACCAGTAAAGGCTACATACTTGGAATCTGGCGACCAGACAAATTGTGTGGCCAGCGTTGCGCCCGTCAGATTGTGACTGTTGGTGGTGCTACGTCTACCGATCCACGCTCGTATAAAATCGATACCTTTAAAACTGACGTTCACCCCACGAATAATGTAGCGTTGATCTGGGGAGATGTTACTTCGATATAAGGGGTAAGCAACAGGTAGGGGAAAATCCTTACGGGCATCAAGCAGCGCTGCGCCTGTATTCGCGTCTACGGTGAGGACATCGCCGGTGGTGGGAGAGAGTAGTTGGACGCACGCGGTGGGCGGTGAATCGGAATGAATGGCGCGGACGCCGACGAGGAGAAGGCTGGCGCAAGCCATTGAAATCGCAATCCATGTGAGGAGACGGCGCATGATTTAGCCTCCGATCATTGGCAACTCGTCCAGCGGAGTTGTCGGTAGGGTGTGGTGGCGGTTCGAGGCGACAGGATGAAACTACGTAGTAGGGTACCGTCGCGAGACATCACCTTGACTGTCCAGCGTGCATTAGGCGGTTCGATGACCGCGAAGGTGAACATCTCGCCATCGGGCGACCACGCGGGGGTGGTCAGGTTATCGGTATTCGAGACAAGCAGCTTCGAATTCGAACCGTTTGTTAGCATACTCAGAGATGGATGTGCAGCGCCAGAGTTGCGATCTTGAAATAGGAGTGCAGCCCGTTCATCATCAGCAACCAAAAAGGTGCCAGCCTTGGGAGTTTTGTCGGAAAAGAGGACTGCCCCATCGGTCAGGCGATATAAGAGAACACCAGATTGTGTTGTAACGGTAGCATAACGGCCGCCTTGCAAATCAAAATAGTAATCTGTACCTCTAAAAGTTGAAAACAATTGTATCGCCTTCATGGAGTAGGTATCTAAGACCCACTCGACGGTACGATCAGCAATAACATGTGTTAATAGCATGACATCATTAGTTAACCACCTTGCCAATAATTTCTCATCTGCCGCACTTTGCTTCGGGAATTTGAACTGCTTGATTTCAGTGCTATTCCGTAGCAACCATCTAATCGTGAAGGTGGCTTCTTCCTCGGAAATTATCATTAGCTTTTGACTGTTGGGTGACCACATTGACGAAGCAGTCGTGATACTCTGGAATTCTCCAAAAGGTACCTCGATACGGTCTGAAGCGAGAGAAATAAGCCGCAAGCTATAACGATTAGGAGCATTATTGGTGATGAGTGATAGTGCGGAGAAGTCGGGCGCAATCCATCGCCAATATTGAGGCAGCACTGCGGTTGCTAATAAGTTAGCCTGTCCGGTCGTTACATCGAGGGTATGGAAGGTTTCACGATTCGCACTCTCGGTTGTATAGACTAGCGTGTGTGGTTGAGCCAACCATAGCAGAGGACGATCTAAGCTGTTGAGTGTGCTAATGACGGGGTGATCTCCATCGATGTTGACAATATCTACTTGCGGAGCGTCTGAGAAGCCAACCGTTACAAAAAGATAATGCCCATCAGAAGACCACTGCAATCCAGTAGGCACCGTTTTATTGTTGTTCGATAGGTAATCCAGATTAACGATCGAACTCAAGTTTATTTTTTGCAGAAGCTGACCGTTACGTTGAATCACATGGAGCGCGCCTTTGAAAGGGCTGGTAGCAAGTTCGTTGGTGAACACCAAAATATATTGATTGTTGGGTGACCACGTAACATAGACAATCTCCTGATTCGGAAACGGCACGTATATGGATTGTGCTGAATCTATCGAACGAAGCGCTAATGTTGATTCTGAACGGATGCTTGAAAAATACATCGTTAGCGCAATCATCGTACTGTCTGGCGACCATACAAAATAGCGAGAGCGAGTTAGCCAACTATCTTCTACATTATTAGGGATAGTTTCCCGCTGAATACTATTGCCATCCGCACCTACGAGAGTTAGCTTGACGGGCGAGTCGCTAGATGCCCAATTGTGCATTTCGATGAAAGCAAGATGCTGAGAATCAGGTGACCAAACGAAGCGTGCGGCGACAGATCTGGGGGTCAGCAAACGGCGAAAAGTAGTGCTGCGTCTGCCGAGCCACAACTGAACAGGTAGACCAGCATTGGTCTGGGCAATGGCTTCAATGAGATGCGTATGATCAGGCGAGAGGGTAGTTAAGTAAGTGTCGTTAGTATCCGGCAGAGGTAATGGAAAGTCGTTACGTGCGTCGAGTAGTGCCGCGTCAGAGCTTGCATCAACAGTGAGGACATCGCCTGTAGAAGGGGAGATCAGTTGGATACAAGCGGTGGGCGGTGAATCGGAGTGTACGGCACGGATGCCGATGAGGAGAAGGCTGGCACATGCCATTAAAATCGTGATCCATGTGAGGAGTCGGCGCATGATAGTTCTCTGATCTCCACGATGGAGAATGATCATGGCTCATTTTTTATCCCGTGGGGTTGCCCTTCACCCTACGTTATGACGGTGACTACTCAATGCAGTTCGTCCAGCGGATTTGCTCGTAATCTGTGCTGTTTGTTTTGGTTGGCAAGACGAAGCTGCGTATGAAAAGACCGTCACGCGACATGACCCTGATCGTCCAGCCGGCTTTGAGCCTTTCGATCAGGGCGAAGGCGAAGGACTCACCATCGGCTGCCCACGCGGGTAGCGTAAACTGATCGGCGTTGGACATGATTCTCCTCGTGCGCTCCGTGACCAGACTCAGATTGCGGCGTCCGAAGCCAGAATCGCGCTCTCGAAACAGTAGCGCGGCGCGTTCATCGGGCGCGACGAAGAACGCGATCTCACCTGTGCTCGGAGCCATGTCGGAGAATAAGGCTTTGCCATCGCGGAGACGGTAGAGCGTGAGGTTGGTGCGCGTGCTGACGGCAAGGTAGTCGTCGTCGTGCCAGTCTAAGAAATATTCCTTGCTGTTGGGTAGAGAAACTAGCTCCACCAAGTCTATGGTTCGTAAATCCAGACGAAACAGTTTCCAACCCTCACCGATGTAGTGATGCAGCAAAATATAGTCATTGGTCAGCCAGTCCGCAGATGTCTTGTCCGTGGCACTGTCTGGAAACTGAAATTGATGAACTTCGTGCGTTTCTCGCTGCCACCACATTAGGGTAAGGATCGACTGCTGTAATGATATCGCCAACAAGCGTTGATGATCGGGCGACCATTGGAGGTTACCTTGCGATTGACCTGCGATGTCATCGAATGATGATGTGAAGGTGTTGGTGGGATCGGTTGTCGTTAAGGGAAACTTTCCGCGTTTATCTGGCAATGATGCGCCTGTGCTGGCATCAACGGTGAGAATAGCGCTTGTGAAAGGGGCGAAGAGTTGGATGCAGGCGGTACTGGTGGGTGTGGGACGCAGTACGCGAACGGCGAAGATCGGGACGCTGCACGCCACGAGCAAGATCGTGATCCATGTTAGCAGTTTGCGGATGCCGTGCATATCCTCACCTTTAGCTACAATCCGTCCAGCGGGTGTACTCATAGGGGATGTTCTCCGCGTAGGCTGGCAAGGCAAATTCGTGCAATAGCGCTCCCTCGCGATCCATGATCTTCACTATTCTGCGCAGCGAGGCCAACGGTTGGTAGCGGTTGGCAGGCCACGTATTGTAACTAAACGTGTATTCCATGAAGGCAAAACGCCTACCATCTGCCGACCACGCGGGCTGTGTGAAATAGTTGGTACGATTGACGCGCTGGTATCCGTTCGCAGTGAGCAAATTCAGTTCGCCGCCTACATTGCTGTTGCGAGAACGAGCGATCAAGACGGCACTTTCGTCTGGCGTGATGAAGACTTCTATCTGACCGTCGTTGGCGGGCATCGTCCACAGCGGTTTACCATCGCGAACACGATACAGCGTCAGGGAAGAATCCTTCAGCACATAATAATCGTCACTCTGCCACATCAAGATCGCCTCGCCTGCTTGCGCGGACATGCCCCATGATGCCTTAGTGCGTGTATCAAAGAGTTGCCAATGGGGTTCAACGGCTGGCAGCGCCATTGACCTCGGTTTGCCGAGCATCATCAGATCATTGTTCCACCAGCGGGCGTAAACATCCAAGTCAGGCACAAAGAAGGTTTGCGCTGCGCTGCCGTCTTGCCGCGCCCAACGCACGAGGCTGCCGCCATTTTCAGCGTAAGAGACGGCGATATGTTGAGAGTCGGGCGACCATTCTACGCTATACATGTCATAGAACGGCAATATCCCAAACGGCGTGGTGTGGAGCAGCGTGTCCAAGGCGATCACATGCAAGGTGGAATTGGGGTCGGCAGTGCTTCTATCGCTCGTAAAGATCGCCCATGCCGAGCCATCTGGTGCAGCTTCGGCAAGGAACGTCGGTGTCTCCTCAACCAATGGCGTGATCGTCCCGCTGGGCGTGTCTACGGTGAAGATGCCCGGTTGCTCGACTGCTTGCGAGTAATACAGCAAGGTAGTCGATTGTGTACTCCATATGGCGTCCATCGCCGAGATCGGCGTGTCAAGTATATGCTCACCCGTCATGCTGATAATGTCATATTGATGTAAATCTTCGCCCCGCCCCGCCCCCTGCAACGCGATATATTGCCCATCGGGTGACCACTGAATCACGTATGACGCTGCCCATCCCAACTGCAAGGAGAAGTTCGGGAGCAAGGACACCTTATGCAGCAGTTGACCGTCAGGGTTGAATATAAACAGCGCTGTAGTGGTAGCGACCAGTAACCGTTGACTATCGGGCGACCACCTTTGCGCTACTAATCGAGTCTGGGGAAAGGTGATGGTGGTGGATTGATCGGAGTCTGGCGAGCGCAAAAATAGCATCAGATCGCCCGTCGTAGAAGATCCCCACATCGCAATCATGCTGCTATCCGGCGACCACACGGGAATAGCCACATCGACAGTTGCACTTACAGGGGTTGCGATTTCTTCGCGAACAAGGCGCTCCTCCTCGACCTTCATGACCGCTAGATTAATCTCCCACACCGCACTGCCCCATGGAATACGCGACTCGGTGAAGGCGACATAGCGGGAATCGGGCGACCAAGCAAGATAAAGACCCGGATCGCCATGCGTCAACCAACGGCGATAAACCTCGCTGCGCCTGCCAAACAAAAATTGATAGTCTAAGGTACTCGCCTCGCCAATCACATCAACTGTATAGCGTTGATCGGGCGAGACTGCCGCCTGATAAAAAAAGAACAGATCGCGCTCATATGGACGTGGCACAAGCGGCAAGGGAAACGCATGACGCGCATCCATCAGGGCGTGGCCTGTGCTGGCGTCTACCGTCAGCACGCTACCACTCACGGGATCGAGCAATTGCACGCACGACTCCGGCACGGCTACGTCCCGTAGCACGCGCACGCCAAAGATGGGGATACAGAGGCAGGTGGTTAGAGTGGCGATCCATGTGAGCAGGCGGCGCATGGCAGTCTCCTCAATCGCAGTTCGTCCAGCGAACTTGTTCGTAGTAGAGATCGAGATTAGAAAGAAGGGGTTGCACCGGCAACTCTTTTAGTCGCGTACCATTACGTGACATTATCTCCAAACGCCAACCTGACGTATAGTCATCTTTCGCAACGTAAGCAAACATCTCGCCATCAGATGACCATGCAGGACGCGTGAGATCCATCGGTGCTGTATAGTCAACTGTTGATGTACCAGTAATCAAGTACAACGTAGGTCGCGCCATACTGGAGTCGCGGGGGCGAAAGAGCAGTACGGCACGTTCATACGGTTCCATGTAAGGTACACCATATGCGACGGTCGGTAGTTGGAAAGAAAATACCGCTGCACCATCGATTAGACGGGAAATAATGGTGGTGGTGGAGTTGCGGGCAAGAATGTAGGAATCATCGAACCAGACAGCATTGTAGCTATCAATATCTGTCGCGGAGAGAAACAGGAGCTTGGTGGCAGAATGCGTATCCAAGAGCCAAACAGTCTGGCGGCCATCTGCAACCTGACTTAACCAGATGATCTCGTTCGTTAACCAAAAACCATCTAGACGCTCATATGGTAATTCTTGTTTGGGAAATTGAAGCTGCTGCACCATGCCGCTCTGTATCCGTAACCAGCGTATGGTGTAGAAGGAAGCGTTTTCTGCTGTGAGCATTATAGATTTGCTATCAGGCGACCACCGCGAGAAAACGTTACTGAGATGTTCATGTGTAATTGGTGACAATCGTGGGAAATACTGACCGACGCTCTCGAATGTGCCGAAGGGAGTTGTATGTTGATCTAAGGCCACTGAGATAAGGTGCGGTGTAAAATAGTTCGGCCGCGTGCTAGTGATGATTGCTAACATCGACGAGTCTGGTGAAGGCGAAACTGAATACGGCTCGATGTCATCAATTAACAGTGTGGAGATGCCAGTTGACGCATCCAAGGTATACAACGTAGGGCGGTCGGACTGTTCACCCCCATAAATGAGTGTATGCGGCAGTGATGACCATAAAAACGGAGACTTGACGACTAATGGTTCGGCAAGTTGGCGTTCTCCATTGAGGTTATAAATATCGATGCGTAATTTATCGGCAGCGTTCTGGGTGAAAAAGAAATATTGACCATCGGAGGACCACTCTAATATCTTCGATCCACTGTCCTCGGAAGGTACAAGGTATGGATAGAAGTAGGGATAAAACGCGGTTTGTTTAAGAAGCTGACCATTGCGATGGATAATAAAAAGATTATAGCCCGTGCTACCCAGAGTAATGATAACGACAATTTGACTATCAGGTGACCAACCGATGTAGTTGATCTGCTCGTTGGGAAATGATAAGTAGGTGGATTGATCTGAATCCGGCGAGCGCAACGCTAGGGTTGCGCCAACATTTGAGCGGTACATTGTCAGTGCTACAAGGGTGCTATCGGGCGACCAGACGAATTCGCGTGTGCGGTTAAACCAACCGTCATCCAACGATTCTGCGATAACTTCACGATTAACGTGGCTAGTTGCTGCGTCCGCGATGGCAAAATTAACAACAGGGCCGTTGGCTCCCCATCCGCGCATCTCCGTGAAAGCGACATACCGTGAGTCGTGCGACCAGACAAAGCGTTCGGCAACAGTACTAGGTGTGAGGAGACGGCGATAAGTGGTACTCGGTTTACGAATGGACAATTTAAAGGCAGGCGGCCCGGCTTCTGTAACGTTGTTGGCTTCGACAAATCGCGTTTGGTCGGGTGAAAGCGGAGCATAGTACGAAGAAATCGGAGTGGCTAGCGGGATTGGGAATGCGTTACGTGCGTCAAGCGATGCTGCTCCTGTACTCAGATCAACCATAACAACATCGCCCGTAGTGGGCGCGAGAAGTTGGAGGCAGGAAGTGTTGGTGGGGGCAGGGCGCAAGGTGCGGACGCCGATGAGAGGGAGGCTAAGGCTGCTCATCAAGATTGCGATCCACACGATCAAACGCCGCATCGCCACGATCCTTATTTAGAATGTAAATAATACTTGCATTATAAAGGATCGACCTTTAATATGTTGGGCGTTCAACCACCGTGAAACTTGCGGCTGTGGCATTCAGCAAGATATACAAGATTCACAGGTCGCCCGAAATTTTTGCAGGTTATATACAACTTATACAAAAACTGAGGCGGATTCTTGTACACCTCATCTAAACGCGTTGTGATAAGTTTGTGATATTCTCCACATAATCTCGTACGCGAGAGAATATTTAAGTTACCCTCTTTTTTAACTCCCAAAAGAACGTTTTATACCTGACGACGCGATGCAACACTCCATCTTGGAAGTGGGAGGCTTGGTACATCATGAACATTAAACCTCCACCGGAGGAAAACCAGCGACCTTGGCTTGACGAGCACGACGGCTGCGCACTGATCGCGAACGTGCGCAAGGGCGGGCGACCAACCCACGGTAATGTAAAAAGAACGCTGTTAGCTCTCACCCGCATGGGACACCGCACTGGTGAAGTGCAGGGCGAAGGCGACGGCTGTGGCCTGATGACTGATATTCCTCGCATCATCTGGGCGCGCAAAATGCAGAGCGTCGGCAAATCCGGTGACATCGTCACTGACCCTCAATTTTTTGTGATCCACCTGTTCTTGCCCCAAGAAAATACGCAAGAGATCGTTCGGCAAATTACCGAAACGGCAGCGTTGAACGTATTACAGATTCTCTACAGCGAAGCGGGCGAGACGAAAACCGAGATGCTCGGCCCGTTGGCGCGGCGGCAGGAACCCGTTTTCTGGCAGATCGCGGGCTATGCACCGGGGCGTGATCCACGCGACGCAAACGCGCGGCTGTTCGAATTCCAGATGCAGATCGAGCGTGAACTGCCGATTCATGTCGTGAGCTGTAGCACGCATACCGTCGTCTATAAAGTACGCGGTCATGCCGACACGCTGTACAAGTATTACCCAGATCTGCGCGACCCCGAATTCGAATCTGTTGTCACCATTGGACATTCCCGCTATAGCACGAATACTGAAACTGCTTTCGAGCGCGTGCAGCCGTTTTCGCTGCTCGGACATAACGGCGAAATCAACACGATTGCCCGTCTGCGCGAAGAAGCGCGGATGCTCGGCACACAGCTTGTACGCAGCGGATCGGACTCGCAAGACCTGAATCGCGTGCTGGAATCGCTGATCCATCGTTATCACTTCACGCTGCTAGAGGCGATGGAAATTTGCTTCCCGCCCGTCCCGCACGAGGCTGAAGCCTTGACCGACGAGCAGAAGCCGCTGTACCGCCGTTACCGGATGGGCTTTGGCCCGTTCGCACAGGGGCCAGCGGGCTTGGTAACGCGGCATGGCGATGAATGCGTGTTCAGCGTTGATGCGCTGGGCTTGCGTCCGCTGTGGTTCGGGGAGACGGAAAAGGATTATTACTTCTCGTCGGAACAGGGCGTGCTGCCGCTGGAACAGAATATACGCGATCCGCGTCCGCTGGCTCCCGGCGAGAAGGTCGTGTTGAACGTTATTCGCGGATCGACCATTCGCGTTCTTGGTGACCGCGACATCCGGCATGAGACATTGAGCCGTGCGCGTGCGCTGAAACCCGTCAAGCAGCCCTCGCCGCTGGATGTACCCGCGACATGGAACGCCCCCGAAGCGCCGGGAAATCTCGATACATGGCGCACCGCCGTCGGCTGGTATCGCTCGGATCGTGACATCGCGCAGGACATGGCAGAAAAGGCGATGGATCCGATTGGATCGCTCGGCTATGACGGCCCGCTGGCGGCACTGTCCACCGACGGCCCGCGCAATATTTCGGAATATTTCAAGGAAGCCGTCGCCGTCGTCACGAATCCGGCAATTGACCGTGAGCGCGAGACAGAACACTTCAGCACGGAAGCCGTCGTCGGGCCACGTCCAGCGATCCACGAAAATGACCGCAATTACGACGAGATTACGCCAGTAGCGCTGCGCTTGCCCGTGCTAGTCGGTGGTCAGGTGGCGGGCGAACCGCTGCTGGAACTGGGAGATTATGCGCAGGCGGCGAATCGTGGCGGCACGATGCTGCTAGAAGATGCGATGGCGCTGTTCGGCAACAAGGCGATCCGGCTGAACATGGCGATCAGCCCTGACGAAACCGTCCTCACGGCGTTGGAACGGCTGACGGATGAAGCGTTGGACGCCGTCAACCGCAAAATACGTTTGATCGTGCTGGACGATGCCCAAGCCTTCCGCGATGGTTGGCGCTGGCTCGATCATCATGTGGCGCTGGCAGCGGTAGATCGTGCGCTGCGCTTGACGTTGGACGATTTCGGGATCGCGTTCCGTCGCAAAGCTGGTCTGGTTGTCCGCGCGGCAGGTGTGCGCAATTTGCACGACATGATCCTCGCTGTAGCGCTTGGCGCAGATGCCGTCAACCCGTACCTGCTGATCGAAACGGCAGTCGGGCGTGCTGGCACCGCCGAAGAACGCGCCGAACGCGTCCTCCGGCTGCTGACCGCGCTGGAAAAGGGCTTGCAGAAGGTCACGTCCACGATGGGCGTCCATGAACTGCGTGGCTATGGCAAGACCTTCGGCAGCATCGGCCTTTCGACGCCCGTTGCCGAGGTAATGGGGTGCGTCAACTTCGCGGGCAGCGACGAACGCGGCATGACGTGGGATCGGCTCGACCGCGAGTCCTCTGATCGCAGTGCGATCTTCACCAAACCTGCCCGTCCC
>JAHBVJ010000065.1 GCA_019637615.1 Anaerolineae bacterium | reverse complement strand
AATGAAGCCCGATCCGCCGAGATACATGCCGCCATCCACGTTGACGCATAAGCCTTCAGCGTAGATCAGCGGCTTAGTAACTTCAACGGCGCGTTTTCCTGTGATCTTCATAATGGGCGTGTGACCATGCACAATGCGTGTGCCGCCGTACTGCTTGAGGAAGTGACGCGCTTCCGCTGTGCCTTCGCGATCCAGAACGTCATCGTCAATGAAATCCATGCGGTTGCCAAACTGCTCCAACAGATAATCCCATGCTTCGCCATCGCGTCCGTGCAGCACAGCGGCGATATTCCGGTTGACTTCTTCGATGGTATTGCCGTACTGGTAATAAAGCGTGGCATCGGCGTGTACCAACAGCAGATCGCCGTGACGCGCCATAGCAGGTTGTCGAAGCATCCATTCAACGTGAGTAGCGGTCAACAGGCGTAAATCGTTTTTACGTCCGCCATTGCGCTCCCAATCGCGCAGGAAGGTGCCGCCGGGGCCGTCAGATGGCTCACTCTGAAGAAAATACGCGGAGAGAATCCCTACGTCATGATTGCCTAACAGCGTGAGCACCCGCCCGCCGACTTGCTCGGCTTGCCGCTGAAGTTCCATAATCAGCGTCAGACAAGCGATGCTATCCGGGCCACGATCCACGTAGTCACCAATGAAGCACAGTAGCGCCTGCTTACCGATCCATTGATCGGCAGCATCCATGAGTTGCGCATCCCTCAACAGATGCTGCAATTTTTTGAGATGACCGTGAACATCTCCAATTACATAAACTTTATCCATGACAATCCAGTAGTTTTACAGTGTGGTGAGATGATGTGTAGGTTCGATGATCATCTTAAACTAGCTTACTGTCAAGATGATCACATCACAAACGTATTTTTCTAATGTGTGTTAGAATTATTATTGAGATGTTTTTGAATCAAGATTGGGGCTATGCAACAAACGCGGCAATATATCCTTGAAATTCTGCGCGAACGCGGGGAAGCGACCGTTGAAGAAATGGTGGCTGAATTGGAAAAGCGTATTCAGCACGGCATCACGGCGGTCACGGTGCGCCATCACCTTGACGTACTGCGTGGTGAATATATGGTGACTGAACCCACGATTCGCCGTCGGAGTGCGCCGGGGCGTCCGCAATATGTCTATGCCTTGACCGAGAAAGCACACGAGCAATTTCCGAATAATTACCAGATTTTGGTCAAGAATTTGCTCGGTCAGTTGCGTACTAACTTACCTTCCACACAGGTGAATGTGATTGTTGAAGGCGTTGCCGACCAGATGGTGGAAGACGCGCAGTTGCCTGCGACCTCGATTGAACGTCGCCTCGATTTTGTCATCGCGTACTTGACCCAGTTAGGCTATGACGCGAGTTGGGATACGTGCAGCGATGGGTTCGTCTTGCGGA
This sequence comes from Anaerolineae bacterium, assembly GCA_019637615.1. Classification (GTDB taxonomy): domain Bacteria; phylum Chloroflexota; class Anaerolineae; order Aggregatilineales; family UBA2796; genus JAHBVK01. Next base: position 12,788 of record JAHBVJ010000065.1, on the reverse strand, counting down.
CGAGTAACTGTCCATATCATCAGGTGTCGGGCGAACACGGCGAACTATGCATGATGGATATGCGGCTGATCAGCGGGTTGGTGGGCATCGTGCCCCGCCAATTAGGGCGGATTGCTAGCCAACAAGAGAGCTGTGATTATCTTATCCCCTACAAAAAGTGACATATTACACTTGTGTAATGAACAATTTAGAAGATCGTCATCTGTTTAATTGACGCGGCCTAGAGCGTGTGCTACACTTGCCGTACAATTACAGTTTGATGTCACCATCCCCCTTAGGAATGAGGAGTCTTCAATGACCGACTTAATCGAAATCGATAATAATCCCGAAGTCGCGACTGATACGCCTGTACTGATTGTTACGCCGGAAGCGGTTGCCAAGATTCGCGAACTGCTCGTCCAGCGCAACATCCCTAATCATGCACTACGGGTGTTTGTCTCCGGTGGTGGCTGCTCAGGGTTGCAGTATGGCATGGCCTTCGAGGGCAATCCGCAAGAATTTGATACCACCGTCGAAGTAGATGGTGTGAAGTTGGTGGTTGACCCGACCAGCATTATGTATGTAGGCGGCGCGACCATCGATTACGTAGATAGCTTGATGGGCGGCGGCTTCCGCATCGACAACCCGAACGCAGTATCAAGCTGCGGTTGCGGCAATTCGTTCCGCACCAAGAACGAAGGCAGCGCCAGTGAGGGCGGATGCAGCACCTGTGGCAGCCACTAATTAGTCGCTGTCGTTCCACATAACAACGAAAATCAAACGGCGGAGCATATACACTCCGCCGTTTTGCTAGTTGAGAGATTAGGCGCGCTTGGTTACGCGCCGACTTTGTCAGCCTCTATCTCTACCTTTTCAGCCGCCTTCAACGCGCTTGTTTGACCATCGCCCTCATCGTCATCTGTCCGATGGATGTGATAGGGCACGGTGGTGAACACGACGTTATCCATCCGGCTCAAGACCAGATTCAGGATGAACGAGCTGTTCTGGTGCAGCGCCTGTTCCCAATAGGTATCCATCGCCAAGTGTCCGATGATGACATGGACGAAGCAGCCGGGCATCTGAGACTGAATCGCCTCGATGTAGTCGGCGATCGGCTCGGCTAACAAGCGGTAGGGCGACGGCACAATCTCCAACTGCCCTTCACCGATGCGCTCCTTCCATTTATCCTCGACCCGCTGCGCCTTTTCCGGGTTCACGGCGATGTGAATCGCCTTCCACGGATGCTGCAAGGACTTCGCGAAATTGACGACGCGTGCCGTCTCACGATGTACGTCATCCACCAGAATCACGGTTTGGACAGCGCGCGGCGTGGTATCGGGGCGCTTGCCGGACAAGCTCAGTTGGTGTGCCACTTCCTTATAGTGATTGTGGATGCGGAAGAAAATCCAGATCAGCGTCGGGATCAGCAGTAGGATAAACCACGCGCCGTGCGTGAACTTGGTCACCGCGAAGATGATCATCACGACAAAGGTGCTGATCGCACCAATGATGCTGATGATCTGCTTCTTGCGCCAGTGTTCGTCATAAACCAGATCGGTTTCAAGACCCTTGACCCGCTCACCCGGCTTGAGTTTGCCAACCTTTTGCATCCGCACCGCCATGCCCGTCTGAGACATGGTGAAGCTGAGGAACACACCGATAGCGTACAGCGGGATTAATCCCGTCGTGCTGGCATCCTCAATGACGACCAGCGCCGCCGCCGCGATGGCAAGGAACATGATGCCCCACGAAAACACCAGACGCCCACCGCGATACGTCAACTGGCGCGGCAAGAACCCGTCGCTGGCTTGTAGAGCTGCCAAACGGGGGAAGTCCGCATAGCTGGTGTTGGCTGCCATCAACAGGATGAGCGCTGTGCCACCTAATAGCAAGAAGTGGAACAAACTCCCTTGCCCGAAGACCACCCGCCCTAATTGCGAGATGACCGTTTCACCCTCGCTTGGGATAGCATGGATGCTTACCGCCAACACGGTGATGCTGATGAACAGCGTGACTAGGATAGCGCTCATCGCGATCAAGGTCTTGGCAGCGTTGGCACTCCTCGGCTCACGGAAGGCAGTGATACCGTTCGAAATCGCTTCGATGCCCGTCAGCGCTGTACAGCCGCTAGAGAATGCCCGCAGTATCAGGAAGGCGAATGCCCACCCTGCTTCTGGCGTCACCAACTCTTCTGGGTGATGAAACATCTCTACGCTGGCCGGATCAATGGTGGCGAGGCTGCCGCCTGCTAACCGAACAAAGCCGATGATCAACGTCAGCACCATAATGCCGAGGAAGAAATAGGTCGGGATGGCGAAGATGCTGCCGCTTTCCTTCACACCGCGTAGATTGACGATGGTGATCAGGAAAATCACACCGACTGCCATGTATACCCGGTAAGGCAACAGGGCTGGAAAGTACGAGGTGATCTGGGCAACGCCTGCCGAGATACTCACCGCCACCGTCAAAATGTAGTCCGTGAGCAGCGCCGCGCCGGCAACTTGGGCGGGCACTTCCCCAAGGTTATCGCGGGCTACGATGTACGCGCCACCACCGTTGGGGTAAGCGTAGATCGTCTGGCGATACGAGATCGTGACAATTGCCAGCAAGATGCTGATCATGATAGCGATGGGGATCGAAATACCCAAAACCGCCCCTTGCGTCTGCCACATGTTCGTGGAGCCGATGGCGGCGATGGATAGGATAATCAAGATTTCTTGGGTCGCATAGGCCGTGGACGAAATAGCGTCTGACGCAAAGACTGCCAAGCCTATCTTCTTACTGATAGCTTGATGCGCCAAATCCTTGGTCGCCAGCCGCTTTCCGAACATCAATTCGCTAACTTTCATGAGTTCCTCTTTCAGATGGCTTCACTCCCCCGAGTCGCCATCTAGCGTGAGATCGAAATCGTTCAAGTCACACAAAACATTCACCTACCCGGCACATCCCAAGCTATTTTCTGATGATGTGTTATAGGTGGTGGATTTTTGGGAAGATCAAGTGGGAGGGGGGCGTCCCCATTCGAAGTGCATATCGATGAGATTATGGGGCGTATGAGCGGGATTTGAGTTTCTACACAACCTCCTATTTTGACGTTTATAGGAGATTTGATACCCTGACACGTGGATTACCACTGATTTGTGTGCCTAGTTAAACGAAACCAGACTACATCTTACATTAAACTGATGACAAGTTTCAAGACAAATCCATTAGGCATTCATCACAATTTCGTTTTTCTGCCTATGATCTCCCAATTTTTAGGGGGATCACTGGCAATTCTTGATCTCTCAGAGATGAGCGCGAGCAGCGTTATAATCTAAGAGTGGGTGTAACCATCCCCGCCCAAGTTGATTCCTGCCGATCGGTCATTCGTCTGGTTAGTAAGGTAGCGTTTGGATGCATATTCTCCACGGCACATGGCTTATGGATCGCAGTGTGTTTGCCATCTGGGGCGAAGATGCGCGCTTCGATGTGCCACCGCGCAAAGGCAAACGCCGCAATTTCGAACCGCATCCGTTCGGTCTGCATCAATCACACCGTCTGAACTACATCCTCGACGTACTGCCGGACGCTGAACCACAGGGCACCGAGGTGAGCATCTTGCTGCCCGGTCAGGAAACCTCGGTGCAGCCCTCGCCGGAAGCACAGTCGGTGGGAATGCCGCCACTGGCGGGCGATCTGTCACTGCTGCAATGGCAGCTCGACGCCATCACGCTCGACCCGTATGAGACCTTACAATTCTTGCTGCGTTTACCGCCGCCTAATGTGCAGCATCCGCACTTCATCGTCGGCGCGGATATGGCTTATTGGCGGCAGGTTGCGCTCCTGATGATGAATATGCTGATCGAGGGTAGTTTCAGACCGGGGATCGATCAACAGGGGGCACGCTATGAAGCGTTCTGGCGTCCATCGCTCACGCCGGAAACAATCACCAGCTTCGCGCGTAGTATGCCGCCCTTGTGCCGCGCTGTCGTCAAGCAGACCGCCAGCGCACCGCAGCCGGATGCCCTCCTCGATCACTTCCTGACGACTACGCTCAATACGCTCATCCGGCATTCCAGCAAGCGCACCCGCCCTGCCTTGGCAAAATCCAAATGGATCAGCGCGCTGCTCAGTGATGACCGCGTGATTCAGGATACGACAGCGCGGAACGAGAAGCGCTACAAGCAGTGGCGGGCATGGACGCAGCCCGAAACATTGAGTACACAAGCGGGGGCGTTCCGCGTTTGCTTCCGGCTAGATGAGCCGCAGGACGAGCGCAACTTATGGGTCTTGGCGTATATGCTCCAAGCCCGCGACGATCACAGCTTGCTTGTGGACGCCATCAACGTGTGGAACGCCACAGGGCGCACCGCCAGCTTTCTCAACCGCCGCTTCGACCAGCCACAGGAGAATATGTTATTGGCCTTGGGCACAGCCTCGCGCCTGTTCACGCCCATCGACGCCAGTCTCCGCGAATCCAAGCCCGTTGGCGTCATTCTCAGGCCCGAACAAGCCTATGAATTCCTGATGGAAGGCGTCGGGAAGCTGGAAAAAGCTGGCTTCGGCGTGCTGGTGCCCAACTGGTGGAAGCGCCGCAAGATCAAAGCCAAAGCCAAACTCAAGGGCGAAGAAAACGCCTCACATGGCCTCCTCAGCCGCGACTCGCTCATCAGCTACGAATGGCAGTTATCGGTGGGGGATGAAGCGCTCACGCCGCAAGACTTCGAAGAACTCGTGCAGATGAAGCAGCCCTTCTTGCGCTTGCATGGGCAGTGGATCGCGCTCGACGCCGACCAGATCAAAACCATGCTCGAATTCATGCAGAAGCATCCGGCGGGCAAAGCAAATTTGCTGCAAGCGATGGAACTCGGCACCGACGAAGATGACAAAATCGAGATCGAAGCGCCCGATGCGGAAGGCTGGCTCAACGAAGCGCTCGAAAAGCTGCGTAATCCCGAATTCGCCGCTGTACCATCCCTGCCGTCCGGTCTCAACGCCAATCTTCGCCCTTACCAAGAGCGCGGTTTTGGCTGGCTTGCTCAGATGCAAGCCTTGAAATTAGGCGGCATACTGGCAGACAGCATGGGGCTTGGCAAGACGGTTCAGGCGATCACCCTCTGGCTCCACGAGCAGGAACGTCTCGGTACGGATCGTCCGCGCTTGCTCGTCGCGCCGACATCAGTGGTCGGCAACTGGCGGCATGAACTCGCCAAGTTCGCCCCGTCCTTGCGTTCTTATGTCCATCAAGGCGCGGCACGCTTGCAAGGCGAAGACTTCGCCCAAGCCGTTGCCGATGTCGATGTCGTACTAACCAGCTACCCGCTCCTTAGCCGCGATCTGGACACGATCAAGCAGATACAATGGTCGAGCATCACGCTGGACGAAGCCCAAAACATCAAGAATCCCGTCACCAAAATGGCGCAAGCTGCCCGCGCTGTCCAAGCCGATCACCGCCTCGCGCTGACGGGTACGCCGATAGAAAACCGACTCTCCGAGTTGTGGTCGATCATGCACTTCCTGAATCCCGGCTATCTCGGCTCGCGCGAGAAATTCCGTGAACGCTTCAGTCTGCCCATCGAGCGCTATAACGACGAAGCCGCCGCCAAGAAGCTCAAAGCGCTGACCACGCCCTTCATTTTGCGCCGCCTCAAAACCGACCCCAAGATCATCAGCGATCTGCCAGATAAATTCGAGAACAAGGTTTACTGCACGCTCACGCCAGAACAAGCCACCTTATATGAAGCTGTCGTACGCGAAGAGATGGAAGCACTCGCGGAGGCCGAAAGTGACATGCAGCGGCGCGGCGGCGTCCTGCGCATGTTGACGCGCCTCAAGCAAATCTGCAACCATCCCGCGCATTTCCTGAAAGAAGGCGATGCGCTTGGCGTCAAAGCGCTCGAAGGCCGCAGCGGCAAGCTCACCCGCCTAACCGAGATGCTCGATGAAGTCATCAGCAATGGAGATCGGGCGCTAATCTTCACGCAGTATGCCGAGATGGGCAAGCATCTTCAAGCGTATCTAGCGGAGCAGTTCAATACCGATGTGATGTTCCTGTTTGGCGACACGCCTGTCGAAAAGCGCATGGAGATGGTTGGGCGCTTCCAATCGCCACGCGGACCATCGATATTCGTGTTGTCCCTCAAAGCGGGCGGGACGGGGCTTAACCTGACCAACGCCAATTACGTGATCCACTATGATCGCTGGTATAACCCCGCCGTCGAGGATCAAGCCACTGACCGCGCCTTCCGCATCGGGCAGACGCGCAACGTGCAGGTCAACAAGATGATCTGCCTCGGCACGCTGGAAGACCGCATCGATGAATTGATCGAGCGTAAGCGCGGCCTCGCGGATAAGATCGTAGGGGAGGGCGAAGGCTGGCTCTCGGAGTTGAGCAACGACGATCTGCGCGATCTGGTTACGCTGCGCCGTGAAGCGCTGGAAGGGAACGACGAATGAGTCCCAAGAAAAGCCGGAAACGTTATTACGAATGGGACGATGACGAGTTCGAGGACGACGAATTCGATGAAGACCTCTACTACGTCGATCTCGAAGATGCCTATCTATATGAGCGTGGCGGCACGCGCGTCAGCCTGTTCGAAGACTACGCCACGCCCTCGGATGCCATCATCATCAAAGGCCCGATCTACGCGGTCAACAAGCGCGGTGAGTTCGGCACGCAGTGGTGGGGCAAGCAGTGGATCGCGGCGATGAATGCCTTGCAGGGCGAAGGCCGCTTGGATCGCGGCAAATCCTACGCGCGGACGGGCAAGGTACTGGAATTGCAGATCGGCAAAGGAATGGCTTACGCCAGAGTGCAAGGATCGCGTCCTCGCCCCTACGAAACCGCCGTTGAACTCAAACCCTTTACCGATCAGGAATGGACACAAGCCCTGACCGTCCTCGCCTCACAGTTGATCTACACAGCGAAGCTGCTGGCGGGCGAGATGCCATCTGACATCGAGGACTTGTTCAAGAGCATCAAACTATCCCTGTTTCCGCGCAGCCTCAAAGACATCAGCTTCCAATGTACCTGTCCGGATGCCGCCTCGCCGTGCAAACACGCCGCCGCCATCTATTACCTGTTGGCGGAGCAGATCGATGAGAATCCGTTTGTGCTCTTTCATCTGCGCGGACGCACCAAGGAGCAAGTGCTGGCGGCTCTGCGTGGCGCGCGCAGCGATGAAGGCTCCGGCCTAGGCCAAGTCGTACCGCCCATCGACGCCGATCTCGCTCAATTCTGGCAGATGCCCGCCGCACTCCCGACCTTGAACGCGCCGAGCTTGCCCGATAAGCCGTTGATCTTCCAAGAGCTAGGCGACCTGCCGATGGATGACATGAAGGAACTGCTCTCCCTCTATCAAGCCATCGGTCGCGCCGCGCTGGAAACCCTGACGCCGGATGAGGGTGAGTCGTCGGCGTCAGAAGAAGCGCCGTAGGCTACTGCTGCACGGGCACGATCAGCACGCGATTGTTGCCCGTATCGCTGATGTACAACTTGCCATCCCGCAGTGCGATAGCCTGCGCGATATTCAGATTGTCTGCGCTTGGGCTGCCCGTTGTGCCGCTGCCATCATTGTTGGCAACGCCTGTGGTGAAACTCCCTGCTTGCCCGAACACCCAATCCGCCGTCGTGTCGCCATCCGCCTTGAAATACAGCACACGGCTGTTACCTGCGTCCATCACGTATAGCCCATCGGCAGCATCCACCGCCAGCGAACGCGGCGTGACGAAATTGTCGGCGGAAGGTGTACCCGTCGCGCCGTTGCCATCATTGTTGGGCACATTGGTGGTGAAGCTCCCCGCCTGACCATACACGCGGTCAGCGGTGGTATCGCCGTCATTCGCGAAGTACAGCACGCGATGATTATCGCGATCAGCGATATACACGCCGCCCTTAGAATCGAAGGCCACACCGCGCGGGAAATTCATCGAGTTGGCAGACACTATGCCCGGATTGCCCGCGCCATCATTATTCTTGGCGTTCGTCTCGAAGTTGCCGAATTGACCATACACGCGGTCAGCCGTCGTATTGCCATCATTGGCGAAGTACAACACACGGTGATTGCTCGAATCAGAGATGTACAGCCCGTTGCTGCTGTCCACCGCTAACGTCAGCGCATACACGCCCAGATTATCTGCGCTTGGCAGTCCCGTTCCGCTGATGAGATTCGTGCCATCGTTGTTGACCACATTCAGCACGAAGCTGCCGAATTGCCCGAATACCTTATCCGCCGTTGTGTCGCCATCCGGCGCGTAATACAACACGCGGTGATTGTCTCGGTCAGCCACGTACAAGCCTTCCACGCTGTCGAGCGCGGCATAAGTCGGGTTATTCAGCGTATCCGCTGAAGGTAAACCTGATCCGCCCACACCATCATAATTCACGCTGTACGAATCGAAGTTGCCGTGCTGCCCGTACACGCGATCTGCTTTCCCGTCGCCATCATCGGCAAAATACACCACACGATGGTTATTGCGGTCAGCTACGTACACCCCGCCTTTGGCATCCACTGCCATGCCAAGTGGGAAATTCAAGCCGCTGGCATTATGCCCTACCGCGTTGCTTGTATAATCCGGTTGACCAATGACGCGGACAGCTTGGGCTTGACTGACGACGGGCGACAGCAGCGCGCCACCGATCAAAACCGCCAACACAAATCGTCCCTTTGCGGACATAAGACCTCCCAGTTTGAGCAAGGTACATTTAGTGACATCCTAATAGTACACTAGCTTTTCTGGGGTCATAGCGAGGTGAACATGGATTTTTGTTGTGCATAAATCGCAGCCAAATTCCATGCTCACACCTATCCCTTGATCGCGGCTCGGCTAATTCACGGCGTGGTTATACATGTTCAACCACGCGATGATCGCGGGTGCTAAATCCTCGTACTGAAACAGGACAACGCCATGCGCGACGCTGCTGGCATATAACCGCATCGAGACATTATTTTCAGGTGATGCTGCCAGCGCCAACGTATGTAAACTCGTGGACGACTCTCGATCCTGCTGCGCGGCGACCAGAAACAGCGCTTTGCCCTTCATTTCCTTCATCGCGTCGGCGGGTTTCAGGTTGAAGTAGTTGACGCTGGGTGAGAGTGCCACCGCCACCTTACACGCCTCGATCTTCCCGCACGCGATGATCGCCGCGTTCGATCCGACACTCGCGCCGATCAGGGCGATTTCGTCCTTCTGGATGCTCGGTTGCTGTGCCAGCCAATTCACCATCTCGACGGCATCATCTGGCATCTTCTTGTAATCCGTCCTGCCGCCCGTCTTGCCGAAGCCGCGCTGATCAACGGCTAACACCGCGTAACCAGCCGCTTGCAGCGACGGGATGAATTTAACCCACTCCTCGCGCCGCCCGCCATTCTGGTGCAGCAGCAGCGCCGCCGGAGCCTGCCGCCCGCTGAAGAACGACGGATAGAAATTGCCCTTGATCTCCGTCCCATCCGATAGCGTGATAACCACCGTTTTGGCAGGCGGCGGTGTGCCTAATCCGGTGGTCATTGGTGGCGGCGTCTCCGTCGCTTGCGCCATCGTCAGGTTAACCATATTTGCGCTGACAAGCATGACCAGCACCAAGCCAGCGGTAGCCATAAGCAATACGCGTTTCATCAACCAATCTCCTAACTCAAGTTTCGTACAGACGCCAACGGAGACAAAGGACAAATTTGCATTACCGGACAAAAGCCCCGATCTCCAAGCATCCCTGTCGAGTCTACTTGTGCTATTCGGCGCTGTCGATGGATTTTCCCGCAGCGTCAATGCTTCCTGACGGCCGTTTCTGGGCGCATCAACTGACCAACGATGTTCATCGCGATGACGAGACTAAGGATCACCATGACAAAGAAGATTACGGCGACCCACCATGCCAAATAGGACAGTACCGCTACAATGCCTAGCGTAGTGAGGATTGCACTCAACACCGCCAGCCTAACGGAGTAGCGTAGGCCGACATCGGTACGCCTTTTGGTGACGGTTGCTTTCTCCGCCGGGGTCGGGAAACGCTCCTCGACATCGAAGACATTAGCTTCTTGAAATGCTTGCTTTACCACATCATCGATTAAGAGGTTATTCATATCCGTGACCAGTTTCACCGAGAACAGCCCCAACACATTCACAGGCAGCACACACGCAAAAATCGCACTGGCAACCACCAATACTGGGCGCACAGGGCCAACGTTAATTAAGGTTGCCACAATCAGTAAATTGAAAGCGATCAAACCGCCAAATATCCAATTTCCGAATTCAAGCAGCCACGGCTTGAGCTTCTCCACAAGATTACCGAAGACTTGCTCGCGCAGTTTGGATCGTTGTTCCAAATCAATCGGTGTCCGCTCGTCACGCAGATTAGCCGGTGGTAAATCCTTGTCTGTCATGGATCGGAGCCTTTCTCGGCGTTCTCACGGATGCGCTCCTGATGGCTAGTCACCGCTTGGGGCAAGAGCCATTCCGCGAAAATCAGTTTCTAATGCAAGCGTGCTTTGAGTACCACCATATTCAATAATTTCATCGAAACGGGTAGTGCTTGATGCTGTCGCCATCTCGAAAATCCCATCCATTACATCATTTTCGTATTATAGCGAAAACCTGATCGCATGGGCTTTACCGCTTCTTTCATGTCCCATCCTACAATAAAAACGCCGCAGGCTTTTACTCCTACGGCGCTTTGAACGTCATCGTTTGGGTGTGCGGATTATTCCGTCGCCACCGTCTGATCGACCTGCTGGTTGCGCGGCGCGACCTTGACGAATTCCTTATCCCAGCGGTTCAGCAGCGCATCGATTTCGGCGGCTGACTCGTGCTGGTTGGCATCGATCAAAATCGCACGGTACTCACACAGCAGTTCCTGCAAGTTGTTGAAATCGCGCTGATCCACTGGACGGATCGCCACATTCGCGCCCTTCGCCAAGCGCCGTTGAATGGCCTCTTCATCAAAGCCCATCTCAGGCCGCAGGCGGATGTACACCATACCGCCCGTCATGCCGGAGCAAATCCACGGGCCGGGGTCGCCCATCACGATAGCGCGCCCTGCCGTCATATACTCGAACGCGAAGCCCTTGATGTTGGCACGGTTGGCGAGGAAGCCGAGATCATCTTGCAGCGGTTCGGTGATCTCACCGCCGATGATCACATCCGCGCCCGATAGACGCACACCGGCGCGGCTGTCGGCGTTGCCTTGCACGAAGAATCGACCCTTTTGTGCGCCGTAAGCGAAGCTCTTGCCGACGCTGCCACCTACGAGCACGCCCTTATCGTTCAGACCCTTGAGGATCGACACGCGTCCGCCGATAGCGCACTTACCGAGGCCGTCTTGTGTACCGCCTTCGACCACGATGTCCACATCGCCGCCGTGAAAGGCCGCCAAACCGTTACCGGGGATCGTCGCGCCGTTGAAGTTCAGCTTGATCGTCTGCGGATGTTTCAGCGTCTTGCGGTAGCCGGAACCGTCTACAGCACCGAGCGCACGTCCATTCTCGAACCCGTAATGCCGCACCATCGCGCCGACCAGATGCGTCCCGACAGCACGGTCAACGCTGCTGGCATCGCTGTCTTCGTAGTTGATGATGTCCTCGTCTTCGCCAATCGCGTTCATCACCATATCGCTGATGACTTCGGTGAGGTGGTTGCGCGGACGGCGCAGCGCGCGCCCGACACTGCGCTGTGACGAAATGCGCTCCGGGCGCGGCGTCACCTTGAGCAGCGGCGTCATGTCGATCTCGTCACAGAAGCGCAGTTGCTCCAACAAATCTGCGCGCCCGACGAGGTCTTGCAGCTTGGTATAGCCGAGCCGTGCGGTGATAGCCTTGGCCTCGTTCGCAACGGCGGTGAATAGCGACTTGAGTTGTTCGACGGCGTCTTCATAGACTTGGGGTTCGAAGGCTTTCAGACCGTGAGCAATGGCCTGTTCCTTGTTCTCGATCTGCGTGGCAATACCAACGTGGCAGGTGTCTGTCTGACACTTGCGGCAGATCGTACAGCCAATCGCCACCATCGCCATCGTGCCAAACCCGACGCGATCAGCGCCGAGCAGCACCATCCGCACCACATCCGTGCCGGATTTCATGCCGCCGTCGCACCAGATTTCTACCCTGTCGCGCAGACCGGACTTAATCAACGCCGCGTGTGCTTCTACTACGCCGATTTCAGCGGGCAACCCTACATACTTGAGCGAGTGCTGACGCGCTGCGCCTGTACCGCCATCGTAGCCCGTGATGTTGATGATGTCCGCGTTGGCCTTCGCCACGCCCACCGCGATCACGCCGATGCCCGGTACGACGGGGATTTTCACCGCCACCTTGACCTTCGGGTTGCTCGTCTTCAATTCCTCGATGAACTGCGCGAGGTCTTCAATCGAGTAAATATCGTGATTGTTCGAAGGCGACAGCAAGTCAACCCCAACCGAGGCGTTACGGGCGGCGGCAACCTTCGCTGTCACCTTCTTACCGGGGAGATGACCGCCTTCACCGGGCTTCGCGCCCTGCCCGACCTTGATTTCGAGCAAGAACGACGAGTTGATCAACTCCGCGTTCACCCCGAACCGCCCCGACGCGATCTGCTGACCACGATGGTGCGGATACTTGCCGAGCATATCCTTGATCTCGCCGCCCTCGCCGTTCAAGCTGATCATGTTGAGCTGATAGGCGGCTTCGGCGTAGGCACGGAAGGCGATCTCGCCTTGCGATCCGAACGACATTGACGAGATGATGAACGGCAGACTGTGCCGCCCTACGCTCAGATCGACTTCATCGGGATCGATCTGGCTGTCGGGATCAACCTTGAAACCGAGCGTATGCCGCAGTGCGACAGGCGAATTCCGCTCGATC
>JAHBVJ010000064.1 GCA_019637615.1 Anaerolineae bacterium | reverse complement strand
ATTATGATAATGTTCAATGGGTGGGTTTCCAATCCAAAGTCTTCCAGCATCTAGATTTTGCCGACATCATCCCCGACGCGCTGGATTTGATCACGAATCCCTTACAGTATTTCGAGCATTTGCATATCGTCATGACCAATAATGATGCTCGCCGAGCAAAAGTTGGTACAGGGCTACATCCTAGCGATCACCGACGTATTTATGCGGCACTAAATGAGCGTCTAGAAGCAGTAGCTATCCCTACTGCACCTTGGCAACGGGCAGCGGCAGGGGAGTTAACATCCAAATATCGTAGCCTTTCCCACGAGCAGGAAAAGAAAACGCGTCTGACCGATAGGGAAAAACGGCACGCTCTTGCACAAATATCGCAATTACCTGCACGTATAGAATTGCATGTTAACTCGCAAGAAGCGCACGCATTCAAAGAACACATCTTACATACCGTTGGGATGCTGCACGCCTATCGTGGTCAACTCCATGAAAATCCATTGCGTGTCAACCTAAATGGACGACCCATTCTCGAAATTGAAGTGATGAAGAACCCTGAACTCACGAACACGGTGACGAATACGAGCGAGGCGGGTAAAACACAGCACCGCAACACAATCGCGAAAATGTACCCAAAAGCACAGGCGGCAACAGGGAGTCTGATCACGTTGCCAGATTATCGCGGTACGCAGCAATGGAAAAGCGATCCTAAGGAGTTGATCCGTGTAGGGTTGGCGGATAATGGACGTGTCACTCAGTTTATTACGCCAATAGGTGGCGATAAAAATGCTGCACAAAATTATCGGATTCGGCAGAAAGGTGCTGTGCTTGATCTACTGCGTTGGCTTGGTTTCCGCTTCAATCCGTATCACCAGAAAGCACCAACTGCCAAGCTGCCTGATCAACTTGATATATTGGGATTCTGGCTGTTCCAGCTAAATGCACGCAAAGACAAAGAAAAGACCGTTTATCTGCCAGTCATGGTTGAAGCTCTATATGGACAGCATCGCTTGCAAGTCACGCTACCTAATAACGTCAGTGGCGCAACCATATATCCAACCATGCGTGAGGCACTATGTGCAGCAGCAGCTTACGACGCAGATTACGCTGATATGGGAGAGGCAGTCAGTTTTTATCGGCAGGCAGTGGCTAAACGCAGATCGAATAATCCGGCGCTGCTCCTCATCGCTGACCAAAATTTGCAGCGTGCGTTCGACGAACTCAAGACACAAACCGTATCTACTGTTACCTTGCATAATATCCTGACTGAAGGTCAGGCACAGATTCGGGTCGCACGGTTACGGTTTTCACATTATGACGAAGCACCCTTCTGCGCCACTACCGCACCACGGAGCAAATATAACGGGTTGTATTATCATCCCAGCGCCCCTAATGTGTTCTTTTCGCTGCATGATGTTGGTAATCTGCACATCAGCTCAACCAAGCAGAAATTACAAGCACCCGAAGCAACCGCTAATCCGTCCACTGTCCAAATTTGGATGAATAACCTACAAGCGGGAGATGATGCAGAAGCATTTGCTCATCTGATCCATCGGTTGCGTAAAGAATCGTCGCACTCGACTATCGCGACAGTGCTCCCACAGCCGTTGCATGATACGATGGGTTTGACAGATTATGTCCAACGGTTCGTCAAAGGAAGCGGGTTCAGTGATACCGAGGCTGATCCTGCCGACATGGACGAGGAAAATTCTCATTCACGGTTGGAATAAGGTAAAGAAAACTGACATATGAGTAAACAAAAAGCATTACATGATCGGCGCTCACAGTGGCGTGTCGTACTGCGCTGTTTGAGCTTGCTACAACGCCTCATGCAAGGCCCTGCTACTACCAGCGAATTGAAGAAAATTGTTCAGCGCGAAGCTGAAGAAAATGCCGAAGATGTTCTTGATAGCGCCATTCTCAAACGTTTGGAAGAAGATCGCCGCCGTTTGCGAGAAACTTTTGAATGTGAATTTGACTATGACCGTCGCAACGAACTGTACACTTTAGTCAGCGTGGGGCGGGCGTTGATCGACCTACCACCAGAGGCACTGCGCGGACTAGCCTTTTTGCAGGTTACGTTTCATGAAACCGCCCCGATGGCGCAAGAAATCAAGAGCTTGGTCGAAATATTAGGGCGAGCTATGCCTAGCACACGTCAAAAACAGTTGTCAAATGAACGTGGCATGGTTGAACTCGATCTTCGCGCTGGAGATGACGACGACATCAATGAGCTAGTATGGGATAAGGTCGCGGAGGCTATCAAACATGCTCGTCAATTGAAATTTAAGTACCTTTCACCCGGACGTGAAGATGGTCTGCCCGTTAATCATCGCGTCGAGCCACAGCGCACCTACTTCGATGACAATCATTTCTACTTGCAAGCGTATTGTATTGAGACGGAAAGTTCAAATGGTCGATACTCACAACAAAAAATATGGCATTACCGCATTGGTCGAATTAGTGAGCCAACTTTGTTGGAGACAAGGTTCGTTCGAGATAGTCACTCACCACGAGAATACGATCTGATCTATCAGCTTGACGCGGCGATTGCCCGACGCGGTGCGACCCGCCGTTTTGCGAAAACCACTTTAGAGGTGCAGCTCGACAAAAGCGCTATTGTCCGCGCTGTTTCCTACGACTTGTTCTCTGATCTGCGCACACTGCTGAAATATGGGGCTGGGTGTCGGGTCCTCGGCGGTGAGGAGGCGCTAAAAGAAATGAAAACACTGATCACTCAGATGTACCAGCGTTATCAAGACAACGCGGACAATGCATAGTATTTAGCGCTTAATATTAGCGTAATAATTCGTGGTGTCGTTTCTATCCTACGATAGTCTTAAGTAGCCTTCGATATAAATTTATCAGTAGTGTTCTACCCCGCTTTTGTGGTGGCATATCTGTGACATCCTATAGCTAACGTGTCAAAGGAGATAAGTCAGTGCATACCATCCGATTGCAAGCTGTTGACTCGCGCTACGCCACCGACGACGAACTCAAAGAGGCAGGTATAACGCCTGACCAAATCCCTATTGGCAGTAATGGTGAGAAATGGTGCATGATGGCGCATCAAACCGCGACTATCAAGGCGCTGCGCTACGGAGATGCGCCGATCATCATTAATCAAGCCATGACGGGTGATGGCAAGAGTCTGGCAGGGCAGTTTACGTTGTTCGCGGATCGGTGGAATACATTCACCATGTATCCGACCAATGAACTCGCCGCAGATCAGAGTGCCAGCCTAGCCCAATTGCAGAAGCATTGGCAACCATCCGCGTGGCAGAACACGCTGCCCGTCACGACAGTTGTGAACGCCGATGTACTTGACCGCGTGATGGATAACGCGGATGGCTATAACCTGCGGGCGGACGCGCTGAAGTGGCTGCTTGACAGTGAGTTGCTACTCACCAACCCTGACATTTTTCATTTGATGGTCAGCTTCCACTATGTCAAACACGGCGCGGCGAATGACTTGCTGTTGGGCGAATTGGCGCATCGTTATCGGCTTTTTGTGTTCGATGAGTTTCATGTATTTGGAATCCCACAAGTCGTTTCGGTCATGATGGCAGTGTTGTTACTCAACGCGATCCAGAAACCAACAAAGCCAGCGCGATTTTTGTTCCTATCTGCAACCTCGCAAGGTTTGTTGGCGGAGTTAGCCACGAACGTTGGACTGAAGGTTCAGGATATACATGGAGTCTATGAACATGGAAGGCCGACGACACAGGCAGGTTATCGGCGTATCTTGCGCGAGGTCAATCTGTCGCTCTACGAAGCGCTGGGTAATCAACTCGAAACATGGGTAGATGAGCACCTCGAAGATGTGATTCTACGCTTCTTCCGAGAGCAGGGCGCTGGCGCTAAAGGAGTTATCATCGCCAATAGCATCGCGACTGCACACCGCATCCACGAAAAGCTGCGTACATATTTCGAGAAAGCGAATATTCGGGATATTCAACTAGGACTAAATACTGGGATCGTGCCACAGGGTGAACGTAGCCGCAAATTCGATCTCCTAGTGGCAACCTCAACGATTGATGTTGGCGTTGACTTTCGCATCAATCTGCTGATTTACGAGAGTCTTGATGCTGCTACACACATCCAACGCTTGGGGCGGCTTGGTCGTCACACTGATGATGGTGCTGGTAATGCGTTTCAGACCTATGAGGCGCACGCTTTACTGCCGCCGTGGGTGGTCGAAGGGCTGGTTAGCCATTTCCCCGACGGCAGCAGCATAGATCGTGATAGCTATAAACAGCGACTAGAGCAGTATTATTTGCCGCTGCAAGCTTTTCAGTCCTACATGTACCGTTGGGCAGGCGTTCAGTCTACGCATATCCTTCGCGAATTGAAAAAGGTTCCCCTTCAGCAACAGTATGAACCATATCGGGAAAAGCTATTCAATAGCTATACAAAAGTATTCGGAGGCGGAAATAAACTGGCATCACTAAAAAACGAAAAAAAAGATGCCATCCTCGACGCGGCGCACACCTTCCGGGGTGGCAGTCCCTTCAATATCTTGGTACTTAATCCGGGGAGTAGCTATTTTATTTCGTACAATTTGGTTTCTCTACTGTATAGCGCTGAACTTGAACCCGTCGAACTAGACGCTGCCTACGAGCAATCTGCGCGGAACGGCAAAAGTCGCAAATCCCTTGAGCGTTCGCATCCCTTAGGCGCGTTCAAGCTGATCCGGTGGCTGCCCAAACGTCGCGAGGTCTCCATTTATGGGGATTGGGATGTTGAATCAGCCGATATTGAGCAAGTAATTGAACGTCGGGGCTTCCGCTTTGATGTTACACCTGCACCAAATGGCATCAACCAGCTTAATATCGAGATGGAAGCACGACCACTGGCAGCTTATTTGATTAGGGATCGCAAGCCTGATGAATTGCGACCTATGCTGAAACTAGGGATGCAGATCGACTTGTTCAGCTTCCATAGTGCAAATGAGGTTAAGGGCAGTATTTGTTTCCATCGTGATGCTCTGCTGCTCGATTCTATCTGGCACGGACGCAAACCCAAGAAACCAAGCGACCCGTACATATGCTAACCCATCATCGAAGGAGGATTTATGCTTAACAACCAAGATGCTTTCGACGACGAGGCTGAACTGGATAATCCCGCTTCATTAGACGAAATTGATGCGATTGAAGATGGTAATGAAAGCGGTGTATCGACTTCACCGTTGGTGCGAAACCCGATCTTCCAAACACTGTTCGCAGAAGCGATTCGTGAAAATGCGGCACAAGATTCCGTGCTGCGTGATTTTGCGACTCATGTTGTCGGGCCGCTGTCAATTGAGTTCGCGATGGTCAGTGCTAAAGGCGGCGCATTTTTCCGCATGAAAGAGGCCGAACAAGCACAAAACACGGATCGTTATCAGCGCGATCAAACGTTACGGGCGCATTTGCTCAACGGAATGTTGCCAGCGTATCGAGTCGCGGGGCTGCTCCATCAGTGGGGATCGCACAGGCTGCGACATTGGGATGAAACAGTCAAGCGCCTGTTCATCGCGGGTTACATGCTGCATGACTACACCAAAATCCCTTCCGTCAAAGAACAGCTTACAGCGAAGGGCTTCAAAGAAAATGATGCGCCCACCGTTGCCAAAATTCATGATATTGAGGAAGTTTTCATTGATTGGTGTGGACGGTTAGGGATCGATGCCTTTTTGCTGCCAGTCGGTGGCACAACCCAGTTGGTGCAAGAACTGATCTATATTGCGCTCAACACGCAGCAATTGTGGGGAACGCTGCGCATCCCAGACGCACTGCCAGACATCCGCACCGACTCGAGCCTGTATATGTTGGCAACAGAGATGAGCCATCTGGCTGATTTGCTGGCCTATGTCGCACGTACCCCGCGTGATATGGTTGCGCACGAGACGATCCGCAAGATGATCGCAGATTTGGGAGCCTCGCGTGCGATGGACGGCAAGGCTGTCGGACGCTTGACCTATCATCATGTTGCGGAGAATCGCGGCATCTTGTTGAACTTCATTCATAACGCGACGAGCCAAGCGCTGACCACAGGTGAGAGCGAAGGCAAACGTATCCCCTTACTCTATGCGCCGAGCGGAGTCGTCTACCTTGAACGTTCCGATGCACCGCCAATACCAGATGTTGGCGAATTAGCTGAGGAGATCGTCACCCATATCCGTCAATATGCAGGGGAACGCATCGGCGAAACGGGCAAGGGCGCGAAATTTGGCAACGTTAGCATCCAGGTTGATGACAGCTACAACGATTTTTTTGATCTACGCGAGTTCATGCTGGTTAGCCCGCGCTTGGTTAGCAAATATGTGAAGAACAACAAGCTGGAACGCCTCACGCCGATCCAACAAGGTGGTTGGCCCGGTTCGGATAACATGCCTAACGCGTCAAAAGTACCTAAAGACGCCCGCGCTACGCAACTCGCGGAATGGGCAGCCCTGATGGAAACACAGATCACGGATCGCAAGGTGGAATTTGAAATCACTGGCTGGTTGCTCACTCAGTTAGGCGTAGGCGATTTACAAGAAACTTTTGAGGCGCTACACACCTTCCCTGAGGCTCGTAAAGGTGGTGTGCGCTATTGGTGGTATTGGGCGGCTGCCCACGCCGTTGATCGCCGTAATGGTCTGAGCGATACCGACACGCTGGACTGGATCGGCAAGATGGCAACTGACCTCGCCGCTGCCTTACCTGATCCTTTGCCCTTAACGGCGCAGATGAATCAGACCACTTGGCTCGATCTATCAGATTACATCGCCCGTATGTTGACGCTCGGTGGCGCGAAGGTTGCCAGCGTTGGCAATCGGCTAGACCTCAACAAATACACGCGCTCTAAAGCCAAGACAGGTCGATTCGGCAATGTGTGCGCGATCTGCGGTGACGACTATATCACCCGCAAACCCGCCGAAACAGCCGTCTCGTTCCAGCCGGGAGTCTATACGGCGCGGCTGCGCATCGGCTCTAGCGATAACGCCCGTCACCTATGTTCAATCTGCGCCTTAGAACAGCTTCTTCGCCAGCTATTCGTAACCAACCTCGACACTGGTAGCGCTGTTGAAGGGCAGCGGGTGCGCTATCTGGCCTTTTATCCCACCTATTTCTTCACGCCCGAAACACTGCGCTTGATGAAGCGGTTATATATGCGGCTAAAAGACATCCGCATTTCCGATAAAGTGTTGCGGCGGTTGCTTACGGAACAGGCGCTTAAGCCCAACGGGTATCGCGATCCGGCGTTCTGGCAACGCTTAGAGCCATTCCTATTGAGCGCCCCAGACGAAAGTGCCTCGAAGCGTATTCTACGCTACAGCGAGGATATCGATGCTACCTTCTTTATGGTCGGATTGCGTAACTTCAACGATCCGTCCGACTCGGAATCGTGGGTACTGCCCGCGCTGCTGTCGTTAGTGTTGTCGATCTGCATGGACATCAAGGTAGTCACAACCGAGAGTAGCGTGCCACTTATGCTGGAGGCCAACGAATTACCCGAAACTGTATGGCTAGAAGGGGCGCATCCCGCCATTACCGCGCTAGTAGGTCGGACGCAACTCAATATCGACGATATTCGCCCCGCGCTGGAGCGCCTAACGGCGGCCTATCTCATCCATCTGGATACGGAATATGAACCGCCGAAAGAAAATTGGCATCGCTTGCCACCTATTGCCCATGCGCTGATGGAGTCGCCGCTATACGTGTTTCATTACCTGAAGAAGCAAGAACGCGATGGCAAAATGATGGGTGCAGAGCAAGACCGTCGTTATATAACTTTCGCTGAAGATATTTTCAAGCAACAAGGAGATCAATTGATGTCATACGCCCAAAAACTTGTGGAACAGTATCGAGGCTTTTATCGAGCTAAAGGGATCAGCAATTCCAATAGCATCTTGCGTCCATTAAATGTTATCTCGGATGCGTTGTTGGTCGCTGATAGTCGATTGTTCCCTGATGCCGAGTCCCTCACCGAAGTCGCTTATGGGGAATTGTACCGCTTTATGGATCGTGTCCGTAAAGGGCAAGCCGATGGTGGTTTCCCGAAGGGGGTCAGCCCTCAGGAACGCGAGCAGGCTATGCACGAATTTTGCAAGACATTCGTCAACGATGTGTTCATCGGGTTATTTCATCGTGATGTGTCGGCCTTACGGGGTAAACAATTGAATCTACTCAAAAGCGCTTGTGAACCTCTATACCGTGATGCGCAACGTGCCGAATGGGCGGCACGCGGTCAAGACGCCGATGAAGTCGATGACGACGCCGAGCCTGAACCTACTAACTAAGTTGTTTGTACTATCAAGGAGATTTTGAAATCATGCTCAATACCGATTTTTTCCACCGCGAAATGCCCGGTCGTCCGATGGGCAAGTATGCTCATATCGTCATGCTGCGTGTTACGGAAGGCTACGCGGTATTCCAGACCGACGGCGAACTCAACCGCGCCCGCGTTGCTAAAGGGGTAGATGATCCTGAGTTGATGACGCGGATCGCATTATTCAAGCGCAAACAGACTACACCCGAACGCCTCAATGGGCGCGAATTGCTACGTAATTATGCGTTGATGCCCGACGACTGCATCTATAACGAGAATGCTTGCAAGCGTTGCCCCGACTGCATCACCTACGGCTTCGCGATTGGTGATGGTGGCAGCGAAAAGAGCAAAGTCTATGCAGATACGGCGTTCTCACTGACCGATTACGCTATCAGCCATGAGGTGTTTACCCTGAATGCGCCTTACGAAGACGGTACGATGTCGGATAAAGGGGTAGTCACTTCGCGCATTAATCAGCAAGATCACGTCAAGCCACAGGTGATCTTCCCATCGGTGATCACCACACGTGATTTAAGCGCAGCACTGTTCGCTTATGTCTTAGGCAATGTGATGCGCACCACACGTTATGGCGCAACCACAACTCGTGGCGGCACAGTTCACAACCATATCGCCGCGATCATCCTCAGTGACGGCGAAATCTTCAGCAATTTGCTGTTCGCTCAGAAACTGCATGACGAGTTGCACCACGATGGCATCGATCCGATCTCTGTTAAGGACGCCTTGAGTGCAGCGGAGCAGGTCATTCCGGCCTTGTTAGATGCTGATAACGTGCGTGATCACCAACGGTTAATGGGCGCTGAATTGGCGACATACCTCAAAACCATCAGTGATCGGGATGAAGCAGGAGTACGTGCAGATTTAACTAAGGCTCGCGAGGAAACTGAGGCGTACTTCCAAGCGCATATCGCCAAGCCCGAGAAGAAAGCTAAGAAGTAGAGGCAGGTCAACATGAACCTGTATCTGTACCAACTGACATTTCATGACAACCTATTTTATGAGACGCGTACCTTAGGGCGTCTCTATGAAACAGGACGCTTACTGCACAATATCGCCCTGTGCTACGCGTTGGGTTTGGCGCAAACGAGTTACTTCCATGCCGACGATGTGCCACATTACGCGGAGGAACTCGCCAACCTAAACGACCGTAACATCTATATCACGCCAGCCGCAGGCGTAGATATACGTTATGTCATCCATACCTTCAAGCTAGGGGATGAACGCAGTTCAGTCATGATGGAGCGCAACAACGCGAACATTCCAACCTATGGACGCGCTAAAGAGATTGGCGTCGATAGTCGTTTCCGCTTTGGCATCCTTGCCGCAAGCGAGTTGACTATTCCGCGTTGGATACGGATGGGATTATGGTTGAGTAAAGCACGCGTGGAGCCACTTGAGCAAGTAGCATTACACGAAACGCAGCCGCGTGAGCGCGAAAAACGGTTGTCACTGCTCCCACTTAATCCGGCTGATCTACCATCTACGGCAACACTTCGCCTGTTCGATCTCGTCTCGATACGTCCTAGCAGTCTAGTAGAGAACGCGGAGATTGAGGCAACCGATTGGTGGGTCGGGCAATTAAAAAATGGCAAAGAAATCGCGTTCCCAGTCGGTTTGCAGCATCGGGTTGAGGTGGCTGTAGGGAAGCGCTAATCGTTTGGTCGATCCCGATCTTACTCAGGGAGGCGGGATCGTTTTTGAAAATGTTGGAGAGGTTATGGAACAACTTCGTCTATACGCCATCGTGCTGCGGTTAGCCGCCATCCAACGTGGAGCTTTGCCAGCCGAGCATGGCGATCTGGCCCGTGCGGCCTTGCTGGATCTGATTAAACGTGGTGACGCCTCGTTGGCTTCGCAAATTCACGATGAGAATACCCATAAGCCGTACACCATCAGCCTGCTTAAAGGCGGCAAACGAGATCGAGATCGCGCACAGCATTTTGGCGAAGGGGATGTCGCGGAATGGCGCTTCACATTGCTATGTGAACCAGCGTTTGAAGCGACGCTCCGCCGCTATTTGCTCTCGCGTGATCTGCCTCATATTCGCTTAGGGGCGGTGGAATTTGCCATCGTGGATGCGTTCGCGTCTGGCGAAAGTCATCCTGATAGCGGGTACGTATTGATCCCTGACCTTGCCCATAAATGGGATTGCGATCCAGCTACATTGCCACGTGTCTTTACGCTGGATTTCCTCAGTCCGACTACCTTCAACCTCGGTGAAGACGCTGTGACCGGGCGGCGGCGCTTCCGTTCTAACCCCGACCCACGCGTATTGTTTAGCACGTTGCGCAAACGTTGGCAGAAGTTTGGTGGTGCTGAACCGGGCGACAGTATGGATGTGTGGGTGGATCAACAGGTCGAAGCTGAACCTCTGTGGCTAGAAACGTGTCGCGTACAAATCGAGCGTATGTCCGTGATCGGTTTTGTCGGGCGTGTGCGCTACCACGTTTATGGCGATCCGCTCTGGTTGCCGTGCCTACATCTGCTGGCAGATTTGTCGTTCTGGACAGGGGTTGGCTACCAAACAACACGTGGCTTAGGGCAAGTACGCCGTGTCGTGGAAACTAGTTAGCGACCAATGATCTAACACCCGTCTTTGTGGGGATATGCTCACGGTAAGATGGCAGCATCGCAGGAGATGAGCCACTCAAGGACGGTGAGCATATGGTCAATTCAACGTTGGTCGCAACCTCTACAGTTGATCTTTTGATCAGCGATAGATTTATGGAGAATTTCGATAATCTCACTGCTGAACAGCAAAAGCAGACGCTCGAAACAATTCGCAAACTTCAAAGCAATCCTCACCACCCCTCGCTGCAATCCCATCGCATCCACGCGGCTAGAGGGGAAAACATCTGGGAATGTTACGTCAATCGTGGCGATCGGCTCGTGTATCAGGTGTGCGAAGATGGCCTCCGCTTATGGTACGTGGGAGATCACAGTCTCATCGATCACATTCACCATAAGTCTTTTGCTGCTCAAACATCATTTCGTCATGTTGGCAATGGTAACTTAAGCTCTATCCGTGCAGTAGACACTACTCTAGTGCCTGAACTACAGCCCGCCTTGCATGAAGCGCCATCAATTGCTACTACGCTTTGGCAAAATCCATTTGAGCAGTTGCCACCTCAGCATTTGCGCATCTTGGGTGTTCCCACTGATGCTTTGAAGTTGGTGCGTGCTGCGGCAAGTATGGACGAGATTTATGCTATGGAGGCAATCCCCGCGCACACAAAAGAGTTATTGGTGGAATTGGCGACAGCGCCAACCGCGTTCGATCCAGCACGTCTATTGTTCCGCACTACGTTAGACGCGCTAGAAACGTATCATGACGGCAAGATCAAACGCCTGATGCTGAACTTGACGGCTGAACAACGTACCTTCGTTGCGTTAAGAATTGAGGGATCGGCCTTGTTGCGGGGCTGTGCAGGATCGGGCAAAACGACTATCGCTATTCATCGGGCCGTTGAAGCCGCGTTGGCAGGTCAGCGCGTTCTCTTCCTGACATTCAACCGTGCGTTGGCGACTGCCATCCGCGATCTGATAGCAGAACTCGTGAGTCCGTTGCCCGAAACGTTGGAAGTCACCAATATTGACGCGTGGGCGACCAGCTACCTTGAAGCGCAGGGACAAGCCTTACAGTTCTTGACAGCCGACGACACGAAGACAATCTACGCTTGTATTGTCGATGAGCAGAAGCAACAAGAAGCGCCACCTTCGCCATTTTTGCAGTCTCAATGGTGGGGCTTCTATCGTGAGGAAATCGAGCGTGTAATTAAGGCCAACGGATTGGCAACGCTACAAGACTACTTAACGGTTGATCGTATCGGCAGAGGCCATGCGTTGCAGTCAGCGGAGCGTCGTTACGTCTGGGCAGTTTTTGAACGCTACCAAACGACGTTGGCGGCGAAGGGCTACAACGATTGGCAAGATGTGCCGATTGTCACGCTACGCGACCTGACTTCTACGCCTGAAATTTGTGCGGAGATCCAGTATGACCAGATCATCGTGGATGAAGCGCAAGATATGCGCTTGACCCAAGTGCAATTGATCAATGCGATTGCGAAACCAGACGCGCAAGGGCGTCGTTCGATTTTCATGGTGGGAGATAGTTCGCAAACCCTCTACACGCGCGGCTTCACATGGTTGCAAGCTGGACTAGACATTCGCGGACACAGCTTCAGGATTCGTCACAATATGCGCAGTTCACGCCAGATCGCGAATGCGGCAGCAAGACTCAGTGAGCAAAATCACATTTTCGGTTCACCAGCGGAGATCATCGATCCACAGCGTTGCACCCGCGATGGAGCAAAACCGATTTGGCTGCAACCAGCCACTAACCAACAAGAGCCTCATGAGGTCGTTAACAAAATCTTCGATCTCCTCGGGGGCACTGATAAAAGCGCTGATCATGCACTATTTCGGCTGTCCGATTTCGCTATCTTGTGTCCCAATCATCAGTTAGTTGAAGAGTATGTGACGGCCTTGGCGTTGAAGAACATTCCTTGCTCCACTGCTAAAGGCGACAAACCTTTTGAGATACTGGAGAACACAGTGAAAGTGCTTACGATCCATGCCGCTAAAGGGTTGGAGTTTCCCGTAGGGTTCATCGTAGGGTTGCATCAAGGCACACTACCCCGCGTGATTAGGACAAAAATTGCCGAGGAATATGCGCTTGAACTCGAACGCAATCGCATCCTTTTGTATGTGGCGATGACCCGTGCTGTGGAAGGCTTGTATCTGGTGGCCTCACTAGACAAACTTTCTCAATTTCTCGATGAGATCGGTGAAGACTTACTGGTTGTGGAGAGAATCCCATGACGCAGAATATGGGCGACACCCTACCCGATTATCTACCATTAAGTTTTCTAAACCAATTGAGTTATTGCCCGCGCCGTTTCTGGTTGATGTACGCGCAGAGTGAGATCGAGATCAATGCCCCGATGCTGGAAGGGACGATCCGCCATCAACGCGCCCATGATCCGGGATCACAACGACTTGATGATCAGGGACGGGCGTTGCGCAGCGTCCATGTGTGGAGTGATGTTTTGCGCGTGGCGGGTATCGCTGATTTTGTGGAAATCACGGGCACGCAGACTGAACTCCACCTGCTGCCAGTCGAACATAAACATGGTCGGATGGGGAAATGGCTCAATGATCATATCCAATTGTGCGCTCAAGCCATGTGTTTGGAAGAACGGACGGGGATCGCTGTACCAGTGGGGGAAATCTTCTATTGGAGCAATCGTCGCCGTGAGCAGGTAACGTTTGATGATGCCTTACGGCAGCGTACACAAGACGCCATCCAGTATGCGTTTGCTTTACTAGCGATGGGGCAAACACCAGCCCCGATTGAGCATAAAGCGAAGTGCCGCGATTGTAGTATGGAGCCGATTTGCTTGCCCGATGAAACCTTAGCTTTGCTGCGTGACGAAGCAGTAGAAGGAAATTAGCATGACCATTCTCTACTTGACAGAACAATATTCTAGCGTGCAGCTAGATGCAGAAACTTTGGTTGTCCGCATCCCTGAGCGCAAAGAAACGAACCGCAAGGCACGTAAAGTGCGCGTCCCCTTAGGTAAAGTGACGCAGGTAATCGTCTACGGTAACGTGACACTCACGACGCCCGCCATCGAAGCTTTGCTTGCTCGCCACGCAGAAATTTGCTATCTGACTCGCTACGGTAAATTTATCGGGCGGATTAGCGGCGAAGACCACAAACATGGGCAATTACGCTTAGTGCAGCGTCGTGCTCACGATGACCCGACACTTGTATTGCACGTTGCCCGAGTTTGTGTTCGCGCGAAATTGCACAATCAACGCACCCTGTTACTGCGCAGCAATCGCGTGCGCGAATCAGATTCGTTGAGTCTCGCTGCGGATCAGATGGGCAACATGATCGCACTGCTTGATGCGCTACCAACAGAAGCTAACTTACCCCCTAATCCAAGCAAGCCTCAAGCTGACACTTTGCTCGGACAATTGATGGGCATCGAAGGTGCCGCCGCTGCTGCGTACTTCAAGGGCTACGGTGAGTTATTTATTCAACCGTGGTGTGATTTATTCACCGGACGCCATAAACGTCCCCCCACCGATCCAGTCAACGCGCTGCTTTCGTATGGCTACACATTATTAATTTCGCAGACAGTCGCCGCTGCGCAGATTGTGGGTGCTGATCCTTATGTTGGCTACCTGCATAGCACACAATATGGAAAACCGGCGCTGGCACTTGATATTGTGGAGATGTTCCGTGCGCCCATCGTCGATTCAGTCGTATTGACGTTGCTCAATAATCGGATGCTCGGCCTCAACGATTTCGAGGAGATCTTGGGATCGTGGCGCTTGAAGGACGAAGGGAGGAAGCTATTTTTGCAAAAGTTCGAGGAGCGATTGAATGTCGAATTCAAGCATCCCATCTTCAAAAAAGAGGTGACTTATCGGCGTTGTCTTGAATTACAAATACGCTTGCTTTCGCGCTGGCTGCTAGGTGAGTTCAAGAGGTTCCGCGAGTTTTACACGCGATGAGCAGCACAATGCTGTATATTGTCGCCTACGATATTCCGAACGATAGGCGACGGACAAAGGTGCATAAAGCCTTATGCGGGTTCGGGGCATGGACGCAATATAGTCTGTTTGAGTGTTTCCTTGATGCGCGTGAGTTGGTGCGATTACGTGCACGGTTAGATGATTTGCTGGAGCCGGACGAAGACAGTGTACGAATCTATCCTTTGTGTCAAGCATGTCAGAAATCTGTGGAAACCATTGGTAGTCCCGCGCCCAAAGAATCTGTAACGTTCATTATGTAGGAAATGCGAGAGGCCAAGCACCACAGTCCCTACGCATAGCCTCTCGCATTAATTGATGAAATAATGGACAGGAAGTTGAGAGTTTCGATGCGCACTTTGAATTTAGGATTAAGCACACGTCTCAAAACTTGCGTCACGTTATGTATTCGCGCTACGATATTGTGCGAGATGTGGCTTGAACGTCGATCACGCCGATTGAGGCATTGAAACCCAGATGATTGGCCCGCCATTGGCATTTAGCCCTGCACGCTTGAACGTCGATCACGCCGATTGAGGCATTGAAACGAGCAAATAGAGATAGGTCAACATGCCGAGTCCGAGCTTGAACGTCGATCACGCCGATTGAGGCATTGAAACATCCGCAACATCACCCGTTTCAGCTATGCGCTGCGGCGCTTGAACGTCGATCACGCCGATTGAGGCATTGAAACAGCAAGTCGGCAGTCAAATCGAGCAGCGTTTTTGTGCTTGAACGTCGATCACGCCGATTGAGGCATTGAAACAGCTGATTGACGGCCCCTTGCGCCGCCGCCCGGTATGCTTGAACGTCGATCACGCCGATTGAGGCATTGAAACCATCATGGGTGGTGGGCACGGCGACTATCCGAACAACGCTTGAACGTCGATCACGCCGATTGAGGCATTGAAACATATAGCCCCGTTGGCGTTCGGCGTGGTGTTATTGCTTGAACGTCGATCACGCCGATTGAGGCATTGAAACGCCCCGGTTGAACCACCACCCCCTGCCGAACAACGCTTGAACGTCGATCACGCCGATTGAGGCATTGAAACATGATGGTTGAACCGCCACCCATAACGAACGCCAAGCTTGAACGTCGATCACGCCGATTGAGGCATTGAAACATTCGTGGTGCGGCGGTGGAAGTCGGGCGGGGTATGGCTTGAACGTCGATCACGCCGATTGAGGCATTGAAACCATTGCGCTCACGGATAATCGTGTAGATGGTGTCGCGCTTGAACGTCGATCACGCCGATTGAGGCATTGAAACTGCAGAAGATTTACGAGGGCATTCGTGGCATCACGGCTTGAACGTCGATCACGCCGATTGAGGCATTGAAACACTTAGCACAAAGGATTATCTACCATGACAACCGCGAGCTTGAACGTCGATCACGCCGATTGAGGCATTGAAACGTCACGCACACCCCAAGGCAACCGATCCGGCATGGCTTGAACGTCGATCACGCCGATTGAGGCATTGAAACAAAGGAGGGGAACTCGGTTCAGTTGACATTATGGTGCTTGAACGTCGATCACGCCGATTGAGGCATTGAAACGGGCGTGTTTGCGCACCCCGACTTTTTCATTGTAGCGCTTGAACGTCGATCACGCCGATTGAGGCATTGAAACACGGACTTTCCGCCGGATGCACCGGAGGAAGTACTGGCTTGAACGTCGATCACGCCGATTGAGGCATTGAAACTTTGCGTCTCATCCTCGGTAAGTTCGATGGGCGGTGCTTGAACGTCGATCACGCCGATTGAGGCATTGAAACTCAAAGATTACAGCCTTACCGCCAAGCACGATAGCGCTTGAACGTCGATCACGCCGATTGAGGCATTGAAACGGAGGTAGCCGCGATGTGTGTTAAGATGATCGTAGGCTTGAACGTCGATCACGCCGATTGAGGCATTGAAACTACCAGTGCGATCAGCATCGGCGCGACGATTCCGGCTTGAACGTCGATCACGCCGATTGAGGCATTGAAACCACTGCCCATGATCCCCGCGCCAACACATTATTCGCGCTTGAACGTCGATCACGCCGATTGAGGCATTGAAACTGCACAAATTGGGTGGCTTCTTCAGCCCAACTCATGCTTGAACGTCGATCACGCCGATTGAGGCATTGAAACGGTAGGGATAACCTGCCATGCATCATCTTGCGCGCGCTTGAACGTCGATCACGCCGATTGAGGCATTGAAACAGGAATGCTGTACTCGCTGGCGATCCACTTCCAAGCTTGAACGTCGATCACGCCGATTGAGGCATTGAAACGCGCCATATAGACGGATGGGCTTACCCGGCTCAGGGCTTGAACGTCGATCACGCCGATTGAGGCATTGAAACAGCTAGACTTGTGAGCGTCACAGCGGCGGTGTTTAGCGCTTGAACGTCGATCACGCCGATTGAGGCATTGAAACTGGCACAGCCCGCCCCTTCATAGGCTACTACTCGAGCTTGAACGTCGATCACGCCGATTGAGGCATTGAAACGACCCGTTCGGCAAGGAAATCCCCGCCGATACCCCGCTTGA
>JAHBVJ010000063.1 GCA_019637615.1 Anaerolineae bacterium | reverse complement strand
TAAGTTAGATTTGCTAACTTTGACATTCCGGCACTGCTCGTGAGTGCGTCCTCATCCGCAGTGCCCGCGAATAATACCATACTCCTAAACCCTTTCAAGGGTCAGTTTCGAGAACCTGTGCAGAAGTCGAGCAGTTGACACGATAGATGTTAGTTTGCCACATTGGGCTACTCGGGGGCAAGTTGGTTCCGTGTACCAGCGTCAAATTGCTCTCTTGCCAGTTTTGACTACGGTGAATCAGCAACGCATCCATCACGATTTGCATATCAACGACATAGTTGAGCTTGGCCTCATTGCATATATAGTTCCATATATCGCCTGCTCGCATAGCTTCATGTGCAGCTACGTTCACTTTGCCATCAAGATTGATAAACTGCGAGTGACTGTAATATCCCATCAGCCCTGATTGAAAAGCACCAATGCGATCAGTTGGAGCCAGATGCGTGTTCATCCATATTGAAGCTGCATCAAGCTCATTATCGATCAAGCTGGCAGAACCATAGAATATCCACGAGTAGGCAGGATGAAGTAGATAGTATATGGCATAAGTCAGGCCAAAGACGAGTGTGATACTTGCGCCTAGTGCGACAAAATGAGACCGTTTCACTAATTTGACACGCCCCAAGAGAAAACATGATCCTAGAACGGCAAGACTTTCCGAAACGGGCATTGTGTAGCGCTGGTTGAACCAATAACCAATAACATAGAATGAATACAAACCGCACATTACAACAGCGTAGAGCCACCAAACTGTCATGATTTGCCGCCATTGACTATTATCATTACGGCAGAAAGCGACCAACAGTACACCGATAAAGACAAGGAAAGTGATTAGAGGGGTGTTTAACTCAAGCGATTGATTAACCTCATCCGCAATCAACTGCAAAGGTAACATCACGTATAGATTCATTGCGAAATTTTGAAGGTATGAAATTAAAAAGGGTGACAACCGCATCAAATTTTGCGCGCTCCCGAAACTGGCCTGATTGACATTGGCCGGGCCGGGCGGCAAATTTAAGAACTGCGCTGCTGCAATCAGGCGTACTGCATCGCCGCTTTCCGGCATGAATTCTTTGCCCAGCGCTCGTGTGAATAACAACCAAGGAGAGAGGATAATTGCCATACATATGGCAAATAACGTGAGCTTCTTCAAGACCATCACGTACCCTACACGAGCGAGCCAACCGAACATACCTATGATAACCACAGCACTTAACACGAGAGTATCGGTGCGGCAGAGAAAGGCGAATCCACACACCGTACCCATCAGCATGACCCGCTGCGTGGACGGATTGTCGAACACGGATAGCAACACGTAGAAAACGAGCATGGTCGCGAAGATACCAAGTCCGGTTTCCATCCCACTAGTCTGATATACCACTCCTTGTGGGGCTAACCACCATAAGCTCATGACGGCAAGGGCAATCCAACGCGACTTTGACAAGCGATATGACAAGCGATAAATGACCGCCGCGGACAACAGGCCAACCATGATGCCCATAATTTGAAATGTGATGATCGCTGCTGAGTCAGAGGTTGGGAACAATATGAATGGGATGACACTCATGAATCCCCACAACGGCTGAAATCCCGATGTCAGATGTTCAGCGTCTATGCGCGCACCTTGACCAGCAGCGAGATGTTTACCGAGGGCGAAATAGTAATATGAGTCATCAACGATAGGACGATTTAGTACCTCATGCTGATCAGTATTGACGATAGCGGCTCCACGAATGCCTAACCCTAGGATGAGTACAATGAGAAGCGCCAATCGAAATGATCTAAGAGAGCCTGATATAACTGCCTGTTCTGCGGCGGGGCGAACCAGCGGGTTGTTGGTTGGCGGTTGGGTCATAAAACGACTCCTGACAGCGTTAACAAGAGTCTAGTGTACAGGCTAGAATATCGATTATAGCTATGGAAACTGTCTCAATTTGCTAACGCTATACAAGTCTCAGCCTAGATTGTGATCAGGCCGCTGTCGCTGATCCCAAGCGTGGATTGCATGGAGGCGACGACAACCGAAATATTGTCTTCACCGCCCCGTTCATTGGCAGTTTCAATCAATTTACGTGCAGCGTCATCAGGTGTTTTCTCAGCGGCGACGATGATACCGATTTCGGGAGGTGTCATATGCTTGGAGAGGCCATCCGAGCATATCACGACGTGATCACCGGCTTTGAGTGACTTCGAATATACATCAACATCGAGATCGAGTGATTGACCGAGGGCACGGTACAGTACATGTTCTAAGGGATGATTATGTGCGTCTTGCGGGGCAAGATGACCTGATTCCACCAAGGCTTGGACAAAGCTGTGATCGCTAGTGACCTGATGAATATTGCCGCTTTTACCTTCAACAATATAGGCGCGACTGTCGCCCACATGCGCAACAAACAAACGATTACCGCGAATCAGCGCTAAAGTCGAGGTCGTGCCCATCCCACGCAGGTTGATGTCTTTCATCGAGCGTTCGTAGACCGCCTTATTGGCGTCACGGATCGCCATGCTAAGGCGATCTTGCAGGTCTGTTTCTGGTAAGATTTGAAGATCTTTGTCGATGGCAGTTTCGTTCACAAAATCTTGCTGTACCGCTTCTACGGCAAGCCGACTGGCTTCTTCACCAGCCGCCGCACCGCCCATCCCATCTGCGACCAACGCGATGACCACGCCTTCGGATGCCCAGAGATGCAGGTTATCTTCGTTGTTCTGGCGCACCTGCCCCACACTTGTGCGAGCGGAGACGCGGGCGATCAGGTTAAAGTCTGGATCGGCGATAATCAGCGGTGATCCACACGACACACAATATTCTGCACGTGGCTCATTCAAACTGCCGCACTTCAAACAGGTCAGTTTTTCGCCGTAATAGGTATCGCCCATAAGTCTTGACCGCGCCTGTTTATGTAAAAGCCAAACGTAATGTCATTCTACAAGAATCTTCTATACATGCAAAACGACGTATAGTAACAATCTCAACGCGCTACGCAGTTCACATCAATGATTAGCTGATGCGAGGCGTCCACCCATATTTTTTTGGACGTTTAGTCGTGCGCCCAATAAATCAAATTATGCATCGGTTAGCTTTAGTCTGTCTATTCCACATTGTGGAGACTATAATAACAAAACAAATGACAATGCGCCTATGTGATCTCGAAGCGGAGTAATGTTACATGCGACTTGGCATCATCGGGCTGCCTAACAGCGGCAAAACAACGATTTTTAACGCTCTCACCCGCAGCAACCGTCCAACCGGAGCCGTTAGCAGCGGCAAGATGGAAGTGTTTACGTCCGTCGTGCCAGTTCCTGATGCGCGCATCGACAAATTGACGGCGATGTATAAGCCGAAGAAGACGATCTATGCCACCATCGTCTACACCGACATTGCCGGACTAGAAAAGAGCATTGGTGCCAGCGGGATGAGCGGTGAACTGCGCAACCATTTGCAGCAATCGGAAGGCTTCATCCATGTGGTGCGTGCCTTCGAAGATGACGCTGTCCCGCATCCCGATATTACCATCGATCCTGCCCGCGATGTCAGCACCATCGACACGGAGTTTTTGCTGGCTGACTTGATCACCGTCGAGCGGCGCATCGAAAAGCTGAACGAAGAGATGAAGCGTAACAAGAATCTGAACAAGGCGCTTGCCGAGGCAGAACTTGAGCTGATGGCACGCTTCAAACAACAGCTTGAAGACTTGCAACCTCTGCGCGATCTGGACATTACCGACGAAGAGGAAAAGATGATTCGCGGCTACGGGCTGCTGTCACTTAAGCCGATGCTGATCGTGTTCAACGCTGGCGAGACTCCGGTTGATGCTGAGAACTTATTGAGCGATTATCATCATAAGCACACCGCCGTCCTGAGCCTTCAAGGCAAGATCGAAGCAGAGATCGCGCAGTTGGAAGGCGAAGATCAGGCGATGTTCCTCGCGGAATACAACATCAGCGAACCGGGAGCCAGTCGCGTGATCCGTGCCTCGTATGACCTGATCCACGTGCAATCGTTCTTCACGGTTGGTGAAGACGAGGTGCGGGCGTGGACAATCCCTGTGGGCGCGACAGCACAAGAGTCAGCCGGTACGATCCACACCGATCTCTCACGGGGCTTCATCCGGGCTGAGGTGACGCCATATGCCGAGTTGATCGCAGCGGGCAGCGAGGCCGAGGTAAAGAAGCTCGGCAAAATGCGGCTCGAAGGCAAAGAATACATCGTCAAAGATGGCGACATCATGCACGTCCGCGCCAATGTCTAGCTAGTTAGTGGGGCGAGCCATCTATACTCGCCCCATTCTGTCGCTATGCCCCGAAGTGAGACAGCAGCGAAGCCGTAAAGCGCATCGAGTCCACATAATCCTTAACGAAGATATTCTCGTTAGGTGAATGTGCCCGCGCGTTGGGATGCCATGTCGCGCCCGCCGAGATGACCGGAATGTTCAACATGGTGGAAAGCGGATACATCGGCCCGCTGCCCGCGAAACGCGGATAGATCAACGGCTCTTTCCCGAAGGTTTCGTGACAGGCTGTGACCGCCGCTTGCTGGATGCGCGATCCCATCGGGGAGTCGGCAGGTTCTTCGCCACCGATCAGACGCAGTTCGATGTCCGTGAACCCGCGCCGATCCAGATGTTCGCGGATCAGCTTCTGCGCGGTAGCTACCGTCAGATCGGGGACGAGGCGGCAGTCTACCTTGGCGTAGGCGTGGGCTGGCAGCACTGTCTTGGATCCTTTGCCCGTATAGCCGGTCTCGATACCACAGATAGTGACGGTCGGTTCGGTGTAGGAACGAAGCTGTGCCGCGACATCATCCATGCCGTTGAGCCAGCCAGAAAGCCCCCACATTTCCAATTCAGGAGCGTAACCGTCGGTGGGGAGCGCATTGATGGCAGCCGCGAGGGACGCCGACACAGGCGCAACCTGATCCATGTAGCCGTCGATGGTGATCTGGTCGTGCTCGTTTTTGAGCGTACTCAACGCCCAGACTAAGCGCCATGCTGGATTGGGAACGCGAGGCGCAACGGATGAATGCAAGTCCATCTTGGCTCCGTCGGCGTGCAGTTCGAAATAGGCAATGCCTTTGCAACCCGCCGCCATCGTCGGACGACCGAGCGTATCATAGCCGCCACCTTCCCATAGCACACCATCCGCCTTTAGCATGTCGCGATGGGCTTCCGTCCACGCGGGCAGATTAATGCTGGAGATTTCTTCTTCGCCCTCGGCTACCCACTTGATGTTGCAGGGCAGCGGGCCTTGTGTCTGGAGCCACGCCTCAACCGCTTGGATGCGCGAGAGCAGTTCGCCTTTGTCGTCCGAGGTGCCGCGCCCGTACATGACGCCGTCTTTTATCGTCAGCTTGAAGGGGTCGCTGTCCCAGAGATTGAGCGGGACTTCGGGCTGGACATCATAATGGTTGTAGATGAGCATGGTCGAGTTTGAACTGCCATCCAATTCGGCATAGACGACCGGACTGCCACCGGGTAGCGGGTACTGGGTGACACGTGCGCCCAATTTGCGGAAGCGCTCCGCCAAAAGATCGGCCATTGGCTGAATGCCACGCCCATCGGCGGCGACGCTTGGCACCGCGATGAACTGCGCGAATTCGTCAACGAAACGGTCGTGATGCTGCTTAAGATAAGAGTCAAAGGCGTCTTTGTTGTACATGAGGATTCCTTATCTAGCCTGTCATGCAGGAAGACAAATCGGTAATCAGCAGTGAAATGATACCCCAAGCGATGCACACATAGCGTTACTTTGCACGCTGCAAGACAAGATTGCGAAAGCCATCGACGTGACCATGCCAGCCGGATGGGATGAAGGCCGTGCTATCGAGTTGGAAGATGAGGGCGGCTCCCGCAAAGTCCATTCCGGGTGATAAGCGATCACGGTCGTAGCAGGTGAGTTCACCATCGGCGGTATGTTTGACGGCTACGATGGCGGCACGAGCGTCGGAAGCGGTGAGCGGTTCGGGCGTAATGACGGGCTTGTCTATGCTGCCGATGGCCTGCAAACGCAACGTTACCATCTCGACGGGACGGTCGGGCAGGGCGTGACCATATTGACGGGCGTGGGCTTGATGGAACGCCGTGGTCAAGTCGGATGTGTAGGGGATGGTTAACTCGTAGGCTTGACCACGATAGCGCATATCGACCGAGGCGATCAGGGTGTGCTGCGCGGGCGGGATGCCTTCGCGGGCGAGATCGGCGGTGGCTTGCGCGGTCAAGGCGGCTAGGAGCGCGGGAAGATCGTCCCCGGACAGCCCTAAGACGTGGCGGCTGTAATCGATGGCGACATCCGCAACGAGCAACCCGAAGGCACACAGCACACCGGGATAACGCGGGATCAGCACGCGGGGAATAGCGAGACGATCCGCTACCTCACAGGCGTGAAGCGGTCCAGCACCACCGAAGGCGACGAGCGTAAATTCGCGCGGGTCGTAGCCACGCGCAATCGAGACACGGCGGACAGCGCGGTCGATGTTGACGTTGGCAATGTCGAGGATGCCACGCGCGGTTTGTTCGACGGTAAAGCCGAGCGGCTGTGCCATCGTCTGTAGTACGGCGCGGGCTGCGTCCATGTGCAGAGTGACCGTCCCACCGAGAAAATGGGACGCATCTAGACGACCTAAGATGGCGTTGGCGTCGCTGACCGTGACCTGCGTCCCACCGCGCCCGTAGATGATCGACCCCGGCACGGCTCCGGCGCTCTCTGGCCCGACGCGCAAGGCTCCCCCCGCATCGACGCGGGCAATCGAGCCGCCACCCGCCCCGACCGTCTCGATATCCAGCACGCGGATACGCAAGGGCAAGCCATCGATCTCACGATCCGTGCGGCGCATAAGATCGCCGGGACAGAGCGCGACATCGGTGGAGGTGCCGCCCATATCGAGCGTGATGACACGGTCGAAGCCCGCTAGTTTCGCCAGATGAAAAGCCCCGATGACACCAGCGGCGGGGCCACTGAGCGCGGTCTGAATGGCTTGCTGTGACGCAGCATGGGCGCTGATCACGCCGCCGTCAGATTTCATCACGCGGAGTGGGGTACCAGCGGGCAACTGCGCTTCGAGATGCTGTAGATAGCGGCTCATGACAGGGCGAACGTAGGCTTCGAGGGCGACGGTGCTGGCACGTTCGTACTCACGGAATTCAGGCAATACATCGGAGGAGAGGGCGATCTGGTCGTCGGTGAGCAGGCCACGTTCGAGAATGCGCTGGCGAATCTGGCGTTCGTGAGCTGGATTCAGGAAGCTATAGAGCAAGCAAATGGCGACGGCATCGATGCGGTGCTGCTGAATGGCGTCGAGGGCAGCGTCTACGCTCATCATATCGAGCGGGGTCAACACCGCGCCGTGATGATCGAGGCGTTCTGTCACCTCATAAGACCATTCGCGGGGAATCAACGGCGGGCTGATCTGCGGATAGAGTGCGTAGATGTCGGGGCGATTCTGGCGCGCCAACCAGAGCACATCACGGAAGCCGTGCGTGGTGATGAGGGCGGTACGCGCGCCTTTACGCTCCAAGATGGCGTTGGTGGCGACGGTCGAGCCATGTGCCACGCGGGCGGCGCGTCCATTCGTCAGCGCATCCAGACCCGCTAACATGGCTTGCGCGGGATCGGAGGGCGTACTGAACAGCTTGTGGATGCGCAACTGACCGTCCTCGCTGACCACGAGATCGGTGAAAGTGCCGCCAATATCGACGCCGACGAGAGATGTGCTCACAGCCTGACCTGCCTATCTGGATAGCCTGATTTGCCGCAGAAATGGTACATTGATTCTGGTTGAGCGTCACGCAAAAGGGACAGGCAAATGGACTCCGCGATTCGAGCACGGTTGGAAGCGGCGGGATACACGTATCTGGGACAAGAGAACAAAGGGCGATACTGCCACGGGATGGTCACACTGTGTACCGACTTGCCCGCGATGCGATTCTTGCGGGAGGAGTACTTGCTGCGCATTTTCTTCAACGCCAAGGTGCGCAAAGGGCACGCCTTCACATACAGCGAGTTGAAGCCGATGACGGGCGCGAAAAGCGCAGAGAGCGCTAGCCGATTATACGCACAGTTGCATTGGTTGGCGGGACGGCAGATTTTGCTGCGCGGATACTCGCTGCACTGCCCGGTGTGTGATCTCGATGTGTGGTATGACCTCGCCAGCGTGGGCGAATTCACAACCTGCCAAGGATGCCGATCCGCGATCCAGCTACCGTTGGAGGCGGCGTTCTCGTTCCGCCTGAACCAGTTATTCATCGAAGGGATGAAGCAGGGCGCGGCGACGGTGCTGCTGACGGCACTGCGCTTGTACGAGTCGTCACCGGCGGCGTTCGTGTGGCAATCGGGCGTGCGGGCGAAGAAGCACGGGCAGGAAACCGAGATCGATCTGGTGGCGCTGTGCGGGGAGCGGTTGGTGGTGGCGGAGTGCAAGGACAACTTCGAGGATGACACGGCATTACATGACCAACTGCGGCGTACAACCGACGTGGCGCGGGACATTGACGCAACGGAGTTCATCTTCGCCAGTCTGCGGGAGGGCGAGTTGGAGGCGATCCAAGCGCTGCGGGGGATCGAGGCGCTGACGCGGTGGTCACGGGCGCTGTTGCTGCGAGGCGAGTCGTCTGTGTGAGGGCAAATGATCCCTGAAATGATCCGCGTTCCTGTAGCCAACGGGATCATTGGGGAGGAAGTGCGAAGGGCAGACCTTAGTCCTGAGTGCTTAGTCCTAAGTAAATGCGATAGGCGAAGTGGCGTGACACGCTGAAATAAGGGCGTTGTAAATGGATACGGCATCGGCTGATGTACCTCATGTTGATGGATGGGGTGAAGCCCTGTTAACCCTGTTTATCAGGGAAAAACAGGCCGATAAAAAATCCCCTGCTCAATGAGCCGTCATGAACCCGAAATAACAGGGCTAGGAACAGGGTTAACAGGGAAAACAGGGCGACGAGAGTAAGTGCTTAGTCCTGAGTGCTTAGTGCTAAGTAAAGACGAAGAGAGTGCTAAGGTCATGTGATGTTCAAGCTCCGCAGTAGAGAACGAAACTAACGATTCTAAAGGAACGAGACACAGGAACGTGAGCTAGATGCAAGGCTGCCCGACGTTGCAACGTCAGGCTTAGAGAACGAAGTCCCAAATGGGACTCAGACCAATGGAAATGGTTTTACAGCCGACGCCATTTTCTACAACTTCACATGCTTCATGCGAATGTAGGAACGCTATGGGATGGTCATCAAAAGTATGTGGGTGGCAAAAGCGAGATTTATTGGCGGTTAAGGATTATTTGGATGCTAGATAGATGGATCACCGATGTTGGGTAAGGTGATGCTGCGGAACACGAAGGCTGAAACGAGTTTTTCAGCAGGATCAATAGTATAGCAGAACTAAAGGACGAAAGTCAAGCGATTTTTGTTAAGAATGCGATATAGCTTGGTTATAATGTTCTAACTAAAGTAGTAGATACGAACTGGCGAGCGAGAATTGTGCAAGTGGCAATAAAATGGCCTCTCAGCATCGCGATACCACGATCTGAGAGGCCATTGGAGAGGCACTAAAACTTACTTGGCGGCGGATTTCACCGCATCGTAGGCCGGACGGGCATTGCCAGCCGGATCGAGCAACGAATAGAAGCACGCCGCAAACTCGGAAGCGGGCGCGTTCGGGCTGATGGTCTGGCACGCGTTCAAGTTGGAGAGGAACATCGGGCCGACATAGCCGAGCGAACGACCGATTTCCAGCGCACGGACGGTGTACTGCGCTTGTTCGTTTTGATCGGTGAACTCAACAAAGCCATTGAGTTGATCGACGGTGGACGGATCAGGGACGATGCCTTCCGCCGCGCCCCAACCGAAGCTGGTGACCCACATGAAGGTGCTGCCATCCTGATTATCGACCATGATCTTGCGGTAATCGGTCAGCGTGTCCTTGAAGTAGAAGCTGCGGTCGTTGAACCAACCAGAGACACCGGGCGAGGCGTCGCAACAGGTGGCATCGGGCGGGTTGGCGTAACCGGCTGGCTGCACACCGATGGCGTCCGAGTAGGCGGCGAGGCCAGCTTGATAGGCTTGCATCAGGAAGACGCGGTCATTGATGGCGTTGAGGCCGTCGTTGAAGCCCGTCGAGGCAAGACCCGCACTGATGACCAGCGCATCGGGATCAGCGGCCTTGATGGCACCATAGGCTAGGCGTAGCATTTCGACATAGGTCGCGGCGCTGATGGGCTTGCCGTTCCATTCGCGGCGGACATTCGGACGTTCCCAGATTTCCCATGCCTTAACTTGACCTTTGTAGCGCTGCGCCAAGACCGTGAGGAAATTGACGAAGTCCTGATTATCAGCGGCGGGGCCGTCTTCGACGTTGGTACCACGCGCCCATTCCGGCGCACGGGTGACGGTGAGCATGACTTTGATGCCAGCACCCGTCAACTGCGCGATCTGGGCATCCAGCGCGGCGAAGTCGAATTGACCCTTGCTTGGTTCCACATCTTTCCAGTAGACGTGCTGCTTGACCCAGACCGTGCCCAAGTCGGTGACACGCGCGGTCAGCCCTGCGGCATCGACACCTCGATAATCGACTTCCAGCCCGAACGCGAAGCCTTCGTTACTGGCGTTGTTCATGACAGGCGCTTCGGTCGGGGTGGGCGCAGGCGGGAGCGGTGTTTCGGCGGCTGGTTCCGTGGTCGGAACTTCAGTGGCAGCTCCGAACGGTACTGCCGTCGCGACGGCTGGCTCGGTGGTCGCGGTTTCAGCGGGCGGCACTGGCGTTTCCGAAGGCACTTCCGTCGCGGTGGCTTCGAGAGTCGGCGTAGCTTCCAAAGTAGGCAGGAACAAGGTCGCGGTCGGTTCGCTGGAAGTTGCCGTTTCCGTCACAGTGGCTTGTTCACGGGAGGCACCAGAAGCCTGTTCTTCCGTCGGAGCGACTTCGGCGGCGGTCTCCGTGAAGGTAGGCGTGGCCTCGATGGCGGTGGCCTCGGCGGGCGCAACGGTCGGCTCGATAGTCGGTTCCAGCGTGGCGGTGGGCGGTTCAGCAGTTGGCGCTTCGGTCGATCCGGCGGCAGGCTGCGACACTGGCGCGGAGACAGAAGGCTTGATGCGCAAGACCTGACCCACAAAGATCACGTTGGGATTGGTGATGGTGCCCTGATTGAGCTGCAACAGGACATCAACGGTCGTACCGAACCGCAACGCAATCCGCACCAGATAGTCACCGGGCTGCACCGTGTAGAATTCGGGCACGGGCGGCGGCTCGGTGGGTACGGGCGTGACCGAGGGCGTGAGCGTTATCGTCGGGAGCGGCGTTTCCGAAGGAACTTCCGTCGCGGTGGGCGGCACTTCAGTCGGGCTTGGCTCGATGGTCGCTAACGAGAGCGTGGGCGTGGGGCCGCTCGGCAATTCAGTCGAGGTGGCGGTAGGCGGTTCGGGCGTCAGCGTCTCCGTCGCCGTGGGAGGTGGCTCGGTGCTGGTAGGCGTTGGCGCGCCGGGTGTGATGCCGGGGGCAAGCTCTAGTTGATCGTCCTTGGCTTGCTCAAAAACATTATCACCCGCCGTGATGTCATACAGCCAGCCATCAGCGGTATAGGTCGCGGAGCCGATGCGCACGGGCGTGTTGGGAGGAATCGCGCCGACCTGCACTTTGGTCACGACCCACATTTGCTGCATCCCAATAATCCACCCGAAACGGGCCGTGGGAGTCGGAGTGAGGGTGGGCGGTTGTTCACCGGGCACGGGAATAATGAGCGTTTGACCGACGTAAATGACGTTCGGGTTGACAATGCCGTTGACACGCGCAATGTCTTGAGCACTCACGCCAAATTTCAGTCCGATCCGGAACAAATTGTCGCCGGGCTGCACAACGTAAGTGGTCGTCCCGCTATCCTGTGCCGCAACTGGCTGACCGATGACGACAAGGAGTGTCATCGCGCACAGAATCGCGAGAACGGCTGCAATTTTTCTCATACCGCGCACACCTTCCTGAAAAAAATCTTGCTGCGCCAATGATAAAGCAATCCCCCTAAGCGTGCCACCTTATGGTGTTGTGAGTTTGCGCGAAGGCGAGGTGGAAGCGTCTAGCATGAAAATGTCGCCCGATACTGAAGCATCAGGCTTGGAGAACGAAGTCCCGTCGAGACTCAGACTCAAAGAACAAATTTGAATTCTCGCGTTTTGGGCAGGGGCATGAGTGGCGAGATTACCCGACAAAGCCCAGTGCCCTTATGTAGAGCGTTCAAAAAGTGGCTAATGCGTGTTTCCACCCAAAACGCAGCCCAGCGACGTTGGCTTTACCGAAATCAAGTGGCTAAAATGTCGGCGTTTGGGCGATGATAAGATGATGGAGAAGCACTTGGCGGAATTGCAGCAGATCAGGTTTGGGACAGACGGGATTCGGGGCATCGCGGGAGAGTATCCGCTAGAGGTGGCGGCAGTAACGCGAATCGGGCAATCGATCGGGCGGTGGCTGGCGGGACGTTCAGAGCAGACACCAAGCGTGGTGATCGGGTGCGATACGCGGCGGAGTTCGGAATGGATCGCGCATACACTGGCGGGTGCGCTGCTGGCGGAAGGCAGCAATGTTCAGCATATCGGCGTGATCAGCACACCGGGGGTGGCGCATAACGTGCGTGTCAGCGGTTTTGATCTCGGCATCATGATCAGTGCGAGTCACAACCCCGCCGACCAGAACGGAATCAAATTGTTCGGCGCGGATGGGTTCAAACTGGATGATCAAGAGGAAGAGGCGATTGAGGCGTTGATCAATGGGACGCAACCCCCTGCACGCAAGCCTCAGTTCGGTGTGTACGCAGCGTCGCGGGACTCTGGTTGGGAGACTTACTTTCATCATCTACGCGCTGACTTTGCGGATGGCGCGTTGGCTGGTCTGCGCGTCGTGTTGGACTGCGCGAACGGCGCGGCCTACAGCATCGCACCGCGCCTCTTTGATGACCTGAAGGCCGATGTATTGGCGATCAACACGACGCCGGATGGCTACAACATCAATGTGCGGGCAGGCAGCGAACACGTCCGGCGGGATCGGCAGACATTGGTCGATCATGTCGTCGGGTATCAGGCCGATCTGGGAATCGCGTTCGACGGGGATGCAGATCGGGTGGTGTTCGTGACGCCAGAAGGGATGCTGATCGACGGCGATCACACGATGGGACTGCTGGCGGTGGAGATGCAAGCCAAGAGCGCGCTCAATGGCGCGACGGTGGTGGCGACCGATATGAGCAACACCGGATTAGAAGATTTCTTGGCGCAGCAGGGAATCGCGATGAGCCGCACCAAGGTTGGCGACCGCTACGTGATGGAGCGGATGCGGGAGGGCGGATTCGCGCTGGGCGGTGAACAGGCCGGACATATCATCGTGCTGGATGAGGAGCACACCTGTGGCGACGGAATCTACGCGGGACTGAAGATCGCCGCGCTGGTCGCTACCAACAAGCGGACTGGCGGCGATTCGCTGACGGCAATGGCTTCGCGCATCCCGCGTTATCCGCAAGTGATCGCATCGGTGCATTTGGACAGCCAAGTTGATCTCAAGACACTGCCCGCCTTGAAAACGCTGCAAGAAGAAACGCTGGCAGCATTCGGCGGACGAGGCCGTGTAAATATGCGGTTCAGCGGGACGGAGCCGAATTTGCTGCGCACGATGATCGAAGGCGGGCCGAGTACATCACTGGATACGGTGGTCGGGCAGGTGATGCAATTATGCGAACCCGTGATCCGCGCGACGAACAGCAGTAATCCACGCATCGACATCGTGGATTGTGTGACGGGCGCACCTGTGCGGTTATGAGGGCGACGGCGTGGCAAGTGATCCGCCGCGTGCTGCTGTCCGCCGTATGTATTTACGTCGGGTTGTCGATGGTGAACACATGGCGGCGATCTCGCCCTGACACGACATGGGCAACCATCCAGCAGACGGGCGTGATTCGCGTGGGGATGGATGTGAGTTTCCCGCCGTTCGCGGCGGTGATCGACGGTAAGCCAGCGGGCATCGATGTGGACGTTGCCGAGGCGATTGGTGAACGACTACATGCGCGGGTGGAGATCGTCACGGTTGGATTCGACGGTCTGTATGACGCGCTACTGAACAAACGCGTCGATATTTTGATCTCCGCGCTGGCGTTTGACCCCGCACGGTTAGGCTCGTT
Organism: Anaerolineae bacterium; assembly: GCA_019637615.1. GTDB lineage: Bacteria > Chloroflexota > Anaerolineae > Aggregatilineales > UBA2796 > JAHBVK01. The sequence goes on along the minus strand of JAHBVJ010000063.1, from coordinate 7,627 downwards.
TTTGTACTCACGTCCGTATTTCGACGCGGGGCAGATTCTTGTCTCGCGAGATGGCGCGTTCCAGATGATGCCGCAATTAGAGGGGCGCACGGTGGCGGTGGAATATGGCAGCGTGGCGGATGAGGTAGTGCGGCAATGGGAACGGCGCTTGAAGGCGCTGAACGTGGTGCGGCTGACCACGACGGAAGACGCGTTGAAGGCCGTCAGCGCGGGGACGGTGGACGCGGCGTTGGTGGATGTGGTGTCGGCACGATTGTATCGTCGGCAGCACGGCGATCTGATGCTGGCGGCGGCGACGGTCGAGTCTGACAATTACGGCGTGGTGTTCCGACGGAGCAGTTACGATCTGGTGGAGGTCGTCAACCGCGCGTTGGATGCGATGGAAGCGGATGGCACCCTCGCCAACCTACTTGCACACTGGTTATGATCAAAATTTCAAGAGATTGTTACTCATCTTTTAGCAAATCCTCAGACGCCAAGTTCATTTATATGAGATAATCGGAAGTTATCACCCACAAGCAGAGGGTACTTTTATGCGTCGCGTTGGTGTTCATTTTCGTTCACTGTCCCGTAAGGCTTCCGCCGTGCTCGCGCTCGTCATCGCGTTGAGTACGATGGCCGCCTTTCCGCAGCCGATCCGCGCTGATAATCAGGTGCCGCGTTATGAAGAAACACGCTGCCGCTTTCAACTGCCTGATAATTATCGGATCCGCTGTGGCAATTTGATCGTCTTAGAAGACCGCACCAAACCCGACGGTGCTACTATTGCCCTGCATGTCGCCGTGGTGAGGGCTAAATCGCGCAACGCAACGGATGATCCGATTGTGTACCTCGACGGCGGGCCGGGTGGGCACACCCTGGAAACACTCGATATTTTGCTGCCGGAATTCTTCGCCAAGTATGCCGTCAAGCGTGATTTCATTCTGTTCGATCAGCGCGGCGTGGGGCTATCGGAACCCGCGTTGGAATGCAGCGAACTGGAATATTCACGCATCGATCTGCTGCGGCGGGCGGTGACGGAAGATGAGGCGAATGTTGAGCGCAATAAGGCGCTGCAAGAATGCCATGACCGCTTGGTGAATGACGGCATTAATCTGGCGGCGTACAACAGCCACGAGAATGCCGCTGACCTGAACGATTTGCGTACCGTGTTGGGGTATCAGGAATGGAACCTGTACGGAATTTCGTACGGTACGCGATTGGCACTGACGGCTATGCGCGACTTCCCCGAAGGCATCCGCAGCGTGGTACTCGATTCGACGTACCCACCGAATGCGGCGCTGTACGAAGATATTCCGTCTAGCGCGGCAAGGTCGTTCCAAGCGCTGTTCGATGGCTGTGCGGCTAACAAGGTGTGTGCCCGCGCGTTTCCCAAGCTGGACAGCGTTTTCTACACACTGGTCAAAGACTTGAATGAGAATCCGGTATCGGTGAGCGTGTCATTTTCCAAGCGTAATTTCAAAGTGGTGGTGACTGGCAACCGTGTGCTCGATACACTGTTCGACCTGATGTACTCGACCAGCGCGATCCCCTACCTGCCCGGTATGATCTGGGACATCAAGGAGGGGAATTACGACGATATTGCCAAGCGCATCCTCGAAAACAATATCGGGACGCGTTCCATCGTCAGCACGGGGATGTACTATTCAGTTCAGTGTCAGGAAGAAGTCGAGTTTTCGACACAGGCGCAGCTTGATGCCGCCGATGCCAAATATCCGGAACAGAATGGCACCTTCAGCGGCAGCAATATCTTTAAGATTTGCCAAGGATGGGGCTTGGGACGCGCACCCGCCATCGAGAATAAGGCGGTTAGCAGCGATATTCCGACGCTGATCCTTTCCGGCGAGTACGATCCGATCACGCCACCGACGTATGCGGAGATGGCGGCGAAATCGCTGTCTAACGCGTATATGTTTGAATTCCCCGGCATCGGGCATGGCGTGAGCGTGTCGGGCATCTGCCCAAGCAGCATCATGCAGCAGTTCCTTGAAAACCCGTACCGTCAGCCGAGCAGTGGCTGCATCCGCAAGATGAAAGGCCCTGACTTCGTGACGCACTAAGGCGTGATGAAGCAATCCACGTGGTTTTGATCTGGGCGAGCATTTACTCGCCCAGATTGATTCTATGGAGAGAAAGACAGTTATTTCATGCCGGTGGTGGCGATGCCAGTGGTAATGAAGCGCTGTAGGAAGGCAAACACAATAGTGATCGGCAGCAGACTCAAGACGGTCATGGCGAGGACATAGTTCCACTGGATGTTCAACTCGCCCTGAAAGGCGTTCAAGCCGATTTGCAGCGTGAACAGCTCGTTGCGAGTGAGCACGATGAGAGGCCAGAGGAAGTCGTTCCAGCGCCACATGACGGAGAAGATCGCTAGCACCGCCAGCGCCGGACGCGCCAAAGGCAGCACGATTTGCCAGTAGATGCGCCATTCGCTGGCTCCGTCAATGCGCGCGGAGTCAAGCAGTTCGTCGGGGATGGTGAGCATGTACTGGCGCAGCAAGAAAACGCCCGTCGGCGTCGCCGCGCCGGGGATGATCACGCCCCACAGATTGTTGTTCCAGCCGATCTGCGTGATGACGAGATAGACGGGCACGAGAATGACCGAGATGGGGATCATCAGGGTGGCGATAATGATCACGAAGATGGTACCACGCCCGCGAAATTGGTACTTACTAAGCGCGAAGGCCGCCATGCTGTTGATGATCAAGGTGATCAGCGTCGAAATGGTGGTGACGACCACGCTGTTCTTGAGATATGTCCAGAAGTTGAAGCGATCCAGCGGATCGGCGTAGTTTTCGAGCGCGAATTTGATGGTACGGACTTCGGTACGCTGGTTGATGTTGACCTTGATGACTTCTTCGGGATTGGCGGGATCAACGAGTTGGGCTTGTGTGCCGATGCGGCGTACCTGCGCCAACCTGCGCACGGTACCATCATCGAGCGTCACGTCATAGAGGGGCAGCGGTTTGTCGAAGCCCTTGACGCTGGCGACTTCCTGCGTAACGGGTAGAAAACTCGGCGGGAATTCGGCAAGAGCGCTGACCGTCTTGAAAGAGGACATCACCAGCCAGATAACGGGGCCAAACATCACGAGGACACCCGCAAATAAGTAGAGATAACTTAGATAATCTGCCCATTCGAGGCGCTTGCGTCCGCGAGTGCCAGCGAGAAAACGACGCACAGTATCCATAAAGCCTCCGATAAAACATAGTGCTAAGTGTTAAGTCCTGCGTGTTCAATACACAGGAACCGCTGGCTAGACTGCCTCTGAGGAGCGACGACCAAGCCAGAGCTGGATCAAGGTGAAAATGAGCAACCCTAAGCCGAGCACCACCGACGTCGCCGAGGCTAGCCCGAAGCGCTGAATTTGCGGCGAGAAGGCCGTGTCATAGATGTACTGCACCATGTACTGCGTTGCCGTGCCGGGGCCGCCGCCCGTGAGTACGAAGACCTGATCGAAGACCTGCACGGCACGGATCAGGGCTAAGACCGTGACGACGAGCATGGTCGGCATGAGCAAGGGCATGGTGATGAAGCGGAAGCTCGCCCAACGTGCCGCGCCGTCGATCTGGCCTGCTTCGTAGAGTTCGATAGGGATCGATTGCAACCCTGCCAGCAGAATCAGGGTGAAGAAGCCCATTTGTGCCCAGATGCTGACCACGATTACCCAGACCGTCGCCCATGTGCCGTTGAGCAGAAATAAGGTTTGCTGACCACCCAAGGCGATGAGGATGGCATTGAGCAGCCCTTCGCGTTGCAAAATCCACTTCCAGATGAGCGCGACAACGACGGGCGAGAGCAGAACAGGATAGAAGAAGACGCTGCGGAAAAAGCCGCGCCCGACGATCTTGCGATTCAGGATGAGCGCCGTAAAGAGCGAGATGAGCACCATCCCGCCGACTTGCAGCACCACGAACACGACCGTATTAGAGAGGCCGCGCCAGAAGTGATCTTCGACGCAGGTGTTGGGATTGAGGAAGTCCGTACAGCGGAAGAGCGTCTGGTAGTTTTCCCAGCCGACGAAGGTGCGATCTTGCGGAAAGAGCTGCGTACCGCCCGTGAAGGCGTAATAGAAGTTGAGCAGCATGGGGAACAGCACGAACAAGCCGAAAATGAGCATGTTGGGCAGCACGAAGAAGTAGGCCATGCGGTTGACGCCTACTAACCGTTGCAGCGGACTCGCCACGAGATCGATGGCGTTCATCAACAGACTCCAGCCTCCAGCAAACAACCTGCTCAACGGGTTGGCAGACTGCGTAAAGGCCGATGTGGAAGGTCTACGATCTAGCCGAGGTACAGAAGTCATATGCACCACCAAGAAAAATAAACTTTAGGAGGTTACGTACTATTTGGTGAAAATCCCCAACTTGAGCATACCCCAAAATTCTTACGCGTGAGCAACGTGGATAATGTCTTAACATTCGGACTATTTGGCAGTGCATCTTCATTATGCTAATCATTGATCAATGATTGTCTACTGTACGTTCAATGAATGCATAAGGATGTAACTCATGTCTCCCGCTACAAGTAAGTCTGCTCATATCGTGCGGCAAGTGCTGGTGTTAGTCGCCGTGATCGCGACGATCGTTTTCAACGGGCTGTCGCAAGCAATCCCGATTGGCAACCAGACCAGCGCTGACGTCAGCAACCGCTATCCCACGTACTTTACTCCGGCTAACTATGCCTTCGCGATCTGGGGTGTGATTTACATCCTGATGATCGTTTATGGCGTGTATCAGGCGCTGCCGTCACAGCGGGAGAATCCGAGAGCGATCAAAATCGCGTGGTTGTTCATCCTGACATGTATCCTAAACTGCGTGTGGATCGTGCTGTTTCAGACGGAGCAATTAGCGCTGAGTCTGGTGGTGATCCTCGCCTTCTTGCTGACGTTGATCGCGATTTATCTGCGGCTGGACATTGGTAAAGGGACTGCATCTAACGGGGATCGGTGGTGCTTGCAACTTCCGTTCAGCGTATATCTCGGCTGGGTCAGCGTGGCGACTATCGCGAATGTGTCACTGCTGGGCGTGGCGCAGAACTGGGGCGATCTGTTCGGCATTCCCGCCAGCACATGGTCTGCGATCATGCTGGTGGTAGCGACCGTGCTCGGACTGATCATGACGTTCACGCGGCGCGATGTGGGTTACGTGGCGGTGTTCATCTGGGCGTTCGTGGCGATCATCAATAAGCAAGCGGCTGTGCCGTTGATCACAACGACGGCGTTGATCGCGGTGAATGTGCTGCTGATCGCGGCGATTGTCAGCGTGGTGATGAGAATGCGCCCGCCGCAGCAACTCAGGCCGACGGGTGCGTAGTCGAAATGGTTGGATCGCTGTAATTAAGCGATCCAACCGCGTGGATCAGACCGAGTTGAGGTTGCGGAGGACGTTCGCCAGCACGTTGATGGCGTTGTGATATTCCGCGATCACGATGTGCTCTTGCGGCGTGTGGTCTAGGTTAGAGTCGCCGGGTCCATAGGCAACGATGGGGCAGTTCCAGATGTGACCGACCGTGTTCATGTCGGAGGTGCCGGTTTTGTAGACGTAACCGGGCTTACCGCCCTGATCGCGAATGGCGTTGTTGAAGAGGCGCGTCAGGGGCGTGTTGCGTTCGGCACGGTAGGCGATTTCGTCGCCGCGAAATTCGATTTCGGTCATGTTAGGGTTGGCGTTGAGATTCAAGGCGATGGGCTTGAGGGCGTCGGGCGGCATATCCAACGGCAGACGGAAGCCGAGCGTCATGTTCACAATCTCATGGAACCCGTCATCTTGCGTCTCGATTGAACGCAGCGTACATAACACCTGATCGAAGACTTTTTCGCGATCCTCGTTGAATTCGGCAAAGTAGTTGTTGATGGTGTTCCAATAGGCGACAGCGAGTTCTGGCGCGTTGCGATCACGCCCTGCGGTGTGTGAGAGGGCACGGGTCAGCTTGTATTCCAGCAAAACGCGACCTTTGTAGCCCAAGGTGATGCGATCCCACTGGCTCGGTTCCCCGATCACGCAGAGTTCGGGCATGAACTGCCGTGCCGCGCTCTTAGCTCCGCGTGAGGTGGTGTATTCTTCTTCGACCGCGCCGAAAACCACAATGCGCCAACCGGGTTGACGCCCTGCCAAGGCTGCTGCTGAAGCGAACGTCGCTAAGGGGCCTTTGGCATCTACCGACCCGCGCCCGTACAGTTTGCCATCTTTCGCTTCGACCGGGATGAAGCCCGCCACCGTGTCGATGTGACCGAGCAGCACAATGGTTTTGGGACCATCGCCAAGGATGCCGACCGCACTGTTGGTGTCATCCACGTAGGCGTGATCGTAGCCGAGCGATTTCATCTGCGAGACGAGGTATTCGCTGGCACTGCGTTCGTGTGTCGAGGGGCTGTAGCATTCCAGCAAGCCACTCAGCAGGTCTGTGTAATTCTGCATAAGCGTCTAAGCATCCTAGCGCCAAATGTGTCCGTGTTACGGCTGTTGGGAATCGATAGGGACGCTATTCTACTCTAAGCGCGGTCGAGAATACATGTGGAATTTGCTGTACGCGGGACAAGCCGCCCGTAAGCGAGGATGTTACGGGCGACAGTGAAGATCAGGAACGCTCAGGGCTGCGTGACGAACAGCGGTTGCACGTCCGACCCGTTGGCGGTGTCGTTTTGCAGCGCGAGGCCGCGCAGATCGTCAAAGGCTTGTTCGGCGGAGCGTCCACGTCGGCATAGGCGCGCCATCAGACCCGTGATGATGGCGGTGGAGAATGAGGTACCCGACCAGCGCACAAACCCCGTGAAGTTGGTGGCGATTTCGCTGGCGGTCGGAAAGACGAGATTACCTGACGAATCGCGCAGGGGCGTGCCATCGGGTTTGCGGTTGGGCACGGTGGCGATGTTGCCGATGTATGGCCCGACCACGTCGCCTAATGTGGTGATGCCATCGGTGCTGTTTTCGCGCACCTGTGAACGCCGCGAGAAGGGGGCGAGTTTGGGTGGCTGTGTGCCCTGACGCCGCCCGATGGAACCGACGCCCAAGACGGTATGGATGTGTGCTGGATAAGTCGGCAGCGGTGGTTGAGCGACCGTGATCGAGGTTGGGAGATTGCCCGCCGCCGCTATGATCTCGAAGTTGTCCATGCGCTCCAAGAAGGTGGTCAGGCGGAGCAATTCGCCAACTTCGAAGATGCTGGTAACGTCCATCAGCAGTTCCGCCGCCACTTCAATGACACTCAAACGGCGTAAGGCGAATCTAAGCATCAGACTAGCCCAGCCCGAGCAGCCGAGTTTTACTTCTGCATCGTGCGCAAAGCCCAGTAGACGCTGGATAAAGTCCACAACCTCGCCTGTGTCCATACCGAGCGGCGGATCGAAGGGCGTGAAGACCTGAATGCTGCAATTCACAAGACGCTGCTTGGTGGGATCGTTCTGGTGAAGCGTTTTCAGTTCTTGGATGGCGTCGGCAATATCCGAGATTAGGCCGAGCTGTTTTTCATTGAGCACAGAAACCAAGTGCAGCTTGACATTATCCAGACTGCCCTGATCGGCAAGCAGTTGGGTGATGATGCCCGCGATGAAGATGCCATGCCCGATTTCGGCACGCACTTCGGGATTGTTGTTGTAGTCTTGCAGCGTTTTCTCAAAACTTTC
>JAHBVJ010000062.1 GCA_019637615.1 Anaerolineae bacterium | reverse complement strand
ACAATAGATTTATAGATGAGACAAGTGGATTAGCATTTAGGTTTGGTAAAGAAAGAACAAATTTGCGATTAATTGTTGGATAGATGCGGTGTGATGGGCTGTCAAGTACCGCCGATGAATCGGACGGGCTGAGATCAGGGTGGGTGAGGCTGCGAAGCGCGCGATGGAATCGGGTCGATAGCGCCGCCCGACGTTGAACCGTCAGGCGTAGAGAACTAAGTCCCGAACGGGACTCAGCGGTCTATAACGATGCGCTAGTGGATGGCGTAGGGCAAGCATATAGTTGCAGTATGGCACGTGCGTAAATTTACGTTGTTGGGTCATGATCTACGCTCTATAATCGATTTGAATACTTTGAAAATAGTATATGGCTTAGTAACCACAAACGAATTTGTGGACTGGCACCGCAAGCAAACGGCGCAGCGAGGGAATTATGAGCAAGCGAGGGCAGTCAGCGGGCGCGTTTACGCTCATCGCGATCCTAATAGCGAGTGCGGTTTTCAGCATGGGGCGGGCGACGACTGATGCTCAGGGCGTGGCACAACCGCATGAACAATCTCCCCAGTCAGCTATCCAACAAGGTTATGGTCAATTACCGCTGTCGTTCGTGCCGAACGTGGGGCAGACCGATGCCGCCGCACAGTTTCAGGTAAACGGCCTCGGTGGAACCTTATTTTTCACGCCGGAGGAAGTCGTGCTATCGCTGCCACAGGCGAAAAAGAGGGCAGACCGCGCGAATCCTGAGCAGCGGATCGCGATGCTGGAACACGACACGCCGACTGTGAGCGAACCGCCGCTGGTCGTGAAGATGCATCTCATCGGTGCGAACACAGCGGCTGAGATCGCGGGCACGGATCGCCTGCCGGGGATCGTGAACTATTTCATCGGGAATGATCCGAGCAAGTGGCATACGAATATCTCGACATACGCTGGAATCGTGTATCGGAATGTGTATCCGGGCATTGATTTGCAGTACAACGGACACGAAGGGCGCTTGAAGGGCACCTATACCGTCGCGGCGGGCGCTGATCCGAGCGTGATCGGTTGGCGGTATGCGGGCAACGCAGGATTGAGCGTCGATGATCAGACGGGCGATCTGTTGATCATGCTAACAAATGGGAGCGTACTGCGAGAGGTCGCGCCGACAGCATGGCAGGACAAGGCAGGGAAACGGGAAGCGGTCGAGACGCGATATATGGTGGACGGCGAGGACGTGCGGTTCGGGATTGGCGCGTATGATGCGCGTCTGCCGCTGGTGATCGATCCTGAGTTCGTGTACTCGACGTATTTGGGTGGCAGCGATTTGGACAGTGGATATGGCATTGCAGTAGATAACAGCGGAAACGTGTATGTCAGTGGGATGACGTATTCTTCCGATTTTCCACTTAGAAATCCATTTCAAGCGACAGGTGACGAAACGGATACCTTCGTGACAAAACTGAATGCGGCTGGCAATCAGTTTCTCTATTCCACATTTTTGGGCGGCAGTTGGTATGAGACCGCACGCGCTATCGCGGTCGATAGCAGCGGCAACGCCTATATTACAGGTGAAACAGAATCCAGTGACTTCCCCACACGCAATCCATTTCAGCCAGCCCACATTGGTATGCGTGATGCGTTTGTGGCAAAACTCAATACTACCAATGGCGACCTTATCTATTCAACATATCTCGGCGGTCTAATTGACGATTATGCATACGGGATTGCAGTCGATAGCAACGCTAATGTATATATAACTGGCCGTACCGACTCTCCCGATTTTCCTGTTGAGAACGCGTTTCAACCAACTTTCAGAGATGGAGGTCGCCCTGATGCATTCGTATCGAAGTTGAACGCTTCAGGGAATGCCCTGATCTATTCAACGTTTCTCGGCGGTGGCTATACTGACAACGGGAACGCGATTGCGGTGGATGCCAGCGGCAGCGCCTATATTGCAGGGACGACGGAATCATCCGACTTCCCCACTCAGAATCCGTTACAGGCAGCTAACGTGAGTGGCAATGCAATATTCATCACCAAACTAACTCCTACAGGTAATACACTTGTGTTTTCTACTTACCTCGGTGGCTCTAGCATGGAGGAAGGGAGAGGTATCGCGTTAGATAGCAGTGGCAATATCTACATCACCGGACTCACCGGATCACCCGACTTCCCTACGGTGAACGCATTCCAACCTACCTTTGCTGGCGGTAGTCTCTTCGATGCGTTTGTAGCAAAACTAAATGCCACAGGCAGCGCGCTTGTATATTCAACTTATCTAGGCGGAAGCGGTGATGACATTGGAAACGGCATTGCAGTGGATAGTATTGGCAATGCCTATGTCGCCGGAGAAACTTATTCGCGCGATTTTCCTATACTGGACGCTCTCCAAGCGACCAATGCAGGTATCTATAACGCATTCGTGACGAAACTGAATGTGACGGGTGCTACGCTTGGCTATTCTACATACCTCGGTGGCAACTACAAGGATCAGGGTTTCGCCATTGCCGTTGATGGGAACAGCAATGTTTATGTCACGGGAGCCACAATTTCCGATGATTTTCCAGAAGTGAACCCAATTCATGCTGGAGGCGTTCCTGATGCTTTCGTGGTAAAAATTCGCGATACTGTGTTGGGAACATCGACACCGACTCTCACCAAGACACAAACACTGACCAAAACTCCGACAGCCACAGCCTCTAACACCGTTACCCCGACTGTGACGGTTACGAGTTCACTGACGCTCACACGAAGTCCCACGTCATCTGCTACAGTTGTTCCTCCTAACTGTGAATTAGTGTATTTTGCTGGCCTCCAAATTATTGATCCAACCGAGGACAATATGCTTCGGCTTTCGTTCAGGAACGATAACATCCAAACAGGCATTTTGACAGCGGTGTATTTGCGCTGGAGAACAAACCCAAGCTCACCCAACATGTATCCGAACAAGATGGTGTTGGGAGCCAGCCCCAACGATCCCGAACACTGGAATTTAGCGGTCTCTGGCCTGCCAGCGGAAACAGATGGCAATCTGGATGTCAACAGCACCTCGCCGGGATGGTCGAACGCAGGTGGAAGGACGGATGTCATCGGGAATTCGGTCTTGTCATGGCGCGTCCAGATGACAAACTTTAGCGGAACGCTGGCTAGCAACTTTACCATCTATGATTTCGGCGGCACTAGGCTGACGGTTGATTTTCCCGGTACTGGTGTTACGTGCGAACTCGCCATGAGTGGATTCGCTACTCCAACGCAACGGCCTTCGCAAACACCCACAGCAACCCATACAGCCACGATTCAAGCGACGGTGACGGCGTCACCGACAACTACGCCGAGTACCACGCCATCAGCCACAATGACGGCATCACCGACAAGCACACCAAGCGTAACTGCGTCGGTTACTCATACACCTACAGCTACCGTTGAGCCACCGAACTGCCAGCTCCTATACATAACCTCCGTTGCACTTGTTGATCCTTTCGTAGTTGATGCATTTCATCTCTCGTTCAGGAATGATGGTACGCAAACAGGCATTTTGACGGCGGTTTCATTGCAATGGAATCGAAGTGCGATCTCGCCCAACATGTATCCGAACAAGATGGTGTTAGGAGCCAGTCCCAACGATCCCGAACACTGGAGTGTAGCGGTCTCTGGTTTGCCGGGGGACACCGATGGTAGCATCGATGTCAACAGCGCCTCGTTTGGTTGGTCAAGTGCAGGTAATCGTACCGATGTACATAGCAGCTCAACCAACACTTGGCATGTCCAATTCACGAATCTGAACGGGTCACTGGCAGAGAATCTAACCGTTAATGATTTCAGTGTGATGTTGACCATCAGCTTTCCGGGTACCGGTACTGTGTGTCACTTGTCTTTTGGCGGCATCATCACAACGCCAACGCCGTCGCCCACCACAACAACTGTACCTACAGCGCATCCTGACACGATTGGTATCTTTAGGCCATCGACTTCCACGTTTTATCTACGGAACTCGAATACGACGGGCTTCGCGGACAGCCAGATCACGTTTGGGACGTCGAGCTATTTCCCGATCACGGGCGATTGGAATGGCGACGGGATCGATACGGCGGGCGTGTACGAAAGCAGCACTGGTCAGTTCTTCCTGACGAACAGCACGGCGAATCCGGCGGTACTCAGCTACTCATTCGTGCTCGGCAATCCGGGCGATCAGCCGATCGTGGGCGATTGGGATGGCGACGGCAGAGACGGCGTCGGGGTGTTCCGTCCGTCAAATGGGTTGATCTACTTGAAGAATAGCCTAACGACTGGTTTCGCGGACTTCACAATGGTACTCGGCGTACCGGGTGATGTGGGGATCGCGGGTGACTGGAACGGGGACGGCAAAGACAGTCCCGGCGTGTACAGGCCGAGTAATCAGGTGTTTTATCTGAGCAACGCCATTTGCAACTGCTCGGTATTCGCGGACGCGGAGTTGGGCTTGGGCATCGCGGGTGATACACCATTCGTGGGCGATTGGGACGGCGATGGCAAGTCGGGCGTGGGCGTGTATCGGCAGTCGAACGGCTTGACGTACATCAAGAATGCGCTGACGACGGGATTCGCAGACAGTTCGTTCGTGTTCGGCAGCGCGAGTGATTATCCGTTGGCAGGTTATTGGGTGCGCGTGGCTGCGCCAGTAGGTGGTGAGCCTGCGCCGACGTTTATGCCGTGACCAAACGCGGCAAGTACCGTGATAGGTGTGGCTAGAAGAAGCCGCACCTAACTTTGCCTACGTGGAAGCGACGATGCTTGGCACGCGCTGGTCGAACGATCAAGTATCGAAGGGGATGTTGAGGAACTTCAGGCCGCCTAAGGCCGCGATGGCCTCTTCTAGGGCTTGCTGCGCCTGCTCCGATTCGGTGAGGTCGGTACGCGCCAACAACGCTTCCAGACGACGGCGCAGGTCGCCAACCTTCATGCGCAGTTCGGTGTCGTCCCACAGATCGGCGGTTTCAAAGTGTACGCCTTTATGCCGGAGCACCTTGCTGACACGATCCACGTAGAATTCCGAGACGCTGTACAGATCGGCAATCGTCCTCGCCGTGACAAAGCGATCCCACGTGGTGAAGACGAAGGCAATCGGACGGCTGGTTGGGTTGAGGATCGGAGGATGTTTCTCCTGCATTTTGCCGAGCGAAATCCGATAGTAGAGATTGTTGGCTCTGGGATGCCCCGGCTCACGCGGCAGAATGTCGCGACGGCGCACGAGTTCTTGGCCTGTGCGTCGGGCAAAGTAATGTACGCCGCCGTTTTTCTCTTTGAAGTTACGGCTGAAATAAAAGGCTACATATTCGGAATCAAGATACTTCGGTGCGCGTTCGACCGGAATACGATACCAACCTTGGTCGCGTGCCATCTCGAAGTCAACACGGCGATTGATTACCCCGATGAGTACCCGATCTTCAGGATGCATAGCATTTCTTCCCCGCTAAACCTTAGGACTGTGCCACAGCATAGCGCTGTCGCAGCAGCGTAACAGCCTCCTCAAGGCTATCTACCACATGGATATTCGGATGAGTAAACTTCGCCGCGTGTTCCCTGACGAGCAGTCGTGAACTCTTGGCGTAGTGATTAAACAGACGGGTGATACGCTGCACATACCCCGACCAGCGCAGATACCACGGCGTGTTTGCCCTAAAATTCTCCGATGGCAGACACAAGATGAAAAGCTGACCGCGTTCGACCGCGCCCAAGGCTGCCCAGCCTGTTTCCGCCAACCCTGTGAACGACGGCAAGTCATTGGTGAAGACCATCAAGATGGTTTCGGCGTGCGCCATCGCTTCCCCTTCACGCCGTCCCATTTCTGGCGTCCAATCACCCCCCGACGCCGGATTGAAGTAAGTGACGCCCAACCGCTCCAGAACCGGAATCACGGCACGTTCACGCCAGCCACCACTGATTGAGCCAAATAACACCACCTGCGGATAGGTTGACATGGTTACTCCAAGTGCTTGGTGCTTAGTTCTGCGTGCTGCGCGAAGACACGTCGCGACCTTGGCGATTGGTGACACGGCCCCCCGCCAGCGGGCGAGAGGCTGCATGATGTTGTTATATCGCTAGTTTCGCCGAGTTGCCATCAATTTTGCATCAATATCGCCAACGCGGGCTTGATGTGCCAGCCACCATTCGGGATCGCGTTGAGCATCGAGTTCTTCGACGGATTTGCCCTGCTGCTCGACCCACGTATAGTACTTCAAATTGTGCCAGCGCTCACGATTCTCGCGCGTGCCATCCTGCACCCAATCGGTGGTAGCGGCGTGGAAGATGCCTTCGACGCGTCCGGCGGCGGCGGCTTCGTCCAGCATGCCGAACTCCGCCCGCATATCGTCCATCACGCTGTAATAGCGATCCAGCGAGTCGGTGGCGACGGTGGCGACGACATCACCCTTGCCGAAGCCGTAATGCTTGGCGGTTTTGATCGCGCCGAGCACGTTGCAGATGCCGCTGATGCCGAATAAGCGGCTCATCTTGCGCACGACTTCTTCGCTGACGCCGTAGCGCTTGACGAGGGTTTCTTGTCCGCCTTCCTCGCTGATGAGTTGCAAGCCCTTTTTGCAGGTCATGTCATCAAGGCACATCACAGCGTCGGTGTTCCATGTGTGGTGAATCCACGGCACATGCTTGTCGCCAATGCCCTGAATATCATGCGCGCCGTAGCCGTTGTTGGTCAGCGTCGGGCACTGGATCGGCTCTAAGCACACGATTTTGTGATCGGCCCACTGCTGCTTGAGGCGGTCGCCAGCGGCAATCGTGCCCGCGCTGCCTGTGGCGGAGACAAAGGCATTGATCTTGCCAGTGCCGATCCCGCGCTGCTGCAATTCGCCCGCCAGCTCGATCAGCGTGTTGCCCGTGACGTGATAGTGGAAGCGGTAGTTGCCCATCACCTCGAATTGGTTGAGGATGCGCGTATTGGGATCGAGGGCGAGTTCGTGCGTCTTGTCGTAGATTTCCTTGACGTTGCTTTCCGACCCGACCGTCTTGATGACCGACGCGCCGTAGGATTCGATACGCTCGAAGCGTTCGCGGCTCATGCCTTGCGGCAGCACGACCACGCTCTTGCAGCCCATCCGCCCGCCAACCCACGCGCCGCCGATGCCGTAATTGCCCGTCGAAGGCCACACCAGCGTGTTGACGTTGGGATCGACATCGCCAAACAGCACTTTTTCCAGCAAGACGGAATAAGCCGCGCCGACTTTGTGGCTGCCGGACGGGAATTCGCGCCCGTAGAGCGCCACAATGTCGCAATCGACGCCCGTCAGTTCCTTGGGCAGCACGATATGGCACACATAGCCGTTGAGGTCGCGCCATGTGATGTTGAACAGATTGATCGGATCGAGCGGCGCGTCTTGGCGGGCGGCGTTGGCCTTGACCCGGACGGCAGGATCGATCTTGTGAGGATGCAGCATTTCTTCGAAGGTTGGCCCGGTGATCATGAGTGTTGCTTGTGTCCTTAAACTAAAAATCCTCTTCTGAGCATGAAGAGGATTGATTTTATCGCTTGAATATACCCTTTTGGAGGCTTATTCGTCTAGTAATGCCCGCTCCAATGTCTTCATGTGGTTGTAGGCAATGTCGCGGCGGTGCGCCAGCTCACGATAGCGTTCGTAGTCGTCATCGGAGAGGTCTTTGGTGTGCCCGCCTTTGGATTGCAGCAGCGTATCTAACTCCTCATCGATCTTCTCATACGCCAGTTGAGCATCACGATAAGCCTGCACAAAATTCACCCGTTTTTGTGTATCGTCCAACACGACCCATTCCCCCTAACTCCGTCACTTACGATAAGAACACCCGTGCCCCGCGAGTGTTACGCCGCTCGCCCGATACTCATAAGTCTACACCATATTCTCTTTTGTCGTTTCAGGTGATCGCATTTCGACCCGATGACGGGTATCGCCGTTGGGCAGCATGCCGGTGCCGCGTTTGGGCGCTTCATCGAGGCCAAAGGTATCCGCCACGATGTATAAGGGTCGCCCGCGTACTTCGTCATAGATGCGCCCTAGATATTGCCCCATCACGAAGAAGAAGAAGAACTGCGCTGAACCGATCAGCAGGATCAGGACAATGGCGGTGGCTTGGCCTTCGAACCAGATTTGACCGGTCGTCAGCCGCATGATGATCACGACGGGGATCGCCACCAAGGATAGGATGAACAGCAGCACGCTGGCGTACAGTGTCAGACGCAACGGGAAGTACGAAAAGCCCGTCACCGCGTCCCACGCCAATTTGAGCATCTTACTGAGGGGGTAATTGGTCGTGCCATATTTGCGGACATCGCGATCATACAGGACGCCGGTCTGGCGGAACCCGACCCAACTAGTCATCCCGCGAATGAAGCGGTTGTGCTCGCGCATATGCACCATCGCGTTGACCACACGGCGATCCATCAGGCGGAAATCGCCCGTATCGACCGGAATGCGCACGTCGGTGATGCGGTAGATGATGCGGTAAAACATCTTGGCGGTGAACAGTTTGAACCATGTTTCGCCGGGGCGGGTCTTGCGCACGGCGTAGACCACTTCGTAGCCTTCGCGCCACTGCTTGATCAGGTCTGCAATGGTTTCGGGCGGGTCTTGCAAGTCCGAGTCGATGATCACGACGGCGTCACCGACACTCATGTCCATACCTGCTGTGACGGCGATCTGGTGCCCGAAGTTGCGGGCGAAATCGACCAATTTGACGTGCGGATCGCGCTGATGAAGCTGGCGCATCACTTCGAGTGAGTCATCACGGCTGCCGTCATTGACGAGGATCAGTTCCCACGGTTCGTTGACCTGATCCATCGTTTTACGCACACGCTCGTAAAATTCCGGTAAGCCTTTTGCTTCGTTATAAACGGGGGCGACGATGGAAAAAACGGGTTTGGGGGTCACGTTGGTTGTGTTCGTCATCTCTGTGTCCTGCTGTCGGGTGATTATAACAGAGTTTGCAGGATAGTTTAGGTTGAGCATCGGATTTTCCTAGCGTGTTTAATAGCGCTGACTGCGACCTGATACACCATGAACGCCAGCATTCCCCACCGAGCCGAACCTAGTCCTCATCGAGGCTGGCGGCTGGGTGCGCTTTTGCCGCTGCACGTTCAAGGTGGCCTTAGTCATTTAGTCGCTGGCGGGCAGTTATCGCGTCGGTGGTGGTGTAGACCGGAAGAACCCACTCGCTGCCGACCGGGTGACACAGTTCCCATCCACTTTTGCCACGCGTGATCCTTCAGGCGCGTTCCTTTTTTGAGATGCGCTGCGACATAAATTATGGATGTTCAAGGTGCTTGAAGTCCGCTGGCTAGGCTCTTAAGCGCGATATGTTTTGGAATGGTATAGTTAGAAAAACGAAGTCTGATTACGCTTAAACTAAGCAAAATCGCAAATTTTGGCTGTCCATGCGTGTTAGGGTAGATGTTTTATGAAACGATTGCTATCTCCCGCTGTTGCGCTGATGAATCGGCTGAAATATCCCCAGAAATTCATGCTGGTGGGGCTGCTGCTGATCCTGCCACTGATCGTGGTGTTGTATCAATTCCTCGTGCAAATCCAGAAGGATATTGATTTTGCGGACAACGAGCGTAAAGGGTTGCAGTACAACTCGCCGCTCGTCGCGCTGGTGCAAACTGTGCAAGAGCACCGCAGTCTGACGAATGCTTATCTGAACGGCGATACCACACGCAAAGATGACATCACCGCGCGGGAAAAAGAGATCGCCAACGAGATCACTGCGGTTGATGCCGTAGACAAAATGCTCGGTAAAGGACTGCGCACCACAAGCGCATGGGAAGCAATCAAAGCGAAGTGGAACACGCTAGAAAACGATGGACTGACGCTGACCGCTTCGGTGAATTATGCGCAGCATTCGACGCTCATCAACGATATGCTCAAGTTGAGCACACAGATCGGCAATAATTCGCAGTTGATCCTTGACCCTGACATCGACACCTACTACTTGATGGACAACGTGATCACCAAGCTGCCGTTGACTGCTGAGTATCTCGCTCAGATGCAGGCAATCGGGATGCAAATATTGGTGCGTGGATCGGCCTCGGCGGAGGATCGTTCTAATCTGGTGATCTTGTCCGGTCTGGTACGCACGACTGTGGACACGACCAAGCAAGGCTTCGATTATGCCTACGGGGTGAATCCGAACTTACGCGGTCAGTTTGAGCAAAGCATCAGCCAGCATGAATCGACCATCGGCGCTTTCCTCGATATGGTCGATCAGCGCTTGGTGAAGGCGCTCAATTTGACGGTTGATTTGCAAGGCTATTATGATTCCGCGTCGGATGCCATCGGTACTGCGTTTTCCCTGTATACCTCATCTACAGCGTCGCTGGATGACCTGCTAGGACAGCGTACCGGCCGCTTGGAAGCGCGCCGCAATATCGTCATCGTGTTCACAGGGTTCGCACTAGCCGCCGCGACCTATTTGTTGATCGGTTTTTATCAATCGGTACAACATACGTTGGCCTCGCTAGAAACAGCGACAAAGAGCATGGTGAGCGGTCACTCGACGGAATTGGTGCTGGAAAACCGCGATGAATTGGCACAGATCGCGATTTCATTCAATAACATCGCAACCGAGGTGGTCGCTGCGCGCGATAGGGCGCTCGAAGCTAACCGCGCCAAGAGCGTGTTCCTCGCCAACATGAGCCACGAACTACGGACGCCCCTCAACGCGGTGATCGGCTACAGCGAATTGATCGAGGAAGAATGCGAAGATTTGGGGCAAACGAGCTTTGTGCCCGACCTCAAGAAAATTCAGAATTCGGCGCGCCACCTGTTGCAACTGATCAACGGCATCCTTGACTTGTCCAAGATCGAGGCGGGCAAGATGGATATCCATGTCGAGGAAGTGCTGGTTCCGCACATGATCCGCGACATCGTGACGATCATCAATCCGCTGCTGGATAAGAACAACAATACCCTCGCCGTCGAAGGCATGGATGTGGGTCTGAAGATGCAGACCGACCTCACCAAAGTGCGGCAAATCCTGTTCAATTTGCTGAGTAACGCGACCAAGTTCACTAACAACGGCAAGATCACACTGAACGTCAAACGCGACGGGGACGACTTCATCGTGTTCAGCGTTGTGGATACGGGCATCGGGATCAAGCCGGAGCATATGGAGAAGTTGTTCCGTGAATTTTCACAGGCTGATTCCAGTACGACCCGCAAGTTCGGCGGCACTGGCCTTGGACTTTCGATCAGCAAGCGGTTCGCGGAGATGTTGGGCGGTGCGATCACCGTCGAGAGCGACTATGGCAAGGGTTCGACATTCACTGTGCGGCTGCCGATGGCGACGAAGCGGATTGAGTCCGTCTCGAATATGCCTCAAGCCATCAGCACGGTCATGCCCGCGACGACAGGACGGGCGGGCTTGGTACTCGTGATTGACGACGAACCCGCCGTCCATGAGCTGATGAAGCGCTTCTTAGCGAAGGAAGGCTACCGCGTGGAAGCCGCTATCGATGGCGAGAACGGGCTGCGGATGGCAAAGGAACTGAACCCCGATGTGATCACGTTGGATGTGATGATGCCGGGGACGGATGGTTGGTCGGTGCTGACACGCCTGAAGGCTGATCCCGACCTGAGTCATATCCCCGTGGTGATGATGACGATCACGAGCGACAAGAATCTCGGATTCTCGCTGGGGGCGTCGGATTTCCTGACCAAGCCGATTGACCGCGATCAACTGGTCAAGGTGCTGGTGCGCTTCCGGCAGGAAAAAGCCACCGTGACGGCGCTGGTAGTGGAAGACGACGAAAAAACGCGCCAGATGTTAGGGCGCATGGTCGAAAAGGAAGGCTGGATCGTGACCGAGGCGGATAACGGGCGCACGGCGCTGGATCGGCTCAAGCTGTATATGCCGGACATTATCTTGCTGGACTTGATGATGCCGGAGATGAACGGCTTCCAATTCCTCGTGGAACTACGCAAGAATCCACAGTGGCGCTCGATCCCCGTGGTGGTCGTCACGGCGATGGATCTCTCGAACTCGGATCGGGAGCAGTTGAGTATGCAGGTTCAGCAAATTGTCCAAAAAGGCTCGTACAGCCGCGATCAATTGTTAGCCGAGGTGCGCGATCTGGTTGCGAATCGTCATGCCGTTCGCCAATAATTACGCGTGAGGGAACGGACAATGGCACGCATTCTGATCGTAGAAGATAACGAAGACAATCTTGATATGCTCCTGCGCCGTTTGCAGCGGCGCGGGTTCGAGATCGTGGTGGCGATGAACGGGGCGGAAGGCGTCGAGATGGCGCAGCAGCATTTGCCGGACGTGATCTTGATGGACATCGACTTGCCGATCATGGACGGGCTGGAAGCGACGCGGCGCATCAAAGCGGCACCGGATACGGGTCATATTCCGGTGGTGGCGCTGACGGCAAACGCGATGGTGGGTGACATGGAACGCACCTTAGCAGCAGGCTGCGACGCCTACGAGGCGAAACCTGTGGATATGCCACATTTACTGGATACAATTGCCAGAATGCTCAACGGTAAGGCATAGAGTACACGATTGGTTCTGGCATGTCACGAACATTTATCATCCTTTCTACCATTCTGGGATTCACCGGCGTGGCGCTTGGTGCTTTCGGCGCACACGGATTGCAAGCTACTCTGGAAGCTAACGGACGCACTGGTACGTTTGAAACCGCCAGCCGCTATCAGATGTACCACGCGCTGGCGCTGATCGGCGTAGCGTGGTTGATGAGTATCAAGGCTGATCCCTTCTTGACCGCCGCTGGTTGGACGCTGTTCGCTGGCGCACTGATCTTTTCCGGCGCGTTGTACGTGCTGGCGATCTTCGATGTGCGGATCATGGGCGCGGTGGCTCCCATCGGCGGGTTGCTAATGCTGATCGGCTGGGCGTGCATGGGCATCGGCGCGTGGCGGGTATTGAGTGCTTAGTGCTAAGTGCTTAGTCCTTAGTAAAGACAAATGCGCCAGAGGGACAAAACCATGTGTCCCTCTGACACCACCCAGCTAGAGTGCGCATTTAGGCGGTCGGCGCGAACAGGTCTTGCGGTCGTTCGATGCCCGCGACTTTGAGACGATCAAAAAACGCGGGGATGACTCCGGTATGGCGGAATTGACCGATAATTTTGCCATCTTCGACCCCTGATTGGACGAACTCGAAAATGTCTTGGGTTACGATGTTGTCACCGTGCATCCCAAGCACTTCCGCGATCTTCACCAAGCGGCGCGTACCGTCGCGCAGACGTTCCTGATAGCAAATCACATGCACCGCCGAAGCAATCGTATGACGGAGCGCCAACAGAGGCATGACGGGATTGCCCTCCGTCGCCATCATTTCCAACCGCGCCAAGACATCGCGAACGCTGGTGGCGTGGATGTTGATCAGCGTACCGTCGTAGCCCATGTTCATGCCTTGTAGGAGCGTCAGCACTTCTGCGCCACGGGCTTCGCTGAGGATGATGTGATCGGGGCGCATCTTGAGGGCACTTTCCACCAGATGCTTGAGCGTGATTTCGCCTTTCCCTTCCAGATTAGGCGGGCGCGTTTCCAGCGCCACGATGTGTGGCTGCGGAAGTACGACCGAGGTGACTTCTTCGATGGTGATGATGCGATCTTGGGGCGGGATGAAGCCACCGACGATATTCAGGACGCTGGTTTTGCCGGATGATGTTCCCCCCGCGATCACGATGTTGAGGCGAGCGCGCACACACGTACGCAAAAATTCGACCATTGGCGGTGTCCACGAGCCGAATCCAATCAACTGATCGGCGGTCAGCGGGTGAATGTGAACTTTGCGGATGGTGACGCTGGTACCGTTGACCGAAACACCGCGCCCGACTACATGCATCAGTGAGCCATCCGTGAGGCGCACATCGAGGATCGGCGTCGATTCATCGAGCTGGTGGATGCGCTGACCGAATTTGGCGACGATCTGGCGGACGACTTGCATCAGGTGATCTTCATCGCGGAAACTGGCGTCTACCTTCTCGACGTTGCCTGCTCGTTCGACGTAGATGTTTTGATAGCCGTTAATCATGATTTCGGTGATGGTGGCGTCGGTCAAAATGGCTTCTAGTGGGCCGAGGTCTACATTGGCGTTCATTTTTCATTCCTTGTTGGCGGTGAATTTCCCTTACGAATGCCATCATCCCACAGTAGGCGGGCAAGCTGGAACGGGTATTTGACGAGCAGTGACCTGTTTATTTGGACAGGTAGCCCTGACGCAGCGCATAGACGACCGCTTGAGTACGGGAATTGACGCCTAATTTTGAATACAAGTTATCCAAGTGAAAGTTGATGGTGCGGGCGCTGACGTTCAAGGTATAGGCGATCTGCTTGTTGGTCAGGCCATCCGCCAGCAAGCGCAGCACTTCCAATTCACGGGCGGTGAGTTCGACTTCGGGTTGGAGTGGGAACCGTGCGGAGAGTTCTACCATGCCAGAGTCGGGGCGGGCGATGTCCACCGTCCCGCCTAACTGGTGGATGCGGTCGGAGCTTTCCCGCAGCGACTCGAGATTAGCGGTGCCGTTATCCGCGTAACGGAAGATCAACCAACCGTCTTGAAGATGCAAAGTGAGCCTGACTTCGGACACGCCGACGGCTTGATACGCACGGTCGAGCGCCGCTTGTGCCAGTCGATACAAGGCCAATTCGACGGTCGCTGGTGGGCGCTGACGCAGCCGTTCGGCGCTCAGGGCGATATGCAAGCCAAGTACGCGTTCGGCCTGCGCGGCGAGTGTCTCCAAGGCGGGTTCCAAGCCGAGCGCTTCCAAGAGCGTTGGGTGCAAGTTGGCTTGAAGATCGC
Organism: Anaerolineae bacterium; assembly: GCA_019637615.1. Lineage (GTDB taxonomy): Bacteria > Chloroflexota > Anaerolineae > Aggregatilineales > UBA2796 > JAHBVK01. The sequence goes on along the minus strand of JAHBVJ010000062.1, from coordinate 7,803 downwards.
GGGTTTGTTGAAGAAGCTGCCGTGCAAGGCTGGTCAGCACGGAGACTGCCATGCGTGCCTGCGGGTTGGCAGCAAGCGTCTGATCGTAAGCAAGCGCTTGGGAAAGCAGCAAATTGAGCGGTTCGATGACTGCTGCATCGAGCAAACCCGCAAGACGGCGACGTTCGGTTTCGGCAGCAGCGGCGGCGGCATCCGATAGCAGAATCGCGCCGAGGAAGGCGTCTGATTCGTTGTCCGTGCGGGAGTCGTGAGCGTCGGGCATGGAGCTTACATTCGGATAGAGAAAACTATTCCTCGCCATTGATAATACCATGTCGATGGGATTGTTTCGTGTCTCCCAAAGGGCAATCGGGGTGTTGTAATTCAACCGATTCAGCGATTCGAGGTGGCATGAAGTACAATAGGGGTATCGACAGGAGACGGCTATATTTTTGGTGAGCAGTGTGGCCTTGAAACGCTCGTTACACGCCCTGTGGGCGGTTCCCAATGGTCGCGGTGCCATCCCCCTGTTCCGGCTAGGACGGACGCTGGTCGCAGTACATGCCTCCTTTATCCTCGTGATCATCGGCGCGGTATGGATGGGCGTGGCGCAATATGGAACCCCCGTCGGAGCACTGTTCAATGTGCTGGCGGTATTGATGCTGTTCGTGTGCGTGCTGATCCACGAGCTGGCGCACACATGGTACGCGCATCGCTACGGAATCGCGGTGCATGACATCATGCTGCTGCCGATTGGCGGCGTGGCGAATATGGAAGCCGTGATGATCCCGCCCGCGAAGGAATTGCGGATAGCGCTGGCTGGCCCGATTGCGAATTTGCTATTGGGAGCGGGGTTTTCGCTGCTTATCGTGGGCGCGGCAGTGCTGGAACAGCAGTCGATGGGACGTTTGATCATGCGCGGGCTGCGTGCGCCGTCGCTGATCGGGTTGTTGGCGTACCTGAGCGCGGCGAATCTGGTGCTCGGCATATTTAATCTGCTGCCCGCCTTTCCGTTGGACGGCGGGCGGGCACTGCGAGCGATATTATGCCGACGGTTGAGCTTCGAGGCGGCGACCTTCCGCGCGGCGATTGTAGGGCGCTCGTTCGGTGCGGGCATGATGGCAATCGCGGTAGTCTTGATGCTGATCGGGATGCTGCCACTCGGTATTTCGTTGGCGATTGTGGCGTTCGTGTTGTACAGCGAAGCCACCTATGAATGGAACGCGGTGCGCAGCCAAGTGATGCTGCATCGCTGGACGGCGGGCGAGGTGGCGACGATCCCTTCGCACGTCGCGAACCCGAATCAACCGCTGATCCGTTCGTTGGACGCAATCTTGATGGGGCATGTGATTCCCGTAGTGATCGGGGAACACGCCAAGTTGGTGGGTATGGTAACGAGCGCGGACGTGCGCAAACGGCAAGGAAAATTACGCGATCTGAGCATCGCACATGTGATGAAAACTGATTTTGCCAAAGTGCAAGCCAGCGATCCGCTGTGGATCGCCCACGAAAAGCTCAGGCGTTTCAATTTGTCGGCAATTCCAGTCGTCATGAACGATGACCTCAAAGGGTTAGTGACACTGGCAGATATAAAACGCGTCCTCCGTGAGAACGCATCCACCCCTCAACAGATTCATTAGGAGCGACAATGGACGAAAAGATGCTTACCCATATCGGCCCGAAGGCGCGGCGGATTATCGCGCGCGATCAGGCGGTTATGTCTCCGTCCTACACGCGCACGCACCCGTTGGTGATCGCGCGTGGGCAAGGAGCCGAGGTATGGGACGCCGATGGCAGGCGTTATTTGGACTTCACTACCGGCATCGCCGTGACGGCGACGGGACACGCCCACCCTGACGTGGTACAAGCCATCAAAGATCAAGCTGACAAGTTCTTACACATGTCCGGCACCGATTTCTTCTACGAGGTGCAGGTTGAACTGGCGGAAAAGTTAGTTTCCATCGCGCCGTTCAGCGAACCCGCGCGGGTTTTCTTCGGGAACAGCGGCACGGAGGCCATCGAAGCGGCGCTGAAACTGGCCCGCTATCACACGGGTCGTCCGCGCATGATCGGATTCCTGAGCAGTTTCCACGGGCGCACGATGGGATCGCTCGGCATGACGAGCAGCAAGCATATTCAGCGCAAAGGCTTCTTCGCGGGCGGCGACGGCGTGGTTCATGTCCCGTTTGCGGATGACTTCCGTCCCGCGCTGGCGGCGCAAGGCTTCAGCGATTACGGCGAACGGGTGGTAGATTACCTTGAGCACACCATCTTCCGCACCATCGCCCCGCCGGATGAAGTGGCAGGGATTCTGGTGGAGCCGATTCAGGGCGAGGGCGGCTATGTGGTGCCGACCCCCGGCTTTTTCCCCGCGCTGCGCGATCTGTGTGACCGCTATGGCATCCTGTTGATCATCGATGAGGTGCAGACGGGCGTCGGGCGCACGGGCAAATGGTGGGGCATCCAGCATTTTGGCGTGGAGCCGGACATCATCGCGGTGGCTAAAGGCATCGCCAGCGGAATGCCACTCGGCGCGATGATGGCGAAAGCGCACCTGATGACATGGGAACCGGGCGCGCACGCCAGCACGTTCGGCGGCAATCCGGTGTGCTGCGCGGCTGCGCTTGCCACGCTCCGGCTGCTGGAAGATGGCATGATCGACAACGCCGCGAAGATGGGCGAGTACCTGATGACGCGGCTGAAGGCCATCCAAACGCGGCACCCGATCATCGGTGATGTGCGCGGACGCGGTCTGATGATCGGCGTGGACTTGGTGACGGACACGCAATCGCGCAAGCCCAACCGCGCAGCGCGGGAAGCCGTAGTTGACGAGTGCTGGGAGCGCGATCTGCTGCTGCTCGGCGCGGGACAAAGCGCGATCCGCGTGATCCCGCCGCTGAACATCACGCCCGCGCTGTGCGACGAGATGTTGGAGAAGTTCGAGCAAGCCATCACTGCCGTCGAACCGATTCATTTCGCGCACGCTGAACTGAATTCGGCGCGTTAGGATATAATGGGCAGAAAGTGCTGAGTGCTTTGTCCTGAATGCGCAGTAGCTTACGCAGGCGGGGCAAAGCCTTAGCACAGCGCGCTCGAAACTACGTTGAGGATGGCGGCGATGCAAGATTTGGTGGGCAAGAAACTCGGTACGTACTCCCTGACTATGTACCTCGGTGAAGGGGCGCATGTTCATGCGTTTTTGGCGAAGAAGCGCAACGCCAAAAAGCCCGTCGTGATCAAGGTGTTGAAAGACAGCCTCGCGCACAGTGAAGAATACTTCGAGCGCTTTGACCGTGAGGCGCAAGCCGCCAAAGCGCTGGTACACCCCAACATCGTCAAGGTGCTGGATTATCAGCATGAGGGCGACATCTGGTATTTGGTCGAGGAATTCATGGCGGGCGGCAGCTTGATGGATATTTTCGTCAAGAAGGAAGTGCCCGTGCCCACCGAGCGGGTCGTCAAGACGCTGGACGACATCGCCGCCGCGCTGGATTACGCCCATGAGCGCGGGATCGTCCACCGCGACCTGAAGCCGGAAAATGTGCTGTTCGATGGCGAGGGCAATGCCGCCGTGAGCGACCTCGGCATCACCAAGACGATCAACCCGCAAGCAGCCCGCAGCAAGCATGACCTTGAATTCGGCAACCCCAAGTATATGTCGCCGGAAGAATGGCAGGGCAAGACGGCGGACGCACGTACCGACGTGTATGCGCTCGGCGTGATCGTGTTCGAGATGCTGACGGGACAACTGCCGTTTTCGCCGCAGCTTGGCGACAGCTTTGTCTACGTCCATTTGATGCATATGATGTCTACGCCGCAGACGTTGAGCGAACTGCGCCCCGATCTGCCATTGAGCATCGAAGCGGTGATCGCCAAGGCGATGGAGAAAAACCCCGATGAGCGGTACGCCACAGCGGGCGAATTGGCGAAAGCCTTCCACGAAGCGCTCGACAAGCCCGACCAGCCAGCGAAAGCGTCCGCACCAAAAACAGAAAAGCAAGTGGACGCTATCAGCACAGGCATGTTCGCCGCCGCCACCAGCCGCACCTCAAGCGTGGGCGCGGTGACCGTGCAGACGCCGAGCGCGACCAACGGCAACCGAGGGAGTGCCGTCACGCCGCTGCCATCAGCAGCACCCGCAGCGCCGCCACCTGCCAGCCCTGCACCGACGCCAACCCAACCGCCCGCCTCCGCGTCCAACGCGCCGCTGCCGACCATCACATGGCCCACGATCACGCGGGCTGAGTATGAAACGTTGATGGCAGATCTGAATATCGTGAAACGCGGCATTTTCATCCTGACCGTTTTACTGCTGCTCTTGCTGTTATGGCCCCGTCGGCGCTGAGAACATCATAGGACGACATGACCAATAAGCTCGATTCCACCAAAGCAAAGAAACGCGGCCTATCCTTACTGGATAGGCTTGAACTGCCGGAAGATCAACGCGACTTGCTCAACTGGCTATCCCGTCACCCGGAGTCTAGTTACGAGCAGTTTTCGCAAGCGTTCGCCACGAAAGACTTCAATTTTACGCAGACGCTGAACGAGCTGCTGTTTCAGGGCGCGATCAACGAAGCGATCATCGGCGGGAAAGTGGTCTACCGCGTGGTGGTGCGCAGCACGACGCGCAAGAGCAGCGGCTATTTGCCCGCCGAAATCTGGGCGCGGGTCGATATGGACAGCGAGACGTTCTTGAAACAGGTGCCGATCTTCCGCGAGCTGAACGAAGCACAGATCAAAGAAGTCAGCATGATGCTGAAGGAACGCCGTTACCAGCGCGATGACGTGATCCTGTGGCAAGGGCAGACCAGCGACTTCGTGTTCTTCATCAAGAGCGGCATCGTGGAAATCTCGCGATTCAGCGGGCAGCCGAGCCAGCCAACGGAAAACGCCAAGGTGATCGCGTATTTGAAGCAGGGCGACACGTTGGGCGAGATCAACGCGGTGAACGTGAGCAGCACGACCACCGCCACGGCGACGGCAAAGAGCACCGTCGATGCGCTGCTGCTGAAGAAGGCGGATTTTCTCGCGCTGTTGTACAGGTATCCGTCGGTTGCGGTCGAGCTGACGCGGTTGGTGGCGCAGCGGTTGGCGACGACCGTTGCCCGCAGCACGACAAGCCGCCTGTGCTTGATCGTGGAATTTCCGGGTGTGGACGCGATGCTGCTGGGCAGCACGGTGGCGCTGACGCTGGGCAAGGTGACGCAGCGCCGCACCGCCTACACCGAACAGCCTGATCCTGACCGCGCGATCCGGCGCTTCAAGCCCAAGCCGGATACGCATATCCTCAACCATGAGGGCGGCTTCGACGTGTACGTGTCCAGCTCGGCGGCGGGACTGCCGCCCACACTGCGGGCAACGCTGGCGCTTGACCAGTTGAGCAGCAAATACGAGCATATCGTGATGACCGTGCCCGCCGATTACACTGAGATCATTTACACGCTGATCCCGAACGCGGATCAGATCATCCTCGTAGCGACGCCGGAGCCGGACAAGTGGGCAGATGTCGAGAAGTTCAACGCCGAGTTGCGCAAGGAGATCAACCCCGAAAAGGTGACGATCTTCACCGCGATTGTGCGGCAAGAAGCGGCGCAAAAAGACCTGCCCGCGCCCGCCCAAGTCGATTTTGATTTGCCATTCACGCTGCGACCTCCCGCGCCAGCAGAACTGCGCGCGGATAACGTTCCGACCGAGATTGGCGTGATGGCGAAAGGGCTGGCGGATCGGTTGGGGCGCACCAACCAGATCAGCGTATTCATCCCGACCACGATTGATGTGAACACCAGCGCCGACACCAAGCCTTACGTTGACCGCACGCTGTCCTTCCTCGGTGAGCGCTTCGGCGGGGCGACGAGCAGCGAGGCGCGCGGCGTGTGGAACAGCGCTGAGGCAGGGTTGGTGGGCGAGAACATCTACATCGTGCGCAGCTACGCGACCCAAGGCGACCTGAACAATTACTTGCAAGACATCTTGAACTACGTGGATACGCTCAAACAGGAACTGCGGCAGGAAGCGATGGCAGTCGAGATCAACCAGAAACTGCTGCTGATCTGAGCGCGAATAGAGATAAAGGCCAACAACGAGATATGGAATCGAATAACCTCCCCAAAGTAGGCGTCGGCGTGCTGGTGGAACGCGACGGTAAGTTACTGCTGCATCGGCGCAAGGGCGACCACGGCCCCGGCACATGGTCACCGGCGGGCGGGCATCTGGAATATGGCGAGACACCCGAAGAATGTGCGATCCGCGAAGTCTGGGAAGAGATCGGGGTGACGGTGCGCGAAGTGGCCTTCATGGGCATCACCAATGATGTATTCAGCGAGACACAGCGGCATTACGTCACGATCTGGATGCACGCCACGGTGACAGAGGGCGAGGCGTATGTCCACGCGGAAGACGAAGTGGAAGACGTGGACTGGTTTGCGTGGGACGCGCTGCCGGAGCCGTTGTTTCTGCCGCTGTACCACCTGCTGAACGGCGGATTGTACGCGAACGTTGACCGAACTTGGATGCAGCTACGCCCATGACGGCGGCGACTATCTCCAGCACGCCCCGCCAACGCTGGACGGCATTGATCGCGCTGCTGCTGATCGCGGCGATGTGGGGATCGACATTTTTCCTTGTTAAAGATGCCACGGCGAATTACTCCTTATTGACGTTTCTCGTACTGCGCTGGTCAATCGCGGCGCTGGCGCTGCTGCCGTTCTGCTTGATGCTGCGGCGCTACCCGACGCGCCTTGAATGGCGGTGGGGATTGGGCGCGGGCGTGCTGTTCGCGCTTGGCTATGTGCTGCAAGTGGCGGCACTGCGAGTCTCGGATTCGGGTCGGGTCGGGTTCGTGACGGGTCTGTACGTGGTGCTGGTGCCGGTGCTGGCGCTGATCACGCTGCGATACCCGATCAAGCGGCGAATCTGGATCAGCGGAGCGCTGGCGGTGGCGGGCATGGTGCTGCTGGCGAATGCGCCCGGTGGCAGCGTGTTCGGGGACGTGATCGCGCTGCTGAGTGCGGTCAGCTTTGCCGCGCAAATCCTCGTGATCGAGAAATTCCCCAAAGGCATGGACTGGCGATTCGTGTCGCTGCTGCAAGCGGCGGTAGTGGCAGCGGCGGGCGTCGTCTTGCTGCCGATCTTCGCAGCGTTCAGCGGGTGCAGCGGGGCGTTGTGTGCGCTGATCGCGCCGTTTGCTGATCCGCTGCCAACCTCGCTGCCGCTGAACGTGGTGCTGGTGGCAGTGTTCACGGGCGTGGTGGCGTCGGGATTGGGGCTGGTGATCCAGGTGTGGGCACAGCGTTTGCTACCGCCGAGCGAGGCCGCCTTGATGTACTCTGCCGAGTCGCCGTTCGCCGCCGTGTATGGCGTCATGTTTCGCGGCGAGGTGCTTACCGTCAACGCGGTGATCGGGTGCGGGCTGTTGTTCGCCGGAATGGTAGTGGTGAGCCTCGGCGGGGCGTTCGATGCCAGCGCCGCCAACCGCCGTCCGCATCCGATGCGCCCCCGTACCAGCGCCCGGTTGACGATCCAGCGCGGGCGTCCGAGTGAGCCGTCGATGGTCGAGCGGTTGGACGAGCTGGAGTAGGCAGTGCGCACTGGCAAATGATCCCTACAATGATCCCGTGTTGAGGAGACAAACGGGATCATTCCGATCTGGTCACGATGTTCTGGTCTGCGTTCGGAACATTGGCGAGTTTCCCCAACATTGGAGTCGGTCGGGTAGGTCATTGGAATGCGGACTCTGGCTGCCATCGGTAATCCTCGTCACGATGTTTGTTTGGGATCGATTCGCCTGTTTTGCCTGATATAACAGGCAAAAAACAGAGAGTACTG
>JAHBVJ010000061.1 GCA_019637615.1 Anaerolineae bacterium | reverse complement strand
CGCGACTAGGAACACAAAGGAAAAAACGGGAATAACAAATGTGAGTCCATCCGTTACGCCAAAAACGATACGGAAGACTAAGTCCGTAATGCCCAATGTGAAGGCGTAACTCAGGCCAACCGACGCGATCAGATACAGTGGCGCGATCACGCTGCGGAGCATCAGCAGCAGTACGATGAAAATGCCCAGACTGACGATGCCAGTAGTCAGCACCATATCGGAGTCGAGCGTGTCACGGAGATCCGTCATCATCGCGGGCTGTCCATCAACGACGGCTTCACCACCGTTTTTGTACCGCTCCAACATCGAGCGTATCTCAAGCACGGTATCCAACGCCTTCGTGCTGTTGGGATCGTCGGCCAGAATGACGGTCATCCGGTAGCTGATTCCATCGGCGGAAACATATTGACCGAGCAGTTGATTGAGAAGCGCACCTTGCGACCCATCCGACGAAACGGGAATCAGCGCTGTCAGCTCGCTCAGATCGACATACGGGTTATCGATCGTCGCAAACCGCGCGGCCAGACCTTCAAACGCTGCCGCCGCTTCGCTCTGTTTCTGGGCAAAGACCAGCATGTTGCCAAACATTTCTTGCAGCGTGACGAGGTTCGGATCATCCGTGATGACGGGGAATTGCAGTGCCAACTTATCCAGATAGGTTTGCATACCGCGAAATGCGGCGAGCGCCGTCTGCATGTCAAAAGACTGCGCTGTCATATTTTGTGCGCTCAACATTTGACCAATCAGGCGCAGTTGTGTGTCGGCACGCAGCATCTGGGTCATGTCGCCTTGTTTCCCAAGCGGGTTATTCAGGCTCCGTACATCCGCCACCCCCTTGAGGGTCAGCAGCTCGGCTTCGAGGTTGATCTCCTCAGCGCTCATGGTTGACCGATCACGACCCGTCAAAACCACGGTGAGCGGTGACAGGTTGCCCGGGCCAAGTGTTTCTTTCAAGACCTCGAAGCCCTGTTTCGCCTCGATGTTATCGGGCAGATCGGAGAGCGGATTGTAGTTCAGCGATACGTTCAGGCCATAGATGCCGACTGGAACCATCGCCAGCACAATCACAACCGCGACTGGCAGCGTATGGCGCGCGACAAGGCTAGACGTGCGGGCATAGAATTTGCTCGTCGAACGGTGGATCGCCGTCCCCGGCCAAAACGCACGATCGCCTAAGATCGATAGTAGCGCTGGCACAAAGGTTAAGCCAGCGATCAGCGATACGATTACCCCTAATGCTAACCCCGGCCCCGACGTGTTGAACACGCCGAACTTAGCAAAGACCATCGCCATGAAGCCGACAAAGATGGTGCCGGCACTGCTGGTGATGGTTTCACCGACCTTTTCGATGGTCGTGGCCGTCGCGTGTTGAACGCCCTTGTGATCGGCCATCTCTTCACGGAAGCGGTTGATTAGGAATAGACAGTAGTCGGTACCTGCACCGTAGATGATCACCACTAGCAAAATATCGGCATAGGACGAGACGGTCATCACATTGGCGGCCAAAATCGCCATGATGCCGCGCGTGATCAGGTAGGATACCGTCACCGCCGCTAGCGGGATGAGCGGACTGACGGGCGAGCGGTAGATCAGCAGAAGTAGCACGATCACGAGGCCAACCGTCACGATCAGGGTGCGCTCAACGGTGGAGACAGCCGCATCCGCGAACGCGGAGATAATCGGCTGCGCACCGGTGATATACGTATGCACACCGGCAGGTTGGTGTTGATCGATCCATGTATGAATCGGATCGGCGACTGTCTTGCCAAGTTCCACGTCACCTGCGGCTAGACTAAGGGGAATCATCGCCACCCGATTATTCGTGTCGATGGTCATCTCCGCGACTTGTGGTGAGCTGATAGGCGAGGTCACGCCCGTGATCTGCTTGGGGGCGGCGTCACTTGCTAACCATGCACTCAGCTCAGCGATGAATTTTCCCGCGTCGGTATCGACCTGTTCGGGGAAAGTGGCGGCAGCGTGGTTAAGGATGCCCGTATCGGTCGCGGCTTCAACCACGATCACAATCCCCGCGTTGTCCGAAGAACCGGGGAAAGCGGTTCGGTGAACATCCGTCGCGTGATTAAAGGGTGCCGTGGCTGGCAGCATCGCGGCTTGATCGGACGTGGTGACATCGGACAGGTTGGGGGCAATGAGGAGAATCCCCACGACCGCTGCAATCCAGCCTCCTATGATCAGATAGCGCCAGCGTACGGCAAACGTGCCAATTCGTTTAAAGATCATGCATCCTCCTGCTAAATGAGCATTCGTTTTTGATGTTTTTAGCTTACAAGGGGACGGATGCCTGCTGAAGTGTCGCCAGAGATATTCCGGTTAGCCGGTAGACCTATTTGTGAACCGTTGCCCATGACTTTTGGCATATACAGACTGGCACGGAACTTCCATCGAATGGCATATTGAGCAGCCAGCCCGTGGTATGTTATTGTGAAGGGAGAACATGCTGAAAAGAGCGCCGAACGATGCGGAATCTGCTATCACGCGAGGTTAACCTGCCTCAACTGCCATCCCGACTGGTTCTCTCGTTGGGAGTCCTTGTCATTGTCTTCGTGCCGATGCTCGCCATTGGGTTTGACCAACCGTGGGAAGCCCGATTTCTGGCACCGTTGCTCGTGCTGATGTTTGCCGGCGTCGAATGGCTTGAACATCGCCTCTATCATGATCAGGTTCCTGCAAAAATCGGGTTGTTCTTTTTGATCCTGCGGATTGTGTTGGCCGAATTAGCGACACGGGCCATCAACTCGCCGCTCAATGTGCTGCTCTTGGCGCTGGCTGTGTTTGAAGCGTATTTCGTATTTGGATCGCGGATCAGCAACTTATTGGCGATAATTTATGTCCTGATCAGCATTCTGCGCATCAATCAGGCATCCGTCATCTTCAACGAAAGCACCCCGATTGCTGGTTGGTTGGTTCAAAATCTGGCGTTAGTTTTTCTGCTTATCTTTGCGCGCGCGCTACAGCGCGATAAGGAACATCAACGGTATACCGAGCAACTCCTTGCCGATTTGCAGATTTCTCATCGGGAACTTCAGTCGTACGCTGCACAGATTGCGGATTTGGCGGCTGTCGAGGAACGTAACCGACTGGCGCGTGATATTCACGACTCGCTAGGGCACTATTTGACTGGAGTTTATATCCAACTGGAGCGGGCACGGGCATTTCATACGCGCGATCCGGCGCAATCTTTGTTGGCTATCCAAGAAGCGAAACAAGCCGCCGAAGAAGCGTTGCGCGATGTGCGTCGTTCGGTCGCTGGCTTGCGTGAAACCGATACCGCTTTTTCGTTGCGGCACGCGCTAACCGAATTGCTGAATAATCTGGCATCTGACCAATTACAAGTTGATTTCCAGTTTAGCGGCGATGAAAAGGGGTACAGCCGGATGACGCTCTTGACGCTCTACCGAACCGTCCAAGAAGGGCTGACCAATATTCAGAAACATGCGAACGCGACATGGGTTAAACTGGATGTTGTGATAGCTGAACAGCAGGCGCGGCTGTGTTTATCGGATAATGGCAATGGTTTTGACACCACGCTACTGCAAACATCGTCAACCGATGGCACTGGATACGGGCTACAGGGTATCCGCGAGCGCATTGGGTTGGTGAGGGGCGAGATGACCTTGACCAGTTCCCCGCAGCAAGGCACCATGCTGCTGATTACCGTACCGAAAAATCCATTATTGCTGGCAGGGAAAAGCTGATGACTACTATTCGTGTGCTCGTTGTCGATGACCAACGACTGGTTCGAGAAGGTATCGCGTCCCTGCTGGAAATTCAGGACGGTATCAGCGTTATTGGGACGGCCGTTGATGGACAGCAAGCCGTGCAACAAGCCGAAGAAATGCGGCCTGACGTCATTTTGATGGATGTGCGGATGCCTGTCATGGATGGCGTGCAAGCTACCGAACATATCCAAGCCCGTGTGCCAGCCTGCAAAGTTCTCATGTTAACCACATTCGATGATGAAGAATACATCATCAAGTCGCTGCGCGCCGGGGCGTATGGGTATCTGCTCAAAGACACGCCCGTGGAAAGCCTCGCTCAAGCGATTAAGTTGACCCATGTTAGGATTTATCAGTTAGCCCCGTCTGTCGCGGGCAAACTGGTCGGCAACTGGCAAAAGAGCGTCGTTGAGCCTGCCCCCGAAGCGCTTGAACATGATCTAACGGAGCGTGAATTGGATGTCCTGCGGTTGTTGGCAACAGGTGCGAGTAATCGTGAGATTGCCGAGAAACTCGTGGTCAGCGAAGGTACCGTGAAAAATCATGTGTCGAATATCCTGAGCCGGCTGGGATTGCGTGACCGCGTTCAAGCCGCTCTCTATGCACGCGAACATCATTTTATGTAGAGATGCCCATCATACCAACCTGCTGGATAAATTCGGCTGGATTGTATGGGGTCAGAACACGTGACATAACTAATGGTATAGCAAAGGGACACTACACGATACGTGATGCGTTTTGTGTTTGCGCGGCAGAAGAAATATGCGGCGCTTCAGCCCCGCGTGTAATACCAGTTCAGCACGCGCAAAGCACGCAGCGTGATCCAGCGATTCGGCTGGCCTTCGCCGTCATCGATCACGATGGGCATCACGCTGGGGTAGCCGACTTCGAGCGACCACCGACCATCGCCGCCACGCTTGGACTCGACCAGATCGATTGCCTCGGCAGCGCGTTCATCGGGCGTGACGCCAGCGCGCCGCAGGTAGTCGAGTCCGCGCAGCACATCGTAGTGCCACCACGTCGGGAAGGCGAAGCGCGTGAACGCGGGGGCGTCCTGTCCGCCATTCGTGCCGTCCTTATTGTCATTTTCGATGACCTCGCCCGTTGACAGGCGACGAAATAGGCGGCGATTGAGAAGGTAGTCGTGCCCGCGAAGACGCGCCGCCGTTACTTCAGGAGTCGCGCCGACGCTCAATTCGTGCGCTAGCAGCGCCTCTAGCACGCAGATCGTCGTATTGAAGGATGATCGTGTCGAGCCATTCACGGCCTCGCAGTTCCAGCCGCCATCCGCAAGCTGCTCACCAAGCAGCCGATCCACGATTTCCCGAACGTCCTGACCGAAGTACGCGCCAGCCGCGCCCACCTGCCCGTTGATGCACGGTTCCAACTCACCAGCGAAGAAGGGATTGTCGTCACATTCTTGCGGGCCGCAGCCCCGCCACGTCACGTGCTCACGAACGCGATCCAGCGCGCGGCGTGCCTCGGCGCTGGCAGGATCAAGCCCCATGTCCCGCAGCATCATCAGGATGTGCATGGTCGAATTCCAACCGCGATTCCACGCCGCGCCGCCCCATCGCCCATCGGCATTTTGCATGGCGAGCAGTTGAGCGCCCATGCCCTCCGTAGCGACCCGTGCGCGCTCGACGGCGATTTCCTCTGCGGGCGCGCCGATCACGTCCTGCATGACTTGCCAGCGGATCGCGGGATCGGAGTCTAACAGCCAGTGGATGACCGATTCGGACGGTTGCGAGGCTGGCTCTTGGGCTGAATGCGTCACCATCTGCGGACACTCCTTCATTCGGGTACAGGATGCCGTTCGTAGTCTAGCGCATTCGATTATAGCACAATATACATACGCCGAACAAATAGTCTATCAAAGACTCTTAGCAAACTGCCCCGTTGTGGAAGGTTCTCGGACAGATCCACTCCACAACGGGGCATCTTCACGCGGTCACGACGCTAAATGCTGTCGCTGGCTGGCTCAATGAACCCGCCCGAACATCATTTCGCGTCGTTGAAGTAGTGCCCTTGGTCAAGATCAGCGAGGAGACCGGGCTGCACAGGCCGCCAACCAAACCGCTGCTGAGTCAGTGCGCTCGATGCCGGAATGTCCAGCGAGAAGAACGCGCCAAGCCAACCGAAGTGTTCGCCGGCCTTCTCAACAGGTACAGAGACAACGGGCAGATTCAGATGGCGACCGATCATTTCCGCGATCTCCCGTGACGACACCCGTTCATCGCCAACACCATGCAGCCGTGAGCCTGCTGGCGCGGTTTCCACCGCCAAGCGGAACAGACGGGCCGCATCCAGACGGTGTACCGCCGCCCAACGATTCGATCCATCGCCCGGATACGCCGACACGCCTTTCTCGCCTGCAATGGTGATCAGACGCGGCACAAAGCCATGATCGCCTTCGCCATGCACCGACGGCGGCAGTCGCATGACCGATACACGCACCTTACGCGCTACCAGCGACAGGGCGGTGGGTTCCGAGACGCGTGCTCCCGCAGCCGAGGGGGGATTTGCCGCATCCTCCTCCGTCACAGGGCGGCCTAGCGACAGGCCACCCGTACCAGCGGTCACGACAAACGGGCGACCGGAACCAGCCAGCGCCTCGCCAAGCGTCTCGATAGCGCAGCGATCTGCCTCGGCGGATGCCGCGTACTGAGAAAAATCATGGATAAAGGCGGTATGAATCACGCCGTCTGCTGCACGTGCGCCGCTTCGTAAGCTGTCAAGATCATCAAGCGCGCCGCGAAGCACCTCCGCGCCAGCAGCAGCAATCGATGTGGCGGCTGCCTCCGAGCGCGCGAGGCCAAGCACCTCATACCCCGCGCTGATCAGTTCATGGACGACTGCCGAGCCGACGAATCCACTCGCGCCAGTGACGAAAATTTTCATGGGAAATTCCTCGATAATTCTTCGGGTTGGAGTTTCGGAAGTGTCGCCTTTCCGATGGTGGGACACTCACCTCACCCGTCATTACTGTATAATCAGGGACATGATTTAACGAGAGAAGCGTTTATCCTAGAACTAACACTTCTAGTTTCCGACCACCTTACCAAGCGGAGCATATCGCGAGCCGATGAATCAACTGGAATTGGATCGTCACCACGAATTAGCGGAATTTCTGCGCAGCCGCCGCGCTCGTCTGTCGCCAGAGCAGGTTGGCTTGCCACGCGGGGCACGCCGACGGACGCCGGGGTTACGGCGCGGAGAAGTGGCGGTGCTCACAGGCGTCAGCCCGGAGTGGTACACGTGGCTTGAGCAAGGACGGGATATTCATGTCTCCGTGCAACTGCTGGAAAGCCTAGCGCGGGCCTTGCAGCTAGACGCGAACGAACGTGAACACTTATTTTTGCTCGCGCTCAGGCAGACTCCGCCCGTAGCGACCTTTTCGCCGCCGACGATCAGCCCGACCTTACAACAATTTCTCGATCAGCTTGAGACGACTCCGGCGTGCGTGGTGGACACGCGGTTGAATGTCATCGCGTGGAATACCGCCCATTGTCTCGTTTTTGGC
Organism: Anaerolineae bacterium; assembly: GCA_019637615.1. Classification (GTDB taxonomy): domain Bacteria; phylum Chloroflexota; class Anaerolineae; order Aggregatilineales; family UBA2796; genus JAHBVK01. The sequence goes on along the minus strand of JAHBVJ010000061.1, from coordinate 15,808 downwards.
GACTATGACAGGCTGACCGAGCGAGAGCGGAACTTGCTGTGGAGGTTGTTCACTTCCCCGATGTCGCGGCAAATTAACGCCGAGTGGGAGGTGACTGCACAAATTATTCTGGCGCAATTCCGTGCTGGCTATGCGCGGTTCATCAATGATCCGTGGTGGGCTGAACAGATCGTGGCTTTGAGTCAGATCAGTCCAGAGTTTCGAGAATTTTGGGCGCGTCACGATGTGATCAACGCCTCGGAAGGGCAAAAAACCATGCACCATCCACGCCTTGGCGATCTGGCCTTTGATATTCTGTGGCTCCAGACGGGCGATTCCGGCGACCTGCGGCTGTTGATCCATACGCCACGCCGCAATTCCGGCACTGCCGAGAAGATTGCGCAGATGCTGTCCCCGATGGCATCCACAGAAATGAGCGAAAAAGGCCGCGCTTAATCGGTGATCATCCGCCGCCCGTTGATGGGGTGGGGATGATCGCCCCGAAGCCACCCGCGAAATTGCGCCGCACGCCAAAGAACGCCACCAGCGTCAGCGCCGACCACATCCGCCAACGGCGCAGCCTGCCGAGCGAGATGGGCTGCGGCGGTGCGGCGTCGAAGGGGTCTTTCGCGAGGATTTCCAGTTTCCCCTTGTTCCACAACATCAAGACTTCTAGCAGATCGTTGCCGAGCGGCACATCTTTGGGCGTCAGCACGATCACCTGCTTGATATGTTCGGAGCGCAAAAAGGTTGCTGAGGGGAAATCTTGTGGGAAAACGACCCACCGATTATCAAACTGCCCCGGCAGCGGCGATCCTAACGCCCGCCGCGAATCGATCAGGAAGGCTGGCGGTGCATCCCGCCCCAACGGGATCGCTTCCATGGTGGAAGCGACAGCATCCAGTGCATTCACAATCGCGTTGACATTCAAAATGGGATCGTTGCCATCCGAGCTGTTGTACAGCGGCACGGGACGGAAGCCGCGCTGCGCCAAGGCCACGCCCATCAGCACCGAACCTTCGTCGGGCATATTGACGACGAGTGCTGCGCCGCTGTATGCGTCCGGTAGTCTGGTGAAATCAAAAGCCGGGATCGGCGGCAGTGGCGGCGTCACCATGCCCTTCAAATACGTGAAGATCACGGGCTTCGCCCACGGCGACCAGATCGATTCCAGCGGTGACCATGTGATAAACAATTTCTTCGCTTGGTCTAATAACATGCTCAATGCTCCTGCGTTCAGTTTTCCACCAGTACAGCGACATCTTTCGCCGTCGAGGTGATGATCGGCGTCGTGCTGATGCGCCCGTAAATGCCCGCCGCGCGCCCATTGACCGTATAAACCCCGATGCACGGATACCACTGTTGGTTGCCGTCTGCTGCTGGTACAGGCAGCGCCTCAAAACGACGCTGAATAACCCATTCCTCAGGGTGGCGCTTCACATGTCCCTGAATCGCCTTCCATTCTTTCGCGCTCGTCACACCGCGCATCCCGATGCCTTCGCCAATGCGCCCCCACGCGGGTTTATATACCCACGTTTCATCCATCGGGAAGCCACCTTGGCGCGGATCGGCGGTTTCTGGCAAGAGTTGACGCCATGTGTCTACTGGCGTCCGCAGCGCATCCCAGATCAGCGGGAAGCGCTTCGACTGAGTGAGTAGCGCCGTCGTCGGATTGCAAGCCGGCGTCAGAAACGTTGTGAAGAAATGCTGCCACGGCGCATTCGACCGCAGATTCGGCAACCATTCCGCCGGAAAAAAGCGCAGTATCAAATCGATCTTTTCCCCGACGCTGTTTTTCTGACTGGTGCGCAGATAGTTGCCATCCCCATTCCAGCCCACATGATCAGGCGCGATCATGTGCGTCTGCAAGCCGAGGCGTTGCAGATAGCGTTCGAGGTAGGCCATCACCTGCCGATCATCGGTGTAGGCGGTGGCATGTACCAGCGCCACCACGCCGCGCCCGCCCACCTGCGCGCAAATCGCCTGCGCCAGCATCTCCGCCGGATCAGCGCTCAAACTGAAGTCGGGATAATGATCGCGCATCAGCAGCGAAAAGCCCGATGCTTCGTTATAGCCGCCGGGGACATCCGAATTGGCCTCGGAAATCCGCCACCCGTCAGCCGTCAGATGAAAGTCGAAGCGGATCACGCGCACATCGCCCGCTGGCAACACACGCGGCGGCTTTTTCCACAGGCGCGCAATCGGTTTGGGCAGTCCAAGCCGCTGCTGGAGTTCGGGGCGTTCGATGAGTTCCCGTTCGGCGGCGAGCGTCTCGGCGGCTAGACGTTCTGCCAGCCCCGCGATCTCCTGCCACGCGGCGCGGCTCAAGATCAGCGGAAAATCCGCCAGAATCGACGTGTCTTCGACCTGCGGATCCCACTTGAAGCAGTCGAAGATCGCCCGCAACCGCACCTCCTGAAATTCGGCAGGCGCTAGTGGTGGGAGGAGACGCCACACCTCAGCCATCGGTTAGCGGGCAACCAATCCGCTCAACTGCGGGAAAATCAGCACTGCCGCCACAATGACATAGGCGGCGGAAGGCAGCCAGCCGTAGAGCAGCGGAGGCGGCACAGGACGTTCCACCGTCGGCCGGGCGGCGATTTCGATGATCACGGCGATGACCAGCAAAATCAGCGCCGGAACCGCCAGCACGAAAAATTCTTGAGTGGTCGCCTCCATCGAAACCCAATCGCCCGCCACCGAACGCCCCAAGATGATCCCCGCCGCGATCAGATAACCTGCTAACCGCAAACTCGCCGCGCGGTCACGCTCGATGGTGATGGTCGCCATGATGTCCGTGACGTAATCCAGCACGAACCACAGCCCGAAATAAGCCGCTGTGGACAGCCCCGCCGAAAAGACCACGACCCACCACCCCGGCCCTTCCCCGATATTCCCGCCGATGTAACAGAAGGTTAGCCCGATCATCGCGCCTGCCAGCGCAAAGGCCGCGCCCGCGTTGCGACGGTTGATGATGTCATCCGTCAGATTCAGCCCAAAATAGGGGAAGACCATCAGGCCGATGGTTAGCCATGTCACGCCGAGCAGCACATAGAAGAACATGTAGCCGCCCGAATCGCGCACATCGGACGCGGCGTACTGCCCGAGCAACACCCACATCAACACGGTGCAGATCACCGGCACCGCCATCAGCCACCCTTTGACGCGCGGGGATACGATGATGTCTGAGGGCGAATTAAGTTTCCAGTACCAGAATGCCCACGCGATAAAGGCGATGCACAGGTTCACCAATACGACAAAAACTTCGGATTCATCCATAGCTTACTAACTCACCAGTGATGCAGTCTGAACCCATACGACTTCCAATTATACAGCGAGTAGACGCGCATTTTGCCCGCATTTTGTGGGTTTATTCGCCGTTATCAGGGACAAAATTCGACTTTTGCCCGAAGTACGTTACAATTCTCATAAGCCGTATGGGACGGATGACACAACATCCACAGCACCCCCAATTATGCGGGTTTCACCCTACTGCCCCAATGCAGTAACCTAACAACCAACTACATAACACGACGAGAGTGTGTAATGGATATGCTGCCTTACCTTTTCGCCGCGATTACGCTAGCCGGTGTTCTCTACTTTCTCTACAGTCTCTTCTTCAGCGGCGATTCTAGCGATCTTGCTGATGGTGCGAGTGAAAACAATTTCACGCTGCTCGTTGGCGCTGCCTTTGCGTCGGTATTTGGCGCGGTGGGATTGCTCGGCACACTCTCCGGCTGGAACTTCCTGCTTACCTTAGTAGTTGCCATCGGGCTTGGGGTGGCAATCGGCTATGCGGTACTGCTGTTGCTGCGCTTCGTCATGCGCCAGCAATCTGCGCAGGTAGAACGCCGTGATGGGCTGATTGGCACGAGTGGACGCGTGAGTATCGAGTCAGCAGCGGGCATGATCGGCGAAGCGATGATTGACGGCAAAACTATCGATAAATACGCGATCAAAGAAGTCAACGACACGGCCCTGCATCGTGGTGATGTGGTGGAAGTTGTCGATGTCGATGCCAGTGTTCTGTATGTGAAGAAGAAACGGTCATAGCGGTTAGCTCTAGTTGAAAGGATATGGCAGATGGATGGAATCGGATTTGTGATCGTCGTCGGCGTGCTGATGATCGTGGTGCTGGCGGTCATCGCGTTGATCGTGCGGCAGTATCATCGCGTCCCGCCCAGCGAAGTGATGGTCATCTACGGGCGCAAGAATGCCCGCCTGATCAGCAATGGGGGTGTGTTCATCATTCCGGTGTTAGAGACGTTCAAGAAGCTCGACATCACCATTATGACGATCAAGCAGGAAAAGGACGAGGTGTACACCTTCAGCGGCGTCCCGATCCGGCTGGACTGGGTGGCGCAGGTGCAGGTTGACCCTGAAGAGGCAGCCTTGCGCACCGCCGCACGCGCCTTCCTCGACAAAAACCGCGAGGAAATTCGTAACATCATCTCGGAAACCTTGAGCGCCAACTTCCGCGCTATCGTCGGGCAAATGTCCGTCGAAGCGATCCATCGTGACCGTGACTCGTTCGTGCAAAAAGTGCAAGACCTCGCCCGTGATGACGTGGCGGCGATGGGCGTGCGCATTATCTCGATGGGCATTGAAGAAATCTCCGACGATCAAGGCTACTTAACGGCGATGGCAGCGCCGCAGATCGCCGCAGTCAAGCGGGATGCGCAGATTGCCCAAGCAGAAGCCGAGCGCGAAGCCCGCGTCAAGGCAGCAGAGGCAACCCGCGCCGCACAATACGCGGAATTGGAAGCCCAGCGCGAAATTCTCGCGCAGCGTGAGGCTTTGAACATCCGTGAGGTAGAAGTCGAGAAGAAAGTCGGGCTGGCGCGGGCAACGTCTGAACAGGAAGTGCAGAAGTTGCAAGCACTCGCCGTTGAGCAGAAGCAGGAGGCGGAAATTCTCGTGCCCGCCCGTGCGCAGCGGCAAGCCGTCGAAATTCAGTCGGAAGCCGAACGGCAGCGGGTAACGATCACGGCACTGGCAAACGCCGAAGCGACGCGTACCCGTGCGCAAGCTGAAGCCAGCGCCATCGAGCAAAAGGGGCGGGCGGATGCGTCGGCCTTGAAAGCGATGAAGGAAGCGGAAGCCGCCGGACAGAAGGCCGAGGCCGAGGCGATTCAAGCGCGCAAACTGGCCGAAGCCGAAGGTGAAAAAGCCAAACTGCTAGCCGAAGCGGAAGGCCGTCGCGAATTGGCTGCTGCCAGCGCCGCCGAAGATGAGATCAACTTGCGGCAGTTCCTTGTTGAGCAGATCATGCGGGCGGACATTGCGAAGATGGAAGCGATTGCCAAGGCGATGGCAGGGCTGGGCGATAATGTGCGTATCGTGCAGTTCGGCGGCAACGGTCACAACAGTAATGGTGGCGGCAGCGCGACAGGCAACACACTGATGGATATGCTAGTCAACATTCCCGAAGTCGCAGAGGTGTTCCGCAGCAAAGTGGAAGCGTTAAGCGGCGAGGATTTGACCTCGACAGTGGCACGGGTCGGGCATCTCTTTAACGCGCTGAAGGGCAGCGACATCGGTAAGCATGACGCCGCCGCGATGGTGTCATCGCCTGTGCAGAGTGAGATCGCTACCGAAGGGTAACTCACGTCTAGAGTGCCGTTACATCCGTCAACGGATTCGCGCTGTAACCGCATCAAGCAGCGCGGAATAATCTACCGCAAAATTCTCTTCTCACGTCCCTGTGGCGTGAGAAGAGCTTCACCCGGATCGATGGCAAGAAACCCGCATCACCACGCGGTTTTTTGTTTGGGGAGAATTCGACCTTGTCAGCACCCGATGTCGATGCTATACTCTTCCCCACTTCGGGTGCATAGCTCAGTTGGTTAGAGCGCACGGTTCACATCCGTGAGGTCATAGGTTCGAGTCCTATTGCGCCCACCAGATAAGCCAGTCTGTTCATCCAAAACCAGCATCCACCGCTGGTTTTTTGTTTTCCTCAGGTCACTCTACGCCATGCGTTGACCACCAACTGGTAGACCACGCCACCGCCTTCTTGATCCCCTCTTTCAGCGGCGTGCTCGGTTCGTAACCAAGCAAGCGCCCCGCCTTGTCGATATTCGCGACATAGTGCGTCACCTCGCCCACACGGGCGGGCGCGACGGTCATATTCGCTTCCACACCGAGCGCATCCGCGATGAATTGCGCCATCGACACCAGCGAATTTCCCTGCCCATACGCCAGATTGATCGTCTCGGCCTTGATCTTGCCCGATGCCAACGCCTCGATGCCTCGAATCACGCCGTTGATGCAGTCATCCACGTAGGTGAAATCCAGCACTTTCTGCTCACCGTACACCACAATCGGCTCCCCACGCTTGATCTTGCGGATGAACAGCGGGATCACGCGCTCCATCCGCTCGATGTCGTTATCGTACCGCCCGTACACATTGCTGAACCGGAACACCAGATACGGCAGGTCATAGCACTGCGCATACGAATAGATCAGCGCTTCGCCCGAAATCTTGCTGGCGGAATACGGACTCTCCGTGAATGCGAAATCTGCGTTCGTCTCGTCCGTGATATAGCGGTGAATATCGCCGTACACCTCGCGCGAACTGCTGAAAATGATCGGGATGTTGTTCTGGCGGCAAAATTCCAGCACGTTGAACGTCATCGTGATATTCGCCAGTGCCCGCAGCGGCTGCTCGACCAGTTCATGCACCTTCGCATGTGCCGCGAAATGCACCACCACGTCGAGCTTGTCAGGGTACTCCACGTAGCCGATCCCGCCCTTGTAATTGGTGTATGGCGCGCCCAAATCTTGGATCAGCGTGTTGATTTGCGTCGTCCATCGGTTGGAGCGCACGTCCACGCCATATACGAAATGCCCTTGTTCCATCAATTTGAGCGCGAGGTTAGTGCCGATCTGCCCGCTGGAACCTGTGATCAAAATGCGCATCGCTGTGTCTCTTCTTCCAATTGCTTACCCCTTCGCCTAACCTGAGTCCCGCTCTGACATCACGCGCTGCCGACCTGTTACGTTGATCGTGCCGCCAACAATGCCACCCTGATCTTAACCCGTCCGATTTATCGGCGGGCTTAACTCGGAAACTCTCATTACGCGAATCATTGGCAGTCAATAATACAGGCTGACGCTCATTTGCCTAGAGGCGGCGATCAACCGTCCCCTAAGCGCCGATTTAGCGCGATCTCCATTTCTGCGTATGATGAATGCCATCCTGATCGGCCTTCTGTCAACTGTCATCGTTAGTTATCGTTAGTCAAAGGAATCATAATGCGCGAACGCCCCCGCACGGTTCGTCATAGCCTTCTTGCCGTTAGTGCCATGCTCGCGTTGCTCATCAGCGCCCAACTGCCTCAATCGTCCGTCGTCATCGGGGCGCAAGCCACCGTCACCAGCACGCCTACCGATCCGCCTCTGCGCGACGCCACCGAACCTGCCACCTCTGGCAGCCGCACCGACACCCTGATCCGCCAGTGGGCATCGGACGCCAAAGCCACCAGCCAGTACAGCGCTACCGATTGGAATGCCAAGCAAGCGACGGGCGAACCTGATACCGAAACCTGCGGCGACAATGGCACAGCGTGGGCCTCCAGTTCCGCGATTGGCCTCGACAGCCTTACCGTCTACTTCGATCAAGGCGTCACGCCGACGCAGATCAACATTTACCAGACTTATAATCCGGGCGCGATCACCAGCGTCGAACTGCTGCCTTTTGACGATTCCGCCGCCATCAAACTCCCCGACAGCGCCGATCCCGGCACCGACTGCCCCGGCGTTTTCACGCTCAATCTCACGCTCGATGACATCAAACCTATCACGGGCGTCAGGATCAACCTCGATCAGACCCGCACCAACGGGTGGAACGAGATCGACGCCGTGGAACTGGTCGGCGTACCGCGCAATGTCATGATCGTTGAAACTGCCACGCCGACTCCCGATCTGCGTCTGCTGCATCAGTGGGCATCCGACGCCGAAGCGACCAGCCAGTACGGTAGCCCCGATTGGAGCGCGCAGCAAGCCGTTGGCGAACCGGACACCGAAACCTGCGACGACAACCGCACGGCGTGGGCATCCGCGCTCCCGCAAGGGCAAGATAGCCTCACCGTTTACTATGAACGGGCAGTTTACCCGACGCAGATCAACATCTACCAGACGTTCAATCCGGGCGCGATCACCTCGGTCAAGCTGCTGCCCGCCGATGGTTCCGCCGCGATCCCCATCCCCGATAGCGCCGATCCCGGTACATCGTGCCCCGGCATTTTCAGCCTGACGGTGCCGCTGGACGACATCAAGCCGATCAACGGCGTGCGCATCACGCTCGATCAAACCCTCACGCGCAGTTGGAACGAGATCGACGCGGTGGAACTCGTCGGCAGACCTGCCCGCCAATGAGGTTTTCCGTTCATCAGTACGGCCTGTATCCAGCTTCGCGCTCGATACAGGCCGCCTGTCACTAGCCGCGTATCTCACTGCCTTGCTGTACGGGCAGTTCGGCGGCTTTCCACGCGGGGAAGCCACCCTTCAGCGCCGCCGCCTGAAAACCCTTCTCCGCCAATAACGCCGCCGCCTTTTCCCCGCGCGATTGCCCCGGATGATGCATGTTGCAGTACGTCACGATAGGGCGCTCCGGCGCGAACTTGTTAAGCTGTAGGGGCAGCTCATCCAAGCTGATATTCACCGCGCCCTGTACGTGTCCGGCGGCATATTCTTTCGCGCTGCGCACATCGATGATCAACGGCGGCATGGCAGACGCTTGCTGGCTGTGGAGCGCTGTCGGCTCGATCAAGGCGCTTACTACGGCTGGTTCCGGTTCTACGTTGAGTTGGCGCAACAAGGCGCGGATAGTCTCTGCCTGTGCGCCGGCATGGCGTCGCACGTAGAGCTTCTCGATCTCTTGCAGAGGCCAGATAAACCCATTAGCGCGCACCTCACCCCACAACGGTCCACCTGTGTCGTCGCCATACCGGTTCTCCGTAGCCAGCAGCGTTTCAGTAGCGCGGCTCACGACCGAATACAATCCCTCCCACGCGCGCCGTACCTCGCTCACCACGTCATCCCACGCGCGGAGTCGGTTAGTTTCGAACACCTGTGAGTTCAACGCGCCGAAATCCACCTCACGCGGAGCCGCCTCGCCGCGCTGATAGTAGCCAATGCGCTCGACCGTGTAATCCATCCAGAAGGCGATCTGCGCCAGCACATCTTTAGCTGCCCACGCTTGCGGCGATCCTTGTTCACGGCGGTCAGCCTCGCTGCTCGTTTCGGTAAAGGTATCGATAACCTCACGCGTCTGATTGAATAATCGGAGCAGTTCGCCCTGCATAACTGGCTGATTCATGGTGGAAATACCTCTCTACTCCTCATCGACAAGATGATCATAGGCGGGCAATGGTGTCATCTCTTGTCATATATCTACACAGTGACATCGCCCAGTGGATAACCCTGCTGAATATATTCCAATGATCCCGAACGTTTATTCTTTCTCGATCAAACCTCAACCCTGGGTGCATTTCAAAAAAGTTCAAGGATACTAGACTAACGACCAAAGCGAAGGTAGGCAGGTAGCGATGACACCCGAAGAATTGAAAGCACAATTGTTAGGAGAGGCAGAAGCCGCCATCGACAAGCTGTTAGCGAAACGTCGTCCCGCGAACAAGATCACGCTGCGAGAAATAAGTCAATTGGCTATCGAAAGTGGGCAAGACATGCAAAGAGCAGTACTACATACGTTAGTCCAAGTGAGTCAAAGTGTCGAGCAAGCGCCGATGACGTGTCCAAGTTGTGGACGAGCGATGAGTGCCAAGGGGAAGCGCCGACGACAAGTAGTCAGCGAAAGCGGTGAAACGCCAGTGGAACGGGAATACTACTACTGTAGGCAATGCAAAGTAGGACATTTTCCCCCTCGATGAGCAATTAGGGTTAGGGCCGAGTGTGTACAGCGAGGATCTAGCGCAACAGATGGTATGGTTGGCGGGGTTATTGACCTTTGAGCAGTGCGCGGCGGTGTTTGCCCGCATTGGCAAGCGTCACATCCCCACGAGCAGCATTTGGCGTCAAGTCGCAGCACATGGTAAGCGGCTGCAAAGCCATCTCCACCATGCGCAGCAGCAGGTCGCCCCGGAACGCCTCAATTTACCCGCCGCCCAGCATGACCATCGCCAGCGTAAAGGTGTCAGCATGGACGGCGGCATGGTGCATATTCGTGGTGAAGGGTGGAAGGAGGTCAAGGTAGGCGCAGTTTACGATGTGGACACACAGCTTGCGCATGACACAGTCACGGATGAACTCATCGAGATGCCACACGCGGTCAATATCGCCTACACCGCAGTGCTAGGTGATGTACCGCATTTTGCGCAGGCGTTATGGTACACTGCCGTTCAGCAGCAAGTCCCCGCTGCTCACACGTCCAGCGTCACGGCAGATGGTGCAGATTGGATTTGGAACTTAGCTGCCGACTTGTTCCCTGACAGTATACAGATTGTGGATTGGTATCATGCTCGTCAACATCTGACCGCCGCTGCTCAAGCCTTATACCCTGACCAACCGCATAAGGTTGAGGCTTGGCTCAAGCAGCACACGGACTTCCTTTTTCAAGGACAGCTTCAGCGCATTACTGAACCACTTGACCAAGCTGGGTTAGCTGACCATAGTCGTTACTTTCACACTCACCAACGGCGGATGCAGTACCAAGAATTTCGCGAGGATGGCTACCCCATTGGTTCTGGCACCGTAGAAAGTGCTGTCAAGCAACACAAAGCCCGTCTGACGGCGGCTGGCATGCATTGGTCGCGCGTGGGTGCTGAACTCATGTTACTCGTCCGTGGTGCTGTGCTGGATGGTTCTTTTGACTCTCTCTGGCACGCTGCCTAGCTTGAACTTTTTTGAAATGCACCCCTCAACCCTTTCTCACTTGACAAACTATCGGACATCTTGTACTATATAGACCATGTGAACAGTAGAGGTTCGCGTCGATTCGGCACTCCACTATCCGAATCATAGTTCCACTGTTTTCACGTTGCCGCACTTAGATTGACCTTCATCTCTCCCAAAAGTAACGGCGTCACAAAAATTCATCTTTCCAGAATTGCCTGTTATCGCCCTGTTTTGCCTGATATTTGCCTGTTCCTATGGGTTCAGGACGGCTCACCTGAGCACAAAACGTCAATGTCTGATAATTTGCCTGTTTATCAGGCAAAACAGGCAAATTCCCCAACCAACGTCACGAGGCCAGTCGTCACATGCATAGGTTCATGTCCGCCATACCAAATCAATCTCCTTGCCTCTATCGGAACAAGAGGGAGGGCGAGAATCTGTCTTTACTAAGGACTAAGCACTCAGTACTACGCACTTCCCTTGGCACTTTCCTCCCGCATGATCCCGCTCCCACCAGCCAACGGGATCATTTTACGGATCATCCGCCACAATCCACTCCGCCCCGAATCAGCGTAACATTTAAAAGCAGCAATCAGTCTAATGGTTGTGGGGTTAGTTTTAGAATGATGTGGATATTGTGATGAACCAATCGACAGCCGAACATCGTCGTCTAGCCGACTCGCAAACGCGCCTTGCGGATTGGAAAGGGTGGGGGCCATATCTCAGCGAACGCGCATGGGGCACCGTGCGCGAAGACTACAGCGCCGACGGTGACGCGTGGAACTACTTCCCCCATGACCACGCCCGCAGCCGCGCTTATCGCTGGAACGAAGACGGCCTCGGCGGGGTCTGCAACCGCTTCCAGAACCTATGCATGGCGGTAGCCCTCTGGAACGAGCGCGACGCCATCCTCAAGGAGCGGCTGTTCGGCGTCACGGGCACACAGGGCAATCATGGTGAGGATGTCAAGGAATACTACTATTACCTCGATAACCTGCCCACCCACAGCTACATGAAGATGCTCTACAAATACCCGCAGGTCGAGTATCCCTATGCCGATCTGGTCACCGTCAACCAGCAGCGCGGCAAGATGCAGACCGAACCTGAACTCATCGATGTCTTGGGCGACGCCTTCGCGCAGAACCGCTACTTTGATGTCTTCATCGAGTATGCCAAAGGTGATCAGGAAGACATCCTCTGTCGCATCACCGCCATCAATCGCGGTGATCAGCCCGCCCCGCTGCACATCTTGCCGCACTTGTGGTATCGCAATACGTGGTCATGGGGCTACAACCCGACCCGTCCACGCCTGACGCTGGCTGATCCGACCACCATCTACACCGCGCATCGTCACATCGGGGAACGCTGGTGGTACGTCGATGGCGCGCCCGATCTGCTGTTCACGGAGAACGAGACCAACGCCGAGCGCCTGTTCAACGCGCCCAACGCGTCGCCTTACGTCAAAGACGGCATTCATGAGGCCGTCATCCACCAGCGCATGGATCGCGTCAATCCAGACCACGAAGGCAGCAAGGCCGCCGCCCATTATCAAGCGCTGGTGCCAGCGGGCGGCTCCTTCACCGTGCGTGTCCGTCTCAGCAACCAGCCGCTCTCTGCGCCCTTTGGCGATTTCGACCTCGTCTTCACACAGCGCGTTACCGAGGCCGACGAGTTCTACGCCAGCATCCATCATCCCGACCTGACCGCCGACGAACGGCTGGTACAGCGTCAAGCCTTTGCGGGCTTGCTCTGGTCGAAGCAGTTCTATCACTACAGCATCGACCTCTGGCTCACGGGTGATCCCGGTCAGCCGACGCCGCCCGCCACCCGCTTACACGGACGCAATTACGAGTGGATACACCTCTACTCTCTGGATGTGATCTCGATGCCCGACAAGTGGGAATATCCGTGGTTCGCGGCATGGGACTTGGCGTTTCACATGCTGCCCGTTGCCATGATCGATCCAGAATGGGCGAAGCGGCAGCTTGTCTTGCTCCTGCGCGAATGGTACATGCATCCTAACGGGCAGCTCCCCGCCTACGAATGGAACTTCAGCGATGTCAACCCGCCCGTTCATGCGTGGGCGGCGCTGCAAGTCTTCCGCATCGATCGTGAGCAGAGCGGCAAGTCGGATTACAAATTCCTCAAGCGCGTCTTTCACAAGCTGCTGCTCAACTTCACATGGTGGGTCAACCGCAAAGACCGCGAAGGCAACAACATCTTTCAGGGCGGCTTCCTCGGCCTCGATAACATCGGCGTCTTTGACCGCAGTGCGCCCTTGCCAACGGGCGGGCATCTCGAACAAGCCGACGGCACCGCATGGATGGCCTTGTTTTGCCTGAATATGCTCATGATCGCGCTCGAACTGGCGCAAAGCGATGATGCCTATGAAGATGTCGCCACCAAATTCTTCGAGCACTTCATCTACATCGCCAACGCCTTTTTCAGCCTCAGCGAGGAGCATGGTGGCCTGTGGGACGAGCGTGACGGCTTCTTCTACGATGTGCTGCACACGCCCGATGATCGGTATCAACCGCTGCGGGTGCGTTCATTCGTCGGCCTGATGCCCCTGTTGGCGGTCGAGGTCTTGGATAGTCGTCTGCTCGACAAAGTGCCGCGCTTCCGGCAGCGCTTGAACTGGTTCTTGAAATACCGCCCGCAGTTAATCAACAAGCTGTACAGCGAGGGCGAATTCGAAACCAAGGATAAGCTGCTGCTCTCCATCGTCAGCCGTGAACGTCTGCTCCGAGTGCTAGGCTACGTCTTCGATCAAAGTGAATTTCTGTCGGATTACGGGCTGCGCTCGGTGTCGCGTTATCATGCGCTGCATCCGTTCTCGGTCAGTCTCAATGGCGACGAGTACCGCGTCAATTACGAACCCGCCGAGTCGCAAAGCGGCTTGTTCGGTGGCAATTCCAACTGGCGCGGCCCGATCTGGCTGCCGCTGAATTATCTGGTAGTGGAAGCCTTGCGCAAATATCATGCCTATTTCGGGGAGCACTGCACGACCGAAGTCCCCGTCGGCTCCGGCACTCGTCTCACGCTCGATCTCGCCGCCGACGAGCTGGCCTCCCGTCTGAACGCCCTGTTCGTACGCAACAGCAGCGGAGTGCGTCCGAGCTTGGGCGACACCGCCCTGTTCCAAACCGATCCTCACTGGCGCGATTATGTGCTGTTCTACGAGTACTTTCACGCCGAAACGGGCGCGGGCTTGGGAGCCAGCCACCAAACCGGCTGGACGGCTCTAGTAGCGCGCTTGCTGCACGAACGGCGGCGCAGCAGTTCGGGCGACAGTACGCTAGGATGAAAGCCGTCGCGCTTGACAGGTGTTGCATCCCGCGCATACTATCAACGTCGGATGGTTGTACTAGTCTGCCAGCGCGGCTGGCTATCCGCAGGTGACTGCAAGACATTATGGCATTACTTGGCATTGATCTGGGCACGTCCAGCGTAAAAGCAGTGGTAATCGATGAAAACGGCGCGGTGCTCGGCAGCGGAATGCACGAATACTCGATCTTGACGCCTCGTGTCGGTTGGGCGGAGCAAGAGCCGGAGGCATGGTGGCGGGCAACGGTCATCGCTGTGCAAGAAGCGACCACCAAAGCTGATGAACGCCGCATCAGCGCCATCGGCATCGATGGACAAATGCACGGTCTGGTGCCCATCAACGCCTTGCTAGAAGCCGCCGCGCCCGCCATCATCTGGGCGGATCAGCGCAGCAGCGGCGAAGTCACGTTCATGCGCGATCAGGTAGGTGACGATCTCCTGCGGCAAGCTGGTACACTGCCAGCGGCGGGCTTCTATGCCGCCACGATGCTGTGGATGATGCGCCATCAGCCCGATCTGCTAGAGCAGTCTGTAGCATGTCTCCTGCCCAAGGACTACATCCGTCTGCGCCTCACCGAGCAGATCGCGACCGACGCCAGCGATGCCTCCGCGACAGCGCTGTTCGATGTGCAAACCCGCCGCTGGTCAACCGACATCGTGCGCACGTTGCAGTTGCCCGCGCATCTGCTGCCCGCCGTGCTGGAGTCCGGGCAGATCGCGGGGACGCTGACACCCGCCGCCGCTGCCATCCTCAACCTGACGCCCGATATTCCTGTCGTGGCGGGCTGCGCGGATCAGGTGGCGCAAGCCGTCGGCAATGGGCTGATCGACCCCGGTCGTGGCTCGATCACCATCGGCACGGGCGGGCAGTTGTTCGCGCCGCTGGCCTCGCCCAACACCGATGCACAGCTCCGGCTGCACACCTTCTGCCACGCGCCAGCCGACCGCTGGTATTTGCTCGGCGCGACGCTCTCGGCGGGTCTGTCGCTGCGCTGGTTCAGGAATCTGCTCGGGGAGGCCAGCAACCCTGACGCCTATCAATATCTCGCACAGTTGGCGGACGAAGTGCCTCCCGGTGCGGATGGCTTGCTGTTCCTGCCCTATCTGGTGGGCGAACGCGCCCCGATCATGGATGCCTCGGCGCAAGGGGCGCTGGTCGGCTTGACACTCCGCCACGAGCGCGGGCACATCACCCGCGCCATCATGGAAGGCGTAGTATTCGGACTGCGGCAGGTGCTGGACGTGATGGACGGCCTAACAGCGGCTCCGCGCACACTGCTGGCTTCCGGCAATGGACTAGCCAGTCCGGTTTGGCGGCAGATCGCGGCGGACATCCTCAACCGTCCACTCAGCCTGTCGTCCGGCGGCGAACGGGCAGGCATCGGTGCGGCGCTCATCGCAGGCATCGGCGCGGGCATCTACAAGGACTACGCCGAAATCCTCAGCATGGCTCCCGTCGCGGGTCTGACCATCGAACCCAACCCGGAGCACGTCGGACGGTACGATGAGGGCTACGCCCGTTACCAGCAGTTGTATCCTCTGCTCAAGACGCTCCGCTGAGGCGAGGTACGTTGTGCCAACGTACGAAGGTGGGTGCATTTCAAGTTAGTTCAAGCTAGGCAACGCGCCAGAGAGCGTCAAAAGA
>JAHBVJ010000060.1 GCA_019637615.1 Anaerolineae bacterium | reverse complement strand
TCATTGTCGGGAATCGTTGCCTGCCTAATTTCTTAAACACAATGATGGTCTTACGGTGTTGCCGATGATACGGCACGACCTATCCGAAACTATGACTAATGAAGGTTATCACCACTACCTTCAGCCCGGTGATTTATCGCCGGGATTTCGCTTAGACACCCTCATCAGCGCCGCTCGACTCTGCCGATGTTGTCGATTAACCTTTCCGAAACTGAGGCTAGTTAAAGCTCTGTTAAATGCAGGGAAGATCATTGAATCTTTCTTGTACGTATCGTATAGTAAGGAGACATTGTTAAAGGGGTGTCCAAAGTGCCAATTCGGCCTGTCCTTGATCGCTCCCTCATCGCGGTGATGGATGATCTTTTGCGGCTGTCCAGTATGGCGGAGCAGGCCATTGCTATCAGCATGAAAGCGCTGAATGAGCGCAATGCTGATCTTGCCACGCAGGTGAACACCAACGATGTGACCCTCAACGAGATTCGCTACGCAATCGAAGAAACCTGCTACCGACTCATTGCCACCCAAGCGCCGAATTCTACCGATCTGCGCATGATTGTCGGCGCGGTGAGCGTAGCCACCAACTTGGAGCGCATCGGGGATCATGCGGCGGGTGTCGCGCGTCTGACTCTGCGCATGATCGATCAACCCTTGCTCAAACCCCTGATCGACCTGCCCCAGATGGCAGAAATCGCCCGCGAGATGGTGCGCAATTCCGTTTTGGCCTTCTCCGAACGCGATGTCGCTCTCGCGGAGTCGGTTGTCAAGCGGGACGATGTGGTAGACACGCTGCACCAGAAGGTCTATAACGATCTGGTCGCCTACATGACCAGAGATGTCAGCACCATCGAACGTGCCACTTTCCTCCTGTGGGTTTCGCATAACTTGGAGCGCATCGGGGATCGGGCGTGCAACATCTGCGAACGTGCCATTTACGTCGCCACTGGGGAACTGAAAGAGATTTCGTGATCGCGTCGGCTAAGTTACGCTGGTAGTCTGTGTTTTCGGCCTATTCACTCAAACAACAGGCAGATGCGCTCGGCTTCAATCTAGTCGGCATCCTTCGCGCTGCCCCGTCGCCCCATCTCGCTGCCTTTTTTCGCTGGCTCGAACGCGGTCAGCACGGCACGCTCGGCTACATGGCGCGTGAAGACCGCATCGCCCGCCGTCGCGATCCTTCGGTGATTCTGCCTGCGGTTCGGTCAATCATCATGGTTGGCGTCAATTACCACACCACGCTGCTGCCGCCCCACATCGCCAATGATCCCTCGCGCGGGCGGATCGCCGCTTATGCGTGGGGGCAAGACTACCACGATGTCCTGCTGCCTCGGCTGGAACAATTAGCTGCGTGGTTGCGCAGCCACAGCGCTGAACCTGTCGCCCACCGCGCCTATGTGGATACGGGTGCCATCTTGGAGCGTAGCCACGCGCAGCAGGCCGGACTTGGCTTCATCGGCAAAAACACCATGCTCATTCATCCCCGTCACGGCAGCTATTTCTTTTTGGGCGATCTGCTCACCGACCTCGACTTTGACATCTACGACACGCCTCACCGCGAGACGTTGTGCGGCACCTGTACGCGCTGTAGCCGTGCCTGCCCGACGGATGCCTTGTCCGAGCCATACGTGCTGGATGCCCGCCGCTGCATCAGCTATCTGACCATCGAGCACAAAGGCTGGCTAGATCGTGATCTGCGCCCGCTGATGGGCAATTGGATCATGGGCTGTGACATCTGTCAGGACGTGTGCCCCTTTACGCGTTTTTCCGCGCCGACGCAAGAGCGCAGCTTCTATCCATCGGATATAGATCGGGTCGCGCCGCCGCTGGTTGAGTTGTTGCAGCTAACCGACGAGGATTTCAACACGCGCTTCGCTGGCACGCCCATCCATCGCCTCAAACGGGAGCGCTTGGTGCGCAATGCCTGTATCGCGGCGGGCAATTGGGGGAGTACTTCGGCAGCGCCTGCCTTGGAACGGCTGTTAACCGATCACTCAGCCTTGCTTCGGGGACATGCAGCGTGGGCATTAGGGCGCATCGGTGGCAGCGAATCCGCCCTTTCCGCCGCCTTGACGCTGGAATCTGACGACGCCGTGCGCGCCGAAATCACCTTAGCCTTGAATTGAGCTTATCGTCTGGAATCCAATAAACACTAGCTGATTCCGTGCCCCTTGGTTCCCCCTCTTTGCGAAGCGGAGAGGGGGTCAGGGGGTGAGGTTGCCTGACCATTCTCGCGGAGTCCGTATCACACGTAGTTCGCACTACTTCACAACTGGCACGAACACGATGCGGAAGCCAATATAGTCATCCCGCGAAATCGGCGCATCATACCGCCGCGCGGCGCTCCGCGCATGATGAGCCTCGTGCCGCCACGATCCACCGCGCAGCACCTTGCCTTTACCGTCCGTCGGCCCCGTCGGATCGTCGCTCTGGTCGCGGTGATAATAAGTCTCGTCGTACCAGTCCGCGCACCATTCCCACACATTGCCCGCCATGTCACAGGCTTTCACCCAGCTCATATTCTCTGGATGCGCGTTGATAGCGGTGGTGCGCTTGCTCTTGACGTTCGCCTTCGTCTCCTCGAACCCGTTGCCCCACGGATACCGCAGTCCCTGTGGCCCCCGTGCTGCGTATTCCCATTCTGCTTCCGTCGGCAGCCGTCCACCGCGCCAATGAGCATACGCGTCGGCCTCGTACCAGCTCACGCCCACGCGCGGCTGATCAGGGTTCGTGAAGTTCGGATAATTCCCCGGCCCTTTGATCGCGTTATTCGTCAGCCAGCGCCAGCCATCCGCCGACCAGAACTGTCGCTTGGTGTACCCGCCGTCTTCGATGAACGCCTGAAAAGCCGCGTTCGTCACCACGTATTGATCGATCCAGAAGGCTTGTGAGATATTCACCTGATGATCAGGCTGTTCGTCAGGCCGCGCTTCCCGATCCGCCCCGCTACCCATGATGAACGCGCCAGCGGGCACCCACACTTGCGGGATGCCTTTGGCGTCTACGCGGCGCATACCGGGTGTCAACACCAATTTCTTTAGGCCGGAAGGCGGCGTCTTCGGGATCGCCATCGTGGACGGCGCATCTTGCTGCATCGATGTCGATTGGCTCACGAGGCTGTTGGTCGGCAGCGGGCGCGGACGCAGCGGCCCCGATGGCGGTGTGGGCAGTTGCCCCGTGCGCACCCCCGGCGATTGCGGCAGCGGAGCCGTATTTCCCGTCCGTCCTAGCAAATTCGTGTGTGGCATCACCTGTGGCAGTGGAGCCGTATTCCGTGCGACCGACGCGCTCTCGGTCAGTGCTCGCTTGAACGCCGCCGCCAGTTTGCCCGCCGATGGGAATCGATCATCCGGCTCCTTAGCCAGTGCTTGCTCGATCACCGCCCCGATGATCGGCGGCAGATCGGGGCGCAGGGTCGTCAGCGACGGCGGCGGATTATTGATGTGCAAATACATCATGCGGTGCGGGGTATCGGCGGTGAACGGCAGCTTGCCCGTCAGCATCTCGAACAGGATCACGCCGAGCGAGTAAATATCCGCGCGGTGGTCGATGCTCTCGTTCTTCCACTGTTCAGGGGCCATATACGCGGGCGTGCCCACCACCAAGCCAGATCGCGTTAGCTCGGTGCCAGCCGCCTCATCCAGTAGTTTCGCCAATCCAAAATCGGTCAAAAAGATATTGCGCGAATCATCGAACAACAGGTTATGCGGCTTCAGATCGCGGTGGACGATCCCGCGCGCGTGTGCGTAATCCAGCGCCGACGCCACCTGATCCAGCAGCCAGCTCACGATGTTCAGCGGGATGCGTCCGCGCTTCAGCACGTGCGATAAACTCCCGCCGCGCAGCAGTTCCATCACCAGAAACACCAGATTCTGCTGCTGACCGAAATCGAACACCTTCAAAATATGCGCGTGGCTCAGGCCAGCGATCATCCGCGATTCACGTTGGAAGCGTCGCAAAAAGTCTGTATTCTTCGCCAAAGCTGGATCGATGATCTTGACCGCCACATCGCGCCCGATGGACGTTTGACGGGCACGATACACCGTCGCCATCCCGCCCTTGCCGAGCATGGAGGTGATTTCATATTGGCCTAATTGTTGACCGATTAGCTCCGACATTACGCGATCATCCCGGCATACTGGTTCGTAAGTTTAGTTATTGTACGTTGTTTACGAAATAGGATATGTTAAGCGATTGTATGAATACACACATGCTGCGCCCCAGAGCGTATAGTTGTAAGCGCATCATAAGGGTAGCATGATGCGCCTAATCTACGCCATAAATCGCGACACAATTGTTAGGACATTGAGGAGCCTCGTGATCATCTTGAGAGATCAACGAATTTCAGCAGTCGGTTGTTCTGCAATCCGTACCGCAGTCCCGCCGTCGCCAACACGAACGCCACGATCACGATCACCCATGTTTGCAGCGTCGGCTCCACGAAGTTGAACAGTCGATGCAAGCTCGTCAGAAACATCAGCGCCATCGAACCGCCGATCACCACGATTCCCAGCAGCGCTAGGCGCCACCGCTGCACCAGCGTATCCGGCTCGAACACGTCGATCCCGTGTGTATTCCAGAACACGATCAACCCGTACAGGAACATGAACATCAGCAGCCCGAACCGTGCCTCATCCCGCGCGGCAAATTCTTGCACCCGTGTGACCTGCTCCGCCGGGATGTTGAACAGCGTCAGCAGATACAACACGGCGTACAGCCCCGCCGCCACCAGCGCGCCCACGATGATCGCCACCATGACGTAGTGCAGCACGTCCTTCCTGAAATCCAGCAGCGGCAGCGGGCGGATCAGGTTGAACGTGATCAGCAGCGCGGGGATGTTCACCACGCCAAACGTCAGCCAGCTAATCTGGATTGGCGTCGTCGCGAACGGCAGCGTCATGTAGCCGATGAAGATGAACGCGAGGATCGTGTAGAAATTCTTGGTCAGGAACAGCCGCGCCGACGCCAGAATCTTCTGCGTGATCGTCTTGCCCTCCGCGAACGCCAGCGGCAGCGTGGACATCGCGTTATTCAGCAGCACCACGTCCGCCACGTCCTTCGCGATCTGCGCGCCGTCATTCATCGCGATCGCCATGTTGGCTTCCTTCAGCGCGGGCACGTCGTTCACGCCGTCGCCCACCATCGCCACGTAAGAGCCTTGCTGCTTCAGCGTGCGGATGATCTTGCGCTTGGTTTCCGGCTCGATCCGCGCGAACAAGTTGGCCTCTTTGACCGCCATTTCAAGTTCCCCACCGGACATCGCCTCGATCTGGTCGCCCGTGTAGGCCTTCGTCACCGGCATCCCCGCCGCCGTCGCAATCGCGCCCACTGTCTCGGCGTTGTCGCCGGAAATCACCTTCAGCGCCACGTTCTGCTGCCGGAAGGAATCCAGCGTCTGCGCAATATCGTCGCGCACCTGATCGCTCATCACGATCAGTGCCACGGGTTCCCGCGCCGCCGGAATCTTGCCATCTTGCGGCGGCTCCGCTGAGTGTGCCAGCGCCAGCACGCGCAGACCTTGCACGGCTAAATCTTGCGCCTGCTTGACCGAAGTCTGATTATGTGCCGGATCAAGCACGCGTTCCGGCGCGCCGAGGTACAACGTCTCCTCCGGCAGCACCACCGCGCCCCATTTTCGCGCCGAGGTAAACGGCACTTCCAGCGTCTTGGTCACGGGCTTGGCGGGGAAATTCGCCGTGTATTGGGCGATAGCGCCCGCCGTCTTATTCTGATGCGCGAGGTTGATCGTATACGTGTGCAGCTTATCCTGAATCTGCTCCACCGACATACTGTTCAGCGGCACCACCTGATTCACGCTCAATTTATTGCGTGTCAGCGTGCCCGTTTTGTCGAAGCACAGCACATTCACGTTCGCCAGCGACTCGACGGCATTCGTACGCTGCACTAGGGTCTGCTTACGGCTGATGCTCAACGCGCCTAGCACCAGCGACACCGTCACCGCCAGCACCAAGCCTTGCGGCACGAAGCTCGTCACCAGCACCACCGCGTTCCGCACGATTTCCGCTGGCGGCAGATGGTTCGCCAGCCCCGCGATGATCGTCATCGGCCCGAACAGCGACATGCCGAGGATCGAAATCTGCACGATCCGGTTGATTTCCTTCTGCGTCGGCGTCAGCGCTTGGCGATATGCCTTGGCGGTCTGCGACAGCTTATTGATCGTGCTGTTCGCGCCGACTTCTGTCGCCAGCATCACGCCTGAACCCGCGATCACGAACGATCCCGACGCCAGTGTATCATTGACTTCCTTCTGAATCGCGTCCGATTCGCCCGTCAGCAGCGACTCGTCCATCTCCAGCGAATCCGCGTCGATCACCTTACCGTCCACCACGATCCGGTCACCCGGCTCGACGGGCATCACGTCATCCTTCACCAACTGCGTGATCGGCAGCTTCACGGGCTTATTGTCGCGGAAGACATTCACCTCTTGCACAGACATCGCCGCCAACTTTTCTAGCGCCCGTTTCGCGTTGATCTCTTGCGCCACGCCCACGATCGAGTTCACGATCACGCTGAAACTGGCGAATCCCACGCTGCCGTAATCGCCATTCAGGAGCAAGATAATCAGCAAAATGAATAGGATCAGGTTGAAGACGGTGAAGACGTTCTCGCGGAAAATTTCGCCATAACTGCGTCCGACGCGCACCTGAAAATCATTCGTCTCGCCGCGTGCGACGCGCTCGGCTACCTGTGCTGACGTTAGTCCTGAATAGGTGTTTCCAGCCAATGATTCCCCCAACTTGGTGTCTGAGAAAGGATAAATATGGTGCTCACATTAAGGTTGTCTTCCGTGTCAAAAAGAAAATAGTTCCTTATTCCAATGTATCTGTCGTCGATTCGTCTGTTCCAATATCATGATCTAATGAAGAGCGATAGTGACCGGGATAACGACCTACCGAAAATAGGGCTTCGCGCTCTGCTAGACGACTGAAATCATTTAACTTTAACAGTTGGACGGTTACTCGCCCCGTTGGAGTTATCGGTTCGATGGTAAATGCTTTTAAACGAAAATGATCTGACCATATGTCCCGTCGAGGATGATAAAGTGCCGAAATTTGACCAGTTAGTGGATCGAGAGAACAAAGATCGCTCCCCTTGAAACGGTTACATGTTGCGCAACTAAGGCATAAATTCTCAAGGATAGTTTTGCCGCCGTGTTTTTCAGCGTAGATATGATCAACCTCGTGCAGCTTCATCGTATAACGCTCACCCATAAGACAGTATTCGCAGATACCATCGGCTCGGTCATAGACATGGCTCCGCAAGTCATCAGGGATGGTACTCATTTTTGTTGATCTAATTTGGCAATCGCACGGATTTTAGCCATACGAACAAGGTGCTCCAGCCGCATGAAATCATCAATAGCCCGCGACTCTTCCGGAGTAAGTCCCCGTGTGCGATTCGCTTCTAACAATTCGCTGACGTAACGCTCCGACGCCTGAGATAACCGATAATTCGCGATCTCTTCAAGCGTAGGTGAAGACGTGATAAAGTCCGCAAATTCCTCGTAAATGTTTGGATGTACTGCGTCCATTATTATCCTCACTTTCAAATATACAACTCCACATCATTATACGTGGAATGCGCTACAATCGTTTGACTTCCGCAACCTTGGAGTGTCCATGCTGGAAAAAATCAAAGCGCGGCTCTTTACCCGCGAGAATTTATACGCGCTGTTGCTATGTCTACTCCTGATCTTGTTGATCATCGTCACCACCGATACCGCGCCGCAGTGGATCTACCAAGGCTTCTAGCGTCATGACACTTACCAGCATCCTGATCTTTTGCGTCGGTGCCTTGCTCTACGGCTGGCTCTTGCCCGCCCGCTGGCGTGGGTGGGCGCTCTTCGTCGCCAGCGTGATCGCCATTTACTGGTTGCAGCCTACGCTCGTCGTGTTCCCGCTCGATTTCGCCTTGCCCACCGCCACCTTAGTCCTGACCATCGCCTCGTGGTATCTCACCAGCCAGCCTACCGTCCAGCGCGATGATCAGATCGCCTTGGGCGTGATGGCGGCGTTGGTGCTGCTCCTCGCCGTGCTAGGTACCTACGTCGAAAAACTGACTCCCTCCGTGCCACCGCCATTCTTGCATGTCCTCCTTGCGCTGGTCGGGATCGCGGCAGTATTGCTGGTGTTGACCTTCATCGTGCAAGACAAAGCGCGTATGCTGCCAGTCATGATCTTGCTGATCATCGCCGTCTTCATCGTACTAAAGTGGGAACCGCTGACCATTGCCTTCGCCGCGTGGATGCGCTCCCAGACCGGACGCCAACCCGCGCTGGCAACCGCGCTCGATGTCGGCTGGCTTGGCTTTTCCTATGTCGCCTTCCGCCTGATCCACACCATCCGCGAACGGCAAATGGGCAAACTCCCCGATCTCACCCTGCGCGAATATGTCACCTATGTGATCTTTTTTCCATCCTTCACGGCTGGCCCCATCGACCGTGCCGAACGCTTCATCAAGGATTACCGCGCCCTCCCGACCACGCAACCGTTACTGGATAGCGCCCGCGTGCTGGATGGCGGTCAGCGTGTCGCGGTCGGCCTTTTCAAGAAATTCGTACTCGCTAGTTTGCTCTTTCCCATTGCTCTCAGTGCGCAAAATGCCCTCCAACCGCAGTCAGCGGGCGGGCTGTGGGTGTTCCTGTACGCCTATGCCTTCCTGCTCTACTTCGATTTCAGCGGCTATTCAGACATCGCCATCGGGATCGGACGCTTGTACGGGGTCTCGCTGCCGGAAAACTTCAACAATCCCTATCTCAAGAGCAGCATCACGACCTTCTGGCAAAGCTGGCATATCACCCTCAGCACATGGGCGCGTTTTTACGTCTTCACGCCGCTGTCCCGCGTCCTGATCAAGCGCAAAGTCCCCACCGATCTCGCCGTACTGATCACGCAGGTCGCCACCATGCTCGTGATCGGCCTCTGGCATGGCATTTCGCTCAATTTCATCCTGTGGGGTCTCTGGCATGGCGTCGGGTTGTGGCTTCACAAACTCTATTCGGATCGCACGCGCTTGTGGTATCTCACCCTCAAACAGAATCCGCAGGTCTACCGGATCACGGAAGCGGCAGGTATCTTGCTCACCTTCCATTTTGTGCTCTTAGGTTGGGTCTGGTTCGCGCTGCCTAGCGTCGATCTCAGTGCGACAGTCTTCCGGCGGCTGTTTGGCGGTGGCTAGCTTGATCGTGCGGAGTCCCGTAACACGGATCGTCATCAAAACGCTGCTGTTGTTCGTCGCGCTCAATCTGCTGATGCTGGTGATCGATCCGCTTCCCGCGTTGAGTGAAATTTCCGTTTACGGCTGGTTGGTACCTGCCCGTTCGCGCCTACCCTATGGCGAACAGGCCACCAGAGCCTACAACCTCAGCCTGAACAGCCTCGACGCCATGTTTAATTCGCATCGCGTCAAGCAAGCCAAAGCGCCCGATGAATTCCGTGTGTTGCTGCTCGGTGATTCGTCCGTCTGGGGGCTTCTCCTGCATCCCGATCAGACTCTCGATGCTTATCTGAACAGTGCCAATCTGCGGCGTGGTGATCGTCATCTGCGCTTTTACAATCTCGGTTATCCTGTCCAATCGCTGACCAAAGATGTGCTCATCCTCGATGCAGCGCTCCACTACCAGCCCGATCTCATCGTGTGGCTCGTCACGCTCGAAGCCTTCGCGCCGGATCAACAGCTTGTGCCTGTGCTCGTCCGTACCAATGCGCCGCGCCTCCGTGCCATCTCTGGCTTACCGCTTCCCGCCGATGCCGCCTCTCGCTTGTTCAGCCCATCATGGCAAGATCGCACGCTCATCGGACGGCGGCGCGATCTCGCTGATCTGCTCTGGTTGCAAGTCTACGGTCTTGCGTGGGGGGTGACCGGCCTCGATCAGGTCTACTTACCAACCTTCAAACCAACCCTGTCAGACTTCACGCCCGCCGCCTTTCCCAACGGCCTCGAAAACTGGCATACGCTCCAACCGTCCCAGCCTCTGACTCCCGATCAACTCGCCTTCAATGTGCTTCAAGCGGGCGTTCTCCGCGCCGGTTCCGTCCCCGTTCTCGTCGTCAACGAACCGATCTTCGTCAGCAGCGGCCTCAACAGCGATCTTCGCTACAACTATTTCTATCCGCGTTGGGTCTATGATCAATATCGTGTGCTCCTTCGCGATGCCGCCGCATCCAACCATTGGACACTGCGCGATCTTTGGGACAGCATCCCCGCCACCGAGTTCACCGACAGCCCTGTGCATCTAACGCCCCACGGCTCTCAACTGCTCGCTTCCAAAATCGCTTCGACTATCGATCTTGACTCGCCCTGACTCGACACTTTTTTGTCTTGAATCAGCACGCTCAAATTATCTCTTTTCACGCTCAGACCCCCTTACATTTGTAAGCTTACAAATGTAAGCTTACAAATGTAAGGATGTTCAAGTCCGAAAACCTGTTGTATCCTACCCTCACAACAGAAAACGACCTCAGCCATCACGTTTTGGTCGCTTTCCTTCATCGTCCGTCCGCACATCCATTCGTGCCTTGTAGTGCGTGACGCGCTGTCCCATCTCGCATGGCCTCAGCACTCAACACTTTACTTCACTCAACGCGCTCTCGTGCTTCTTTACTTAGCACCTAGCACTTAGCACTGCCTTTTGCTTCTGTACTAAGGACTAATAGAGTACCGACAACGACCATTCCTATCGTACGGACGCCACATGTGGCGTCCATTGAGCCTGATGATTAGGTCTAATCAATTTCGGTTATCTATAGCACTCAGCACTAAGGACTATCTTGAAGGAGTTTCCCATGCCTTGGTCGCCCGATAACATCACCGTCGGTGAATTCGAAGACCTGCCCGTGCAGATGCTGCCCTATCGCGCCTATTTCACGCCTGTCGAGGAACCGCCGCCCGCTTGCACATCGCCTATCACCACCGCCACTGTGCTGCCTTCGCCCGTCACCGCCGCCGATCCTTCCCCCTCGCCTGCGCCGGACTCCCCTCTCCATGGCAATGGAGAGGGGGCGGGGGTGAGGCTTATCCTCACCGACCCCGACGATGATTGGAACGACGAACCACTAACTACGCCTACCTTAGCACTTGGCACTCAGCACTTAGCACTCTCTTCCAAGGGGGTGAGGCTCATCCTCACCGACCCCGATGATGATTGGAACGACGAACCACTGACTGCGCCTGCCTCGTCTCCCTCATCGCTACCATCTGCCAATGCCGATCTACCGACCGTCCCTACCTTACCACCTAGCACGCAGCACTTAGCACTGCCTTCTGCCTTCGACTCAGCACTAAGGACTAATCACTCAGCACTTTCCCTACCCGCATTTCTCGGAGCTTCCCATGCCACACTACAACGAGCATTTCCGTCACCGCGCACGCATCGCGCTACAAGCAGCGGGCTACCCGACCCATTACGGAGCCTTGAAACATGTCTCGATTCTGCTAGGGGTACCGCGTCACACGCTCAAACGCTGGTTTCATCAGCCCGCGCCCACCGCCGACACCATCCTCAGCACGTCGCTTCCGCCCATGCTGATGGTCGAGGTGCAAAAACTCTTTTCGGAACTCGATCGCAAACGCGAGGAAGCCAGCTACGCGCAGTTGTCACGTGCCCTGACTCAGCTCGTGGACGCCTTGGAGCAGGTCGATTCGCTCACGCATCTTCCCTGATGGTGCTTCCGCATCTTTCCAATCGCTCCCCTTCACATGGGATCATTTCAGGGATCATCAATCCCCGTTTACCGCACCATGACGCCGTCTCCGCCGCCACATGGGATCATTTTCCGCTGCGACCAACAGCCTCACTGACTCGTCAGGCAACACCTCGGTTCCCCCTCGTTGCGCAGCGGAGAGGGGGTCAGGGGGTGAGGTCAAACGACTGCCCGACCGCATATCCAACCCTCTCCTTAGCACTTAGCACTCAGCACGTAGCACTATCTTCTGCCTTCTACTCGGCACTAAGGACTCAGCACGCACCACTTCCCGCCGTCTTCTACTCAGCACCTAGCACTCAGCACTTAGCACTTTCTCCCGTCTTCCCCTTCGCCCTACTGCTTCCTCACCATCACCGTCAGCGACATGTTCCTATTCAACAAGTCCGAAACAGGAGCCTGTACCTCGGTGACTACTGCCATCCCGCGCGCGGCCTCCGCCAGCGTCCCCACCGAGAACGTGGTCAGTTTCCCCGGCACGAACAGCCGCTCATGCAGTTTCTGGCGGATCGTCTTGGAAGTCTGCTCATCAGGGCGCTTCCCCGTGATCGCCCGCGACACCAGCGGGATCAGCCGTTCCCCCGCCGCGAGGATCGCCGCTTCCACGCCACGCGGGGCACGGCTCAACACCTGCGCCGCCGCCAGTTCCGCGCTCGACCACAATCCCCGCCGCAGTGTGTGGATCACGGCGGTGCCGTTCGGCTTCAGCACGCGCACGATCTCGCGCACAGCCACCGTTGGCATGGGGACGTAGTGCAGCACGCCCCATACCCACACGGCCTCGAACGTGGCATCAGGGAAGGGCAGTTCGCTCAAACTCGCCTGTGCGAACCGTCCCTGTGGCGACTTCGCCCGCGCCACCCGCATACTGCCCACGCTCACGTCGAACGAGCACACGCCCCGCGCGCCGATCTGCCACAGCGCTGCGGTGTAATCGCCCGCGCCGCAGCCCGCGTCCAACACCATCCCGCCGCGTATGTGCTCGACGGGCAGCAGCGCCTCGACCAACGCCCGCGCCTCCGCGATCGGCTGCACGGCTGCCGTCACGCTATCCCAGAACTGGCCTTGCTGCCGGAGTTCAGACATGGTTCACTCGGCTTTAGGGACGCGGCGGCGGATTTTGCCGTCGAGATGGACGTGCGTGGCATGGGTTTTGGCGTCGTTCTTGGCGATTACCTTATACACTTGCTCGATCAGTTGGTCAACGCTGACGCCGCTGGCGATGCATACGCCAATCGCCGTCACCATCACATCGGCGGCCTCCTCAGCGATATGCGCCTTGTCTGTCGCGTCCGTCGCCGCCTCGATCAGCTCGTTCACCTCCTCGCGGAAGTTCTGGATCGCGTCAGGTACGCTTGGGTGGACATCGAATCGAGCGAAAAAGCTGCTGGTCGAATATGCCAGATCGCGCAGAGAATCAGTCATGTGGTTGTCTTACTATCTAGGTCAGCGGATAAATTGGCGATAGGTGTGCAGAGGGGCGGCTGTCCGCGCTCCCTCTCCAAGGGTGAGGAGGGCGCGGCTATCGCAGTGTGGCGAACATCCACCAGACACGACGACCCACTGCTTCACTATCTACTGGACAAGTTTACCATGCGGATGTCCGGTTGCGCTCATCTCGTGCCCGTTCTTCCATTCCTGAAGTTGACAGACCTGTGCCACGTTGGGCGATGGGAACGTGATCAGCGGCACCAGCACATCGCGCAGGTTCAGCCCCAACCACGGAAGATGATGTCGTCGTCACACACCAACCAGCGAAGGGCAGTGAGGCAGACTAGAGGGTACGCGCCAGCGAGCGATGGAGCGCCCCTTTTACCAGAGCGCTCCATGACGGAGATCAAAAGAAGGGTTGACGCCTTCCGTCAGCGAGGCCAACGTGCAGCGCCAACAACGCGGTTAGGACTAGTAACCGTTGGCAGTCTTCCCGATGCACCGCGTAGGAATCCACGGATTGGATCGGCTAGATACAAAGACCTGCGACCAGTTAGCGCCGGAAGCATCAGCCGTCGCATCGGGGCTGACGTAGAAGGTCTGGCCTGCCTTAATCCGGTTATCGCCCACGGGGTTGCCACCCGGTGCGTCGAACACAGCGACATCGCAAGTGATCGTGCGCAGGACATACCCGTCAGGGATCGCTGGCCCCGGATCGCCGCCAGCGGGGTAGTCGATGATGAATTCGCTGCTGATCACCGCGCCCGTCGAGCAGTTGAACGTGATGCTGCTCAAGGAGCCAGATTCGTCCGCATCGGATTTCGGCACGATTACGGTTATCTTGAGCGTATCACCAGCCTGTGTGTTGGCGGGCACATCGATAGACCAGCTGCCGGAGCTGCCAGCAGCAGGGCCAAAGATGGTCGCCGTATTCGACGTACTCGTGCCCTGCGCGGCATTTACGTTCGTCCACGTGTGTGTGAGTGTGCCCGAACCTGCTACGTAATACAGGTCAACGCCGATAATGCCACCGGGTGTACACGTGGTACTGTTGATCCCGGTGATCTGGACGTAGTTGGAGGATGCCGCCACGGTGGGCGAAAAACCTGCCAACAGCGCGACCAGAACGAGTAAAGCGACTAACTTACTTGTTGTGCGAAACATTTTTCCCCCGTTCAGAGACAAATAAAACAACCTGACATAATTATACGCTTAGTTTTTGCACTGGGATCAGTATTAACATCGATGTCCCGACCAGTACCGTCGCCATGCTCTTTTCGTGCCGACAAGACCGGGACATGTCCTTGCGAAGCCAACCGCTATGCTTTCGAACTTACGTCTGCTGGCGCGGGCGTTTTCAGCGCAGGATCAAGCTTCTGGAGTTGATTGATGGCCTCTTCGACAGTCGGCGCGGTTTTCAGGCGGACGCCCGTGAACTGGATAACTGTTGAACTCATGAACTTAACCATCGGGTTCATGCTGCCCACGGCAAATATGTACCCTGTCGTCATCAGGTCGGGGCGGAGTCCTTGCTTAAACTCGGTGAGTCCGAGAAATTTGACCATCTCGGTCAGATCGTAGATTTGGTGGAACTCGTGCAAAGTCTGTTTATATGACTCCAACTGACTGATGAGACCAAGCATATCTGGCAGCGCCAGATTCCCGGCGATTTTGATGAGCAAAACCTTGTTAGGGACATACCAGTCAACAGAAATACTCATATTTATTCCCCTTTACCTGTACCGACTGAAGTGAGTGCCGAGACGATCATAAGCATAAGGAGGTCAAGAGTTACGCTTGCCTCAGGCGGAATACATCAAAAAATATCTCAGGCTGTGCTGAATGCGCGGCATCAGCTACAAACTGGGATCGAGGTTACGCAGTTGTCGGATCGCGTCTTCCACAGTGGGGGCGACCAACATACGGAAATTTGTGACCTGTGCAATGCTGGTGATGGTAAATTCAATCATCCGGTTGATCTTGCCAACAATCACGATGTAGCCATCGTCAGCGCCAGACGCGCGCGAATGCTGCCGCAATGTACCGATGCTAGGCGCTTTGGTCATTTCACTTATATCAATGAGTTGATGCAGAAATCTGCCTGAAGAAGGTTTATTTTCCATAGTTGTTCTATTCATATCTTCGAGATCATCGGCTGTCATATTACCTGTTACCCGATGCAGGATGACTTTGCCGGGAAGATACCAACTCGTTGTGTGTGCCATGTCAACTCCTTGCTTAATGATGATACGATAGTGCATGGCAAGCATCAGCATACGCTACAATGTGTCTCCTTACTGTTCCAATTCAATCTCAATTTTTTAGCACACTACCACTATAATGAATCTCAACGTTTGGGGAAAGTGAGGACAACGTGCCAGTCATCAAGAGTATTGTGTATAAGCCCGAATTTGCGCATCAGGAACCTGATAGTAAGGGTTACTTACGGTTGCCGCTTACTGAAGCGGTGCTGAACGCTGGCTATGGCATTGCTGGCGATCGCAAGGGTGGCAATCCAAAACGCAATCTCAATGTGATGGATGCGGTGACACTGGCTGAACTCGCGGCGGAAGGGTATCCGGCTGGCGAAGGGACGTTGGGGGAAAATATCATTCTTGACGGCCTCGACCTGCGGACGTTACCGGTCGGTACCTTGCTGCGCTTGGGCGACGACGCGGTGATTCGGTTGGGTGAGTTGCGTGTGCCCTGCCATCAACTTACCCAGTTGGATGCGCGGATGCCGGACGGCGTTTATGAACGGGTCGGGGTAATGTGTCGGGTCGTCACGACTGGCAAGATCAAGGTGGGTGATCCAGTGGAAATCGTGCCCGCGATCAATAGTGTGAATAGTCTGTTACAGCCGAAGTAGCGATGACTAAATGCGTTCCAAGGCGCTCAAGGATTGCCTTCATACGCGTCGATCAGCGCGAGGATGATCTCGCGGGTGAAGGCGTAAATCTTGCGTACACTGTCGTTGCGGTCAGCGCCAACACGGTTGATCTCTGCCATCTGGCGGACGGTATCCACGATGAAATCGTTGAAGGCGAAGAATCCCTCGATGGCTTGCCCAAGCGTCAACTGCTGATTGCGGATGATTTTACCGTAATCCAATCCGATCAAGCGGGCTTCCGCGAGGCTCTGATCAGTCGATGAGCCAAGATAGCGCCCCAGCACTTCCATCAAGTGACGCCCCAACAGACGCATATCTTGACGTGCTTGGTCATCGACCTGACGGTACCAATCAGTCTCGCTGACAGGCCCTTCCCCGATCTCCAACCGTGCTCGCCCAACCGCGCTCTGGACGAGCAGCTGGGCTTCGGTCGAAGGGACGGTATGCTGACCTTCGAGCCACTGCTCAAGATCGAGCCGACGGAAGCGGCGATGCCCGCCCGCTGTACGCTGTGAAGGCAGCAAACCACGATCCGCCCAACTGCGCACGGTAGCAGGATGAACACCTAATAAACGAGCGGCTTCGGCTAAACCAACCCATTGGGATGCAGCGCTTGAATCGGTCATGAACCCCGCAGTGACGATCAACAGCGATCAGATTTTCTAGTTCCCATTGTACGGGCGGATGAGGATGCGGGCAAGGGGTAAGTGCCGTCAAAGATTTCTACAAAGGACGAATGTCTAGCGATGCGATCTCTAACCATTGTTCATCCGGCGCAGCTAGCAGCCCCATGCCAAGTTGTCCTTGTGGGGTCACTACCGCGAACTGATTGTCGATCCATGCGACGAAGCCGAGCGCACCGCGTGGCGCAGTAGCAGTCTCTAAGAGTAGTTGGTCGTCTACGAAGAACTGACAGCCATCGGTGCGCCACGTGAGGCGGTAGCTGTGCCACTCTCGCAGATCGACCGAAATCGTTTGTTCCGCCACGCCGATGATCCGTTGGGCAACGGGCCACAACGCCCGATACAGGGCAGGGATGCGCATCAACAGGAATCCGATCGGCGTGAACGGCGCTAACAGTAAAAACAACCAGCGCGACATATCCAGCGTCGCCGCTTTCCAACCGCTACCCGGAGTCGCTAAATCGAACTTCATGTTGGTGGGCGGAGAGCCAAAGAAGAACCAGCAGTAGCGCGGCAAGCGTGGTAGCCATTGGTTCGGCATCACAGGCTGATTCCAGAATCCGAACCCTGCTGTCCCACGTAAGGCGTCGGCCTGATGCGAGAAACGGGCGCGGATCGTCATCTGTAGCGGCGCGCGATCAGGGAATTCTTTATGCGTCAGACGGGCATAATCCCACAACTGCGCATCGTGATAATGCTGTGCATCCTCAGCCCTGATCGTCAGCCGCACAACGCCATTCGCACTATCCGTTGTCACGCGTCCGCTGCCAATTTCGAGCGTCGCCAGCGTAGGTGGTAACGCATCGCCAAACTGGACGTGCAGTGAAGTCATGATAGCGCTGTCCGTGCTAAGACGGTATACACCGCGCCGCTCGGACGCAGATCGCTGCGCATCAGCACGAGTTCGGGCACCTGCCAACTGCCAAGCTGTGCGACGGGCAGCTGGCCTGCCTCTTCAGCAAAACTGGCGAGGGCAGCCTTCGATGCCTGCTGACGGGTACGACCGAGCGTGAGATGTGGTGAAAATGGACGCGCTTCGGTGGGAAAGCCAAGCGGGGCGACCGTCCGCTCGACCGCATCACGCAGATGATGCAGCGCTGGTACGTCGCCCGTCACGCCAAGCCAGATGACGCGCGGTGAACGCAGTGTCGGAAACCAGCCCAGTCCTTCGATGTTCAAACGGAACGGCGCTTGTTTACAGGCGGCTTGCATCGCGGCGCTGATTGCTTCCACGCGATCAGCCGGCGTTTCGCCTAGGAATTTGAGGGTCAGATGCAGACTATCGTCGGATGCCCAACGAATGGCATGGCTTGTGTCCAGCCGTTCCAAGCGCTGCTGGATAGGCACTATCGCGGCATGGATGGCTTCTGGCAAGGTAATCGCGATAAACAAACGGAGAAGCGCCGACGTCGCACTCATGCTCATACTTCAGGCGCTCTGATCAGCGCGTTCATCGACATCCGCAGATTGTCCCAATCCTGCGTCTAGGAAGTCCCGCAGAGTGCGGTTGAAGTGTTCAGTCTCTTCGTCAGTCGGCTGATGATGACAGTTCGAATATTCCAACAGCGTCGAGTCCGGGATGATTTTGGCAGCGAGACGGCTGTCGCTCGGCGGGACGGTCAGGTCTTGCGACCCCGTAACGACGAGCGTTGAGATCGCGATCTGATGCAGGAATCGGTCGAGACGAATGGTTGCCAATGAGGTAAGGCCGTTGTAGGTCGCTTGCCATGTCGCCCGCCGGAAATCTTCAATCGAGCGGCGGATGGCGTCACTATTTAAATACGGTGGTGCGACGAATAGATTCGATCCGGGCATAGTTTGCAGCGCAGGCCACCATTTCTCACCTACCGCCATCAAGCGCTGTGTTGCCGCCTTGCCGATCAGGGTACCAACGTTGAAATGCAGATTTCCCGTCACGACTGGACAGACCAGCACTAAGCGTTGCATCAAAGTCGGGTAATCCAACGCCAATTTGATGGCGATGGAGCCGCCCATCGAATGCCCGACCACCGCATAGGGGTGGAGTCCCAGCTGCTGACAGAACGTCACTATCAAGTCTACATGCCGATCAACGGTCAGCGGCATGTCTTCCGTCGTGCGTGAATCCCCGAATCCCAG
Organism: Anaerolineae bacterium; assembly: GCA_019637615.1. GTDB lineage: Bacteria > Chloroflexota > Anaerolineae > Aggregatilineales > UBA2796 > JAHBVK01. The sequence goes on along the minus strand of JAHBVJ010000060.1, from coordinate 5,008 downwards.
CAGATCAATAGCCCACACGCGGTAATGGGGAGCGAGGCAGCGCATGGTCTCATCCCACATCCGGCTTGAGCTGAGCCACCCGTGAATCATCACCACATCCGGGCCTTCGCCACAGGTGCGGTATACCAATCGATGCTTACCGAATTTCAAACTGCGAATTGTGATCATATTGCGAACCGATAATATCACATTCTGGTGAACAATTATAACTTGTAATCGTTAATTGCCTTACACGCACGAATTATGACCTTTATTACAAATAGACGACCTATACATTCCAAGATCATTACGTTTCTTCACGCTAAGTTCATAAAAAATTCAGTTTTAGCTCTTTTCTTAGAAATGATTATTGAAGAAGATTATAAGTAGCCTACGTCTAATATCTTCATGACGGAAGGAAGTTATCATGGTTGATGGGACTTATTCTCAATCGCGGGTTGGTGAACGTGATATACGTGACCAACGAGGTCGTCAGAAGGGTCAGGGCTTGGTCGAATATGCCTTGATTCTTGCATTGGTGGCAGTCGCCGTAATCGTCATCCTGATTGGAGTTGGGCCAGCGATTACGCAATACATGATGGATGTGAATTGCACCCTAAAATGGAAAGGGTCAGGTCGCGCCTTCACGTCTGCCTCTGCGCCACCTCAAAATCCCTCCGGATTTTGGACTACCGATAGCTATAAGTTCATCCTGAGCGACTATCAAAACGGACAAACTGCCTATTGTGGTCTGCAAAACAAACCCAATGCGCGTCCAGCATTTCCAAGTGCTAGCTATACCGAACCGAATGATTAGTCCACTGAACTGACCCTGTGGTGGAGATCAACGTGACCGTTGATCTTCACCCTCCCCACCCCGCTGCCGATTCTCCTAATTCTTGCTGAAAAGTCGATGTGTCCTCAACGGCGCTTGTCAATTCGCTAATCAGGTCGCGATAACGAAATAACGTCGCGTGCGCGGCGAGCCTGAGTACTAATCAGGGCGCTCCGACGCGCCATCGTCTCGGATGACGTTCACTACCTGCTCGCGATAGCGGCTCTGGTGGATGAACCCGCGCCATGTTGGCAAATATGCATTGGGACGGAAGATGTTGCCCGCGTCCGCGCGATACATGAAGATGTAGATGAACGGATCGAAAGGTGACAGAGTCGTTCCACCTCGATGATTGATCACCACCAGATTATGCTCAAAATAGGTCGAGACATCGACAGGTCCATAGCGTCCTTCGCGCAGTTGGAAAGCGTTAGGCAAGCCGATCTCGTTGATCAGGTCGCCCAACCGCAGCCGAAGCGTCGGTTCACCCGGTTTTGCCGTGAAAAAGTCGCGTCGCTGTGGTTCAAGATGGATGCTATAGACAAGCCCATCCGTATCGCGGATCAACCCCAAACGAATGTCGTCGCTAAGGAACAAAACTTCCACGCGGTCAGCGTAATACATCGACATCGAGCGGGTCAGCGGATGCAGCTTGACCATCCGCAGCGCCTGATCGAACGAGGTAACACCCGGTTCCACGCCAAGCACGCACGGCGTCGCGCATGGTTGCCCTTCCGCGTCCGTCAACCACGTCGCGAGGGTGATCTGCCGATGATCGAAGGTAAGTAACCGCGCCGCGAGAATTGCAAACAGGCAGCTACATGCACAAGCAGTCATCAAGCGCATCAGCTTGAGCATTGTAATTGCTCCGCCACGGACGACAAACGCGCATATCGCACGAAAGGAGGCATAGACAACGCATCAACGACTAAAAGGCAGTTGATCCATTATATGCAGATTTGCTCGGAGGAGATCGATCTAGAACGTGGAGGAAGGCACTGGGCGAGGCGCGAACCTCGCCCAGCTAACGTACAGTTTAAGGGTTAGGGGACGACGACGGGCACATTCTCAGCCTGAGACGGTGCACGTACGACCGCCTTGGAAATCCAGCCTTGTACCTTGGCATAGCGGATCAACCACCATGCACCATCTGGACTCTTCCCGATGATGGTCACTTCGGCGCGCGCTGCAACCGTGCTGATCCGGTCGAAGGCGATTCCCGGCCCCTTACGGATAGCCGCCGCACCTGTGATCACCTTGGCGTTGTATTCATTCGAGGTATTTGCCACGACAGGTACGCCCCCGAAGAAGTCCTTGGTGAGCACGTTTATCTTGTTGACCCAGCCCTTGCCAACCGTTGTCTCGATATACAGCCACGAGCCATTGTCGTTTTGACCGAGGATCGGAGCCTTGGTGCCACCGCGCAGTTTGCCGAGGATCGAGAATTCATCGCCGGGGCCAGACCGCAAGTTAATGAAAGGCACATTCACGACGATAGTCGGGCCAGCGGTGGTAGCCGGGGCAGCAGCGCCAACGGATTCGACGGTCAGGTTCGTCACCGACGTGGCTACCCACCCTGTCGCGTTCGAACTATAGCGAATCTCCACCCATTTACCGTCCGGTTGGCGTCCGATGATGAAGAATTGCGTACCTTTGCGCAGCGTAGTCAAGCGCGCGGCTTCGATACCCGGCCCTCTACGTACGGCGGCATTACCAGCGGTAATGAGGCCAATTGGATCGGTGCCGATGACGGGCACATTATCGGCGTTCTTCGCGTCCACATCGCCAGCCGCGACGAAGCCAGTGGCCCGATCTGTCTTCACTTGCCAGAAGGCATGGTCTGCCGAAACGCCAATGACAGGTACAATCTGTTGGCTGCGCAGTGTGGCAACTTTCCAAAAACCAGCTCCCGGCCCACCACGCACGACCACACTCTTTCCCTTGACAATTGCAATCGGGTCTTGAGCGTAGGCGGGCGCAGCCACTAGCAGTGAACCGAGTGTCACAAGTAGTGCTACGATGAGGAGGCTGCTCTTCTTAAGGGCTTTGGCGATCATACGTCCCCCACGGTTAAAAACTGATAATCTCATCTATTCGTTGACAGTGTACATCCCGTCTGATGATTGAGCAACCGACGTGGTATAGTTGCTCCGCACGGGTGAACACAATTATCTTTTGGATGCTAGGCATGGCAGTGACTCAACAACAACTAACCGATTTTCTCCGGCATGAACAGGCGCGGCTGCACCTTGAAGCCACCCGCCGCCAAACGCTGAATCCTGTGCCGCTTGTGGACGAGTTGGCCTCACTCCCCGCTGTCCAGCGCAGCAACCATCCCGTGATGGTCGTAAGTGCGTTGGCCTCCATCCAGCTTGACGAGTCCAACCAGTTCACGACGACAGTAGCGGTTATTAATGCCACTGACGAGCGTGCGGAGAACGCCTTGGTCGAGCTGCGTTGGATCGGCGTGAACGGCGCGGGTTACGAGGAGCAGCAGCAGTATGTCACCCTTGAACCGAACACCATGACCGAAGTGACTACGTTGTCCCGCCCGTTAACCGATGTTGACGCGGTGAGCATCCTCGATCTCACGTTGTGGACATTCCTGAGCTTTCTGCCCATCAGCAACCGCTATGTCTTGATGCATGGTAATCCGTCGGACGTATTGCGCGCATCGCCAACCACCACGCTAGAAATCCGCCGCAATGACTCGGCAGGATTCGTCACGCTGACGAACACGGGCACGGCAGCCGCACTTGGTCTGCATCTCTCCGCCGAAGCTGTTCAGTTCGAGGATGACATCTTTAGCTTGCTGCCTGCCGAAACCCGCTCGATCAGCCTGACAAGCGACCACGACCAACCATCTGCACGTATACGTGTCGAGGGCTGGAATATTGCGTCAATCAGCGTGTAGACAGTCCGCAAAAGCCATTAGTTCCGATAACAACACTTATCATAAACAAACTCCGTTTGTCCACGATAGCTGCTGATCGCGTACCAAATGTGTCGCCTAAATGCGCCTCCGAGGTTCATCGATAACCCACAACGCATGATCCCGTTCCCACCCACCAACGGGATCATGGTATGGATATGGAGATTTCCCTTACTTCGCCAGTGCCCAGTCCGGCATCTCCAGCGGAGTCAGTGCAGGTTCAATGACTTCACGCTGTGCCTCCAGCCACGGCGGCAGTTTCAAGCTCGTACCGAGCGTCTCTACAGCCTCATCCACCGCGAATCCCGGCCCCACCGTCGCCAATTCCACGATATGCCCGTCAGGATCGTTCGTGTAGATACTCTTGAAGTACACGCGATCCATCACGGGTGAAACGCGATAACCGGCGTGCATCAGCCGCTCTCGCCATTCGAGCTGCGTCTGTTCATCCGCCACCGCCAGCGCGAAGTGATGCGTCTGTCCTGCACCCATCTGCATCCGCCGCCCGCCTTTCCGCTCGAAGTACGTGATCACCGTGCCCGGTCGCCCTTCGCCTACGCCCCAGTACCAATGGGCCGAGGTCGGGTCTTCGAAGTTCGAGGTCATCTTGACGCGCCGCATACCGAGCAGATCGCTGTAGAATTCGTGCGTCAGGTTGATGTCCGACCCGATTGCCGTGATGTGATGGATTCCCTGCATCAGCGCCATATCCGCCGTGATCTCACTGACGGGTTCAGGCCATGTCGTCGCCGCAATGCGCTCTTCGTCGCGGTTATGGATCACCATGTCGTCGGGCGGCGGCTGGTACGTCATGCCGATCAACTCATCGGCCTCGTCCACCGTCCAGCCGGGGTCTTGCGTGGCGATCTCCAAGATCGTTCCGTCGGGATCGTTGAAGTAGATCGACTGGAAATAATGCCGATCTAGCGGCCCTGTCACCGCTACGCCCAGATCGGTTAAACGGCGCTTCCACTTCAGCAGGCCGTCATAATCCTTGACCACCATTGCTACATGATGCGTCCCGCCTACGCCCCAACGTCCCCTCGGCGCGTTAGGCCACTCGAAGAACGTGATCGCTGTCCCCGGTCGGCCTGTCTCATCGCCGTAGTACAGATGATAGCTGCCCGGATCATCGAAGTTGACTGTTCTCTTTACCAACCGCAAACCGAGTACCCGCGTATAGAAATCAACGTTGCGCTGCGCATTCGCCGTCACAATCGTGATGTGATGAATTCCCAAGATAGCCATGCTACCCTCCCCAT
>JAHBVJ010000006.1 GCA_019637615.1 Anaerolineae bacterium | reverse complement strand
ATGTCACCGCGATTCCCATCGATCTGCGCCAGTCGGATGGCAACCGGATGTATCGTCGGTCGTTGGTGCTGCTGCTCACCACCGCTGCTAATGAATGTTTTCCGGGCGTCAAAATCGCGGTGGAACACTCCGTCCCATCGGGCGGGTTTTACTGCGAACCCGAAGATCGTCCCAATTTTACCCGTGCTGAATTGCTCCAGATCAAGCGGCGGATGGAAGCGTTGGTGGCGGAAGATGTGCCCATCGAGCGCAAGACCATCCCCCTGACGGAAGCCATCGAGCGCTTCAAGGCGTCGGGCGATGATGATATGGTGCGCCTGTTAGAATTCCGCAACAAATCGTATTTGACCGTGTATGCACTGCGCGACAGTCTCGACTATTTCTTCGGTTACATGGTGCCGTCCACGGGATATTTGTCGCTGTTCGATTTGCAGTTGACCAGCACTGGCTTCATTTTAGCGTTCCCGCATTCGCAGACTCCGAACCGCATCCAGCCCTACAAGGAATCGTACAAGCTCGAAGCCGTGTTCCGTCAAACCGACCAATGGTTGGACGTGATGGGTCTGGAAGATGTAGGACGCCTGAACCAATCCATCGAGGCCGGACGCATCCGCGAGGAAGTGCTGGTAGCGGAGGCGCTCCATCTGCGGCATCTCGCTGAAACCGCCCGCCTGATCGCGCAGCAGCATGAGCAAGGGGTGCGATTGGTGCTGCTGGCTGGCCCCTCGTCGGCGGGGAAAACCACGACTTCGAAGCGCCTCGCCGTGCAGTTGATGGCCTACGGGTTGCAACCCTACGCGCTCGGCATGGACGACTATTTCGTAGACCGTGAACTGACGCCGCGTGATGACGCTGGCGAGTTTGATTTCGAGTCGCTGTACGCGCTGAATCTGGAGCGTTTCAATAAAGATTTGCTGGCCTTGATGCAGGGCGCGGAAGTGCAATTACCGCGCTTCGATTTCAAAATCGGCAAGAGTCTGGATAGCAGCGCGATCAAGCTCACCAACGACCATATTTTGATCGTGGAAGGGATTCACGGGCTGAATCCGGAACTCGTCTCGAAGATTCCGCCGGAGCGGATTTTCCGCATCTATGTGTCGGCGCTGACCGTGCTCAACTTGAACCGCCATAACCGCATCCCGACGACGGATGTACGCCTGCTGCGGCGGTTGGTACGCGACGCGGCTCATCGTGGCTACAGCGCACAGGATACACTGAACCGCTGGTCAAGCGTCCGGCGTGGAGAAGAACGCAATATTTTCCCGTATCAAGAGAACGCGGACGTGATGTTCAATTCCAGCCTCGCCTATGAGGTCGCAGTGCTGCGCTCGTTTGCGGAGCCGCTGCTACGGCAGGTTGAGATCGACTCGCCGCGTTACATCGAAGCACGGCGCTTGCTGGCTTTCCTCAGTTGGGTGCGACCTGCCAGCGCGGATTATGTGCCAGATGATTCGCTGTTACGCGAATTCATTGGCGGTTCGATCCTCGACACCTATGTCGCGGGGTCGCGTTTCTTATAGGCCGAGATGCGCGATTAGTGCTGGCAAGAATGCGTCATGACCAGCGATCAAGGGTGGCACGCCATCGGGTAGCGCCACCCAGAAAAATTCGAAGCGAATTGGCCGCTGGATCGGATCGTCACTCGGATCAGTTTCGTGGTGCTGCCACTTCGCGGGCGTGTCTTCCTCGCACCACACGTGATAGAAATATCGATGATGTAGCTCCGCTTTGCCAAAATCGGATAAATCCCGCTGTTGTTCACCAAGAAACACGCCAAGACGGAGCTGCGTTAGGCCAGTTTCTTCGTAAGCCTCGCGCAGGGCAGCGTCGGCGGACGTTTCATCGGGGTTGATGGAGCCTCCCGGCACTTGCAGCCCCGCGTCGGGAAAATCGGGATGTCTGAAGATGAGCAAGTGATTGCCGCGTGTGACATAGGCATAGGCTTTGCGAACGATACGCATAGAAAAGCCTTCAGGAATGAATTGGGAGAGATATTAGTGAATAACTCCCTTTAGGCAACGGTAATCAGGCGGTTTGATTCCGATCATAAAACTGATCATAAACGCGCAATTCCATGATCGGTTTGATCATTTGTCTGCTCAGGGAATGATCGGAAAACCACCGCCAAAACCTTTTATGATCGGTTTTATGATCGGAAGTTGAGCAGCGAAACCGATCATATATGATCAGTTGCAGGATTAGCGGTTGAGTTAGGTACGGTTTTTTGAGCGCTGTGCAGTCAATCAGACAATCTGTTCAGATCGGTTCGAAAAGATACGACTGTCATCAGCGATTCACTCAACTTCGCCTATTTTAAACGAACATCCGAGTTATGGCAAGGGTGTATATCCTGTGTCAAGTGAGTGACTACATATAGGCATCCCCATCACGGACGATTTCTTCGATATGCCCGCGCTGAATATACTCAGGGATGCGCTCCCAATTCTTCAATACATTCGCTATCTCGCTGATGGTCTGTATATGCCAATTCTCGCGCGTGATGCCCTCCGGTGCATACGTGTGCGCATAATACCGCACACCACACGGAAAATGCCGCTTCAAAGTCATCAGTGCGCGTCGCGAGTGCATCCATTTACAGACCGCCAGCACCGATCTCACCGATGCCAACGCTAACTTCTGTTCAATCTCAGGGATCGCGAACGTCACATTCTCAAATGTGTTCGTTGAGCACGTCTCAAGCACAATCGCGTCGCTTGAAATACCCTGATCCATGAGTACCGCGTACATCCCCTCCACCTCATATACGCCTGTATGCCGGTTACTGCCGCCCGTCAGCACGATATACGGCGCTCGCTGCTGACGGTACAACTCAACGGCGATATAGGCAGGCGTCAACAGGCGAGTCCCGAACACGAAGATCAGATCGGCACGATCTGGCAGTGGCGTGGAAGCGTCCAGATAATCAGTGATTTGAGCGACGAGATCGGGGGTGAGATTCACAACATTCTCTGTGTTCGTGAATGCGGGGATGCTACTTTCATGAAGCAGCATCCCCGCCACGTTCATCGAATCTACTATTGAGGCGGTTGGAAGAACTGGCTAGAGGCCATCGCCTGTTCCAAGATCGCTTGGGCGGCATCGGCCTGATCGCTCGGCGCTTCGATTTTCAGTAGGTAGCCCTGCTGTGTTTCCGAAGAATACACGGCGACGGCAAAACCCGTAATTTCCACACCATCGGACGCAACGTACTGGTAGCGAATGCCTACCGCCGGTTCATTCCCCACCTGTAAATCAGTAGGCTGATCCGCTTGCACACCTTCGATGCTGTTTACTTCATCCTCCATCTTCGCGATGGCATCGTCAAGTGAAGTCACGTCCGTATAAGCGATGGCGGACAGAATGAAATCACCCGTCAGATCGGTCATATACAATTCATCGGTTCCATCGGCACGCCGGAAGACAGAGGCGTCCGTCCATGTGCCCGGATACAAGAAGCTCAAGCCAAAGTTCAGGTCTTTGAACCCCTGCCATTGAGGGTCTAACCCGACATTTGCCACATTGATGGTAGCGACATCAGTCGCGCCTCCACCAGCCGCGTCGGCAGCTTCCAGCACAACGAGATAAGTTCCATCCGGGCCGGGGGTATCGGTGACTTGGAAGGGGTCTTTACTAAAAGTGAGGATAGTTCCCGACTTCACTAACTGTGCATTCCCACCGGTGGCGTCGCGTGTTTCGAAAATCGGCTCGAAGGTATCGCCCGGTTTCGGAAACACTTGCGCGATGAGGCTGTTAGCCTGTGACGTATCCTGAGCCACCCACAAGCCGCTGGACTGATACGTATCCAGATTGATGAGCAAGGTGGCATTCGATTGCGTGCCCGTGACCTGGTTGGTATACACGCCCTGAATGAAGCCATGTTGTTCGTCATTGGTATTGGTAGTCATCAACACCAGCGTCGAATTGGTTCCATCGCTGATGCGCGGTATCTTGCCATTCCAGTAGAAGTCGTTGACAGACTCGCCATCTGGATAATCATTGATGGTCGAACCGTCTTCCGTCGTCACTGTCGAATCAATCGGGAACGCGCTGAGGATGACCAAGGTGGTATCGTTGACGCGATAAACGATTTTCGCGTCTACGCCAACGATATTGTTGCCGTGCAGGTTGTACGTAATGACGGGTGGATTGTAGATGCTGCCCGCTGTCTCCGTGGTGGAGACGGCAGTAACTTTCAACGACAGTACGGCATTCAGATTGGCAGTTCCATAAAAGTCATCTAAAAAGGACTGCCAACCGGGCAGCAGCTCACCGAATTCCTTACGATAACGTTCTCCATCGGCAGCCGCGATGAACGTATTCGCATTCGACGGGAAAAAGATCGATATGCCGTGCGCTTGTGGCAGCGTTTTGCTGGCCTTGTGGTAGATCACTGCCTGCGAAACAGCCTTGATCACGTTTGAGGATGCCTGTTTCACGCCTGCATCTGTGCTCAGATTGGACATCAAGCGCATGAAATCGCTCAAATCGACAGACGAAATCGCATCAGCCGCGCTGGATGCCTCACCGATTTTGCTAAACGTCTCCACGTTACTGCGTGCGGTACTAATCGCCTTGACTTCATTGCCGGAGGAGGCTTTGACCGCGCTGGCGAACTCATCGAGGGCTTTGACGACAATATCGACTTGTGCCAGATCGATAATGCCCATGTCGTAGCTGCCAGACGCCTTTTTCTGAGAGGTGCTGTACAGGGTATCGAATGCGTCAATTTGCACTTTGGCAAGCTCGGATACCGGTAGATCGGGGTTGGCGACCAAGGCTTTGACTGGCGGCGTATAATCCCACCCCAGACCGGGCACAATTTCTTCAGCCGCAATTTGATAGTTGGCGTAGGGTTGGATCGCGATGCTGACGGCTAATTGTGCCATCAAGCACGCGTCGAAGCCGATGAACTCGAATTTTTGCCCCGCCGCTTGGGTGATGGTGTCAAGCGCCGCTTGAAATTCGGGCATATGGATGCCACTGGGAGCGAGCGTGTCGTCGGTGGCGATTGCCGACCACCCACCGCCATGATCCCACATAATCAGGCCGTAGTGGTCTGCGGGATAGTTCTGCACTGCCCATGTCCCAAAATCTGCCAGAGTCGCGCCATCACCGCTATTGACCCCAGTCCCCAAGTCTTCGACACTTTGGAGATCCAATCCGATCAACGGCGTTTGCGGCTCAATGACAGGTACGGTCAGTTTCATGACCTCCTGTTCCTTGCTGCTGTTAGAACTGCGCTTGTATTGATTAACTTGATCTTGGGTCAAGCCAAGCTGAGGTGCAACCTTCGTTACAAACGCATCGAACCGCGCGGCTGAAATTTGAAAATCGCCGGAGGAAAGTCCGCCGTCACTTTGGGTGACAAGGAAACGACGAGTGCCACCCCATTCGCCATAAAAGCCTTTATAATCAGGTGGGCGCGTGATCTGAACGACAATGTTGACATCAGGGGTGCTCCCGATGGCCGCCATTTCCATTAAATTGATGATGGAATTGGGTTCCAGATTGTTGTTGGCGGCAATGTAAACCATGAGTGTCCACTTTGCGGATGCAGATTGTGCCCTGACCAAAGGAAACGGGCTAATCGAGACGCAAAGCAATGCAATCAGTCCGATAACCGATGCCCATCGTTGTTTCATCGTAATTCTCTCAGTTGGAAAGGATGTAGTTCAGCCAGCAAACTCTATTATAGGCGAGAATGCGAATCTAGAGTCTTTTATTAACAATAATCTGTCTTCCTGTGAGATATTCATTAACTCGTCTATACCACTTACTTATGGAAAGTGGAAGCCGTAGATTCCACTTTGTTTCAGAACCTTGGCGACTACATCATCTGTGTAGGGAATCTGGTGACTTTGTATGATCAGCAAATCCTTTGAACCGCTACGTCAGCTTGTTGGTGAGAAATTGCGGCTAAATGAGCCGCTGCGCCGGTATACAGTCGCGCGGCTCGGTGGCCCTGCCGATGCGCTCGTCGTGGTTGACACTCTTGAGATGCTCGAACAAGTAGTGAGGTTAGCGTGGTCATATGGATGGCCGCTACGGATTCTAGGCGGCGGCGCGAATATCTTGATCGGGGACAAAGGCTTTCGCGGGCTGGTCGTGATCAACGATGCCAAAAATGTTGACTATCTTGAGGATGGGCGCGTGATCGCTGAAAGTGGCGCGGGTATGATCGCCATCGCACGCGGCAGCATGGAAAAAGGATTAGCGGGCTTTGAATGGGCGATCAACGTGCCCGGCACGGTTGGCGGCGGTGCGGTTAGCAACGCGGGCGCACATGGGAGCGATGTAGCGCATCAACTTGTGGGGATCGAGATCGCGTTCAAAGATCAGACCATCGAGCACTGGCCTTTGGAAAAGCTGAACTACCGTTACCGCGAATCGGCATTAAAACGCAGCCCCGACCCCTACGTCGTGTTGAAGGTCGAATTGCAACTTCAGCCGGGGCACGATCCCGCCATTTTGGAAGGGCGCGCCGATGCCTTCATCGCGCAACGCAAGCGTACACAGCCGCCGGGAGCCAGTTTGGGCAGCATGTTCAAGAATCCGCCGGGAGATTACGCCGGACGCTTGATCGAGGCGGCAGGATTAAAAGGCACGCGGCGCGGTGGCGTGGTGATCTCTCCGATGCACGGCAACTTTTTCATTAACGTCGAGCGCGGCACAGCGGCTGATTACCTAGCCTTGATCCGCTTGGCGCAAGAACATGTGCAGACCAAATTCGGGATCACCCTTGAACTAGAAATCGAGCTTGTCGGGGAATTCGCCTGAGCGCGTTCCCCGATCTCAGCCTGCTGATGACCCGATGGCGATGACTTGCCGCCACATACCGCCGTCCCATGTCGCTTCAAGCTGGTAACAGCCCGCTTTGGACACCCAGATAAGCGATGGGAAGAATGCACAGCCTTGCATCTCATCCGTGAAGCCGCCGGGGTTGGCTGGGTTGATGGAGGCCAAGGTAGTCGGTTCATTGGCAAACTCGAAATACATCGGACTGTGATCGGTAAGATAGTACGCCTGTAACTTCACCTCGCCTTTGTACGTTTCGGAGACGAACCAGCCCATCTTGGTTACCCACCATCCTATCAGCACGTCACTTTCTTGATAATGCGTCGTGGGGAACACGAGGATTCCGCGTGACTGCCCACTCCAATTCGGGATGCCCACCCAGAGAGGCCACGCACCGATGCCACCCCCAGCGTGAGGGTCGATGACTGTTGGTACAGCCAACTGTCCACAATCAGTTGGCGCGCTGTCCATCGTCGCCGCTACTGCAATGGTAGCCGTGGACGCTTGGCTGTAATCACGCTGAAGCGGCATGGCGCTGATAGCAGCTACGATGAGCAAACCAAGCGTTATCAACCATAATTTAGCCATGATCATCACTCCCTTCAACCACAGTGGAACTGTGATCCTATACACCACTTCCGAGTCATTGGTTCCCACCATGCAACCAAATTTGGAACTATATGACCGACTCTAGTGTCTATCTCTGCAAGTAACGTGATAGCACCCGGCACGCCAACTACCTGCGCCGGATGTCGAAGAAGGATTGCGCTCGTGATGTTATGGAAACGACTTTCCGCGTTTGCGGTCTTAGCATGGATCATGGCGTGTGGCTGTTCGCTCGGCACACCCCCTAACACCTCGGCAGGGTCAGGATCAAAACCGCCGACGCCTACCTCAAATCCGATCATTTTGCCGCCGACGCAATCGCCCGCGCCGATCAAGACAAATACGCCATTCCCAAGCGCGACGCCACCGCCGCCAACGCAGCGTCCTGCCAACACCGCGATCCCACTGCCCGTGATCCCGAATCGCGGTAGTTACGGCAATTCGTGCGTGGTGATGCCGATCAATGCGGGCGATACCGTGAATGTGCGGATCGGCGCGGGCACGAACTACGGCGTGGTCGCGCTGTTGCAAACGTGGGCGGTGATCATTACCTCGCAGGGCAGTTGGTACGCCATCGAACTTCCAAGAGGATTGACTGCGTATGACGTCGGTTGGGTGTCCAACACCGTGACCAAAGTGAGCGCGGGTTGCTATGCACCGACGCCAATGCCGACTGAAAACACCACCTGCCGCTTCATCGTCGGCGGAGGCGCGTCGAATGTAGCATTGTATTTGACTCCGAACGGTTCGTTAGGCCCGACTGTCCCGACTCAAACGCTAAATGTACTGGCGATGCAAAGCAATTGGATCCAAGTGATCAGTACGGTAACGGGGCAATGGGGCTGGCTGCCAGACAACATGGGCTATCTGCTCGGCAACTGCGGCTCTGTTCCGCAGCTTACGCCGCCACCACCCGACGACAAAAAAATATGCACGATCACCATTGGTGCCGATTCGCCCGTCTATTCCAGCCCGAATGTCGCCTCCACTGACATGATCAAGAAAGGCGCGGTGATTCAAGCCATCGTGCGAACCAACAGCGGTTGGTATGGCTACTTGCCCGGCCTGACGGTTTACACTGCTCAAGTTGATCTAGCCGTGCTGCTGTGGGTTCCTTACGGCAATCCGCTCGGCAATGCCAACACGGGCACGGTGGGCTGCGACGCCCTACCCATCGTCGCGTCGTAATTCATTTTCACGCTAATCAAGGCTGTCTTGTGCTTATAAGACAGCCTTCGACCTTACGGCGTGGCGGATGGCGTCAAACTACTACACACTCCATCTGGTATAGATACAGCTTCGCTACGGATACGCTGTGTGATTTGAAAAGGAACTTCTATCAGGCGATTTCCAACCCTGATAGTTACGATCCCTTGAATCGACACAAGGTATATATTTATTTGATATCGTGTCCACGAATGTGGATTGGCACGCATCCGATGTACAGTTGAATAAGTGATTGATTCGCCTTCATTACGTTCTGATTTACGGGTCACGAGGAACGCACGGACAGTGTTATCAACTACGGATTTGAGGAAAGGAATACCACTCAACATCGAAAATTCGATGGGCACACCTTTCCACTCTAGGGTAGCGCCAGTCATTAGTGAGGAAGTCTCGGTCTTACTGACGTTGCGTTCTTCTTCAAGGATAGTTGATGCAAAACAATTCTTGATGTCAACTACATATGAATCGATCAAGGTGTCAAAGGATTCGTTAGTGACTTTGACTTCAGTAGTATAGAGATTTTGGCCGTCAGCACTTTCTTTGACACCAAAATATTCGCCCTGACCAAGATCGATTAACCATATGCCGATATTTTTCTTGGGCAGGTTTACAGGCGAAAATTCTAATACGGCACGATCTGGAATATTTGGAACTTCAAAGACAAGGATGGTTTCAACCCAATCTTTCGGCGAAATGTTGAAATCTTTATCCCAAAATACGTTGCGTCTTGGAGCACAAGGTGAACTTTTTTCTAGTAGTGTGGTACAGGCAACGTCCATCAGATCGACGCTTGGGGTGGATTGACTATCGCCATAGCGAAAGTTGAAGTCGTTGTCGTTAAACGTTTGAGTCGAATCGGAATAATTGTAGAGGATTACGTTCAGCCCCAATAAACGATTTGCTCCTGTAGCGGACATTTTCTCCTTGTTTTCTAGCACACGAATGCGCGTAATCTGTACAACCAAATTTCCGTTCGCGATAGCCAAATCATCATCGGAAATCTTCTCAGGTAAAGTGGCGAGTGGCTTGGGAATAGGTGTCGGTGTTAAAGTTGCCGTCGGCATCGGCGTTATCGATGGTGTGAACGTCGGGGTGATTGTATAAGTTGCTGTAATGGAAGGCGTTGGGGTAATCGTCACTGTTGGTGTTATGGAGGGCGTGAATGTCAACGTGTTTGTTTGGGTAGCGGTTGCCGTTGGCATTGATATTGTGGTCACTGTGGCAGGGAGGGTCGGCGCAACCGTTGGCGTTGAGGCTTGTGATATGGTAGTTCTTGGTTGTGAATCACATCCTGTTGTCGAGATCACAAAAAAAGCGAAAATAATCAGCGAAGCACAATGGGATATGTATTTCATGTTGAGGCATCCGATGTAAACATCCAAATAACGCTCATTCTCAACTATTTATATCCACTAACAAATTGACAAACAAGTACCATGTTTCTGTTTATTGTTACCGAGACAAATTCGCTAAAATAGCCTGAATGTGATAGATGGACGACTGTCCATTCTCCTTATGCGGTTTACGATCGGAGACTTATATCTTGACTGCTCTACCCAAAACGCCGTTTCTTGGTGTCGCCTATTACCCAGAACATTGGCCCGAAGAACGCTGGAAAATTGACGCCGATCTGCTGCATGAAGCAGGCGTAGATGTGGCGCGCATGATGGAATTTGCGTGGGACAAGCTCGAACCTGAGTCGGGTGAATTTGACTTCGCGTGGATGGACAAGGCGCTGACGATCTTCCAAGAAGCGGGGATCAGCGTGGTACTCTGCACCCCGACGCCAACACCGCCGCCGTGGTTGACCAGCCAGTATCCAGACATCTTGCGCGTCGATGATAAGACCGGACAGCGCGCTGTCGCCGGATCGCGGCGTCATGCGTGCTGCAATGTACCCGCCTACCGCGACTTCTCCGCCAAAATTGTCAAGGCGGTAGCCGAGCGTTACGGCGATCATCCTAACGTGGTCGCGTGGCAGATCGATAACGAGTTTGGCTGTCACGGCACGGTGCGCTGTGTCTGTGATTACTGCCGCGCCGAGTTCCAGAAATGGTGTGAGCGCAAGTACAAGACGCTCGATGCGCTGAATGCCGCGTGGGGTACACAGTTCTGGAGCGCGACCTACCACAAATGGTCGGAGATTCCCGTGCCCGCGCCAACGTCCGCATCGCACAACCCCGGCTTGCTGCTGGATTATCGCCGCTTCTCCTCGGACTCATGGGTCAGCTACCAGAAAATGCAGATCGATCTGCTGCGCCAATACATCGGAGAGCGTCCCATAACGCACAATTTCATGCTGCGCTTCTTCGACCTGAATTACCGCGACTTTGCCGCCGATCTGGATATTGTCAGCTACGATAACTACCCGCATGGCATGAGCGGCCCTAGCGAATGCGCCTTCAACCTCGATCTGATGCGTGGTCTCAAACGCAAGAATTTCTGGATCATCGAGCAGCAGACGGGGCACGTCAACTGGACGCCGTTCAACCCGCCCGCGCCGCCCGGTCAGGTACGCACGTGGACGCATCAAGCCTTCGCGCATGGGGTGGACGCCGTGTTTTATTTCCGCGAACGCGCCGTCAACATCGGGCAAGAGCAATACCACGCGGGTCTGCTCAAGCATGACGGCACGCCGGATCGCGGTTGGCACGAATCCAAGCAGGTCAAAGCCGATCTGGCGGAACGCCCCGCGCTCACCCGTCCGCAAGCGCCCGTCGCCATCCTCTGGGATTATGAGGACTTATGGACGTTCGAACTTGAGCCGCATAACTCGGCGTTCTCGTACTATCGCGAGGCGCTCGACCTATACCGCACCTGCTGGGATCAGAATATTCCGGTAGACATCCTCGCCCGCGATGCCGACCTGACGGGCTATGAAACTGTTTTCGTCCCCTCGCCCGCCCTGATCGATGAAGCACAGGTTCAGAAATGGCGCAGCTATGTGGAAGCGGGCGGCAATCTGGTGGTGTTGTTCCGTGCCTTCTTCAAGAATCCGGGCAGCACATGGTCGGATCAACCGATGCCCGCTGGCGGCCTGAGCGATCTACTCGGCATGACGGTGGACGAATTCCTGAGCATTCCGTTGGTGCCTAACGTCGGTTTGCGTCCTCCCATCGATAAAGCCGACGACTGGAACGATGATCGCGGTAGCCACGTCAACGATGTTTCGGCGCGTCCCGGCATCGGCTTTGGCGAAAATTTTGGCCTGCCCACCAAAACGCGCTATCAGCTATGGGCTGAAGTCCTCAAGCCGACCACTGCCACCGCCATTCTGCGCTACTCCGATGGCTACTACAAAGACGGTGTCGCGGCGACGGCGAACAAGGTCGGACAAGGCACCGCCTACTATCTCGGCTGCTGGTGCGATCCGATCCTGCCGCGCGTACTGTGGCAAGCGCTCGGTCTGCAAAAGCATGTCGTAACCAGCGATGTGCGTGGCGCGGTGACAGAAATCGTCAAGTTGGTCGATGAAACAGGGCAAAACGTCGATGTCCTTCTGAATCATACCAAGCATACTGTGACGCTGCCGGAGACGAGCAAGTGAGCATCGAACTGCAAGCCACCGAAACTGATACCGTCCTCGTGCTGCAGGCGGAGCACTCACAGTTGGAATTCACCATCTGGCAGGCGGGCTTTAAACTGCGCCGCGATAATGGCGATCTCATGCTGCAAAGTGGCTCGGACTGGGGATCGCCCGTGTCCAACCTCAATTTATGGGCAGTTGAGGAGGATCGTGCCATCCTGACCTTCAATCGCGGGTCACACGGCGTCGGTCGGCTGACGGTCACTGTGCTGGAGGATGGTTGGCGCTTCTCGTGGGATCAGCCTACGCGTGATACGTTCTCGCTGGCGTCGGGCAAGCACTGGTACGGGCAGGGCGAGATCATCCATCAATTATGGCCTATGGAAACGCTTAGTCTGTGGGAAGCGCCGTTGATGACGTGGGATAACGGGCCGTCCGGTCTGGGCGATATTCAAGAGCCAGTCTGGATAACGGCGACGGGCGTCGCGGTGTATGTGGAGAACGCCACGCCCAATCTGCTCGTCGGTTTCAACGCACCGCCGCCGAACGTCCCGATCCCGCAGTGGGATCGGGCGTCATCACAAGCGCCCGCCAGTACACGTCCGCGTCCCACCATGCCGGGTTCGTCTGGACTGCTGACGCTGATGGATCGCCGTGCGCCGCTATCATATTTGCTGCTGGTGGGCACGGATGTCGTGGACGCTCATGCACAGGTCATCAAGCATGTCGGCAAGCCGGAAAGCATCCCGCCGGAAGCACTGCTTACAGAACCGATCTGGACGACATGGGCGCGCTACAAAACCAATATCTCGCAGCAGGTCGTGCTCGACTACGCCAAAGAGATACGCACGCGCGGGTTCCCCGGCTCTACACTGGAAATCGATGACAAGTGGCAGCAAAATTACGGCGATACCAGCCTCGATCCCGCCCGTTTCCCTGAACCTAAAGCGATGGTGGCGACGCTCAAGGAGATGGGGTTCAATGTCACCATGTGGGTAATTCCCTTTTTGCATCCAGCTTCGACCAACACACAGCAGGCGGTACGCCTCAATTACGTAGTGCGCCGTCCTGATGGTGCGCCGTATGATGTATCGTGGTGGCAAGGCACTGCCTATCTGTTGGATGTCAGTAACCCGTATGCGCTTGAATGGTGGGCAGAACAGCTTAAGAAGTTACAACATAGCATCGGTTTGGCTGGCTACAAGTTCGACGCGGGCGAAGCGAATTTTCTGCCCGCCGATGCAGTGACCTTCATGCCGATCAATCGCAATGAGTTCAGCAGCAAATGGGTGCAGTTCGGGGCGGTACATTTCCCTTACTGCGAAGTGCGCTGCGGTTGGCACGGACAGCGCTATTCGGTGCTGTTCCGTCAGTGGGACAAATTCAGCGTGTGGGGCTTGGACAACGGCCTTGCCTCGATCATCACGACGGGTTTAGCGCTCGGCATGGCGGGTTATCCGTTCGTGCTGCCTGACATGATCGGCGGAAATGCGTACGGCGATGTTCTCGCTGACAAAGAGCTGGTAATCCGTTGGACACAAGCTAGTGCGCCGATGCTGGCGATCCAATTTTCGCTCGCGCCGTGGGATTTCGATGAGGAAACCGTCGCGATCTGCCGTAAGTACGCCAAGCTGCATGTCGATCTCGCGCCACAACGTCTTGCTGCTGCGCGTCAGGCCACCGAAACGGGCGCGCCTGTCATCCGTCCGGTGTTTTGGGGGTCACCGCTAGATGAGCACACCTTCACCATCAAAGACCAATACATGCTCGGTGACACGCTGCTCGTTGCGCCCGTTGTGACGCCCGTGACCACCGCGCGCGATGTGTATCTGCCAGCGGGCGCATGGCGCGATTACTGGACGCACGAACAATATAGCGGCGGGCAATGGCTCAGGAACTTCCCTGCGCCGCTCGATAGTCTGCCGCTGTTCGAAAAACTCTAGTTGCTTGACCTTGCCTGCGTGGAATGGATACGAAGGATTTGACAGGGAAACGGCGCAGCGACGTGACGGTACCAATCAGCATGGGATTGACGTTCATGACCAACGTTGAGAGACTAGCAATAAGACTATCTCCGGCTAGATAAATTCAAGCTGCTCCGGCACAACGTCGATGATACAGGCTAACCCTTTTGCCGCGCTCTGGGCGTGGTAACGGTTGGTCACTCGCAGCAAGCGCAGATTCGCCAGATGGTTGCGGAGTCCTCCCGGTGACAAGATGTATTTGAGCGCCATACGGAGGTTACTAGCGCGCATGATGCTCACCTCGGTCTTCACAGTTGCCTTGCCAGTGATGCGCAAAATGCGCCGATCCTCTCGATCACGTTCGATATTAAGCAAGACGGTCACGCGGGGATCGGCGGCGGCTTCACGGGCTGCCAGCGTCCAATTGGCAGTACCGAGCCAGAGATGCCCGCGTACAAAGACAAAGTACAATGACGTAATGCTTGGTCGCCCGCTGCGCGAGACCGTCGCGATGCGTGCCACCATCGCCCGTCGGACAAAATCGAGTACGGCAGGATCGTCAATGTTCATCAGGCACCTCTACCTCGTGTAATGTCCCATAATCCCATGCGACGATCTTAATCGGGAATAGTTCGAACCAACGATGGCTGCCTTGAGCGTTCGGAGGTGGCAGTGTTGGCTGTACGTGCCCTCGAACGTAGACAGCGCGCAGATCGTAAAAAAACACCCCTTCGTCTACCAGCAGCACGACTTCCTGACCAGCGTCGGGCTGGCGCTTCACGGCGTCGGGGATGCCGATGAAATAACGCTTGTCGAGCCATACGAAAGTGACTGGCTGCGCTTGTGGCCCCTGCGCATCCGCAAAGCCAATACAGGCACGCGGGACTCTTTCGAGAAGATCGCGTGCAGAGTCGAGATCAATATTACGTGTAAACTGTTGCGTACTCACTTGCTCCGTAGCTCCAGCATACAATAGTGCTCATTACCCAGATAGCATCAGCAAAATGCATGGCAAGCATACGTGGAAACACGCGCCCGCGTCTTGGAAATTAGTGCGAATTTTATGAAAAACTTGCGCTGATTCAGTGTATCTGGCGGAATGCCTTGGGCGTGATGTTGAAGTGACGTTTGAAAACCGCCGTCAGATGACTTTGATCAGCAAAACCACACTCGGCGGCAATCTGCGAAAGGGGCATATCCGTAGCACTCAACAAGTGTTGTGCTTGTTCGACTCGCCGCCGGAGGACAAATCGATGCGGACTTTCGCCAACCGTCTGGCGAAACAAACGGGCAAAATGGTACGGACTGAAGCCCGTTTGACGTGCCAGTTCGTCCAGCGTTACCGCTTGGCTGAGGTGTGCTTGAATGTAGTCTACAATGCGCTTCAAGTGCCGTGCTGAAAGGGCCTGTTGGCGATCTTTGATGGCGATTGGTTGGATCGCATAGTGGCGCAAAAGGTGAACGGCGATCATGTACGCCGCCGTTTGGGCGTACATCGGGCTGATCAAAGACGGCGCTTCGAGTTCGCGATCAAGCGCCAAGCCGATTTGCTGCAACAAGGGGTCTTGAAATCCAGCCAGCCCGACCAGTTCGCAACGTGCCGGATCGCGATCTGCCAATTCCTCAATCGTTCGCGCTAACAACGCGTTGCTCAGGCGGATATGCAGCATTTGCGTTCGTTCAGATACCTCACTTTGCCAGTGTAGTGGCGGCATCGCCGTGGCGGCGGGCTTCAAAAACAGATCTCCTTGGCGGAGCGTATAACCTTGGCACGAACTACGGCATTCTCCCATGGTGACGAGGCCGCTGGTCAGCAGCATCAGCGTGACATCCGGCGTCGTTGGCTCCACCCACTGCTCCATATAAGCTGGTTCGATATAGCGCTGCACTTCGACGCCTTGCCAGCCTAGCGCGCTGCTTGACCGTACCATGAGCGGTGCGGTTAGTTCAGCATCTAAAATGTCGTTCACGGTTGGGAAGGTACCAATTGTCTGTTCTGTCACGCTGCTGCTCCGGATATTAGCTATCAATTGGTACGCAGTAACCCTGCTACGGTTGTACAGGGTGCCTTTTACGCATCCCGCTATAGTATCGTTCTCATCATTTTATCCGTATCGTCACAAGTCATGGTAGAATCGAATGCATATTTGATTTGTTTAAGAGAGAGTGCTGAATTATGGCTTATAACATCCGTAAAGTCGGCGTGATCGGCTCCGGCACGATGGGCGGCGGCATCGCGATGCTGTTGGCGGGCGTGGGGTTGCCCGTCACGCTGCTCGACATTCCCGCCAAAGACACCCTACCGGGCGCGCCAGCCGTCAAGCGCAACGCCATCGTCCTCGATAACCTCAACAAACTGAAGAAAAGCCGCATCCCCGCCATTTTCCACCCGGACGATGTAGATCGTGTGACCGTCGGCAATCTGGATGATGATCTCGCGCTGCTCAGTGATGCCGATTGGATCGTTGAGGTCGTCGTAGAGCGGCTGGATGTGAAACAAGCGCTGATGGCGAAGCTGGATGAAGTGCGCAAGCAAGGCGCGATCATCTCCTCGAATACGTCCGGCCTGTCGATCAATGCCATCGCGGAGGGACGCAGCGACGACTTCCGTAAACACTTCCTCGGCACGCACTTCTTCAACCCGCCGCGCCATCTCAAACTGCTGGAAATTATCCCCGGTCGAGAGACCGATCCGGCGCTAGTGGCCTTCATGCACGAGTTCGGGGAGCGCACGCTTGGCAAAGGCGTGGTGATCTGCAAGGATACACCGAATTTCATCGCGAACCGCTTTATCAGCGTGGCGGGCGGCTTTGCGACGGCCTACGCCATCGATCATGGGTATACAGTGGAGGAAGTCGATTCACTCACCGGACAAATCGTGGGGCGTCCCAAGTCCGGCACTTTCCGCCTCAGCGACATTGTGGGCAATGATGTCTCCGTTCACGTTTCCCAGAACTTGTATCCTGCCATCCCCAACGACGAGAGCCGCGAAATCTTGCATCACGAGGGCACCGCGCGGGTCTATCAGTTCCTCTTGGATAACAAATTTCTAGGCGATAAGACGGGGCAAGGCTTCTTCAAGAAGGTCGAAAAGGATGGTCAGCGCGAATTCTGGCCTCTCGACCTGAAGATGCTTGAATATGTGCCGCCGACCAAAGTACGTTTCGACAGTGTGGGCAAAGTACGCAAGATCGAAGATACGGGCGCACGGATCAAGGCGCTGATCAACGAAACGGATCGCGCGGCGCAGTACGTCTGGCATGTTCACGCCTTCTATCTCGCGTATGCCTCGCGGCGTGTCGGTGAGATCGCGGATGATCTGGTGTCCATCGATAACGCTAACAAGTGGGGCTTTGCACACGAACTCGGCCCGTTTGAGGTCTGGGATGCTATCGGCGTGCGCGAGACAACCGCCCGCATGGAAGCCGATGGCTACCAAGTCGCCACGTGGGTACATGAGATGTTGGCGCAGGGCTGCGAGACATTCTACCGCCGCCATCCATCTGGCATCGTGACGGGTGTCTACGATCCGGCGAAGAAAGCCTATGTGCCGCTGCTGGCGGATCCGCACGTCATCAGCGTCAAGAATCTGCGCGGGATGAATAAGGAAGTCGAGAAAAACGCGGGTGCGAGTCTGCACGATCTGGGCGACGGCGTGGCGCTGTTGGAATTCCACACCAAAGCCAACGCGCTTGATGAGGACGTCTTCAAGATGTTTGACCGTGCCTTCGTGCGCTTGGAAAGCGACTTTGACGCGCTGGTGATCGGCAATCAGGGCGATTACTTCTCGGCGGGCGCAAATCTGTTCGTGATGGCGATGGCGATTCAAGCGGGCGATTTCGCCGCGATCGAGCAGATGATCCGCGCGGGGCAAGAGCTGGGGATACGCCTGCGCTATTTCCCCAAGCCAATCGTCGCCGCCCCGTTCAATATGGCAGTAGGTGGCGGCTGTGAATTCACGATGGCTTCGCAGCGCGTCGTTGCCCATGCCGAGTTGTACATCGGGCTAGTGGAGATGGGCGTCGGTGTCATCCCCGCGTTCGGTGGCTGCAAAGAAATGGTGCGCCGTGTCGTTAATCCGGTGATGCAAGTGCAGTATGCGGAAGTGCTGCCGCCGCTGCAAAAAGTCTTCGAGCAGATCGCCTTGGCAAAGGTCAGCACCAGCGCGATGGAAGCCCGCGCGATGGGCATCCTCGGCCCCAATGACCGCATCGTAATGAACAAAGATCACCTGATCGCTGAAGCCAAGCGGACGGCGATGGACATGGTCGCCAGCGGCTATACGGGCATTCCGCGCACCAAGGTCTACGCAGCGGGCAAAGAAGCCAAAGCGGCGCTGACAATGGGCGTCTATGGGCTGGAACACGGCAACTACGCGACCGCGCACGAGGCCAAGATCGCCCGCAAACTGGCGCATATCCTGTGCGGCGGCGATCTTTCCGCGCCGACATGGGTCGATGAGCAGTATTTCCTCGACTTGGAGCGTGAAGCCTTCCTAAGTCTCACAGGGGAGGCTAAGACATTGGAGCGCATCCAGTTCATGTTGATGAACAACAAGCCACTGCGGAACTGACCCCTGTTTTATCTGGTCGGCACGAGCGAAGCCATAACTCGATCGTGCCGACGCACGGCTAGTCGGTCATATCCGTCAGCCCTTTGCCACCAACCGGATTGAATTCCATGCCGCCGGAGAGGTCAGCTATCAGCGGTCGGGCGTTGGCAATCATCGCTTGCGTTTCCGCAAGGGCGAGCGATGCACGGTGATCATCCTGACTGCGCCATGCTTCCATCACCCAGATGGTATCGGGATCGGTCTTATCTTTGTTCACCACGTAGAGATAGCACCCCTCAAATTCACTGAGGCCGTCAGCCGCCCTCAGCAAAATTTCGACCATTTCGTCTCGCTTGCCGGGATGCGTTTTAATTTTTCCAAACCGTCCGTACATTATTTTTCTCCTGCAAAAAAGACAGCATACACAGTAAGTGCGAATTATTTATCGAGCGGCCGCTGGCTTGGTCGGTCATTTTCACGTGACACGTAGCGTTCGATCCCTTTGACGACGAGGGACAACAGCAGCGTCATGATCAAGTAGAGATAGGCGACCACACTATACGTCTCGATGGTGAGGAAGGTGCGTGCCTGATAATTAACGCCCAAGCGCGTGATGTCCAACACGCCCAACGCGGATACCAGCGACGAGTCTTTCAACATGGCGATGAAGTCGTTGCCTAAGGGTGGCAGCACGCGCCGAAAGGCTTGCCGCAGCACAATATGCCACATCACCTGCCAGCCTGTCATACCGAGCGCTAATCCAGCTTCGGTCTGTCCGCGTTCAATCGACTGGATGCCTCCGCGAAAGATTTCCGCGAGGAAGGCGGAGTAAGCGATCGTCAAGGCAATGACGACACGTACAGTGTTGTCCACATCGCGCAGCCGGAATGAGCCGAACCAGCGTCCGAAATCGCCCACGAATGTCGATGTGAAAATCCACTCGCTGAAGTCAGTGCCTGCATTCAGATGGAACGGCACCCGTGCGCTGGCATTCACCCCGCTGAGGATGCCATCTCCGATCTGGTTGAGCCAAGTGATCGTCAGCGGGAAGATGCTGAAGGCGATGTACAACAGCAGTACCAGCGTCGGCAGACCGCGAATAATCTCCACATAAAAGGTGCAGACGTGATAGATCACCGGATTGCTAGAAGTGCGCCCTAGCCCGATGAGCAACCCTAAAAAAATGGCGAAGGTATAGGCGATCACCGTCACGAACAGCGTCGTGCCGATCCCTTTGCTAATGAAGCCTAAAATCTCGTTATATTTGGCGTTCGTCAGCATTCCCCACGCGATGAGCACGGCGAGCATAGCGATTGCAAGTGCCCACCAAGGCCACCGACTCAGCCGATCAGTGAATGGTAGTGCGTGGGATTTGAAGGTGGGTTCGGGGGCTAAGTTGTTCATGGCTTTCTGTGTGGGGATTTTTCATCTGCAATCAGGACAAGAAGGGCAGGTTAGTTGCCAACCCGCCCGCGACATACTGCGTCAGACCACGCCTCTACAAGGGATCAGCCTCTAGCTCTTGGCGGGGTCAAACAAGAAGAACCACTTATTTTCCAGATAGGCCAAGTAGCCATCCGTCTTCATTGAAGAGAGCGCCGCATTGACAGGCGCGACCAGATCGCTGCCTTTCGGGAAGATGAAACCGAGCGTATCCGTGGTAATCACGGCATCGAGCAGTTTCAGCTTGCCCTCGTTCGCGCCGACATAGCCACGTCCGGCGGCGTTGTCGGAAATGACCGCGTCCACATCGCCGTTGATCAGCGCTTGCACGGACAGCCCGTAGTTATCGTACAGCGCGATACGGGGGCTGTTTTCGCCAAGGAAGCTGCTATCGCTGGCGATATAAAAGCCCGTCGTGCCTGCCTGCGCACCGATCTTCAAGTTTTCATTGGCCTTGAAGCTCTCGACATCGGTGAAACGCGTCTCATCGGCGCGGACGAGGAAGCGCTGTTCGCTGTTCAGATAGGCATCGGAGAAATCGACTTGCTGCTTGCGCTCGTCGGTAATGCTGATGCCATCCATGCCTACGTCGAACTGCTTCTGGCTGATGGCGGCGATCATGCCTTCCCACGCCAATTCCTTCCATTCGAGGACGCAGTTGAGGCGCTTGCAGATTTCGCCCCACAGCTCATATTCCATGCCTGTGGCCTTATTTTCGTTCGAAGTGTCCTTGAAAATCAGCGGTGTATAGTCATAAGCGGACACAGCGATCACGGTGCGTCCCTTGAGGTCAGGGAGAATAGCCGGAATGCGGGTGGGGCCATCTTCAGCCCGTACTACGACGCTCATACCAGCGCCAGCAATGAACAAGGCCAGCGCGACGATGGTCAGTAAACGCTTGCGAAGCTGCATTTTGTATGATCTCCTCTTAAGCTCCTGCGTAGAGGACTATCATAGCACAGCGCGCTGTTTCAGCCTATGCTTAACGGGGATTAGTTGGGGCAATTGCCTACGCCGTGTTGGCTCCAACCCTCCCTCCAGAGGCGAGGAACGGGTTGGACGGCAGGCTAGAGGAGTTGCGAATTAATTGGATTTGGTGGGCAGCTTAGGCGCTAACCACGAGACAAACGATTCATCCGAACGGGTCTGCATGAAGACACGACCGGGGCCTGTCAACTGCACCACCAAGCCTTCACCGCTGAGGAAGGTGGATTTCCAGTTGCCCACGCGCTGCACCGCAAACTGTACCGACGCGTCGAAGCCCACGATATGCCCCGTATCCACGATATAACGCTGCCCTGCTTGCAGCTCACGGACTTCGATAGCGCCGTAAGCTGCCATGAGGACTTGCCCTTGCCCTGAAATGCGCAGCAGGAGCAAACTGCCGCTGCCAAAGAAGCCCTTCGCGCCGCCCCACTTGGTGTCCATCGTGACGTTCGGATCGCACGCGACATACGCGCCACTTTGCATCAGAAAATCGCGACCGGGGACGACATCGATCACCGCCATATCGCCGGGGACGGCGGGCGCGAGTGTCACTTCGCCACCAGCGGCGGGCGCAGTATAGGTGTTTTGAAAGAAACTCTCGCCCGTGACCATGCGCTTGAGGCCGCCAAACAAGCCACCTTCGGCCTTAGTCTCGATCTGAACACCGTCAGACATGCTGACCATCGAGCCGGGTTCTACCTTGATCTTCTCATTACTGCTGAGGTCGGCAATCGCCAAAGCATATGACGGTTGATGCTTAATGACAAATTTCATGGGGTGCTCTCCTAATGTAAAGTGCTGTGTAAATGAGATTTCGTACAAAGTGAATAGAAAGGCGCGTCGGTGCTGTGATAAACGTTCATGGCGCTCCTTGAGTAAGCAGATAAGTCTCTACTGTGCCCACATTCTAAGGGTAAAGCGTGAACAAATCGTGAATAGATTTCATCTCAAAGTCGTAAAGTTCGAACGATTGGTAGGCGGCGGCGTGCCACGCCGGACTCTCACGTTACAATGGTGACGTTGCTACGAGGCGCGTCGTTCAAGCGGCGAACGCAGAAGACAATGTCAACCTGATGGCAGCGAGATTTGGATGAGCGGTGATGTTGGCGACGACTGAATCAACACACCGAATAGGGTTGAGGTATGCTAAGAGCACCGGGGCCAACTTATATCCCGCCTGTGGACGACGAGCGTGAACGCCGTCCACCCTACCGCCGTGTATGGCGCACAGCAACCATCGAAGCGATCTTACTGATCGTTCCTGCATTGGCAGTGGTATTGGCCGAACAATATTTGAGTCTGCATATCACGGGCACAACGACCTTGTCAGTATTCCGCCTCAGCTTTGCACTGCTGCCATTGGCTCTGTGGTTCATTTTCTCGTTTGTAGGTGAATACCAGTCGCGCTATCCGCGTCAGGGCTTGATCACGGTCTTAATCGTGAGCGCCTTGGGAGCCAATGCCATTGGTGTCCCGCTGGCAGAGCGCCTATTTGCGGTGGATAGTTGGCTCTCAACAGCGTCGGGCGTCATGCGCATCATTGGCTACATGACGACCATCAGCATCACCCAAGAGTTCATCAAGTTCGCCGCGGTGCGCTTCACCGTCTGGCCCGCCGCGATCCGCACGCGGATCGATGGCCCTGCCTACATGCTCACGGCGGCTATCGGTTATGCGACGGTGCTCAATCTAAATTATGTCTTCAATGAGAACGCTTTGCCTTCAGCCACTGTCCTACGCATCGCGGAATTTACACTCTCGCAGGTCGCCGTCAGCACCATCATGGGATTCTTCATCAGCGAAATGAAGTTGAGTCAATTGCCCGCGATTGTGCTGCCTGCAGGGTTGCTGTTGTCATCGCTCGTCAATGCGTTGTCGATCACGCTGCGTGCAGGTCTGGTAGTCGGGCAAATCTCCGCGACCTCAACCGCCAGCGTGCCCCTCCAAGGCTTGGGCGTACCAATTGCCCTAGTCGCGTTCATGTTTAGCGCATTCAACTTCTTGATCAACAACGCAGACGAGCGCGAAACGCTGCGCTTGCGGGGTGAACGCTCATGAGTGTACGCGGTTACGAAGCGCCATCCGAGTTGACGAGCGCACAGCGGTGGGGTACCTATTTCTGCGTTTTGCTGACTTTGGGCATGATCGTCATGGGGTTCGTGTTGCGCGGCAATATTCTGAACGCCACCCGTCGCTTTGAGTCGCCGGAAGTCGGTATCGCGGTACGCTATCCGGCGACATGGCTGATCGAGCAGGGCACACGCCCCATCATTTTCCGCGTCACCGATCCGGCGGCGATCCCGTTCAAGACGACGATCACGGTCTCGGTGATTTCGCGCGGGGCGACTTCAAGTGCGGAAGAAGTCCTGCGTGATCTGTCGCTCAAACGCAGCAGCCAGATCGCGCCCTACAAATCGCTCGGTATCGAGACGATCCAGCTGCGGAATGGCACAACGGCACGTCAGCAAACCTATGCCTATGCCTCGGTCGAAAACAACCCGTTTTTGCAGTCCGAACCGATTATTGTGCGAGCCGTGGATGTGATCATTTTGCGCGGGAGTCAGGCCGTCGTCATCACCTTCGAGACCGACGGACAGTCATTTGAACGCAATCAACATTATTTCGAGGCGTTTTTGGCCTCGCTGGAATTTTAAGGGGACGAAATAGCACATGGCAGTTTATCTTGTGACGGGCGGTGCGGGCTTCATCGGCTCCCATCTGGTCGATGCGTTGGTGAAACGCGGCGAAACAGTGCGCGTAATCGATAATTTCATCACGGGCAGCCGCCAGAACTTGGCACACAATCTCGATAAGATCGCTGTGTTTGATGTGGATATTCGGGAGCTAGAATCGCTGCATGCGCCGTTGGAGGGGGTCGATTACGTCTTGCATCAGGCCGCGTTGCCCTCGGTACCACGTTCAGTTGCTGATCCACTGGGCACACATCAGACCTGCGCGACGGGTACACTGAATTTGCTGATCGCAGCGCGTGATGCGGGTGTCAAGCGCTTTGTCTACGCGGCCTCGTCCTCGGCCTACGGGAATATCGAGGGCGAGTTCAAAGTCGAAACGATGCCCACTAATCCACTCTCACCCTATGCCGTCGCCAAACTGATCGGGGAGCAGTACTGCCGTGTCTTCAATCAGATTTATGGGTTGGCGACAGTGGCACTGCGCTATTTCAACGTCTTCGGCCCGCGCCAAGACCCGAATTCGCCGTATTCTGCGGTAATCCCATTGTTCGCCACGCACATCTTGCGCGGGGAAGCGCCGACTATCTTCGGTGATGGCACCCAGTCACGCGATTTCACCTATATCGATAATGTCGTTCACGGCAATTTGTTAGCCTGTCACGCCGATCCGAGGCAGGTCGGCGGTGAAGTGATCAATCTAGCGGGCGGTGATCGCATCTCGTTGCTAGAGCTGGTGACTGACATCAACCAGCTCTTGGGCACAGCCATCCAGCCCACCTTTGCTGATCCACGCGCGGGCGACGTGAAGCATTCGCGTGCTGATGTGACGAAAGCGGGTCGCCTGTTAGGATTTGAGCAGCAAGTCACCTTCAAGGAAGGGCTGGCGCGTACGGTGGACTGGTTCAAAACACAGATAGCGCAATGAATCCGCATGGGTGCCCGCCGACAGCTTATCCTCTTGGTTCCCCGTAGCTAGGAAACTACAGGTTGGCTGTCCACCGCGATCTTGCCATGCTCTAACAGCCACGTGACCGCCTCGCACACGGCCTGTACAGAGCTGTACACGGGCTGGTATTCGATCAGGCGGCGGGCTTTGGCGATGCTGGCGTTAGGGCTGTGCGCGATGTGATCCCATGTAGCGCGTGCTTCTTCTTCGCTAACCGTTGTGCGCCATGTATCCCACGGCAGGAAAGCCAGCGACGGGGTTTTACCAAACCACGCGTACATCGCTTCGGCATAGCCACGCAGCGTAATGGCAGCGGGCGACACGACATTGAAGGCTTCACCGACGCTGCCGCTCCAATGCGTGATGCTCTGCATGAAGGCGTGTGCCACATCGCGCGCATGGACATGATGTACGGTTTCTAGACCCAGATTCGGCAGTGTCAGCATTTCGCCGCGCCCGATCCTAGCGAACACTTGCGGGTTGAAATGCCCAGCCGGATTCAGCGGGCTGTAGCCGGGGCCGACGATATGACCGGGGCGCAAAACAGTCGCGGGAAAGTGATGCTGGCGGGCTTGCTGCAACAAATAACCTTCGATGGCGGCTTTGCGGATGCCGTATTCGCCAAACGGATGCAGCGGTTGGTCTTCCGTCATCGGGACGACCGTGCTGTGCCCTTGTGCCCAGACCGTGCCGCAGTGCAAAAAGTGCTGCACATGCCCTGTGAGCGCTTCGACCAACTGTTGCGCACTGCTTTCCGTGAAGCAAATCAGATCGATGACAATAGCTGGCTTGAGGTTCACGATCCGTTGGGCGAAGGTCGCATCACGGTCTTCGGCCTCACGGTCGGCTTGCACTTGCGTCACTTGTTTCCACGCAGCATGGGGCAGATAGGCTTCGCGCTGACCACGGCTGACGTTAACTACCTCATGACCAGCGTCAACCAGCATCGGGATCAGGTAGGTACCGATGTGTCCGCTGCCTCCAATCACCACAGTTCTCATCACCAGCTCCTTTTTCATGCCACAAAATCTAAGAAATCCATTATAGTCGCACCTTGACGACCTGACCGCTGCCGTGCCGCCTATTCTGATCCCTATAGAATAAACATTAAGGTCAGAGATGCGCGTTTGTCGCCACTGATGAACGCATCGGCGCGGTAAATTCACGTTTGCTTATGCGAGTATCTCACTAACGTCCATGTATCGATAGCAACGCCGAATCGTACCTAGACAGAGGGGCGCTTTGATCTATACTTAGGCGGACTTTTATCATGTTGCCGGGAAATGAGAACATGACTGATACACACGTTGAAACTGGCATTTTACGGAAGGCACACGCCACCGATATTCCGAACATTCAAGCGCTGATCAGGTCGAATCTGGATAAGCTGCTACCACGTACAGATCAAGAGCTGCTAGAACTCATCGAGACTATGTGGGTCGTTGAAGAGAATGGTGAGATCGTCGGTTGCTGCTGCCTTGAGGTGTATTCCAACAAAATCGCTGAACTACGTTCGTTGGCGGTTAAAGATGGTAGCCGGGGTCTTGGCTACGGACGCATGTTATGCGAGGCAGCCGTAGCGGAAGCCGAAAACCGCAAAATTCGTCAGGTGCTGGTCGTGACTTCGACGCCGGAGTTCTTCGAAGGCAACGGGTTTGGCGCGTGCTTGAACGAAAAGTATGCGTTGTTTTGGAATGGTGTAGGTCGCAGCAAAGCGTAAAGGTAAGTAGCCATAATGTCTCAGAAAAATTCAAGCAGTGAACCCATCGCCCAGCGCATTTTTAGATTGCTGTTCTTGGTGATGATCATTGCGGCCTTGGGGATCGGTGGGTTCGCCGCCTCCTCGCCATCGACCAATGGGGCGACCGCCACCCCCGACCTCGGATTGAACCAGCCGAATACCTTCCCCACCGTACCGCCGGAAGGCACGCATATCATCCCCAAGTACACTATTTTTCATTCCAGCGGCGTGATCTCACTGCCCTTGCTGGAAAACTGGGATGTGCCGCAGGATGGTGAAGAGAAACTCTATCCATCGACCGCTGATGGCTTTGCGCGTGTGGGCTTGATGTTCATCAACTCGTTCTCGCAAAGCGTCGTCCATGCCTTTGCGGAGCTTGATCCGAACCGCAAAGTGAACACGTTGCAAGACCTCGGCACGATGTTTGACAGTGCTTACTTGGACGCGGCATGGAAAGATTACACGGGCGGATGGCAAGAATCCGAGCGCAAAATTGATTCCGATACCTATGTGCTCAACCTCACACTGACTCTCAATCAGCAAGGCTACAGCAACATATTCTACGGTCGGCAGCTTGCTCGTTTCGATGGGCAATGGCTGATCACCATGCGGTTGGTCGCGCCGAACAACAACCCGCAGCTCCTCGATCAATTGCAGCGCGCGTTGTGGAATGAGTTCCGTTTGTGGCGTCCGGCCTTGAGTGTGCCGTTGAATTGGCCCGCCATCACGGATTATGCGGCTGGCTATGTGATCAAGTATCCCTCAACGTGGACGCTGTCGGATGGCGTACCCGGTAAACCTTACAGCGTGACGGGCACAGCAGGCAATAACAAAGTGCTGCTGACGACTCGTGTGCAGCTCAATGCGCAGGTCAAGACGGAAGATGAAGTCAAGGCGTGGTTGCAAGCGAATATCCCCAAAGCCACCCTCATGCAATTGAAGATCGATACGATCAACGGGATCAATGGCTTCACCTTTTCCTATAGCGATCCCGATCCAGATGGCAATCAACGCAGTTCAGTCACCACCCTGCTCAACAGCCCCGATAACCGTCTGTTCGTGGTGACAGAGCAGTGGGCGGGACGCGGTGTAGACCTGCTGGATAGCACCAACGTCAACGTGCCGCCAGAACTGGCGCAGGTACGCGGATCATTCTTTGCTGTCCAGCAAAACATGTTGGTGCCTACCGTCACGCCAGCGCCAACCCTGACGCCGCTCGCGACTGTGACACCGGGTTAATGAAACGCTTTGGCTGCATTGCGTATCGTCAACCTTGTCCACTTGCGACAGGGATTACCCGGCCTCACCGAAACAGTAGGCCGATCACTTGAGGAAGCGTGTATCGTTGCGCTTGAAGAAGAAGGCCCATCAATCAAGTATAGAATTGGCGATAACTGGCACGCTAAATGAGCGGGTGACCTTGATTTGGTCAGGGCAAGCGACTGACCAGATGCGCCGTACATGGAACGATGAACCATACACTACGGAACAGGCAGCGTATGGACTTGCGATATTGTTGGTGCTAACGTTTACTAACTACACCATTCTAGAGCGTTCGCGCAAGGATACGGGCATTGATTGGTGGCTTGGTGACAGTGACCCTAATGCGGAATTTCCGTTTCAGCGACGTGCCCGACTTGAAGTATCGGGGATTCGGCGCGGAGTACTTAGCGAAATCAATTTCAGGGTGAAGCAAAAGTCGCAGCAAACAATCCCTAGTGACCAAACTGCGTTGCCCGCCCTGATTGTCGTAGCGGAATTCAGTAGGCCAATGGCGCATATGGAGGAAAAATGACGATTGTACGTAACCTCCATCGAGAAGCGATGGACATCGCTGATTTGGGTGATGTGGCTAAACGAGAAGGCCATTCGGAAAAGGCAACCGGATATTATCGACAAGCGCTCGCCCTTGAGTCTCAGGCAGCGCGCGAAATGACGGATCGCTTAGATGTCGAGCCAACGCGATCTGTGTTATTTAGGAGCGCGGCTTCACTGGCGCTGCTGTGCGGTGAATGGCGTGAAGCGGAACGTCTGATAGCGTCGGGATTAGCGGGAACCCCTCCGGCAGAGATTACGCAAGAACTGCGCGACTTATTAAAGCAGGTGTACGCTCATACAGAAGGCGATCTTCCAGAGCCGGAAAAAGGCAGCGGGGAAGTAACAATTACTGGTCAGCTCCGATTTGCCGACTGGACGACGAACGAAGCGCAGATAAAGGTGGTCGGAGAAGGGGATATTCGATATACCATCCTAGTTCCTGACAACATGATAGATAGTATCGTGCATCCCCTCTGGAACACGCATGTTGTGGTTAAAGGAATGCGGCTAAACGACGGCAAGATAATGCTGGCTGCCATCGATAAGGCGGGCTAATCATGCCGATATAAAGGTGAAGGGTGCCCACATCACACGGCGTGAGCACCCAATAGCTTTATCTCACGATTCCGTGCATTGTTGGCTGAAAATCGGGGAAAACCAATTCCGGCTGAGGATTGTTCAGCCGCTTGGTGAGGATTTCGCTTAACACATCACGATAATCCACCGTGATCTTCAGATCGCCATCCACTAACTGATCAGGCGCTAAACCGGGCCAGTCCGCATAAACGGGTTTGGGGATGACGTTCCCGCCCATCAATAACATCATATTGCCGTGCCCATGATCGGTGCCACCGCTGGCATTTTCCTCCACGCGCCGCCCGAATTCGGACATGACAACGACGGTGAGTCGCGACATCAGATCGCCCATATCGGCATGGAAGGCTGCTAGACCCGTGCTCAATGTGGTCAACAGTTGTGGCAAGTCGTTGGCTTCGTTCTGGTGCGTGTCCCAGCCGCCCACATCGATAGCCGAGATTTCCAAACCGACATCGGCTTTGATCAGTGCGGCGGTCTGCATCAGCGCCAGATCGAAGTCGCTCTGGTCGTTGTAGTCGACGCCGCTGGCAGGTTTGTAGGCGGCAACGTTGATCTTGCTGACGAGATCGAGCACCGCTTGCGTCTGTTCAGCCACGATCTTGAGCGTAGCGGGATCAGCACCGTACAGCGCGTTCAAGGTAGCTAACATCGGCGCGGCGGCGTCCTCGCGCCCTTGCAAGTGATAGTCCACGATGGATTTGATCGCGGTGGCGCTGATCGAGCCGCGCAAGGATTGCTGCAAACTGCTGCCCCAACCGATGGCACGTAAGAGTGATGCGTTGTCCGGTTCCAGCGAGGCCAGATGCCGCCCCAACCAACCAGTGGTGACGGTGTAACTGCCCGGTGTGCCGCGCTCCATGTAACTCATGGCGTCGAAATGCGACCGCGTGGGATCAGGCGATCCGGTCGCTTGCACAGCGGTCATCTGCCCGCCTTTGAAGATCGGGATCAACGCCTCCATGCTCGGATGCAGCCCGAAGAAGCCGTCGAGATCGAGTGCGCGTTGGTTGGCTTCCTTGCTGCTGTCGTCAGGGCGTGCGATGGCGAGTTGAGGCCGTGCAGCGTGATAGGCTTGCTCGCCATGCGGTACGACGATATTCAGTCCGTCCGCGCCGCCGCGCAAGAAGATGCATACCAAGACATCCCCTTGAGGCGCACGGCGTTGGTTGGCGAACGATAAACGCGGCATCCACGCGGGCCACGCCAACTGCGCCCCTGCCAGCGCGGATAGAGCGGCACTGCGCTGCAATAGATCGCGCCGGGAGATCGCCTTGAGATTGGTTTTGGTATCGCGCTTCATAGGTCACTTCCTCCACAAACTGATTACATCACTAACGGTACTGGTAAGCGGGCGAAGCCGCGATCAGGGCGATGGCGTCGATCAGGGTGCGACGTCCCGCAGGATTGTTGAGGGCTGGTTCACCGTTACGCGCAGCGAACTGCCAGAGGGCGTCCAACTCAGGCACACTGAATGGACGACCTAATAGATGCTGCGCATAAAAATCGAGCACACCGCGCGCGGTCATGATCGCGCCATTGCTGCGCGCCAATTTGATCACGTCGATCTTCATGCCGCGCACCGTGCCATACACCATTTGGATCGCGAGGTTCCAACGCAGCAGTAGGTTATCCATCCATTCGGCGCTGTAATCGCTGTAGCCGTTGGGCGTCACCCAGTCGAAAGGCAGATGTCCCATCGCCTTGAGCTGCTGCAACACCACCGGACGCAGCATCCCGTTGTTATCTACATCGAAGGCGCGGGCTAACGAGATCATGTACTCGAACGGACGCTTGAATTTTGGCGGCGCGTTCAGAAATTCGTCGGAGGCGAAGATCACGCGCAGCATACTTTTGATGTCGCCGCCTGTGCTCAGATACGTTTGCGCCACGCGCTCGACCACCGCAGCGGGTGGATCGTCGGCAATGAAACGGCGGCACAGCTTGGAAGCCAGATGCTTGGCGGTGTTGGGATGCGCTGCGAGGATGTCAAGGACTTGTTCGCCGTCTTTGATTCCGCCACCGGCCGGAATGACGTGTCCGATCACGGTTTTCTGCCGATTGTCGTGGAGGCGGGGACGGAAAATGAAGCTTCCGGCATCCTGTTCGCGCAAGCCGCGTACCGACCACCCCGTGAAGCAGCGCGCTACCTCTTTCACATCTTGCTCGGTGTAGCTGCCGATGGTCACCGTGTGCAGTTCCATCACTTCGCGCGCGTAGTTCTCGTTCGGGTGCTCTTTGCGGCTTTCCGCGTTATCCAGATAGATTAGCATGGCGGGACTCTTGGCCGACGCGCCGAGCAGATCGCGGAAGTTGCCGATCGCGTGTTGGCGAATCACGTCCCGATCATCGGCAGTCTTGAGCAGATCGCACGCGCCTTTTTGATGATAAATGGAGAAGTGTTCCGACCAGAAATTGACCATCACTTCAAACAACTGGCGCTGGCTGTAAATCGCCCGCATGACAGTAGCGCTGTCCAATTCAACGATCACATCACGTTTGGTCTTCCCTGCTGCGATCATTTCGGCAGGCGTCATGTCCAGCGTGATCAGATCGCCTAGGCGGGCTTCGCTGGCGCTGTCATCAAGGCGTGCCGGATCAAGCTGCTGATCGAGGAAGGCTTGAATGCCCATCTTGCGCACGGCTTCCACCTGACCGGGGCGTGCGCCAAAGCTAACGCGGTTCAGCATGTGGATGATAGGGTCTTGCTCGGTGGCGGCAAGCGGTGGACGGAGTGTCGTCGGCAGCGCGGGCGAGGCTAAGGCTTGCAGTACGGGCGAACTAACAAGGGCTGCCCCCGCCCCCGCGCCCATCAGTTTCAAAAAGTCACGTCGATTCACTGCCATCAGGGTTCCTCCTGAACATCGTGCGCCGCGAACTTATGCGCACGCACAAGGGCAAATCTGATCGATCTCGGAAGGTTTTGAATCAGTATCGGGCGAAAATGTAAGCGAAGTGTTATCGGGAGGTAAGCATTTTGTCGCGTGTGGTCAGCAGTTCTTGGCGGGTGGTAATCCCGCGCATGATCTCTAGCCATGCCTTGAGCGACGGGCTGGCGTCACGGATTTGCTGCATCGCTGGCCCGATCGGATCAGCACCGCCGGCATTGGATCCGCCCGCCCCTTGATAACCGCCGTAGAAAGCGAAAAACGCCTGATTCAGCTTGCGGATGGCATAGCGATTCGCGGCAAACACACGGCGCTGACCTTCCATGTACCGTTCGGCAAGGTCAACGAGGCCGAAGTGCAGGTAAAAATCGACAGTGACACGGGTGCGGTTGAGTTCGGCGGCGAAGTCGAACGACGGACGTTCGTCGGGATCATGCGGGAACGGGGTTGCGGTAGGCGCAGGCGTCGCTTGGGCAGTGTCGGGACGTGGCGTTGGCTGGCTGACGGGCGCGGGCGGTAACTGCGCCATGATGTTAGGGAAATCGCGATAATAGCGCTCGATCACCTTGCGCCCGATTTCCTTGCCGAACAGTGTAGCGGCGGTTTCGTTCAAGATGCGCGTTTCGGGGTTGGTGAAGTAGCCCATGCCAATCGGGAAAAACAGCATGTAGTTGTGCGACCACTCATGCGCGACCGTCTCAAACAAATACACAGGTGTCCACGTCTCCATCACCATCGTCGGATACAAGCCGATCCCGCCGATGGGCACCACTAACGACGATACATTGGCGGTGTGGTCGATCTCGTTTTCGAGCGCGTTAGCATCCGCCGCGTTGAGATTGAGGATGTTGGTGGCGAAGTCGTAGCGGATCGTATCACGCGGGGAGACGACCAGCAGCATCGGCGGGCTGGTCAAGTGTGCCGAGACGGGCGGCAAGATTTCGCCGAGCACGCTGAATCCTTCGTCCCGCAGCACGGCAGCGACCTGTGTTTCGATGATCGATTCCGCCGTCGGTTGGATCCGATCCACGAGCTGGCGCTGCTGGTCGCGCTGCGTGCGGAAATCGCGACTGGCCTCGTCGGGATCGCTGATGGTCGGGTTGCTGTAGATGGCGTTAATCCGGCCTTCCAACTGCTGAAGCGTGTTCACCTGCTTCAGATAATTGTCAACATAGCTGGAGCGCGTGCCTTCATCGAGGTAGGGCGCAGCGCCGCCTTGGACTTGGTTCAGCTTGTAACCAATGGCTTGCACTTCCCACGCCACATAATTGAAAAGGATGTCGCCCGCTTTGCCCAACACCTTATCACTGACACTGTTGCCACCGGGCGTATCGCCGGGGAACGCGGCAATAAAACCCGCCGCAATCACGACAAGGATCAGGTGGGTGCGGAGTTTGCGCCACCAGATGCGCAGCACGGGTTAGCGCTCGTTGGCGGTGGTTTTGCGGGCGAATTGCTCGATCTCAGCCTCGTCCACCAACTCGCCGTCATTACTCAGTTGAACGGATTCGTGGCGCTTGGGTTTTTCGAAGTCGCCCATATCTGCCGCTTCTGCCATACCCTTACGCGCCATTTCAAGCTGGATTCCGCGCAAAGTGAGCGATTCGCGCATTTGCTGCTCACCTGCCTTGGTATTCAACATGATATTGATGAAATGGTAGAGCAGGCTAACCGCCCACCCTACGGTCAAGAGCACCATCGCGCCGATGGCGTCATCACCAAAGCGAGCGGGATTCAAGGCCAGCCATGCGATGACGTTGAACAGGATGAACATGAACAGGCTCACGATAAAAAACACGATCTGTGTTCTGCTCTTGCGCCTGCTCAGGTTTTCTTCTACATATTTACGGACACGACGATAGTCAATATCTTGGGACATTGCAGTCCGTCACTTTCTGTCGCAGAACTTCCAAATTTCCTCAGCGATATTCCAGATCGCTGCGGGCTGTGCCAAGCGTTTCGCGCCCTCGGCTAGTTCATGTAAGCGTGTCTCGCTAAAAGCGAGGTCAGTCAATTCGCGGGCGACACGCGGCGGCTCGGTCACATACAAACCTGCGCCGTTCTGCACCACATAGGCCGCGTTGACCGTTTCTTGCGCTTCAATCGCGCCGTTGAGGATCATCGGAATGCCAATCGTCGCCGCTTCGGTAATCGTGGCGGGGCCAGCTTTGGTGATCAGCACGTCAGCGGCGCGTAAAAAGACTTCCATGTTGTCCACAAAGCCGTAAATATGGACTTTGTGCCGCCATGACATCGACTTGAGCTGTACGCGCAACGCTGTATTGCGCCCCGCGACTACCGCCAACTGCCCCACATAGACGCTGTTATCAATGTACTGTGCGGTATCGACCACTGGCCCCATGCCTTCGCCGCCACCCACGAGCAGCGCGATACGGGCATCTTGATCCCATCCTAATTGATTACGCGCTTCTTCCTTGGAAAGTTGCAGGTTGACGAAGCGGGGATGGACGACTGGCCCCGTTAGGATCATTTGTCCGGGCGTCATACCGAGCGTGAGGCCGCGTTCGTAGGCGGGTTCGACAGGCACAAGGCAGCGATCTACCTGTGGGTCGTACCACAAACTGACAGGCCATGCATAGTCGGTGACGACGGTGAGGAACGGTTTTTTGAGCGCTAACTTGCGCAGCGCATGAACCGCTGGACGCACGAATACCGAATGCACGCACACATACACATCGGCCGGATGCTCACCGTAGAGATGCTTGATCCGCCCATAAGACTGCTCAGAAAACCAACGCCCGAAAGCGGCGCTCTGAAACAATCGATCATTGACTTGAAATTGGGCACCATAGCTTGCGGGGTGGGTATTGATCCAGCGGGTATAGAAAGCGGGCATATTGTTCAGGGGCGCGGGCGTATAGTCCTTCCACATGTCCACCAATTCGGTGGTGAACGAATCAGGATGCGTGATTTGTAAGGCCGCTTCGATGGCGCGTGCCGCCGCACGATGACCGCCACCGGTATCCGACATCAAGAACAAGATATGAGGCTTATGTAGATCCATGGACTCCGTCACTGATTACACCTGCCAAGACAGCCTATCAAAACGTTATAAAGCGTCTTTATCAATCTTTTGCGAGATTTTGGTTGCCCGGATAGCGTGCTTTGCATACACTACACATGTGGTATGGTTTAAACGCGGAAGGAATATAAACGATGTTGAAAAGATTGTCCATTGCCTTGATCGCCTTGATGCTTACGGTGGGCGCGGTATTGGTGCCCACGCAACCAACCTACGCGCAAGAAAAACTAAAATATGGCGACACTGTGGATAGCGAAATCAGCGCTGATGTTAAAGAAGTCACGTTCACTTTTACTGGCAAAAAAGATGATACGGTCATCGTGCAGGTTGTCCCGCTAGAAAACGCGGATGGCTCGACGTTGGATGTGGGGGCTATCCTCAGCGATCCCAGTGGGACGCAATTGATCGATGCCAACGAAGATTATGCCAAGATTTTTGTAGGTGCTTATGCCAAAGCGTTTGTGGAATTCTTACCAGTCGATGGTGATTACACCATTACTGTGTCGAGCACCGATCCTGATCGCGTCGGCAAGTTTACGCTGCAAGTCTTCCAGCCGGAAACCATCGATTTTGGTCAGCCAGTCAGCGTTAGTTCGAGCTTCAAAGGTTTCAGCCGTTATCTCGGCATCTATACGATCCCGTCTGACAAACCCTTTACCTTGATCTTCAGCCAAGATGAAGGCGATACCGGTCTTTCCGTCGGCGTGCTCGAATACTACAATGACTTTCTGCGGAAAGTGGCGGGGGCGGATGCCACCAACGCTTCAGAAGTTGGCTTCACCATGCGCGCGGGCAGAGCCGACACCTATTTTGTAACGGTCGCCAGCCCCGGTTATGTGGTTGCCGACGCGACGCTGAAGTACAGCATTTCCGCCAAGCTGCTCGAATAAGTCCCATTACAAGTATTAAGCGGCTGCACATCGGAATGGTTACTTATCCGATGTGCAGTTACCGTGCATCATGAAGGCCAGCCTCATGTCGCCTGTTGTGCCAATTTGCCGCGCACAAAGGCGAGACTGCTTTCCACCTGTGACTCTTCCAACCCATGCAGCAACAGTGGTATGTCGGCTGTTACTTGATGCAGCAGCAGTAAGTATCGATCATAATCTAGCATTCCCATACCAGCCGCCACATACCGCAGCGTACCATCATCGATCACATCCTTGGCATGAGCGAGGATGATGTCATTGCCAAGCAGATCGAACGCCTCGTCAAGGATGGCAGACATGCGCGGCACATCGCCCACATGGATCAGATTCGCCCCATCCATCACCACCTTTAAATGCGGCGACCCTATTTCATCGAGTAAACGGCGGGCTTTGACCGCACTGCTGATGACGTTGGCAGGTTCAGGTTCAATCGCCAGCGTGATCCGATAGGTTTCCGCGATGGCAAGCGCAGCGTCCATACTGATGCGCAGATCGCGCCATGCCTCTGGCGAATCATTATCAAGGGGCCCGATCGCGCCACATATCATCGGGATCGCGTGTGCCTGTACACAGCGTAATGATCGAGGTTCCTAAGGTCTGACACACCGAAGCGATTGCATCCAACCGCCGCAAGCCATCTAGCCGCATCTCAGGATCAGGGTGGATCATGTTGAACGTGCCAGAGACGGCAGCCATCGTCATTTGGCGGGTGGTATAGGTCTGTCGTACTGCCAACGCCGTCGTCGATTCAACCGTTTCTGGCAAGCTCGGCAAGTTCATTGCCGAAAAATTGAATTGCGTCACCTGCAACCCGTATGAGAGGACAGCGTCCAGTGTCTGCTCAAGGTTCGGGCGGTTGAATGTTTTGACGAAAATACCTACTTGCATCATGGTGCTTTCACAGGCTCCCTGTAACTTCCCTCAGATTTACGCGCACCCCGGTTTCAACTGAACGA
This sequence comes from Anaerolineae bacterium, assembly GCA_019637615.1. GTDB lineage: Bacteria > Chloroflexota > Anaerolineae > Aggregatilineales > UBA2796 > JAHBVK01. The sequence goes on along the minus strand of JAHBVJ010000006.1, from coordinate 247,487 downwards.
GCAATCGCGACCATTGCCCGCATCGCTTCCAAACCATCATCAACGTTTGCTCCAAGTTGAGGCACACCATCGAGAATTGCCGCTGCAAAGCCTTCAATCTGCAATTTATACGTATAGGCATCTTCTCCCAAGGGTTGATGATATTGGCGATCTTTGACGGAGAAACACTGTACCTCGCTCGATTTGTAAAACCAAGGCAGGTACGCCCGCCCCTTGACGCTGCCGAATTCGCCCGCGATCTGGAAGCCTTCCTCGAAATCCCCGCGAATCGGGATGTGCAGATCGAGATGACCGAGGCTGCCACTGGCGAATTCCACATCGACAAACCAGCAGTATGCGCCCGTTTTTTCGATCAGGCGGGCGTGTACGCTGATCAGCTCACCCGCCAGAAACCGCGCCAGATCGACCAGATGACTGCCGTGTGTCAGCATAAAGTAGCGGCGTTTGTCGGCCTTGGGGTCGCCCTCAGGTTTGCGGGCAGACTGACTCGTGATCGGAATCGGTTGCAGATTGTCGGTCATGGTATAGCGCAGGGTTGAATCGTAGTACCACGCTTTGAACGAGAGCATCTGCCCCAATTCTTCGGTCACGAACTTATGCGCAAAGCGGATGCCCGGATCGAAGCGCTTGTTATTGCCGACCTGCAAAATTAGGTTGCTACCGCGCACTTGCTCACGCAGCGCCACGCATTCTTCCACCGTCACACCGAGCGGCTTTTCGACCAGCACATGTTTGCCCGCCGCGATTGCACGCTGCGCCAGCGGCACATGAAATTGATCCGCCACGCCAATGATCACCGCTTCCACCTGTGGATCGGCTAACATGGCGTCATAATCGTAATAAACGGCGCGGGGGTCGTGCAGCGCCGCCATCTTATCTGCGAGGTCGGCAGCGGCGTCACAGATGGCGTACAACTCGGCATTGTTAGCTTTTCGGCACGCATCAAAATGGGCGCTCTGCGAGATTGGCCCGGCCCCCAATACCCCGACTCGCAGCAGCCGCGCTTGTTTCTTCATAGCGGATGAGCGTCCTTTGACGTAAGATGACGATGATGGTGCAGCGACGTTCGTGAGCATAATCTTAGCGCAACTTGCTGCACAGAGTTGTAATTCGTAGGCAGCGGCGGCATGATCAACGAGTGAGACAACTAGCCAGCGGATTGATGACGATGACTACCCCTCCGTATCGTGCCAGCACGTGGACAGATCCCCGACAGGTCTTTCGAGTATCGCCAACGCAAGGGATCGGTGCGTTCGCCAGCGCTCCCATCCGACAGGGAGAACCAGTTGAAATCGCGGGTGGGATGGTGATGACCGAAGCCGAATTCCGCACGTTCCAGCAGGTTACATCACGCTACAACGCGATCCAGATTGGTGAGGACTTGCATCTCGTGGAGGTCCCAGAGATTACCCAGCGGCGCGAAGGCGGCTCACTCAATCACTCGTGCGACTCCAATTTGTGGATGGAGGATGAAGTGACTCTGGTAGCAAGGCGCGATATTGAAGCGGGCGAAGAATTGACCGTCGATTATGCACTGTTCACCGTGCAGCCGGATTGGAAGTTAGAGATGCCGTGCCGATGCTGGTTGGTGGTATGTCGTCATCTGATCACCGGAAATGATTGGCAGTTGCCCGACGTGCAAATGCGGTACTATCCTCATTTCTCGCCCTTCATCAATGCTCGAATCGAGCGGCTGCGTAAAGGTCAAGAGAGGTAATTCCCGTGAACACATTGAAACAATCGGTATCATGGTGGTGCTTTGTCCCTAATTTGATGTCACCGGAAGCATTGGTAAGAACGGCGGCAGAAATCGGTTATGCCGCCGTCGAACTCGTGGATCAGCCGTACTGGCAGATCGTAAAAGATCACGGATTGAGCATGGCTTCGATGCGCGGACATGCTTCGCTGACGAATGGCCTTAACCGCCGCGAGAATCGGGCACAGATCACCGATGAACTGACGCAAAGCATCGCGCTGGCGGCAACATGGGGCATCCCCAACGTGATCTGCTTCAGCGGCAACCGCAACGGTCAAGCGAATCAGCTTGGCGCGGAGATCACAGCAGAGTCATTGCAGACCGTCGCCAAGATTGCCGAAAATGCGGGCGTGACCTTGGCGCTTGAATTGCTCAACAGCAAGGTCGATCACCCCGATTACCAGTGCGATCACACGGCGTGGGGCGTGCAGGTGTGCGAGATGGTCAATTCGCCGGCGGTCAAGTTGCTGTACGACATCTATCACATGCAAGTCATGGAAGGCGATGTGATTAGCACGATCCAGCAGCATCACCGCCATTTCGCACACTATCACACGGCGGGTGTTCCGGGCAGACACGAGATCGATGCGAAACAAGAACTGAACTACACCGCGATTGTCCGTGCCATCGCCCAGACAGGGTATGACGGCTATATCGGGCAGGAATTCGTGCCGATGGGTGATCCGGTGGCGGGACTTAAAGCGGCATTCGAAGTATGCACGGTGGAGAAGCCGACGACTCTGTTGATGTAGCGGGAAATAAAACCCCTCGCCGCAGATTATCTGGAGCGAGGGGAAGCAACTTCTATAAGCTATTTGGTCGTTGAGGACGAGTTACTCTTTCGGCCCGTCGCCTTTGCGCTTGATCACTTCGGGCGCGGGCGCATTCAGATTGATGATGCGCTTACCACGACGAACATAGCCGGGGGGCAGATCGCTGTCGCCAGCCGGAGCACTGGCAGCTGGCGCGGCGGCTGCGGGTGGTGGTGCTGCTGGTGCGGGCGCAGCGGGAGCAGGTGCCGCCGGAGCAACTGCGGCTGGCGCTGCTGCAACATCCGCTGCAGGTTTGGGCGCGGCGGCTTTGCGCTCACCACGACGCACGATGACTTTGCCATCAGCGGTGGTGGAGGGCTTATCACCAGCCGGAGCTGCGGGCGCTGGTGCAGCAGGTGCCGCTGCTGCCGGAGCTGCCACCGCAGCGGGCACGGGCGCAGCCACCGGTGCAGGTGCTGCCGTTGGGCCGGAACGCGTTGCGGGCAAGCCAGCCTTCTTACGGGCTTTCTGCACGTCGGAATGGTCATAGCCGCCGCGTGCAACCAATTCTTCCGCCGCTGTGGTCGGGGCGATGGTTTGCCAGTAGCGCAGTTCCTTCGACAGCTTGGGCTTATCGTAGACGTGCGCCGAAGTGCGGTCATAGGATGCCAATTCGTAGTCGTGATCCATCTTGATCGCGTCGAAGGGGCAGTATTCCGCGCAGTAGCCGCAGTTCATACAAATATCGATGTCAATGTAGAACTGTTCGGGTTCGGGCTTGGGGCGGCCCGTTTCGGGGTTCGTCCCACGCACGATCCAGATACACTGGGGCGGGCATACCTTCGCGCAGATACCGCACGAGGTACACCAATCCTTGCCCGGATAGTCAGCATCGTCGTGGTTGTAGGTGACGAGGAACGGCACGAAGCGGAAGCGCTCCGGCACGGCTAATTTCTCGTCAGGGTATTCCACCGTCACCAAGCCCGTGTTGGCAAGGCTTTGCTTCTGCTGGAATACATCGAGATTGTTCTTACGCCCAAGGTACTGAATATCCTCAACAAAGGTTGCGACGAAGTGCTTGAGCGTCACTCCGAGACCTTTCAAAATGCCTAATCCGTACATTCGTACTCCTCTTAAGTTCCGCAAGTCGTGGGAAGGCGATTATTGAATGTGCCTTCCCCGACATTCAGGGAGAAACTATTAACGATCTGTCTCGCCCAACACAATATCGATGCTGCCGAGGATAGCGACGACGTCCGCCACCTTATGCCCCTTGCACATCTCACCCAAAACATTCAGGTTGATGAAGCTTGGCGCGCGGACATGGTACCGGAACGGATTGCCGCCGCCCGTCGAGACGACATAGTAACCGAGTTCGCCCTTGGGGTTCTCGACGTGACCGTAGCTTTCGCCAGCGGGCACCTTGATCGAGTAGCCCGTTTTGCCACCGAAAATCGATTGCCCCTTGGTCGCATCAAGGCGCGGCAGAATCTGGCGCAGGATGCGCAGACTCTCGCGCATTTCGTCCATGCGGATCAGGTAACGATCCAGAATGTCGCCGTTCTGACGGACAGCCACATCGAATTCAAGATCGTTGTAGATGCTGTACGGTTGCGCACGACGGATGTCATACGGCACGCCGGAAGCACGCAGCAGCGGCCCCGCGCAGCTATAGTCAATCGCCATGTCGGCGGGCAGATAGCCGACGCCTTGGCAGCGGCTGATGATGATTTCGCTGCTGGTCAGGAATTGGTCAAGCTCGTCAACGGCCTTCGGCAAGCGCTCCAACACCAAGTCTTCGAGATACTTGTGTGTATCCATGTCGCGGATGCGGTCGTTCATCAGGTTGGCGACGCTGAAGATGCGTTCAGGCATATCCTTGCTGACACCACCGATGCGCATATAGTTGCACATCATGCGGCTGCCCGCCGTGGCCTCGAAGAAGTCGAGGATCAATTCGCGAGTCTGGATCGCATACAACGCAGGCGTGAAGAACGCACCGAGGTCATTCAGCAAGAAGCCAATCGCCCACAGATGATTGACGATACGCGTCAGTTCAACCATCAGAATGCGGACGGCTTCAGCACGTTCGGGGATGCTCACCTGACCGCCCATCAAGTGCTCAACCGCCAGCGCATAGCCGAGATTGTTGCTCATGCTGCTGATGTAATCGAGGCGATCGGTGAAGGGCATGTTGCCGAACCACGTATTGCGTTCCCCGATCTGCTCGTGATTGCGGTGCAGATAGCCCATCACGGGTTCGAGGTCTTCAATCGTTTCGCCGGAGAGCGCGACCATCATGCGGAACACGCCATGCGTGCTAGGATGGTGCGGGCCAAGGTTAATTTGCAGCGCTTCGGAAGGGATCGCGCCTTTGCCAGCCGCCTGAAAATCTGACTTGGCGGCGCTTCTACGCACATCTACTGCGGCGTTCATATTCAGCTCAAGGTCGCTGTCCTCGACGGCAGCGAAATTATCGAGCGTGAACCCCGCCGGATATTTCACGTTGTGACCGAATGGGTTCCATTCTTCGGTGCGGTAAACATGACCGCTAGGCCAGCGGCTGTCGAACGGCTTGGTCTCTTGCTCGTAATAAGCCTCTTTCCAGTCCTTGCGCATGGGAAAGCCGTCGAAGCCTTCCCACAGCAAAATGCGCTTGAGGTTAGGATGACCGGGGAATTTGATCCCGTACAAGTCCCATGCCTCGCGCTCTTGGAAGTCCGCACCGCGCCACACACCCGTCAGGCTCGGAATCGTCGCCGTATCACGGTCGGTTTGCGCTTTGAACACCAAGCCGGGCGTGTTTTTCGCGACTGAACCATCGGTTGGGATCGGGAAGGCGTGATACACCATCTCCAGATGATCGCCCTGACCGAGATAATCGACGGCGGTGGCGCTGGAAAGGTAATTCAGCCCATATTCCTGCTTGAGTACACTGGCGACTTCCACCAGCTTATCGGTGGAAATGATGACGCCCGAATATCCTTTGCGATCATCGGGCTTGACGGCGTCCGGGAAACGCTGCTGAAGTTCAGCGATCAGCGCGTCCGTACTGAGAATCTTGGGGACAACTTGATCCGTCATGACTGCGACTACTCCTTGTGACCGCCAGCTTCGGCTGACTGACCGGTCGCTTCTGCGACGGCCTCGGCAACCAAGGGCGTTGGGCGGTTTTTCATGGCTTCACGACGGAACAATTCCGCGTGGCGTGGGTCAATGATATCGGGGCCGAGTACGGGCACGGGCACGGCTTCGTTGGGGCCAGCGCCATACCACGGCACACTCGCGCTCACCGCTAAATTCTGCTTCTCGATCTTCTTGTGCAGCGAAATGATGCCGTATAACAGCGCTTGCGGCGTCGGGGGGCAGCCGGGGACGTACACATCGACGGGTAAGTACTTGTCGATGCCGCTGACCACGTTGTAGCCTTCCTTGAAAGGCCCGCCGCCGGACGCGCACGCACCCATCGCCAGCACATACTTCGGCTCTGGCATCTGGTTATACAGGCGCACAATCGGTACCACCATCTTCTTGGTGACCGTGCCGGAGACAATCATCAAGTCGGCCTGACGCGGGCTGGCGCGCATGACTTCCATGCCGAAGCGCGCGAGGTCATAACGGCTGGCAGCGGTCGCGATCATCTCGATGGCGCAGCAAGCCAGACCAAACAACATAGGCCACACCGAATGGGCGCGACTCCAGTTATAGAGACTGCTGAGGCTGGTGATGGCAACATTGGACTGCATTTCTTCCGGCACCGGAATATCGGGGTTATGCAGTTCCTTTAGATTAAGATCGTTCATTGGGTCAACTCCTCAAACCACTCCCTCAAAATCTCGCGCAGCAACCCATCGTGAGCAATCGTGGGATCGTCTACGAAGTTGGGGAGCGCGATGATCATCTGCTTAAGCTGCGTCAAACCGACGCTATTCACATCTAGATCAGGGTACGTCCGCATGAGCGCCAACACGATCTCGTAGGATGCGTCCCAATCTAAGGTTACGGGATCGTCAGCATTCGTCATGACGGTGTGCTTGCTTACAGTTATTGTACTAAATCAGCAGGGTTTTGCCCGCAACTTCACCCATATTAACTTTATGCGTGGAGTGCCTCAATATATTCTTTCGCGGGCATTGTGAAGTATAACGCAAGGGCACAGGGACGCAAAAGAAGGCGATCCAACTCCGTTCCCGCTGTTGATATTTAACGTAAACCCATCTATAAATGACCTGCAACGTATGTGAAACAAGGATAAGCGGAGCCGATGTTAGAAGTTTTGGGTGGCAGCATCGTTCAATGGTTAGCGATAGTCGGATTGGTGTTGTTAGTGATCGCAGCGGGCATTTTCGTAGGATTGCGCCGTTCGATCAAGTTCCGGCAGATGATTTTGGCGGCGGTGGCGGTCAATGCATTGCTCGCCAGCCCGATCCTGATCGCAGTCGGTGGTTACAGTGTGTGGTTTCGGAATCGTCCTCAGCCCGCCGCCGCACAGCAAGCTTTGTTCAAGGGCGTCACCTACACGCGCGAAGTACGCCAATCGCCGCGCCCGCTGATCATTCACATCGTCGCCATCGACCTGACCGCGCCGGACATTCGCTTTCAGGTCACACCGGGCGAGGTCGAGCAAACGATGCCTTTTGTCGCCCAAACTACTTCGCAGTATCTAGCTGCCGCTGGCGCTCAGATCGCGGTTAATGGTAGCTTCTTCTACCCGTATTATTCTAACGGGCCGTGGAACTTTTACCCGCATGTCGGGGATCGTGTCAACACGACGGGCATTAGCTTCTCCGAAGGGAAGCGCAGTTCGTTCGGGAATGGCGAATTTCCTGTCCTGTATCTTTCTAGCGATAACCAGCCGAGTTTGGATGCGCCGGACACGATCTTCAACGCGATCTCCGGCAACGAGATCATCTTGCGCGATGGCAAGTTCGTGGAGGACTTGCTGATCGATCCCGCCTCGCGCGATCCGCAGCCACGCACCGCACTCGGATACAGCGCCGATAAGCGCACCTTGTTCATCGTCTGCGTGGATGGTCGGCAACCGAATTTCAGCGAAGGCGTCACGCTGGCAGAATTAGCCGACCTCCTGATTGAACATGGCGCGGCCTTCGCGCTGACGATGGATAGCGGCGGCTCGACTACCTTGGTCGCGCAGGGGACGGATGGCAAACCGCAGCTTCTCAATACGCCCATCGATAATTACCTGCCCGGTCGCGAACGTCCGATTGCGAATCATCTCGGCGTATTCGCGGCATCAGCAGAATGAGACGGTCATGAGCACTATTTCTCGGCAGTTATGAATGGCCTTTTGCGCCGGATGTGTAGAGATCGGTAGCGTAGGACAATCATGTTCCTTTCGAAAGTAGCCAGTATCTTTGCGTGGGCGTTTCTGTCGTTCTGGACTGCGATTCCGGGAGGCATTGCGCTCGGTCTGACGCCACTCGTCGTCGGCGTAACCGCATGGTTCAGCTATTCGGTGGGTGTCGTTGTCGTCGTGCTGCTCGGCGAGCCGATCCGTGCATGGGTGATGCGACGGTTCGGCAATAGTCTGATGGGCAATCCTAACAGCCCGATCCAACGCGCATGGGATCGCTTCGGCCTGCTCGGTTTGAGCATACTCGCTCCGCTCACCACGGGCGCACAGATCGGGGCGGCGGTGGGCTTAACGTTGGGCGTGCCACGCCATCGTCTGCTCATCGGCATGATCTTGGGGGCGGCGGTGTGGGCAGCTCTGATCACCGCCGCCGTCGCCTTAGGGCTGATGGGAGCACAGGCCATCCGCTGATTATGCCCGATACTGATATTTGTATCTGAAGAAGCAACAATAATGGCGAAAAAACTGCTTGTCCTCTGCTATATGTTGTGTTCCCTTGCCACGATCACCGCGCGTGCGGATGCTCCTCAGCCAAAGGTGCTCCAACCTTCTGACGTGTTCATGGACGCGGTAGAAGTCCTCGATACCGTGCCAGTTCTCAATATCAGCGGGATCGATAACCGCATGTACTTCTTGGATCGAGATGCTGTTGCATGGCGCGATTTTGAGCATCCGAAGCTACCAATCGACAGCTACTTGGGAGATGAATGGCGCGGCGGCTTTATCAAATCGCTCAACGATCATCTCTACCTGTATGGCGGAAGCACGTATTATCGCTTCGTTGCCGACAAATTTCGTGTTTTCAATACGCTTGACGGCACCTTCTCTATGCCTGACATGGTGTGTGGCATCGTGAAGGGACTTGAGGAAGACACTGAGATAGTTTTTTACCGACCAACGATTGATGCTCCGTACTATCCCTGTTTTCTACAAACGGGCAGCCTTGGTCAGGCTTTACCTAGCGCCGTGAGCAAGGCTTTCTGTAATTTTGAGTCACCCAAAGAGCCTGACGCCGTGAATATTCCTCTTTCAGTGTCACCTGACCACAAGTGGCTATTGCTTGAGGATTGCAACTTCCCGCACTCGTTTTATTCCTATGAAGTGGCAACTGGTAAGGTGAATTTTCTGGGTAAGGACGAGATGGATGATGACGAAGATATAGTGGTGCAACGCTGGGCAGATAACACACATCCGATCATTTTTACTGAAGCGCATCGAAATGATGCCTATCGTGCGTTGCGATACGCAGACGTGACGCGGGAAAACAGCTTGCAAGAAATTATAGGGGACTACTATCCGGCTTTTGAACCCTTTTCTCAATACTTCGCAAATTCACGACGTTATCTGTGGTTTCCGGCAGAGTTTGGCACCAATGGCGTCCCACCTGAAACCGAATTGCAACGAGTCACTCTCGAAAACGCATGTCGTTTGCATGAATTCGACCTTCAAACGCTAGAAATCACGATTTACCCCAAAATTGCGAATGTGTGTGGTCTAGGTGTAGAAATCCCCGATGGCACTGGCGATAGGCTGTACCGTAATATTCTGTTCTGGCATAAGGCGGATGGAATGCCTCAGTATTCGGCGCAACTGGTGCGGTACAGCTTAAAAACATTGAAATCAAACGTGCTGTATACCGAAGAGATCGAGTGGATTGACTCTATTTCACCTGATGGACGCTATGCCGTGTTGTCGTTGGATTCTGATGGACAACTCAACGACGATCGCGTGATGCTTCATCCGATGTCCTCTGAGTACAAAGCGGGTGGCTGGCCCTATCCACGTTTGGCAATAGTTGACCTCAATTCTGGCAAGCTCATACTGCGCATAACGCAAACTCGCAGATGCTGTTCTCTCTGGGCACCGATGGGACAATATCTAGCGCCATATATCGATTGGTACGATCAAGATACCTTCTATTTCTTTGAACGCGCTGATGATGAGCACCAACCTTCGGATCCGATAAGACATGACATTGAATACTTCCAATTCAGGAATGATCGGGGACAGTTTCTGAAGGTGTATGACATCGTGCAGGGTAAACTTCAAAAGACAGATTCAGTTGATTTGTGGAGGCTCAATTTCGGCAAGGATCGGTGGAACGTCAAACTCACGTTGACGGCGGAAGGTCAGAGCGCCGTACTCAAGCTCTACGACAACTTGTCAAAGCGCATAATTGACTTAACCAAGCCTTTAGATGTTAATCACTATACGCTAGAGTATTGGAGCGATGAACGGGACATCGACGTTACCATCTATGACAAAACGCTGAATACTGTCGAGCCGTTTATGCTCCGTCACTGGCATGTACGCATCAAAGAGTAAGGTATCGTGCTATGCTAACTGCTGTCATTGATTCTGGTGTCGCCAATTTACGCAGCATTTCGAATTCGCTGCGGCATGTGGGCGCTAATATCAAGATCGCGGAGACTCCTGACGATCTGGTGGGCGCGGATAAGATCATTCTCCCCGGTGTCGGCGCGTTTGAAGCAGGCATGAACCATCTACGCACACACGGTTTCATCGAACCACTGCGCATGTACGCTGCCAAAGGCGTCCCGATCCTCGGCGTGTGCTTGGGGATGCAGATGTTGTTCGAGCGCAGTGAGGAGATGGGCGATTATGAAGGCTTGGGCTTGCTCCCCGGCACGATTGTGCGCTTCCCCGTCGATGGGCCGAAAGTGCCGCATATCGGCTGGAATCAACTACTGCACGCAGGCGACTCGCCGCTGCTCAATGGCGTCAATTCTGGTAGCTATGCGTATTTCGTCCACAGTTATTATGCGCAACTGCCCCGTCCTGAACTGCTGATCGCGTCGTCGGACTACGGAATCGAGTTTCCGGCGGTGGTCGGCTGCGATAACGTCTTCGGCGCGCAGTTCCACCCCGAAAAGAGTCATCACAGCGGCTTAACTCTGCTCAAAAATTTCTTGGAGATGTAACCGTGCTGTTGTATCCCGCCCTCGATCTCAAATCCGGTCAAGTGGTGCGCTTGCAGCAAGGCGACCTCAAGCAGATGACCGTCTACAGTACCGATCCCGTCGCGACGGGGCGTCAGTGGATCGAGGCGGGGGCGCAATGGTTGCACGTCGTCAACCTCGATGGGGCGTTCGCGCTGGACAATGCTAACGAGCAGATCGTCCAGCAGTTAGCGGCGCTCGGTGTGCCGATCCAGTTCGGCGGCGGGCTGCGTTCCCGCGAGGATGTCGCCCGCGCCTTCGATCTGGGCGTCAGCCGCATCGTGATCGGCACCCTCGCCGTCGATCAGCCCGACATCATCGGCGCGCTGGTCTCCGAATATGGCGCGGATGCCGTCAGCGTGGCGCTGGACGCCAAAAATGGCAAAGTCACCACGCGCGGCTGGCAAACCGTGAGCGACGTGACCTCGGTGGAGCTTGGGCAGCGCTTGTATGCGCTCGGCTTGCGTCACGCGCTGTACACCGATGTGATCCGCGACGGTGAGCTGACGGGTGTCAACGTCGCTGCTACTGTCGAACTGGCGCAGCAAACGCAGCTCAACGTGATCGCGTCGGGTGGCGTCAGCGGGATCGAGGACATCATCGCGCTAAAAGCGACGGGACAGATCGCTGGCGCTATCCTCGGCAAATCACTGTACGCGGGACGCCTCGACCTGCGGGAAGCGCTAAAAATTGCGGCGGGGCAGAGCGTATAACAAACCCATCGCAGCGCATTGCAATCCCCTTGCATTGCCCCCTAACATACTAATAGTGTGCGCAATGTTAGGCTGCTGACATGCCTAGCCAGCTATCATTCAATCAGCCTAACCGTGTGCTATAATTCCCCCACTTTAAGCCAAGTCTGTGAGCATGTATGGAATCGTTAGCACCGTTGACTGTCATCTTGAACAACGCCTACATCTTGTATTGCTTGGCGTTGGGCATCTGGGCAGGGATGCTCTGGCTGCGCGATCAGCCATTGAGCGGTAATTTTTGGGGCGCGATGTGGTTAGCTTCGATGTTAGCCGCCGTTAGCCTGATCATCGGCATCATCCGGGCTGTGGGGGGCGCACAATTTCGCACGGTGTACTGGCTTTACGAGGCGTACTTCATCCTCGTACTGCCCGGAACGTTCGCTATGCTGCGCGGACGTGACGACCGGCAGGCAGCCGCCATTTTCGCTGGCATCGCGATCTTCACGGCGTTGGCGGCGGTTTCGACGGCGCAGCGCAACGTCATCCTGAACCCGGCGATGCTGCTGGGGTTATTTTAAGCGAGAAACCATGACCCGTGTGCTAGTTGTTGACGACGAAATAGAAACGCTCGATCTGTTCCGCGTCATCTTGGAGATGGCGGGCTACGATGTCATCACCGTGCTGAACTCTACCGACGCCTTGATGATGGCAGAACTCGAACGCCCCGACTGCGTGCTGCTGGACATCATGATGCCGTATCTTGATGGCTTCACGCTGTGCAAAATCATGCGTTTACATCCTGCTACGCTAGGACTGCCGATCATTTTCGTAACGGCCTATCCCGCGCTCGATCTGGAAGATCGGCGCAAGGAAGCGGGCGCGGATTTCGTGCTGTTCAAACCCGTCAGCATGGACGGCTTGATTAACGGGGTACAGCGCGCCTTGAACATGGATCCGAATCGTCCACTGCCGCAGACGGGGTTGCTGCGCGGCAAAACGGGCATCTTACCGCCGCTGCCATCCGATAAACCAACCGCTGGTCGCATCATGCGCCCGCCCGCTTTGCCCAAGACAGCACCATTGACGCCGAAACCCGAGGATACGCGACCGACGACGGGACGGTTATATCCTCACGCCAATGCCGCTACCAAGAAAACCGCCAAATTGAACCCTGATCGCCTGAACCCTACTGCCAACGCCGATCAGAGTACTGCGCCTGCTACCGAAGAAAGGAAATAATTAGCCTTGCCGATGCGAACTGTCGTCGTCTTAGAAGGCGACCAAACCGGACAAGAGCTGCTAGATGAAGCGCTGCGTGTCCTAAGAAGTGTACCAAGCCTTGACTTGGTATTCTTGCCCTTTGATCTCTCGCTGGAAAATCGGCGTGCGACCAAAAATCAGGTCGTCTTGGATGCCGCCGCCGCGCTCAATCAGCATGGTCTCGGCATCAAAGCCGCTACGATCACGCCAGAGCAAAAAGGCGACGTTGGCAGCCCCAACGCTATCCTGCGCGAAGCCATCGGCGGGCAGATCATCCTGCGTACGGGGCGGCGTATCCCCTCGGTGCGTCCGTTTGGCGGTGTCCATGCGCCGATTGCCGTCGTACGGATGGCAGTGGATGACGCCTACAACGCCAAAGAATGGCGCGAAGGCGAAGGCTTGGACGAGATGTCCTACCGCACCGAGAAACTGTCGCGCCGTACCTGTCGCATCGTGGCGGAGTATTCGTTCCGCTATGCTTCCCGCGTCGGCGCGAAGGTCTTCGGCGGGCCAAAGTTCACCGTCAGCCCCACCTACGAAGGCATGTTCAAAGAAGAATTAGACGCCGCCGCCAAGCGTTATCCAAGCGTGATCTACGATCCGCAGTTGATCGACGCCACGTATGCGCTGCTGCTGGATGCGTCCGGCGAGTCGCTGGTGATCCCTACGCTCAACCGCGACGGCGATGTGATGTCCGACCTCGTGCTGAAGATGTTCGGCTCGATTGCGGGGGCGGAGTCGCAGATTCTGGCGTTGGATAATGACTTCAAGGTGAAAGTGGTTGTCACCGAAGCGCCACATGGTACCGCGCCGAGTTTGCAGGGCAAAAATGTCGCCAACCCGATGGCGATGATTTTGGCGGGGGCGGCGCTGCTCTCGCACGTCGAAGAAGTAGCCGTACAGCGCGTCAGCCGCGCCATCTATGAGGCTACGCTCGAAGCTGTGCATCAAGGCATCAAGACCGCCGATCTGGGCGGCCATGCCACCACCTCCGAATTCACCGACGAGGTGATCCGCCGTCTAACCACCAAACTCGAAGTGTGGGAAGCCCTGCGGTAAGCTCCTCTCTGCGCTACTGGAGCGTAGCACGCAATCGAAGCTGCGCTCCGTACTGTTCCTCTTGATGACAGAAATCTACGCTATAATTTATCCGGCTATTTGTACAGATTTATTTGCTGATGGTAATACGTATCATGACTAATTCTACGAATGATCAGGATGATGAATCGTTAAGCTCTCAATCTCCATTTGAGCAGATCAAGCAGAGCGATCCAGATGGTAACGAATTCTGGTCAGCGCGCGATTTGATGCCAATTCTGGAATATGGCAGTTGGCGGAACTTCAAGAATGTTCTCCTTAAGGCGCGGACTGCTTGTGAAAATAGCGGTGATGATCCGGCTGATCATCTATTTCCAGCGATTAAGATCATTACCAATGATTCAGATGTAAAACGTGAAATTGAAGATATGCATCTCTCCCGTTACGCCTGTTATCTGGTCATCCAAAATGCTGACGCATCGAAAACGGCGGTAGCACAAGCACAAACCTATTTTGCCATGCAAACACGTCGTCAAGAACTTTCAGATCAGAGCTATCAAGGCTTATACAATGGCCTCACTGCTGAGGATATTCACCGCAAAAAGAAGTTGAAGAAGAGTCAGCATATCCTCGATCACATGGGCACGACGGAACTTGCCGCCAATTTATTCCGCAGTACACAGGCCGAAGAAAAATTGCGACGTGACAATATTCAGGGCAAAGAGAACGCGAACCAAGTGCATTATCAAGCGGGCGTCGTGGTACGGCGGGCAATTGCCGAACTTGGCGGTACAATGCCAGAAGATTTGCCCAACGTGGAAAGCATCAAGAAGTTAGAACGCGGCGAGAAAAAGCGCTTAGGTTCGCCCAAGCCTAACGACAAGTGAACATGCACGCCCTACCCGTCGCGCGTTATCATTGATATATGGAAAGATGTCCATTCGCGGCCTTTCACAGGCATTCCGCAGGTCATGTAATTCTGGATATTCATGTAAAATGAACTTTGTAAATGGGCGTCAATGAGATGGTAGCGAGGTGATTTTTGACGGTATTAATCACAGGTGGGGCGGGTTTTATCGGAAGTCGGTTAGCGTTAGCGCTGCGGAAGCAGGACGAACCGCTCGTTATCCTCGATAACTTCAATACCTATTACGACCCTGCGCTCAAGCGGAAAAATGCCGACGCCTTCGCCGGTGATCCGACCGTAACGGTCATCGAAGGCGATGTCCGCGACAAAGACTTGGTCGAACGAATAGTTATCGATCACAACATCACGCGGATCGCGCATCTGGCGGCGATGGCGGGCGTGCGCTCATCAGTGAATGAAGCACATCTGTATTTCGATGTCAACGTGATGGGCACGTTGAACTTGCTGGAAGCTGCCCGCCGACATACCATCGAGCAGTTCGTGTTAGCCTCCACCTCGTCCGTCTATGGCATTACGCAGCGGTTGCCCTTCGTGGAAGAAGACGCCGCCGATCATCCGCTTGCGCCGTATCCTGCCAGCAAGCGCGCCGCCGAGATCATGGCGCATTCGTATCATCACCAATTCAAGCTGAATGTGACCTGTGTGCGCTTCTTCAACGTCTATGGCCCGCAAGGCCGCCCCGACATGATGCCGATGAAAGTGATCGAAGCCGCTGTACAAGGCACCCCCATCACGCTCTTTGATGACGGCAAATTGGGGCGCGATTGGACGTACATCGATGATATTGTGGATGGTGTGACCGCTGCTCTGGATCGCCCGCTCGGCTACGAAGTCGTCAATCTGGGACGTGGCAACCCGATCAACATGACCGAATTCGTGGACATCATCGAGGAACTGACGGGGCGCAAGATCGAACGCTTGACAGCGCCCGCGCCCGCCAGCGAACCGCCGATCACCTTCTGCGACAACAGCCGTGCCCGTCGCTTGCTCGGCTTCGATCCCAAAGTAAGCGTGGTCGAAGGCTTGCACCGCACATGGGAATGGTATCGCAGCACCCACATCACCGAGCCGTTGATCGGCTGAACAGCCGTAACGCCGCCCCTTCGTCCGCACGATCGGCGAAGGGGTTGGTAATGTCCCCGCCAACCGTGGATAATTAAGATAAACCCTGTGGTCGGGAAGCGGTTTATGTCGATTATCAAATTATCCACCTTCGTCAAATTGGTGCCCGAAGCAGCTCGCCCGCATCTTCCTACGCCGCTGCGTAAATTTCATGTCGCGCTGATGCCTTGGTTATCTCAAGTTTACTATGACGACAAGGCCATCCATTATGAACTCGTCAAGCTGCCATCGCGCTATGGCGACAACCGCATGGAGATCGGGCTTCATTTCGAAAGTCGGAATGCCGCCTTAAATACGCAGTTGTTGGCTGGCTTTGATCGCTATTTGTTCGAGGTGCGCGACGCATTGGGGGCGGATTGGTGGGCAGAGCCGTGGGATCGCGGTTGGACGAAGGTTTACACCACCCTTGAGATCATGCAGCTCGATGAGGATTTTGTCGAGTCGGTGGGGCAGCAGTTAGCCCAAGTCATCACTGTTTTGCACCCGATCTATAAAGTGGTTCGTACCCGGCTGTGAGATATTCATGATAACTTGATGATCCTTTTGTGATGCGGCGTTTAGATAGCCTCATTGATAATGTGGATAGTATCCTAATCTATATTATCGAGAGCTATTGAGCGCCAATGAACATATTTTACGAATGGGCCGATCAAGATCAAACTATCCTCAATGTGCAATTTTCTCAAGGCTGGACGTTTGCCGAGCACGAAGATTGTTACCTAGCCACCAAAACCCTGATCGCTGAACAGCCCAACGTGGTCAACGCCATCTGGGATTTTTCCAACGTGACGACCATGCCGCTCCACGCGCTCACCAACTTCAGCGCATTCGATAAGCGGATGGGCACCCCTTCCAATTTTGGACTGCTCGTCATCGTTACCAATCCGCGCTTCATGGATACCATGATCAACGTCGCCAATCGGACGTTTGCGAACCGCCGCAACCGCATTCTCATGGCGGATACGCTTGAGGCTGCCCATACCCTGCTGATGGATCGCCGTGTAGGTGTTGCCGCCGCCGTCTAAGATTGACGCCGCTTGCGATTTGTCATAGAATGCGGACAGTTCATCATCACTTAAGGGGTTCGATGGCAGCTTTAGCAGGGCTATACGATCTGCCGATGTGCCGCAGCGGCGGTTGATGCTCAACTTGCGCGGCTAATTGCATAACCTCGTTTGCTCCGGTCGTCAGCATGCTGCTCTCGGCCTTTTTTGATTCTCCGTTCCCATCCCAACATCCAAAGGACAACCGAATATGAAACTTCCCACGCTTTCGCCCGAATGGCAGGTGCGGATGCGCCGCGTCATGCCGCTCATCACACTCTTTCTGATCGTTGAGTTTCTCGATGAAGTCGTGTTCAGCGTGCGCGAGGCGGCATGGCCTATCGTGCGTACCGATCTCAATCTCACCTATGCACAGATCGGCATTCTCCTCAGCATCCCGACCATCGCGGGCAATTTGATCGAGCCGATCCTCGGTATTCTCGGTGATGTCTGGAAACGGCGACTCCTCGTACTCGGCGGCGGAATCGGCGTGTGCATCGCCTCGTTGATGACGGGTTTCAGCGGCGGATTTCTGGCGCTGCTGATCGCGCAGATCGTGTTCAGTCCCAGTTCGGGCGCGTTCGTCTCCCTCTCGCAAGCCACGCTCATGGATACCGATCCCAGCCGTCACGAGCAGAACATGGCGCGTTGGACGTTCGCCGGATCAGTCGGAATGCTGACCGGATCGCTGCTCATCAGCGTATTTCTGAACACGAGCGGCGCGTGGCGCTGGGCATACATCGTATGGGCGGGCGTGGCCTTCGTGGTGTTGATGATCCTATGGCAAACGCCATTCCCTAACGCGCGGCCGGAAAGCGACGGCGCGCCGCTCACGTTCAAACATGGGCTGCTGAATGCGTGGAAGAACCTTCGCCGGCTCGAAGTGATCCGCTGGTTGGTGCTGCTCGAACTCTCGAACCTGATGCTGGATATTTTGCTCGGCTATCTCGCGCTGTATTTCGTGGATGTGGTGGGCGTCAGCGAAGGGGAAGCCGCCTTCGCCATCGGCATCTGGATCGGCGTCGGGCTGATCGGTGACTTTCTGCTGATCCCGCTGCTTGAGCGTGTGCGCGGCCTCGATTATCTGCGGGTGAGCGCGGTGGTCGAGTTGATCCTGTTCGTCGTCTTCTTGCTGGTGCCGTCCGCGCCGCTCAAGATCGCGTGTTTGGCGATCATCGGTGTCTTCAACGCGGGCTGGTACGCGATCCTGCAAGCTAATCTGTATTCGACTATGCCCAACCAGAGCGGCACGGTGCTGACCCTGAATAACATTGCGGGCTTAGTCGGCGGTTTCATTCCGCTGGTAATCGGCCTCGTAGCGGAACATGCCGGATTAGCCAACGCGATGTGGCTGTTCGTGTTCGGCCCCGTCGGGCTGTTGATCGGGTTGCCGCGCAAACGGAACCTCATTGAGCCGAAGATCGAAGACTTGTAATCGATGGTGATAGCCCGCTTCTGGGGCGGAAACGGGCGATCACCATCCCACTAATCATCCAAACGTGAACCGCGTGGGCGTCGTCGGATATGTCGTCCACGCGAGGATTTTGTCGGGCACTAGCGCATACGTCGCCCCTTCGCCCGCGCCGTATTTTTCAACGTAGGCTTTTTCGATCTGCTTCATGATCTCCGGCGGTGTGTTGCTGGCATTCACCGCTTTCCCGTAGATGATCACCACCTGATCGCCGCTTTCCAGATGCGCGATCATGCCCGGCGTGACCGCCAGATTCTTGGCGTGGCGGGTCATGTCGCCACCGCTGAAATAGAGCTTGTTTTCCACCCATGCACCCCATGATGGCACACAGTGAGGGCGTCCGTCGGGATACTGGCTGATCAACCAGTAATTACGCGCTTTCTCAAGCTGTTCTACCACCCAAGGCCATTCAACCAGCCCTTCGTCCGTGTCTGGTACGCCATATTCTTTCGGAATGTCTGGTCGGTCACGTCGCGGTACAAGGGTATTCATCGCCATACGCTGCTCCTAAATTACATCGGATCATGTCAATCCTACTCCGTCAATCATGTCATCTTCTGTCATAATAATCGCAGATCAAATGAGGAATTGTTGATGCGTGCTGATCGTCTTGTCTCGATTTTGCTGCTGCTGCAAACGCATCCGCGCCTGAGCACGCGGGAACTCGCTGCCCGTCTGGAAGTCTCCGAGCGCACCATCCACCGTGACATGGACGCCCTGACGACGGCGGGCATTCCGGTGACTGCCGAACGCGGCGCACATGGCGGCTGGATGCTGCTCGCGCCGTACCAGACCGACCTGACCGGGCTGACTGCCGCCGAAATCCAAGCGCTGTTCCTGACCACGCCGACGCAGTTGCTATCCGACCTCGGCCTGAAACAGGCGCATGATGCCGCGCTGATCAAACTCTACGCCGCGCTGCCTTCCATGCAGCGTCACAGCGCCGCCGATATTCGCGACTACATCTTGATCGATATGCCGGGTTGGCATCCATCCAAGACAGAGGATTTATGCTTCGGCGTGATTCAAGAGGCCGTGCTGAACAGCCGACGTTTACGACTCCTCTACGGACGCAGCGATGGCGAGACCGTCGAACGCGAAGTCGATGCGCTGGGGCTGGTGGCGAAGGGGAAAACGTGGTATCTCGTCGCGGCGGTTGATGGCGAACTGCGCACATATCGGGTTTCACGCGTCCAGCACGCCCATGTGCTGGATCAACCCGCCGTGCGTCCGCCGGACTTCAACTTGGCGGACTTCTGGGCGAAGTCGTCGCAAGAATTCGTCGCCAACCTCCCGCGTTATCCCGCCGTGCTGCGCGTCCATCCCGATTGGATCGAGCGCATTTACGGCTGGTGGCGCTTCGGGCGGGTGGAACATGTCGAGCCGCCCGACGAGACAGGCTGGCACGTCGTCAACGTCCGCTTCGAAGTGCTCGAAGAAGCGGCGGGCAACGTGCTGTCGTGCGGCCCGTTTGCCGAAGTGATCGCGCCCGATGAGCTAGATCAACTGGTCAAAACGTGGGCACAGGCCATCGCCCAACGTTATGACAAACAAGCGTAATTGCTATTCCTTTATCGCGTAACGACTGCTAAAAGTTCGGCTTCATGCCGAGTTCGGTCATCTCGTACCGCAGCAGTTCGCGCAAGCCGACTTCCAGCGGACGCGGATCGAAACCGAGTTCGCGTTTGGCTTTGGCGTTGCTGCCGAAGTAGGTCACGCCCGCCGCCACCCGCAGCCCTTCCGCTGTATACAAGGGCGGCAAGGTGACGAAACGCTCGACTATTCCCGTCATTGCCGCGCTGATGCTGAACAGGGCGGGCGGAACCGCCATCGGCACCGGAATGCCCGTGATGCGCTGCGCCATTTGCAACGCCTCGACCAGCGTATAGGTGGGGCCGCAGATGAAATAAGTCTCGCCAATGATGCCTTTTTCCATCGCTTGCACATGCCCCGCCGCGATGTCGTCCACATGTGCCCAGCAATAGCCAGTTTTCTGCGGGATCATCGGCAGCCGTCTCTGCAAATATCCTTGCAGCGTCGTCCGCACGTTGCTGTGATCGCCGGAGCCGTACACCAAGCCCGGACTCGCGATCGCCAGCGGCAGACCAGCCTTGATCATCGGCTCGGCAACGTCCTGATGCGCGACGGCTTTGGTGCGGTCATATTCGCTGATGTGCTGCCCCGTGAAGTGGTAGTTCTCGTCCACCACCTGACCGTGCGTGTCCGAGTTGACCGCCAAGGTACTGGTATACACGCCTTTGGGGATGTTCAATTCGCGCATCATTTCCAAGACGTTGCGCGTACCCTGAATATTGATGCGTTCTCCCGGCGTTTTGTCCTTGGTGCCCACCTCGTACCAACCAGCGATGTGAAACACGCCGTCCACGCCGGTCATCGGCGCACGCATACTCTCTTTGTCGGTAATATCACCTTGTGCCAGCGTCACGCCATGTTGGGCGAGATTTGTTGCCTTGGCGGGCGTGCGCACCAACGCGATCACTTCATGTCCCGCTGCCGTCAACTGCTGCGCCACTCGTTTCCCGATAAAGCCTGTCGCTCCGGTCACGAAATACTTCATGTATCGCCGCCTTACCCGCCGTCCCAAGCCCACGCGCCAATGTAGCGAACCGCCAGTGGGTTGTCAACTGGCTGATCCAGTCCCCGAAGTCATGCCAGAGTGATCACCTGCATTCAGCTCCATGATATTTGTCACTGTCTGCCCACTTGACGGCGTTCTATACTGCCTATCGTAAACGATTTGCAATAAATGAAATGGGCACATGATGACCTTTATTCAGCAGTCAAGAGACGCGATCCGCGCCAGCGGGGGACGCATCACCACGCAGCGAGAAATGCTGCTTGATCTGCTATCCCAGCTTGAGCACGACATCGATGCCGAGCATTTATTTCAGCTTGCCAGCGAACTTGATCCCAACATCAGCTTACCAACGATCTACCGCACGCTGCACACCTTGGAAGATGCACAGCTCATCGCCTCGCATTATGTATCCAGCGAACATGACCGCAAAGTCTACCGCATCAACGATAGGACAGATGCGTTCCACTTCGCCTGCCGCCGCTGTGGTCGGGTGACGCCCTTCCAATCGGAGTTAATCGAGCAAATCAAGGATGAACTGCGCGATCAACTCGGCGCGGATGTGATGTCGCTGTGTATGTGTGCCAGTGGAATTTGTGCGGATTGTCGCGAGAAGGAACAAACCATGACCTTAGATGGCTTGCGAACAGGTGAGTCTGCCACGATTCGAACGATCAACGGGAAAGGTGCTGTACGCCGCCGCCTGATGGATATGGGCTTGAGCAAAGGCGTCCGCATCGAAATGGTCAAAGCCGCCCCGATGGGTGATCCGATTGAGTACATGGTGCGCGGCTATCACCTGTCGCTGCGTAAATCAGAGGCCGAACTCGTTGAGATCGTGCCCCTTGGATCGGACGTCGATCGATGAGCAGAAGTGATACCACCAACAGCTATCCCTTGACGTTTGCCGCCGTTGGGGAAACCGTCGCGTTAACCGAAATACGTGCTGGCGACAAGCTCCGTCAGCATCTTGGTGACCTCGGCCTGAACGTTGGCATGTGCGTGCGCATCGTGCAAGGCGGAACGAGTGGCCCGATGATCTTGGCGGTGAAAAACGATTCACGGTTAGCGGTCGGGCTGGGCATGGCGCAGAAAATAATGGTTACAAAAGTCGAGGGAGACTTATAGCTATGGCAGCACAAGCCATCAAGATAGCCCTTGCAGGGAACCCCAATGTTGGTAAAAGTACCCTGTTTAACGCGCTGACCGGCTCACGGCAGCATGTTGGGAATTGGCCCGGAAAAACCGTCGAGAAAAAAGAAGGGCGTCTTCGTACGGCTGGTCAAGATGTCATCATCGTTGATTTGCCGGGTACCTACAGCCTGACTGCCTACTCCATCGAGGAGATCATCTCTCGCGATTTCATTATAAACGAGCGTCCCGATGCCGTCGTCGCAGTGGTCGATGCCTCGAATCTGGAGCGCAACCTCTATCTGGTCACGCAGCTCCTCGAATTAGCCGTGCCCGTGATTCTGGCGCTGAACATGAGTGATATTGCCCGCAGTCGTGGCCTGATCATTGATCGGGCGGCGCTCTCCAAACGGCTGAACGGGATGCCTGTGATCGAGACGGTGGGCAATAGCGGCCTTGGCGTGGACGCGCTAAAAAACGCCGTTCATCAGGCGACGCGAACGGGAACAGCCCAATCAACCGCCATTGTCTATCATCCAGCCCTTGAACGCGAAATCAACTTACTCGTGGATTCCATCACCACATATCCCACTTTGACCGCGACGTATGTTCCACGCTGGTTGGCGATCAAGCTGCTGGAAGCCGACGAAGACATCATCAAGCGCCTTTCCGCCTTCACACCACTCATCGACACCGCCCAGATCGCCGCCGAGCGCATCGAAGCGGAAACGGGCGACGATGCCGAAACGCTGATCACCGATGGACGCTATTCTTTCATCAATACCATCGTTTCTGGCGCGCTGACTCGCCCGAATCATCTGGTCGAAACGAATTCCGACAAGCTCGACCGCGTGTTGACGCATCGGCTGTGGGGCGTGCCGATTTTCCTGCTGCTGATGTGGTGCGTTTTCCAGATCACCGCCAATGTCAGCGCCCCCTTCTTAGATTGGGTCGATGGTCTGATCAGCGGCCCCGTTACGCGGTGGGCAACCGCGCTGCTGACAGCAGTCGGCTTGCATGGCTCATGGGTTGAAGCGCTGCTGGTCAACGGGGTGATCGCGGGCGTCGGCGGCGTACTGGTCTTCGTGCCCGTCCTGATGTCGCTGTATCTGGCGATTGGCGTGCTGGAAGACAGCGGTTATATGGCGCGGGCGGCCTTCGTCATGGATCGCGCGATGCGGGCGATGGGCTTGCACGGCAAGAGCTTCCTGCCGATGCTGGTCGGCTTCGGCTGCACGGTGCCCGCCGTGTATGCGACTCGCACCCTTGAAAATCAAGATGATCGCAGACTCACTGGCTTCCTCGTCACCTTCATGAGTTGTGGCGCGCGGTTGCCTGTCTACGTCGTCATCGGCACCGCGTTTTTCGGCGCACAGTCCGGCAACTTGATCTTCGGCATGTATATGCTCGGCATTGGTGTCGCGCTGCTGACGGGGTGGGCGCTGCGCCGCACGGTCTACCGCAACAAGCCGCCGCAGCCGTTCGTGATGGAATTGCCGCCCTATCGTGCGCCGCGTCTGCGCGATGTCTGGCGTCAAACATGGGATCGTACCAGCAGTTTCGTGCGCAAGGCATGGACGATCATTCTCGCCACTTCCATCGTGATCTGGCTGTTGATGGCAATTCCCGTGACTGGTGAAGGCAGTTTCAACGAGGTCGCACCGGAAAACAGCCTATTCGGCGCGATCAGCCGGACGATTGCGCCCGCCTTTGCGCCGGCTGGTTTCGGCAAATGGCAAGCCTCCGGCGCGCTGATGTCGGGCTTCATCGCCAAAGAAGTCGTCATCGGCACCATGAATCAGATTTACGTCGGTGAGGCGGAAAAGCCCGCCGAGCCGGAAGTCGTGCCCACCTTTACCGAAGACCTTGTGGACACTGGTCGTTCATTCCTGCAAGCGACGGTCTTGACGGTGCAAGAAGTCGTCAACATCGTGCCGCGCACCGTGAATATCATCCCCTTCGTCCATATGCCGGAAGCCAATTTCTTAGGCACCGCCGCCGACGAAGAAGAAAACACCGCTTTGGAAAACGCGCTCACGCAGGTCTTTTCGCCGCTGGCAGCCATCGCCTTCACGGTCTTCGTGCTGCTGTATACGCCCTGCATGGCTACCCTGACCGCCATGCGCCACGAATTCGGACTTCGCTTCGTCGGTTATCAAGTCGCCTACACCTTCGCGTTAGCATGGGCTGGCGCGGTGATCGTCTTCCAAGTCGGTACGCTGCTTGGGTTGGGAGGGTGAGGCGATGGCAAGTCAACTGCGCGAAGTCCTAAACCGTTTTGCAGACCAATCCACGCCCATATCGATCAACCAGATGGCGCGTGAGATGCAGCTTGAACTCGGCGTCCTTCACGGCATGATCGACTACTGGGTGCGCAAAGGTAAGCTGCGCGAAGTCGGTGCGGATGGAAATTCCTGCACCACTTGCGGTATCAAAGGTGAGTGTCCTTACATTCTCCACTTGCCGCGCTACTATGAGATCGTCAACGACCACGATCCAGCGCCCGCCCCGCCCTGTACGTGCGGGCACTGTGGCAGTTAATCGACCAATGACGAGAGGCGGAACCATCCGCCTCTTTTTTCGTCCGCTTCCCCGCTCGTCGCTGCCAGTTTAAAAGCCAATGATCGCAAATCCGCGCGAAGGCTTGTAGTATTGGCGGCAACTTCGCAGCACCACACAGAATGAGTATTGAATGCGGCAGAGTACACGCAGTGAGATCGGGTTGTTGATCGGGCATGTGATCCAGATTTTGCTCGGCATCCAAGTCGGCATGATCGGGGTCGGCTGGCCTTATATCCAGAAGAGCTTTGGCCTCGGCTTCGAGTCGCTTGGGTTGCTCGTCGGCGGTGGGATGTTGGCGCGGCTGTTCAGCAGTTTTGCCAGCGGTCGGCTGATCGGGCAGTTGGGGTTGCGTAAGTTTATCTTGGGTGGGGTGATGCTGTTCGGGATCGGCTCACTCGGCTACGGCCTCGCGCCGTCGTGGGCGGTGCTGCTGCTGTCGGCGTTCATCGCGGGCTTGGGCGACTCCGCGTTCGGCAGTGGACTCAGCACCTATGTCGTGTCCAATTACAACGCCCGCCGCTTGAACTGGCTGCAAGGTGTATTCGGCCTCGGCTTGATGATCGGCCCGCAGTTGATCACATGGCTGGTGCGCGATCTGGGGCATCCGTGGCAGTTCGTCTATCTGCTGGTGGGTGCGGCAATTTGCGTCCTGTGGTTGCTGCTGATCCCGCTGTCGGCAGATTGGCAGCTCATCCCGCATCACGTCGAGGGACAAGCGCCACTGCGTCCCGCCTCCGTCCGCCAGACGTTGAAATTGCGGTTATTGTGGCTGTGTTTGGCGGTTTTCTTCGTCTATGGCGGCGCGGAAGTCGCTACGGGGCAGTTCGTCAACGCGCTCTACACCGACGGACGCGGCATCGATCCGCGCACAGTGAGCACATGGATCACGTTGTTCTGGCTCGGTTTCACCGTAGGGCGCTTGGGGCTTGGCAGCATCGTAGACCGCATCGGCAAAACGCGCCTGATTCGCTTCAGTACGGTGGGGATCATCCTCGGTTCGCTGATGATCTGGCTGTATCGCGATCCGAATCTGAGCTATCTTGGTTTGCTGCTAACGGGTCTCTCGCTCGGCCCGATCTTTCCCACGCTGACGGCTCAATCTGGCGAGCGCTTCGGCCTCGCGCACATGGCAAACGCCGTCGGGTTCCAGATGGGCGCGGGCGCGTTAGGAGCGGCGGTGCTGCCGAGCATCGCCGGATCGTTAGCTGTGCAGCTTTCCATCGAAGCCATCCCCATCATGCTCGTGATCCAAGCTATTGTGCTGCTGGCGCTGCACGAATATATGCTCGTCTATGGCAAACGTGAGGCGTCTCCGCGAGTTTTGTCTCCCAAACTCGATCAGGTATAGTGAGAATCGGTGACCACCGCCACTAGAGGCGAGAGCGTGGTCACTCAATGGATGCCTCGCTATGGCACGGGCGTCGCCTCAAACGCGCTGTTGATGGTGATCGAATCGCAGGCCGCGCCTTGTACGGAGATCAACGCACCGTCTACCCACCCCACGAACAACGAACTGTTCATAGAATACTGCACTTGCCACCAGCCCGCTTCGCTGTGTGATAACACCACTAGGCGTTCCGTAGCGGGTACATAGGTGGCGAACTCATACTGCGTCCCCGGCCCGTAGTACAGTGGCAGTGCGTCGGATGAGTGCGGGATGGCGATGCACGCATCGCTCACAACGGTTGGCGTGTAGGTCGGCGTTGGCAGCGGCAGATCGGAGCATTCGCCACGGAATGCGACCTGATCGCCCTTTACCCACCCGATCAGCCCTGCGCCTACCGAACTCACCTGATACCAGCCTAAGCCGTTGGTGACGAAGGTGACTACCTGCTGATTCGGCGGCAGTGATCCCGCGATGGGCGCACCATCAAATGGCTGCGTGTAGACGTAAATTTCCAGCCCTGTCGCGTTGGTGACGACGCACATGCCGGGCGGAATCTCGTATTCGTTCGTCGCCGTCGGCTGTGGCAGTGGCTGCGTTGGGCGCGGCGTCAAGGTAATCAGTGCGGCTGTCGGTGGCACGATGACGACTGGCTCTGTGCTCGTCGGATGCTCCAGCGTCGGAATACTGAGCGTTGGCGTCGGTGTTACAGGCGTTGGATTGGTTGGCAATGGCGTGAACGAGGGCGGAATAACGGATACGGTCACCGTAGGTGCGCTGGCCTGATCACCACGCCGTAATGCGGCGAATAACCCGCTGGCGAGGATCAGCGTAAGCATCGCGGCGACGAGCGTAAGCGGTAGCCGTCGGCGTTGTGCATTGGCAGCTGTCCCTCGCGAACCAGAGGCAGGCCGTGCGTTGATTGTGTCCCCGACTGGCAGTTCCAGCGGAATGCGTTGATGAAGGGCAGCTGGCGGCGCTTGGTTCAAGCCAGCCCGCGCGCGGACGCGTTCCGCCAGCGGTGGCAGCGGCACACCCCATGCCTGCGCTTCACTTTGGACAGCGTGCGCGATCTCGAACCACTCCGTCAGCGATTGGCGGCAGCGTGGGCAAGTCGAAAGATGCTGCCGCACATAGTCGGCGTCTGGTTGTTGCAAAGTGCCAGCGACGAAAAAAGGTAGCAATCCTTCGATTTGATCATGGGTGGCGTGATTATGGTTGGCGGAAGGTGGTGTCGTGGGTGTGGTCATCGTGCGCTCCCGGCTTGTAGTCCGGCTGCCCCATAGTTCTGCAAAACATGCCTCAGCGCTTCTTTGGCGCGGCTCAGACGGCTTTTTACCGTGCCAATGCTGACGCCGAGCATATCAGCGATCTCTTGCCCCGATAGATGATGATAAAAGGTTAGCACAAGCACTTCACGTTGGTGTTCGGGCAGTTCCGTGAGTGCCTTGCGCACTGTTGTCGCAGCGACTTTGCGTTCAGCCGCTTCTTGCGGGCCAGTATCGGGGCTTGCCAATGTTTCGCGGTCATCTAATGGCACGTTGTCCGGTTGGAATTTACGTTGTGCGTTCATAGCTCGATTCCTTGCGATCACGAGCAGCCATGTATATACGCTGCTTTCGCCCCGGAATTCGCCAGCGTGATCCCAGACTGCCAACATGACATCCTGCAAGACTTCTTCCGCTTGCTGCCGATCCCCCAGCCATGCCATCAGGTAACTGAGCAATGCCGACCCAAAGCGCGCGTAGAATTTCTCCAACGCTTGCCCGTTGCCAGCCGCGATCTCTCGGAGCAGCGTTAACTCTTCCTGTGATCGTTCCATGTGATGGACTGCAACTCTACTTTCCATCATGCGTGTTCCACATCTCTATCAGGGATAGACACCCACTTCGCCCAAAAGGTTCCACCCCTCAGCATATCTCAAGTGTCTAACAACTGTCTTCCAACAAAAGTATGGACTACCTGAACCCACCGTATTACTCTTGTTGGATGCGCTCAGATGTGATACAACTTTTTTATCTGGACGCGGCAGTTTTATGATAGACTGCTAAGTACACTATTCAAACGCTAGAGATTGCGTGGAAAGCACAGAAACGCATGGCAGCCGAGTCGGAAAAGCAGGCAAAATACATAGTTTACGTCGAAGACGATGCCCGCACCGTAGATTTAGTCAAAATCGTGTTGCGGCGCGAAGGCTACGTAGTAACAGGCGCTCCGAACGGTCGTGAAGGCTTGAAGCTCATCGCGGAAGTGAAGCCTGACCTTGTCTTGCTCGACCTCATGATGCCGGATATGGATGGCTGGGAAGTCTATCAGACCTTGCGGGCGCAAGATGCCACGCGTGATCTGCCCGTCATCATCATCACTGCCAAGGCTGCCAGCATCGATAAAGTCTTGGGGCTGCATATCGCCAAGGTGAACGACTATATCACCAAGCCCTTTGCACCCAACGATCTTGTGCAAGCCGTACGCAAAGTCCTCGCTCACCGGACGCCCTCTCAACCTTGATTGACCTTTCTGTCGGTTGGCAGAATACGCCCTCCCATAGCATAATGTGTACATGTTGGCGAATGGGAGGAGTCGTAGCCCGTCATCCGACGCGTCTGACACCCGTTTAGTAGGTGTGCTACACTTCCCCTTCAACCTAAATTGCTATTTTTCACCTCTCATGATAGGGGGCACCATGCGAATTCGGCGCATCTATTCGCGGCTACTGCTGATCGGCTTGCTCATCACTGGCATGGCAGCGGTGTTCACAGCCCAGCCAAGCTTGGCGCAAGCAACGAACTTGCTTCAAAATCCGGGCTTCGATGGCGACTACACACCATTTGAGGGCGACCTCTTACGCTTAGTAGCTCCCGGTTGGTCAGCGTGGAATGTGCCGCGTAAACCGAGTGAACCTAGCTTCATCGTCGTGCCCGAATACCGCGCTGTCACGCTGGCAGATCGCACCCGCTCGAATGGCACTTCACAAGGGCTGCAAGCCTTTTTCGGTGGCTATGCGGGCGGTGTTTTGCAACGCGTGGCCGTCGCCCCCGGCACCAAGCTCCAATTCAGCGCGTATATCAATATCTGGTCGAGTTCGCTGGATGACCAGACCGTGAGTGAGGAGCCGAGCGCGGCGCGTCTCGAAGTCGGCATCGATCCGGCGGGTGGTCTCGATGGAACGAGCAGCAACGTCATCTGGTCGGGCGTCGATAACGTCTACGATCAATTCCGGCAGGTGAGCGTTGAAGCCACTGCCAACGGACAAGCTGTCACGGTCTTCATCAAAGTGTCCGTGCTCGATCCCGTCGCGCACAATCACGCCTATTTCGATGACGCCGAGTTGGTTGCCGTCGGTGAGGCTGCGATCTCGCCCACCGCCATCGTGCAAGTGCCAACCAGCACCGCCACTGCGACCAATACCGTGATCCCCTTGCCCACGCTAGAGCCGACCAGCACCTCCAGCGAACCTACGCTGCCGCCGCTGATCACGCTAACGCCGAGCAGCACCGCCATCCTGACCAACACACCGACGAATACGGTGCCGCCGAGCAGCACACCCATCCCCGGCATCCCGACGCGTGAAGGCAACCTGACGCCGCTACCGCCACGCCCGACCAACACGATCACCAATACGCCGGTGCCCGGTCAACCGACGGCAACCGCGACGCTCCCAGTGATCGGTGCAGCGTCCGCCACGCCGACTCTGACCATCTTCGAGCCAGTGCCCGGCGATCTGCCCGACCGCATCCTGATCACGGTAGCTCCCGGCGATACGGTGACTGGCCTCGCCGCCCGCTATAACAGCACGGTACAAGCCATCATCAACGCCAACGGTTTGAACAATGCGGGCTTGATCCTCGTCGGTCAGCAGTTGATCATTCCAGTGCCGCGTGTTGAAAATCCAACACCGCTGCCCACCTTCACGCCTTTCATCATCGTCACGCTGACTCCCGGCGGGCAAGATAACAACGGCAATCCTATTGGCAGCCCAACCGCTCCCGTATCTGTGATCCCGCTGACGGGGCCAACGGTCAACGGCATCGGGACGTACATCGTGCAACCCGGTGACAACTTCGAAGCCATCGCCCGCCGCTACAACGTCACGGTCAACACGCTTGCCGCGCTGAACGGCATCTTGAACCCCAAGAGCATCGTGATCGGGCAAGTGCTGGCTGTCCCCGGCCCCGGCAACAACGTCCCCGGTGGCACCCTTGCACCGACCATCATCCCGACCGTGCCCGCGCCCGCCGTCCGTAGCTACGTGGTGCAGCCCGGTGACACGCTCTACCGTATCTCGGTGCAGTTCGGCGTGACGATGGACGCTATCATGCGCTACAACAACATCAGTAATCCGAATCTGATCTACGTCGGTCAAACGCTGCGCATCCCGTAGCCGCCGCGCCTAGATAAACGAAAGAGCCTACAAACACCACATGGCGTTGTAGGCTCTTTTTTTCCTTACCGCGCAACCCTTAGCGGGTGAGCTTGGCTTCCAGCGTGCGCGACTCCAAGAACGCCGCGTAATCGCCTTCGAACACTGTCAAGTGTCCATCTTCAAGGTTCCAGATTTGTGTCGCGAGGCGGTCTACCAAGTAGCGGTCGTGCGAGACCAGCAGGATCGTCCCCTCGAAGCTTTCCAGCACTTCTTGCAGCACTTCTTGCGCTGGAATGTCGAGATGGTTGGTCGGCTCGTCCAGCAGCAAGAAATTCGCGCCTTCTAACGCGAGGATCGCCAGCGCCAACCGTCCGCGTTCGCCGCCGCTCAACATGCTGATCTGCTTGAACACCGTATCTTTACGGAACAAGAACTGTGCCAGATGCTTGCGCGCGTCGGTCATCGGCAGTTCTTTATGCCGCAGCAGTTCTTCCAGTACCGTGTTCTCAGGGTTCA
Source organism: Anaerolineae bacterium (assembly GCA_019637615.1). Taxonomy (GTDB): domain Bacteria; phylum Chloroflexota; class Anaerolineae; order Aggregatilineales; family UBA2796; genus JAHBVK01. The sequence continues at coordinate 216,539 of JAHBVJ010000006.1, read as the reverse complement.
GCGATTCGTGTGCCTGTGCGAAGTAACCGATCTGCACTTTCGAACCGGAGGTCACCGATCCCGTCAGCGGTTCTATCTGCTTCATGATCGTGCGCAAGAAAGTCGTCTTGCCCGCCCCGTTCGAGCCGATCAGCGCCGCGACTTCAAGGCGATGCAGATCGATCTCGTCGGTCGTGAACAGCAACCGATCTGGATAGCCGATCTGAAGTTCAGTCGTGCGCAGGACAAGGCTCTCGCTTTTATGGCTCGATTTCAAGTGCATGTTCAGCTTGGGCAGTTCCGAATCCGGCTCTTTGAGCGCGCGGATCGCCCGTCCGGCTTCTTCCACGCTCATCGATCGCTGCCGTCCCAACCCCATCTCCGACCAATTCTTATCGCGGAAGCGCATCATGCCGAATTCCTCGATGGCGATCAGGTCGCGGGTGACGCGCTTGAGTCGTCCCTGTGCTTGCTCAGGGTTGCGGTTGGAGATATTCGTGCGGATGTAATCCATCTCCGCTTCCAAGCGTGCCTTTTCTTCTTCGAATATCTTCTGGTGACGCACGAGTCGCTCTTGCCGCTGCTTGAGGTAAGCGCTGTAATTGCCTCGGAACGCCACCATTTCGATCCGGCTCATTTCCCACACAGTGTTGACCACCTTATCGAGGAAGTAGCGGTCGTGGCTGACGATCAACAGCGCCCCGTCCCAGTTGCGCAAGAGTTGTTCCAGCCATTGCAGCGCTTCCGCGTCCAGATGGTTGGTCGGCTCGTCGAGGATCAGCAGATCGGGCTTTTCCAGCAGCAGACGTGCCAGCAGCGCGCGGGTTTGCTGCCCGCCGCTCAACTGGCGCAGCGGCGTGGTGTACAACGTCGAGTCGAACCCCAAGCCTTGCAGCACCTGCTTGATACGATATTCGTAATCGTAGCCATCGGCTTGCTCGAACTGCTCCTGAATCGTGCCATATTCATCCATCACGGCGTCGCTCATGTCGCCCTGCGCCATCAGCTCTTCCAATTCGCGCAGTCGGGCTTCTTGCGCTTGCAAGCCCGCGAAGGCGCTCATCATTTCCTCGTACACGGTGTTATCCCGCTCGGAGAAGGCTTGCATGGCCTCTTGGCGCAAATAGCCGATGCGTGCTTGCGGCGTGATCTGCACTTTGCCAGAAGTCGGTTGGCGCAGCCCTGCTAGCAGCATCAATAACGAGGTCTTGCCGATCCCGTTGGGGCCGACCAGCGCGATCTTGCTGTCAGATTGGATAGCGACCGAAATATTACGGAAGATGTCTACATCTCCGAATGCTTGCCCGATGTCAATCGTCGTAATCAATGCCAATGGTGGTAAATCCTCATCCCTACAATCCGAACGAAAGCGCTTCCCCGCGCCAACCAACCCCATGCGCAGACGTGCCCTCATGCGTGGGCGTCACGTCGCGAAAACTAACTTATCGATGCAAAAACGCGGGCTATTTGAAAATGAGATGCAATGTTGGAAAACGAAGTAATATCAACAGGAGGTCAGTATAGCATAATTTTGTTCAAGGTAAATACCATGACTGAATATCGCGCCATCCGCAACGCCGAGACAGGCAAGGTTGTCCTCGCCCGCGCCGAATGGTGTACAAACTATTGGCAGCACTTTCGCGGGCTGATGTTCCGCCGCACTCTCCCCGATGACGAAGGCTTACTGTTCGTCTACGGGCGCGAAAGCCGGATGGACACCAGCATCCACATGTTTTTTATGGCCTTCCCGATTGCGGCGGTCTGGCTGGATAAGCACGGTATCGTGGTCGATAAAACGCTAGCGAAACAGTGGCGTCCAGCCTACGCTTCCAAGGTGCCTGCCCAATACATCATCGAAGCCCGTCCCTCCTTCCTGAATCGTGTTAATATTGGCGACAGGTTGAGTTTTGACAAATAGCTTGTCCCTATGAACGCTCGCCTCGCACGCGCACTGCTCATCAGCTTAATCCTGCTCATCACTCCCTTGTCGTTTGCCCGCGCGCAAGATGACAAGGGGAAAACGACTGTGCATGTCGTCCAACGCGGTGACACGCTGTTCAAGATCGCGCAGCAGTACGGCACCACCGTCGAAGCCATCGCGCAAGCCAACGGCCTGACCGATGTAACCATGCTGTCCATCGGGCAGCGTCTTTTGATCCCCAACGCGACGACCACCGATCCCGGTGTGCCGACCACGTATCTCGTCCAGCCGAGCGATAGTTTGCGTTCCATCGCGCTCCGCTTCGGGACGAGTGTCGCGGATATTGCCAAGCGCAACTTCATGCTCAACCCGCAGCAGTTATATGTCGGCTTGCAGATCGCGTTGCAAGAAGGGTCTACGGGCGGCGTGGGCATCAAGACGGGTTGGCTGCATACCATCACGCCTACAGATACCCTGTACCGGATTTCCATGCAGTACGGCGTCACGCTTCCCCAATTGATGAAAACCAACGGTCTCAAGTCGGACGCGGTGCTGTTCCCCAGTCAGCAGTTGCTCATCCCCGGCACGGACAAATCGCCGCCTCTCGCGGATCTTCCCACGCCGTTCACGGGCTTCAGTCTGGAACCCGCCACCGTTGTGCAAGGCAAAACCATCATGCTGCGGCTGAACACTGAATTGCCCGTCACCATGACAGGCTCGTTCATGAACAGCCCGCTGATCGTGTTCACGGACAAAAGCCGCGTCTATCACATCGTCATGTTTGGCGTGGAGTCGCTCGCGCAGCCGGGCATCTACCCGATGACCTTGAACGCAACGGATGATCAAGGCCATCAATATCAGGTTACGCGCAACGTCGAGGTGCAGGATGGCGGCTATCCTTCCGAAGCGCTGACGCTCGCCCCCGAACTCGGTGACCTGATCGATCCGGCGATCACGCAGCCCGAAGCCGACCGCCTCAATCGCGTGATCAAGAATTTCACGCTTCAGCGCTATTACAACGGGCCGTTAGGCTTGCCTTGTTCGGCGGCTGTCACCTCGCAGTATGGCACGCGCCGCTCTTACAACGGCGGCCCCTACAATTTCGTCCATAGCGGCGTCGATTTCGCGGCGGCTCCCAACGCGCCCATTTACGCAGCAGCGGCGGGCGTCGTGGTCTTGGCGGAACCGCTGACCGTGCGCGGCAACGCGGTCATCATCGATCACGGGTGGGGCGTCTACACAGGCTATTGGCATCAGGTCAGCCTGATCGTCAAAGTCGGGGATCGCGTCGAAGCCGGACAGATCATCGGCTACGTTGGCAATACCGGACGCGTGACGGGCTACCATCTGCATTGGGAATTGTTCGTGCATGGTGTCTCCGTCGATCCGCTGCAATGGGTGCGCCAGAGCTTCCTTTAGCCGCGTTACCAATAAAAAGCCCTCTGGCGGGCGAACCAACCAGAGGGCTAATGATCGACTTAACGTACCGTCAAGAGTTAACGATACGGCGGCGCGTACAGCAGACCACCTTTTGTCCACTGGCTGTTGATCCCGCGCTCAATGCCGAGCGGGGTGCTGGGGCCGAGGTTGCGGTCGAAGATTTCGCCGTAATTGCCCACCGCCTTCACGATGTTGTACGCCCACTTCGCGTCCAAACCCAAGTCCTTGTACAACTCGCCGTCCAAGCCGAGCAGACGCTTGAGTTCAGGGTCAGTGGTCGAGCTGACGATGTCATCAACGTTAGCCTGAGTCACACCCTGCTCATCGAAGATGAACGTAGCGTACACCGTCCAACGCACCACATCCAGCCACTTCGAATCGCCAGCCTTGACGGCGGGGCCAAGCGGCTCTTTAGTCAGGTTCATCGGCAGGATCGTCCAATCCTTGCCATCAGCGGCGATGGAACGACGACCAGCCAACTGCGAACGGTCAGAGGTCACGGCGTCGCAGCGGTTGGCGCTGAACGAGCTGTACACTTCGTCCGCCGTGTCGTACGACACCAGCTTGAAGGTTGTGTTGACAGCCGCCATCGCTTCGGAGATCGCGCGTTCGTTGGTGGTGCCCTTGATCACGCAGATCGTCAGGTCTTTGAAGTCTTCCAGCTTGGTCAGGCCGTCCGCCGTGCGCACCATGATCGTCGAGGCATCATAGTACGTGGTGGGGGCGAAGTCCGCGCCTTCCTTCGTATCGCGACCAGCGGTGAAGGTCGTGTTGCGGATCAGCACATCGATCTCGCCCGCGACCAGCTTGGGGAAGCGGTCAGCAGCGGCGGCAATCGGGATGAACTCGACCTTGGTGGGGTCGCCAAACAACGCGGCTGCCAGCGCACGGCAGAAATCGGGGTCAAAGCCCTTGAATGTGTTATCCGCGCTGTCCAAGAAGCCGAAGCCGGGGACGGTGGGATTGACGCCGCACTTGAGGGTGCCGCGTGCTTTGACGGTGTCCAGCAAACTGCCGCTTTGCGCCATGCTCACAGTGGGGCTGAGTGCTACCGTGACTAGCATGAGGATTGCCAACAAAGCGAAAATCTTGTTGAAACGTACAGACATAACCTTCTCCTTCATGAAATCGCGATCAACACCTAAAAAACTCAACCCGTTTCATCGCGTAGAGTCGCTTAGGCGCGTGTCCCAAGTCTACCATGTTGCTCAAACCAAAACAAAACTTAGCCGCACAAATTACCGCTTTGTGCAACATGCCTAATCCGACGCGGCGATGAGAATGATTCTGCGATTCGACTCCGAAGTCGATGAAATCCTGACGCACGTATCCTACAATCAGGGCATCGCAAGCTGCTATGAAAGCAACTGCCATGCTAAAAATCGTTCCCGCCGATACCACCTCGTTGGTGGAACAGGTCGTCGTGCTGGCTCAAGAATATGTCACGTGGATGCTCGCCGAGATACATGAGCGCAATCCCGAATTGGATGTCGATCTGTTCGCCGCCGCACACGATTACGATGATGTCCGCAAGAAGATTCCCGGCGACAATGTGCCACCTTTTGGTCGCATGTTCCTTGCGCTGGATGGGGATCGCGCCTGTGGCTGCATCGCGCTCGGCAAGCTCTCCGCCACCGTGGGCGAGATGCGGACGTTGTTCGTGCGTCCAAGTTGTCGTGGCGCGGGCACGGGACGCCAACTCGTGGAGGCGCTCCTGCGCGAAGCCCGCCAGATCGGGTATACGCATCTACGCTTGGACACGCTCCGTTTTATGGATAGCGCCATCAAGCTGTATCAATCTCTTGGCTTCTACGACATCGCGCCTTACGGGGAAGCGCCGGACGGCTTGAAGCCTTACATCCGCTTTCTTGAAGTCGATCTCTCTGCTCAGTAAGCACCTTTGCGCTTCAGCACCGCGAAGATTGTCCGCCACAGGATGACCAGATCGAACAACAATGAATAGTGCTGGATGTAGTACAAATCGTCTTCGGTGTGCAGATGCATCGGCTTATCGCTCCGCCCGTTGATCTGCCACCAACCTGTCATCCCTTGCGGGATCGCGAAGCGTTTATGCTGCCACGGCTCGTACTTATCCACCAACCACGGCATCTCTGGACGCGGGCCGACCAAGCTCATATCGCCTTTGAGCACGTTGATCAACTGCGGCAACTCGTCAAGGCTAGTCCGCCTCAAGAAAAAACCTAGCCGCGTGATGCGTGGATCGTCTTCGCGCTTGTGGATCACATGTCCATCGCTGCTGTAGGTGGGCGAAGTGACGATCTGTTGTTCCGCACCTTCGATCATGGTACGGAATTTGTACATAGTGAACAAACGCCCATTCTCCCCGACCCGTTTCTGCCGGAAAATGATCGATCCCGATGAATCGAGCCGGATCGCTGTCATGATGATCAACATCAAGGGCGCGCTCACGATGATCGACAGCGTCCCGATCACCACGTCGAAGCCGCGCTTGATCAGCCGCTGCGATGGGCTTAACGCGGGATCGCGCAGGTGTACCAACGGCAGTCCGCCCACATCTTGCACGGTAGCTTGATGCAGCACAAGGTTCAGGTAATTTGGCGCAATCGAAATCTGCACAGGCAGTTTTTGCAGCGACAGGATCAGCCCTTCAAGTTGGTCGTAGGCTTGATACGGTAGCGTGATGATCACATGATCGACGCGCTGGCTACGGACGATTGCCGCAGCGTCCTCCAGCATTCCTAAGTACGGCAAATTATTCCCCGCTGCTGTGGCGTGATGTGCATCGACATAGCCGAGGACTTGCTCGCCGTCCTCTTGGAGGAGGCTGGCGGCTTGCTGCCCGAGTTCGCCCGCGCCGACGATCAGCACGCGGTAGGGAGGTCGTTTGACCTTGCCGCCCATCGCCAGCCACACCAACCGCCCGATCACGCGCCAACCGATCAGGTACATGACGGTGAGGATATAGAAGTAAACGATGAACAACCGCGATACGTCACGGAACGAGAAATACAATGCGCCTGCCATCGCCAGCAGCGCGAACAAACTGCCCGTCACTACATTCTGCAATTCACCGATCAGGCTGTCACTCCGGCGCGGATCGTAAACGTTGAACAGCATCAACACCACGAACCAGATCAACGCGGTCAGCGCCATCACGACAAACGGGATCGCCACGGGCACGGGGATCAATTTGCCAAATGGCAGGTAATCGCGCAACTGGCGGGATACGTCCAACGTAACTACTATACCAACCAAGTCCAGACAGATAGCGATGAGAAGGTAGCCTGTGGGTCGGCGGCGGAACATGCAAATTAGCCTTAATCGTCTAGGGATGATTACACTCTGAATCCTAGTCCGAATCCGCTCCTATGCCAATGAGTTGACCAGCGAACCGCCAACATTAACCAAGTGGCACTAGTGTAGCTTACCCAAACTAGTTTAAACTTACGGCTAGACCACTTCTCGCGGGATGTGATGCTTATGTCCGAATGGAAGCGTCTGCTGACGAAACTGGTGAGCAACGCAGAAGAACAATTCGATGAATTAGCAGCTCGACTGCGGCAGCGCCTAAGTGGCAGCGGCACCGTCAAGATTCTGCCTTACCTCGGCTACGGCACCTCGACCATGTTGAATGTGCGTGGTCGCGTATTGGAAGATTACGGCGTCGCGGTTGAAGTCGATACGGATGGCACATGGCACAACTTGCTCAACATGTACCGCCGCCTGAACACCAACGATGTCGCGGATGCGCGGGTTTTGGTCAGTTTCGGTAATTACGCGCAAGAAGTCACCACCAACAATCTCGGCTTTTTCGAGGCGCGCTTGGAACTCGATCAGCCCATTCATCCGCCCGCGTTCTGGCAAGATTTGCATGTCAAATTACTGTCCCCCACGCCATCAACCGGCGTTGACGCGTTAGCCCGTGTGCTCATCCCCTCCAGCGACGCGCAGTTCGGCATCATTAGCGATCTGGACGACACCGTGATCCAGACCGATGTCATGAACGTGCTCAAGATGGCGCAAAATACCTTTCTGCGGAATGCGCGTACACGGCTTCCCTTCGCGGGCGTAGCCGAGTTCTATCAGGCGTTGCATCGCGGCACGCGCGGCCTCAACCCGATCTATTACGTGTCCAACAGCATCTGGAATCTCTACGATCTGTTCATCGATTTCTTTGAACTGCGCAACATCCCGCTCGGCGCGTTTTTCCTGATCGACTTGGGGTTGAACGAAGACTATTTCAGCAATCTCAAATTGGGTCGCCACAAATCCAACACCATCGAAACGCTGTTGACTACCTATCCGCGTTTGCCCTTCATCCTGATCGGGGATAGCGGCGAAAAAGACCCCGAACTTTATCTGAAAACGGTGCAGCAGTTCCCCGGTCGCGTTCCCACCATTTATATTCGTGACATCGCTGGCTCGACGCGTGATGAGCAAATGCGTGACATCATCGCGCAAGCCGCCGCCGCTGGCACGGAAATGCTCGTCGTGCCCGATACAGTGACCGCCGCCGAACATGCCGCCGCGCAAGGTTACATTGCGCACGAGGCGCTACCGCATATCCGTCGCGGTATGTTGCAAGATAACCGCCCCTATGCCAATAGCGAACCGCTCGTCCACCTCGATCTCAATGAGGAATAGCCAAGAGGTGACAGCGTGACATCGATCTGTCCGGAGTGTGGAGCGCGTCTATCGGGCGACGAAACCTGCCAGACCATCTTCGAGATGTTTCTCAGCCGTGAATATGTTGATCCGGCCTATGGTGCGGTGCATTTCTTGACGGTAGCATGCTTTATGCTGCAACATGGGCGTTACAGCGATCAAGCGGTCGCATGGATGCGTGATTTACTGCGCGACTATCTCGATCAAGACCTTACGCCCGCGCAGCTCCGCCACCGCGCCTCACAGGGTACTAGCAGCCAGTCGCGCCAATGGAAAGTGCTCCGTGCGGGGGATGCGCCGCCCTTGCCCAAAGTGGCGTGGTCGATGACGATTGCGGATGTGGCGCACCAGTACACCGACGCTGACAGCTATCGCGTCTTGATTACGCAGTGGGCACGGGTTACTCTACGCGAAATCTCCGCCCTTCAACCCTGATCGCTCATTTCTGGTGCATGACCAGCGTTTCAAGCAGGCTCTTTAGCATCGCGAATTGTTCTTCACCGAGGATCGCGGCGTAACTCGCCTCGATTTCTAGCTTGACGTGGTAAGCGTCCTGCAAAAACTGCCAGCCCTTCTCGGTGAATTTGATCAGCGTCGCCCGCTTGTCGCTCGGATCAGGCATCCGCAGGATCAACCCATCTTTTTCCAGCTCGTCCACCACCTGCCCCATCGCCTGCTTGCTCACACCCGCGCGTTCAGCCAGCAAGGAAATCCGCGTGCCTTCTACATCAAGGTTGGAGATCAGCGCCGTATGAAACAGCGTCAAGCCGTCATACCGCCCCAACGCCCGCAATTTTTCCAGCGCCAACTCGCTGTAACCACGCGCGGCACGCTGGAATAACCGCCCGATATTTTGCTGCCGCAAAGCCTCTAGTTCCGGCTGATCAACAGAGTTCATCAAACATCATCCTTGACAATATAGTCAAGTAACTGTACTATTTTATTAGTCAAGCTACTTGACTAAAGTCTATCGCAAAGTGGAGTAACCACCCATGATCGTCATCCGAGTCACCTTCAAAATCAACCCGACCGAACGCGTCAACCTGCTCCCCTATCTTCAGCAAAATAGCACAGAGTCACGGCAGTTCGCGGGCTGCTTGAACTATGGATTCTATCAGGACACTGGCGACGAAAACACCTTCTTGCTCTACGAAGAATGGGATACTCAGGCCAATTTCGATGCGTTCAAGGGGTCTGCGAATTTCAAAGCTAGTGGCGACGTGCTGTTCCCGCTGATGGTTGGCAAGCCCGAAAGCGTCTACTACGCCGCCAACACCCTTTCCTGAGCATCGTGCCAACGGTTACCCGGCTGAACTCAGCGGTAAGCCGGGTTAATCAACGCTCCCGCGCTGATCGAGGTGCCCGAATCGAAGCCTGACCACACTTCGGACATGCGGTTGCATCCCTGCGATTGTTTGCGGCTGATTTCCACGCTCCACAATTGCTCACTCACCGCGATGCCTGCGCCGCGCGGACTCGTGTTGTACGCATATACTTCGGCGTTTGGGAAAGTCAGGATGATCGCGCCGGAACGCGGTTGCGCGTTGCACGGGGTGCCTAACCACGCTACCACCCAACCGAGTGTTGTCCGGTTGCCGACGAAATCCTGCACATTAAGGGATCGGCTGATGCACGGCCTGCCGTCGCACAGTTCGAACCCCAGTGCTTGCATCGAGGATGGTGGCGGCAGCAGGCGGAGCGCAAAAATCACGCCGAGCAGCGCCAGATTCGCGCCGAGCAAGAAGCGCAGTAAGCGAAAGAACCAACGCATAGCTATCCACCACTCACTTCGGGCGTGTGCCCCAATGGATGGCGATAGTGCCAAAGTTGAACTTTCGATACTGGACATCGACAAATCCTGCATCACGCATCATCATCGCCAACACATCCGCGGACTTGAATCCGATGGAGGAGTTCGGCAGATACGAATAGGCATCTCGCTGCCCCGTCAACACCTGACCGATCAGCGGGATGATCTTGGTCATATAAAACACCACGAACGGGCGCAGCACATTATCCGATGGGGGGGTTGTATCCAGACTCACCACGCGCCCCCCGGCTTTCACCACGCGAAACTGTTCGCTCAGCGCACGCGGAATATCGATGACGTTGCGCAGCAAAAAACCCTGTGTGACGGCGTCAAAACTCTGGTCAGCGTACGGCAAATTCAGGGCATCAGCGGTTGTCCAGCGGATGTAGCGTCCCTGTGGGCGTTCACGCCCGACGAGCATCATACGCGGCACGAAATCCGCGCCCACCGCCAGCAGATCAGGCACTTGCGCGTGCCCTTCAAATGCGATGTCTCCCGTTCCCGTCGCGATGTCTAACAGCTTCCCGCCGCGGGGGAGTTGCGCTTGTTGGATCACGAACCGCCGCCAGCCGCGATCCATGCCGAAGGTCATCACGCGGTTCATCAGGTCATACCGATGGGCGATGCGGTCGAAAATGTTATTGACGGCCTCGGCGCGTGCTTGCCCCGTCAATTGTTCAGTAGAGTGAGTCACAGTGATCGGTTTGCTTTCCTTGATAGCCAGCCATGCTATGATTATCGATTTGATCGCCTAACCATGCCAGTAGGAGATGTTGAATGAATTATGGCATGTCGCCATTTGTGGGGGACTTTGAGGCGTTGAGACTTGGCTGCGTTGATTCTTCAGCCAGTTTCTCCATGATCCATGCTTCGCCCTCGCCACGGCTGAAAAAGACCTGAACCGTGATGTGCGGGAAACGCAGCCGATCTAAGAAGGCTTTCATGATCTGCCCGAATAGGTTCTTTTGTATGATCACCGCCATGATATTGACGATTTCGGGGCGGTACGAAGCGACTTCCATCACTTTCTGCTGGTTATAAGGCGTCAAGATGGTGCGCGAGGCCGAAAAATCGTAGATGAGGTATACGGGCTTGCTAGGATCGGCTTCATCCAGCAATTTCTTGATGGCGTCTGTCCACACATCCGTCACTTCACGCCCGACTTGGGTAGACAGCATCACGCACACGCGCCCGTCTGCCAGCCATTCACGGTAGACACCTGCACCAAGATGCTTGATGTGTGTGACCTGTTGTGAACCCCTATACACGACCCGCGTTCCCCCCTATCTCTGAATTTTATAAAATTATACGATAGAATGTGGGCGAGAATCATTTCCAATCGGATTTGTTATGGTTAATCCACACTCCTTAGATTAACTGCTCTCAATCTACAGCACGAATGTCTCAATGTTTGGTATAATTAATCGATAGTGTCACATTCAGGAGGTGTCATGCAGTATCAGGACGACCTTATCGAGAATATTTCCAAAGACTTGGAGCGGTTTTTCGGCGTTTCGGGGAAGATACTGAAGCCTAGCCCCCTAACGGTTGCCGAAATGATCAAGCATGTGCCCGCTGGGAAATTGATCACCACCGACATCTTACGTCAGGAATTGGCCTTTGATTTCGAAGTCGAGATAACCGATCCCTACGAAACCAAACGAGCGTTGCTTGTCATTTCCCGCGAACCGAACATAAATGTTCCCTATTGGCGCGTGATCAAAAATGGCGGTGAATTGATCGTCGGTCTCCCCGGCGGCTTTGAGCGTCAAGCCGAGCTGTTGACTGCCGAGGGCTTCACCATCGACACCAACCGCAAAACGCCCAAGGTCAAAGACTATCGGGACAGCCTGATCCACTTCCATACCGAATTTCAACACAAGAGTCCCTTTGCGTACAAATAGCGTACTGTCCTAGCTCGGTACGCTGGCGTCACGCACCGCTTCTTCCTCGACCAGCAGCCGTCGCAGCACCTTTCCGATGAAACTCTTTGGCAGTTCATCGCGGAACTCAATATCCCACGGCACGGCGTACTCATCAAGTCGGCGCTTGCAAAACGCGATCAGCTCATCCTTCGCCAGCTTCGATCCCGGTCGCAGCACCACGTACGCCTTGATGCGCTGGTCGGGGGTTTCGGGGCGCTTCAAGCCCACCACGGCGACTTCTTTCACGCCCGGATGCTCATATAACACTTCTTCCACATCACGCGGATAAACCTGATACTGCCCCGCGAGGATCATCTCTTTCTTACGGCTGATGATCTGGAAATAACCTTCCTCATCCATCCGCGCGATGTCGCCCGTCAGCAGCCACCCGTCCGCCGTCAGCGTTTTGTCCGTTTCCTCGCCCATGCCCAGATACCCGCGCATGATCTGCGGGCCAGTTACCGCCAGTTCTCCGATCTGCCCCGGCGGCAGCGGTGTCTTATCGTCGGCAAGGCTCACGATTCGCGCGTCCGTCCCCGGCAGCGGAATCCCGATGGAGCCGACTTTGCGCAGCCCGTTGAGCGGATTCGCGTGCGTGACGGGGCCAGCCTCCGTCAGTCCATAGCCTTCCACCAGCCGCCCGCGCGTCAGCTTTTCGAATGCCTCTTGCACCTCGACGGGCAGCGGAGCCGCCCCGCTAATGCACGCCTTCACGCTCGATATGCCATAGCTGCGCACCTTGGACGCCTGATTGATCGCCATATACATCGTCGGCACGCCGGGGAACAACGTCGGACGGTGCTGCTTGATCGTCTCCAGCACGTCTTGTGTCACAAACGTCGGCAAAATGATCATGCAGCTTCCCAGCGCAATCGCCACGTTCATCGCCGCCGTCATCCCGTACACATGGCTAAACGGCAGCACCGCCAACACGCGCTCATGTCCCTCCCGCAAGCCTGTCACCCAGTGCCGCGTTTGCAGTGTGTTCGCCAGCAGCGCGTAATGCGTTAGCATCACGCCTTTCGGTTGGTCAGTCGTCCCGCCCGTATACTGAATCACCGCGATGTCATCATGCTTCACTTCGATCTTGGGCGGCGTCGTGGGATGATGCCGGATCAAGTTCATCCACAGATATTCATCTTTGTGCAGCTCATCGCTGAGTTGATGCCCTTCTTTGGTCTCGCGCTGCATGGTGAACAGCAGCTTCCGGCGCGGCGTCAGATAATCTTTGATATTGGTGAAAATCACTGCGCGCAGCGGTGGGCGATGCAAATCTTCGCGCACCATGGCGCTGAACAGCGTTAGCGTGATCAGCACATCGACGTGGCTGTCCTCGATCTGGCGGCGCAGCTCATGCCGCAAATTCGTCGGGCTGGAAGACACCACGATCCCGCCCGCCTTCAAAATCGCGTAATAAGCGATCACGAATTGCGGGCAGTTCGGCATCAAGATCATGACGTGCGTTTCCTTCTGCACGCCGAGCGACCGCAGCGCATTCGCCAGTCGGTTCACCTCGTTATCGAGTTCACCATATGTGATCCGCCGCGTGTCAAACTGGATCGCGGGGCGTGACCCGTGCCGCCGTGCCGCGCTCCGCAGCAAGCGGAACAGCGGACGACGCGGGAAGCCGAGCGTTTCTGGCACGCCTTTTTCGTAATAGCGTATCCAAGGTCGTTCCTGCACCAACCGTGATCCGCCAGTATTCTGGTCGCGCCAACTGCGTCCCGTCTTTTCGCCCAAAAACCGCTCGATGGTGCGCGTCACGGCGTCTGCACGTTCCAGCATCACCATGTGCGATGACACCCCGACGTTGACATCTTCCGCGTCGGGGATATTCTTTGCCACCTGCTCGAATACCGCCGTCGGGTACACCTGATCGCGATCCCCGCGAATCACCAACGCGGGCATCCGCAAATTGCGAAACATGCTCCAGCCATTCCACGATTTCATATTATTCTGGTACGTGGCTTTGAGGACGTGCGCTCTAGCGCTGAACTGCTTCGCCAGCACACGTTGGATCGGGCGCAGCACCGTCAGCGGCAGCGACAGCAGTTGCGCGGCTGGCTCCGCCAAGCGATATTCGCCCGTCGTCGCGATCAGAATCAGGTGCGAGACAGCTTCGGGGCGGCGGTGCGCGAACTCGGTCACGATGGCTCCGCCGAACGAGTGACCCATCAAAATGATCGGCAGCTTAACGTTCAGGCGTTCCAGCAAAATATCGAGATCGCTCTGGTATTCCGCCATGTCATAGCGTGAATATGGTGCGTCCGAGTGTCGGTGTCCGCGCAGATCAGGCGCGATCACCCGATACCGATCCGCGAATGCCTTGAGCTGGTTCGTCCACTGCATGGCTTGCCCGCCGAAGCCGTGAATCATCACGATCGTGCCAATTGGCTCCTCCGGCGCGACCTCGATCACGCTCAGACGGATCAGCGGGTTTTCCGAAATAACGACTTCTTCGCGGTAAAGTTCTAAATCAACTTCCACAGTAAATATTCCTTATAAATAACGCTCTATTTGACTTGAATATCGGTGAAAACACCCACCTATCGCTACCTGCATACGTCATCTGCGACCTGAGTCCCGCACTAAGGTGAGCCAGTCGTTTATTCTTTGTAAGAAATAAAACCGACGACAGCGCTATGCATTGGAGTCCCGCAAGGGACTTCGTAGGGTAAGCCCGACAATTCATTGTCGGGGATCGATTGGCCTAAATTCAATGATCTCTTTGTGTATTCACCATTGTAGGCGGAAATAGGCTAACACTCAACCAGACGCAGGAAGATGGTCAATTGCTCACGGTACACGCGGTTGTTGTGCCCGCAAATACGTTTCCGACGACGCGAAGCCGCGCCACAGCCCCCACGGCGCACTTACGCAGTCGCCCATGAACCCATTCGCGTATATCGATATATCCTCGACGCGGCTGTTCGGACGGATCGTCACAATCGGTGCAGGAGTTTGTATCTGTACAATCGCGGAGTTGACCAGTACCGCCATCGTCGGATATACCAGCACAAACCTGTCTACTTGCCCGCCACTCATCCTCCCGATGCGGCAGGGCGCGCCGTACATCACCATCACCTCGCCCAGCATCACATCAAGTCCGTTTGCCGTCGCCTCATGCACCGATAAAATCATGCCGACCTGTCCAATCTCATTCGTGCTCAACTCCACCCTCGCGAGGTTAAGTTCGCCAATCTCAATCGTCAGTTGGCTAGCGGACGTTAATCTTCCCTCGCCCTTCAGCGCATCGCGGGCTTCCCGCCAACCCATCCCGATGCCGACTCCGCGAAAGCATGGTTGCCGTTCGCAAAGATCATAGCCGAGCCGCTGCAACGCGCTCGGTGTGCGATCCTGCCGCGCCAGCCCGACCACCGCCGCCAGCAGTAGCCCGCTTACCACCATCAATCCGATCAGCCACCGCACGAAGCGCATAACGGCCTTCACTCCGAGGCTTAACCAACCTTACCATGCTGCGCGCAAGTGTAACATTTCGCCAAACTCCCCACCCAACCGCGCTGTGACTCATCTGGACAAACCGTTGCGACTCTGCTATCATTCTGCCCCACTTGAGAAGTTGCTGGAGGAACCGTTGGCAAATCATAAGTCTGCGCTGAAGCGTATTCGTAATTCAGCGAAAAAGCGTGCTCGTAATCGCGTTGTCATCACCAATGCGCGTACTGTTGTCCGTTCGGCCCGCGAAGCCATCGTCGGTGGCAAGGCAGACGAAGCGAAGACCGCTACCGTCGCCGCCATCAGCGCGCTGGATAAGGCCGCGAGCAAGGGCATCATTCACGCGAACAATGCCGCTCGCCGCAAGAGCCGTCTCATGAAGCGTCTCGCCGCGCTCGAAGCTACCAATAAGTAAGTTCAATCTTGCTGCATTCTGGATATTAGCTTGAACAGCCGACCTCCGTTGGCTGTTTTTGTGTTTGAGGATGGCTCGTGAATAAATTCTCGTCCCTACTAGCCGACCCTGCTATCAGCGCGTTGCAGGGTGCCGTGCTTCAAGATGCCGCACGCACCCTCGAAGAAGCCGTCACCATCCAGCAAATTCCCGCGCCCACGTTCGATGAAGGCAAACGCGCGGCCTACGTTTCTGACCGCTTCCATCAGCTTAATCTCAGCAGCATTGACTCGGATTCGCTCCATAACGTATATGGCTGTCTCCCCGGCACCGATCCCAACCGTCCAGCCATTTTGTTGACGGCGCACACCGACACCGTTTTCGACGCGCGCACCTCGTTGGCGACTCGGCGCGAAGGGGATCGCATCTACGGCCCCGGCCTCGGTGACAACAGCCTCGGCGTAGCGGCGTTGCTCTCGGCGGCGACCTTGTTGCGCGGGCAGACGCTGCCAGCCGATATCTGGTTCGTCGCCAACAGCCGCGAAGAAGGCATGGGCGATCTGGGCGGCATCAAGGCCGTCTATCAACGCCTGAAAGATCGCGTCGGATCAGCCATCGTCCTAGAAGGCATGGCCTTTGGGCGCGTCTATCATGCTGGCATCGCGGTGCGCAGGTTACGCATCTCGTGCAAGGGGCAAGGCGGGCATAGCTGGCTGCATTTTGGACGCGAGAGTGCTATTCACGGGCTGGTGCGGATCGGCACTGCCATCACGCATATCACGGTGCCGGACGAACCGCGTACCACCTTCAACATCGGCGTCATCGAAGGCGGCACGACGGTTAACTCCATCGCCACTAACGCTTCATTTTTGCTTGATCTGCGCAGTGAAGATCGCGACACCTTGGCGGCGTTGGAAGCCAAAGTGCGCGAAGTCGTCGCGGCACACCAATTTGCCGATCTCACCGTCGAGATCGAAGTGGTGGGTGACCGTCCCGCCGGACGTATTCCCGTTAGTCATCCCCTCGCGCAGCTTTCGCGGCAGGTGCTCGAATCAATCGGCGTAACGGCGGTTTTCGAGATGGGCAGCACGGATGCGAACGTCCCGCTGGCGGCTGGCTTGCCCGCCGTCACGATTGGCATCACGCACGGCAGCAACGCGCATCGGCTGGATGAGTACATCGAAACGCCGCCAACGGCGCATGGACTGTGGCAAATGCTGCTCTTGGTCATCGCGGCGTCGCATGGCTTGGCAGCGTGATCGTTATTTATCGTCGTCTTTGCTGTCGGTGCTCTGGCGAATCTGCGTGACGCGCTTGAGCAGATCGAACCAGAATGGCGCACCTTGCGAGACGGCGAGCGCGGTCACAAACAAACCAACTAGCCGCTGAAAATGCCATTCGATCTGGCTGATCGTGCTTCGCTGCGCCCACCAATCCGGCCCATTCGCCTTTTCTTCTAATATCAGCGCCGGATTGGGCGACCACCCGATTGGCAAATTCAACGCGCTGATCTCTTTCTCGATCTCAGCGATGGCCTGTTTGGTGGCCTCGTCATCGATTTTCCCCTCTTGTGCCAGCCGATCACTCAGTTGTACGAGTGATCCACGTAGCACAGGGTCTTGCAGTAGTCGGCTTGTGATCATAATCGTGTCGATATTCAGTCCCAACGCGAGCATTAAGCCGATGGCGAACAGCACGACCTGCACATTCCGCTTGTACGCCCGCGAAACCTGATCCATCGCACCGTTAAACCACGTCTCGATCCCCGTGCGGAAATTTTCGAACTTGCCTTCCGTCTGCTCAAGCGCGGTCAGCAGCATTGTCCGCAGTGTATCCGACATCGGGGTAGTCTTGATCTTCTCCTCCCACGCCTTCAAATCGGCGTCCAGCGGGTGATCGCTCCACACAAGGTCAAGGATCGCGCTAACGAAATTGGCGGGCGCGACATAATCGGGTGGGCGCTCGATCCCTTGCAGCGTCCATGCGTAGGATTTAACCAATGGATGCGCGTAAAACTTGTCTACGGGGCTGTTCGGCTGCTGGCGATCAGGAGCCAGCACTTCAGTGATGAAGGTTTTCAGCGTTCGGGCGCGGCTCTGGAGCAAATACCCACCCGCCTCCATCAACGCCGAAGCAATCACGCTCAAAATCAGATACAGCAAGATCAAGCCCAAAGCCACATCGATCATGACGGTCAGCATAGTCGTATTCCTTTGCCCATGTCTACAAAATGCCACTCCACAGCATTTGTCAACTTAGTTGACCCATCTGTAATCTCACTGGCTACCGAAATCTGCTCCGAAGGTGGGTCAAGCAACTCGACAACGGCTGTAGAGATAATTAATCCCTAATCCAACTGACTAACTTCATTAGTCTGGTTAGTCGCGTGACTGCTCTCTGTATACCGCCACATATCGAACTGTCCAAAGAACCTGACAGCATACTTTCAGGTTCTCGTAGAGGACTGGCTTTCCGCCCAAGTCATAAGCTCCTGGTGGAGCCTTCTAAATGCTGTCTCATAATCCTGTTGAAAATCGATCCATTGAAAACGATGCATTCGTAAAGGCAATTCACATTTCTCTACCATCAGTGGAATAACGAGTTTATTCTTGTTAATGGCAAAATTGACTTCATCGATTACGTTTTGGGATGCAATCGACTGAGGCGTAGCGACCAGCAGTAGATGCGTACATTCAGTTAGTGCCTTTTCGATTTCTGTATCCCAAGTAATGCCGACTCGTATACTATCTCTATCAATCCATATCTTGAATCCACATTTTCTGAGATCAGCGACAAGGCGAGACGCAAATTCAGCATTCGTCCTTGAATAGCTCAGAAAACAATAAGGAATGCAATGGGGCATATCGCCTGTAATAAACCTCATTGACTCGCGGATTGTTGTTGCAGCAACATCTATATCTTGACCTGCACTAATAGCATTATTTATTTTGTCTTCCACATTATGTAGAATCAACGTAACCAGTTGGAGATTTGCAATAGCTCTAAGATGATTTTTATATATATCCGTAGCTTCTATTGCGTCGTCTATGCTGTAGAACCAAGCGGAAATCGAGCTAGCAAAAGTACGCCACGAATCTATTCCAGCTTTGACAAGTTCCTCTGGAGGTATAAATATAGTATAGATAGGCTTAGGATACATAAAAGCTGGGCGCGTGTTATAGGCTTGATTGAGACGCCATATGAACCACTCACCTCCACTATTCATTATTTTTGCCGTTATTAAGACAATGAAGCCGGACGCAGCTTCAAAATCCTGGCATAATTGGTCTTGCCATTTTTGACTACCCATAGGACAGTCCACAGGAGCCAGTGTAGCTTCATATCCCTCGCGATGAAGGATCTCAGCACATTTCTCAGCAAGGTGTCGTTCTTCATGATGATAGATAAGCGCTATAGTCATCTCTATACCTCTTTGATACACTCTCAATGAGCCTAAGAAACTCTTGTGCTACTGCTTCAAGCGCCTTGAGACGGCGAATTCACTAAAGTTGAATCCTGCATGATCCTATTTTACTGGATTTCCATCAGCCAATAAATCGGTAACCAGAGCTTAGCATGTATCCTATAGCTATTTTCAGGTTGCTTGACCCACTTTCGGGGCAGATTTCGGTAGCCAGCGAGATTACAGATAGGTCAACCAAGTTGACAGATACTGTAGTATAGGATGACCTCACTCACCACAGGCGATATTCCCATTTTTGCAAAACGCTTACCAAACGTTCCATTCCATTCCCCTCACTTGATGCTAGAGTCAGAGAGTCTTTGATGTTGGAAAGGGATTTCTCTGTGCAGCCGAAACGCTTCACTGTTCGTTTGTTAACCTTACTGTTCTCGGTGCTGCTGATTGCCAGTTTCAGCCAGTCGGCTGGTCAACTGGCGCGTGCGCAGGGCACGTTAGCCGCCACGTTTGGCGCTGTCGTTGGTGGCGATCAGACCGCCCCGACGCAAATGCCCATCACGGCGACGCCTGTTGCTGCCGCCACCGACGTGCCCAATGCCACACCGACTTCCGCGCCAACGACCGCTCCGGCAGCGCAACCCGCTATCCCGCCGCAGCCGTCTCTGCATAGCGATCTGATGGGCATTCAAGTCTACGCCAATCTGGAAGTAGATCGCTGGTGGGGCATTGTGGATCGGGCGCAGTTCATGGGCTTCAAATGGATCAAGTTTCAGGTCTCGTGGAAAGAACTCGAACCCGTGACTAAGGGTGAGTATTCACCGACCATGACCGTCCTGCGCGACAACATGATTTACGCCGGACGGCGCGGCTTCAAAATGATGTTGAGCATCGTCAACGCGCCTGATTGGGCACGACCGGCGGAAGCGCGTGGTCAGCAAGACGGCCCGCCCGCCAATCCGCAGGATTATGCGGATTTTGTCGGCGCGGTGCTGGATCAATTCGGCACGCAGTACATCAGCGCCGTTGAACTCTGGAACGAACCAAACTTGCAGCGTGAATGGACGGGTCAGCCCATCTCAGCCGCCAGCTACCGTCGCTATTTTGATGTGGCCTACAACGCCATCCGCGCCCGCTCAGGTAGCATCGTAGTGCTCACAGCAGGATTAGCGCCGACGGGGGCGGGCGCTGCCTCCGCCGATGATCGCCAGTATTTGCGTGATCTCTATAAGACAGGCTTGCCGCTGAACGATCCCAACTTTGCCATCGGTGTTCATCCTTATGGCTGGGCGAATGCGCCCGACGCCCGCTGCTGTGCCGAACAAAAACAGGGTTGGGACGACCAACCTTATTTCTTCTTCCTCGACAACATCCTCACTTATCGTCAGATCATGGTAGAAAATAATCACGCGGGCGGCAAGTTGTGGGGCACCGAATTTGGCTGGTCAACCTTCGATGGCCTGCACTACAAAAGCCATGTTGACGGCCCGCCCGCTGTTCCCACCGGGGAACCGTGGATGAACCGCATAACCGAGCAGCAGCAAGCCGAGTACGTCGTGCGTGCCTTCGAACTCGCGCAGACGGGCGATCTCGCCGCCTACATGGGGCCAATGATGCTGTGGAATATGAACTTTGCCAGCTTGCCGGAGTTCGTCAAGGCGGATCAGCCGAGTCGTCCTGAATCCGGCTATTCCGTCTTGGATTCAGATTGGGGCACACGTTTGGTCTACAGATACCTCGAAGCCGCCTCTAAAAACTAACCTAGATCGAATGACCGGAGCGCTTAACCTCCGGTCATTTTCTCCTCATTTCCCTTCTCAACCCTCCAGTTTATGAATTTTGTAAATTCTTTTTCGCGCCCCTTGATTCCACTCGCCCGTTCTGATATAATACGTTCTAATTATTGATGGGGTTCCTCACCCATTGGTTGTCTTTCATCTGTTTTTCCGCTAGCCTGCCCTGTTTTTACTTCTTACTCGTGTTGAATAGATTAGCGTCATAAGTAATCGATCCGATGAAGTATTTTAAGGTGATTTACCTACGTCTGTCCGAAGCTCACCACTTCTCGGCATATAGTTCGGTTGCGCTGTTCATTTTCGTCTAACAAGGCGCTGACGTGCGGAGTTTGGATAAGGAGGAAGCATGACAGATGATATGACTCTGGAAAAGGCGCTCCTGTACGAGAAATTTCGCCTGCCCTATGCCAGCGAAATGGTGGACGACCTGCTTAAACAGGTAGGTACGGTATCGGTGGTTGCCGACATCGGCGCTGGAACCTGTCAGCTCGCCCGCTTATTTGCCAATAGTGGTGCGCAAATCTACGCCGTGGAACCCGATCCAGCGATGCGACAGGTTGCCGCTGACGTGTCTAAAGGCTATCCCACTATCCAAGTCCTTGATGCCAGCGCCGAACAGACAACGCTGCCCGACAACAGTATCGACCTGATAGTGATCGGGAATGCGTTTCACCGCTTCCAACCGCCCGCAGTCCAAGAGCTGCTGCGCATCCTGAAGCCCGCCGGTTGGGTCGCCGTGATCTACTATTTCTTCACCAATCAGAAATTTGCAGACAGCCTTTTCCCGAAGCTAGGCCAACTAAAAAGCCTTGCGTCACGTTCAAACCAGAACTGGCATCGAATGCCCATCGAAGCGCTGTTCGGAGATCGCCCGATCCATACCCTTCATTACGCGCAGTCCGTAGCTGAGGATTGGGCGGCCTTTTGGGGATCAGCGCGTTCCGGGATCGAAGCGCCAAATCCTGATGAGGAAGACTTTGTGCAGTTTGAGCGGCTCAATCGGGAAGTGTTCGATGCTTTTGCCGTAAATGACCACATCAGGATCGATTATGAAACGAAGGTCTCCTTGGGGCAGCCAAAACCCTAACCGTGTTTGCTAGTCGGTGAAGTACTCATACGAAACATTGCAGGCAGTATGGGCGGAATTTGCTCAGGGTGAGTCCCGAAGGGACTTTGTTCTCTAAGCCCGCACGTTTCAACGTCGGGCGGTGTGGATAGCCCGACAACGCGCCATTCCTTAATCACTATTGTCTTCGTACTGTGCTTCCGTCGCCCTGTTTTTGCCTGATATGGCCTGTTAATTGCCTGTTTTTATTAGCTCAGGAAGGTTCATCGAGCAGAGAATTTCGAGGAGTCTGTAAATTGCCTGTTTATCAGGCAAAACAGGCAAATATAGACAAAGGGGGTTCGCCATGAAGCCGAAACGGCGGTCATCGACCGCGATCAACGATCATCAGTCTGGGATAGCCGCCCAACATGGGATCATTTCAGGGATCATCGTGTCCCGAATCCCTACTGCTCACGCCATCCACACCACAACATGGGATCATTCTCCGCTTCCCATCCGCCACCGAGCGCAGGAGTCGGAGACCGTGGGTCTTTACTCAGCACTAAGGACTAAGCACTCAGCACTTCCCCTAATGTGGCAGTTCGATGATGAACGTAGAGCCGCCATTGGGCACGCTCTCCACAAAGATGCGTCCGTTGTGAGCGTCAATCGCCAGCTTGCAAAACACCAGCCCCAATCCGTAGCCAGCGCGCGATTCGTGCCGCTTGTACTGCCGCACCACGCTCTCTTTGTCGAACAGGCCGGATATGTATGTGGGGTCGATGCCGGGGCCTTCATCCTTGATCGCGATCCGCAGCATATTCGACTGCGCCCCTTGTGTCAGCGATACCGTGATCGTACTCTGCGAAGGGGAGAACTTCAGCGCGTTCACCAGCAAATTGAGGATCGCCCGCCAGATCAAGACGGGGTCGAGTTCAATAAAAGTATTAAGGTCATCTTGTTGTTCAAAAACCAACTTTATATCTTTATCATGCGTCAGGGGGAGGAACCGTTTGAGGAGCGAGGCTGTCACTTGTCCCAGATCAGCCGTCACCCGCCGCACCGTGATCTCGCGCCGCTCCACGTTGATCACGTCCAGCGAGTCGCGCGTCATCGACTCCAACAAGCTGCCCGAGTCGAACGCGTCATACACCGCTTGCACCGCTTCCGGCGATCCCGGCGGCACTTGGTTGTAGAAGCTCAGGGCAGAGTTGATCATCATCACAGCATTGCCCATGTCGTGGATCAGCATCTTGAACAAATCACTTTGCATCGTGAACCGTTCCCGCAGCGACTCAGCTTGGGTATCTGCATGTTCCCGCAGCAACCGCTCAACGTACATCAGCAGCGCCGTCGGCTGGACGGGGCGCGTGATCACCATGCTGGCGTTAAAAGCCGTCTGCACCTCGCTCGATGGGTGTGTATCCGACGCCAGCGCAAGGATCGCGGGGGCAGAATGTCCATTCAAGTTGAAGTAATTGTTAAGTTCGCTCCCAAGCGCCCAATGGGTGTTGGCGTCCAATATCAACAGATCAGGGGGAAGGCTCTCAAACGAAGCAAGTACCTGCGCTGGTGGGACGATCTCGCAAGTAATGGAAGGATCAGCTTCTAACAATGCGCTGATGTCTGTTGCTCCTTCGAATTCACCTATCAGAACCCGCGCCATGACGACCTTTCTAACTCTGCATATGGTATACACAGCCTACACAGCCACACTCTCTTATATTAGCCGCAAAGCGCCTTTCGTGCGACACACTCGGCAATTTTCTTGGCAGCATCAGCCCTGTTTCAGTAGTTTGTACTTTTTGACACAAATTTCGAAATGTGATAAATTTTACACATGCCACAAGCTTGAAAAATACATATTTGAGTAAGTTTTCGACCGTCTCGTTGCCTTCCCCGTGTATTCGATGAAATGAATGCCAGTTTTGGGTAGCAATGTTAGAATGGTCGCCAAGTGATTACGTTTCATATCCTGTATCCCATCAACGCGGCGTTTTCAGGCCGAATTGGAGGAAGAATGGCAAGTACGACTGCCACTAACGCACCCAAAGCTGCTTCAGCGCGCACCGCAGCGGCAGAGGCAGCGGTAAACGCCCCTGAAGTTCAGGTAAAGGGCGTCACGCGTCGTGAGTTTCTCTTCTATATCTGGAGTGCCAGCATTGCGCTGCTGCTAGGCGAATTGGGTGGTGCTATCGTCTGGTTCGCGCTGCCACGCTTCCGCGAAGGCGAGTACGGCGGTACGTTCCCGGTTGATCCTGCGACCTTACCCGCTGTGGGAACCGCCCCAGCGTTGAACCCGGTCGGCAAGTATTGGATTTCTAATACCGCGAACGGCTTATTGGCTCTGAGCGCGACGTGTACCCATCTGGGCTGTCTGTTCAAGTGGGTAGACCTCAATAACCGCTTTGAATGCCCGTGCCACGGCTCGAAGTTCCAAGCGACTGGTGTGTATATTGAAGGGCCTGCGCCACGCAATTTGGATCGCTTCCAACTGATAGTCGATACGCCAAGTGGCACGGTCACGACTGATGCGGATGGCAACCCGCTGCCCGTCAGTTCGCCAACGGCGATTCGTGTCAATACAGGTAAGAAGATCAAGGGCGCAACACACGCTTAATCCACAGCGCGTGAGGGGTTATCCCTCGGCATCCATGAAGATGACGGGGATTTATTTAGTAACGATCATTTGTACCGGTTAGGGAGCTTGCTATGTCGGTGTTGCCTTTTCCTAGCTTCCTTGATGACATCAAGGAAAAAGGATTCCGCAAAGCCGTATTCGAAGTGGTCGATAATACGGTAGAGCGAATCACGGCAGGCATGAACATCCAAGATATTCGTGAAGCGCTGCGTGGTGATCCACCCTCGCGCCGTCCGAATCCGCGTCTGACGCCGCACGCAGATGCCTTCTGGATGCACATGCGTCCCAGCTATTATCATCAAGCAGTGACGGGGATTTACCCGACATTCCGGCTGGGGTTTCTTTCCACCTACTTCTTTGTGCTTGAGATCATCACAGGTCTATTCCTGATGGTCTTCTACACGCCGTCCCCTGAAGCAGCCTACACGAACATGATCAATATTCTGACCAATGTTCCGCTAGGCCAATTCATGCGCGACCTGCACCGTTTAGGTGCGGAAGGGATGGTGCTGTTCGTTGCCTTACACACGATCCGAACCTTCGCGACGGGGTCATACAAGAAGCCGCGCCAATTTACGTGGTTCAGCGGTATGTTCTTGATGCTCTTTACGCTGTTCCTCAGTTTCTCTGGCTACTTGCTCCCGTGGGATCAATTGGCCTTCTGGGCGGTGACGATCGGTACCTCGATGGCAGAAGCTGCTCCGCCGGAAATCGTCGGCACGAACGTGAACTTGCTGCTGCGTGGTGCGCCAGACATCGGTGCTGGCGGGTTGCTACGGTTCTATCTGCTGCACGTCTTCCTGCTGCCTATGCTGACGGCGATCTTCCTTGGCGTTCACTATTACAAAGTGATTCTGCACGGACACAGCTTGCCGCCGCGTCTGGAAGAAATCGGTCAAGATACTGCCAAGCGCGTCCCGCTGGACAAGCGTGTGTACTTCACGCCGGATGTCGGCACGACAGAAATGCTCTGGATCGCGGTCACGACCTTTATCTGCGTGATTATGGTGATCTGGTTCTTCCATGCACCGCTGGAAAGCCACGCCAACCCGCAAGTCACACCGCTGCACACGACTGCGCCGTGGTACTTCCTCTGGCTGCAAGGCATGTTGAAGCTCGGTGACAAGATTCTATTTGGTCTGGTCATCCCCACAGGCTTGCTCGGTGCCTTCATCATTTGGCCTTATCTGGAAGTTGGTAAGAGCCGTCGTTATGCGCACCGCCGCCTCGGTCTCTCACTGATGTGCGGGTTCTGCTTCGTCATGTTCTTGCTCACCTACGCTGGTACGGGCAAGTGGGGTGTGGCGACTTCCGCCGACCAAGAAATCGCGCAGGAACTCGCGCCGATGGAAGGCATTGGCCCCGCGCGTGCCATTCCCTTTGAAGAAATGACCGCTGGTACGTATTGCACGGACGATCTTGATAAGGATCACCCGCTGCCGCTCGTAGATTGGAACGGAGTTCCTCCTGCGGCGAATGGTGTGCTGCCGAACGTCACCAAGCCAGTCACTTGCCAAGCCGTGCCCGAAGGCGCTCTGCGTGAATTTATGCAAGAGTACCTCCACACGGTTGAAAGCTGGGGTTCAGGGCATCTCATTAATCCGGTAGGCATCTATCGCATTGAAGACATCCAACCCGGCCTGAAACGCGTCGATATGCGTATCATCTGGAACCTGCCAGAAATCGATGCGAATAAGCAGCCGATTTTGGAAAACGGTCAGCTCAAGATGCAAACGGCTGAATACAAGGTGGACGAGCAGGGCAATCCCATCGATACGCCCCGTACCGCAGGTGCAGTCACTTCAACGGGCAAGACATTCTTCATCAGCCGTGCCTCTGAATATCAGGGCGGCGGGCACTAAAGGTTGGAGCTATGAATTTTCAAAACAAACTTCTACTGGGGATCGGGGCGTTTGTTGGCATCATGCTCCTCGTGGGCTGGGTGGCGATCAACGAACCGGCCCGGATGGAAGTCTTCACGACACAGTGGCAAGGGCGCTCCATCGAGCGTGGCGCGGCTTTATTCCTCAATAACTGCTCCACGTGTCACGGGACGGATGGACTCGGCCTAGCGGGTGTAGCGCCTGCCCTCAAGAATCCCATGCTGTTCCTGAACGACAATCCGGCCAAGGTCGCCAAGGCCAAGGTCACTGATCTCACTGGGCAGTTGACTGCGCTGCAAACCGCCCAAACCGAATATGATGATGCGGTCAAGGCGCTTCCCGATCTACAAAGCAAACGGGATGCCATCGCGGACAAGAACTCGCAAGAGTACAAGGATGCGGATGCGGCCTTCCAGGCAGCCGACGCCAAGATTCGCAACTATGATCCCAAGACGCCCGAAAAGGCGACGGATCTTCAGAAACAGGTTGATGACGCCAATAAAGAACTTGCCGATCTCCAAACCGCTGGTTGGGATCCTAGTCGTGATACCCGCTTGAAGGAAATGGGTTGGGGCGGTTCTCTACATGACTACATCAAGTCCACGCTGATTTCAGGCCGTCCGGCAAGTAAGTTCTACTGGCCTCAACCGATGCCAACGTGGGCGCAGAGCGCGGGTGGCCCCTTGCGCAACGACGAAATCGACAATCTGGTTGATTACGTCCTGAATTACCAGACGGACGCCGTGAAACTGACGCCGACTCAGATTAACCAAGAGTTGAAAATTCCTGTCGTCGGGGAAGTGTCCACCGAAAACCCGATCTTCGCTGATCTCGGCAAGACCGTCGATGTGAAGACGCTCGATCTCGCGGGCGGCGATGCGGCGGCTGGTCAAACTGCCTATACCAATCGCGGTTGCGCAGGTTGCCACTTGAACGAAGGCGGCGCTGCTTACAGTGTTGCGCCGACGCAGGGCACCTATACACGCATTGTCGATGTCCGCCTGAAGGATGCTCCCAATGCGGGCTTAACGCCAGAGCAGTACATCGCGGAAAGCATCCTCTATCCGAACCAATATGTTGTCCCCGGTGGCACCGCTGGCCTGATGCCGCAAACCTTCGGTGATCAACTCGGTTTGACCGAACTGAAGAATATCATCGCCTTCCTCGAATCGCAGAAGTAACAATCGGTTCGTAGCACGCTCTCTTACGCCGGGATGGCAACATCTCGGCGTTTTCTTCAACCCTCAATACGGCTTCACCATACCACGCTTCACAAGCCATAAACGCGCAGTGTACTGTCTACCATCTTTGTTACGCTGAACTCTGTCAACAGCCGTTGTTTGCCAGTTTCACCCAATTTCGTCGCCGCGTCGGGACTTTGTAATAAATCCCTCATCCTTGCCGCTAACGCATCTACATCTGTTGGATCAGCGAGGTATCCCGTTTCCCCATCGATCACGATTTCCGGCAGCGCCGACACCCGCGAGGCGAGGATCGGCAGATTTGCCGCCATCGCTTCGAGCGCGACCAATCCGAACCCCTCCCACAGTGATGGCATAAGGAACGCATCAAACGCCGGATATAATGTCTGGGCGTCCGTCCGCCAACCGAGAAAATGTACACGATCAGCGATCCCTAGCATTACGCACTCGTCTAAGAGCGATTTCCGTAACGGTCCATCCCCGACAATCGCATAATGTGCATTGAACGCGTCAGCCACCCGTGCGAAAGCTTGCAGCGCGTAGCTAAGTCCCTTCTGCGGCACAAGGCGACAAACCGAACCAAAGAGGGGCGTTGTGGGCGGAAGTCCAAGCTCAATTCTTAATGCATCTTTATGTTTATTTTGTCGGGGCAGTGTGCTTGGATCAAGCCCATAGTGAACCGTATGAATTTTGTTGGCGGGTGCCCATTCCGTGTGAATCATGAATTGTCTTAATGCTTCGCTGATGGCAATACCTGCATTCACCTGTCGCCACAACAATGCCTGAAACATCCTGACAGGTAGCAAACTACGAAAGCGATCATCATTGTGCCCGCTAGAGTAAAGGCGTGGCACTCGCGCTAACTTCGCCGCCATCAACCCGTGTACATCCGCATGGATGAGATGCGTATGCACGGCATCTACTTTCTGCTGTCCAAATAGTTGAGCCATCCGCCCGATCAACCCGATGTCTAGATCCGTGTTGATCACCATCGTCTCCGTGGGAATGCCACGTCGCAGCGCTTCCTCAACATACGCCGTCATTGGGCTAGCTGGCTCAACCAAGACAATTAACTTTGCGTCGAGTCCCCGCGCTCGAAGCTCCGGCAACAGGGTCAACAGGTGATTCTCTAGTCCAGCGATGCTGGTCATTTTGGCAAGGTGATAAACGGAGAACATGCAGAGTCCTAACTTGGCACCAACGGGTGCTGACAATTGTTAAGGGAGTGTACAAACCTGTCTGAAACCTTAAGACGGCTAGCGCAGATGGGGTTTGGGCACAGCCCGTCTGGATTGCTGGCGTCTTCATTATTCTAACCGAAAGAGGCTTAAGAATAAAGATGCGGTTAGGGTATCGTAAGGATGCTTGACAATTCTTTCTTAATTCATGAAAATTGTGATTATATGAAGACTGTAAATATGTCTCAATGCTTTCTCAATCAGGGAGACGTTATGTTCGCACTTTTGCCCACTCACTACCACCGCCACCTCACGCGCTTGGCGCTGGCGCTGCTGCTGCTCGTGCTGGTCTTCAGCACCCGCGCGGCTTCCGTCGCCACCGCCGCCACGGTTGGCTTGCGGGTGCAAGGCGTGACGTTGGTGAATACGGATGGTTCCCGCTTCGTCGTGGCGGGCATCAATATGGAAATGTACCGCGATTACGACAACGGCTGCGGCTGGGTGACCGACGGCACCTATGCCATTCGCGGCGTGATGGCGGATAAAGTCAAAGCCCTCGGCGTGAATGCCGTCCGTCTCAACTATTCATACCGCTTCTTGCAGCAATCCGGCAATCTGACGCGCTTCCTCGATATGGCGCAAGAACTCGCCAATCGTGGGATGTATGTCATGCCATCTGACCACACCTATACGGGTGGCGTGTTGAGCAGCGCGTCGGCCTCGTACCCGATGATGAAGAGCATCATCGACGGGATGCGGGCGCGCGGCTTGGAAAGCTACCTCATCATGAACCCGTGGAACGAGCCGGGGCCGGACATCAGCGTGTCTGCATGGGTACAAGCGCAGAAGGATGTGCTGACCTACCTGCGCAACACAGCGGGTTTTCAAGGTGTCGTCGTCATGGACGGCACGGGGTGGGCGACGCTGCTCGATGTGTCGGCCTTCCAGAGCGTGATGAGCTTCGATGCGGGCTTGCGCGGGACGGCCAATGTGGCTTTCAGTATGCACCTGTATCCCAACATTACTGGCTTACCCTCACAACTGTGGACAGCCGCGCGACAGGTGCCGCTGGTCATCGGTGAGCTGGGACAGGAAAACCCCGGCGCGAGTCCGCTCGACCCGAACTATGTCAAGAGCACCATCAGCGGGTTCCTGAACACCGGGATGCCGAACGGCCACAACGGCTTGTTCGCGTGGATCTTCGCGTGGTGTGACAGCAACAATATGCTGGAAGACTGGACTGACCCGGCGGTGCCGTACAGCGCCAGTTCGCCGCTGACCGCGCATGGTGTGCTGTGGCGCGACAACTACTACAGCAAGCTGCCCGCGTCGTCCGCGCCAGTGCCGACCACAGTGGTGGAACAGCCGACCGCGACCAAGACGACGACGCCTGTCCCTGCCACGGCAACCACGACCCCGCGTCCGGCGACCAGCACGGTCGCGCCACCACCCGGTGGTGGCACCACGCTGATACCGCCACCAGCCACAGGCACCGTGCCAGCGGGCGAGAGCAGCTTCTATCGTGGTATCAATCTCGGCGGTGGGGCGATGACGGTGGGCAGCCATGCGTGGGAAGCCAGCGCCAGCGCGCCGAACTTCACACTCAAGAGCGGCACGGCGCAAGCCTGCAACCCGTTCGCGCCAGTCCTGCCTGCGCCGGACACCGCCACCAGCGATATGTTGAAGTGCTATGTCGAGCACTGGAGCCACAGCCTCGCCCTGAGCGCGGTGCCGAATGCCAGCTACGATGTGTATGTGTACACATGGCAGGACTGGAGCCAGCCTAGCCCCGGCACCGCCAACTTCAGCGTGAATGGCGCGGCGATGCAGACCTACGCGCTGTCCTCGCAAGCAGGACACTGGGACAAGCTCGGCCCGTGGCGCGTGACCGTGACCAACGGCAGCTTGACCGTGACCACCAACGGCAACAATATCAAACTGTCCGGTGTGGAAGTCTGGCGGGCGGGCAGCGCGACGGCGCAGCCGACGGTCATCGTGCAGCAGCCGACGGCGACCAAGACCAGCACGCCGCTGCCGCCTACGGCCACGCGGACTACGGTGCCAGCCACGGCGACGCGGACGAGTCCACCGCCGACAGCGACCAAGACTAACACCCCGCGTCCCGCCACGGCCACGCGGACTACAGTGCCAGCCACGGCGACACGGACGAGTCCACCGCCGACGGCGACCAAGACTAACACCCCGCGTCCCGCGACGGCCACCGCCACGCGTACCAATCCGCCGCCGCCCGCCGCTACTAGCACCGTCGTGCCCGGTGAGAGCAGCTTCTATCGTGCTATCAACCTCGGTGGCTCCGCCGTGACCATCGCTAACCACGCGTGGGAAGCCAGCAGCGCCCCGAACTTCAGCCTGCGCGCCGGGACGCATCAGGAGTGCAACATCTATGTGCCCGTGGTGCCTGCCGTGGACGCGGCGACCGAGCAGATGGTGGAGTGCTTCGCGGAGCATTGGAACCACAACCTCACCCTGAGCGCGGTGCCGAGTGGCAGCTATGTGGTGTACCTATACACATGGCAGGACTGGAACCAGCCCACCCCCGGCAAAACGACCTTCAAGCTGAATGGAGCCGTGGCACAAGCCAACTACGCCATCTCGTCGCAGACCGGACGCTGGGAACGGCTTGGCCCGTGGCCCGTGACAGTGACGGGCGGAACCTTGAGCGTGACCTCCAACGGCAACAACATCAAGCTATCCGGGTTGGAAGTCTGGCGGGTGGATGCACCAGCGGGCATCGTGATGGCCCCGACGGCGACGGTGAGCAGTGATGAATTCGCCAGCGCGACCGGTGCCGGTGGCAGCACGCCCGTGACGCCGAGCACCGATGCCCCGACTGGCTTCTACCGCGCGGTCAACCTGAACGGACGCGCCCTGACGCTGGATGGGCAGCGCTGGGAAGGCGCGAATGCCAAGAATCTGAGCGTGGATGGACGCAAGGTGTGCCAGCCCGACGCGGCGCTGACGCCAGTCACCGACCCGACGCACGCCGAGATGCTGCGCTGCTACGTGACGGGGAACAACCTGCGCCTGACCTTGCGGGGCATTCCGGCGGGCAGCTACCAACTCTCGCTGTACCTGTGGGACCAAGCACAGCAGTACACCCTGAAACTGCAAGGCGGACGGCAGACATGGGTCAACCAACCCAATGCCAACGTCGGCTCGTGGCAGAAAGTCGGCCCGTGGACGGTGACAGTGGACGCCAGCGGCACGCTGCTGGTCGAGACGGACGGGGTGGCGAGCATCGCGGGCATCGTGCTGTGGCACGCAGACAGCACCGATGTGAGCAGCCAACCGCCGCTCGCCCAGACCTTCGTGCCCGGTGACGCCGGACAACCGCTGACGCAGGTGGTGGAGTCGGACGACGCCCGCCTGAGCCGCAGCGGTGAGTGGCAAGCGCAGAGCACGGGCAAGGCCAGCGGTGGCAGCTACCTGTACAGCAGCAACGCGCAACTCAGCTTCACCTTCACCGGTAGCCAGTTCGACGTGGTGTACGTGCAGCACAAAGCGCTGGGCAGTTTCACCATCGCCGTGGATGGCGTCATCGTGCAGACCGTAGACAGCCACAGCGAGCAGACGCACTTCCAAGCCGTCGCCAGCGTGAGCGACCTCTCGCAAGGCCAGCACACCGTCGTCATCGCTCCCGCTGACGGTGCCATCGCCATCGACGCCCTCCGCTTCCCGCCCTCAACTAGTATGCGTTGAGCTGCATACCAACCTATCGTAAATCACCTCTTTGGAAAGCCAGCCGCCCTTACGATGTAATGTCGTGGGGGCGGCTGCGTTTCGACTTTCTCATTTTTCTACGTCGATCAGTTAACACAACCTAGGTAAAATGCTCAACTTATATTGAAATAGATGTAAATCAACAAAGGAAAGTTAGTTCATGGTCGCACACGAAAAACGCGCTGATGATGTTGTGATTGTGGGCAGCGCCCGCACACCGCACGGCAAATTCATCGGTCAGCTAAAGAACCTCACCGCCGTTCAGTTGGGCATGATCGCCGTCAAAGCCGCCGTGCAACGCAGCGGAATCTCCCCTGATGTAGTAGATGAAGTGATCCTCGGTCAAGTGGTGGCAGCGGGCGCGGGGCAAGCCGTAGCACGCCAAGTCTGGATCGGTGCGGGGTACTCGGATCGCGTCGGCGGGCTGGCGATCAACAAAGCCTGCGGCAGTGGTCTGAAAGCGCTCATGCTGGCAAGCAACGCGATCCGGTCGGGCGATGGCACCGTGTACGTGGCTGGCGGCATGGAGAGCATGAGCAACGCGCCATACCTTGATACAGCGACCCGACAGGGTGCGCGTTTCGGTGCGATCGAACTAAAAGACAGCTTGCAGTATGACGGTTTGTGGTGCTCGATGCAGAATTGGGCAATGGGCAACGCGGCGGAATTCATCGGCAGAGAACTGGAAGTCACCCGCCAGCAGATGGACGCTTTTGCGTTGGCAAGCCATGAGAAAGCGGCGGCGGCTACCGACGCGGGCAAGTTCAAGGCCGAGATCGCTCCCATCGAACTCTCCGAACGTAAACAAACCGTCGTAATCGATCAGGACGAACCGATTCGACGCGACACGACCTTGGCAGGATTAGCCGCGCTGAAACCAGCCTTTGAGCCAGACGGCAGGGTGACGGCGGGCAACGCCCCCGGTCTGAACGATGGTGCAGCCGCCGTCATCGTGACGCGCCGCGATTATGCCGAGCAGCACGGGCTGACGCCGCAAGCGCGCGTCGTGGGTTACGGGCAGGCGGCGGTACATCCGCAGTGGCTCTTTTACGCTCCTGTCAAAGCGATTCCGGTAGCCTTACAGCGCGCAGGCTGGACGATGAGCGACGTTGATTTGTTCGAACTCAACGAAGCCTTCGCCGCCCAAGTGCTGGCGGACGTGCGCGGACTGGCTAAAGATGGCTACGAACTGCCGATGGACAAACTGAACGTCAACGGCGGAGCTATCGCGCTCGGTCATCCCATCGGCGCGAGCGGCGCACGCGTGATCGTCACCTTGATCCACGCGCTGAAGGATCGTGGCCTCAAGCGTGGTGTGGCCTCCTTGTGTCTGGGTGGGGCTGAGGCAGTGGCGATGGCGCTTGAGATCGAATAAACTTGCCTTTACTATCGGCGCTCACTGAGGTGGATGCATGGTGCGCGGACTAAAGTTATCGTTTTTCGGCCTGTTGATGGCGGCGCTGGCCTCGTGCAGCCCGCCGACTCCTACGCCAACGCCGTTTCCTACCAACACGCCGCTGCCGCCACCACCCACCCCGGTTGTCGTGACCATCGATGCTTCGTCGTTGCAAGTGCCGCCCACGTGGACGCCCGTCCCGACGGAGCCGCCCGCCGCGACCAGCACACGCCGTCCGACTTCGACGCCTTTTGCGTCGCCCGTGTTAACCGATACGCCAAGTAAGTTCACAGGGCAGCTAGGCGTGCTCGATGCGGATAATTCCATTGTCGTGGCATTGACAAAAGCTGACCTTGAGGCGGAGTTAGCGACTGAACGCACTAGTGCGCTGTATTCCTCGATTGTCAGTGCGCCGCCAGAGGTGAACTTCGTGAGCCGCGCCATCCGGCTCGAAGTGCTTTTCAACAATTACACAACCGAAGGATTGCGTGGCGAGATAGATTTCACGCTGCGTTCGGCTGGTCGGCGTATCCGCGCGGACGTGACCAGCCACCGCACGGAACGCGGGACACTGCTCACGCCTACGCAGATCTCCGCTGTGCGCGATATGCTCAATAATGTCCTTGAACGCGTATTAGCTGTCCAGTTGACGCAAGCCGCGATCCCGTTCGAAAATCCACAAATCGTGAGTTTTCTGGTCGAGGAAACGCGTCTCGTTGTAACGGTGCGCCTAAAACTGCTGCCTACGCCAACCGAGGGCGAGGCTCCTCCCACAGAAGTGCCGACTGAAGTACCTATCGAGGCCGCTAGTACCGAGATTGTGCCTACAGAAGCCCCGCCAACCGAGGCGGCGACCGCTACATTAATCGCGCCGACAACTATCCCGACGTTGTTCCCCACCGCCACCGCTCCATGAGCCAATGGCAGCGCGTGATATGCTGCATGGTCATGCTGATTGGCTTGACCGTGCAGCATCCCACACAATCTCAATCTCACCCGCATTATGCCGTGATTGGCTCCGAAGCCCGTAGTTTATTGCCCTTGTTCGTGACCGCAGATCAAATCACAGTTGTACGTGTTGGTGGCCTGACCGAGACGCTAAAACGTACCCCCATCGACGCCCTGATCGCGCCCGAACAGTGGAGCAATACGCTTGATTTGCAGGCGGCTACTACCGCGCATTTGCCCATCGTGCGCCTGAAACGACACAACTCCGTCGCCAACATCCTCGCCAATTTACGTATAGTCTCCGTGTTCGTAGGCGAATCTGCTGCTGGCGAACGCTGGCTACACCAATTACAGGATGGATTAGCCGCCGTCCGTGCCCGTTATGCCAACGCGCCCCGTATCCGCGTTTTGATCCTCACACCGGAAGGCTACACCGAAGGGCAGGGCGCGCTCATCACCGAACTGATCACGATAGCGGGCGGCCTCAATGTCGCGGCAGAAGCGGGCATTCCGGAGACGCGCCAGATCAGCGATACGCAGATTCAAGACTACCGCCCACACATTGTGCTGCTCGTCGGTTGGACGGCAGAAGCAGCGCACGCATTTGCCAGCAATCCAACGTATCAGGGCATCCCCGCCTTTGATCAAGGCCGCGTGCTGCCCATCACCGCGCTTGGCAAACGTCCCGCTGCACTGGTGAATGATGTCTGGAAGTTAGCCGTGCTTCTCCACGCTGGCACCTCACCATAAACGATTCGCCTAGGGATCGTGATAGCGTCCGCACCGTGAAGCGTGAAAATGAATATTCTCTGAGAATTCCCTACGAAGAATCAATGTTTCCTTAAAACCTCATAAAAGAATGTTATGCTCATTTATGCCTCGCCCTTTGCAGAATGGAGATAACGTCTATGATGCGTAAGGTAACGTTGGTGATGGTTGCGACCATTGCTGTGTTGATGGTTTTCGGTTCTTGGCAATCCGCGCAAGCACTCTCAGGCACTTTTACTACCTTATCTTTTCCCAATGCTTCTGCAACGACTTGCGGTACTATCTTGGTCAGCGGTGGATTGGTCACGACGAGCGCCCCTTGGACAGCCCGATTTAGGGCGGTTGATGGTAGAGGACGCTTGGTCGGTTCAAATACAGCGACAGGGCCGGGGGGTGCGAATTACAGCGGTTGGGGGACGGAATACTTTACCGTGAATCCCACTGCCAACCCGATTCATGTAACTATCACCGTGAATGAAGGCGGCGGATCGGTGACCGTTTTTGATCAATCGCTGGATAATCCATGCGTGCCGCCAGCCGGTGCAACCTCACTCGTCGGCTCGACCGATCCCGCTGGGTTCGTGCTGCATACGATCATTTGCGACGTAGCGGTTTACGACCGACCGGGTGGGCAACCTGTGGCGGATAACCGCATCCGCGCTGGGCAAACATGGTTCGTGAACCCCAAGCCTGTAACGACTGATGCGGGCGAAAGCTGGACGGAAATTTCCGTCAGTGGGTATCCGAATGGGTTTATTCCGACACGCTGTGTAGGGTAGCAAGATACGCAGGGCGGGGCATTTGACAGGCAAAATCGCCTGACCTCTTCGCAGTTGAGACAATAAGAGGCACGTTCTGTGAACGCGCCTCTTATGTTGTCAAGCAAAGATGTGGGGGCGAAAAGCGTTACTCTTCGCGCAGCACGTAGCCCACGCCGCGAACCGTATGCAGCAAGCGCCCTTCGCCCTCTGATTCGGTTTTCTGGCGCAAGTAGCGCACATAGACTTCGATGATATTGCTTTCGCCACCAAAGTCATAATTCCAAACACGGTCGAAGATAACTTCGCGGGTCAGGACTTGACGCGGATTGCGCATGAACAGCTCAAGGAGTTCGTATTCCTTGGCGGTCAGGTCAATCGGGCGTTCGCCGCGCGTGGCACGATGGGTGCCCGTGTCCAAGGTCAGGTCGGCAAAGTGCAGCACTTCGGGCTTGGACGATGGCGTAGCACGGCGGAACAGTGCCCGCACACGCGCCATCAATTCGTCAAACGAGAACGGTTTGACAAGGTAGTCATCCGCGCCCGCATCCAAGCCTGTGACGCGATCCGCCACTTCGTCCTTCGCTGTCAGCATCAGAATCGGCACACTGGAAGCGCTGCGGAGCCGTTTGCAGACTTCGAGGCCATCCACGCCGGGTAACATCCAGTCCAAGATTACGAGATCGGGGGGATTATCACGGGCAGCGACTAAGCCTGTTTTCCCATCATACGCTACTTCTACCCGATACCCTTCATAGATCAAACCGCGCTCAATGAATTGCGCGATGCGTTGTTCGTCTTCAACGACGAGAATACGTTCTGCCATGTTAGATCAGAATATCCACTGTACATCGGTTACATTATAGGCATTTGCTATCGCAATTTTACGCTGATTCTGCAAGTCGATGATAATGAGCTGATTAGAGCGGGTAGGACTATCCACACGCTGCACGCTCAAGGCCAATCGTCCGGTCGGGGAAATCTGGAGCTTGCCACCTAAGACAAACGGATCACTGATTGGTTGGGGGGAAGCACCAAGCTTCACCGTGTAATACTGCACTACTTGCGTACCAGCCTGCCAGCCCATCCTTACGAAAAAGTACAACGACGGGTTGGTCACATTGCGAACATACATCGGTGCGAGGATTGGGGCAGGCACTGCCGCCAATTCTTGTGTCCCCTCAGCGCTGATGAAGGTTAGCTTGCTTACCTCAGTATATTGTACCACAAGTAAGCCAACACGACTATTATTCGGCACACTCCATAACACCGTATCCACGCCATTATCTCGCAATGGTGGGACGATCAGAGGCGGAACGTTGTCTCGCAGTGGGATAACGCTAAAGTCGCGGGTGCCCTGCGGCGCATTCATATTTTCGACTAGGACGGCGCTGCCATCGGGGCTGAACTGCGGGATGTCGAAGCGCTTGCCATCTGTGTTCGGCGCGATCTGACGGGCGGGCGAGGAAGCATCAGCGGGCGCGAGATATACGCCATCATCATCCGCATAGGCGATCTGCGTGCTGTCAGGATTCCACGCCAACGTCACCGCACCGCTGCGTCGTAAGGTGGTCGGGAAATGAGGCGCTTGCGTCGGCGCATTGAATCGCGGCGTTGGTGAGGGCGTTACGATGCCGCTGGCGGTCAGTGGCAGGACAAGCAGCGATTGTGCTTCGACTACCGCGAGTTTGGCCTTATCCGGGCTGATCGCGTAGGACTCGATACCGCTGATCGATTGGGTGAGCGCTGTCGGGGGCTGTTCTCCGTTGCGCACCAAACGCCAAACTTGCGGGATGCTCGTAGCATCGGGCGCGAGATACATGATGTCGGCGTCAAGACCAGTCGAATCCACCGATTCGAGGAAAGGCGGCGACCAGATTACCCGCACTGCACCCTTGACCGGTAAGGTGTCTTCGAGTCCGGTGGCGGGATTGACCAGAATAGGCGTGCCGCTGGTGATGTAAATCAGGGTACGCCCTCCTTGCACCCACATCACGCGGGTATCGATATTGACATCACCGAGCGGGGTAACGGTATTATCCGTGCCGAGCGTGACGAATCGCCCGAATCCACGCCCGATCTCGATGCTCATGGCACGCAGGCTGCCATCCGGCGTGCGGATCAGATGTGTGAAATAGCCAGTAATGCCAGTCGCCTCGTACTGCGCGTTCGGATCGCTGCTGTTGACGCGATAGATACTGCCGTTTTCTGGGGCGACGATCACCAAGTTTTCATCCTGCCACGCCAGTTCCCCGCTGACTCGTAAGGTACGGAGCTGCGTTAGATGGGCATTCGGTGTGAAGCGCTCGGCAAGTTCAAAGATCGTCCAACCGCCGTCGGTAGAC
Source organism: Anaerolineae bacterium (assembly GCA_019637615.1). GTDB lineage: Bacteria > Chloroflexota > Anaerolineae > Aggregatilineales > UBA2796 > JAHBVK01. The sequence goes on along the minus strand of JAHBVJ010000006.1, from coordinate 177,845 downwards.
TGTGCGGCGAGTTTGGTGCCAGCAGGAGAAAACCGCACATCGATATACAGTTTGTCCATGATCTCATTGAGGTGTGGTGAGCCATCTTGCGCGGGCGTAGCGATGCGTAGTCCGCTTGCCAGCACATAAGCAATGACAACACCATCTGGCGACCATACTAGGGTCTGGTTTTGCACGTTGAATTCAGCGCTGATCGGTGCTTGCGGATCGATCTCGAAGCTGTCGCCACCATACAGCGAAACCGTGCGGATAGCAGTCTGATCATCGTTCTGGACGCGATACACGAGCCATTCGCCATCGGGCGAGATGTCGAAATCGACGGCGGTTTCGCCCGCCGCCGTGATGGTACGCACACTGCCACGCGCGTTATAGCACTTGAGTTGGTCGTCCGCGATGGCACATAACGGCGTCGGCACCCCTCTGAGCTGCGCATGAACGGTGAGTGGCGGACTGAGCAGCCAACTCACCAGCACACTCAACCAGCCGAGGCGGTAAAACAGTCGATGAAGCTTCGTTGTAAGGTACTCACACCGCATTCAGACGTTCCATGTAAGCTTTGATTGTATTCATCGGCGGGCGTTCGATGTCACTGATCTCGGCAATGTCCAGCCCGAAACGGTCAGGCTCATGGACGATCAGCTTCATACTGCGGTTGGCTTTATCCAGCAGTTCCATCCCGTACCGACGCTCCAGCCTTGAAATGAACACTTGCAGGATGGCGAAAGACATCTTGCTGAGGTTCACGAGCGGTTGATTATGATGGACACGTTCTTCAAGATCAACCTGCGCGATACCTTCTAACCCATATTTCTCATGCAGATCGATCAGCAAGCCAGTCTCGACGCCGTAGCCCGTGAAAAATGGCGTACTATCCAGCGCGGCTCGCCGCCCCGCGTATTCGCCCGACAATGGTTGGATGATGCCCGATAGTTCGGGATAAAACAGATTCAGCAAGGGACGGGCGACTAACTCAGTCACACGTCCGCCGCCATAGGCTTGGAGCTGATCGCCCACCTTGATCGGGCGCTGATAGAAGCCCTTGACATACTGCACATTCGGTCGCTTCAGCATCGGGCCGATCAAGCCGTAAATGAAACGCGGATGGATGTTGGTGATGTCGGTGTCGATCCACGCAATAATGTCGGTAGTGAGGACGTGCAAGCTTTTCCACAGCGCCTCGCCTTTGCCACGATACGAGCCTTCTTCGGGCAAAATCTCTGGATGTTTATAGGTACGGACGCCCAAAGATTCGGCAATCGCGACCGTATCGTCATCCGAGTTGCTATCGATCAACACGATTTCATCCAGCAGAGGATACTCGTCCATCAGCGCCGATTTGATGGTCGTGATGACTTTGCCGACGGTTTCGGCTTCGTTGAGAGCGGGCAGCGCTAACCCGATGCTGACGCCCTGCTTTTCCTTGATCGCCATCAGTCCGGCAATATCGCTGAATTCGTTGCTGTGGTAGGTGTTCTGCGCGAACCAGCGATCTACCCGCACGGAGAGCGAATCTTCATGTATCAAAGGCGCAGGGACGTGGAAATCCAAGGGTTCTGGGCGGCGTGAGCGCACCAGAGCCATCGGGACATTGGTCTGTTCAAATACCTTGCGGATGATGGAACCAGCATCCTTAGCGCGGTCCGAGTGATGCGGCGGCGCGCCCAAGACGATGGCACTGTGCCCTTCGGCTTCACGTACGATGCCTTCCGCAATGCCGCTCACCGTAGTGACCAAGCGTTTAATGTTGGATTCCGCGCGCATCAGCGGAGCCAAAGCGGGCACACTTTTCAGCAGGTCAGCGGCATGAAACAGCGTGATCGCGTGGCCATCGGCTAACGCGTTCGCCAACCGGATGCCGAGCGAAATATTGGGGCCACCACGCAGAGAGATCATCACGGAACCGGGCGTGCGCCACTTGTCGCCGTGCAGAAGAATCAAATCACAAGGGGCGATGTCGAGGATTTCCTCGGTCGTCATGCCGCCCGTTGGCTCCAACGGCCCCGCCCAACCGACCATCAGCAAATCTACGGGATTCGTCCGCAGGTCTTCTAGCAGCAGTGTCATGGGGCGATAATCGACATAGACCAGCGTTTCATCATCTACAAATGCAGCATCGCGGGCGGCTTTATCTAACCCATCACGCAGTTCACGGGCGGGCAGCGTGCCTTCGCTCAGTGACACCCCTTCTGGCATGACCAGCAGCGCGCGCAAGATGACTTCGGTTTCGATTTTTGGCAGCGTGACAGCGACACGAATCCAATCTTCCAGCCCCGTCAGATCAGTCAATGCCAACATTACTCGATACATATAGTTATTCTCCGTGTGGCTTCAATAGGGGGACTAATTGCGTGCGGACGATGACATCCCAGCGGAATTGATGTCGAATGCGCACGAGCAGTCGAGGGGCAGTCTCGCGCGTGAGGTGATCGAGAATGGCTTGCGCAACTTGGCGCGGTGAAGCGGCTAGATCGAACGCGTAAACATCGTCTTGGCCTGTTTCGCGCAGTGGCGGAATATCGCTGCAAAAAACAGGCAGCCGCACCAGCGCGGCTTCCAAGATCGGGATGCCAAAGCCTTCTTGTTCGCTCGGAAAGATCAACGCGTCGCAGACCTGATACAGGTTCGCCAGCGTGTCATCATCGAGCAGCAGCGGTTCAGCAGTATCGCTCAATGCATAGACGAAATGGGCGCTGTCTTCGATCTGCAACTCATGGCGCAGTGCCAACAAATCATCGAGATAGCTGCGGTTGGTGGGGTTATGCGGCCCCGGCGGGCCTGTCACCACCAAGCGATAGTCACGTTGCGAGAGCTGTCGCAGATCAGCCAGCACGCGCAGCCCAAACTCGATATTTTTGCGGCGAGTCAGACGGGCTGGCAGCAGCAGCACGCCATCCGCATCGAGCAGATGCAAACGTGCCTCCAACATGCGCATAGTCGGCGTCCATTTGAGGAAACTAGGCGGATCGATGCCGCCATGAATGACGGGAATCTGTTCGGGTGGCAAGCCGATCAACGCACTGAGTTCAGCTTGACGCATATCTGAGATAGTCACATACTGCGTACTGGGCCACGCTTGCCGCAGCAGATCGTAAGGATAGCCAGCATGGAGTTCACGTTCGTAACGCGGATTTGTCCACGCGAGGTCGTGCGCCCACGAAATCAATCGCACGTCGCCACGCTGACCGATGTTCGCCAGCGCCGCTGTGAGCGCGAGATTCTTATGCAGGCTATGGACGTTATGCGCGATGCACACGGCGCAATCGGCTAAGGCGTCGGTAAGTTGCTGTTCGATACGCTGCACTAGCTCGTGAAAATGTGGCGTAACCTCGCCACGATCTAGCTCGCCCTTGACTTGCAAAATGTCGGCATGGCTGGAACCAAACAGCGGATTACTCCGACATTCTATGCGTTCGTCATCACTCTTTAACGAATTGCCAGCGATGAGACGCACCGCGTACCCTTGATCGAGTAACGCGTTGGCGTGGTGAGCGATGGTGGATTCAACGCCCCCAATGGTCGGCGGGCCAGCATAGTGCAGGATGGCAATTCGGATCATTCAGATTCTCCTACGTCATCCAGCGGTGGTAGACGGATTATAGCGTTCACCGCTAGGCAATCAAATTTTGCAGGTGATGTTCAATATGTATCGGATTAGGAACAGTAGGTTTTGCGCTTGACAGCACTTCACACGCTACATCAGTCCAGCTATAATTAGTCTCAACAAAAATCTCCCCACACGGAATTCATCTTAGTCCATGTCTCTAGTCATAATCCTGTTTACCTATGTTGGTATCGCCATCGGACGCGTGCCGAGTCTGCGTATGAATCGGACGAGCATCGCGTTGGTCGGTGCGGCGGCGCTCATCGCAATTCAAGCCATCACGCAGCAGCAAGCGCTCGCGTCCATCGACATCGGCACGATTCTGCTGTTGTTCGCGTTCATGGTGCTCAACGTTAATTTACGGCTGGCAGGCTTCTTCAATCTTGTTGGCTACCATGTGCTGCGGTTGGCGCGGACTCCGCGCGTGCTGTTGGCGTTGGTGGTACTGGCATCGGGCGTACTTTCGGCCTTGTTTCTGAATGACACCATTTGTCTGCTATTCACGCCATTCGTGGTTGATCTGACCAAACGCCTGAAGCGCAATCCGATTCCCTACCTGATCGGGTTGGCAACAGCGGCGAATATCGGCTCGACGGCGACCATCACAGGCAATCCGCAAAATCTGATCATCGGGCAAGCCAGCGGCATTTCGTATGTCCATTTTCTGGCCGCGCTCGGCCCCATAGCATTATTAGGCTTGGCGGTGGCGTGGCTAATCGTTGTCCTGATGTTCCGCGACGAATTCCGCACCCCGTTAGCGCAAATCGATCTACCCGAACCGACATACTATCGTCCTTTGCTGTGGCGCTGCGTCGCGGTAGTGATCGGGTTGCTGGTGGCCTTCCTCGGTGGATTGCCGATCACGTCGTCAGCATTTGTGGCGGCGGCGCTGCTGCTGATTACGCGGTTGCGTCCACAGAAAATGCTGGCGCTGGAATGGGATTTGCTGGCGTTCTTCATCGGCCTGTTCATCGTGACGGGTGCTATTGAGGTGACGGGCGTGAGTAAGTCGTTATATCATGCGGTAGCTCCCCTGCTGCAAAGTGGTGTCCCTGCCTTGAGCGGACTGACGCTCGTACTCAGCAATCTGGTCTCGAACGTGCCCGCCGTGCTGCTGTTCAGGCCAGAAATCCCGAACTTCCCGAACCCGACGCAAGCATGGTTAACGTTGGCGATGGCCTCGACGTTGGCTGGCAACTTCACACTGCTCGGCTCGGTAGCCAACCTGATCGTGGCGGAGATCGCGGCGGCACGGGATGTCAAACTGACCTTCTGGGCATACTTGCGCGTCGGCGTGCCAGTGACACTGCTCACGACTCTGATCGGCGTGATCTATTTGAGCCTATTCGTTAAGTGAGATGAACCATGCGGATCGCGATCATCGGCGCGGGAGCGCTCGGCACAGCGTTGGCGGGTCTGCTGCGCATCGCGGCAGATAGTGAATCCATGCCCGATCCGATGGACATCTGGTTGATCGGGTCGGCGTCCGTCGCGGCACATCTCGACGCCATCAAGACTCACGGACTAGCGCTCGAACTGGCGGATTATTTGCCGCCACAATTGTCCGCCGCATTCGTGAGTCGTTTGACCGCTCCCATTACTACACTGCACGTTACCGATGACCCTCGTGAGGCGGAGCCATGCGAATTGGCAATTGTGCTGGTCAAGAGCTACCGTAGCGAGGAAGCGGGCGCACAAGCCGCGCAACTATTGGCGGCGGATGGTCTCGTCATCAGCTTGCAAAACGGCATCGGCAATGACGCGCTCCTGACCAAGCACATTCCCGCCGAGCGCTTGATCCTCGGCACAACGCTGCTTGGTGCGGCGGCGACTGGCGCGGGACAGATTAAGATCGCGTCGCTAAATCCGACCACGCTGGCATGGCCTCCGCATCTAACCGAACGCCAACAGGCTTATCTGAGGCGGCTTCAGCGCTTTTTTGCGCTTGCCCACGCCTCACTCACTTTCGCGGAGGATGTCGAGCGCACGCTATGGACAAAACTGCTCATCAACTGCGCGATCAATCCGCTGACGGCGCTGCTGAACATCCCCAACGGCGTGCTGGTTGAGACTCCGGCAGCTCACGCGATCATGCGGGACGTGGTGCGCGAAGTGCTGTCCGTCGCGCCAGCCGTCGGAGTCGATCTACCATACACCGTAGATGAGGCGCTTGCGCTGGCGGACACAGCGGCGATCAGCAATCGCGCCAATATCAGCTCGATGCTGCAAGATCGGCGGCGCGGCAAACGCACCGAGATCGACGCGCTCAACGGGGCGGTGGCGCGGATCGCGCACGAGCACGGGGTGAGCGTGCCGATCAACGAAACGCTGGCGCGGCTGATCCACGCACTGGAAACTAGTGCCGCTGTGCAGGTCACGCTCTCCGACGGTTGAATATCCCTTAACCCTCAAATTCACCGACATTTATTGACCATGCTACCCTAATAGGACTAGAGTAGCGCACAAGGGTGAGACTCAATTGGCCTTCCACGGAGGTAAAAAATGATATTTCTTACTAGGCCATCTGCTACCGGGATGCGCCGGAGAGCGTTGCTTATTTTCGTCGTGATGTTGCTATTATTTCCTTTGTTTACAACGGCAATTAGCACCGCTCAAGCCGCACGGCCACGTTCGGTAGCTGCCTCAGAAATAGACGCGACCGTCGCGATTGAGTGGATCAATGTGCTGTACGAGCGGGTCGAAGCGGAAGCCGTCTCTGCACCGGGTGGTGGCCGTTTATATGCCTATGGCGGTATCGCGGTTTATGAAGCGGTACGTCCCGGCATCTCCGGCGCGCTATCGTTGAGTGGTCAGCTTACCAACATGCCCGCCATGCCAACCCCGGACAGCACCCAAGAATATGATTGGGCAGCGTCGGTGACGGGTACGATGGCGGTCGTGCTGACGGGCATTTTGCCCACCACGCCCGACACGACCAAAGCGATTACCGATCTGCGTACCAAACAGGTGGCGGCGCGTAAAGAAACCGTCGATGCCGAGATCGTGGATCGTTCTCTAGCTTACGGCGAGTCCGTAGGCAAACAGATCGTGGACTGGGCAAATGCCGATAATGCACGGGAATCCCACGCCAAAGCCAAAGATTATGTAGTGCCCGCCAATATCCCTTCCGATTGGGTTGTGACGACTCCGGGACGACCACCTGTCGAACCGTACTGGGGATCGGTGCGTCCGTTTGGCTTGCCTTCTTCTGATATTTGTAATGTGCCGCTGGATATGGAGTTCAGCACTGATCCTGCCTCAACGTTCTACGCACAGGCGAATGAAGTGAAGACGGTGGGAGAGAAGCTCACCGATGAACAAAAGGCTATCGCTCAATTTTGGGTAGATACTCCCGGCGAGACGGGCACACCCGCTGGACACTGGGTGAGCATCACGGCGCAGCTTATAAAACAGACGGGGCGAAAACTGGATAAAGCTGCCGAAGCGTTGGCAATGGTCGGCATTGCCGTTGGTGATGCCTTCATCGCTTGCTGGGATCTGAAATATAAGATCATGCTAATGCGACCCGAAACGTTCATCCAGAAATATATCCGTCGTTCATGGCGACCCTATATCCAAACGCCGATTTTCCCGGAGTATGTGTCGGGGCATTCGGTCGTATCGGAAACGGCGGCACAGGTATTGACGAGCATCTTTGGCACCATCGCGTTCAAGGATTCGACCCATCAAATCTACAACCATAACGATCCACCGCGCCCACCACGATCATTCACTTCGCTGGAAGCCGCCGCGCAGGAAGCCGCTATCTCGCGCCTGTACGGCGGTATTCACTTCCGCGTGGGGATCGAGAATGGCCTGAAGCAGGGGCGTTGCCTGGCCGCCACGATCCTGAGCCGCGTCCACTTGCACGCGCAGTAACGCTGATTCCGTTGGAGCGAAGCACACGTCTTCGCTCCATTTGGCAAACCTCATTCCCCATGCTATAAGTTGATCCCTAATCGACCTATGTCTTGTTGATTTGCTGCCTCAACGTTGATTAGCCTCTCTTATCAGACCTGAACTAGACGGAAGGATACGTTTATGCGTTACAAACTACTTGGTAGAAGTGGGTTACGTGTGTCTGAACTATGCCTCGGTACCATGACCTTTGGTGAAGGTTGGGGATGGGGCGCGGCACCCGACGAAGCCAAGCGGCAGTTCGAGATGTTCGCGCAGGACGGCGGCAATTTCATCGACACCTCGGTGAATTATGTGGATGGCGAGAGCGAGACGATCATCGGTGATCTGTTGAAAGGTCAGCGCGATCATTTCGTGCTGGCGACCAAATTCACCTTGACGGGCGTCAACAACACCGACCCGAATATGGGAGGCAACAGCCGCAAAAACATGCTGCATTCGGTCGAACGGAGCTTAAAGCGCTTGCAAACTGGCTACATCGACCTGCTGTATTTGCACGCGTGGGATCACATGACGCCGCTGGAAGAAGTGATGCGCGGAATGGATGACCTTGTCCGGCAGGGGAAGGTCAATTATGTGGCGTTCTCGGATACGCCCGCGTATATCGTATCGGCGGCGGTCACGATGGCGGAACTACGCGGGTGGGCACGCCCGATTGCCTTCCAACTGCCGTATGCGCTCAACCGTCGGGATGCCGAACGTGCCGAAATTCCGATGGCGAAGCAGTTTGATCTGACGGTGATGGCATGGGGCATTCTGGGGCAAGGCGTGTTGCTTGGTAAATATAGTGCTGGCAGCACGGAGCAGACCCGCCAGAACAAAGATAACGTGAAAGTGTCTGGGCAGACACAGGCGATCATCGATGTGATCGCGGCGATTGCGGCGGAAACGGGCATGACTAGGACGCAGGTATGCGTGAACTGGCTGCGTCAGCAGCAGCCGCGCGCCGAGATGATCCCGATTCTAGGCGCACGCACGGCAGAACAACTGCGGGATAATCTCGACAGTCTACAGCATACCCTATCCGACGAGCATATGAAGCGCTTGGAAGCCGTCAGCCAGATCGAGTACGGATTCCCGCGCGATTTCGTAGAGCTTCACGCGCGGCAGTTTATCTTCGGCAAGACCTTCGACAGCATCGACAATCATCACGGTAATCCAACGCGGTAACAGCGCCGTATATCAATTGCTGGCTACAAGGCAACAGACCAGTTCATCAAGCTGAGTGGGAGGTTGGTTGTTCAATTTCACCGGATGAGCGTTCGCTAAAGCGGTGGGTTTTGCGCGGCTCAGTCGCTACAATTGCGTGCGTCAGTGTGTGATTTATAGGACAATGAACCGTGCCTTCCACCCTCAGCGACATTTATACGCTCGGCAACGCCATCGATAACTTCGCGCCGGGTCACTATGCCCGCGTTTATGAAGCGCTGGATAAACGCGACGGCAAATCCTATGCTTTTAAGATCATGCGGGCAGAGCATCTCTCGCACGATGACCAGCCCAAATGGGAAGCCAATGCGTTCATCAACGAAGCCGATCTACTGATCCGCATGGCAGCGCTGCCACAGGTGATGCGGCTGTATGACTGCGGTTACGTGATGGCAGAGAATGACGATCTGAGGAGCGCATCGATCGAGTCATTCGGGCTAAATTACGATCAATTTCGGCGCGGGATGTTCCGCCTGCCGACTCAGTTGTGGCGACCGTATCTGGCGCTGGAATTGCTTCCCCGCCAACATAATTTGCTGTACTTGATGAAGCCCAACGCGCCGGGGATGCGCTGGCGGCTGCCGACCGAAGAAGGACTCGATCTGGCCTATCAGTTCGCGGAAGTGCTGCGAACTGCTCATCGTCAGAATATTGTGTATCTCGATCACAAGCTGGAGCACGTTTATTGGGATGGCAAGGCGCTGCGGATCATCGACTGGAACAGTTCACGCCTGATCGAGAATAGCCCGCAAGTGTTGAACCAGAAGATCATGGACGATGTGCATCATCTGGTCGTCGGGATTTTGTACCCGATCTTCACGGGGCAGTCTCCGATGAAGGGATCGTTGCGTCCGCAGCCAGCCGATCAAGCCACCGTCGAAGCGCGCTATAGCGACGTGAATCAACTGGACTTCAGCCCTGAGCCGACGCTGAGTTACGCACTCCAAGATTTGTTGCAGCGCGGCGCACGGCGGCACGTCACCAGCATCGATCAATTTATCCTCGGCCTCAACGACATTGCCGTGAGCTTCGGTTGGAATCCGCCGCCATCGCGGGCAGTGCGAGCGGACGCACGCAAGCAACTGCGCGAAGGACTCGCCAAACTGCGTGAAGGCCATGACAACCTCAAGGCTGCCCGCGATCTGATCCGTGAAGCCGCGATTCTGGATGATATTGGCGATGATCTGGAAGCCGAATTGAAGCGGTTGCTGACCAAGATCAACGAGATGCTGAACGCACGGGTGATCCCGTAGGCGGATAGCCGATACAGGGCGTGGATCATCAACAATCCACGCCTTGTAGTTGGGATTCTAGGCTTAACGCTTTTTCGGGATGAAGGATGGCGCGGTTTGCGCGGCGGCTGAAACGCCTGCACGTGCCCAATGACCCGCCAGCGGATAGTCATTAGCGCTCCCGAAGACAAACGATGAGTCGGCAAAGCCTGTCGTCAGCGCATCCTTGATATAGGTTAGCCCGTTGGAGCGTCGGTACACACCGATACCGGATTTGCCGTCGGCGTTCCAGTCACCAATCACAGGGGTATCGCCCGCGATACCGAAGCCAACCACAATTTCACCAAGTGCGGAGCAGTTGCAGACAAGATTCGTCAGGTAGAATGCGGTATTGCTGGGGCGGTAGACGCCGGGGCTATCCTTGCCGTCGCCATCCCAATCACCTGCCACGCCGATGTCATTGGGGGTGCCTACCAGCATGGTGTAATCGGCAGTGCCGGATGTCAGTGCGTTTTTCAGATAAAACACACCGTTGGAGGGGCGGTAAACGCCGATGCCATCACGCCCGTCACCATCCCAATCGCCTATTACGGGCAGATCGTTCGGGATGCCAAGGATCGGCATGTAGTCCACTGATGGAGTCCCTTCCCACGCATCGGTCAGGAAGAATTGTCCGGTAGACGCCCGATAAACACCTACCGTATCGATGCCATCCCCGTTCCAGTCACCCACGACGGGATAGTCAGTTGGCAGCCCGAAGGTGATCTGGCTGTCGGCGTAACCCGTAGTATTGGTGTTGCGCATGTAGAAGGTCGCGGGCGAAGTGCGGAAAATGCCGATGGTGTCACCGGGGGACTGGTTCGAGAAGGTATAGCCAGACGGGATTAGCTCACCGCCGAACCCATTAATATCCCATGTGCCATCAGGGAACTTGAGTGTGCCCGTCGCGGTGCGGAAGTTAGTGTGGCGCTTATAGACACCATCTTCTAGTACGGCGGGTTGAGGTGCCGCGACTTGGATATGAATCTCAAGCGGCACAATTTCGACGAATTCGGCTCCACAAGTACCAGATGCGCAGATGGTGCGATGCTGCTCGACTTGTATGGTCGTATCCAACTTACCTAAGCTTAGATTCTTGCTGATGTTTAGCTGGTCGGGGTTGGCACTCAAATCGACGGTGGTCTCGAAATTTCGAGTGCCATCGATGTAGCCATAACGAAAATAAATGTGGAGTTCCAGTTGAACCGCTTGCGGTGTAGTACGTTTGGTAGCTTCAATGAGAATGTTGGTGGAATGATGATGACTTTCGTACACATCGACATGAAGCCCTTCAACGAAAGCTTCACTTTGGCTGGAAACAGCGAATGATGGCAATAATAACAACAGGGATAGAGTGACGATGAATAAACGCATAAATAGACGCATCATCTAGTACCTCATATGAATACACCGCCAGCTCTGTAGCTACCTCAGTTTCTGGCGTTCAGTGATTTATGATAATATTATCTTGTTGCATACTTTACTAAATTCATAAATCGAAAGATTCACGAAAATTTCACAGGATGTTCGCTTGTTTGTAGAACGCCATCAACGGCTCCACGCGAGACTCGTGCTCAACGGGGACTCTCACAGTACTTTTTATCTATGTCATAGGTCGTTAGTAAGTGACATTTCTATTTAGAGAGTACAGTTGATGAAAAAACGAACACTGCCTCTAGGCCGTATTGTCGGATCATCCTAGAATGATCTAAGCAGTGCGCTCACTGACTGAACTGCTGTGTGCCACCGCCGAGGATGAAGTCGAGCAGCATCGAGTTGATGATGGTCTCGACGGGCGCGCGATCATCGGTGAACAACACATCGGACATCATGGTCGGGCGGATCGCTCGGATCGCGGTGTCGAGCGAGGTGCGCAGCAAAGGCGATGCCTCGCTCGGAAGCGCGTTGAGGTTAGTGATTAGGTTGTTGGGGGTGGTCGGATCGAGCGTGGCGACGAGGATGGTATTGAACGAGTTCGGCACGTCGATGGTGTGTACCGTCGGGAAAACCTTCAGCATGGTGTTGGTCATGGCTTCGACCAAGCGCCGATCTTCTACGCCGCTGCTGGTGTTCACGGCGCGCCCCACGTTGATCACCACGACGCCATGCGGATTGAGATGTGATTTGGCGATCTCGAAGAATTCCAGCGTAGTGAGATGCCACGGCACATACGGCACGCGGTAGGCGTCGATCCCGATCACGTCGTAGCGGCGGTTGGATTGCTCCAATCCGACGCGCCCGTCATCGACAATCACGTTGAGATTAGGCTGCGTCATGCCGAAATAGTCGCGCCCGACTTTGACGATTTCCGGATCGATCTCGATGCCGTCGATCTGCACTTGCTCACCGAATACCGCCGTGTACTGTGTGGAGATAGTGCCCGCCGCCAGCCCGATCACGCACAAAGATTTGATCTGCGCAGGGGTAGTGTTGGCGTTGAAAAACGGCGCGGCGAGGAACATATCCCACGTCCCACCGTAAAAACTGCCGCTCGGATGCCACACCGAATGGACGCCCTGCCCTTCGTTGAGTAGCAGCCAGCGCGTGCCTTTCTTGAAACTGCCATAGTCAACATCTAGTTCGACCACCTGCACGAAGTTATAGGCCGAATCCTTCTCGTACAGCAGTGTCGTACCCGGACGCGCGGCACGGATCGGGCCGGTGAAGATGAACAGCGCCAACACAATCAGGATGAGCGGCATCCAGACAACTTGCAGTAGCGCGCGGCGGCTGTGCATGGCGAGGCCGATCAACCCGATAAGCAGCAGCGTCCCCGCGAAAAATAGGAAAGTGGCACGGATGCCGATCAGATCGAACAAGACGAGCGAGGGCAAAAATGTGCCGAGGATGCTGCCCAACGTGGAGACGCCGTACATCTGCCCCGCGAGTTTACCCGTGCTGGCGGGATCAGTGACGGCAAGGCGGATCGCGAAGGGCGAGACACAGCCGAGCAGAATCACGGGAATCGAGAACAGCACGAGCGTCGCCACGAACGCCGCCAGCGCCGCCCCTGCCGCGAAGCTGTAAACCGCCGAAGACGCTGCCTTGATCACAGGATCAGCGATCATCGGCACGAGGCCGCACAGGAACGCGCCCCACGTGACGATCCGGTAAAAGGTCAGCGGGCGAGGATCGCGATCCGCCACGCGTCCGCCGATGAAATAGCCAACCGTGAGATAGACCAGCATCAAGCCGATGATATTCGCCCAGATCAGGTTGCTGGAACCGAAGGTGGTTTGCAGCAAACGCGCTGCCGTCACCTCGATTGCCAGTGAGGTCATGCCGCTCACGAATACGGTCAGCATCAGGAAGGTGTGGCGCGGCGCTTGCGGGTTATTCACGATGACAACTACTCCCAAAGGCTAATTTGCGCATGATTATGATTCAGGAGCAGCAGAAAACACAGCGATCCTAACCGTTGGCTCACCTTCGTTTTTCGCAAGCTGCACATTGTTATTAGCCTGAGTTTCGGACAGTCACTGAGCAGTCAATAGCGCACGATTGAGTACAAAATCAGTTGTAATGATGAGGGTGAGTCCCGTAAGGGACTTCGTTCTCTAAGCCTGACGCTTCAGCGTCGGGCGGCGCTGCCGATGATACTGCTTGACCTATCCGAAACTGAGGTTTATTGCAGATGAGCATAACATACTCTAAGGGACGATGATCGGGTCGAATTTTGGGGAATCGAAAACAGCGAAAGTGCAGCTATCGCGCGTGAAAAACTGGCTTGACAGGAGGGGACAATGCGCTGATTTCAGGCGTTGTTCGGCGTCAGGATCGGAGGTGATTACTCGACCCAGACCTCGACATGTTCGCCGTTCGATTCCATATCGACCACTTTGCCGACTGCGCCCGCCCGAATCTGTTCCATGACCCCTTCGGCGTCGAAGTTGGACTCTTTGGGGATGAAGCGAGCGCCCATCCGCACGCCAACATTGACAAGGCTCATCGGCAGGTTGACATTGACCGTGGTTTTGCCGGATTGGACATCGGTCACACGCACGCGCAGCCAGCGCGGTTCACGCATGGGGCCGCTTTGGGCTTTCTTCGCGCCGACGTTGATCGCTTGCAGCAGGCGTGCGCCTTCTTCAGCGCTCAATTTACCTTCGCGGATCATTTCGAGAATCTTGAGACGTTCTTCAGCAGTTGACATAGTTGCACCTAGTTCGTTGTTCTGAGTTTAGTCTGGAATGCGCGATAATCGTTACTCAGCACACGGAACCAGACCTCAGCACTAAAAATCAATCCTCATGCTCACCGTCGTATAACGGCGTTCGAAATCGTACTTCTCTAGCACCTGCACGGCTGGCGCATCATCCATCGGATGTTCAATCGACACCGCGCGGAAGTTATCTTCCGCTAGTCGCAGCGCGAAATTGATCAGCGGTTCTTCGAGCTGCCCGTTGAAAGCCGGATGCACGAGCATCTCCAGCCGATCCAAGCCGCCGAAACTGGTTTCCTCGCGTAACGCGCCGATCAGGCTCTTACCATCCGTCGCGCGGACGATCCAGCGCTTTTCTGTGCGTCCGGTCACCAGCAAACCCAACGACCGCATCAGCGACGGACGGAATAGGTCAGGATGGGATGGACGCTGCCAGCCGATACCGCCCTGCTCGTTCGGGCGTACCATCCGTGCTAAGGCATATTCTTGCTGCCATTCGCGGTCAGTGCGCATCGTGATGTACGGCATATCCGGCATCCGCACGGGTGGGCGCAAATGAGCCGAACGATACCAACGCCCGAAGTGACGCTCCTCGCGGAAGCCCAGATTACGATACAAAGTACGCGCCGCTTCGTTGCTGGCATCTGCTTGCAAGATCGCGTAGCGCGCCCCGCGTTGCCGGATCATCTTGAGCGAAAGTTCCATCAACTGTTTGGCGATCCCGTGCCGCCGATAATCAGGATGGGTAGCCACGTTGGCGATCACGTACCCCGTGCCTAGTGAGCGCGGCATGTCGGCAAGCCCGACCGAGACATTGCCGACGATACGTCCATTTTCAGACCAAACGTAGCCCGCTTGCACATCACCTAGGACATGGTTCAGGCCAGTAACGATCAACATCAGCGGGCCATAGCTGTTGACCATCCGTAAATCGCGGATGGCGGCTCTACCCGCTTCGTCCATGGTCGCCGCAAAGGCCACCTCAATCAGATCTGCTATACCCGCTAAGTCAGTACGTATTTGCACCGGACGAGGCCCGTCTGTTTGCGGCGGGTTCTGACTGATGGTGGCAGCCGACATGGTTACTGTCCTTTGGTATCCCGTCCTTCCAGCGCCGCGAACAGGCGCTCCGCCTCTTCAACCGTGATCTGCTTGTTTTCCACCATTTTCAGGATCATCATGCGCTCTTGATCCGAAACCGGATCGATAGGCGCTTGACTCATCGGTGCCCTCGGTGGACGGGGCGGGACTGGTGGAACAGGAGGCACGGGCGAGACTGGGTTGACTGGGATATTGACCCTCCCGCCTTTATTTTTGTGTTTTCCACCGAAATCAAAGTCAAATTCGAAGTTGAAGCCCTTGCTGCGCGCCTTGTTCATGGCTTCAAAGCCTTTGCCACGTGCCTTGTTCATGGCACGTTCAGCCGCCCGCATCGCTTCTTGCTGGACGCGCTCGGCCTGACGGTGCAGTTTTTCCGCTTCACGCTCGGCACGGGCACGCTCGCGCTCGACTTCGCGCATAGCTTCTTGCTCCGCACGCATCCGTTGACGCTCCCATTGGCGTGCTTCTTCCGCAACGCGCATGGTCTCAGAAGCTTCGTCATCCGACATGAAGCCGCTAAGGATACCATCTACCTCAGAATCGTCTTGACGGGTGAGCAGAATTTCTCCGCCGATGCTCTCAATTCTAACGGTGGCGCTGCCCTCTGCCAAAATGATGGCTTCGTGGTCATCTTCACTTTCCAAGCGTGCGTTGCGCACTTTGATGATCCGTTTGACATCTTCCGGAAGTTCAAAACGCACATCCGAATCTTCACCCAATTTGAAGACTGCATCGCCGCCGATATTGGAAATTTCGTGTTCGACCTCGCTCGTGTAAGGCGTTGCCACAATCAAATCGCCGCCCACGCTGTCGATTTCGATGTCGCCCGTGACGGCTTTGAGCAGGGTATCGCCGCCGATGCTGTCGATCCGAATATCGCCTTCGATATTACGCAAATCCGCGTCGCCACCCACACTATCGATCTCGATGTCGCCAAGGATCGCCCGCAGTTCGAGATCACCGCTAACATTATCGACCTGTACGCCGGTCGCCTCACGGATATGCAGGTCGCCCCCCACATTCTCGATTTCAATCGTGTTGTTGATGCCTGTGAAACGCGCCTCGCCCCCGATGTTCTCGATGGTGAAACTCGCGCCATTCGGCACACGCATCCGGCAATCGCCGCCAGCGAAGATGGTGACCTCATTCGAATCGCTCTGTTCGCTGTTCATATCTTCGCCAAAGGCGAGCAGTTCATCGCCTTCGTAACCCTCGACTACCAGATCACCACCCACATTCTCGATTTGGATGGAGACATCGGCGTCAACCTTGAACAATAACCGACCATCACCCATGATTTTCATTCCTTTAGTCCACGTAGATATGGACGCGTTCGCCGCTTTCCAGATCGTCTACTTCAACCAGCGTACCAACTTCATCGTTTTCGATGGCATCCATCATCTTGTCCCACATATCGGAGGGGATATGATGACTGAACTTTGATCCCATCCACAATCCGGCACGTACCAGACCAACGGGGACATTCACGCGAACGCGATCACGTTTCCGCCACGAATCGGTGACTTCGATGTGCAGCCAGTGGATGCCGTTTTTGCGTTTCCGGCTCGGTTGAGCGGGACGGGGGGCGGATGCTTCCTCGGACGCCGACTCTGCTTCTGCATCGGCTTCCGGTGAGTTGGCTTGGGACGCAGCAGAATCAGTCGGTGGCGGGGTGGGGGCATCAACGCCCCCACCACCATCAGGCTCGGCGGCTTTACGCGGCTCTTCTGCGAGCAGGCGCGTCGCCTCATCGACACTGAGTTCACCAGCGGCTAACTTTTGAAGGATTTCGCTGCGGTTCATAAAAATTCTCCTCTAGACTATATGCCGAATGGGGCGGGCATACTGCCCATCCCAACGGACTTTAGATGAGGGGGATACTTAGCGATCCCCACGCAGTAATTCGACGGCTTCATCGGATGAGATGCGTCCATTGGCGAGATCATCGAGGATGCGCTTGCGTTCTTCTTCAGAAACGTCTTCTTCGATCTCGCTGGCTTCATAGCCCATCGCGTGGATCACGTCGCGGAGACGGCTGCGCACGGTGGGGTACGAAATCTTGAGTTTTTCCTCAACCGCTTTAATCTTGCCTTCGCATTGCAGGAATATCTCTACAAATTGCAATTGCTCCGGCGTCAGTTGAGCCAAACGACCCGCGTAGAAGCGCCCCTCGATGGTGGTATCACAATTACGACAGTGCAGCCGTGTGATTGCGAGTGGTTCTCCACAAACGGGGCACATTCCTAATACTGGGTGCATATTCCGATTCTCCTGAAATGGGTGTTTATAGCGTCTCGCTTAACTCTACCCATTTCTCAATCTTGAAATCCATTTTAATATCACTTTTGAGTTTGTCAATAACCATATTGATATTTTTAATGAATTTCTTGAAGATCATGATTAACATATTGAAATCACGATTCAATAATCGCGGTTAATTCCATTTGGGTTTCAAGTCAGCCAACGAAAAATACGAGAATCTAGAAAAACGCACGCTCGTAGGGTTAGCTGACTATGTGGTCTTCCGATGGAGCTGATCATCATGCCGTTCACGCTAAATTTGCCCTCGTGATCGCGCAGTTCATAGGCATTCATCACTCGAACAAATATTTACACTTCTCTAATAAATATGTTCTTGATTCAGGATAGATTCTATGCTAACTATCCTTTCGTATGCCATCATGGCTATTCACCATCGGCTAAACGATGTTGATGACTTATGTCCTCGTGTACTTCACACGATCTCCTCGGTGCGGGACTGAGATCGTCTAAAAACTGAACCGACTACCGTTTGCCCAATAATTGCCGTCCTGTTATCGCCTGATCAATCTGCGCTTCGGCTAGTCAGTGAGCAGCCTTGAACGCGCGCTTGAATACAACATCATCCGCTATATGGGGGGTGAGTCCCGGAGATACGGTATTGAATGTCAAGCAATCAAAGTCCCTCGATGGGGGTCAAAATCGGAATGTTTAGTAACGACAGCCTAGGCAATGTGGATAAGCTTACGAGCGACGGCGAGGCGGGCGACCTTGACGGGTTTGCCAGCGGCGCGCAGTTTCTGGTAAAAGGGACGCCAGCTGGGATTAAAGCGCACGGCGGACAAGGAAGCGCTAAATGCGTGGTACGCAAGCGAGCATGGCTAGAGTGTGTTATGCACTTTTGAAATACTTGGGAAGGACAAAGCGTTCAAAGAGTAGACAGGAAATCCGCAAGCACTGAGACGAGCGTACTATGGCACGGCAGAATTATCCCAGTGATGACAGAGGCAGAATGGGCGTTTATCGCTCCTTATTTGACGCTGATGAAGGAAGAGGCTCCGCAACGCGACCATGCGTTGCGCGAGGTATTTAACGGGCTGCGCTATATTGTGCGCAGTGGTGAGGCGCGGATGATGCCCCATGATTTGCCACCTTGGTACACGGTGTACCAACAAACCCAGCGCTGGTTGGCGGCGGGCGTATTCGAATCAATTGTGGATGACTTCAGTCGCTTGCTGCGCCGCCAGTGGCGGGACGTCAGGTGGAACCCAGTGCCGTCATTATCGATGGGCGAACGATGCAGTCCAGCCCAGAGCAGCTCGGGCTACATGATGGGCACAAGAAGCGGCGTGGCAGCAAGGTCCACATGGTAGTTGATACGTTGGGACTGTTGCTGACCCTGCTGGTGACACTCTGCCAATGAGCAAGAGCGTGCCCAAGTGGAGGCACTGGCCGAGGACGTGCAGGCCATCACCGACGACCCTCGGTCCAGCTTGTTGCAGACGAAGGCTACACCGGCGCGCAGACCCAGCAGGACGCAGCCCAATATGGCATCTCCGGCTGGGAAGTGGTCAACGACCAGATCACCGCCGCCGGCTTTGTGCTCGTGCCGCGCCGTTGGGTGGTCGAACGGGCCTTTGCGTGGATGTCCCGCTTTCGCCGCCTAGCACGGGATTTCGAGCGCTTGGCCGATACCTTGGCTGGCTTGCATTATGTGGCCTTTGCTATGCTCATGTTGAGGCGCTTTGTCAAGCTTGTGCTCCCTACTAAGGCACAAAGTGCATAACACGCTCTAGCGGGATGAATATGGGCGGTGGCGTGCAAACTGGAGCCGGACTGACGGGGCAGGGGCACCACGCCAGCATAAGCGGCGGCTTGTTGAGGAGAGGCACAGGCAGTAAAAACCAAGATGCCCACCAACAGCCAATCCGCTTCCGTCCACACATGGTCGCTGATGAGGGTGCGGCGCAAGTAAGCGTCAATCTCCTTGAGCTGGGCTTGCAGCATGGCGATACGTGCTTGGGCACGCTGGTGGACATCACTGACTTGAGCTGGACGCCGAGCCAGTGCGTGCAAGCGGTTACGTTCTTGGGTCAGCATATGGACCACCGCCTCGCGTTCCGTCAAGCGCTGCATCAGTTCTTCGTACACGGCAGGTGGCGGTGCCCAATGGTCGGGCTGAATGAGATAGCCATATGCTGCCAGCAAACGGGCATCCAGCGCGTCGGTGTTGGCGAACTGATGGCGCATCTGCCCAAAGATACGCTATCTATCTCATCGATAGCTGTGTACGATGTCCACCAACTGCTGCGCGCGGTGCCGGAAGGTATGCTCCTTCAGGACGCGTTGACGTGCCGCTGTACCGATAGCACGGCGTTCCGTATCATGCGAAAGCAGCCAGCGATACCGCTCGACGGCCTCGTCACCGCTGTTCAGCAGGATGATCTCTTTATCTGGCTCGAACCACGTTTCCAACCCCAAGTACGGATTCGACACAATGCACGCGCCCATGCTGGCAAGCTCGAACGGACGCGAACTGGACGACGCAAACACCGACGCATGTGCCTTGCGCGTCACGCACAAATTGATCTTGGCGCGGCATGAATATTCGCGCAGTTTGCTGAACGACAGATAGGGCAGCATCTGCGTTTTGCCCAGATCGCCAAGCTGGCGTCCGCGCACGGCGAATTTGGCGTCTGGCAGTTGGCGGCTGGCATCCGCGATCATGCTGTCGATCCACGCTTCACGATACTCCCGCGTATGTCCGTAGAAGAACAGATCAATATCCTGCGATACGGGCAGCGGCGCAAAGACATCAGGATCAGCGCCGTAAAACAGCGTATCGACGCGCTTGGCTCCCATCTTGAGCAGTGCCTCGCCGCCGCCCTGACTGTTGGAAATGAATCCCGCGTATTCACCTACCTCCGCGCCGTAATAAATCTTGAAGCCGGATGAAAACCCCGCGAAATTCGGTAGACTGGCGGGCACATCGCCATCGTAATACAAAACGGGCTTGCCATATTTGTGCTGCACATAGCTAGCCAACCCGTTAACATGATTCAGCGGGATAGTCAGGAAAATAATGGCGTCCAGATCGGGATGCTTGGGGATCACGCGATCCATGAAATCACGCCAGCGCGGGGCGATCACACGCTGCGCCAGCAGCCGTTGTGCCCGATCCGACGCCGTTTCGCCTGTACCTGCCGTGTTGACAGCTCGCGTCGCGGCTGGACGTTGGACGAATTTGCGGAGCGCAGTGAACAGGTCGCCTTCCCGCTTCACCGGATTCGGGATGGCTTGCCACCACAAGCTCTCGATGGCTGGCCCCTGATACGTCGTCGCCAGCACATCAACGCCGATCTCGTATAATCCCTTGAGCAATTGCCACCATGCGGGCGTGGCGCTGAACGGCTGCGTCAGATCGAGCGAGGAACACACGAACAGCAGCTTCATGAGCGCGCTCCGAACGCATCCATCGCTGCAAACATCTGACATTTGTATGGACTCAGCACTAAGCACTCAGCACTAAGCACTGCTCTACCGTCCTTTCCATTGGGGCGGGCGTTTCTCAACGAAGGCACGGAAGCCCTCAAAACCGTCCTCGCTGTCGAATATTTCGCGCTGATACTGTGCTTCCCGTGCCATCGCCTCAGCGAGGGAGCTGTCTTCGAGCGCGGCGTACATCGCTCGTTTGCCGCGCACCAAGGCCAACGGCGCTTGGCTGGCGAGTTTTTCGGCATAAGCAGTGACGTCGGCGTAGAACGTCTCGGTAGGGAACACCTTATTGGCGAGACCAATCGCCAGCGCGTCAGGCGCATTGACGGTTTCACCCGTGACCATCATTTCGAAGGCTTTGCCCACGCCCACCAGACGCGGCAGCAGATACGTCCCGCCGCCATCGGGGATCAGGCCAACGCGGATGAACAATTCCGCCAGCTTGCCGCGCTCGGATAGCAGCCGAATATCACACGCCAGTGCCAGATCGCAGCCGATGCCCGCCGCGAAGCCGTCCACCGCCGCGATCACAGGCCACGGGCAGGCGCGAATCCCGCGAATCGCTGGCCCATACGCCTCCGTGAGGATGTGCTGTGCTTCTTGCGGCGTCACGCCTGCCGACATTGCCGCCTGAATATCCGCGCCGGAGGAAAACGCGCCCTCTGCGCCAGTGATGACAAACACGCGGGTATCGGGTTCAACGGCTCGCCGTTCCATTTCTTGCCGCAGTCGGATCATCGTCTCGGCATCGACGGCATTGCGTACATAGGGACGGTTGATGGTGAGGGTGACGACGCCGTTGTGCTTCGTGGTGAGCAGCGGTTCGGTCATAAGAGGTATCTCGTTTCATGCTGAGTTAGGCGAGACACGCTCAACGCAATGTCCCGCCCATCGATTATGACGCACTTGGGGCAGTTAGGCCGTATGCGGCTAGACTTGGAGGGCTACCAGTTGGTTGAACACATCGCGCAGGACATGTTCCGGTAGCGCGCCCGCCTGCTGACCGACGATCTTGCCGCCCTTGACGAACATCAACGTGGGGATGCTCATGATGCGGAAATACTGCGAAAGCTCTTGGTTAGCGTCCACATCGACCTTCGCCACGCGCACTTTGCCCGCATATTCCTTGGCGAGTTTCTCAAGGATCGGGGCGATCTGCTTGCAAGGGCCGCACCATGCCGCCCAGAAATCGACCACGACGGGCAGTTCGCTCTGCAAGACGTCCTGCTCGAAGGTGGCATCGGTCACAACCACCGGCTTATCCTTGGCGGGTGCTTTTTCGACCACTGGCAGCGGTTCGGCGGGCGCGACAGCCGTCGGCGGAATCTGCTTGGCAAGCTCGCTCACCATACCTGTCACGTCGGTGCCCCACGGGCGCGAACGACGCGCCAGAACTTCGCCGCACAGGTAGCTAATGAGAACTGGATGCTTTCCGAGTTCAAAGTATTGCGCCAGTTCGGGATCGCTGCTGCAATCAACCTTTACCACGCGCATCCGGTTAGCGTAATCTTTCGCCGCTTTGTCCAGTTCGGTGCGGACGTCCGCACGCGGCGTTTCGCCCCCATACACGTACAGCATCACGGGGAGTTGTGTGTTGAGCGCTTTCTCAACCTCGCCAAATTTATCGATGTTCATAGGAATATCGGGCGCAGCAATTGCCATACCTATGTGCTCCTTTTTACCATTTTTTAATTATACCAGACGCGTTGACTTGACCGCGATCTTACGCTCATCCAAAAGCAGGACGCCAGATTCCTCCATTTTCCTGCTGCGCTGCGCAGTCTTTTCCCCATCATATAAGAGATAGTAAGGAAGGAAAACCCTATGCGTCGTATAAGTTTCATCATCCTAGCCTTCGCTATCTTGACGCTGGCAGTGTTGCCAGTGCAGGCCGCACAGGCACAAACGTGTATCCCGCGCACGGATTGGAGCGGTACGCACGTTGTCGCGCGTGGCGAGAACCTGTACCGCATCGCGCTCAAGTACAACCTTAGCCTGACGGATTTGGCGACTGGCAATTGCATCGCGGACATGAATCGTGTCTACGTCGGTCAGAAGTTGCGCGTACCCGGCGCGGTCAGCAACCCGCCACAGTATTTCAAACTGCCTAACCGTCTGGTCAAGGTCTACGAATATCCCTCCAACACCTCGACCGAACGCGCCAGCCTGAGCAATGTCGAGATCATGTTGATCGGCAGGACGCAAGACTCCAACTGGGTCTATATCCAGTCCAAAGAGATGGGCGTTACTGGTTGGGTGTGGAGTTATGATACCGATATTCATGCCGATTACATCAATGCCTTGCCCGTGATCAACATTGGCGGCAACCAGAGCGGGATCAGTGCGCTCGTGCAGGGTCGCTACAATCGCCTCCGCTCAGGGCCGGGCTTCCAGTACAGCGTGATCACGTACATTCACGACCAGACCGTAATCGTGCGGGGACGTTCCGTCGATAGTCAGTGGTTGAACGTCGATGCCTACGGCGTTAGCGGCTGGATTTACAGTGATCTCGTGCAATTGGATCGCGGCACTATCGGTTCGCTGCCTATCCTCGGTACCGACTAATGCTATGCTGAGGGCGAGTCCGACGACTCGCCCTCAATCTCGTCATGAATACTGCTCGAAAATAGTCCGCCAATACGTCAGCCGAACTCTTCCGCTTTCACATACCCTTTGCTATAATGCTTCCCACTGACATGTGGCCCCGTAGTTCAGAGGATAGAACAAGCGTTTCCTAAACGCTGTGTCGGGGGTTCGATTCCCTCCGGGGCCACTCATGTACACGCACAGTTACCCCTGCTGTTAGCGTTTCCCCCTACCATCATGCCTGAGATGTCAAATTAACGTCGGGCGGCGTGACGACGAACTCACATTTGCCTGCCCAATTTTCTAAACACCATTATCACCGGAGCCTTGTACTGATGACACGGTGTGACCTATCCGAAACGGAGATGCCTTACGTCACGCAATATTACGCATCGAGACTTACATTTGTACGCTTACAAATGTAAGGATGTTCAATTCAGAAATTCCGTTATATCCTATCAGCAATCACCGTCTCACCCACAAAATGAGCGGTAGGGATCAACCAATCGTCTAAATCTTGCTTCAGCGATCCATCTGCCAGACATCGCATGACCTGTAACGCTGAGACAATCCTAACTGTTCGTCATCATTCTGCCTTGGAGGTCGCCCATGAGTTGGGTCACAGGGAAAGTCACACCAGATCTACAGCCTGTCAAAGGCAATCCTGCCTCGCTCGTTCCCAAAATCGAGCGCACGCCTGCCGCTGCCGAACTAGCCTTCATCCAGCTCGGCAACTATCTCGCCTCGCCTGCGCGGACGCCCGTACCGCCACCTGCGCCCATCATCGCGCCGCCGCCGCCGGATGTGCCGACCTGTGACGCCTCATCATCTTCCGTCCCGCCGCTCGTTTCCCATCCTCCAGCGGATCTGTGTCCTGCCGAAACGTTATCCTCCAACCCTACCGCTGACGATGCTGTTGAACGAACGAGTGCCAAAACTGCGACTAGCTGCTCAGGACTGAGTCCCGTACGGGCTTCATCCGCTAATCTTGACGTTTCAACATCGGGCGGCGCTGCCGACGCACTCCTTACCCGCGCGGCACCTCATCATTTATCTACGTCAATACCATCAACTTCACTTGCCGCTGCTGCAATTGATCGATTGGAATCTCATCCACATGGGAGCATTTTAGGGATCATCGAACCGCGAATCCACGACAACCACGCCATCCCCACTGACACACGGGATCATTTCTCCTACGCTTCCTCCCTTCTCCCGCAAGGCGACGGGTCGGGGATGAGGGCTGCTCCTGCCTCCTTACTAAGGACTAAGCACTCAGCACTAAGGACTTCGCTTTCCTTAGCACTTGGCACTCAGCACGTAGCACTAACTATTGGGCAGTCGGCGGTACGTCACGCGGAAGCTCACCCGATCCGGCGATCCGGCGTTGCACGGGGTCGCGCTCAGGGCCTTGGTGCGGGTATTGGGGAAGTCCCGCAGCGAAACCACATACGACAGGTCAGGGGTCAGGTTGTAGTCGGCATAGCCGGGGTCGCGTTCCGGCTTCAGTCCCGTGAAGAACGTCTCGCGCAGTTGATCCTGCTGCACGGTGATCGCCATGCCAGCCAGGCCATCACCCGCCACATTCTGCACCAGCACCTCGATCACTGGCTCGGCGGCGCAGAAGGTCTTCACATCCACGCTGAATGCGCCGATGGGAAGTGGAGTCGCCGTGAACAGCGGTTGCTCTGGCGTCGGCGTCACGTCCAGCGTCGGGGTCGGCGTCTTGGAAGATGGCGGTACGTGCGTAGCGGTCGGGATAATCACGATTTCGGTAGGAGCCAGTGTTGGGGTGAAGATGTTCACCAAGTCAGAGGCACAGCCGCGTTGTCCTTGCGTCTCCGCCAGCGCCACCATGCTGCGGATCGCGGTCAAGCCGCCATTGGTGCCAGCTTCGGGGCCTTTCGCCAGCTCGCACGCGAAGGTGGCAACATCCGTCCACGTCAGGCCGACATCATTCAGGCGGTTAGCAGCCTTCACCACGTCGCCATCCCGCGCCCAGCCCAGACTGATCGCGATGGCGTAATTGCGCTTACCATCCCGCGCCAACTGCGCCGGATTCACGTTCGTCAAAATTTGGGGATCGATCTGCCACGCGTACACCAGCGCGCCTACGATGCCGATGACCAGCCCGATGATAATGCCAACAGGGGAAAGCGTACGGCGCATCAGGCTTCTCTCACGATCGGGGGTTGGTCAGTGACGGACGGCGGAAGCGTTCCATCGGTGGCGTACAGTACGGCGCGCCCATTGCGCACGACAGCTCCACCAAACTGCGGATGTCGGACTCGCGCCCCGTACCCTCTTCGGAGATAAAGCGTTCGGTCGTATCGCGCACATACACAGGGACGTTGAAGGTGCCCGACACGCCCAGCGGCTTCAGTCGGTTGATCGCCTCGTTCAAGTCGCCGTCGATCTGGTAGCCAATCGCCACCATCACCGTGTATTCATCCTTGTAGCGTTGCGCCAGATCGCGCATCGGGTTGTTGATCAACTGTACAGGCGCGATCACCCATCCGATGAGCAAACCGCCCATGATACCGATGACCAAACCGAGGAAAATTGACAGTACGATGCGGCGCATACTTGGTATAATTACACAAAAGCCGGGATGAACCCGGCGTAGAGTAAGGCTATAAACAGTGCCGGAGGTGGGAGTCGAACCCACACGGTTTCCCAAACGAGTTTGAGTCGTTCGCGTCTGCCATTCCGCCACTCCGGCAAGTCGGGGAGTAGTATAATCAACCAGCTCAAATTCGTCAATTCCTAAATTCATGGATGAACTAGCCCTGATCCTAGCCGCTCGACGCGGTGATGTTGACTCGTTTAACACGCTCGTACTGGCCCACCAGAGCAGTGCGTATAATCTCGCCTACCGCATCTTGGGCGAAAGCCACGCCGCCGCTGATGCCACGCAGGAAGCCTTTATCTCTGCCTACAACAACCTGAGCCAGTATCGCGCGGGCAGTTTCCGGGGCTGGCTGATGCGCATCGTGACCAACGCCTGCTACGACGAACGCCGCCGCCGTGTGCGCCATCCCGAAGCCTCTTTGGAGGCCATGACCGCCGATGGGGAAAGCGCCCCGCGTCTCGCCAGCAGCAGCGACGATCCCGAACGCATCGTGCAGCAAACCGCCCTCAGCGAAGCCATTCAGGATTGCCTCAATGGGCTGAACGACGAGCAGCGCTTGGTCGCCATCTTGTGCGATATTCAGGGGTACGACTATGCCGAAGCCGCCACCATCGCCAACACGGCCTTGGGCACGGTCAAATCGCGTCTCAGTCGGGCGCGGCAAGCCCTCAGAGCCTGTTTACAGGGCATCGGGGAACTTTTACCGTCGGAATATCGTCGTGAGTCTTAAGGATATGGAAGTTGCCTTACCTACCGAAACAGCAAGGATGTTGAGTTCAGATTACCGCCATGCCTGACGATTTGGAACGCCTCTCTGCCTACCTTGATAATGCGCTCTCGTCCGCCGACCGCAGCGCCCTCGAATCGCGCTTAGAAACCGACGACGCGTTGCGTTCCGAGCTAGAGAGCTTACGGCAGACCGTCCAAACGCTGCGTTCTGCGCCCGAACTTGCCGTCCCGCGCAATTTCACGCTCGATCCAGCCCAATATCGGCGGGGTGCGCCGTGGTGGGCACGCTATCAGCGGATGCAACTGCTGGCGGCGCTCGGCACTGCTGCCGCTGTCCTCTTGATTACGGCTGGCATCCTGTTCTCTGCCAACACCGCGACCAGTCCCGCGTCCTCGACCACGAATACCGGCGCGATTGCCATGCAGCCAACTAGCTTGCCAAGTGAGGAACGGGACAAAAGTGCCGATCAAGCCACGCTAGACGCCGCGCAGCGTTCAGCCGCCACCAGCATGACATCCATGCCAACCGCGACACCGCTGCCCACGCAAGCCGAATTTCCGCCGACCAGTACGCTTTTCGCCGCCTTTGCCACCACGACCAATCAAGCCGCGCAAGACAGCGCTGCGATGATGGCACCTAGCGAAACCAGTACGCCGAGTGTGATGAACGCGGCTGCTCCGCAAGCCACAGGCACTGCCATGCCGCCCGCGCTCGCTGCGACATCCGCGTTTAAGGCTGCTACGGAGGGTGTGGCGACTGCGCTCTACAGCCCCGGCGACGCAACCAACAGCGCTGCCGAATCGGGCGCGGGCAGTGTCGCTCCGGTGGTGCCACCAACCGGGGTGATGATACAGGCGACACAGGCGACGCAGCAGACGGATAACTTTGTGCAGGCTACGGCAACCGCCGCTGCCACGCTTGCCCTGTTCTCGGTACAGTCAACCGCCACGTCAGCGTCCATCGAGAGCACCGCGCCGCCTACGTCCGTAGCGCCGCTGCCTGCGGGTACACCAACGTTGGTCGGCGGTGTTCAGTCGGGTCAGTCAACGCCGCCGACGCTGCCGATCCTGATCATCATCGGGGTGCCGCTGCTGGTCTTCTCAATTATGCTGCTCGGCATCGTCTACCTGCGCTCACGGCTGCGCTAAGATGGAGATGGTCTACCTCAGTCGTCCATTTCAGTCATCAGCGCGTTGGCAAGCATCAATGCGCCGCCGAACATCAGGTAGGCATTCTCCCACCAGCGTTTGGAAACGGTGCCTTGCGCCGCTAACACAATCAGAGTCAAACCAGTCGCCGCTTCAACTTGCAGCGCCTGTCGCAGCGATAAGCTCTCGGTCTTTTTGCGGGTGATGAATAGCAGCCCCGCCAGCGCACGGCATACCCATACCGTCCGTCCGCTCATCCCGAACAACATCGGGCTAACGAGAGTATCTCCGATCATCATCGCGTTGAAGAATGTATGCGATTCCTCGGTGTAGCGTGTCGGCACATCAATCCCCAGCCATTCCCCAAATGCGATCCGTGGGGTACGGGCGGGAGGTTCCTGTTCAGTAAGGGTAATATCAGGTAATGTTTGCATAATCACCTCGTCCTAGTCGTTATTAGCATACCCGAAACGACCTGATGGCGATAGTCGCTGACGATCATCGCGCCGTTTGCCGAAAGCGTTCCGGGCTGCGAATAGTTTATGTGAAATCATACAGAATGTAGCGCAAATGAGAGCAACTTATGCAAAAAATGACGATTGCTGATATTCATGACCTGCTATCGGGACACATCCACACTGCCAAACTCGCCACCGTGCGCGCTGATGGTCGGCCGCACGTCGCCTCGATCTGGTATGCGATTGATGGCGCGGGTGAGCAGTTTCAGCTTGTCTTCACCTCATGGCACGAGACGGTCAAAGTGGCGAATCTACGTCGCGATCCGCGTGTGTGCCTGATCGTGGATGATGAGACGCCGCCCTTCGCTTTCGTGCAGATCGAGGGCACGGCTGCCATTTCGGACGATATGGCGGCGCTGAAGCAGTGGGCGACGGTCATTGGCGGCAAGTACATGGGCGCGGACAAGGCCGAAGCATTCGGGACGCGCAACGCTGTCCCTGGCGAACTGCTCATCCGCGTGACGCCGACCAAGATCATCGGTACCAAGGACATGGCGGGCTGATACAAACGACCAATCGGCGCTATCCGTACATCTCATTGTGAGAACCTGTCCTAGAATGCTACACTAACGGCTATGCCTAACCTGAAGTTACACTCATTGATTTAAGAATCATTTTGCACTACGGAAGTGAGGCTTTACGCATGGCTCAAGTACCAACTACCATCTTTCGCAAATATGACATTCGCGGCACGGTGACGGGAGATAACCCCCAAGTCACGCCCGATTTGGCTTATCTCGTCGGCAAGGGCTACGGCACCTTCATGAAGCGCAGTTTCGGCACGGATCGCATCTTCGTCGGGCAAGACAACCGCCTGAGTTCAGACGCGCTCAAGAAAGCCCTGATGGATGGCATCATCACGACGGGACTGCATGTCGTGGACATCGGCGGCGTGATGACGCCAAGTGTTTACTTCGCTTCGGCGGAATATGGCGCGAAAGGCGGCGGTGTCCAGATCACTGGTAGCCATCTGTCGTTGGAGTACAATGGCATCAAGATGGCTTACGGGCGCTTGGCGCTCTCCGGCGACCAGATTCAAGCGATCCTGCAGTTGATTCTCGCGGACGACTTTGACACTGGCGCAGGCCACATCGAAGTCGATCTGAGCATCCCCAAGCGGCACATGGACGTGATCGCCAGCAAGGTCAAGCTCGGCCCGCGCAAGCTCAAGATCGCGGTCGATGCTGGCAACGGCTACAGCGGTTCGTTCATGGAGCCTGTCTACCACAAGCTCGGCATCGAGGTCGTGTGCCTGTACTGCGAACCCGATGGCACCTTCCCCAACCATCTGCCCAATCCCGAAGATCCAGAAACTACGCATGACCTCGAAAAAGCGGTGGTCGATAACAAGTGTGATGTGGGTGTCGGCTTCGACGGTGATGCAGATCGCTGCGGCCTAATCGATGATCACGGGCACCACATCGCGGCAGATCGGCTGTTAGCGCTGCTTGCCCGCGACATGCTGGAGCGGCACCCCGGCGCGAAGGTCGTGTTCGACGCGAAGGTCAGCCAAGCGCTGTTCGATGAGATTCAAGGGCATGGCGGCATCCCCATTATGTGGAAGTCTGGGCACAGCCTGATGAAGGCCAAGATGGCGGAAGAAGGCGCACTGCTCGGCGGCGAGGTCAGTGGGCACCTGTTCATCGGTGAAGACTACTACGGCTTTGACGATGCTGGCTTGGTTTCGCTCAAGGCGCTGGAAATCCTCAGCAAGACGGATAAGACGGTCAGCGAATTGTTCGACAGCATCCCGAAACTGGTCGCCACGCCGGAAATCATTATGTCTGCGCCGGATGAGGTCAAGTTCACCATCATCGAAGCGCTGCAAAAGCACTTTGCCGCCAATTATGATGTCAACACCATCGACGGCGCACGTGTGATGTTCGGCAACGGATGGGGACTCGTCCGCGCCAGCAATACACAGCCTGCCATCACGATGCGGTTTGAAGGCCGAACGCCGCAGCAGGTCGTTGATTACATGCAGGAATTCGATGCCGCCCTCGGCCCTTATCCACAGGTGGGGCGTGGGCCGCTGCAAGATCAGATTGCCAAGTTCAGCGCCATGTAGCGTCATGTAACCGCTGAACGGTCAGGCGTACAGTAGACCCTCCGCGTCGGCTAACACGCTGCGGAGGGCATTAACGGGATATACAACCCGCCGTGTCAGCAGTGTTAGACGTAATACACGTCGTCGTCATTCTTGCGCTTGGCGTCGTAGGTGCGGGCAGTGCCAGCCTCGGCTTCATCGGTCTCTTCATCCGCGTACCAATTGTGTTTGCGCTTTTGCCCATCAAAATCCTGACTTGACCAATCACGCCAGTTGTCCCAATTACCGGATCGATATTCCTGCCGCAAGCGGCGTCCTACCGGTGAGAAGATGAAGAACAGCGCCACCAACACCAAGATCGGTGGGATCAGGAACACCAACCGCCAACCGCCCATCAACAGGAACAGCAGCAAGACGATCACCGGTAGCCAATTGAACCCCTGACGATAATGAACCTTCCGATACCACATGATCCACCTCAGTTATTCGATGTACGATTCTCTGATACGTTGCTCGGCTGAATTCCGTCGCGGGCAGTTGGCGATTCTGACGAATCGCTAATGAAACTCGATGATGCGTGGGCGCGACAGACGGATAACGGCGTACAAGATTGACCTGTGGCAGGCAAGTGGTAGTGGCAGACGTTGACCCGTAATGATCCCACCAATGATCCCGTTGTACGCTCAGAATGGGATCATTGGTGGTGTGTGGCGATGCTATGCCGACAGGCACGGAACCAGCAGACAACCAGTTCAAGACGCGGCGATTAGAAACCGTGTGTCTGGAGGGTGATTTTCGAGATGCGTTTTGGTTTCGTATTTTCATATTGGTCTCTCGCATGGGCTGACTTCACATTCGTCGGAAACAGCAATTTTGCCTGTTATGCCTGTTTATCAGGCAAATTTCAGGCCAAGCAAATCCTCTGCTTAATGAGCCTTCCTGAACCGAGCAAAACAGGCAAAGATCAGGCGATAACAGGCGAAAACAGGCGAAAGAAGAAAGGGCCAAGTGCAAGTTGATATAGGACGTGTGCCTCGTGATGGTCAATACAGCAAATAACGGGTCAACGTGCAGTCTTGAAAGAACAATGGTCAGAAGTTGGGACTAGCAGTCTTTTTGTGAGCAAGGAACACTCAACATGGTTGGATGAAACCACATCTAACATTATAAGACAAGCTTTCTGATTGTCAAGGAACAAAAGGTTATAGTTTCGTTTGAATCTGCAAGGTTGTTCTAAATGTGAGGTTGCATCATCTGCTATGCCTTAGCCCATCGACAAATCGGACGTACTGTATAACCAAGGCGGTGACAATCAAAGCAGGTTAAATGTGAGAAAGTAGCTCTACTGCTCAACAATAAATAGTGAAACTGGGTTACGACAAAATTCAGAACGACAAAAGCATGAAACCTTAGTCGTAGCTCAGCAAGTCAGACTCAGTGTCCAATCTTCAAGTTCTGATATCGATTCATAATTTATGTCACCAATCAACTTATGAACATAATCTAAGCTTGATAACCCCAATATCTCCTGAATCTGAACCAGTGGTACTTTAGCTTCAAATGCATTTCTAGCAAATGATCTCCTGAGTACGTTTGGTGATACTTTGCTAATTCCAGCTCGTTTCGAAATATCTCGGACAACCATCCATACTGCTTTATCGGTAATACTAGCTGTCGCAACGGTTCCACCTCTAAATATGCGTGAAAACATAGAGTACTTATTGACCGGAAGAGGATGATATTGTTTCCAGCTAGCAAGAGCGTTTTTCACGGTGGAAGGTAAGGTAATCTCCCGTACTTTGCCTGTTCGTCCAGTTATACTAAGTTTCTCATGATTATTGATGACTTTTAGGTCTGCCCATCGAAGCAATGCAATCTCGTCTCGCGAGAGTCCACAAGCAATTATTAACATAATCATTGCATAGTTCCTCGCTTGCAATGCAATATTAAAACCTGTAGCCTCGCTAGCGGCTTTCAGCAGATCTTTTAATTCCTGAACGCTAAGCCACATCTTATCAGATAGATCATCGTTATCTTGGATCGTTGGCGTTTGGTAATCAATCAAAGCCAAAACTGCTAGGTCAAGATAACCTTGCTCGTGCAAGATGTGAGCAAGCCATAGGATAGCAGAACGTGCCTGCTGCAATGAAGAGATACCCATCCCATTGGCAATATTTTGCTCCATCCACCTAGATACATAATCAGACGTGAATACCTTTTCCAAGTGGCTAGTTTCCACGCTATAGATGTAGTGCGATTTTGCGTCGGCGCTATTGCTTTCATCAGGGTCCAAAAATAGAGAAAGCCATCTTTGATATGAACGTCGCGTATGTTTAGTTAGACTGTTGAGTAAGCTCATGATATCTACGATTGCCACTTTATTAACCGACGCCAGTTTGGGCATTGTCGGGCGCTGTGGTTTCAGTTTGGGAGGAGCATAAATTCCTCTCATATTTTGAGCACGAATCTCAGATAATGCTCTTTCACATTTTCTAAGAACCCGATCCAATCCCAACTTTGCGTAATCACCGACTTGTTTTGCATCAAGTTGCGAAGGGATGTCGCATTGTTTATATTTGAACGGAAGAATGGGCTTATTTAGTGCTAATGCGTAATTTAGCTCTGCATTACAATATATTGATGCTACGCTCTGTGGTGTAAGAATCACAACGAAGCATTCGCAATCTTCAATACGATCCAGTATTTCATCCCACCATTCCTGACCAGCGAAAATACTCTTATCTAGCCATACATCATGTTGGCTATCTTCATCACGTAAGTGATCTGCCAATACTGCAACATATCCTTCATCTTCGTGAGAATAGCTAATAAATAGACGCATTAGTTGACGCAACCTTTTCTATATATCTTCTGAAGAGTGTATATGTTCTATTTATTCAATGCAAGCCCAAATATATCTTCCCTAGCCATAAGTATCTATTCCAAGTGCGTTTTTACACTCATCGCAAGTTGCTTGATAGCGGCGAAGCGGTGTTGTACAGTAGTAGCCTTAGCAGCCCCAAGCTATGGACACGCATTCAAAAAGGATATTTTATGCTGAACATCGAGACCATCCGCAGCCAATTTCCCGCGCTGGCATCTGGCGCGATCCATTTCGATAACCCCGGCGGCACGCAAGTCGCACAGCAGGTCATCAAGCGCATCCAAGATTATTATTTGCACACGAACGCGAATCATGGGGGCGAGTTCCACACCAGTCACCAATCGGACGCGCTGATCGATCAGGCACGTGAGCACGCCGCGACATGGCTGAACGCTGCCTCGCCCAAAGAGATCGTATTCGGGCTGAACATGACCACGCTCACGCTGCATATGAGTCGCAGCCTCGCGCATCTGTTGAAGCCGGGGGACGAGATCGTGCTAACGCATCTCGACCATGACGCGAATGTCGCGCCGTGGCTGCTGATCGCCAAGGATCGCGAGTGTACGGTGAAATGGGTGGATATTCACCCCGAAGATTGCACGCTCGATCTGGAGAGTCTGGAACGCGCCGTCAGCCCACGCACGAAGATCGTGGCGGTCGGCTACGCCTCTAACGCGGTGGGAACGATCAACGATGTGAAACGAGCCGCGCAGATCGCACACAGCGTCGGCGCGGTGTGTTATGTGGACGCGGTGCAGTATGTGGCACACGGGATCACGGATGTGCAGGCATTGGATGTTGATTTCCTCGTGTGTTCGGCCTACAAATTCTTCGGCCCGCACATGGGGATTCTGTACGGCAAATATGATCTGCTGGATCGGCTGACCGCGTATAAAGTGCGCACGTCTAGCCCCCTCCCGCCGGATAAATGGGAGACTGGTACACCTAACTTCGAAGGCAATGTCGGCATGTTGGGCGCGCTGGATTACTTCGAGTGGTTGGCAGACCACGCGACGGGTGGTAAATCGGCTAGTTTGTCGCTGCGGGAGCGCTACGTCACAGCGATGACCGAGATCGGACGGTATGAGCAAGAGTTGTCGTGCCGTTTGTGCGAGGGGTTGCAGACGATCCCCGGCCTGAAGATCTGGGGCATCACCGATCCTGCGCGGATGGATCAACGCGTGGCGACGGTATCATTCACGATGGACGGCAAGGATCCAGCGGATATTGCACGGGCGCTGGATAAGCAGGGCATTTATGCATGGAACGGCAATTTCTACGCGCTCGAAGTGACGACGACCCTAGGCATCGAAGATAAAGGCGGGTTGCTGCGCATCGGGGCAGTGCATTACAACACACCAGCGGAAGTAGATCGGCTGCTGGAGGTGTTACGGAAGGTGTAAGTAAGCCAGCGGATTGTGCGCACCCGGATAGCCTTTCGGTGGCACGGGCATAAAGCGGCGAGACTTACACCACGTTGTGCAAATCGTGAAAGCACGCACTACCCGCTAGGGAATCGACCATCGTTTCTGCGTGTCCATTTCACGCGGGTAAGGTCACGTTCAGGGATCAGCTTGCTAACAAGCCGTTACTGCTGCCCGCCGCGCTTCTTCAAGGCGTAGCGGGCTTCGCTTTCCACGAACTCGATCACGCCTGAAATCGTCGGATCAGGCAGTAAGTCATCGGTCAGATCGAGCAATCTGTGTTCGGTCACTTCCAGAAACGGCGGTTCGATCAGCAGCCGCATCTCGACACGTCCGATCAGCGGCGTATGCGTAGACATCCCGCCGTCCAGCCATAAGATGCGCTGGCGCGGATCGGCGGTCACTTCCAGCCGTGCTTCGGCGCTCAACCGCAGCCCGATAGTCAGATCGGCGGCCTCGGTACGTGGCGTCAGCGCCGCCGCGTTCGCCATCACGAATGTCAGTCCTTTGCGCGTAGCCTTGCCGAGCCACGGGCCTGCCGCCAGCGGGGTCGCAATGATCTGCCTGATCTGCTGGACGAGGGCGGGTTGCGTGTACAAGGCATCCAGCGGCCCGATGTGGAAGGCGTCATAGCCCATCGCGTCCATCGCCACCAGCATTCCACGCCCTTCCGTCGCGTCACAGATCCACGTCTCGGCGGCACACGAACGACCGAGATCGACAAGCAGCGAAAGATGATCGGGTTGGCGCTCCTGCCTGATCCGCGTGAACAACTTGGGTAGCAGCGCGAGGCGACCTTCCAGCGCGGCGGTATAAATCAGCGTGACAGAGGTGTTTTGCTCAAGCATGAGCTACAGCACGCCCGTAACGTAGGCATAGATCAGTGCCATCAGCGCGACGAAGAACAGCATGATCAAGAACAACAGGCTCGTCATCTACTTGCCCTTCCACTGCGGATCGCGTTTCTCCACGAACGCCGTCATGCCTTCCTTCTGATCTTCGCTGGCGAACAGGAAGTAGAAGGCGCGGCGTTCATAATCGATGCCTTCACTGAGTCCCGTTTCGAAGGCTTTGTTGATAGCTTCCTTCGCCAGCCGCACAGCCAGCGGCGCGCGTTTAGCGATGTCCTGCGCCAATTTGAGCGCTTCCGCGAAATAGCTCTCCACCGGGTATATGCGGTTGACAAGGCCGAAGTTCGCGGCTTCGGCGGCGGTCAAGGTGCGGTTATTCAAGATCATTTCCATCGCCAGCGCCTTGCCAACTGCCCGTGTTAGCCGCTGTGTCCCGCCCGCGCCGGGGATCACGCCGATGGTCACTTCCGGTTGCCCGAACTTGGCGCTCTCCGATGCGACCAGCATATCGCAAGCCATCGCCAGTTCCATGCCGCCGCCCAGACACCAGCCGGATACCACACCGATCAGCGGTTTGGTCAGCTTGGTGACGCGATCCCACAGGCTGATCGTGTCGCGCGTGAACATATCCACGGCGGAGGCCGCCGCCATTTCTTTGATGTCCGCGCCCGCTGCGAAAGCACGGTCATCGCCCGTGATCAGCAGGCAGCGGATCGCGTCATCTTTATCGAATTCGAGCAATGCATCGGTGAGTTCGCGCATCACGGTCGCGTTCAGCGCGTTCAATTGCTTGGGACGGTTCAGCCGGACAATTCCGACTCCGTCGTCTGTACGTTCTGTGAGGATGGTTTCGTATGTCATGGGGGTTCTTTCACTGCATCGTGCTATTCAGGGTGCGCCTATCTTACCGCGAACTGATTTGTGCATCATGCCCAGTCTACCTGTAAGAGTTGCACCACGCCGCCCATCTATACGAATGTAGTTAGATTCGGTGACCATCTACTCCAATGGAAGGCATTTTACCTTGATAGATTTTTCTGAGTACTCAGGGCCAATGACGCTGGCCTTTTCCAATCGGTATACCATTGATGATCTGCGTACCACAATCAGCGAAAATTACGATAAGCTGCAAACGTTGGTCGAAAGCTTATCCAACGAGCAAGTGCTGTACGAACCCTTCGATGACGAGGCCAACGATCCGTATGCTACCCAGACCGAAGACCGCACCATCGGGTGGAGCATCGCGCATCTCGTGCTGCACGTCACGGCGAGTTTGGAGGAAAGCTCGGCGGTGAGTTCACTGCTGGCGCGGAATGTTTCGCCGGAACCCGGTACACGTTTCCGCTTCGAGCCGAAGTGGCGCATCATCAGCGATAAGGCGGAAGTGCTGCATCGCTTGGCGGAGAGCCGCCGCATGTGCCTCGCCTATCTCGATACGTGGCCTGATGTGCCCTATCTGGATAACTTGCGGCAGTATCCTGAAGGCTCTCCCTTGGCAAAAGCCGAGACCAACGCCATCGGTTCGATGTTGGGGGGCTTGCGGCACTGGCACAACCACACTGATCAGTTCAATCGCGTAGCGGAGCAAGCCAGAACTGCCACGACGGCTTGACGTTTCAAGATCGAACCTGCCTCACCGAGCCGTTCGGTGAGGCAGGCATCGAGGCATCACTTGTAGACGATCTCTATCGCTCTATCAGCTTTCAGGTCGAGGCGGAATTCGAGGATTTGGTTTTCCAGCGAATAAGAGTTGGCTGGTTCAGGCGTAACATTGACCAACTGCGCGCCACTGGGCAGCGTCACCGTCACGATTACCTTATCCGCGTCCGTCCCCGGCTGTTTCTGGATCAGCAAGCGGTAACGCTGATACGGGCCAATGTCCTCGACAATCGGCGGCGTGGTATACGAGTATTGATAACGCTCGGTCGAATCGTAAGCCACGAGCACAAGGTTGACGAAGTCGTTCGCAT
Organism: Anaerolineae bacterium; assembly: GCA_019637615.1. GTDB lineage: Bacteria > Chloroflexota > Anaerolineae > Aggregatilineales > UBA2796 > JAHBVK01. Next base: position 140,039 of record JAHBVJ010000006.1, on the reverse strand, counting down.
TGTTGATCTCGGTCACGGTAGGCGTGTTTTCGAGATTGTCCGTCTCGGTGATCTGGCTCCCCTTCGGCACGAACACCTGCATCAAGTTGTAGTAGTCGATCTGCTGACCATAGTGTTCAGGTCTAACGGCAGGATCGGTCTTGGCGAGGCTGTCAGGATAATCGTACGTGATGGTCGTGCGGCTCTTGAGTGTGCGGTCAGCTTGAATCGCTACGTCGTAAGTTACCGAGCGCACAATGGAATGGTTGGACTTGTTGCCCATATTCGTGTCGGCAATCATCAAATAATCGCCCGTTCCCGGATTTTGCTTGCCCGACCAGCCAAGAATATCCATCAACTCATTCAGGCGCGGCTCAGAAAAATACAGCATGATGTGCTTTTCTTGCACAGCGCGGAGTACGGCGTTCAAAACCGCTTGGCTGTTGCTGGTGTCAATCTCTTGCCACCGCGATAGGATTTGGTTGTAAAGTGCGACGAGGTATTTCTTGTGAAGGAGTTCGGCCTCAGAAGTATCCACCCCTTCCGCGCGAATCTGATAAACCACGTCTCGGAAATTACTCGCATTGACGATCCCCGTGTAGTCTGGGATGGTGATGTCGCCTAGCGCGCCTAAAATGTATTCGAAGCCCGTGATGTCAATGCTGATTACGCCGTCGATGGGCGAAAACGGATTGTCGCCATTGTCGTAGTACCACGCCGACATACCGGCCGTACTGGGATAATCCGCATACCAGCTGCCATCCCATGCGGTATAGATCGGGTTAGGGAACTGTATCCACCACGGCGGGATGTTAATGTCCTCCGCCATCGATTCGGGCGGGGGATGCGGGCTATCAGTGGTAGTGGGGCTGTAGCCATAATCCGTGATGCGGAAGCGGCGCAGCGTCATCCAACCATACGTGCTGATGTAGCCACCCGTTGGGCGCAATTCGTCATTGTTCTGAGACAGGATCAGGTAGTTCTGTGGAGCATCCACACCGAAGGCTCTGGTCATCAACGTGGGCGCATCGACAAGAATGCCTGCGACGTTCTGCAATTGCGCTTGGTACTGCGTAATTTCTTCGATGTAGAGCAGCAGTTGCGCAGAAACGTTTTCTAAGTCTGGCGAATTGAGCAGTTCCTTAGCAGCCGTCAAGGATTCTTTGGCGCGGAGAAATTTGCTCTGACCGAGTTGCAGCAGCTCGATCACACGTTCACCCGATCCGAAATTGGATGAAATCGTGCTGTTTTCGCCCTGCTGTCCGTCCATCATGAAAAACAGCACGGGCTGTAGACCGTCAATAATGTCTTGGGCAGAAAGCGCCACCTTCTCCGCCGCATCCAGCAGGATGAAGGTTGCACGCGCATCCGCGTTAAACTTCGCCACGACCTCTAAGGGGCGGGTTTGCTGACGCGCACTGGTCAAACTACGTGATAATTCTTGAGCGCTGCCCCGGATACGCTCGAAATCGTTACGCGTCAAATCCGAAAACGGGCGACCAGTCAAGACGGACGCGACTCGCCGCATATTGGATAGCGACTCTTGAACGCGGGCACTCGCATCCGCCGCGAAACCCAGAATGATCACCGTCGGCACGGTCAAGATAAAGATGATAGCGATGAGGATAACTTGCCACTTGATCTTGGAAATCCGTCGCCGCAGCCTCCGCCACGGAGAGCGAGAATGGCGACGTTTTCGGTGCTTATGCACAGTTGGCTGGCTAATTTCAGGGGTAGGGGGCACATCCCCGGTATTTACAGTCACTACAACACCTTTTTCCGATAGGTCAATATGACAAAGCAAACTCAGCTTTTAAAGTAGCTCAACTAATCCAAATTCCCCAATTTTAACGATTTAGTCGGTGAATGTTGGACATTGATTGCCTGTTAGTAACGCGGGTCAAAGTATAATTCAGTTGTATTTGATTGTACCATTGGCTAATATTTCGTTCCGTTGCTACATTGAGTATAGGGTATCCATCCGATCAATCTCCTGCCTCGCCACCAACCAATGGATACCGCCCGATTCTTGCCATTGTCAACATGGCCTAGAGTCGCCAACAAGACTTCCAATAACTAACCTATAACAGTTTCCTGCCTTTCTCCACACAGACAAGGAACCTGCGGTAGGCAATATGTTGAATGTGTGGTTAACTCCATCTTTGATCTAGATTGCAAGCTAATTTACAGACACCTATTTATTAACAGAAGTAATAATTCACTTTAACAAGCCGCATTGCACTCCGAGAGCGGGCGTGCTATGCTTCCAATTGTGAAGGCTTACATATCATTTGACGTTTAGCACGTGTGTAGACTGGTAGAGAAGCCAAAGTTGAAGAGCCATTATATGTCTATCATTCGTGATCTGTTCCATCTTCGCAACCGGCACTTTTTTGCACTTGATCTGGTGCTATTTACAATCTCCGGCCTATTGAGCTTCAGCCTGCGCCTAGAAACCAACACCTTCAACGCTGACATTCGTGGTGCAATCGGCATTTATCTGCTTATCGCTCTGCCCGTACGCCTCATCAGTTTCTACTGGCTTGGCATGTACCAGCGCTATTGGCAGGATGCAGGCCCCGGCGAACTGCTCCTTGTGGGATACGCGAGTCTCCTGTCGGGCGTGGTGATCTGGATTACCATCGTGTTGGTCAATCTCTTTTTGCCAAGCAGGCTGTTCATCCCGCGTTCCGTTTCTTTCATCGACATGCTGATTGTCTTGGCGTTCACCTTGAGTTCGCGTTTTGCCTCGCGTGCCCAACTATATATCTCTAGAAATTCAACGTTGATCACGCATAAAGCTGCGAACCCATCCCGCATCGTCATCGTAGGGGCTGGACTGACGGGCACGCAAGTGCTGGCTGTCTTGGAAAAAGCGGGGCAGCGCGGGCAAATTGTCGGGTTTCTCGATGATCATGCCGAGAAAGTGGGTAGGATCGTTCGTGGAATTCCTGTCATCGGACGCATAGATGATCTTGCCGCGACATGCCGCGAATATAAGATCAAACGCGTCATCATCGCTATCCCCTCCGCTTCTGGGCTGTTCATCCGCAAAATCGTGGACATTTGCCGCACCCTCAAGATGGAGTACAGCATCGTACCGGGTGTTGCCGAGCTGGTGAGCGGTCGCATCACCGTAAATGCGCTGCGTCCTGTTTCCATTGATGACTTGTTACGGCGTACCCCCGTTAAGCTCGATGTGAGCAACATTCAGCATAAAATTGCTGGTAAATGCATTATGATCACAGGCGCGGGCGGTACCATCGGTTCAGAACTAGCGCGACAGATCGCCCGTTTTCAGCCGGGACGCTTGCTGCTCGTCGGTCACGGCGAAAATAGCCTATTCTGGATCGACGCCAAATTGCGTGAGGAATTTCCCCATATTCCCCGCGCCATGCTGTTGGCGGATATTCGCGATATAAATCGCATGACCACGATCTTCGCGGAGTGGCAGCCCACCTTGATCTTCCACGCCGCTGCCCATAAGCACGTCCCAATGCTCGAATCTAACTTACAGGAAGCAGTTACCAACAACATTCAAGGCACCAGTAACCTCATCCAACTCAGCAATCAATTTAACGTCGAGTGCATGGTGATGGTTTCGACGGACAAGGCGGTCGAACCAACCAACGTGAGAGACTGTCCGAAAAGCAGGATAATGGGCTAAACTAGGGGAATGAGTACAAAACGTTACGCCAGCGACTTGACGGATGGCGAGTGGGCCATCGTGGAACCGCTGCTACCAGCAGCAAAACCGGGCGGTAGACCGCGTCGCATCAACTTACGGGAAGTCCTGAATGGCATTTTCTACCTGCTCAAAACAGGCTGCCAGTGGCGCATGTTGCCAAGCGAGTTTCCCAACTGGAAAACGGTCAATGATTACTTTGCCAAATGGCGCAAGGATGGCACGTGGCAGCGCTTGAACGATGTGCTGAGAGAGCAGGTAAGAGTAGCCGTTGGACGCGACAAAACGCCAAGTGCAGGAAGCATGGATAGCCAGAGTGTCAAGACGACACAAAAAGGGGGGTCAGAGGCTGGGATGGCGGTAAGCACATCAAGGGACGCAAGCGGCATCTAGTGGTGGATACCATGGGCTTAGTCATGAAGGCCTTCGTGACCGAAGCTGATTATCAAGACCGTAGCGTAGGGTCGTGGTTGGTGCCTTGGTTGCCGGATAAGTTCCCCCGCCTGAAGAAGTTATGGGCGGATGGTGGCTACACCGGCGAGTGGCTCGCGCAGCTACCTGCCGACTGTCCGATTGTTATCGAGATTGTCCAACCGCCAGCCGGACAACGCGGCTTCCAAGTCATCCCGTGGCGCTGGGTGGTCGAGCGCACTTTCGCGTGGTTATCTCACTTCCGCCGCTTGAGCAAGGACTATGAATACTTGGTGACTACTGCCGATGCTATCATTTATACTGCCATGATTCGCCTTATGCTACGTCGTTTATCTCGATGTTGATGCTTTTCGGACAGTCTCTCAGTCTTTGATCTGTCGTAGTACCAAATTACTCTACTTAACACTCATCTCCCATTTAGTGTGGAGCTACCATACGATGTTCCGTTCAATTTGGAGGAATTGCATGCACGGCACCTTTCTATCGACAATGTCTAGATTATGGCGTGGATACGTTATATTTTAAGTAAGATCACCTCACTACAGGATAGTCATTTTGGTAACATACAATCCACAAGACAGGCTAGAACATTTCCAACATAGGGAAGCCACGATTGAAGCATTCGATCACCTGTGGGATTCGCCTCATACATGGCTGTTGACGTTCGATGGCCCCTCCGGGCTTGGGAAGACAACATTGATCAGCTGGCTAGAAGTGAACCGTTGCCAACGTGATCAGATTCCATACGCTTCGCTCAGTTTCGAATATGAGCTGAATTACAAATCCTTGCTTGATGCTATTCTTCGCGAATTTCAGAATCAGCTCGATTTGCCATCTTATCGAACATGGCTCACAAAACGTGAGGAAATTCTAAAAGACCGTGACCAGCGTGTCGTCAGCATTCAGGCCGATCAACGCCAAGCTGGCAGCACAGCTATTGACCAGACTGTCCGCGCCGAACTTGCCGAACGAGAACGCGAGATTGATTTTCAGGCGCGAGATCGGCTGACGGTTGCTTGGCTAGACTGCCTAACCACACTGCAACACCCCAAAGCAGCGATCTTCTTGGATACATTTGAACGGCATCAGGAAACTGTTAGCGACAAGGATATAAGTTGGCTCTGGCAGACGCTGGAGAAGGCCTGCAGGAGACGGTTGGGACTGCGCGTGATCATTGGCTCGCGTGTACCAGTGCATCGACCTGAGCACAGCGGAACCCAGCAGAGATTGGAGGCGTTTTCACGCGCGTACAGCAATCAAGTGCTGCTCAGTCTAGGCGTAAGCGATGAGGCGTTCCGCACCGCTGTCTATGATCGGTTGGCACACGGGCATCCGCTCGTTACCGCTTATGCGGCTGAGGCGTGGCTGGACGCTGACAAAGTCGGCAAGCCATTGACTGTCGTAGAAATCCCTGAGCTTCCCGATCACGAACGCGCGATTGAATGGATTCAACAGCAAATCGTGGATCGTTCTCACAACGATGATCCGCTGAAAGAGGCAGTGCAATGGGCGGCCTTGCTACGAAAATTCAATAGGGAAAGCCTAAACGCACTGCTGAAAAATAAGCTCGATGAAAAGCGCTTTGCTCGATTAACGCAATACTCGTTTGTTGAGCCTAGTGGTGATCATCTACGTTGTCATGATCTGCTGAGGCGTGTACAGATTAGACATTTACAGCGTGTACAGCCGGAAGTTTTCACTGAGCGTCAAGCTGTCTTCGTGGATTATTTAGCCCAACCACAAGGCGACCCTCAAGAGGCGCTGTATCATCGGTTTTTTGCCAATACCGAACAAGCCTTTAGCGACTGGTGCGTCGAACACGTACAAGCGCGCGAGAATTACGATTATGAGCAACTGAACAAGCTGTTTGCTATCGTCGAAAGCGAAGAAATCGATCGTTGTCTGACCCAAGAGCAAAAAGCACTTGTACGCTTTCTGCGTGGCGAGCAGTATTATTTCCAGAATAATCTGGAGAAAGCCAGATCGACATACCTCGCGGCGCTACCTCTGTACGAGGCTATCAACGACCCGTTGAGCAAAGCCGACACACTCCAACGTCTGGGCGATCTAGAACTCAGTCTTGATGACAGTGAGGCAGCCCGGCAGCATTTTAAGGTGGCTCTACCCCTTTACGAAGTCATCAACGACGATCTGGGCAAAGCCAACGCGCTCCAACGTCTGGGCGATCTGGAGCGTTTGCTTGGCAATAGTGCGGCAGCACGGCAGCACCTAAGCGCTGCGCTGCCACTATACGAAGCCATCCATTCCCCGCTAGGCAAAGCTAATACACTCCAAAGTCTAGGTGATTTGGAACTCTATCTGGGTAATGGCGAGGCAGCACGGCGTCATTTCAACGCGGCCCTACTTCTATTCGAAACTGTCAAGGACTCGCGAGGCAAAGCCAATGCGCTCAAAAGTTTGGGTGGACTGGAACTCAATCTGGGCAACGGCGAGGCGGCACGGCAGCACTTCAACGCGGCCCTACCTCTGTATGAAACCGTCAAGGACTCGCGAGGCAAAGCCAATACACTCCAAAGTCTGGGCAATTTGGAACTCCGCTTGGATAACGACGAGGCAGCTCGCCAGTATTTCAACGCGGCCCTACCTTTGTTCGAGGCCATCAGTTCCCCACTAGGCGTAGCTAATACGCTCAAAAGTCTGGGCATTCTGGAACTCAATCTGGGTAACGGCGAAGCAGCTCGGCAACACTTCAACGCGGCACTGATTCTGTACAAGGCAATCAACTCCCCATTGGGCAAAGCCAACACGCTCCAAAGTCTAGGCGATCTGGAACTCAGTCTAGGCAACGACGAGGCAGCTCGGCGGCACTTCAACGCGGCCCTACCTCTGTATGAAATCATCGACTCTCCATTGGGCAAAGCCAACACGCTCCAAAGTCTGGGCAATTTAGAACTCAGCTTAGGCAACAACGAGGCAGCACGCCGACATTTCAACGCGGCACTACCTCTGTATGAAACCGTCAAAGATCCAATGGGGAAAATGAATATCTACCTTGGATTGGCACGACTGGAACATGCAGATAACCATTGTCGGGCTAGTGCGCGTTATTACCTGATGCTTTTCGAGTTAACGGACACTATCGGCTTTGGCAATCATCCTGTTACTCAATCCATTCGACATGAATACCAGCAAATGAAAAACAACTGTCGCGAATAACGAATGGAGGGATCAAGGATAGCTTAGTGATAATTTCATTTAGTCATTGCCGTTCGCTGATTCCGACGACTGAGCAGAATGTGGCTGATCTGGAGTCTCAGGTTAAGGAAAACCCAAAAAAATGAGGGAGGGTAAATACTCCTCCCTCGTCACTATCTGGCTCCGTATCACAGAGCATAATACATGTTAGCTACCTAACTATAGCGAATCGGCGCTACTTAGCGTTTTGAGGGATCTTACGCGGGCGTCCACGATGACCGAGCAACGGCTTATAGCGCTCCAATTCGTTTTTGCTGAACAGCATCACCTTGCCACCAATCAATTCGCCGTGTAGTGTGCGCTTACGCGTTGCATGTAGATAGATTGTGTCTTCACTCACACCTAGATACTCTGCTGCCTGCGCGGTCGTCATGGTCGGAATGTCATCAGGATCACGGTGCTCGGTCGGCTGGATAGGCTTTGGGAGGCGGCTGTCATAATCAGCGAGCAATGCACAAACGTCTTCTCGCACATCACCATCGCCAACATGGATGATCTTTCCTTCTCGAAACGCAAACGCAGGATGATCCTTGAATGTGTCTTCAAATGCTCGTGTGTGCCACATGCCACCCTCAAACACTTTGAGAAGGTCGTAGGCTCGTCGTTTGGCGCGTTGCTGCGGGTGTGTTTTGGTCGGCACATCGATCAGCTCTAAGAGCTGGTCGGCTAGATTCTGCTGGTGTAGATGCTGCTCAAACATGGTTCGCTCCTTGTTTAGTACAATGTACATTGTATCATATATGTCAAGAGGGTAGAATGGGGGCTTTCGCCCCCGTGATCATTCTGGCTGTGTTGGTTGCTGTTCGGCATCAAGCTCATTTTTGCAGTGCTGACAGTAGTAGCGAACATTGTCTCCGTCCTCAACTTCTATCAGCGCATCATTCGGATAATCCTGTTCACATCGATCACAGGAAGAGTAGTGCTCATCGCGGCATTCTTCACATACGTCACGATCGACCGATTCAATGTACGTCACATTCTCGTAATAGTACACTTCGCCGCATTCATCGCAGGTGCGATAGTAATCATCGTAGCAGTTCTCGCAATACATATCTCCGTCGGGCGTCGTGTAGCCTTCATCTTCGTTTATTTCACGACCGCAATGTTCACATAGGTAGCCATCCGGCTCGCCAATTTCGAGATCGAAGTTGGAATAACGGTCAAGGTGTTCAATCGCACCGATCAAGTAGCCCAGATCGCTGTTGATATACAGGGTGGCACTGGTACGCCCGTAATTAGAGAGTGAGACACGCTTATAAGTCAGGCCGAGATGCAAGGATAGAACGCGGGCGGCGGTCAATGTAGGCGTGCTGCTCAGCCCATAGCCGTTGAACAACACGTAGAAGTTATGCGATTTCATCCGATCTACGACCCACGCCCGCGCAAAACCCTTTCCATCGGCCTTGTAGAAGCGGATAGCAAACGCACCGTCGTCCATCAGCATTTCGCGCGCACCGGCATGACCACCCCAGTAGCAGCTGCCCGCGTCACCAAAATCGCCAGCATTCCACGTAAGGGCTTGCGTGAAGTCGAATGTAAACGTCTCACCTTCACTCGTATGCTGGCGGGCGATGTTGCCTAAGCGCTCTAGGAAAGCTGGCGGCGACTTTAGGCCGTAGGTCTTGAAAAAATAACGGGCGACTCGCTTTGGCAAGGTACCAGCATACACACCCTTCTTAACGATCCATTCCCATGTCCAGTCGGCGGGCAAGCGTGGAATGTAATTTGCCGTGTAGGTCGGATTGAGCGCCTTCCACGCTTCCGATGTAAGCGGATTTTCAGCGTCTATCAACTGCGCAATGGCGACAATGCCAGCATCGCTGATGATTCCACTAGGGGTCGTTAGTTGGTGACGCTTGTCAAATTCGATCACGATAGCATCCTTTCTTATCTGACTTACGTCATTATTATACAATGTACATTGTATAATTAAACCCCTACATTTTGGGGTATATATACAATATACATTGTATAATTTATGTGATATACTTAAGTCATCTTCAAAGAAAGGAGGACACAATCGATGGTTAGCAGAGTTGAGAAAGCGAAACTAAGCGTGATCGACCTCAAAGTCGAAGGCGCTGAAATCGTGCGTTTCACTGTAAACGTCTGGGAAGGCTTTGGTTGTATGGTCAAAGCGACTGCCGACGGTTATAGCCGATTTGTAGACGCTATAGCGGCGCTCGGACTTGATGCAGAAATGCACAAGTACGCGTTGTTAGAGGAAAGCAAATTGGAGCCTGTCTACGGATACGAGGTGTTTATCCACGTACCCGTAAACTGGAACGGACGGTAAGTTTCGCGGGGTTGGGTGTACCAGCACCTGACCCCCTCACCTGTCAACCATTATAGCAGAAAGAGGCACACCATGATAACCATCGAAAAAGCCAAGTTAGCCGTGATCGCCGTCGCTGAGAAAATCAACGGGGTTGAAGTACATATGTTCCCTCAATCCACGTGGTTCGGCTTCACCGCCGATCTTGAGGTGACGAGCGATGCGGCGTACGATGCCTTCCACGACGTGGTGACCGAGCTTGGCATGACGCCTAGCGTAGAGCGCGTTTTTGCGCTAGACGCGGGCAAGCGCGGCCTTCGCGTCGTGATCGATGTGCCAGAGGGGTGGCAGCCGCCGACGCGATAGCCGCCGCGACCTAGTCCCATACTGATCACGGAGCAATCCGAGACCCGCAGTTCGGCGCTGCGCACCAAGGGCCGGTTATGCCGCTAGTCGGCAACGACGTTCTAGGCATGACGAAACGGAGATTATCTTGAGTACGAGATCAGTCATCGCTCGCTGGACACAGGGCGACAATTGGCAGGGTGTATATTGTCACTCGGACGGCTATCCGTCTGGTGTCGGTGCGACGTTATGGCGTATCTATCGTGCCCCCTTTGGGCGTGATCTAGCAGCGATGCTCAAACTGCTGATCGACGATCATCCTGAAGGCTGGAGTGCCATCGCGAGCTGTGATTTTGCGCGCAAACCGACATGGGTAGACATCTACGGCACAAAATCAGTTAGTGAGCAGCTTGATCTAGAACTCTACCCTTGCGCCTACAAGTATCGTGGTGCGGAAGGCGACGATGAGCCAATGTTGTTCAATCGCCGCGATGATACATGATGCGAATGGGCATACGTGTTGAGCGAAACCCACTGTATGATGACTATTCAGAAACGTGTTAGCTTCAGATGGCACGACGTAGACGTAATCGACATGAATGGCATTGAGCCAGACTGGGATGCTTACTAAAGCATCGGCCTTGAGAGCGGCTACTCTCAAGGCCGATCTTCACGAAACGGAGAGAATCGTGAGCATAGATCGTAACACGAAGTCAGACAACTATAGATTCTGACTGACTTTGCGTCATTTGGGCTACGTATTAGAACACCAGCCGATGTTAGGGTTAGATTTTAGTTTGTTTAGTTAGATTACTACATCTATTTGTTCTATTGACGCTTCGGCTACGTGTCATACAATGATCAAACGAACGCTAATTCTAGAGGCCATTCCCCGGCTTTAACCTTATGCGGGTGGGTGCAGCCAATCATGGGCTTCAATAGACAAATGGCGTTAGCAGAGGCCGTTTCTTCCATCACGGAACGATGGGGGACTGCTGTGCTGCGCCAACCACAAACATATCTTAATCGCGACGTACCCGTCATTTCGACGGGATTTTCCGCGTTGGATCGCGCTTTATGCATCGGTGGGATACCACGTGGTCATATCACTCATCTGATTGGTACACCTACGTCAGGCATGATGACGCTTGCTTTTAAAATCGTTGCTCAAGCTCACAAAGTAGGTGATTTCGCAGTTTTCGTGGACGTTGGAGCGGCATTTGATGCCGATTATGCCAAGCGATGTGCGGTAGATCTGGCGAGGATGCTTATCGTGCGTCCTCCGTTGGAGCAGCGTTGCAATGTCCTCGATATTGTGAATACCCTCGCGCGCAGTGGTGGCGCAGGGGTGATTGTGGTGGATGCTTCTCATCATGGAATATCTGAAATCGGCAATCGCGAAGCACTTAATCGGCTGACGAGTCAACTGTCCTTCAGTCCCTGCGCACTCCTTATCTTGACACGTGGCGATACATCAACGCCATCAACTACGCTCATACATCAAACTGCGCTTCGTTTGAAATTGCAGCGGCAGCGATGGCTGAAGCGCCGACAGGATATACAGGGTTACCGCACGAAGGTAGAAGTATTGCGCAATCGATTCGGGGCACCGACTACCATCAATTTGACAATTGGCTTCAGCGGCGTTGTCGCGGGTGATGGCGTATGATGGTATGTGTCGTTTTCCCATATTTTCACATCGCCACGGTGCGTCGCGCACTTGGTATCGCGGCGGCGATGCCGATGATTCTCCACAATCGCTACAAAGTGGTCGCTGCCTGCTCAACTAGTGTGCAGCGCGGCGTCAGTATCGGCATGAGTTTGCGGCAGGCGCGTACCCTCATGGATAACGCTACCTACGTACCAAGTCAGCAAGTGACGTTGGATGCCGAAGTAGAGCGGCTGATTGTCTTACTCAATGATGTCACTTCGTTAGTGGAGTATAGTTCTACCGAGTCTATCTTGAGTGGCAGACGCTACCAGCGGCGTTCCTTTCCAGACCAGAGCCATCTCTTCTATGTGGATCTTGAGCAACTGCATGAGACCCATGCACGGCAGCTCACTCACCATATTTATGAGCTACTTAGTAGCATCGTAGGTGAGAATGTACGCCTTGGACTCGCACCAACCAAGTTCGCTGCATACATCGCTGCGTTGCGTGCCACTCCCATCAAATTTCTGCTGCGTGAGATACCGACTTATCTTGCGCCGCTGTCCATTTTTCTGTTGCCTAATGAAGAAGCGATGCTCACTCGTCTGCACATGCTTGGCCTACGCACGCTGGGACAGTTCGCTGCACTTCCCAGCCATGCGGTGTATTCACAGTTCGGAAAATATGGCTTATTTGCACACCAGTTAGCACGTGGGATTGATGGACGTGTGGTAAAGCCGTATCAAGGCCGACGGCGTGAAACCGTCCATATTGTCTTAGATGATCCTGTTACTGTTGAACCCGTTCTAAAGCATGTATTAGGAATAGCCGCTGCCGAGCTGGCAAGGCGGTTAGCCCAGAAAGCCCTCATGGGTCACGGTGTTACACTGCTGCTTCATCTGGAATCCAGCATGGTTTTTAAATCCAGTATCACGTTCCAGCAGGCAATATCGCAGACTTCGTATATTGCGGCTGCCCTCAATCAGCTTCTAAGACGCTTCCTCGTAAACGCTGCGCCTATTATTGCGATCGAAGTAAACATCCATGAGTTAGTTCCGTTTGCTGGTTACCAGTTGGATCTATTCAGTCATCGTTCAGATCAGGCTGAACGTCTGCATGAAGCAGTAGACAGTTTAGCAATAGCCTATGGGGCTGAGATGTTTCAGTGGGCTGTGCCAGCGCACGAGGAACATCGTGTTTTGGAACGACGCTTTGCCTTCCAGCCAGCAAATGAACGGCGAGATCGGTCATGAGCCGGTTCTATGCCGCTGGCGAGAAAATTGCTGTCGAGACGGATGAAGCGCAACATCCCATGTCATATATCTGGCAGCTACAACATTATGACGTAGAGAATATCGCGGATCACTGGCGAATTGACGAAGATTGGTGGCAGCAACGCCTCTGGCGCGACTATTTCAAGCTCACGACGACCAGCGGCTACCTAGTCTTGATTTACCATGATCTGGTAGCCGATAACTGGTACCTACAACGTGTATACGATTGAGCCATACATGTCTGACTATGTAGAATTGCACTGTCACTCGAACTTCAGCCTATTAGATGGTGCTTCTTCGCCGGAAGATCTCATTAAGCGTGCTGTTGAGCTACGTATGCATGCATTGGCGCTGACCGATCATGACGCTGTATACGGAACAATCCAGTTTGCAACGGAAGCCCGTGAGCAGGGTATACACCCCATACTGGGAGCCGAAATTACCTTGGAGAGCGGACACCACCTGACGCTCTTAGTTGAAAATGAAACGGGGTGGCGCAATTTGTGTTGGCTCATCTCGCAAAGCCGTGCCAACGCCCCTAAGGGGCAATCAGCGCTACCCGAACATTATTTGGAAGGGCACGTCACAGGACTTATCGCCTTATCGGGTTGCCGACGAGGGCGTATTGCTTCAGCGCTGCTCAACAAAGATTGGGAAGAAGCTCGTGTCGCTGCTGAACGCTACCGAGACTGGTTCGGTACGGATCATTTCTTCATGGAACTGCAAAATCACGCGTTGCCCAAGACGGATATGCTCTTGTATAAGCTGGTTATGCTGGCAAAATATCTGAATCTACCTTATGTAGCAACTAATAACGTTCATTATGCCCGTCGGGATGCGTCGCGGCTGCAAGATATACTCGTCTGTATTAAGCACAACACAAGCATCGACCAAGCCAGCCAATTGCGCCGCCCCAATACCGAGTTTTACCTCAAATCCGCTGCCGAGATAGAAGCACTGTTTGAGTCATATCCAGAAGCACTCAGCAACACCATTCGCGTTGCAGAACGTTGCCGCTTCAACTTGACATATGGCTTACAAGACCTGCCCATTTTCCCCGTACCAGTTGGGTATACAGCAGAGACGTACTTGCGGAACCTATGCGAACTAGGTATGCGTAAACGTCTTGCGGAGATTTCGACCAAGGCCACGGATCTGCTTACCCGTGAGCTATCGATGATTTCCCGCGCTGGCCTTGCCAACTATTTTCTTATCGTGTGGGACATCGTGCGGTATGCCAATGAGCACGGCATTTTGTGTCAAGGCAGGGGATCTGCGGCTAATTCGCTAGCGGCATATCTGCTCAACATCAGCCCCATCAATCCTATCGCCCACGACCTCGTATTCGAGCGATTCCTGTCAGAGGAACGCCAAAACGCGCCGGACATCGATATTGATTTTCAGGCAGATCGCCGTGAAGAAGTGATTCAGTACGTTTATAAGCGTTATGGACGTGATCATGCTGCGATGGCCTGCACGCTGGTTACCTTTCGTTCACGCAGCGCTGTGCGGGAAATTGGCAAGGCATTTGGCTTGCCGCCAGAACTTATCGATGTCACGGCGACCAGTATCGGCACGCGTAATCCAACCGACGCCAGTCTGATCTCACAACCCAAGCCCGAAGCAACATCCAACAATGCACTTCCAGCAGACTTTCAAGTGCTTTGCCAACAGATCTATGGGTTCCCACGTCACCTTGGCATCCACAACGGCGGGATGGTGATCTCTGGACTGCCGATTTCCACCCGTGTGCCGACCGAACCAGCTACTATGCCTGATCGCACGGTGATCCAGTGGGACAAAAATTCGCTCGAAGATGCAGGGCTGATAAAAATCGACATCCTCGGATTGCGGATGCTTTCATTACTGGCGGAAGCCGTCGGCATTGTCGAACAGCAGACAGGACAACGTCCTGATTTGTCACATTTGACGCTGGATGATCCTGCGGTATTCGCCATGATCCAAAAAGCTGATACCATCGGCGTTTTTCAGGTCGAGTCGCGAGCACAGGCGCAAGTATTGCCACGTATGCTGCCGAACAAATTCAATGATTTGGTGGTATCTATCTCGCTCATCCGCCCCGGCCCAGTGCAGGGCAATATGGTGCATCCTTATCTGCGTCGTCATCTTGGCGAAGAACCCGTCCGCTATGCACACCCTTTACTCAAGCCCGCGCTTGCTGAAACACTGGGCGTTATTCTATTCCAAGAGCAAGTACTGAAGGTCGCTCGCGATTTGGGCCGCCTAACGGCAGGGCAAGGTGAGCAGCTACGCCGTGCTCTTGCCAAAAGCGATACAACTGCTATCGACCGGTTCAAACTGGCCTTCATGGACGGCGCGAAAACACAAGGGGTGTCACAGCGCGTAGCAGAGGAAGTATTTCGTCAACTGCAAGCTTTCGGCGGCTATTCATTCCCCAAAAGTCATGCAGCAGCGTTTGCTGTGCTCGTGTATCAGTCCGCATGGCTCAAATGCCACCATCCGACTGCCTTCTATATAGCTTTGCTCAATAATCAGCCGATGGGCTTTTGGTCACCTGCTGTCATCGTCAACGACGCAAGGCGACACGGTATTCGTGTGCTCTCGGTCAACGTCCATCGTAGCGAGGCGAAATGTACTGTAGAAGGGAATGCGATTCGGCTAGGCTTCAAATATGTGAATGGCATCGGTGATGAGGTGGCTGCGCGGATTACACGGGCACGTACCGTCAACCCATTCACTAATCTCACCGATTTCTGCCGTCGCACACAGATTCCTCGTTTACTGATTGAACGGCTGATCATGGTAGGGGCGATGGACGGCTGGCGCGGCTCACGACGGCAGCGCCTCTGGCAGCTTGGTGAAATTCACTACAGTGTAGACGAGCTACCGCTTCGACACATACCGATTGAGATTGATCTACCGCCTCAATCTCGCCCCGAAGCACTGCACGACGAATTTAGTATCCTTGGCCTCACCACAGGCGATCACGTAATGACGCTTTATCGGTCACAATTGTCGCAACAGGGCATCCTCAGCAGTGCCGATCTGGTTCGTTTGCGAAGCGACGTATTTGTGAAGGTGGCTGGATTAGTCGTGGTGCATCAAGCTCCACCCACTGCTAAAGGGCATCACTTCATTACCCTTGAAGATGAGCATGGTATGCTCAACATTATTTTCCGACCGGATATCTATGCCCGGTATGAACGCCAAGTGGTTGAAGCGCCAATCTTAATTATCGCGGGCACATTGCAGCGCAAAGGTGATGTTATCAATGTTATCGCTCGACAAGCAGATACGCTGCAATATGAGATTTCGCAAGAGTAACTCAAAATAATATAGCGCACGATCCCTCGTAGAAATATGCAGACGTCTAGTGAAAGTTTATGCACGAAAACGCCGCAGCTGATATGGAGGGGCACATTGCCCCTCGTTTCACCTCACACGCTCAATCCAGAAATCGACATCCCAGCCGCCGATCTTCCCCAAAACATGCCATGCTTCTAGCCCGCTTGGCGTCCGCGTCGGCGCGCCGGTCACCAGAGGGGTCAGGCTCGGCTCCGGTGTATTCGTGACGATGGTCACAGGCGGCGATGTGGGTGTGAGTGTCCTCGTACGAGTCGGTCGCCGTGTGTTGGTCGGCAGCGGCGCGGTACGCGTTGGCGTCGATGTCGCCGTGATGGTCGGTTGCTCCACGATCACCGTCGGCGCGGTAGTCGCGACGGGCGGCTGCGAAGGCAGCTTGCTGTAGTAACTGTCACGCCACAAGGTGCCGTGACTGGTCAACGGCGACCGTGCCGAATACGGCACCGAAGGGTCAGTCCAATCTTGTAGCATAGTGTTGCTGTCGCACCATGCGAAGATCCATGCGAATGGCCCGTTGTGCCCATTAGGCAGCCCCGTGCTCAAGAAGCCCGCAATCACGTTCCGTACATAGGCCGGATCGAGCGGCGACGCTCCCGGATTCTCTTGCCCCAGTTCACCTATCACGAGCGGCACTTGGCGCGCTGCCGTCCAGATCTGCGCCGGAAGCTGCTTGATGTTCGGATACAGATGGTTACTGAACAGCAAATTCGGCTTGCCACCGCGCAGGTACGCATCGAAGTCCATCACCTGCTGGAAGGTCGCAACATCCAGCATCGTGCTCCAGCCAATGCCATCGAGCACGATCACGCCGCTGAAGCTCATTGTCGTGCGCAAGTGAATCAGGACATTCTTCTGCGCCTGTACCCACGCCGCCACGCTGATGTCCGGCCCCGGCTCGTTCCACGGATTCATGATCAGGTAGCTTTCAAGGCCGCGCGCCCGCATCCCCTCGATGATCTTAGTCATCGTGAGATATGACGCGCTGGCGTTCTCAAGCCCGCCGCCCGTGTAGGTGTGGTCAGACGGCATCACGTAAATACCGCGTGCGGTTAGTTCCTGCGCCATATCGAGGAAACGCGTCAGATTGCCGGATTGGTTAAGGAAGCGGTATGAATAGTTGAGACGTACGGCATTCACGCCCAGTGCCTTGACCTTATCCGCCATCACGCCGCGAATAGCATAGGTGCCATCGGTCACCCAACCGCAGCCGCCATCGTAGTCGCGGTACATCTCCATATTGACGCCCGCGATGACGAACCGTTGTCCAGCAGTATCGACTAGCGAGACACCTTCGACGCGCAGCCCCGGCGCGGCAGCCTGCGCCAACTTACCAGCAATGCCGGATGGTTGCTCCTCCAAAACGTGCATAGCATCACTCTGGATTGCCTTAGCAATGGTCGGCGTCGGCTGGGTGTACAGTCCGGGCGCGATCAGTGCCGCGAGCAGCATCAACGCTGCGAAGATAATGTAGATTGAGGGTTTCTTCTTCATATTAGCCTCACACTTCCCGCCACACACCACGCTCTAGGTAGCCGTGCCATGTGATGTCGTTAAAATCGTCGTCACCGCCCTGCGAAATGATCGAAGGCGAGACCGTAATAGTGCCGGTCCTCATGCTCCACAACGTGGTGCGTGCGAAAGATACCGATGGCGAATCCTGCCGCTGGCACATGACAGCACCATACGCCATCGGGTGTTTTGCCATACTCACCCGGTGCCAAAGCAGTTTCAGTAATTCCCTCGATGTCGTGCCGCTTGCCTTGCATAGTTACCCTTGGAAATTCTTATCGTCAGCTTGGCCTGTTTGAAGTAGCAAAAGTAGATCGATACCTTGACCTTCAAGATGAGTCAGCATGTCACTCAACTTGGCGATGATCAACAAGCGGTGATGCCCGTCCGTACCATGCCCAAAGTTTTGATGGTATGTTTGAGCGAAGAGAATTTCCTGTTGCTGGCGCTGATCAAGTAGTTTCATCCAATCCGGTCGATTGTTCATAAGTAGCCCCTTTCTCACCCTAGCCCGTGCCGCGCTCTAAGCCGTGCGGCAATCTCTTCTTGCAGTTCATCCTCAGACTGTGCTCTGCTGCTAAAGGTCGCCTGTGACGGCACCGTTTGCGCCTCGTGAATTACTGATGATTTGGGCTGTTCGACTTTCTTCCGTCTCACGATCACCAAGATCACCCGCCCATTCGAGCGCGGTCGCGACCCGATCAGCGCCGCGCCGACTACTGTCATAACGCCTGTCAGGTATGCCAGAATCAGGCATAGCAGGACGAGCGGGATTTGAAGTTGCTCAACCATGCGCAATTACTCCCAGCACTAACGCGGCAAGGATCGCCGCCGCCAGCATCCACCAAAAACAGCCGTTCTCATACATCTTCCAAAGTAGCTTCGAGATCACTTGCCTCTCCTCCAAACTCAACCCGACGATGCCACCGATACGCATGACGCGCCGGATCGTGCAGATAGCTCATCAGCCCCGGTGTCGGCTGATGCTTCGCTTCCAGCATTCCCAGTGTTTCCAATTTGCCTGCCGCGTATAGTTCGGCACGCCACCATTCGGGATCGATGTGTGCGGCTTCGTTCATAATTTGGTTTGTCCCGTCGTTCATCCCCCCACCGTCACCCGTTGATCATCGCAGCGCCAATACCACGTCCCGTCACCCTGCACGCGTACCCGTACCGTTTGCGTCGCCGTATCCGCATCAATGGTCACAGCGGGCGTGCCACCACCGTGATCTTCCTGCATCGAAATACTGGCTGTCCCCACGATGGTTACATCGCCGCCAGTGGCCCGCCGTGCTGTCACCAGATACGAGCCGCCAATCGCCGCGCCGCCATCGGCTTGCACGCCCGTCACATAGCCGGAGATCGTCACGGCGCGGGCTTCAGCTACGGGCACTGACAACAGCGTCGTCACCGTGTTATCAGTAGTTGTGAGCAGCGGGGACACCGCACGGGCGGGCGGCTGCACCAGCGGGCGCAGATCGTAATTGCGGTAGGCATCATCTTCGGTCAGTGCCTGATCGCAATACAGGTAAATCGGAAAGGAGGCCATCGCGCCGAGCGGCAGCGCTTCAAACAACGTCATGATCGCGCCGAGGTCGAATTCATCCCGCGCAGGCAGCGGCTTAATAGCGGTGACGGCAGTGTTGGTCAGCAGCGCCAGCGCGCCCGTGTCGGGATCGATGTAGGGGATAGCGAGCTGGTGGTAGCCAGTGGGCAGCGCGGCGATCAGGGTATCCAGATCATACGATGGCTGCGAAACAGCACGTGCTGCGCCGCTAGTAGGGTCTTCGAAGCCAAAGATGTCCGACATCTGGATGACGTTGTCCTCGCTCACCGTCCAACGCAGGATGTCGATTTGCTTGCGGCTGGTGAACGCCCCAATCGATTCGACGCGCTTTTCACTGAGCGTCTGACCGCCCATCTGCCGCTGCGCCTGCACCGACAGCCGCACAATATATAATGTGCCATTACGCCGTTCGACCTCGATCAGGTAGTTGGCCTCGGCTATCCTCGGATTTTCAGCGTAGGGAATCGGGGCGGACTGGTCGAGAATGGCGTGTCCAACGGTGCCGAACTCGTCGCGGATATACATCACGCGGTTTTGACGCAGCAGCGCCGCCCCCGGACCATCACGATCATCCCGTGGCAGTAGATAGCTGCCGTCGCCTAGATAGTATTTGCCAGCCGGTACGCCGAGCGCATCGGCAAGGCTATTGACCGCGAAATCAAGGTAGCTCAACTCAGCCTCCAATCGGCACTGGATACTTAATGGAGAGGTCAGGCAGGCAAGACACGACGATCTCACCCTCGGTGCCATATTCGCCGCTGCGCCATGTGTCATAATCCGACCACAGGTCTTCCCACGTCGCGCCCGTATCGGTGGTGTAGGCCAGTGTCTGGTCGCCATAAGCCAGCGCGAAGGCCGGATCGCTCGGAAACTGTGACCAGCCGTACACGTCGCCACCTGCGGGGATCGCGGTAGCGGATGCCGCCCAGCTCGTCCCGGCATTCGAACTCACGTAGAAATCACCGTCGTTGAAGGCGATGCGCACATAATCGAGATCGCGGGCAATCACGCCGAAAGCCAACGGCGTGATCAACTGCTTGGTCGCGCTGGCGACGACGGTCACCGGCGTGCCGCTGATACCCTTCACAAACTGGAAGTTATTCGAGCCATCGCGCCCCTTGATGCGCATGATGTCCGAGTCGGTGGTGTTCTTGCTCTTATCGCCCTTCGAGTAATTGAGCCACGGCGCACCGCCGTACTGATTGAGCGCCGCCGAGGTCTTCAGGAAGATGGTGCCGCCATCGATGGAGGCATACAGCGCGGCGTCGGTATCGCCGGGATCGCCTGCCGCGACCCACACTTTGCGATAGTTGAAACTGCTTACGGTGATACCGTAACTCATATTGGCAACATACTTCGCCACGCGAGTACTGGCTGGCCGCGTCGCAAAATTGTCGAAGGTGGCATTGAAATACACGTAATCGACGCTGTTGTAGGGCTTCACCGATAGCCAGTAGTACACGTCCTTCTTATTGATGCAGCCTTGGAAGTCAGCGATGTAGGTCTCGTCCACATCGACGGGGAAACCTTCGGTATTGGTGAAATCGTATTTGAGTTCGACCTTGGTGAAGGTGACCGAATCTACCGGGGGCAAATCTGCCGAATAGAATACCGACCAGCCGACAATGTCTCCCTTCTGAACGGGGATATTTAGCGAGAATGTGACTGGTGAACCACCTACGATATTCGGGGCACCGCCATAACCGCCCACTTGCGCATTATTGATCAGCACCTTGATGGTCATTGTTGTCTGGTGATTCGGACCATTCGGTGTCCACCACAGCTTGATTTCCCGCAAGGTACTGGCTACATCAATCGAGCGGCCAATATTTAGCTCCTGCGAACTGTAACCAGCGTTAATGGCAGTTTTGTGTTGCGACTCAATGGTTGTCCACCCGCCGTCGGCATAGTTCAGGCTGTTCACTGGCGTCTCTGGAATGTAGATACCGTTACCGTACCGAAAAAGGGTATAGCTCTTGCTCATGCCGCCCGTGCCAGCGCTGAAATCCAGTGTCGCCGTATGAGTGCCGTCGCCGTTGTCAGTATCGGCAACGCCCGTCGTGAGGGCGCGAGCCACTTTCCACGCAGGGACGCTTACCGTGATGTCATTGGTGGCAAGGATGCCCTTCGCACCGTATAGCCAGTATTTCTTGTAGTTCCGCGCGTCGCGGCGCAACCCGATGATAGTGCCGATGCTGTTGCGCAGGGTCGCGGCGGGCGAGCGGTCGGCAAAGGTGAGTGTGCCGCCGGGCCATGACACTTTGAAGACGCGCCCTTCGACGGTCGCACCATACAAGATGCCGCGCTCTTGCGGCGATCCGGGCAATGGATTGAGCGGCATCGGCAGCGCAGGGTCGAAGATCAGGTCACCAATATCGACCGGCGGCGGGAGTGGGATCGGGTTCAGTTCGTCCCAAACGGGCGGGCCACCATTGCCATACGGGTTGGGATCGGCGGCGGGCTGCGGATCATCCACGGCCTGTGTGCCGATCACTTCTTCCTCAGCACTGATTTCTTGGTAAACAGCGCCGTTCTGCTGATCATAGGTATAGCTCACTTCGGCGGGCAGGAAGCGGCGACCATCGGGGAACGAGTCGCCGCGTAGTGACTTGTTGGCGTCACTCACACGTAGGCGTATCCACTCGAAGCGGATTGGGTCAATGCCGCAGTAAGCACCATGCACTAACGAGATTCCCCACATGCCTTTCTTGGCATTCAGCCGCGCGGCGTAGCGATGTCCTTCGCGATCCCATTCCTCATCTGTCGTGCGCACCAACTGATAGTTCTGGTCGGCACTGCCACCGCCTTGCCCCGGCGCGAACCCCGGCGCGCGGGCAAACACGGCATAGGGGTTGTCCAGATCCGAATCGGCGGTCGAGGTCAGGATCGCTCCACCCCGCAACCAATGCACGCGCGGCGGCTGCGTGAACTTCCACTTTAGGGATCGCCAATCGCTGTCGAGGATGTCCACCGCTTCCACGCTGGTACGGTCATCGGCGTTCTGGAGCATTGGATCGTATGAGATCATCATGCGCCCGAAGAAGTCACAGCCGAGCCGTGCAGCCATCGCCTCGGCGCGCTGATTCGCCTGTTCGTACAGTGTCGCGCCATCGGAGCCGAGCCAGCTAAAGTTGTAGTCCTCGCCTGTCCATTTGAAATCGCACAGCGAAAAGACATTGCTATGCCAATACAGCAAGTAGTAGATATAGCGCGGGATATTCGCGCCAACTGCCTCCGTCCACTTGGTTGGCGTGGACTTGCGCCGCATCTCCTGCGGAAACCCCGGTAGCTGCGCCAAGCGCCCCGCTGCATCGACCGCCGTGAAAGTCAGTCCCTTCTGGATGCCGCGTTCCGACCAGCTCAACTCGTTATCTTCGTCAGTCAACCAACCGCTGAAGATCATCTGACTGCGGCCCGTCGGCCCGGTCAGTCCGCCTTTCTTGGTGCGGAAAGTAAACGTGGTCGATCCCGTACCATTGACGGCCTGCGTCAACGTGAGCTGCGTGTTGCTGTCAATGCTGGCGATGAGTGCGCCAAACGGTACGCCGTTCCCGCTGACTGGCATTTCTTCATACAGTCCCGTGGTGTCGATACCCGTGATGGTCGAGGTGCCATTCTTCGTGCCCGCGCGGCGGCTGAACTGTCCACATCGTTCGTGAGCAAAGATCAAGACGCGTGTACCCGGTGGATAATCCGCGCTGTCCAGTTCGTCATTCACTTTGAACTGGATCGTCTTCCCTTCGACGGTATGCCGTATGGGCGATGTCAGTTGGAAGTTGGTGATCGGCGCATTGGCTCCGCTCGTCTCACAGGCGACGATCAGCGCGTAGGCGGTATGCGTCTTGCCGTTGGAGTCGGTGACGGTCAGTGACGCGTAGCGATGGCCCGCCGGAAACGATACGCTGCCGGGATTGGTCGTGCTGGCGCTCGACGGCGTGCCATCCGCGAAATCCCATGCGCGGGACGAAATCGACGCCCCCGGCGCGGTCGCGAAGCTGGCGAAATCGTCGGGAGCCGACTGACCGGGGGTGTCGTTGAACAGCACATTGATCGTGCCACTGCTGACGAACTCGGCATAGTCCGGCCCGATGTTGGCGACGGGCGGGGAGTCGGCATCGAAGGCGATGTCGTATTTCTTGTAGATGGTGCCGTCATCGGTGATGCGCGGCGTCTCCATCCAGATTTCGCGCATGGCGAGGACTTCAATGACGGCGTTGTCTTGAAGATCCACCTCGCCCGGACGGTTGCGACCGCGTGATGACCAACCGATGGGTATGGTAGAACTGGTCGCGGCGGCGCGCACGTAGGTAGTGCCATAGTCGCTCTTCTTGGTATCGGAGCCGATCCTGATCGTCATCCCTGGTTGGATGTCGGTGTACGCGCCGACGGTGACGTTGTCGAAGGTGATGGAGGCCGTGGGGTAGGTTACCGAGGCCATGTTCACCAGCGCGCGGAAGACAATGACAGGCTTCAACAGCACCAGAAAAAGATCGATCTGGTGCGGATGAATGCGCCATTTGCGCTGCTTGGAGGCGGATAAGGCAGGCATCAGGCAATCTGCTCCACAATGCGCACATCAAGGCTTGGCGAGGAGAAGAAAAAGCGATAGCTCATCGTCTTCGGATAGCTGACGTAGCAATTGAAATAACCCGTCGTGCGGGCTGCGCCGATGGGCAGGGTGAGCGTCACAGCGACAGGCATTGCCGTTACATTGAGGCCGAGCTGGGTAAGCACGCTCTGGAGATCATCAGGTATCATGTCGCCGTCCCATGTCAGCTTGGAAAACAGCGCGCCGTTCGGCTGATCTCCGATAGACGAAGGCACCCAGACATTGTAGGTCGGCACTTCCGCCCACGGCTGTGGGGTGAGGCGGGCGAGTCCAACGATATTGTCGTGACCGATGACGGCTTTGACGATGAAACTCATGAGGCTTGCCCTCGCAGTTTGTTGGATAGGTTGATGGCGAACTGTCCAAGCTTTTGTTCCATCAGCGCGCCTACTTCCTCTAGGTTGTGTTCGCCTATATTGCCGAGATCAAATCTGGCATCGACCTTGACGGTCGTAGGAGACGCTTGTCCTCTGCCTGCCAACAAGGCCGCCATCTGTGGCTGTGCATAGTTCTGTCCGAGCAGCGACCGCGCCATCGCCGCCACGGGAGCGGACATAACACCTTCGCCGCGATGGATCTGAGCGACCATATCGCGCTGCACCAGCGGTGTGCCGGTTGCGAAGCCGAAACCGGGCGTCGGCCCCGCTGCTGTTGGCCCACCGCCGCCATGCACACTTGGCAAACCAGCGAGGATGGCAGTTTGACGGTTGTACCAAGCACGCAGCTGTGCCTCCATCGCTGCCTGCCCCTGTCCGGCGATCTTCAGCTTGGCGTTTTCGGATCCAGCTAGTTGGTTAAACTGCTTGATGAAAGCTTGTTCGCGGAGTTGAAGTTCGCGGTTGGTTTGCGCCGTGATCTGATTCAGCTTCAGGACATGCGCTGCATCTTCAGCCGTGCGCTCCTGCGCGCGCTTGTCGTTAATGCGCTTGATTTCGGCAGCATCTTCCGTGGCCTGTAGCTGGGCGCGGGCGGTTTGTTTAGCGATGAGCTTGTCAATCTCTTTCGCGTCGGCAGCCGCCTGCGTTTGCTCTTTCTTTTGCTGCTGCGTGGCGAACTGTGCCAACTCTTTCTCGCCCGCTGACTGAATCTGTGCCAGCCGCTCCGTGTGCTCCCGATCTGCCGCCGCCAACCGTTCCTCGGTCTGCTTTGCGAGTGCGTCGCGATCTCTCTTGAGTTTGTCTCCTAGCTCACCTTCGCGGTCAAATGTCGCTGCCACCGCGCGTGCATCGAGATTGGAGGCAGCCCGACGACGATCTTGCCTCAACGCTTTCAAGTCATCGTTATACTGCTGCTCAAGCTTGAGACCAGCTTCATTCGCCTCTTTGATGATCTGTTCGCGATTGTTACGATACGAGGACTCCTCGGCCTCCACTTGTTCCTTGGTGTTTGCCGCAATTTCGAGGCGCTTATCCTGAAGCGCCTGTTCATTCTCTGCCGCGCGTTCTTTAGCTCGATCCGCAATTTCGGCGCGTAGATCGATGAGGTCTTGCTCATCCTCAGCGGCTCGCTTTTTAGCGCGCTCGTGGATGCCCTCAATCGCGTTGTTAGCATCCTCTTCGATCTTCTCAAGGCGCTCTTGGTGACCCTTGTTTTCCTTCTCGCGATCATCCTGCCCTTTTTGCTGGATCGTCGTCTGGTCTTCCTGAAACTCCGCGAACGCATCGATCTGATCCTGATTGAACGAGACCGACTTGATAGCACGATCAAGGAAGCCGGTGACGGCTTGTTTCGCGACATCAATCAGGTCACTGATCCCATTGGCAACTTCCGTACCTACCTCGGCACTTGCCTCTTGGAAGCGCTTGGCTGAATCAGTTAGCTTGTCTTCGGCATCCGGCGGGAACAAAAATTCCGCCAGCCCTTTAGTCAGCTTGTCGCGGACGGGGTCGATGGCTTCGTCGATGCCCGCAAAGACTTCAGCTACTCGCGTAGCCAGCCCTTGCCCACTGAGTTCTTGACCGAGTTGCGTGCGCCGGGTCAAAGCTTCGGACTGAATGGTATTGCCTCGTGCTTGAAGATTCGCACCAGCTGTCAGCAAAGTAAGTGATTGCTGTTCCAGTCCCGGAATTCTGGAAGTAAACTCCGCGATGGCAGTAACGGCACTGCCGAGCACCTCGACGATCTTGCCGAAACCTTCCTTGAGATAGGTCGCGCCGTATTCGAGTACCTTGCCGAGGCTCTCGACAGCAATGCCGATTAGCGCCAAAACCTTGACGAAGCCTTTGATGAAGTCAGTCACCACGGAGACAGCGATAACGGCGAACTGTTTCAAGCGCTCGACCAGCAGCGCTTTGGCTTCATCCTGCGTGGCATCCTTTAGGCGTGGATCGCCCACGCCGATCTGACCCAGCAAGCGGGACGCGCCAACACCCAACTCCAAGCCGCCTGCCGCCGCGAGACCAATGCCAAGCGCTCGTCCTGCGCCTTTGCCCGCCACGAGATCCTTGGCAAGACCGCCTGCCACCGTCTTCAAGCCGCCCAGCCCGCTGGCGAGATTCTTGACGAATTGCAGTTCGCTCAGGGTCTTAAACAGGTTGACCAATTGCCCGACCGCCAGCAGTACCGGCGTCACAGCCCCCAAGACAATAGTGAAGCCTGCGCCGATTTGCAGGATGCCGGGATTTTGCTCCGCCATTCGTTCAAGTGCATCAGCCGCCTGTTCGAGTAGCGGCGTCACTGCTTTCACCAACGGACCAAAGCCCGCTGCCAGCACACGATTGAACGCATCAAGCATCCGGTTCATGGTGCCACCGAAAATGCCGCCAATCTGCTTGGCACTTTGCTCCGTCGCGCCCATCTCATTGAGCACAATATCGAGGGCCTTGGCGAAATCGCCCGTCTGATCTACCAGCTCACGTAGCCGCTTCTTGGGAAGATTGAAGCGCTCGGCAAGACTGATTAGGTCGGTGCCACCCGATGAGATAGCTTCACGCAGGGAGAACAATGCATCCTCGGTAGTAGCAAGAGGATTGACGACCATCAACCGCGCGGTGATGCCGACGTATTTATTGATTGCCTCGGTGCTCTGTCCGATGAAAGGAATCAGGCCAGCAAAGGCTTGTTGAGTGCTGAGGACGGGAAGATTCATCTCTTTCGCGCGGTCAGCAACCTTCTTCATCAAGGCTTCTGCACGCGCCTGACTACGCCCCAAGGACAGGAATTTGATGTTGACCTGCTCGACCGAGGTTGCCGCCTTAATGCCTTGTCCAGCGATCAAGCCAGCACCGATGCTAACAAGGGCGAAATCGCGTCCTACCTTGTTAAGCGTGCTGCCAAAATCATCGGCTGATTTCTTGCTCTTCCTGAATGCCTCTTGGACGACGACGCCAGTTTTCTCAGCCTCGGTACCCGTCTTTTTGAGCGCGGCACTGGTCTCCTTGTACCACGCGTTGAAATCGGCACCCTCGCCAGCTTTCTTCAGGGCGTTATTGATGCCGCGTGACTCCCGCTCGACCGAGACGCGTGCCTTGCTGACATCCGTGGTGTCAATGGATATTTTGCCGCGTGCAACACCGAGGGAAATAGGCATACCTGACCCCTTGCTATGCCCGCATGATAATCGTGACGAGTGGGGTTAGTTGCGCGTGTTGGCTAGGTAGACTTCAAGCGCCCGATTACCTGATAATCGGCGCGGATCGCAGCGGGGTTATCCAGTTCTGGCGCTGGTACACCTTCGACGATGTTGGCGAAACGGATCTCGAACGAGCCTGCCACCCGATTGTGTTGTAACAGCGCATAGATACGGTCACGTGCCATTTGCAGAGTCGCGTATCCTGCTTCTCCATCGTCATACAGCCATATCTCGATGATCTGACTCGTGGTGACATACTGCGCGTTGGGATCGGCAATGCCACCGAATGGTGTCTCGCCGCGATCCTTGATCAGCGCACAGGGCTTCAGAATTCCAGCGGTGAACGCTAAAGGGGTCGTGACTTGGTTAATACCAAGTTTCTTGGTGTCTTGATACGAATAAATGCCGCCTGTCAATGCCGCCGCAAGCGTGGCATCGGCAACCAGCAGAGTCTTGATTGCAGCTGCATAGCTCATGATAGTAGTGCCTTCACGGCCTCCCAGACCAACGGCGACCAGTGATCGAGTGCGGGGCCGATGATGGCATAGCGACCCGCGTTCTTGAATTCGAGATAGACGCCGTAGTCAAGTCCGTAATCAATGATGATGGCGATCTCATTTACCAATTCTTCGACGGCGGCATACAGCGAAGCCCTCAAGTTACCAGTTCGGTCGATCCACGAGGCGTTTTGCTTCATCCATGTCTCGATTTTCGGTGCGAAACTCAACGCTAACTGGTACAGCGCGTCATACACGGTTCGCTCATATTGCGCCAAACCATTGGAAAAGACATCTTCGGGCGATCCAGTTATCCAGTCGAGACTCACAATCTCCTCGATCACAAACGCGGAGGGATTACCCCTCCGCGCTCGGCGTTGCACCGTCAGACGCCGTCTGTTGGGTCGCACCAGCTTTCCGCTTCACCCGGCGCACCCGCACGGCACCGGGAATCTGCTTTAGCATCGCGACGGCATCATAGGCGTCCATCAGTGTTTCTCGATCTGCCAGCAAGTCCTTTAGCTTGTGCTTAGGCTTGCTGTCCTTATCGAATTCGCTCAAGCGGTTCTCGACGTAGCGACCAAGGAACAACACCGCCGCATCGAATTGGTAAGCTGCCCATTCGTCATGAATCTGAAGTAGCTGACTCGGCTTTTGCCCGTAGGCTTGCGATTGGTTCCACAGGTTCCACAGGCGGGTTTTGCTGCCCTTGCTCGTGACGAAAGTCGCGCAGTTCGGTGGTCGGTGTGTTGCACCATGCCAGCACAAACTCCCTGTCCGATTGAGACACATCCTCCATCTCAATCTCGTCAGCATCATCAGTTGGCTTGTCCACAATAGCGGGAGCGACAAAGGCAGCCTTGCATACGCGCGTGTATAGGTCGGCGGCAGTCGCAACCAAATCCGCAGTCAATGCTTCGCGGGGCGCAGTGACCTCGCCGTTGATCAGTAAGTCCGCCACCATCGGCCCCAATGTCTCAGGAATGCCGCCGGATCGCAGCAAATCCATCAGACTTACCGGACGCAGCCGTGCCACCATGCCGCTCGGCAGCGACACAAGCACGCCTTCCTTGCGCAGTTTCCGCCATTCTCGCGCCGAAGTGACATTCAAACCCTGCTTCGGCCCAGTACCGTTATTCGTCATAAGCTGATCCCTTCTTCAATACACGAACGTTCGCAAGCTCAATTACGCAGCAAAGTACGGCGGCAGCAGCACAGACTCGGCAGTTTCGTGTTCGAGGGCATCGAACACCACGCTCTCCGGATCTTCACCCGGTGTGGTCATCACCACGGAAACAGAAGGCGAAGAACCGCCACTCAATGAGGAGCCGTTGGCAATCAGCAGTTCCACCGCCTGCTCCGCTAAGTCACCCGCAAACGTAACCACATAGGGGCCACTGCCGCTGACGGTGGCATTGCCGGAGCCGATGCTTGACAGCGCTTGAAGTGCGCTCTGCACCGCAGCTGCGTTAGCGTCGTGAGCGATACCGGTCGTGGTCTCGCCACGGAAGGTCAGGGTGAAGGTGCCGCCTGTCGGTGATCCACTGAGGGTGATCGTTTGCACGGAGGTGACGCCGTCTACTTGCAGAGAGTCGTCGGGAATAGCCTCAAAGGGGATTTCGGGGGTAGGGAAGTTTTCATACTCCAACTGCGCGATGTCGAAGTCATCGGAAATTTTGGCTTTCGCCACGAACAGATGAAGATCGCCACCTTTATCGCTGTGCGCCTTACCGCATAACCCGAAATAAGGGAAGTCGCGCCCACCCGTGAAGCGCAGCCGCTTGCGGCGGTTCGGCGCGCTCCCACCGGATTCAATTGCGCCGCCCGTGATCAGGCTCAGGACGCTGAGGGAGATCGAGCCGATACGCAGATTGCCGCTACCCGAAATGGCCCGTGCATGACGGGCCGTAATGGCATCGTTACCTGTCAGCTCACCTTTAGAGGTGCGCAACCGGATACCAAACAACTGCGCGGATGGGGCAACAATCTGATTGGAATACGAACCGTTACCTGTCCACAGGCCAAACTTGACGATGCGGAGGCCGAAAGTTGGCCCGCCAGATACACCCCAATTCTCAGGCATAATGAAATCCTCTTTCGCGAAAGATTTACTGCCTGCATAGTAATCGTGATGAGCGGGGTTAGTTGCGCGTCTCACGGCGCAGCAAAGTGAGGCAATGTCAAACTGGTTTGATCATCAAATCAGTTTGACCCTCCATCCAGTTTGATCATCATCCGTGAGACTTACTCCACCTTTTGGCATTTTCGATTTGTCAGTAGGCAAAAATGCCAAATGTGTAGTTGTGACGTAAGCTCCGAACAATTGTATGCCTATCCCCTTTAGTCCTATTGATCAGAATCACAACGGCCCCACCATTGCTGATAGGGCCGTTGCGGCAAGGAGATAACTTGGAGTCTGTGGAGGTTACTGAGTGGCTTCGGCGGTGGCTTCCCGTCGATTCGGGATTGTGTCATCGATGTAGGTGACTCTGAACCGCGTCGTGCCAATCGCGAACGTATCACCACGCTGCACGTCGAAATCGGTCTTCCCCGTATAGTTTCGGTAGCCAATGAGCACGATTTGCTGCTTACCGCTTAGTGCTCCCTCGCCACGTTGCTCACTGCCGGAAGCGCGGATCGGCGCAACGACGACGATCTGCGCACTCTGGGCTACGCCAGCGCGCGTCAGAATCACCGACTGCCCACGCCGGGCCATCGCAAACGCGATGTCAAACATCGGATCGAGATCGCCGGGATCGAGTTCGCTGTTCATCCAGTTGTTAAGGTTTGGCATTTATGCAAACTCCGTCCCTTCTGGATACTGCGGTGAGCCTGCCCAGTAGCCGAGCTGCGACCCGCCGCCTTCGTCAAACGGCACTTCGCCATCTTCGACGCCGCCAACTACGCCGATGGCGATGTCCGCGTTAGCGCCGAGCGCGCGATTGAGGGCGGGCTTGTACATGGTGTAGATGTCCTTCAGGTGATCATAGACCTGCGACATCCTCTCACTGGTGTTGCCAGTCGAGTGATCGCGCAACTTGGCTCCCTTGCTCATCAGGGCGCGCGCCATCAATGCCAAGGTTGCCTCGTGTTGCGTCACTTCATCATCGGCACCGCGCACCCTGTACCAGAAGCGCTGTACCTCGGCATCGGTCAGCCCCGGCGGCGTCCCGGTGTCGCCAATGTCGATACGCAGATCGGAGAGCTGGTCACTCGTCGGTGTATCGCTCACGTTTGTATCCCTTCCAGTTTACCTGCCCACTTCTTCAAGAACTTCACCCGCGACGCGTCACCCGCAAGATTCTGCCCGATGGTCGGCTCTGGTGTGTGCAGTAGGCCGATCTCTCCAACGCACACCAGTCGCGCCCCAAGCGCAGTAGCGCGCAAACACCAGTCCACATCCTCATAATAGTTTGGATTGAACTGGTCATCGAAGTACAGCCCATAGCGCCCGATCATGAACAACTCAGCACGCACCGCCATCCAGCCGCCGCTCACATAATGTGGCGCAGAGGCGTCAACATACGTCATGCCATGCACATCAATGCGCCGACAATCAACGCCGCTGATGTCGGCCTCCCCGGCGAGGATGGGCGCGACGAGCCGCTCCAGCCACTGCGCCGAAGTTGGGACGATGTCATCGTCAAGGAAAACAACGATGTCGTCGAGACGCTGCAAGTGGAGACGACTGACGAGTGCATTACGTCCACCTGCACAACCGGCATTGTAATTCATGGGCACGTGCTCCACCCACTGCGGGTCGGCATAGGGACGACTGTGCAGGTCGTTTAGGTACTCGGCGGTGCCGTCGGTGCTGTTCTGGTTGAGTACAATCACATCGGCATAGTGCTCGAAGCTCAGATTGCGCCACCACGAAAGGCCGTCCCAGAACATGCCGCTGGATAGCAAGCGGCGAATCATCGCCAGCCGATTGCGCGTCAGAATGAGGATGGACAAATTACGCATGATTCCCTCCGCAAATCACATCCAGCACTCCCTTAGCAGCAGCTTCCCATGTGAAGGTGCTCAGATACGCCTGTCCACAGTCCGCCTTATCAAGCGCCTCACGATGATGCTCGACCGCGAAGGTCATCAACGCGCGGAGATCGTCCATGTTCGGCTCGGCCCACAGCGCGTTGGGATGGTTGGCGTCGCCAAGGAAGGGAGCGGGGCGCAGCTCCTGTACACCGATGGGATACCCCCATTCGCTCACGTCCCACAGCCCTAACCACTCAGTAGCAATGGCGGGCGTCCCGACCAGAGTCGCCTCGCGGGGTGGCAGTCCAAAGCCCTCGCCGCGACTGGGGAATACAAAGCAATCCGCCTCCGCCAGCAGTTCAGCCCATGCCTGTTCACTCAGTGAACCGTTCACGATGCTGATCTGCTCGTTTTGCACAGCGTGGTGCCACGGCGCACGTTCGGCGGGCGTTTTGATCAGCAGTTCGAAGCGGGGATCTCCGCCGAATAACTCTTTGAAGGCCATCACCGCCAGCTCGGCTCCCTTACGCATTTCACCCAGTGAGTAGGTGAGGAAGACGAAGCGATCTCCCCTCTGCTGGCGGCGCATCGCAGCAGTCGGCGGCGTCACTCCCATCGGCACATAATGCACCGGCACCCGGATGCCCGACTCGCGATAGATGCGAACCAGATCTGGCGCAGGCACCATTACGCCTTGATAGAGTGTATTGATGTCGGCTACCCACTCATCACTCACGCGGGTACTTTCGCTCATGGTGTATAACCACAATCGCGAATCGAAGAAGATCGGATCGTTGCCGAGTGCTGGATTGCCGATGACGAGCGTATCGGTCGCGATAGGCGGCAGACAGCGCAGGCCTTGCCATGCCTGCTCACCTAGCGCGGCGATACCATCTGGACGCAACGGGCACAGCGGACGGATGCGCACGCCCAGCTCGACCAGCGCCGACCACAGCGCGAGTTCCAGCTTGCCGTAGCCGTTGGCTGGCTTGCATCCCGCCACAGGCAGAAAGTTAAGTGCGCGAATCATGGGCGAGGCTTCAGCAGTGCATCAATGGAAGCGCGCCGACCAGAGCCATAACCGCAGTTTGGATGGTCAGTGTATTCGACTATGTACTCGGTGACAGTTTTGCCATTGCGCAAAACATCATGAACACCGCTTACCATGACGGGCATGACGAATGTGAAGTACACGTCGTTATATTCCCGCAGCTTGCCAATCCATGCCTCGCCCATCGGTTGGAAGTTACCCCACGGTCCCGGCCCCATATAATCGATCCGATAGACGAAGTCCCACGAAGGCGCAACTTCAAGGCCGTTTACCAACCAACGCTGCGGTGATTTGACATACTGTAAATTGTCGACATTGTCAGCGGTCGCGGCAAACCCTTGCTCAAGCGGGTCGATCAGGTAGTTGCGCCCGTTTTCGTGGAGCAGAAAAACGCTGGCGCTATATGTATTCAGTGCAGTTGGGCACGTCCATTCGAATGTCGAGGCGATAGACGCCGTTGGCGCGGGATAGAGAAGCGCCGCGAAGGTAATGAGTAGAACGAAAATGATGAGCTTGCGCATGGATCCCTTCCTTTTATACATGACGCTGGGACGCGACTTGTCAGTGCTATTGATATGCACCGACCGCGCGCATCACCACGCCAGTCTTACAGATGCTTCATATGCCCCTAGTGCTGGCTGCACTGGTCGGGCGCGACGGGCGTGGTCAATAGTGAGGCCGTCAATTGGGACGCCTGCCGCCAAGGCCGGATTACCACGCTGGGGACGGAACATATATGCCCCATCATCCTTGACAGGACTGAATAGACCAGTCAAATGACTCAATTCAATGGTCGCGCCGCCGCGCGCCTCATCCGCCAATATGACGGCCGAGTAAAGATTGTGATGCGCCACGATATGCCCACCTGCGCTAACGGCGGAGATTGCCTGCGCGCATTCATGAAACAGAATGTTCGCAAATTCGATCTCCGTGTCGACGTTGCCATTTCCATCGACATGCGAATACTCCTTCGCATCCGCCCCCAACGTCGATCCAATGACCGTATGATGGTAGAAGGCCGCGCTACGCACAATGTAGCGCGCCATCAGTGCGAGGTAGACAGCGCGAAACACACAGTTAAAGGCGAGACAGTCGCCTGTGTAAAACCCGACGCCGATACGGCAACGCGTGAAGCGGCAGCTATCTACCATACAATCACCCGCGCCTGCTCCGTAGAAATGGACACCGTTGGTGGCGCAGTCGTCAAAAGTGACCCGCCGCACCACCATCCCTCGGCACGAGGCGTAGAGACCGTGCGAGTAATCCAAATCCTGCTCAAGGGAGCTGATGTGCGTGATCAGGCCGTCTTCTAGGGTGACGAACCCAGACACATTATCGGCGGAGACGATCACGCCCTGTCCCCGCTGCCCCGCCACCTTCCCGACGCAGTTGCGAACTGCGAAATTTCGGATTGTCACGCGTGGCGTCGTATTGATCGCGATCCCGCGATAGCGGTTTGTCGCATCGATGTCGATGCCGTCGATCACCACATCATGGGTACCCTGAATCAGTACGGCTTCAGTACGCTCAAGGCTCGGCGGCGGAATGATTGCAAATGGTACGTCGGCGGCCTGAATGGTTAGTGGCTTGTTGATAATCAAGCCCTCGGTATAGGTGCCAGCCGCGACGGTGATCGTGTCCTCATCTTGCGCTGTCCTGATGGCGTGGCTAATCGTGGCAAACGGCGTGGTGGATGCCCCGCTATTACTATCTTTGCCCGCTGTCGCCACGAAGATTGCCGCCATAATAAACACGATCACATCATTTCCCTATAGGCTCACGCTGCCACTGATCCCCGTCAATGATTTCGTACCGCTGCCTTGCGCGTCGAGCTGGCGGCGCGCGTCTGCCACGAGATCAGCCTTGATCGTCTTGGTTGTCTTGGCAACGCCGTTTTCATCTCGTAAGGGCGTGGAGCAGTTGAACTCGATGGTTTCGGACTCCAACGTCACAGCAATACTCGCGTAGGCAGTCGTCTCATCTTGCCTTGCCGTGCCGGAAACAATCGATCCCGTGATTGTCGCCATAATCCCTCGCTTCGTGGATCAGTTCGTGTAGTTGACAGATACGCTGTAAGTCGCACTGGTAGTGTCGGCAACCGCTATTTCTAAGCGCCAGATACGTGGCGCTGGCTTATTAGCGCTCAAGTTAGTAGTGTCAGGCAGACCGGGGCCAACTTGTAACGTAACGGTGCCAGTCGCGACGATGGAAGCGCCTGCCAGCAGCGTCACGTACTTGCCCGATAACGAATCCTTGTACTTGATGGTCGGCGTGATGGAGAAGCCAGTGCCCGCTGTGACATCGATAGTCACAGTGATGTGCCGTCCATTGTAGTTGACCTGATCGCTGCTGTTGGTCGCAGCAGTTCGGGCGGCGGAGGCCAGCACCGTCATCTCATGATTATTGCGAAGTCGATCTGCGGTTGCGTTATTCGTGACAAACAGCCCGACTGCGCCGATAGTAGCCCCGTTGCTGCCATCGGTTGGGCCAGTCATGTCCTCCCATATGCGTGTACCGCTGTGCAGGTATGTCTGCGCATTCAGCACCTGATCTGAGGCAACAGCCACCGGGAGCGAGGCCGCTTTGGTAGTCTGACCGAGTGTGGTCGGCAATCTTCCGGCGATAGTATTGAGCGAAGTATTGCCAGTGTCTTGTTTGGCGCTGGTAGCAATATCCTGATCGCTGGCAATCGCTACAGGCACTGAATTCGCTTTGGTGGTTTGACCGAGTGCCGGTGAACTGGAGTCGATAGATTCGACCGCCGTTTCGATGGCAGCCAAATGCCCAATCTCTGTTTCTTGATTCGCGGCACTCGCATCGCCGCCCGCTCCCCCGCCGCTACCGCCGACAAGGTAGGCTTTGATCGCATAGGAGCCATCGCCATTGTCGTGCAGCCCTAGCCGTAAGTCACCAACAAGCTCAAGTATCTGATCGGCCATGAGTTCGCTCCGGGGATATTGTGAAACTGGGCAGATAGATGTTATCTGCCCGATTCAGTCAGAGACATTAGTTGAATGACGGAGACACGTACTGTGTCGCGCCGCTGGCGATGAAACCACACGCACCATTGGTACGGTTGTTGATGCCGATGCCGTGACCGCCCTCGACAACGATGAATTCCAATTTGGGATTGACGAGCGATCCGTTGCCCTTGGGATCCAGACGCAGGCCAAAGCCATAATCAGGATGCGTGCGGACGGCGAGGCCATTGCGGATGTCGTTCGACCCATATGGCTTCGTCAAAAATTGGTATCCACTTGGGATGCGGTCGTGGTAACGTAGTTCGACGACGCCTTTCGGCCCCTTGTAGTAGCCGAACAGTTCCCCCGGAATACCCTGCACTTCCCCCGATGTGATATTGACCGGTGCGTTGCTGTTACCGGCCACTACTTGAAACTGCGGAGGCTGAAGTTCCACGAATTCCTTGCCCATGCCGACGTAAGCATCGACGTCAGCATCGGAAACAAGCGCTGACAGTCGACCGCTGTGACTGTGATGCCGCAGTTCGCCAACTAAGAGCTTGAGCATGGCTTTGACGGCGGTGGAGGTCACTTGACTGTCCGCAAAGTGGAAGTGGGTATGAGCAGCCGTGAATTCATCATTACCCGCTTTGTTCTGCGGCGGAATGTAGGGCACACTCACACCGCTACTGATGGCCCACGGCACATCGTAGCCCGTGGACGTAATTTGATTCTCGGCGTTGCTGAAGATGCGGGTCAGAAAGTCGTCTAGTACGCGTGCGCGCCAGTTTTCGACGATCAGATTCGTGTCTGAGTCAATCTGCATCTGACGGGCGTCACGAAGCCACTGCTCAGTCCACTCCAGCGCCTCCTCGAAGAAGTCGAGTGGCAGCATACCACCCGCCTCATCACCACGCACGGAACGCCCACGGTTATATTCAGCCTTCTTGGGCGTCTTGGTACGGGAGCCGGTGCCGGCTACATAGTTTGCGTAGGGGGCGTCGGTCATCGAGTACATACCGGCGAATGTTTCCGCAACGTCCTGATTGACGATGCCGATAGCCGCCGCGAGCCGGGCAATCATCTGCGCGGCAGTCTGCCCACTGCGCAGTTGGAATTGAAGCACACTGGCACCGTCAACCCCGGTGGGCAGAGCGAGCTGCACAGCCGCGTTCGGCCCCATAATGCTTTCAGCGATTAAGGTTGGCATTTACTCTATCCTCCTTGAAGGGTGAGGTTACGACGCTGAATCCGCGACACCGGGCATCACGAATACGGTGTTAGCGTCCCATGCATAGCCGAACGGTACAGTACCAGTCGTTGCGAGGCGTCCCGCCGTGGCTGAAAGGTAGACGAGTTTGCCCGGCGTCAAGCCGCTAAAGCCAGTGACTGGCCCAAAGACGCAGATCACGACTTCTTTGTTGGCGGCAAATGTGCCGTCGGGGGCAACGTGTTCCGCCGAGACAACTAGTCCCAGCCCCTTGCCAGAGTCGTTAGCACTCTTGGTGGCTTTGTCGCTGGTATTAATCGTCACGACATCGCCCAGCCCACCTGTCGCCGCCGCAAGCTTGGGCGGCATGGTCGTTGCCTGATGCAGAGGGCGAATTTTCTTGGCATCATAGGTTAAATCTGACATGCGGACTCTCCATCACGGCGACGGATCGCCGGAAATTGTTAACGAGTACTGAGCAAGCCCATCTTCTTGGCATTCTCACGCGCTTTGGCGACCGCATCCTCGATCACTTGCTGATTGGTCGAGACGGGCGTCGCGCCGCTCCCGACTGCCGACGGGCCAGCCTCCTGCGCGACCAGCTTGGCAGCGATGGCCTGAATGTGAGGCATGGCAAGCACGGTTACGATGCGAGGCTGAATATCAGCGGTCTTCTTCACGTCCTTGAGCATCTCGCGCACGACAGGGCGCAGTTCGATTACGTTTACTTGCGCATCGACCGCTTTGTCGATTTCGGTCGTGAGCTGGTTATCCAGCAACCCCTTGAGCTTTTCGATGGTGTCCATCACGACCTGCTTCAAATCAGAGCCGTAGCCGCTGATGTTGATCTCTAGCCGTGTGTAGACATCGGCGCTCTCGGTGATCGCCTTGCGGATCGCCTCGACCTGTTCGGCTGCCGGACGGAGCGCCTCCATCTCGGCAATGGTTTGCTGCGCGGCGGCGAGGGCTTGTTTCGCCGTATCACGCTCCTGTGTGATCGTCGCCACTTGGATGGCGAGTTCGGTTGCATCTGGCATATTGGTCTCACCTTGTTGGTTAGATTCGGCGGTGAGGATCGGCACCGTTGAAGTGATAGGTACACCGACCCACTCACCCAAGGTGAGCAAGTCGATATACATGAGTTCAATATCAACGACGATTTCACCGTCCATCTCGGCCACGCCGTAGACAGAGGTGCCGATTTGACTTCGCGTCAACGTTGCCATGCGCAGCAGTTCGCGAGCCTCGGAGTTCAGTGCCACGCACTTCCCCCACGCAACGCCGTCGTCATCGAGCACCGCACCCAGCCATTGGATAGCTGGAGCCGCAACCACACGTGCCTCATGTTCAGGATGACCCCACCAGCCATAAGGATGATCGTGGTTGACATGCTCGACAATTGATTCGATGGCCTTGCGGCTGTACGTCCGCTTGTTACGCGATTCCGCGCCGACCTTACCGATTGGCAGCACCGAAAAAAAGGCGTCTTCGGGTAACTCCGAACGGTCAAACGGCAACGGAATGTCAGGGTGCCTTTTTCCCCTGAACTCACCAATCAGCGTGTGCAGCAGTTCCATACGACCTCACTACGCAAAGACAAAGCTGATGCCACGCATCAGCGTTTGCTTTGCATAGTAATCGTGATGAGGCGGCCTAGTTGCGCGTCTTGGGAAGCGCGAGCTGGGGCAAGATCAAACTGGTTTGATCGTCAAACTGGATGGACTGACTAAAAGTTGAGATACAGGCCAAACAACATCCGCGTGAAAGCATCGGCATCAGCAGCGTTCATATGTGGTTCGAGATTTAGTCGCCGCGATTCTTGGATGGCTTCGCGAAGTTGCGCCGTGATTTCGGCGGTGTCGTCGATCAGGGCAGGCATATTGACACACAAGCAATGGGGATGGATCGGAGCAAGAACTGCTGCATTAACAGGATAGGGATCTTTCAGCCGTTCGCCCGTCATGCCGATGGTCGCTTTATCATCACAAATATCCATGCGTGGGTGCGAAATGGATAGTTTGAAATCAATTCCCCGCACATACGGGTTCACGGCACTGGCGGCGTAGCTGGCATAGTTATGGGCACGACTGATCTCCGTCCGGGCCAGCCGCATCCCGTCATAGCTGGCGTCGCGACCATACGGGCGGTTCGTCCGCTTGCCAAGCCGACCGGGCACAAGGTACGCTTCGACCATCTTGGCGAGATCGGACGCACTGGCACCATTGCGAATGGCATCGGTGAGCATGGCATCGAGCTTGGTGCGGGTCGCGGTGCCTGCGCGCCAGATGCGATCTGATAGAGTGTAGCCGTTCGGATCGACCCAACGGTGAGAGTGCTCATGCTGCGCCAGCGGGTTTGGATGGAAGACGTACCAGAAGCGATACTTTTCGTAGAATTTGCGGATCTCGTCGTTCAGGTCTTCGGCAACCCGCGACTCTTGCAGACTCTTTCGCTTGGCACCTGCCATCCACGCGAAAATATCTTCTGGTAGATGCCGCTTTAACCACTTGGCCTGCGCGACGACGGGCAGTTTGGTTGCCGTGTAAAGCGCTTCATTCAGGATACGAGGGTAGTTCGCCAGCGGGGTTACGCCGTCCGTGCCAAATGGACTGCGCCCATCGGAGCCGACAAAGTAGCGCGTCGCCACTTGTCCAGCGGCAGCCACAAATTGCTGTGACCGCGCGGCAGGGATCGGGGCGTCGGGCGACAGCGCGAACGCCAGCGCCAGCCCGCCGATCTCTCCGGCAAGCTGGCGATACATCTCGGTAAAGGCACGGCGCGCGGAAGCCTGCGCCAGCATCAGCGTGCGAGCGCCGCCGATCTGCGCCGGGGCGCGTTCGTTAACAGGGTGGGTAATCATGCTGTACTCAGAAAATCGTTGATCGCATTGTCAACCTGATCGTCCGGCGGGGTGTTGGCGGCCTGCTCCTCGCGGGCCGCTTCCACTTCCTTAGCTGGATCTTCGACGAGATCGGTCTTGGCGAGGGCGGTCTTGTCGGTGATCAGGCCGCGATCGGTGACGAATTTCAGATAATCGAGCAGCAGCTTCTTATCGTCGGCAACCACCGGCTGCCAGCCGAGGCGCGGACGGCTGAGGACGATACGCGGATCATACAGAGCACGATACAGCATCCAGATGGAGAGCAGATCGACGATCTGTTTCTCTCGCTTCATCCGTAGCCCCTTGATCAACCACACAAAAGCGGGAAGCTGGGCGTCCACGCTAGCATTCGAGCTGGCAATCGCGCCACCCCACACCCATTCCGGGATGCCGGAGTATTGAAGCATCAGCAGGAACATAATGCCGAGCATCTTCTCGGCGTCGGCGGTGAAGCCCGTGGTCGGCGCGACGAATTCGAAGCGCCCGCCCTTACCGACGACGATCATGGGTAGCTTGGAGAAATCTACATTGTAGCGCTCGACCATCTTCCCGGTTGCTGGATCGAGCACCTCAGTTTTGCCTGTCGCCATCGCCGCCAGCGTGGCTTTTGGATCTTCCACGCCCTGCACGGCAGGCTTGGGGTTGCCGAGCAGTTCCACGCCATCCGCCGCCTTGTTGAGCACCTTGTCGTACCGAGAAAATAGCCGGCGCAGGCGCGCAAAGTATGGCCGCCCATGCAATTCGTTACGGCCTTTCTTGGTCGAGAATTGCACCATTGGCAGGGTGCCGATGAGGTTGGGATAAAATACCGGCGCGCCGCTGCCCGCTCCTTCGCCCGTCGTCACTGTGCGGGTGCGCCCCTTCAGCGTGTATTCGTCCACAATCGTTTGGGTGGGCAGCTTCGAGGTGATCTTGTAGCCAGTGACGTTGAGCGAACCGACGGGCGTGGTCAAAACTTCGACTTCATGCGGCGGGACGGGCGTCAGCGACCCATCGGCGTTGACAACTAGGTAATCATCCCCCAAGCCGAGGGAGGATTCGTCGGTGGCAATCAGGGTGGAAAAATTGTCGGTCAGGAATTTATCGAGCTGTGCGTTGGTGTACTGCACATTCGGATCGTTTGGATCGCCCTCGACACTGGCGGTCAGCTTGTCGCCAAATGTCCACGAACTGAGGATGTTGCACATCGGCTCGGCAAACAGCGCGCCCAGCATATAATCGGGATTGGTGCCTTTCGCGACGCCATCCCAGAAGGCGAAGTCGGGTGAAGTGGTATCCACCGTCGAGCCGTACAAGCCGAGTGCGGCAGGTGCGATGTTGATGGCACTGCGTCCAATGATCTCTTGCACGTGCCGCTTTGATCGATGCGAGACGGATCGGCGGTGTTTACTCATGATTGTCACCAAATAGTCCTGAGAAGCCCATCGAATATGCCTCCGCGCCTTGGTTATCTTTCGGTAGCATCAACTCAGTAAGCGCCCAGACTAACGCATCCATGCGGTCGGGCGACTTTAGACCGGGTAACCACGTACACATCTGGTCTTCAAGCAATGGCAAAGCGCCAACATGATGCACCAGATTACGCTCATACAATGCCGAGACTGGTTCAGCACGAATAACCTTGCCTCGGCTGGCATAGACAAGCGTGATCGGCAAACTGCCGTCAATCGTCTGTAATGTCGTGGAAACCATCAGACCGCCATTGTTGGCCTCTGCCACAATGCGATCAGCACGCAGCTTACGGTACAGGTTGATCGCCTCTGTCGCCCACTGTAACGGCGTCCCGCGCAACGATTTGTCCTCTAGGATGTAGCCGTGATCATCGATACCGAGCGCAGCGGCAATAATGCCCGTCTCGTCACTGTCATCGGTGGCGGTAGTGGCGGGATCGATAGAGACGACGAGTCGCTTGATCTGATGAGGAATTGGCATCGGGCGGCGATTTGCATCAATCAATACTCTTTGCCACAGCGCACCCTTTACTTCGTCTATATCCTCGGCGTTCAGTTCCTGCCGACCGAGCGTCGTGCCTTCGTAAGGCTTAATATTGTTGTTGATGTACGCTTCGCTAAGGTTGGCAATATTGTCATAGGTCTTGCTTTTGACGAGTACAGTGCGGTCGCGCTCCTTCAGTTCCTTCGTTAGTGGCGATGGACGTGGCGTCGTGGTGATGCAGCACTGCGATCTTCCCTTGCGCAACGTGAACATCAACTGTGCCCACGTTTCTCTCTGATAGCGCCACTTGCATAGTTCATCGGCCCATGCGAAATAATTATTGGGGCCTCTCAAACTGTCTGGCCTCTCGGCGCTGAATATTTTGCCTTTTGCGCCGCTCGGAAACGTCATCTCGCCAATAGACCGATTCCAATCAAGGTCAGCGCCAAGCAAAGCCTTGATACCACTCTCGCCTTCGACACATACATCGCGCCCATCGGCAAATGTGGTTGCGATAATGGCAATGAACGGCGAATCTTCAGACTGACGCACAGTCTCTGCTGCTCCAGCCGCAGTCTTACCACTGCCACGACCACCATCCAAATACCAAATCAGCCAATCATCTCGCCGCATATTTGGATCTGGATGATTCGCATGAGGGCGGATTTGCTTAGGGCGCGCTCGCTTCAGCCAAGCAGCGTAGGCTTCACTGGCGCGTGATGGCGCGACGGCTACACCAGATTCTTCGAAGGTACTCGCTACCAGATCGCTTACTGTCATCATTGCAGCAACGACGAACCCCCGCCTATGAGTTTATGCTTCATAACCGAGATCACGTCGCCCAGTGTTTTCCCTTGTTGGTGCAATGCCTCACTGATCAGGATCAGATCGGGGACAACCGACACAATTTCGGTGGGTAATCCACGCAGCAATCGCATCTTATCCAGCGCAGTCGCCGCGATGACAACAGAATCACGGGCCTTCGCTTCTTTGATAACTCCTTCCTCAAGAGCGTGATCGGCATATACACGAACGATTTGTTCAAAGATTTGGTCGAGAGCAATCTCTGCCTGTGCCATCCCTTCCTTTATTTCGTCATTGATAGATATTGTCGTCCGCTGCGGCGCGTTTTTCGGTTTCGTTTCGGCGTTTCGTTTTGCCATTTCGATTGTTTCGGTATCAGGTTTAAGATGCCCGTAAATCTTGAGCCATTGGTGTAATGTAGACGTGGAGATGTCTCCGCCCAACATCTGACGGATCTGGTTGATGGCTTCGACAGTCATTCCGCCAAAACGACGAATGGTTTGCACTGCCAGTGCCTTTTGTTCGGGGGAATATCTAGCCATAGCGCGCCCTGATTCAACGCAAGATACTTCTTTCGACATTGTATCAGTCGTCAGGGCGGCGGCTGATACAATCGCGCAACTAACTCACCTCAACACGGAGGATTCAATCCGTATACGGCTGATCACTCTTCTTCACCGTGATCACTTGGCAGGTCGAACATCGGAATACAGAGCCGTCGCGCACAACTTTGATCAGCTTTGCGGTCGCTGTGCAGTTGGGACACTGGATCTCGCGACTGTTCTGCATCCGTTTCGGTAATCCGCTTGCAATCCACTGACGAAGCGGCATGTACTTCGCCCCTGTCCGGAGCGCCGCCTCGCGTTTAGTCGGGCGCAGATCGTAGTGCAGGAAGCGCGGATCTTTCTGCTGGAACCAATCGCGCTTCAGGCCAATGGCGGCAGCCATGCGGTGCAGCTCGTTGATTTCGCCGTCACACCACATGTGGCACCACGGGCCGCTGTCATACTTGTGGATGTCATCCACGTAGACGGTCATCGTTTAAGCCCCGTCTGCCATTCACTGAACGCCTTACGTATTGACCCTGAATAATCACGAGATTCCCCAAGACCCTGACCTGCTTCTCCACTGTATGAATCAGGCGCAATCTTCATTGAGATAGCATCAATGTAGGCTGAGTGGCGACCGTCAACGGTGTGATACATCCAATCCGGTAGCACCTGCGAAATCCGAGCCTCGTACTCTTTGGCAAGGAGCGTATCAATACTCAAGGTGGGGCACTGATCAGATTTTTGCAGGTCTGTCGCTGTTTCGAGCCATGTGGAATAGTCGAACGGCGTAAATTCCCCGCCACGGCCTGCCATTTTGTAGCCAAGTAAGGTCACGCGGAGTGTAAACTCTCTTGCCTTGGCAAGAATGTTACGAAACGTTTCGATGGGTTGAGCACCCATAACCACATGTACATTTGCTCGGTGGTGCGAAATGTCGCGCTTATCTAGAGCTTGAACCAATGCCTCAACACCACTCGGCTCATCAACACTATAGGCAAAAGCGCCTGCATAGTCGAGATAGTGATTATCCTTTTCGGATAGCCAAGCCAAATTGCGCGTCGTGAAGTTAGCGACAATATCCTGCCGATAAGCATATTGGAGAAATTCGCCAAACTTCGGATGCAGGGTTGGCTCACCACCCCCAAATGCGATCTCAAACACTTTCATCTCAGCCAAGGCAGAGATAATCGCATAGATGTTGCGTGATTCCCCGTGTACGCCGCTTCGCGTGCTAGTTTGATAGCAGAACGGGCAATCATATGGACAATAGTCAGTGATCTTCAGATCGACCAGTTCTGGCGCTGGGGAGTGATGATTGGATGCATCTCCACTACTTATCCAGCCATCATTTTTATGGTCGTTGGAGAGCATCTCGACTACTGAAAACCGTAGTTTGTTGCCATTATCTT
Source organism: Anaerolineae bacterium (assembly GCA_019637615.1). Lineage (GTDB taxonomy): Bacteria > Chloroflexota > Anaerolineae > Aggregatilineales > UBA2796 > JAHBVK01. The sequence goes on along the minus strand of JAHBVJ010000006.1, from coordinate 95,305 downwards.
TGTTGAAGACAACCCATTGACCATTGCCGTCATTTCGGCAAACAATCTGGTTATTGGCGGTTTCGGTAAGCATACGTGGATACCAGCGATTGTCGTACTTCTTCTTCCACGTAGGTGCTTCGTCGTCGTTTCCGCCGGCAATAACTACTCCGTTGCGCCGTACAGACGCTATCACCTCGCGAATGAAGTCGGCATCGACATATTTCTTCCCAAACGCGCGTGGGAATGACCATGTAGATTGATGATCAATGTAGTTGTTTGGATCGACTTCGAGGGATGCATCATCAAGAATAGCCCGCACAACGGCAACACGCAGATCTGGGTGCAACTCTTCAAATGCCTGATAGACCTGTGCCGCCAGATATTTTAGCTTTTCCTCTTTGGAAGCCAGCAGAAAATGATTCCAGCCATAGCCATCGCCCCAAATATCCTTATCGCCAAGTTGCTCGCCGGGGCGAAGAAAGATTAAGCTGTGGCTGCTACTGCTGTTGGTGGCAAGACCATAGCGAACGTTCAAAAGACGGAGTTGTTTTTCCATTAGTCAGCCCTTTCGTCCATTTGCGCCTGTAACGCACGCGGTTGTGAGGGACATCGGTGAAGGTGACAGAAAAGCACCTTGCCTATATTCGTTCCCATATCGATACTCATCAGGCGGAATGCGATACCTGTACGCCTTGCAGCATCTCCACGAATTCCTCATGCCATCGCTCGGCACGGTGCTTTAGCTTCGTCTCTACGTCGAACGGTGCATCGTGCTTCGGATTGATCGTCACCAGCGCGATCAGGTGGTTTCCATTTGCTAGATTGAATTCGTCCTGATCGAACAGCGCCACGAGAATCAGCGTGGAGGTGCCGCGCTCATCAATGCATTGCTGTCCGATCCACACTTCCGCCGCGTACGGAGTATCCTTGCCCACCTTGAGTGAGTATTCCCGCTCAAGACAAAGCAATTGATCAAAGGTTAGGGTCGCTGGTGGTTTCATAAATCCTCCAAGCCCTCCAAAATTTCCAGTTCCAACATGTTCTCTACCGTCACACAGTCTTTGATGATGCGCAGAACGGTCTCGTAGTGGCAGCGCGCTTCCAACGTCACGATCATGCAAAAGTTCTCGCCGTCGCGCTGACCACCTTCTTCCCACCAGCACAAGCTAGGAATGAAGGTAAGCTCACGCCGCAGGCCGTCGAGGTTCGTCCACACCGTGAACGAACCTTCGCGTATCGTCGGCAGCGAGAAAGTGGCATAGTACTTATCCATCGATCAGATCGCCTTAATGAGCTGATCGATTAGCTTGTCGTGATCGAGGTTGGCGCAGTTCTGTTGTAAGAACTGCCGTACCTTCGGTTGGAGATGACCGCCACCCGTATGAATGATCAAGCCAAGCGTCACCAGCGGCATGTAATTGCGCGAAGTACGGATCGTGGCTTCGCTCAGGTCGGACAGGATAGCAAGTTGCTTGGCGGTTAGTTCGCGATCTTGGATGACCAGTTCCTTGAACATCCGGCGCGAAGCAGGGGACATCCGGTGGACGCTGCCTAGCAGTTGTTCCCATATCCTTTGCTGGGCGGAGATGCGGCGCTGCACCGCCAGATCGGATAGGTGTGGCTGATCAGATGCGACGGTAACAGTCTTCACCTTTCCATTGCCATCCGCTTCCATACGAAGCATCGGCGGATTGGTGACCTGCTTTTCCAGTGCGGTGATCCGCTTAAACAGATCACCGCGTTCATTGAGCAAGTCGCGGTTGTCGGCTTCCAACTGTGTGATGAGTGATCGTAGTCGCTGATTCTCCTCGCGCAGAAGCACTGTCGCAGCGAGATCCGTCGTGGGATCTGTCGCGGCTGCATTGGGCTTTGCGGCAGAGGAAGCCAGCGCCACGACAAGTTCCGCAATCATTCCCTCGTTCGGGATCGCGGCGATGCCAACCGCCAGCGGATCGTGCGATGTCTCGAAGATGCCGCTCTGCCGTATCTGGACGTGATATGACTCGGCATCTACCTTAAGCACGGCTTCCCCCGGCGCGAATGTTGGCAAGATACCCTCGGCCTGCTTCTGCATATGCCCCGGCAGTAGACCACGTACGGCATCCAGTGTTTTGCCCAGCTCGACTTTCAGGAAGACGCGGATCGCACACGCATCGAGGATCAGCTTATCGACGCTTTGGGGGCGTTGGGTGGCGACCGCCAGCACGAAATAGCGTTTGCGACCACGCGAGGCAATATCTTGGATAAGTTCCTTGGCTTCCGTCTGCGGCCCTTGCGGCGCGTACAACTGAATCTCATCGATGACGACGCGCATCGGCGGCAGATCGTCATCTTGATACAGTTCCCACAGCCGACCGAGATAGGCCATGACGAAGGCATTGCGCTTCTTGATGTCATATCCACTGAGGTCGATGATCACGGATAGACGGCGCGCCGCAATCAGTTCCGCCATATGGGCAGCGTCCTCGACCGCCACTTCCACATCGACCGCGTTACCTTTGCGCCCTTTGCCGACGATCAGCAGTCCGCAGACCTTCAGGGGATAGAAATCCCCTTCCGAGTCGATTACCGTCGCCAAGCTGCCCGCCGCCAACTCTTGCTCGATCCAGACGAAGATCCCGTTGGTTTTGCCAGCGCCCGTCATGCCGAGGATGCTGACGTGGCGGCTGCGCGCCTTGTTGGGATCGATCTGCACTTCATTCAGGGTATCAATGGTGATCATCTAGTTCATCGCTTTCCGTGGCTACGGCTAGTAGTCGTCATCGTCGAAATCATCGGCCTCGGAGAATTGATCTTCGCAATTCGCGCAGTAGCCACTCTTGCTAAAGTCGAACGACTCGATTCCCGCATGGAATAGGCCGCAGCCTGGACAATACCCTTGATCGTGGGCGTGCTTGGTGCAGTACCAATCGTCCGGCTCAGGATGCAGCCAATTGAGATAGCACGGTATGCCAAGCTCCGAGCAGCCCTCTTCGTTGCACAGCTGTGGATGTTCATCGTGATATTGGTGCGACTTAGCGAGCGCCTCCTGATTGAATTGGTTGATTTTCACTAGGCGTTCCTCGCCCGATTCGGTGAAGCGAAAGTGGGTATAGCGCCCATCATGGCATACGATCTCTTTGGGCACCCAAATAGCGGACAATGCTTCAAGTCCAGTAATCGCCTCGACGCAGGTAAACGGCTCAGTCGAATTGCTGGTTACCTCATGAAGCTCATTGAATTGCTTTTGGCACATCGGGCAGCGAATGACCTTAACTTTGGGTTCTGTATTCATACGCTATTTCTCCTGTAGTAGATGGCGTTCCATGGCACGCTCCACTCGATCCCACCTGCTGCCTTGCCATTGATGAGCCTGCCTTGCTTATTCAGCGATACCTCCCGCGTATTTTCAAAGGTTGCAGAGTTCCAGCGAGGAACAACTGCCAGCCGCACACTACGTTGGCACAGCTCCGAGTTAGCGCTTCATACATTGCATCTTTGCCATAGTCTCCAAGTCCGACCTCTTGAAGTTGTGCCCACCAACGCGACTTCGCCCCGCGTTCGCGCTTGTATGTCCAGAACGCGCACTTCTCGCGGGCCATGTATGCCGTAACGCTGCAATCCACGCTGACGACGTTCAAATAGTGCGCAATTGCCATCTGACGATGCGGCTGTCCACCCAGTACGTGTACTGGGCGGCGTCCGAACTCGAAGAACGGCGGCGCAGTATGTTGGTGTGGCCCACAGGGAATACCCAAGCGGATCGACTTGCCACCGATGGCAGTCGGGATCATACGGATGCCGTTCCATACTTTCGGAATGATGATCACCGTGTCAACGATGGCGGCAGCATCTTCAGCCCAACCGAGCACTTCACTGAGTTGTTCCTCACGCTCCCAGTCAAGTACTGTACAGAGCTGTGGTTTATGCGTGCGAAGCGCTTCGATGTACTCTGCGCGACGGGGACGACGCCAGTTCTGATCTGCGAATTCAATGGGTTGATGTACGCGCCCCGGCAGTTGCGCGCCGTAACGAATGCCCGCATCGATGGCAATCTGAGCTTGGCGGCGGTTATCCGCTGCACAGAAGTAGAGATCGATGGTCGGTAGGTCAGGCTGGGCAATGGTCGCGACGGCTTGGCGTGTCATATCATCACCCCAACGCCTCGACACAGCGCTCGACCAGCATTTGCATCACGGGCGGCGTCACTGCGTTTCCATACTGCCGGATGCGGTCGCGTTGATTACCGCGCACAACGTAGGTATCAGGGAAGGCCATCCCGCGTCCGATCTCTTCCGGTCGCAGCATCCGAAAGTAACAGTCATCGACCGCTGGCGTCTCACCCGGCTGGGCAAGGCCGTGATGTCCGACAGTCGTCATCGTGCCTAGCGCCTCGATGATTTCCCGTGCGAAGCTGGTGTTGTACATCTCAACGATGAACGGCACCGGAGACACAACAAAGTGGTGGTTTCCAGCACCAACGATGGTAGATAACGCATCTGAAGGCAGCTTAGTTGAGAAGTCCCTGCCATGCGTCAGAATGAACGGCGGGATGATCAGCTTCGGCTCCCGATCTGCCGACGCAAACGGCAGTGGCTCGATCACATCGGTAGCCCGCGTGCGGCGATCATTGGCGATCAGGAATGGCGACACCATCCACGGTTGCCCGGATGCCACCTGCGTGGGCAACGGCTGTGAGACATCGCGAACAGGATGATCGCCCTTACCGCCCGCGTTGCTGGAGAAGATCATCGGTGGAATCGTGACGCCGAGCTTGCCTGATGTGGTTTGTGTAGGCATTGCTTCATCAACGGGCACACTCCGCTCGCTGAAGTAGTTGGTTGACGTGAGAAACGGGAGCAGCAGCGCCAGCACCTGCCGTCCGGTCTGGGTGGGCATAACCTCGGATACCGCCCGTGTGCGCGGCGAGGTGGAATGCGCGAAATCGGTTTGGACAGTCATCGCCTGTGCGCCGAACTTCTTCAAGCCGTACTCGATGCGTTCAATCGTCCTCGGCTTCAACGGCTTCTTGCGATCACCGATCCGCTCACCGGGGATCGACCAATCGATGGCGTTGGCAGCACAGTAGTAGTATGGCGTCACCACTTGTCGGCACTGTGGGCAGCGGTACTCATACTGGTTGCGCGGCCCATACTTGCCATAGGTTTTGCTCGGCTTCTTCCAACTCTGGAAGCTATCCACATCGCGCTGGCAGTGCTCACAGTAGGCACGTGGCTCGAAGCGGAGATTCGGACGCTTGTTACCGCGCTTCCAGAAGATGACGTACATCCGATCACGGCTTTGGGGCGTGGGATGCGCGAACATCGAATTGAAGTACACACATTCGTGATCGTAGTCAAGCGCGTGCATGGCATGCAGCCACGCGTCGAACAGCCGCCAGTTGCGCGCGTCTACCACATTCTCCACGATGATTAGGTTGTAATCATGGTACTCGGCAAAGCGTGGCACGTCCCACATGGTGGCGCGGCTCCGCTCCTCGGCGGGATCGATGATCTGATTGCCGAAGATGTCGGTTGCGTAGGCCATGTTCTTGCGCTTGACGCCTTTCGCCACGGAATGGTTGGTGCATTCAGGCGACGTGATCAGGATGTCGGTCGATGGATAACGGCGCGGATCGACTGCCGAAATATCGGTGCAGTCGTGCAGCGTTTTCGGAAAGTTCGTGTTGTGCGTCTCTACCGCCAACTTCCAGTGATTGAGCGCCAGCTTGATCTCCGCGCCGGTCATCGATGCGCCGAGCGATGAACCTCCCGCGCCGCAGAACTGATCCGTGATCGTCGGGAAAGAATTCTTTGCAGGCATCAGCGTCTCGCCTCGATCTTGACGACCTTACCCGTCTCGCGAAGCCGCCTGCAAAATTTCTCGATCCGCTCGACGATGGCCTCATTCACCTTGCCCTCGCCGCGCCGAAGCGCCAGCAGCATCGTCAACGTATCATCCTTCAGCCCCTTCTCATCCGGTGTGAGTTCGCGCGGCTTCTTTTGGGACGATACCGTAACCGTGGTTACGGTATATGAACGCAGAGCATGTTCGCCCCAGCTCTGGTCATCGCCCTTTACCCAAATATCATCAGGTAACCGTAGCAGGGCGCGATATTGGCGTAGCTGGGTTGTGTGTGACAGCCCCATCGCGGCGACGATCTTCTCACCCCAACCGCGTGGAACACGGAACTGTTCGCCGTCGGCAACCTGCGCATAGTAGGCGCGATCACACTCGCAAGCCGACACCATCTCTGCAAACGATCTGAATGTGGTCTCCTTCTGGTAGATGTCCATCAGCAACCGTGCGAACTGACGAGCCAGCGAAATCGCATTGAGCTGATCCCGCGCGCCGTTTTCGGAAGCCTGCCGCCATACGTCGAACTCATCGCGGACAAAGGCATTGATTTTCGTCCACTTCTCGTCGCTCGTCGCCAGATACAACCACCAGTGCGCCAGCCAGCGCCGTTCGCCGTATTCGGTGCGATAGCCACCCTCGACCGCGTTGATGCTGATCGGATCGTGCAAGCCGTTCGCGAAGATGTCGTTGGCGAGATCCACCAATTTGAATAACTTGAACGAGATCGGCGCATTCGCCTCCTCGATCTCCGGGCGCTTGTATTCCTCTGGCGGTTCGGCAGCGATGTAGATTTGCAGCGGAGCTTGCAGCTCGGTCTCCGCCAACCCGACCCATACGCCTAGCATCGCGCTGATACTCTCGGCGTTGGATCGCCCATCCCATGCGGCGCGGGCAGCGGATGGCACCGCGCGCCGGGGTTGGGCAGGGTCGGGCAAGATCTCCGTGAGGGAGATCGACCTAGCGCGCAGGTGACGATTGGGATCAAGGATGATCGGCTTGCTATCGCCATACACCAAAGCATCGGCTTCGACCGTTTGCTGTGCGGGCGCTGCAAACCGTGACGCTTTACCCTGCGACATATTCCGCCACCTTACTAAGCTGCGTGGCAGCCTCCGAGCGGGGCGCATAGGCGAACAGTGAAAGGCTTTCTTGCTTGGCTTCGCTCCACGTAATGCGCTTATCCAGCGGCGTCGCGATATGCACCTTACCCCCGAATTCCGTCTGTAGGGCTTCGAGCTGTCCGGCGTGCAAGCCTGTATTACCCTCGTAGCGGGTGGGGATGATCGCCTTAGCGATGATCGGCGGGAATGGTACAGCCAGCGCCGCCCGCAGGACTGTGCTGCTCTTCAAGCGGCTGAACGCCTTGCGCACGCCGATGATCGAGTCGCCGTCACAGATGGTGGGAAATACCACGGCGTCGGAAGCCAGCATCAGCGCGATATGGAATAACCCCGCTGAAGGCGCGGTATCGATGATGACGTAATCCGCCCACGCGCTCAATTCCTGCAAGCGATTCAGCACAATCTCATGCTCCGGCAAGCGCGCGCCAAGATCACGGGATTCGACGTTGGAGGGCAGCACCCACAGTTCGCCACTGAAAGACTTGCGGCTGACCACTTCCGGCCTAACGCGCCTCAGTTCATCTTCCCAAGGCACATCACGCAGTAAGATGTTGACCACACCCGGATACTCAGGGATGCCAAGTCCCGTGGTGGCGTTCGCCTGCCCGTCGGCATCGAACAGCACGACGCGCGCGCCGTTCAACGCCAGCCACGCGGCGACATTAGAAGATGTCAACGTTTTGCCGACGCCACCCTTCTCATTCACGAACAGAATTGTTTTCATGGCCTAGTTCCTTTCTATTGCCCCGTTATGCCCGTCGCCAGAAGCGAAGCGGCTCACCATCCATCTGCACCCACCAGAACATTTCCTGAAGGCGCTGGAGCAGCGGCGTACTGCTGCACTGCGCAATCTGGCGCTCAGTCAGGTTCGTGGGGATCACCGTCGGCAGGTAGTAGTTGTAGCGGTAGTCGATGATGTTCATCGTGATCCTGAGTTGATCGGGCGAGATCGGCGGCACTTGTTCGTTTTGATTCTGGTCATCACGCACCACGAACAATTCGTCAATACACAGGAACGGCGCACGTTGCAACTTGGAGATCGCATCATCCGGCGTCGGCCCGCTGTAATCGGCGGTCTGCGATTTGCCGTACAGACTTTGCACGGAGGTGATCATGTCGCTCCAGCGTATCCAGATCGCCGCCTCGCCACGCTTTACCCGCTCGATCACCGGCTGGGCAGCCAGCACCGTTTTCCCCAGTCCCGCCTTGCCAGAAAACACCGCGCCGAATTTGACCTCCCCTGTTTCGTCGTTGGGTACTTCATCGGCTTCACAAAGCTGTTGAGCTATTGCAATCGCGACTTCCTTGCCAGCCTTCATATCGTCGGGCAGGCTATGAAAGTCCGCCATCGAGTAGCGGGCGATGCGCGGTGGCACTTGGCTACCCTTCAACAGGTCGCGCATCCGGGCATCACTGATGCAGCGGCAGGTCTGGATACCGAGACATTCGGCTTCCGGATGCTGATGCTGGAATTCATCCATGCCGAGCACGCCCTGCGCTTTCATCCACTGTCCGCGCGGATCGAACGGACTAAACGCCTCATGACCGCTGACAGGTACGACTTCGCGCCGATCATCCAGCACAAAGACCGCGACCGATTTCTGGTCGGCACACCACTGGCACGGCTCATCACTTTTTGGACGGGAGCTTGAAAACTGCACTGTTTTTGCTGTATCGGTCAGGTTCGGCTGCTTGGGTTGAGCTACCATAATCGGCTCCCTTCTGTTCGGTCGCGGCGCTGGTAGCGTTCGACACGAATTTTGTGAAATGATTTTCAAACGACTGTTTGCCCGTCGGCATGTCCGCCGTCGGATTACGTTTGCGCCAGTCAGCCGCGAAGGCCACGACACTCCGCGCTGCCCCTTCGTACTCGCTGCCCGATAGCTTGCGTCCTAATTTCCGCGTCCAGACGGCGATTGCCACACTCGCCAATACCCCTGTTAGGTCGGTTGCCATCGTAGGCTCAAACTCCTGTACGTGTTGGGCGACCGCATCACGGATAGGCTGATCTACGCGCGGCGATGGGCTTTTCTTTGCCATGCACAGGGGACACATGTTGTAGCTGCGTCCCTCTTTGGGCGCATCCAGCAGCGCGACCGTTGACTTGCCGCACATGGCTTCGGTTGCGCCGAGCTTGACGAGATGCACCGTCCTACCGCTGCTGCCGCTGGCGTAGCGGAATTCGTATCCCTCTGGCGCACCCGCCGCATGGGAAGAAGGGCGCGGCGGAACTGGGGTTAATGGGTCTTCGTCAAGGGAAGGCGTCGGATCGCTGACGGGATCGGTTCGTTTGTGCGGCTGAAAAGTCAAATCAGGCTCCTCCTGTGAAACATTGCCCCCCGTGGCGTCAGCCACAGAGTCATTAAGATCAGGGTTATCTACTGACTCTTCTAACGTCTGAGGAAAAGAGTCTGATTCCATATATAAGGGCGTCAAACTGGTTTGATCTGGCTGGATCAAACTGGATGGAGCTATAGATTGTTGGGTAAGTCCATCTGGATTGATCATCCGTCCAGTTTGATCCTCCATCTGGTTTGACATTGGAGCAGGTGTTGATCGGCTGCCGCGACGGATTTTTCGGCGCTCTATCTCGCCCGCGAAATCTACGTAACGCACATTGGTATGCGTGCGGCGATATTCCCGACACTCCTCGGTATTGTTGAAGGTCTGATAGGCATTGCTGTGCATATCGTTGCGGAAGAAGCGCCAAGCAATTACCCAATCGCGCGCCACCAGCTCCTTGACGCGGTTAGTGACACTCGTCGGCGTGATCATGAGATCGCCCGCGATCTGCTCGCGCAGCGGCGGCTCGTTGGTTGCCATGTTCATCGCCGCGAGATAGGCATACAGGCGGAATGCACCATCCGATACGTTGGGATCGGTAATGAGGTCGAGCGGTGTTGCGCCCCAACGACCACGGTTCTTGGTGGGGTCATAATCTTCGAGAAACATCGACGCCCCCATCCGACCACTGCTTTGACAAAGCCTGCCAAATCATGCTAAAATCCTCACACGTTGATTAGGTATGATGAACTTCAAACAGGCTGGAGGTGACACTCCGGCCTGTTTCCGTTTCTGGACAGAGATGAAGGAATTGAGGGTATTACTTGATGACGGCGGGCAGCGCCAGACCAAGCAGCGCCAGACCAAGCCAAGGATTGAACGCGGGCAAACCGAGCACACTCAAGCGATAGGGATCGTAGACCAGCAGTGTCCGGTCAGCGACCAGCAGCGCGATCATGGCGGTGGAAGCGCCAGCCGTCACCACCCATTCTCGCCAACCCCACCGAAGGCGACGGAAACGGGTGCGGCCTGCGCCGCTCGCCATCAGCTGCAAACCGACGACCATCAGCAGCCCCACCGCGACGATGAGTAATATCATGATAAGAGAGATTATCGGAAGAAATGTGTTGATCGCCAGCAAAATGAGCAGAAACAGCAGACTCAGCAGGGCGAGCGCTTGTCCGAGCATGACACGGCGCGAAAACTGTACGCTGCCGTATCCGCGTGCTTCCATCGACTCGGCAAGCGCTAAGGCGTGCTCCATGCCGCTGGCGACCAGAGGGGTAAACAGGGGCAGCAGACCGCGTATGCCTTGCGCCCGATGTCCACGCAGCGCCTGTGATTCGCGGATTTCGTTGAAGGAGCGCAGCATGAACGGCACCAGCGTAACGCCAATCGACAACATCAAGCCGAGTTCGAACAAAGCAGATGGCGCAAGGCGCAGCAAATCCGCGTAGTTGATCTGACGGCTGAAGGTGGCAAAGGCGAAGATGATGCCGATCACGCGTAACGCGTTGAGCAGCCCGAACAGGAGCGCTTCGAGCGTCAAAATACCGCCGATGATCGGGAGGGCGTCAGGGAGATGGATGAGCACGGTGCTGCCGTAATGGACGACGAGCAAATTGAACAGACCGCCGATGACCAAAGCGGCGATCCCGATCCGCAGCAGCACACGCAAGCGCAGAAAATCGGATCGCTGGTCGGGCGCATCACCGGGCCACAGCAGCAGCGCGATTCCAATGATGAGCAGTTGCAGCCACGGGTTAAAGGTGAGCAGCGACGGCAGCAGCATCCCCGCCAACCAGATCAGCCATGCACGGGTATCGAGCGAACGCGACACAATCATCCTCGTGTGGCGGGCGGAGTCCACGGGCTGCGGCGCGGCAACCAGCGCGGTACGTTGTGGGCGTAATCGTCGTAGTCGGCACCGAATCGGGCGTGCAGGCCGGGTTCTTCCGATAGCGGAATGTAAATCATGTTGATCACGATAAAGATCAGCGCCCAACTGAGGACGGGCAGCGAACCGAGCATGACCCCTTCGCCCAGCAGGATGGCGAATACGCCGCTGATCATCGGGTTGCGCACATACCGATAGATGCCGATGACGACAAGACGTTGCGTTGGATCCCACGGTGCGAGTGTCCCTTGCCCTACGGTGGCGAACAGTCCCACCGTCATCAACACCAGCAGCAAACCGACCCCGATCAGGAGGAGGCCGAGGATGTACAGCAGCATGTTAAGGGGGAAGAGCGCATCCCAACCCGGATAAACGGCCTGTGTCTGTGTGATGAGCACCGCCGGAATCACGATTGTTACCATGAAGGGCAAGGCAAGGATCGCTGCAACATGGCGTAGCATCGCTCAACTCCGCAAGTCTCTCAGCCGCTTAGCTCACGTCCGTAGTTTCGCCACGCATGTCGAAGCGCTGCATCAGTTTCTCACGCAGCGACAGATGGGTTGGCGCTTGCAGAGTCGGGTCTTCTTCATACAGCGTGCGGGCTTCGAGCTGCGCCGCTTGTACTAACTGGATGTCCATGTGATCGCCCAAACGTGCCGCGCCGCCGCTTTGCCGTGTGCCAAGCAGATCGCCCGCGCCGCGCAGTTCCCAGTCCATTTCCGCGAGTTTGAAACCGTCCGTGGTCGATTCCATCGCGCGGAGGCGTTCGTTGTCGAGATCGCCATCGTCGGGGATGAGCAAACAGTACGACTGATGCTGTCCGCGTCCGACGCGCCCACGGAATTGATGCAACTGCGCCAGCCCGAAGCGGTTCGCCCCTTCGATCAGCATCACCGTCGCGTTGGGCACATCGATGCCGACTTCGACCACCGCCGTACATACGAGAATTTGTGTCTCGTTGCGGCTGAAGGCAGCCATCGCGGCGTCTTTCTCGGCGGGCGACATCTTGCCGTGCAGCAAACCCAACTTACGGTGCGGGAAGATGTCGCGCTGCAAGCGTTCGAAATCTTCGACGGCGGATTTCACTTCTGCCATCGTCTCGCTCTCGGAGGCTTCCACCAGCGGATAGACGATGAAGGCTTGGCGTTCCTTGGCAAGCTGCGACTCGATGAAGGCATACGCACGCTGCCGTTCGCGCGGGTACAAGATCTTGGTGTCGATGGGCGAGCGACCGGGCGGCATCTCATCGAGGATGCTGAGATCGAGATCGGCATACATCGTCAGCGCCAAGGTACGCGGGATCGGCGTGGCGGTCATCACGAGAACGTGCGGACTGCGACCTTTGCTGCGCAATTTGCCGCGCTGCTCGACTCCGAAGCGATGCTGTTCATCAATGACGACGAGGCCGAGGTTGGCGAAATTGACATCATCTTGCAAGAGCGCGTGCGTGCCGACCAGAATGTTCACTTTGCCTTCGCCCAAGAACCACAGCGTATCCGCACGCTGCTGTGCTGGCGTGGCACTGGTCAACAATTGAATGTTAAGCTGGTCGCCACCGGGAAGACTTTGCACGAGGCGGGTGATGCTCTTGTAGTGCTGCTCGGCAAGGATGCCCGTCGGAGCCATGATGGCTGCCTGCGCACCGCCCTGCACCGCGACCAACATGGCTGCCGCCGCCACGACCGTTTTGCCCGCGCCGACATCGCCTTGCAACAGGCGATTCATCGGCACCGTCTTGCGAATATCCTCGCGGATCGCCATCACGGCACGCTGCTGTGCGCCCGTCAGCGGATAGGGCAGCGCGTTAAGGAAGGCTTCATACCAGTCATCATCGACGCTGACGGAGAGGCTAGGCTGCGACTGCCATTCGCGGCGATTTTGCAGCATCCCCAGTTGCAAGAGGATGAGTTCATCGAAGGAGAGGCGTTTTTGCGCTGTTTCCAAGGCCGACATGCTGTCCGGGAAGTGGACTTGCCGCAGTGCCCAACCGAGATCAGGCAGCTCAACGCGATCCAGCACGGTTTCGGGCATGTAGTCGGGCAGCGCGTCAGCATATTGGTTGAGCGCGGTTCGGCTCACTTTGCGGATCAAGCCCGCTTTTACCAGTTTGGACAGTCCATAGACAGGCACGATCTGCGGAAGTCGCAGCGTATCACGTTCGACTGGCTCCCATTCGGGATGGCTCATGGTCAGCTTGCCGAGGAACAGATCGACCTTGCCCCGCAGCGCGATCTGCATCCCGCGCTCGAAACTGCTGCGCAGATAGGGCATCCCGAAGTAGGTCGCCGTCAGCGTGCCCGTGCCATCACCGATGGTCACGTTGAAGATTTCTTGGTTGCGTTTGCCTTTGAGGACGACGGCATTGCGCACCTCACCGACTGCTGTCACGGTCATACCCGGCAGCAGTTTACCGAGAGGCAGCATTTGTGTGTAATCATCGTAACGACGCGGGAAGTTGTACAGCACGTCTTCGATGGTGTTGAGATCGAGGGAAGCCAACTTCTCGGCGTTCTTCGGCCCGACACCATCCAACACCTGAACGGAAGATCGCAGCGCACGGTAAAGCTGGCGGCGACGCTCTGGATCGTCGTTGCCACGCCGACGGCGACGTGCGGGCGTGAGCGGTTCGCTTGGCTTGGGTGCGCTGAACGATTCAACCGGTGCGGTGCTATCTGGGCGCTCGAAGCCGGAAGCCAATGATTCCGTATAGGTACGCGGCGTGGGCGGCTCAGACGCGATGGCATCCAGCAGCTTGGCTTGTTCGTCGGGATCAGGCAACCCATCATCCGGATCAGGCGCGGGTGGATTTACTTCCGCTCGTGCCGATGGACGTTGTTCATCACGCTGATTGCGCCGCTGCTCACGCGGGCGGAACGAGGTAGGCACGTCTTCGCCACGATCGCGCGGAGCAGACGTTGGGACAGTTGAGCCAGCCGGTTCATCGGATGCCACAGAAGCTTCATCGTGCGCGGGGCGATTGGATGCCGTGACGGAGCGTGATGGCGCTTGATCAGGTGGCAGTTCACGGGGCACCTCTGGCGCGGGACGTGGCGACACAATACGCCGGAAATAGGGCGTGGATTCGACCGAGGGCGCGGTTGGCGTCTCGGCATTCGGGGCTTGAACACGTCCCGTAATACGCCCCAACATATGCTTGATGGCCTCATGGCGTTGATCGGTGACTTGCAGTGCGCTGTAACCATCGATCAGGGTTTTCAGCTCATCGATCAGGGCATGATGTTCAGGCTTCCTGGCTTGCTTGTGCGCTTCCGTCGCCCAATTTTCGGCAAATGAATGCAAGCCACCAATAACGGCTTTATCTTGATAGCCGGTGCTCTGTTCCAATTTCAGGATTTTGACAAGGGTTTCCAATGCTGATGGCATATGAATCCAATGACGCGCTAATTTACACCAAAGTTCAAAAGCATTACGCTCAAGGTACCCGTATCCTAGACGCTTTCCGCGCAGGTTCGTCAAGGCTTATTGTTCAGCCCATCGTGAGGGTTGAGCAGTCGGTTTTCGGGCGCAGTCTCTTACGCTTGTTTGACGAACGAGACACCAAGACAGCCGGGGCCAGTATGCACCCCAATGCCGGGTGTTGCCTCGGTAATCAAGATGTCGCCAGAAGCAACCGCGCTCAGTTTGGCCTTCAACGCTTCGGCACCACTCTCGTTGGCTGTATGCAGAATGCCTAAGCGCTCAAACGGCGCATAGCTCAACACCGTCTCAATCAGCGCTTGCAACGCCCGACTCGATGTACGCTGGCGCTGCACGGTAGTCACATTGCCTTCGTACACGTCGATGATCGGCTTGATCTGCAACAACGTCCCAATGCCAGCGACGACATTGCTGACGCGTCCACCACGGCGCAAAAACTCCAAGGTGTCGATCATGGCGAAGAGCTTGACGCGCTTCCGTGTCTCACGTGCCGCCTGCAAGATGTCTTGCACACTGCCGCCCGTCGCCGCGACTTCCGCGCCTGCCGCTAACTGCCACCCTAGCCCCAAACTGACCGAACCACTGTCATAAACGGTTACGCGGTCAGGGTCAATCTGTTGGGCTACCAAGACAAACGTATTATAAATGCTGCTGAACTGTGACGCCAGACTGAAAACGACCACCTGTTCGTGGTTTGCCAACTGCTTACGGATGGCATCTAGCGCCAAGCCGGGGGGCATGGCGGAGGTGCGCGGCGTATCAGGCGAGGTGGCTAACCGACGATAAAATTCGGGCTTGGTGATTTGAACACCATCGTCTGCGTAGCTGTCTGTTCCCCAATTGATGAAGGCAGGGACGACGATCACGCCCCATTTATCGAGCCACGCTTGCGGCAAATCGCTGGTGCTATCCGCCACGATCCCTACACGTTGTGCTGCCATAAAAATTAGTCTATTTCTCCAAATTCTTCGCCTAATTGCCCAAAATCCGCGCTTTCGCTCTCGTAGATAAATATTCCTACGGCATCGGGGCCGAGGAAGCAGGCGAGTGAGGGCTGATACACCAACGCCGGGTAATGACGATGACCGACTTCATCTTGTAGGCGGTCGCTGAGAGAGCGCAGGACTTCCGGTGGCGTGTGCCCGTTGTAGAGCACTGCGACTTTATCCATCACCTCGAACTCGCTGGCGAATTCGACCAATTTATCGATGGCTTGCGTGCGCGTGCGGACTTTTTCCACCGCCATCAGATCGCCTTCTTCGATGGTCAGAAAGGGTTTGATCCCTAACATCGAGCCGAGCACTGTTTGCGATTCGCTGAGGAGACCGCCGCGCCGCAAATATTCCAGCGTTTCCACATAAAACATGGTGTAGATGTGGCTTTGCAGGCTGCGCAGCGCCCGGATGATGTCCGGTAGCGGCACATCTTGATCGATCATCTTGGCGGCTTCTTCGACCATCACGGCGAGTCCAACTGAGGTGGTCTGGCTATCCACCACTTCGATGTCACAGCGACCGAGTAGTAATTGCGTCGCCTGCTTGCAGTGATGCCACATCGGATGGAAGGCGCGGGAAACGTGGATCGAAAGGATTTTCCAACCATCGCGGCACAGTTTGCCGTACACCTCCGCGATCTTGTTGGGATCGGGCGCGACGAGCGATGGTAATTCGGTCACGGCGGGATCGTTCAACTTCTTGAAATAGTGGTCGGCGTCAATATCGACGCCTTCGCGGTAGACGCGCCCGCCCATGTGGATTTCCATCGGAATGACCACGATCCCGTATTGGCGAATGATAGACGGATTGAGGAATTGGGCAGAACTATCGGTGACGATACGAATCTTGCTCATTGCGACTTCATCCTCTGCCCACTCCTGAAAAAATGCTTCGTTCGGAATGCTACGTGCTTAGTAAATTCGAGGGCGTTCCCTGTGAGGAAGACGAATCTCGGATCGATTAACATTTGCACGCGCCACCTTGTGGCTAGAGATGGGAATTTTAGTTGATTTGTCCCATGTTAGGCAATAGGAGCCTCGGATTGTCCTTGTCGAGAACGTTGGTAACTCAACGCTTGAGCATTTGTCTGATGCAAGCTACGCCTGATTGTGTGTGCGGCGACACGGAACGGTTGGCTATCGAGACCACTGCGCAAAATGCCTGCCATGCAACCCTAAGTACGATGAAAGAGGCCGCAGTTACGCAGAGAAAGACACCTGAATTGATAGCGAGAACAGCGCGTTAGACGACGGTTTTGCGCTCAATGGGTTGACGCCACCGACCGCCTGTGCTAGACTGCCTACGCGTATTATTGGCAGCATTCACGGGAATACCGCCATTAACGGGTTGATAGACGCAACTTATGTCACTTGAATTTGAGAAGCTTACCGAGCAGATCACAGCGATGGGGCGGGAATTAGCAGACCGTAACGTCACGACGGCGGAACAGACCGAGATCGCTGGCGATTTCTTGATGCAGCTCAACGATCTGAAAGCGATCTGGCGGCAGATCATGATAGCGCGTGAGAAAGATGCCGGTTTTCGCGGCGCTGCGCCTTATGACGAGCCGATTAACGTGCCCTTCCCGCTGCCGGAATGTCCGACAGAAGGCACAATCCTCGCGGCGGATGGTTCGCAGATTTATCCCGATCCGCACGGCGCGGCCTTGTACTGGCTGATCAACATCGGCGTATTCACATACTTGCATGGTACGGACGAACTGCCAGAGGTCGTCACCGAGCCACAGCTATTCTTCCGCCCTGAAGAAGTCCATGATCAAGACAACCGTCCGCTGGCGAACGCCGCGATTAACGCATTCCGCGCCGTCAGCGAGATCAAGATGCTGGCGCGTGAGGCACACCGCAACCGCCAACGGGTGCATCCGATGATCGGGCTATATGACGGGCCGCTGCTCAGTTTG
Organism: Anaerolineae bacterium; assembly: GCA_019637615.1. Taxonomy (GTDB): domain Bacteria; phylum Chloroflexota; class Anaerolineae; order Aggregatilineales; family UBA2796; genus JAHBVK01. The sequence continues at coordinate 77,830 of JAHBVJ010000006.1, read as the reverse complement.
TTGATGGGCAAGGACGTCCCTAACGCCAGAGCCTTGAGCGCGGATTATCATGAATCTTTCGATGTGCTGGAAGATGCGGGTGCAGCAACCGTCGGCTATGTAGATCGCCCATCTAGCCGATTCGTGATCTACACGCTGTATCTGATGAGCCTCGAACCTGACGCCATCAAGCGTGGATCGCTGAACTCGACTGGATCGCTGGAAAGTGTGACGGACACCGACCTGTACAAGCGGCTGCTCGGCCCCGGTGAGCGTTCGGGACTGATGGTGCAGCAAAGCCCACAGAATAAGGAATATCGCGAGATCAACCCGGATCATGAGATCGCGTTTTTCTACCTGAACGTCGCCTCACCACTCCAAGAGCCATATCTGGCGCGAATCGAAGTGCCGATGATCGTGGCGAGCAACAAGCCACTGGTCGATGCAGTTCACGCGCTGGTGTATGCCCAGTGTCAGATCACCGACCGCTATCCGTATGCCCTGACGCGGGCTGACGAAATCGCCGTCGTCCATCCACATGAAAAGCGAGCGCTCGATGAACTGATTTCTATCGAGATGTTAAAGAACCAACAGCACATCGAGACCTCGCAGAAACTTAGCACCAAGGGCATGGCGCGCTCTGGACGTGAGGCGTTCAAAGGCTTATGATAAAAACTAGAGGTGTTAATCGTGGAAAATAGGATGATCGGACGCGTGCTGCGGGCCAGCACGATGGGGTATACGTGCGGGACACGCAGCAGCGAAATCACCGAGCCGAACTTCGGCGCGTTTGTGCAGACTCAACAGCGCGGTTCAGATGTGATCGCGATCGGATTGATTTACGCCATCAACATCGATGATGATCCGTTGGTGCGGCAGTTGATCATGGCGAATAACATGAACATCGCTACCATTCGCGATCAGCGCGAGAACCGCATGGTGCCCGTCGAAATCAGCGTAGTGAATGTGGGCTATATGCAAAATGGGCAAGCCTTTCACAGCCTGCCGCCGCGTCCGCCGCTCAGTCTGGACGAAGTACATACCTGCGAAGACCAGATCATCTACTATTTCACGCAAAAGCTGGATTTCTTCCGATTGGTGCTGAATACGCCCGATGTACCCTCCGAGGAATTGTTGGCGGCGGCGCTCAAACATGCGGCGGCGTCACGTCCATTGCGCGAACAGCGCGAATTTCTGGTAGGATCAGGGCGGCGGTTGGCACAATTGTTGAGCCATGATTTGACCCGTTTGAATCATTTGTTGCGGCTGATCAAGCCATAGGGGCGAGATATGCGGCGGTTCCTAACGTATACCCTCGGACTATTTATCACCACGGTCTTGATATTGACCAGTTTGAATGTGGTAGGTGCGTTGATGCAGCCGCCCGCGCTGTCGATCTTCGTCCCGCAGCATTGTTCGCCGCATCCATGCTGGTACGGCTTGCAACCGGGGAAGACTTCGATCCAGCAAGCCCGCACGATTCTGGATTCGTCTGCCGAACCGGTTGGCAATGACATCTTTCAACTGTGCCCCGATGGGAACGGTGCGTGCTGGAAAGTGACCGTCACCGCATCCGGCAGAGACCCCGATTCCGCACTCGACAACATTGATCTGAACGCATCCAAGCAGCAGCTTCGACTGGGCGACCTAATCGCCCTGTACGGTTCCCCGATCAGCGGCACCCTGTGTTACATCATCACGCCAACGAACGGCGGAATCACTGAGGATGTGCCGCGCCCGTTGATGGTAGGCAATATCAGCTTCAAGGGACACGTGCAGGTCTTTGTCTACAATCCTAACGATCCCAAGGCGCAGCGCTTCGATCCGAATATGATCGTCAACCAGATCAACTTCAAATCGCTGCCTGATCAGACGGCTCCGCGCTGGCGTGGGTTCGAGAGTGTGTCAAAACTGTACTGCGGGCGCTAGGGTAGACGTCGCTGGCACGTCCTCAGCGCGTTGACAGATCGCTCGCGGCGATCAGAGATTTCTTGTAGCGAATGGCGGTTAACGGTTGACCTAGTTCTACAAGCTTGGACATGCCATCCACTGCGAAGCCCATTTTCTCGTAAAAGCGCCGAGCATCCTTATTGTCTGCGAGTACCCACAGCACGACATCCTTGTAGTGTCTGGAACGGAGGATACGTTCAGCTTCGTACACCAGCAGCGTCCCGACGCCTTGCCGCCAGTAGGTCGGCGTGATGTAGATGCCCCAGATTTCGCCTGTGCGACTCGCATCCAAATCCGTATCGCGGCTTGCTCCGATGGTCAGGATGCCGACCGCTTGGTCGCCATCTTCAATCAGATAGGTTTCTTCCAAATTGGCGGTTAACGCGTGGCGGAAGGCTTCCTCGCGCCGCTGGTAGGTGAAGCGCTCAAGATGAGAGTCGGGGACGATGCCGCGATAGGCGACTTGCCACGAATCCACATGTACTCTGGCAAGTTTGGGAGCGTCATCCGCTGTGGCGCGTCGGATGTTCATGGTGTCCTCATGTACGATGACCAAGCACTGGTGCAGCGTTAAGGACGCAAGCCAATTACTTCGTGATCAGAGCGCGGTGTGGGAAGACGAGCTGATCCGGTTGGCGGATGCCGCGCTCCAACGATAGGCGATTGGCACGTTCAAAATCACGCTGCATATCCTGAATTAGGGTGACTTGTGTGGCAGAAGGTTCAAGCGAGTACAGTACCAGCGTTACGGTAAGCTGTCCGGGCACGATAGTGACCCATTTGCCGCTGTCTAACCCTTTGCCAGCGGGACCGGGCACGCCTTTCGCCGGAATATAGACCTTCAAGGCGCGTAGAATCTGCCCGAGCGTTTCCAGCGGAATCTCCGGCGTGCCTTGCGTCAGCATCGGTTCGGCGCGGTCATAGGCGTAAACGGCGTAAGACAACGTTTGCGCCTGAAAATGCTGGCGCAAAAACGTAGTCACACCGGGACGCGCTACATTCTTCCACGCTTTCGAATTCGGATTATTGGAGATCAGACGCTCGATCACGGTACGCACTTCGTTGTAGCGGGCATACATCGCAGCAAATTGGGCACGGTTCAGCCTGCCATCCGCGAATTCGACGGCAATCTGAGCAGTTTTTTCGCGCACCCGGAGGAGCGCTTCCTCCGCCTTCGTGGGATCGTCGGTGGGCACAGGCGCGACTTCTTGCGTGGTGAGCGGCGCAGCATAGGGTGGGATAACTTGCGTGGCACGCGGCGCTGGCATTAGTGGTTGAACAGGCTCCGGATCAGGCAATGGTGAGACGGGACGGATCGGGGCGGTGCTGCGCTTCATCTTCATGATGGCGGACTCGCTCATCGCAGGTGGCTTGGGCTGCTCGGTGGGTTGAGCTTCGCCATGTTCGGCTTTCTTCAGCAAACGCCGCAACAAAGATCGTGGTTCATCCGGTGGATTCATTTTCGACCAGTCCCAAAGTTAGAAATGTAAAGAGCCAGTTACGCTGATGGTAGCAAACCTTTGCGTTTCAGGGAAGGTATCATGGACGCGTGAGGCGACCCATCACCCGTTGGCGCTCGACCCGACGCTGCTGCTCGCGCACCGCCAATTCAGCCAGCGTTTGGAAGAGCGGCTCTACCTGTTCGCCCGTTTTTGCACTAAGCAACACATGACGCATGGCGAGGCTGGTCGCCCAACCACGCACTTCATCCGGCGGCACGACGCCGTCGAGATCGATTTTATTGCCCACCACAACGGTCGGGATAAGTGGCACATTGCTCTGGAGTTCATCCCGCCAATGCATCAGATTGAAAAAGCTCGATGGCGAGGTAACATCGTAGACGAGCGCGGCAACATGAGCGCCTTTGTAATAGGTTTCGCGGATTTCCCAAAAGCGTTTTTGCTCGCCCATATCGCAGGTCAACAGCTTAATCAGGTTGTCGCCAACGGTGACAGACTTACTATGGAAAGCCGGAGTCGTCGGCAGCTCTGCATTCATGTCCCCCGCTATGAAGCGACGCAGCAGGCTTGTTTTGCCGACATCATCATCCCCGATGACGATAAGTTTGTAGACCGATGTAGGCTCAGTTTGATTTTCTAACACAATGACTCCCCATTAGTCGTAGTATATCATCATTGAAAGGAAGGTTTGGTTTGAAATCCGTTCGTGTTCATCAATATGGTGGCCCCGAAGTGCTACAGGTCGAAGACATTCCCGTGCCTGTAGCGGGACAAGGGCAAGCACTGGTCAAGGTCGAGAACAGCGGCGTCAATTTCATCGACACGTACCACCGCACGGGCGTCTACACAGGCACGCTGCCGATGACGCTGGGCGTGGAAGGCTGCGGCGTAGTCACGGCGGTGGGCGAAGGGGTGACCAACGTCAACATCGGCGATCGGGTTTGTTATGCGATGGTGCCCGCTGGCTCCTACGCCGAATATCATGCGGTGCCAGCCGCGAAGCTAGTGCCCGTGCCGGACGGGATCAGCGCGGGGCAGGCCGTCGCCGCGATGGTGCAAGCGATGACCGCGCATTATCTGACGATCAGCACATATCCGCTCAAGGCGGGCGAAACCATCCTGATCCACGCGGCGGCGGGTGGCACGGGCGCGCTGGTGGTACAGGCCGCCAAGATGCGCGGCGCACGGGTGATCGGCACGGTGTCTACGCCGGAAAAGGCCGAGATCGCCAAACAAGCGGGCGCAGACGAGGTGATTCTCTACACACAGCAGGACTTCGAGGCGGAAGTCAAGCGGTTGACCGAGGGGAAGGGCGTCGATGTCGTCTACGATTCGGTCGGCTTGACCACCTTCGACAAGAGCCTGAACTGTTTGCGTCCGCGCGGGCTGATGGTGCTGTTCGGACAATCCAGCGGTGCCGTGCCGCCGCTGACGCTGCAAACGCTCAACGCGAAGGGATCGCTGTATGTGACGCGGCCTTCACTCGGTCATTACACCGCCACCCGCGAAGAACTGCTATGGCGCGCCCGCGAGGTGTTCGCGTGGATCAAGGCGGGCACGATGACGATCCGGCTGGACAAGCAGTTCCCGTTGGCGGAAGCCGCCGATGCACAGCGCTATCTGGAAGGGCGTGAGTCCAAAGGCAAGATCGTGCTAGTGGTATGACGGCTGCTATTTTTATCGCGCGTCACGCGCTTATCACAAAGTTGCAAAATTGTGTTAACAACGTGTGAAATCTAGCACAATGCACAAGAACTGAGCCTTTACAGGCATGGATCGGCATGATATAACAGTAGATACCTGCCGTGCGCGTGATGTCGCACCCAAGTTTTGAGCCAACACCCATCAAGAGGGACGCATTGGTCAGGAACAAGCGCGATAGTCCTGCGTCGGTCAAGGCGTGAGTTCCAGTCAGGCGACCCACCTGCGAAAGCAGGTTCAAAACGACGCGTTCACACGGTACGGCGGGGTTTTATCACAGCCACTGCAATCCCTACTTCTGGTAGGGATTTTGTTTTCTAATCTCCGCTATGCTTGACGCCGCCATACCCGCCATATATACTTTGTCCGCTATTTCACAAGATCATAAACACCTGAAAACCATGCATTCTGATTGGGTCAACTATGCAGCGTGAGCGCGTCGCAGATGACATTTACATTTTCACTAGTGATCTCTACGCTCAAGTAACCGCCGGCGTCGTATTGACGGCTGAGGGCGCGGTACTGATCGATACACTCTTATTCCCAGAAGAAACACGAGCCATCAAGCATTTCGTGGAAGGGCGGCTGGCCTGCCCCGTTCGCTATGTGATTAACACTCACTATCACGCTGACCACACGTACGGGACGTATATGTTCCCGGACGCGACGGTGATCAGCCATGCGCTGTGCTATGACTTGCTCAACACACGCGGGCGAGATGGGTTGGAGCAAGCCCGCCAAGAGATGTCGGAGTTGAAGTCGGTGCAACTGGCGCTGCCGATGCTCGTCTTCAACCACCGTCCGCTGATCTTGCGATTGGGCAACAAGACGCTGCACATGTGGCACACGCCCGGTCACAGCCCCGATTGCAGCGTGGTGCTGGTCAAGGAAGACCGCGTGCTGTTCGGCGCGGACACGTTGATGCCGATCCCGTACTTCGTGGATGGCAGCTATGATGATTTCCTCGCTTCGTTACAGTCGCTGCAAAACAACACCTTTGAGTGCATCGTGCAAGGGCACGGCGAGGTGATTTTGCGCGGCGAGATCGAGGAGAAAATCCAGAGCGACATCAAGTACCTGACGCTGCTGAAGAAGTACGCCACCAACGCACATACCAAGTCTGATCCGGAAGCGTACCTCGCGCGGGTGGATGTCGAGCGCTGTGGTAAGAGCCGCATCCTGTTGAGCGGTCAGGTACAGCAGCTGCATGTCGCCAACCTGCGCATGATGTACAAGCAAGTCGGTGGCAACATCCAAGCGCCAGAGCCGACCGCCGAGAATTCTGGCGACAAGTAACCTCCTCACTACTGCCCGCCGCGTCTCCACTAGCCCCGACAATGAATTGTCGGGCTTACCCTACAAAGTCCCTGCGGGACTCCGACTCTGTTGCGTAAGTATCCACAGAGTCGGAGCGTGAACCGCTTGGCAATGAGGGGAACCGAGGGCCGGGGTTCGTCGTTCATGCCCCGATTTTCCCGAATGATCCCTGAAATGATCCGGTTGGCTGGTGCGAATGGGATCATTTGTGCGGTTAGTGCGTTCTGCGCTGTGTTCTTGCATTGGGGTTGGGATTACTCCCACGAGCGTGGCTGAACCGTCGTCATTGGCTCGTATGCGATGAGGTCTGCGGTCTCCGTTGGCGCAAGGGCGCGAGTACTGGCGTAGGAGAGGCACGACCACTGATGTGTGCTGTCGTCGTATTTCCATTGGTCTGGGCTGGAGCCGCCAAGCTCAACTGCCGAGACTTAGAACGATTAGCAATCATATTCTAGCACAATTGAGTGTGGAGTCAAGTATTTAGAATTAAGGTTCGCATAAGAGATGGTTAGGATAGGCTTGAGAAATGGGATCATATGGGGCGCGGGAGGCGTTTGACCCGTCCGACGTTGATGAAGCGGATGGGTTGAGATCAGGGTGGTAACGGTGATGGCGCGGATGGTGGGAGCGGGTCGATGATGCCGCCCGACGTTGAAACGTCAGGCGTAGAGAACGAAGTCCCGAATGGGACTCAGACCCTATTAAATGACATAACGCGAGATGTTCACGCGCACAGGTATTCATGTGTACAATGGAGCGCGATGCCGATTGTTCAGCCGATAGTGGTAGCCGATGAGCGATAACAAGTTACAAAAGATCGATGTGTTTATCTCCTCTCCAAGTGATGTGCAAGCCGAGCGCGACGCGATTGTCGAGATCATCGGTGAGATCAACGAGATGCCGAGCGTGCGGGATCGATATGTGCTCAAGCCGCTGGCCTATGAGCGGATCGTGCCGCCGGAAGTCGGGGAAAAGCCCCAAAAAGTCGTTGACAAGTATATGCGGGAGGCGGGGAAGGCTGACTTATTCATCGGCGTACTGTGGGCGCGGATGGGGACGCCCGTGGTGGATGATGACGGCACCGAGTATCAGTCAGGGACGGAGTACGAATTCCGCAAGGCGTATGAAGCGCGGACTTCGGCACGCGGCAAGCCGATCATGCTGCAATATCGGTGCATTGCGGAGAAACCAGACGTTGATCCTGAGCAAAAGGCGCGAGTAGACACGTTTTTTAAGCGATTTGAGGGCGATGGGGCAGATTTCAAGGGGCTGTATAAGGCTTACAAGACGGTTGATGCATTCAGAGGACTGCTTCGCAAGCACTTGCTGGAAGTGATGGAGCAGATTACGCCGGACGCGGATGATATGCAGCCTGCCGCACCCGTTCATCGGCGGGTTGAGCATTATCGACATATCCCACTGCCGACGAATTATGTTGAACGCACTGATTTGCTGGCGGAATTACGTAAAGCGTTGATCGGAGCGACGCCGGACATGGCGCTCACGTCTGAGATCAAAAGTGCATCGGCGCGAAATCCGACGGCCCTACATGGCATGGGCGGGATCGGTAAATCGGTGATGGCACGGGCGCTGTGTGAGGATCCGCAAGTGCAAGCAGCCTTCCCTGACGGGATATTGTGGGCAACATGCGGGCAGACGCCAAATTTGATCCAGCAATTGCGGGAATGGATCAAGGCATTTAACGAGATACCCGACGATAAGGCCGAATTGAGCGGACTACAAGCGCATGTGGCTCGGATGCTGGCGGATCGGGCCTGTTTGCTGATCGTGGATGATGTGTGGGAAAAACAACACGCCGATGCTTTCCGTGTGGGTGGAGTGCGCTGCCGAACGATTATCACGACACGCGATGAGGTGATCGCCGATGAACTTGGGGCAAAGGTCGAGCGCATCCCATTGATGAGCGAGACGGACGCGATCAGTTTGTTGGAACTATGGGCTAAGGAACGGCTGACAAGTGTACCGCATGATATCAAGGCGAAGATCGTCAACCGCGTGGGTAGGTTAGCGCTGGCGATCAAACTGGCGGGTGGTTTGCTGACTCGGCAAACGCCCGAGCAATGGCTGGAAGGCTTTGATATTCATAAACTGCGGTCACGTCGTCCCGATTCGAACAATCCGCATGATAGTTTGGAGGCGTGTTTTGGGCTAAGTCTGGCGCAACTCACCAGTGATGAACGGCGCTGTTATGCCGCGCTGTCGATTTTCCGCGAGGATGAGACCATTGTTGAGCAAGCCGTCGTCAAGTTGTGGGACACATTCGCAGATTGCGATCCAAGCACAACAGGAGATGTGATCGATGATCTCGCCGCGCGAGCACTGCTGGAAATCACGCAGACGGTGTATCCGCGTGCATTTGTCTTGCATGACTTGTTACGCGAGATGACACATGCTGAGTTAGGAACTGAACGCAAAGCCGCACATGAGGCATTGATCGCGGCATACGCCGAGACGAAAACAGGCGAAGGGTGGCATACTGCACCCCATGACGGATATTTGTACACACATCTGGCATATCATTTGCATGAGGTGGGATGGAAAGAGGAATTGTATCAACTCTTGACGGATTCGCCCGCGTGGATGGAGGCCAAGTACCTTGCGTGTGTGGGGGATCGGGCGTATGTGGACGATCTGGAATTGGCAATCAGCGATTTTCACGATCCGTTGACGGCGGATCAGGTATTGATGCTGACGAAGTTGTGTACGGCGCGGCAGGTGGTCAATGCGCGGGTAAGCTCGTACAAGGATATTGATCTCAAGACGTTGGTATGGATGGGGCGGACGCAGGAGGCTGAAACCCATGCGCGATTGCGTCAGGATGCAAAAGAGCGCGTCGAAGGGGTGATGGCGATTTATAGGGCGCAGCGAGAACGCAAGGCCGCCGATATTCGTTTACTGGATCAAGCACTTTACTATGCCCGCACGATTGAGGATGCCTCTTCCCGCGCGGATGCCCTGCGTGACATCGCCGCCGCCCTTGCCCAAGCTGGAAGTATCGACAAGGCGCTGACGACAGCACGCACGATTGAGAATGTCTATTCCCGCGCCGATGCCTTGCGTGCTATCGCCGCCGCCCTCGCCACCGCCGGACAGCCTGCGCAAGCGACCTTTGACAAGGCGCTAACGACAGCACGCACGATTGAGTATGCTTACTCCCGCACCCATGCGCTACGTGACATCGCCGCCGCCCTCGCCAATGCCGGACAGCCTGCGCAAGCGACCTTTGACGAAGCGCTGACAACGGCACGCACGATTGAGAATGCCGACTATTCCGGCTATCGCGCGGCTCTGCTGCGTGAAATCGCGGTAGCCCTCGCCAATGCCGGATATACCGACAAGGCGCTGACGACGGCACGCACGATTGAGGATGTCTCCGCCCGCGCGGCTGCGCTGCGTGCCATCGCCGCCGCCCTCGCCACCGCCAGACAGCCTGCGCAAGCGACCTTCGACGAAGCGCTGGCGACGGCGCGCACAATTGAGAATGCCGACTATCGCGCGTCTGTGCTGCGTGACATCGCGACTGATCTCGCCACCGCTGGACGTACCGACGAAGCGCTGATGGCGGCACGCATGATTGAGAATGTCGATTTCCGCACCCATGCGCTGTGTGTCATCGCGGTAGCCCTCGCCAATGCCGGACAGCCTCCGCAAGCGACCTTTGACGAAGCGCTGGCGACGGCGCGCACGATTGCGACTACCTCAAACCGTGCGGCTGCGTTGCGTGAAATCGCCGCCGCCCTCGCCACCGCTGGACGTACCGATGAAGCGCTGACGACGGCACGCACGATTGAGAATGTCTATTTCCGCGCGGCTGCCCTGCGTGACATCGCAACTGCCCTTGCTACCAACGGACAGCCTGCGCAAGCGACCTTTGACGAGGCGCTGACGACGGCACGCACGATTGAGAATGCTTACTCCCGCACCGATACGCTGCGTGACATCGCCGCCGCTCTCGCCACCGCCGGACAGTCTGCACAAGCGGTCTTCGACGAAGCGCTGACGACGGCACGCACGGTTGAGTCTGCCTACTCCCGCGCGAATGCGCTGCGTGACATCGCCGCCGCCCTCGCCACCGCCGGACGTACCGATGAAGCGCTGACGACGGCGCGCACGATTGGGGCTAATGACTACCGTGCGATTGCGCTGCGTGCCATCGCGACTGCTCTCGCCGCCACCGGGCGTACCGAGGAAGCGATGGCGACAGCGCGCACGATTGAGGATGCCTCCTCCCGCGCGGCTGCGCTGCGTGACATCGCGACTGCCCTCGCCACCACCGGACAGCCTGCGCAAGCGATCTTCGATGAAGCGTTGACGACGGCGCGCACTATTGCGGATGTCGACTATCGCGCGGCTGCGCTGCGTGACATCGCGACTGCTCTCGCCACCACCGGACAACCTGCGCAATCGACCTTCGACGAAGCCCTGATGACGGCGCGCACGATGGGGGTTAATGACTACCGTGCGGCTGCGCTGCGTGACATCGCGACTGCTCTCGCCGCCACTGGGCGTACCGACGAAGCGCTGGCGACGGCGCGCACGATTGAGGATGCCTCCTCCCGCGCGGCTGCGCTGCGTGAAATCGCGAGTGCCCTCGTCACCACGGGACAGCCTGCGCAAGCGACCTTCGATGAAGCGTTGACGACGGCGCGCACGATTGCGGCTGCCAACTATCATGGCGCGGCTGTGCTGCGTGACATCGCGACGGCCTTCGCCAAGATACACAAGTTTGCGCAAGCATGGGATGTAGTTGGGCTGCGGGATGAGTTAGCTGAATATGTGAGTAGTTTAAGTGAATGGCGGGAGGGTTTGGAGAAAGCGGAAATAGGATTAACGCTCAAGGTGCTGCGGGAAGCAACGCGGATCGTAGCGTGGGAGAAACCGCGATGGGAAGAAATTCACAGGATTTTGGTAGAAGCGACTAAAGATAAGTAGCGGTTGACTGCTGGAAGATCGGGTTATACTTGCGCACCAAGTTGAAAGCATCGCAAACGATAGGATAGAGAACGATCATGACGACTCAGCAGGAACTCGCGGCGACGATCAAGGCAAGGGTAGCGGCGCAGCGTGAGGACATCATCGAATTTTTGCGCGATCTGTGCGCGATCCCAAGTTACGACAGCCAGATCGGGCCAGTGGGCGAACGTGCCGCCGCCGAGATGCGCAAATTGGGATTCGATGACGTGTGGTTCGACAAGATGGGCAATATCGTCGGGCGGATCGGGAACGGCGCGAAGGTGCTGGTGTACGACAGCCACATCGACACGGTGGGGATCGGCAACCCTGAACAGTGGGCGTGGGATCCGTTCAAGGGGAAGATCGAAGACGGCGTATTTTATGCGCGCGGCGCGTGTGACGAAAAGGGCAGCACGCCGGGGATGATCTACGGGATGGCGCTGGCGCGTGATCTGGGGCTGCTGGACGGCTTCACGGTCTATTATTTCGGCAACATGGAGGAGTGGTGCGACGGGATCGCGCCGCACTCGTTCGTGGAGACGGAAGGCATCAAGCCGGATTTCGTGGTGATCGGTGAGCCGACCAAGATGCAGGTGTATCGCGGGCACAAGGGGCGCGTCGAGATGAGCATCGTGGCAACGGGCAAGAGCGCCCACGCCGCCAGCAACCATCTGGGTGACAACGCGATCTACAAGCTGCTGCCGATCATCGCGCGGATTCGCGATATGGAGCCGGAATTGGGCGACGATCCGTTCCTCGGTCATGGCAAGATCACGGTGTCGGATATGCACGTCAAGACGCCCTCGATCAACGCAGTGCCGGACGAAGCGACCATTTTCATCGACCGCCGGATGACGTTTGGCGAGTCACCGGACGGGATCATGAAGGCCATGCAAGCGGTGGTTGGGGATCGCGAGGACATCAAGCTGACGCTGCTGCACTACGACGATCCGAGCTACACGGGCTTCGTGTTCCCCGTCGATAAGATTTTCCCGTCGTGGGCGCTGCCGGATGATCACCCGTATGTGCAGGCGGGACAACAAGCCCTGACGCTGCTGAATGGATCGGCTCCCGCCACTGGAAAATGGAATTTCTCCACAAACGGTATCTACTGGATGGGCAAGGCGGGCATTCCGAGCATCGGCTTCGGCCCCGGCGACGAAGTCCACGCGCACACGGTGATCGATCAGGTGAAACTCGATGACGTGGTGGATGCAACGGGCTTCTACGCGATCTTGCCCGCGCTGATCCAGAAGTAGATGAGAATTTGGTCGCCAAACTTGATCCGGCCTGTCAGATGCTTGCTACAATAGCATGAGATTTGGTTGAGTAGAGGCCAAGCGGCTTCTACTCGGCGCGGCATATTAGCACGGAGGCAGGGTAGCTGCGATGACCGCGAAATTGATCGCCTATCACGTGGAGCGGCTGAAGAATAATCTAATGCAAACGCGCTTGGATGCCATCAACGAATTACGCTTGCTGGGCGATCCGCGCGCCTTAGAGGCGTTGGAACAGCTTTACCGCAGCGATCCTGAAGAAGAGGTTCGCAAGGCGGCACAGCAGGCCGGACGCGAAATCTACATGAAGTCGCACCAGAAATCATAGACGGTGTTTGTTCGGCGTTTACATTGAATCGCGCGAATAGTCACCTAGCGAAATTTGGGTAGAAGGGGCGTTGACGCTGCGAAGAAAATGCGGTTACAATGCGCACAAAGGAAATTGCGCACTTGATTTGGCGTCTGCGCAGTCTTAAGGAGAACTCAGTGAGCGCACTAGGAGCCTTTACGTTCGTGTTGCACAGCCACCTGCCGTATGCACGTTTGGCGGGACGTTGGCCTCACGGCGAGGAATGGATCCATGAGGCAGCAGTCGAAACTTATATTCCACTGTTGCAAGCCCTATACGACCTGAAGGAGGAGGGGGTGCAGTACAAATTAACCGTAGGCATCACGCCGATCCTTGCCGAACAGTTGGCAGATGCGGACGTGCTGCGCAATCTTGACTTATATATCGAAGACAAGCTAGAGCGTGCCACACACGATCTCGAACGCTTCAGCCAGCCGTCGATGGGTCGGCGGGGTAAGTATACCGACGACGACGAGGAAGAAGACGATTTCGACGACGACTTCGATGACGACGACGATTTCGATGATGACTTCGAAGATGATGATCTTGACGACGATTTCGACGACGACTTCGAAGATGATGACGATTTTGATGACGACGAGGAGGAGCTGTTTAACCGACAGCGACCTCCCGCTGAAGCAGCGCCTCTGCCGTGGTGGGAACGCCATCGACCAGAGGCGATAGCACTCGCACAATACTATCAGAACTTTTTTGAGGGCACGCAACGTGCCCTCACTGTTCGGTTTAAGGGTGATCTGATCGGGGCGTTCCGGCAGTTGCAGGACGAAGGCTACATCGAGATCGTGACCAGCGCGGCGACTCACGGCTATTTGCCACTGCTCGGCACCGACTCCGCCATCACGGGGCAAATGGCGACGGGCGTGCGCAGCTACCGACGACACTTCGGGCGCGATCCACGCGGCGTGTGGCTACCGGAATGCGCGTACCGCCCCGCGTTTTATACGGATGACAAAAAGATTCGATTTGGCATAGAAAAATTTGTTGCAGAACAGGGCTTGACCGTCTTTTTTACAGAAACACACTTAGTTACGGGCGGGCAACCCGTCGGGATGGCGGCGGGCGAGGTGCTGGGGGCGTATGGCGCGCCGAAACGCCGCTACGTGATCCCGATCAACGTGGTCGAGGGCAGCGGAACGACGTTCCAGCCATACTGGGTGGCGAACAGCGCCAAGCGGCAGTCGAAGGCCAACAGCGGCGTGGCGGTGATCGCGCGGAATAATCGGTTAGGGATGCAGGTGTGGAGCGCCAGTACAGGTTATCCCGGCGATGGGGCTTACCGCGAATTCCACCGCAAGGATGACGTGAGCGGACTGCAATATTGGCGCGTCACGGGACACGAGGTTGATCTGGGCGCGAAAGAACTGTGGCATCCCGACTGGGCGGCGGAAAAGGTTGATCAGCACGCGCGGCATTTCTGCGGCATGGTAGAGGAAGAACTCGCTGCCTACCACGATGCGACGGGCGAATTCGGGCTGATCGCGTGCAATTACGATACCGAGTTGTTCGGGCACTGGTGGTTCGAGGGCGTAGCGTGGCTGAAGCAGGTATTGCGCACACTGGCAGCAACTCCGCGCATCGCGCTGACCACGGCGAGCGAATTCATCGCGCAGCACCCACCGCAGGAGTTGATCAATCTGCCAGAAGGATCGTGGGGATCAGGCGGGGCGCACTTCATGTGGGATAATGAGGATACGCACTGGATGTGGGAGCCGATCCATGACGCCGAGATGCGGATGCAGTGCCTTGCGGACAAGTATGGCGACACGGGCGATCCGATCCTGACAGCGGTGTTGAATCAGGCGGCACGCGAACTGCTGTTGATGGAAGCCAGCGATTGGCCTTTCCTCGTCACGACGGGGCAGGCGCGGCAGTATGCGGTGCAGCGCTTCTCGCAGCATTCCGAACGCTTCTACGAGCTGACACGCGGACTCGAACGGCACGAACCGAACGCTGCCTATGCCGCCGAATTATGGGAAATGGACAAGGTTTACCCCGATCTTGATTTCCACGATTGGTGCTCACGTTAAGCACGATGTCTACGCTTGCCTTTGATCGTTTGCCCCTTGCACTACAAGAGAAGATCAGCAGATTGACGGCGCGCCCCGTGCTGATCGGAGAATCGGGCACCAAGGTGTTTCAACTGAGTCGTGATCATACGCCGACGTGCTATTTGAAGATCGCGACGGACATGGCTCCGCGCGAACTGCACATCGAGCGGGATCGGTTGGTGTGGCTGCGCGACAAGCTGCCTGTACCGGATGTGCTGTTTTATGGCGAGGACGCTGACGCACAATATTTGCTCCTGAGCGTGGTAGAGGGCGTGGACGCGAGTGTGCTGGCAGAACGCGAGGATGGCGATCCGCTGCTTCTAGTGACGGCGCTGGCTGAGGGGCTACGGCAGATTCACGCGGTGCCGATTGAGGACTGTCCATTGCAGCGGCGGCTCGATTTCATGTTAGGCGAGGCATGGAAGCGGGTTGAACGGCTGCTGGTGGACGAGGACGACTTTGATGACGAACGTCATCTAATACACAAATAGGTAGCCCATTGCGATTCAAATTCAAAACTCCCCAATTTTCTTAACTCTTTGACATAACTGAACAAAGTGTCAAGTCGTTGTTTGTTAGTATCTATGCTCTTCATTCAATACCTTCAAACGCTGCAATAGCAAGTTTTACTCTTTCTGCCACATTTTTCTCATCTGTTGTAGAACCAGTATACAACTTTGTAAAGTCTGGATTTGATAATAATGCGTCATGAGCTTGCTTAATCTGCTCTAAGTTATGAACATCTCCGCGTTTTAGACGTTCAGCTATACCAACCATAGTTGCATCGAAAACAGCCGCATTTAAAACACGCTGAGATCGAAACGCTAACCTTCCCAAGCTTCTATAGGCAATATCAATAGTAGTTCTAAAGCTTTCCTCGAGTTTCGGAGAATCAACAGCATTAAGATCGCGATGTTGTTTTGCAAATGAATTAAGAAATTCATTGAGTGGCTTAGAATATTCTTTTCGCATAAAATTAAGTGCTAGGAACCTGAGTATGAGTTCTTGATCTTTTCCTCGTTTATTCCTCGGTCCATAGATACTCCTCCATGACTGATATTCGTTAAGTTTGCCAAGTAAATTTATGAACTCCCCATGATAAACGCTGGCGCGGATCTCCTGAGGCTGTAATTTCGAGCCTCCAGTGTTTAAACGCTCAAAAATATGATATATACTACTATCGTCATTTTCTGGGGAAATCTGTTGAATGATTGTGGCGTGAAGAATAGAATCATCTAATTGTCGGTAGTCATGCAGAAGTAGTGTTAAGGCTGAGTTTTGTTTGGCGACGACGATTATAGTCGTGGATAAAATACCAAAGAGCGCCGATATGATTCGCTAATTTCTTGGAAAACGACAGCGCTTTACGCACAAGCCGACTACAGCGTTGACGCAACGTGTTATTAAACCGCTCAAGGTGCGCGGTTTTCCCGGTTTCTTTACCAACAGGGCGATGGCGCTTAGCGGGCAGAACAGCCGCATAAGCTTTCCAAAAATCGGTATAGCAAATAGCACATTGTCGATAGACTGGCGGAAGCGATTGCCACAATCCGAGCGCTCCGGTTTTATCGCGCGAACCAATATAGCAACCGACAATTAGCCGTGTTTCAACCTCGAGGGCTAACCAGACCCACTGTTCATCAGCTTTTAAGCCGACAAACGACCACAGTTCGTCGCATTGAATGGTTAAGCGTCGTTTTTTTGAGCAGGAACTTCCGCTTGGCGTGGGGTTTGCGCATATTTGCGGTTAACGTAGTCCTGTAGCCAACGTGCCGATACCCCTGTCACCCGCACGATGCCTGCCAACGACAGCCGTTCCAGCAACAGTTTATCGATTTGTCCTTTCGTATCCTCCGAAATGCGTGGCTTGGCTGGGTTTTCCACAAATTGGCGTCGGCACTCTTTGCAAGCCCATTTCGGTTTCCCGTTGTGGATCGTTCCATTCCGTATTACTTTGTCTGACTGACAGCGCGGGCAGGTTGGCATCGTTTCTCTCCTGCCTTTATTATTCCTCCTTATCACTACTTTCGCAGCACTACCCACAATCGATACACCCTTGACGTAACTCAAATGTTCGTTTAGAATGATAGAGGTGGAATAGCGCGCTGATGATTTTGACGTCTTGCCGAACTATTCTGAACAAGTTGTCTGATTTGCAGCAAGGTGCTCAGAAACCTATCCTAACCCCACCACTAAACGCGTAACTGATCATGTATGATCGGTTTGGCTGCTCAATTTCCGATCATAAAACCGATCATACGCGGATTTCGGGGTGGTTTTCCGATCATTCCCTGAGCAGAGAAATGAGCAAACCGATCATGCTTGTGGGCGTTTATGATCGGTTTTATGATCGGGATCAAACTGCCTGATTACTGCGTCAGATGCGTTAGTAACACGCCGGAAGATTCATCTTCCGGCGTGTAGAGAAATTAAGGGGAAGGTTAGTTGACTAGCTTATGCCCAGCGGATCAGGCCGCGCTGGAAAGGCGTGGGCAGGTCTTCATGTTTGGGCAGCACACGCACCGAGAAGCCCTGCTGTCCGGTGGTCGCGTAGGCAATTTTGCCCGCGAATTCGTAGACCGACCCGTTGCTGTTGAGCGGATTCATCTCGACCGTTTCGCCCGTTTCGAGATCGCCGTGCGAAGTCAGCGACCCGTAATAAAGCTGCACGCTGACATCATCCGGCGTCAGTTCGCCCAGATCGATCCACGCGTGGACTTCTTGATCGCTGCCGATCTTCAGCGTATTGCTGGACGTTTCGACCTTCACCACGCGAATCCGATCCCACGCACCGCTCACCCGCCGACGCCATTCCGCGAACTCGATCCCGCGCGAATAATCGGGCGTGCTGAGGCGCTCGATGCGTGAGACGGCGGGCTGATAGTATTGATCGGTGTATTCCATCACCATGCGGTTGGTGTTGAAGAATGGAGCCAGCTTACGAATGCTGTTTTTCACGCGGCTGATCCATTCACGCGGGAGACCATCGCGACCACGATCGTAGAACAGCGGCTGAATGTCACGCTCTAGCAAGGTGTACAGCGCATCAGCCTCAATCTTATTTTGCAGCGCGTATTGATCGGGGTTGTATTCTTCGCCTTTGCCGATCTCCCAGCCGACCGATGGGTCGTAGGCTTCTGCCCACCAGCCATCGAGCGTGCTGGCGTTCAAGCCGCCGTTGTAGATGCACTTCATGCCGCTGGTGCCGCTGGCTTCTTCGGGACGGCGCGGATTGTTCAGCCACACATCGACGCCTTGCACCAACATGCGGGCGATGTTCATATCGTAGTTTTCGAGGAAGACGATGCGGTTGCGGAATTCCGGCATCCGGGCGGTGTTCACGATCTCGCGGATCAATTCTTTGCCCGGAATATCATGCGGATGTGCTTTGCCCGCGAAAATCATCTGCACAGGACGATCAGGATTGTTGAGGAGCTTATACAGCCGTTCCTTATCGGTTAGGAACAACGTAGCGCGCTTGTAGGTGGCGAACCGACGCGCAAACCCGATGGTTAAGGCTTCCGGATTGAGGACTTCTTCTGCCCCTTCAATCTCGGAGAGCGGCGCACCACGATTGATCAGGGCAGTGCGAAGGCGTTCACGGGCGAAGGTGACGAGACGTTCACGGCGGCGTTCATGCGTGCGCCACAGTTCGGCATCGGGGATTTTATCGATGTCCCACCATGTATTCGGGTTGGTGGGGTCTTCGCGCCATGACGGGTCGAAATAGCGGTCGAATAGCTCGCCCATTTCGCGGCTGACCCATGTTTCGACGTGGATACCGTTGGTGACGTGCTGGATCGGCAGTTCGTCCATCGGCAAGTTGGGGTACATCCACTGCCAGAGTTTGCGGCTGACTTCGCCATGCAGCTTGGCAACGCCGTTCGCCGCGCTAGATAGGTTCAACGCCAACACTGCCATGCTGAACAGTTGGTAGCCACCCATGTCCTCGCGACCGAGGTCAAGGAATTGGTCACGGCTGATGCCCAAATCTTGCCACATATAGCCGAAATGTTCATCGATCAGGTCGAAACCGAAGCGCTCCAACCCGGCGGGCACGGGCGTATGCGTCGTAAAGATGGTTGAAGAACGACAGATTTCCCACGCTTGTTGGAAGGTCAGGCCGGGATTCTTCTTAAGCATCAGGCGAATGCGCTCCAAGCCCATGAAGGCGCTGTGACCTTCGTTCATGTGGTACACGGTCGGTTCCAGCCCCACCATGTTCAGCACCTGAATGCCACCGATGCCCATTAAGATTTCTTGGCGGATGCGCTGACGGCGATCACCGCCATACAGCCGATCCGTCAGGTCGCGATCTTCGGGCAGGGTATTTTCAGGGATATTGCTGTCCAACAGGTACAGCGGCACACGTCCGACTTGCACACGCCTTACATGCGCGTGGAGATAGCGCCCCGGCAGCGGCACTTTGACGAGCAGCGGATCACCCGCTTCATCGCGCATCAAGGTGACGGGCTGGTTAGCGTAGTCATTGATCGGGTAGGCTTCTTGCTGGAAGCCGTCGCTGTTCAGATATTGAGAGAAATATCCCTCTTGATACAGTAAGCCCACGCCGACCAACGGCACGCCTAAATCGGAGGCGCTCTTGAGGTGGTCGCCGGAAAGCACGCCCAGACCGCCAGAATAGTTGCGTAAGCATTCCGTCAGACCAAATTCCATCGAGAAGTAGGCGATGTGCGGTTGCTCGGTCGTGGGGCCATAGTGCTTGGCGTACCATGTAGACGAGGTGTTCGTCATATAGCGATCGTACGAGGCGCACACGCGGTCAAGATGGGCAAGGAAGGCTTCATCAGCGGCGGCGGCAGCAAGTTGGCTCTGGTCGATCAGGCCGAGCATAAGAATGGGGTTGTGGACGGTCGATTCCCAAAGATTGCGATCCAAACGGCGAAATAGGGCGATTGTTTCGTGATCCCACGACCAACGGAGGTTATAGGCGATTTCGCGCAGCCGTTCGAGGCTGGGGGGCAAATTGGGAACAATGGTAACTGTAGCTACAGGTCGAACCATGAGCGTTCTTTCTCCTGACTAATAGCCTAGGCAAGGTGCGGATGGAGATGGGTGTATCAGTGTGAATGAACCGCCCAAACCACAGCATAGCATAATAACCGATTGCGAGGGTGCCGTGCAATGTGCATCGTGTAACAACAAGCCGCGCCAAAGGGCGTTTAACTTGCCTGTAGAGTAGAATGACGGCAAGTGATACAATGAATGATCATGTCACTTGTCGCCATTATCCTCACCTATAACGAAGCCATCAATATCGTGGCTTGCATCGACAGCTTGCGATGGGCAGATCGTATCATCGTGTTCGACTCGTTCAGCACGGATGCCACTGTCTCGCTGGCAACGGAAGCCGGCGCACACATCATCCAGCATCGCTTTGAGAATTACAGCAAACAGCGGCAAGCCGCCCTCGAAGCCGTCGAGGATGAATGGGTCTTTTTTGTCGACGCCGATGAACGTTCAAGCGCGGAGCAACCAGCGGAAATCCTGCGTCGCATCCAGAATCCTGAAATTCACGCGTATGGCGTGCCGCGTCACAACTACATTTGTGGGGTGCTCACTAAACACGCCGGATGGTTCCCCGATTATCAGGTGCGGCTGCTGCGCCGTTCACGCGTCCGCTACGATTTGACGCGGGATGTGCATGAGTTGGTAATCGTGGACGGCGCATCAGGCAACCTTGATACGCCGCTCATCCATTACAACTACAGCAGTTGGGGACAGTTCATCCGCAAACAGGAACGTTACACTGACCTCGCCGCGCAAGAAATGTTCGAGCAGGGCATACGCGTCAAACCACAGAATTACGTTTTGCAGCCGCTTCGCCACTTCTATTGGCGGTTCGTCACGCTAGGCGGTTATCACGATGGATTGCATGGTCTGCGCTTGAGCGTGCTGCTGGCTTTCTACGAATTCCAGAAATATGTGCGGCTCAGTCGGGCTTGGAAGCACCCATCGCCTGTTGCTCCATGATCTCTGCCAGCACGTACAAGCCGCCCGCCACGAGGCTGTGCCCGCCGAGGATCACTGGAATGCGCGCGGACTTGGCGGCATAGGTAAATTCGCGCAGCCACGAATCCTGAATCACGTCTGTCCAGAAAAGATCGGAGGCAAAACGATCTGCGGTGGATGGATGTTTGCCGAACGCCGCGAACAAGACCCGATCATCGAACAGGACAGCATCGGTCATCTCTGCCAGATCCATGAAGAAGCCGGAAAAGCCACGCGCTTTGACCCACGAGAGCAGTACCGATTTGACCTCGTTCCGCTCGATCCGTCCACTGGCGACCATGCCCCGTTCTTCCGCCACCACACGCGTCCAACAGCGGGTCGCCTTATTGAGAGCGTTCCATGCTAACGGCGATACGCGCCCGATCAGCATGACCGTTTTGGCTTCCACCCGCAGCACATCGAGCACGCGATCAATCGGAATCGGCGCGAGTAGGGTATCAGCAACGATGTTGCGCAGTTCGGGATGCAAATTCGGATGCGAGGCGAGTAGGGCTAGATCGCTCGGCGTATCGATGTCTATGCTCGTGGCAGGGCGCACGCCAGAAAGCACACGAACATCATAGTGACCACTTTCCTTGAGCAGCCATGCCGTGCTGTTATCGCGATCACATTCGCGCAGGATGGGCAGGGCTTCTTGAACATGACTGATCGCGATCCAATCGGCGGAATGCAGATTATTGGTGAGCGCGATATGGGTTGGGACGGAAGAACTGCCTTGATGAGCTGAACGGAGCAGCAATCCGATCAACATACCGCATACCGAACTATCGATCAGAGGGGCACTTCCGCCGCCAAAATACAATACTGGCTCTATCTCGTATTTTTCGATCAGTCCGCTCAGGCGTTGTCCAAAATGAAATGGCTGATCGGTAGGATCGGCGTCACTAATGACTTCTAGCCCTGTTGGAATCCACTCCGTCGTCGGCGCGGCAATCACGATCTTGCTGATGCCTTGTTCGCGCAGCACATTAACAAGATCGATAGTGCTGGCACGTTGCGCCGCTGCGACAAACTGCTCTTGCGGCGTGTTCCCTCCCGCGCCGATCATGATGACCGCGCCGATGTTCTCAATACCCATGAAGTATCCTTCGATGTACGCTGACTGTAACCAAACGGGGCGGATCGCTGACGACCCGCCCCGATAACTTAGCTAAATGAACGTCTGTAGGCAAGCGGCTTGTGCTAGGTCACAGCTCACGCAATGACCGGATCGAGCAAGCCATAACCTCCAGTCGTGCGCCGATACAAGACGTTTACACGTCCGGCGTCGGGGTTATAAAAGACAAAGAAATCGTGACCGAGCAATTCCATTTGGTCGATGGCTTCTTGCTCGTTCATGGGGATGATGCTGATCTGTTTACGACGCATAATCACGGCTTCTTCTTCCTCGTCCTCAACGAGGTCAGGAATAGCTTCGGCGGCAGCTAATTCAGGCTCTAAGGTTTCGAATTTATCCCCAGCGCGACGACGCTTCTTGTCCTTATAGCGCCCTATCTGACGATAAATCTTGTCTACCACCGTATCGATGGCGGCAAACACATCTCCTTGCGACCTATCCTGTGCGCGTAAGATCGTGCCCCGTCGATCTCGAAGCGTGACCTGTGCGACGGTGCGATCACCACCATTGCGGTGGCGCTCTTGCGTGAGGTCGAGATTCAGGTCAGTGATATGAGGAAGGTAACGATCTAGGCGACTAAACTTCTTTTCGGCGTAGGAGCGCAGTTTCTCGGAGATCTCAACGTTCTTAGAGCGAATGTTGACTGTCATTATGTTGTTCTCCCTCTATAGAAGATCGCAGATTGCCTCGCCTGTTGTGCAATCGCGATCAGTAGACACTAGCAAAGAGTCAAGGCTGGTTATCGTGATGCGTCTTGGCAACCGTCAACCCCCATACGCTGGCTGCCCCTGCCTTCAATAACGCATCTGCACACGCTTTCAATGTTGCTCCTGTCGTATACACATCGTCTATGATGACGATGTTCTTACCATTAACTATAGTGGAATTTGCCTCGAATGCGTTAGTGACATTCAGCTGGCGTTCGGCGCGATTTAGCCCGACTTGGGTGTGTGTTTCGCGCACGCGCCTGATCGCCGCTTCTTGGAACGGCACCTGCGCGAGCGTAGCAAAGCGCGCTGCCAGCAATCCTGCTTGGTTATAACCACGCGCTTTAAGTCGGTTGATGTGTAGGGGTGCCGCCGTCACCAGCGCGATAGGCCAACCCGCGCGCTGCCACTCGGTGAAAAGCCGATCCGCTAACACGGGTGCGAACCGGAACTGGTTATCGAATTTGAAGGCGTGAATCGCGTCACGGATGATGCCACCGTATTCAGCAGTAGCACGGCATTCCGACAGCGGGGAATCCGATTCATGGAGCGGGGGCGGAGCAGTGAAGCGTGCTTGGCAATCTGAACACAACAGGCTTCCCACTCGTTTACAGCCGATGCAGCGCGGCGGAAATATGACATCCAGCGCTGTATCTAGCCATTGATGAGCGAAAAGCCTGATCTGCTTGCCCCAATACGAGGCAGATTGAGAGCTTTGGGTAATCGTTGCTTCCCGCAGCTCACCGTCGTCCGTCATATCTTGACATTGGTTTCCATCAGAATAATCAACGATGGGCCGAGCAACACAATCCACAGCGACGGGAAAATGAGGAACACCATCGGGATCATCATTTTGACCGGCGCTTGGTGTGCTTTTTCCTGCGCGCGCTGACGGCGTTTTACACGCATCTGGTCAGATTGCACGCGCAAAATCTTGGCGATGCTCACGCCGAGTTGGTCAGCCTGAATGATGGCAGCCGTGAACGTCGTAACGTCTTGCACTTCCATATTCTTCGCCATATCGCGCAATGCTTCGCGGCGCATTTTGCCGAGCGCGATCTCTTGGATCACACGCCCCAAGGCAATCGCCAGTTCGTTGTCCCATTTCTCATAGACTTTGCCCATTGCTTGGTCAAACCCAAGACCCGCTTCCACGCAGATCGTCAGTAAATCGAGCGCATCGGGCAAGGCCTTAAGGATATTGTTTTGCCGTTTGGAAATTGCGCTGCGGAGTTGAAGCAGTGGCAAATAGTAACCAATTCCAAAAAACAGCAGGGTGAATAGGATGTTGTTGGGAGCGCCGACATCCGCCAGCTTGAAGAACAATAGGAAGCCAACGATACCCATACCAACACTGAGCATCACGCGCGAACCAAAAAAGGTGCGCGGATCAGTCTTTTGGGCTTGTCCGGCGAGTTCCAGTAGATGGCGCGTTTGCTCAAGCTGATTTTCCGGTGTGAAGCGCGCCGCCACGTTGGCGATTGCCTTGAACATCGGACGCACCACACGGTCAGAGAACGACAGTTGTTGTTCGAGTTCTTCCAGCGACTTCGGCATTTCATCTCTCATGCCGTATTCTGCCAGACGCTCTTGCAATGGGTCACGCCCTGCATTTTCGCGTGCGCCGAAGTAAATCATTAAGCCAATGAAGATGACACCACCGATTCCAATGATGACGATCCCCAGAATTTGTTGAGCATCCATAGTCAATCCCTTTCAGCCTAGATCTCGATATCGACGACCTTTTGAATGACCGCAGCACCCATCCCAATCATGCCCAAGCCGATGCCCAACATGGGCCATCCACAAGAACGATTGGAAAGCAAACGTCCCATATAGTCTTGCTGAGTAATCGCGAGGAAGATAGCCAGCAAAATCGGGAGCAAGCTGATAATCCAGCCTGTGATACGGCCTTGCGCCGTCAACACTTGGATCTCACCTTTGAGCTTGATGCGTTCACGGATCGTGTGCCCGATCACGTCGAGAATTTCTGCTAGATTACCACCGACCTCACGCTGAATGTTGATGGCGGTGATGATCAAATCAAGGTCGTCGCTCGGCATACGCGTCAGCAAGTGGTCGAGGGCCTCTTCTTGTGTAATGCCAATTTGAACTTCCAGCACGACGCGCTTGATTTCGCCAGAGGCGGGCTGAGGAGCTTCACGACCGATAGCTTCCAACGATTGCATATTGCTATAGCCAGAACGCAACGCATTCACCCACAGACCAAGCACATCCGGCAACTGCTGTTCAAATTTCTTGAGGCGGGTCGCTTGTAGATTGGAGATGTACAGCCGAGGTACGAACAACCCGACGCCACCGCCCAAGATCACCCAGATGATCTGACCACCTGTGAGCAAAAAGCCAATCGCAGCCAACCCTAACATCGCAATGAAATGCAGCGCAATGTATTCTGTCACCGTCAGGTTGAGGTCGGCACGAGCGAGCTGCTGCTTGATGTTCTTGGCGAAATCTTGCCCCGCGATCATGCTATCCAAGCGTAGGGCGAGCGCGCTTTCCTTCTTCTTTTCCTGCGGCTGCTCTGGCTCCGCTAGTTTTAGCTTGTTATCGTCAATGAAATTGACATCAGAATACCGACCAAGCCGGTCTTCTAGCTCGTTACGCTGCCGGGAGCGGATGGTGATAGCAAATATGACTAACACCACGACCACGACCACGACGATGCCTACGATAATAAAAAGTTGAGGGGGCATACTGGATCTCCCGAACACTCAAGTTGTTAGCATTATAGCTGATCTACGATACCAGCGTGCATTAAGGATTTGTTTGGGTGCTGAAACTAAAGCAGTGAGTAACCTTGCTCGGATCACTCACTGCTTGAATCATCGTCATTGCTATGCTTAGAAACGGTTCAGCGAGCCGATACCGAATACCGCTGGTGGCAGGTGGATACCAGCCGCGTCGATGCGGTCGATGAACTTTGGACGCAAACCCGTCGGGCGGATGCGACCAATGACCTTGCCCGCTTCGTAGCCCGTCTGCTCGAATTCGAAGATTTCCGACATGGTGATGATGTCGCCTTCCATGCCTTGCACTTCGCTGATCTTGACCACTTTACGCGAACCGTCACGCAGACGCTCTTGCTGCACGATCACATCGACGGCAGCAGAAATTTGCTCACGGATAGCGCGGACGGGCAAGTCCATACCTGCCATCAAGCACATCGTTTCAAGACGGGCAAGGCAGTCACGCGGGGTGTTCGCGTGGGCAGTGGTCAGCGAACCATCGTGACCAGTATTCATGGCCTGCAACATGTCCAGCGCTTCACCACCACGGCACTCACCAACCACAATGCGGTCAGGACGCATACGGAGGGAGTTGATGACGAGGTCGCGGATGGTGACTTCGCCTTTACCTTCGATGTTGGCTGCACGCGTTTCCAGCGTTACGACATGCTCTTGGCGAAGCTGCAATTCAGCCGCGTTCTCAATCGTCACAATGCGCTCATCGTTCGGGATGAAGCTGGACATGACGTTGAGCAGCGTCGTCTTGCCGGAACCCGTACCACCCGAAACGACGCCGTTCAAGCGAGCGATCACGCACGCACGCATGAATTCGGCAATTTCTGCCGTGAACGAGCCGAAACGGATCAAGTCTTCCACCGTCAACGGCTTCTTGGAGAATTTACGGATGGTGATGGTGGGGCCGCACAAGGCCAGCGGACGGATGATCGCGTTCACGCGGGAACCATCCGGCAAACGAGCGTCTACCATCGGTGAGCTTTCGTCGATACGACGACCTAGCGGCGCAACGATACGGTCGAGCACGCGCAACACGTGATCTTCATTTTCGAAGACCACGTTCGAGCGGGTCAGACGACCTTTCTGCTCCACGTAAACGTTCTTCGCACCGTTCACCATGATTTCGCTGATCGTCTCATCCGCCAGCAGAATTTCGAGTGGGCCAAAGCCGAGGATTTCCGCCACGATCTGATCGAACAGGCGAGTTTTCTCAGCACGACTCAGGACGATATTCTCTTCAGCAAGGATGGTATTGAACAATTCTTCAATGGTATTACGGACTTCAGCCGAGCGCGTATCCATCGAGGGATCAAGCTCGGACAGCAATTTCTGTTGTACGCGCGATTTCAGATCAAGGTACCCCTGCCCACCTGCGCCAGCGCTGGACGTAGGGAGAGAGACACGGCTCTTTAGACCACGATCATCGGACGAAGAGTTCGAATCGGGAGGATTGCTTCCCCCACCGAATCGATTGGCTGGCAAGTTGGAAGATGCAGCTGGCTCGTTTCCCTTGGGTGGTTCACCACCCTTACCCTTTTGCTCAATGCGCCTTAGTAGTGACACAATATACTCCTCATCCCGAAGTTACACTTACTGATGGTGGTTATTTCTTGGTCGTCAGGAACCGTGACAGCAAATTGCTGCTACCCGGCTTGCCTGTATCCGCTGGAATAGCAGCCGCATCCACATCCGGTTGCAAGCTCGCCTTGAGCGCGTCTGCCAAGGCGATGATTTCTTTGGCGGGCGATGTATTGCGTTCCTTGGCGACGACCGAAGTACCACGGTTGACCGCAAATAGAACTTTGCGTTCATCCATCGGCAAGACGCCGATAGCCTTACGTTTGAGTCTGCTCTCGATAGCAGCGACGGCTAACGTCACCTTCGCACGCTCCAAATCGGGCGTGACCTTGTTGATCACGAGTTGCACCTTCGCTTCTGGATAGCCAAGGTCGTCAAACAGCTTGATCACGGTCAGCGTGTGGATTACAGAAGGCAGCGTAGGCGTCGCAACCAAGATAATGCGATCCGCGAGATCGAACACTTCCAGCGCGATGCCACTTAGCGCCGTGCCAAGATCGATGATGATGAAGTCGAAAGCGCCACGCAATTTCTCGATCATGATGCGCACTCTCGACGGATCAACCAACTCCGCTTCTTCAGGACGCTGCGGGGCGAGCAAAACCCGTAACCCGCTGTCGTGCGTCGCCAACACGCTGTTCACCAGATCCATGTCCAGATCTTCAGCCTCATTGACCAGATCAAGGATCGTGGTGGCTGGCTTCAGATTTAAGAAGATGCCGACATCACCAAACTGCATTTTGCCATCGATGAGCAGGACTTTCGTCCCTTCTTTCATCAACTCGGTCGCCATATTGGTGGCAACAGTGGTCTTGCCGACCCCGCCTTGCGGGCTGTAGACAACCACTACATGGGTGGTTTTGCCAGAGTCCAACGTGCTAAGTCTGCCAGTACGCTGTGCGCCTCCGGCAACGTCACTCGCGCCACCGTAAGTAATCACTGAACTGGCATCGGGCAAATCGTTAAAGACACGCCGAATCGTTTCGTACAGTTCATCGGCGGGCGGTGGCTTCGTCAAGAAGTCCTTGGCACCCGCCGCCATCGCACGCCGGATATATTCGGCCTCACCTTGCACGGACATCATCACCACACCAGCCGAGGGAATCATTTTGCGTAATTCCCTCGTGGCGGTGATGCCGTCCATGTCCGGCATGTTGATATCCATGAGGATGATGTTTGGCATTAGCTCCTTCGCTAATGTCAGACCTTCGCGTCCTGTTGAGGCTGTACCGACCACTTCAATATCGGTCTCAAAAGCCAGCAGCTTCTTGAGGTTTTCTCGCGCTTCTGGAATATCATCGACGATCAGGATCTTGATTCTTGATCCCTTACCAGCCTCCGGGGCCATACTTACTCCTCATTCCAACTCATCAGCATATGTTAACCATCAAGAATGCCGTTAGCGTTAAGGTGCCGATTGACCACTCCCGCCGAGTTCCGTCAAATTGAGGTTAATCGCCAACTTGCGGATCGACGTGATGGGCGGCTCCAGACCATACGGCAGTTTCTGTGGTTGTGGAATTTGATAGGTCGAGAGCATGTAGTCGAGCGAGACTGCCAGTGTTTCACTGGTGGACTCGTCCTGCGCCGACCGCAGGGTGAAGTACATGGGTAGACCAGCTTCGACTGTCCATGCCAGCACCACCGCATCTTGTGGATCAACCACGAGCGTGATGATGTCCGGATTATAGACGCTAGAGGTGGGTGTCGCCCCACTTTGCACCGGCGTCGGCGTTGGTGGGCCACCGGGTGTGACCGGAATTGGCGTCGGCGTCGGACGACGGCCTAAGAAGTCACCATCCGGCGGGAACATGCCAACATACAGCACCAATGCATTCTGGATTGTGCGCTGAGTGACCAACCGTGGACGTTGACGCTCACTGGGGCCGACGACAACCGGATTGGGGAAGTCGCCACTTGGCTCCACACGACCTTCAATGGCTTGCAAGATTTGAATCGTGCCATCTTGCGAAACCGAGGTCAAGCTGACCTTGTTCGGCTTGATGGACTGGAATTCTTCGTCCACGTCTACGAACAGGAACGAAATAATCACGTCAATACGGTCGCCGCTCTTGGGGGCGTGCGCGACGTTGGTTAGACGGTCAATCGGCACCGCAATGGCGACCTTGCCCGAAGGAATGACGGCAGCGGCATCACTCCCACGACCACTCAGGCGGATGTCAAAGAGGTTCTCCACCAATTGTGTCTCAAGGATAGGCATACCCACTTCGATGTCGGTGCGGGCGATCCTACCGATGACCAGTTTGGGGTCTTGGATGGGATAGTAGGGCACATTATCGACAGGCCACTGTTGGACGTCTACTGCGCCTTCAGGAATCACGATACCGCGTGGCAGTTTTTGGACGGCAACCACGATTGGTGTCAATTTCAGAGGAGTGGCAGTCGGGCCGGAAGGAGGCACTTCAAGAGTCCCCAATATGTTGGTTACTCCGGTAGGTGCGGGGGTTGGCGAGCCGCCGAGCAATCCCTGCGAAAACAACACCAGAATAAGTGCTGCTGCTGCAACAATCAAGAGTAACAACAGTAACAAAACGCGACGGTTCATTCAGATTCCTCCAGTGGCTGGAAAGGATTAAGGCTAAGTGTATTCTGCTCCCGCAAAACGGGCAAGCGGGCGTTTTGTCCAATTCTATCAATCATAGCGTAAGCGCCGACAGTCTAGGCGACACATAGGATCGATTGTTACGAATCGGTAACGCCCGTCTCTATTACGGATCAGATCAATTCCTCATTGGATTCCAGTGTGACCGTAATGCGATTGTCACCACCCTCTTCGGCGCTAAGAAGTTCAATGGTGCCCTGTACGAGTTCGATGCGGTGCTGCAAGGATACTAAACTAAATGCCTTGCTCTTTTGATCACCTTGCGCCTCAGTTTCATCCAAGCTTTTGCCGTTGAAGGTCATGACTGCTTTGATCGGGTTATCGCTGACATCCAGCGTCAGTTCGATCCGGTTGGCTCCTGAAATTTCACGCGCATAATTCAAGACTTCTTGCACCGCACGAAACATCATGACTTCGGTATGTGGTTCCATCCGGCGGCGTTCTTCGCCCAGCGGCGTGATGCGAATATCGAGGCCACCTTTTTCTTGCAGGGCGGTGATAT
This sequence comes from Anaerolineae bacterium, assembly GCA_019637615.1. Taxonomy (GTDB): domain Bacteria; phylum Chloroflexota; class Anaerolineae; order Aggregatilineales; family UBA2796; genus JAHBVK01. The sequence continues at coordinate 47,432 of JAHBVJ010000006.1, read as the reverse complement.
AGCGCCGAATGGTGGGTACCAACCCCAAGTCATCGAGCATCATCGGACGCAGATCGAAGATAAAATCGCGCACCTTCTGGAAGGTAGAACTCGCCGCCGTTTTGAGGTTTTCCAATTCTTCGCCCGCGCGGTCGGGGTTGCGGTCAAACAAACGACGGCAAATTTCCGCCTGCAAAATAAAGTTAGTCAAGGATTGAGCGGGGCCGTCGTGCATTTGCCGCGCAAGGCGTTGACGTTCTGACTCTTGCGACTCGACAATGCGGATGATCATTTCGTTGGAGAGCGTACTCTGCTTCATGATGTCGCCACCATTTGCAGAGGGAACCGAGATCGGGGTGCCTTCCAGCGTATCGAGTAGATGCTTCAGCAGATCACCGAATTTTTCCAACTGAACGCGGTCTTGTTGAACTTTCTCAAGCTGGTTTTGCATCGTCAGCAAGCGAGTTTTGGTATCAATGGCTGCGTTGTAAATCGTCTTGAGGTCGATACGTGGCACGGTATCAATATTGGCTTCCATGCGCTGCACTTGTGTCGTGATATCCACGCTACGTTGTTGCAAGCGGCGAACTTCAGCTTGACTTTGATCCGTGAGCGATTGCAATTCGCGCATCCGCAGACCGATTCGGTCATATTCTGACCTGATCTCATTGACAAGTACATCTTTAGCATTTGTGGCGGCGGTTGTCATATTCCTCTAGCTCCTGCCCGATACTTCGTGTGCGAACTATTCGCGGATTTGTTGAACGCTGTGGTGGCTAGTTGCAATCGACAAAAAACACGCTGGGTGCAGCGAATTGCATCAAACTAATCGTCACATCCAGTCTCGATGGTGTCTTAAGTTTGCATGACCACTTATTAAAATACGACCGTTGATAGTAGATCATCAACGGTCGTTCGGTGAGCCGTTTTAAGGCATCAAAATTTTACTATCTTCTTGATCAACATGGTATCACGTTTTTTTATGCCGACGCAAGTTGGCAACGTTATAAAACGGTATGACTATGTCGCTGACCCTTGTCAACCCGCTCTGACCCATACTGAAACCAAAGACTTGTTAAAATCTAATAAAAAGCTAGTTGACGATTTTTTTATTTCACATATACTGTAGATTGCTACAGACTTCACATATAAATAGTCTTATGCTAAAATCGAGCATACGTAAATTGTCTGCTCGAAGCATTAACTTGGCTTGACACACGCCCGAACCCAACAGTTATATCCATAACTACGCGGGCTATCAAACGTATTCCACTGAGGAGGCTAGAAAACCTGTGATTCAGGAACTCATAAGTCGGGCTGACCGACGAGGCTATGTTACGTTTGAAGATGTTATGGAGCTGCTTGAAGACGAAAATGATGAGAATGCCACGCTAGAAACTATCCTCGATGAACTTGATGAACTTGGCATCGAACTACGTCAAGACGATATGGGACGCGATGATGTAGAAGAAGTCGAGTTCGAAGAAGAAATCGAAGAGATCGAAGTTCACGATCCGATTGGTGACATTAACGCCGTTTCCGCTGATGACCCCGTTGGCTTGTATTTCCGCCAAATGGCCCAAGAGCCGCTCCTAACTGCCCAAGAAGAAATCGAACTCGCCAAACGCATCGAATTAGGCCGTGACGCGCAAGGTCGTTTGATTGCTAATCGCAAAGTTGAACGTAAAATACGCGACGAAATTCAGCATCAGATATTTGACGGACAGGCTGCCCGCGAACATCTTGGACGCGCCAATACACGGTTGGTCGTTAGTATTGCCAAACGTTATATGGGGCAAGGGTTGCCATTCCCTGACCTAATTCAAGAAGGCAACGTCGGCCTGATGCGCGCGGTCGATAAATATGATTATAAGCGCGGCAATCGCTTCAGCACCTATGCTACATGGTGGATACGTCAAGCTATCACCCGCGCGCTGGCGCAGAAAACGCGCACAATCCGCATTCCGCTGCATATGACCGAGCGCATCCGCCAGATGTATCGTACCGCGCAGACGCTTGAACAGAACCTCGGACGCCGCCCCACTCCAGAAGAGATCGCAAGCGAGATGGATCTACCCGCCGACAGCATTCGCGGCATGATGGATGCCAGCCAACACGCGATCGCGCTGGAGCGACCAGTAGGTGATGATGGCGACAGCGAATTCGGTGATTTTATTGAAGATCAAGAATCCCCCAGCCCCGTTGAATCAGCAACCCAACATCTGTTACAAGAAACAATCGAAGAAGTCCTCAGTGAGTTAACCCCACGTCAGAGCCATATTCTGCGCTTACGGTTTGGTTTAGGCGGCGGCGATCCTCATACATTGGAAGAGATTGCTAACAAGTTTGGCCTGAGCCGTGAACGCATCCGTCAATTAGAAAAAGAAGCGCTGCGCCGACTGCGCCATCCTCGTCTTGCTCATAGCCTACGGGATTATCTGAGTTAGCAACACCGTTACTTGGGCATACAAACAATTGCATTCGAAGCGCACAGGGAGGGACACTAAAGACTCTCCCTGTGTTGTTTGTATCGGAACAATGCGATGCCAGACTCTCCCAACCCCATAGCCTCTACTGGAAAAACTCATGTTGGCGCTGTGCGCGAAGAAAATCAAGACTCGATCCAGCTTGTCGAGCCGGATTCGGATGTCATCAGCACACACGGCTATTTATATGGGTTGGCAGATGGGTTGGGCGGCTATGAACATGGCGGAGTCGCCAGTAAGTTGGCGATCCAAACCTTGTTTCATATCTTCTACAACGGCCCCGTCGGTCAGGCCGAACGTAACTTTCGGGATGCATTTCGCGAAGCCAACCTGACTATCTTCCGTGAGGCTACCGTTCGTCAAGCACGGATGGGAACCACACTTACTGCTATCAACATCACTGGTAATATGGCGACCGTCGCTCACGTGGGCGACAGCCGACTGTACCTCGTCCGCAATGAGCGCGTGATGTGCCTGACAAATGATCACAGCAACGTCGGGGATATGGTGCGCGCACGATTATTGACACCCGATAAGTTGCGCACGCACAACCAGCGTTCCGTTTTGAATCGCTGTTTGGGCATCGAGATGTTCGTGCAAGCCGACATCAGCCAAGTGAAGCTGCAAGATGGTGATCGGCTGCTGCTGTGCAGCGACGGATTCTGGGCGGTGATCGAGGATCATGAACTGCCCGCCTTGTTGGGCGATGATGACAATGAGAATGGCGTGTGTGACCGCTTGGTTGAGGAAGCGATGCGCCGTGGCAGTGATGACAACATCTCCGTGATCAACATCCATATCCATGCTGTTCCTGATACTCAGCTTGATGCCCCAGAAATGCGCGGGATTCGTCGGGTTATCTCGTTTTTGACCTCAATTTTGCCGCGCGATCCCGAAGCAGGTGAAGCCGATAACGGACGTTAAGTCGATGCTTGAGTTCGCTGTTTCATCTTCGGATTACAACTTTTCTCCATACTAGCACCTACTCAATCTCCCTTGTCTGTGCCGTAGTGCTGATGCGTCAATTGCGTACACTGAAGCATAGATACGCATCAACTATGTTCAACCCATTTTGCGCGTCCGTAACGACAAAACTAAGTAATGAATGAAAGTCGTTGAACAAATACCAACGATGCCGCTTTCTAACAACCGTGTCTCGTCCTAACTGCGCGATTCGAACTACGGGAAAGTGACCACAACATGTTGATCCAAGTTGGCGACAAAATTGACCGTTTTCATATTCAACAACATATCGCTCAAGGTGGCGCAGCATCTATCTTTCTGGCTCTCGACCAGATGACGGGCAAGCAGGTTGCACTCAAAATCCCTAGTCAACTGTCGGTTGGTATTCCCGCTCCCTTGGAGCGCTTCCGTCGCGAACTTGAGGTGATGAAGACGCTCGATCATCCATATATTCAAAAAGGGGTGATGTCCGGACAGTTCAATCAGATGCCGTATCTCGTCACCGAATGGGTAAACGGCAGATCGATGCGCGATATTGTCGATGAGCAAGCACCCATGGCTCCTGACAAGGCCATCGACATTATCCGTAAGCTGGCGGAAGGAATGAAGTATTGCCATGCTAATGGCGTCATTCATCGCGATCTGAAGCCAGAGAATGTCCTGATCCAAGCGGATGGTCAGCCGATGATCCTCGATTTTGGGCTGGCGCTAACTAAAGACGCGAAACGGGTAACGTACGCGAATTCAACGATGATGGTAGGCACGCCGGAATATATGTCGCCGGAACAGTGCGAAGGGCAACGCGGCGGCATTCGGAGCGATATCTATGCACTTGGGGTCATGCTCTACGAACTGTTGGCGGGCAAGACCCCTTTCGCAGGCAAAACGATCATGGTCGTCATGGCTGGTCATTTGCAACGAGAAGTGCCTCAATTGGATAGAAAAGTGCCGGGACTTTCCCCTCAACTGGCGGCAGTCGTCACCAAAGCGCTGCAAAAGAACCCCGATGATCGGTATGCGAACATGGACGCGTTCATCGAAGCGCTTGATCAGCCAGATTTGAGCACAGTAATTCCGCTCGATCAGACTGCGGGCACCGTACGCAAGTCACCTCGTTGGTGGTCATACGGTTTCATGGCGGTTTCCCTCAGTTTGGTGACCCTTATCAGCATTCTCGCCATTGCGCTGGGCACATAAGCCCTCGCTATTTCTCACAATCCCGTATCATGGCAGTTCAAGGCCACGATGAGACGATGAACAGCATCGTGGCAACCTGCATTCAACTTCCTCGATCCTCCTTGTTTGACGATTCAAAGCCTGTACGGGAATAAAGGTGCCTCGTGCAGCTCTCAACCGTGATTGCCCAAATTGGCAAGCAGCCCTGCAAATGTTCTGGATGGATATGATCTGAATATGATCGAATCGATCATAGAATGATCTGATTACGCGTGGGATTCAGATCATGTTATGGGAATTTTATTAGGTCAGGAGGGGTCAAATGATCTGATAATGATCTTATTTTTCTGCTCAATTCAGATCATTTTTGTGATGATTCCAAGCGAAAATCTGATTCAGATCATTTGATCGGCAGTGGTTAATAGTTGAGCATCCACCATCCGTTTTTAGCACGCAAAAGTATACACGAACATTTGAGTGGAGTCAAGGGCAGGATTCGAGAAGCGCAGAGATTTCGAATTACGTTTTGCGGGATGAGAGACCGCACCCTACCTCCTTGATGCCATTTTTATGCCAAAAGTCTGATAATGGTGCTAGGTGATTATGAGCGTTTGTCATGCTATAATCGCGGTTCGATCTGCTCGAAAAAGTGAAAGAACATGTTGCTCCAAGTAGGCGACCAATTCGACCATTTTCAGATACAAGCGCATATTGCTCAGGGCGGTACGGCAGATATTTATACTGCTGTCGATTTGATGACGGGCAAAGAGGTGGCGATCAAAATCCCCAATCAGATGATGATCGGTGATCCAGCTCAATATGAGCGCTTCCGTCGTGAGCTAGAAGTGATGAAAACGCTCCATCACCCATCCATTCAGCAAGGATTGGACTCCGGGCAGTTCAACCGCACGCCGTATCTGGTCACCGAGTGGGTAAACGGCAAATCGATGCGGGATGTGGTCAGCGAAGAAGCGCCGATGCCGCCCGAAAAAGCCATTCCGCTCATCCGCAGGATTGCGGAAGGGATGGCCTATTGCCATGCTAACGGGGTCGTTCACCGTGATATGAAGCCGGAAAATGTCCTGATCCGAGAAGATGGTCAACCTGTAATCCTTGATTTCGGCTTGGCGTTGACCAAAGATGCCAAGCGCGTGACCTATGCCAATTTGTCCACGGCGGCGGGCACCCCGGATTATATGTCGCCAGAACAGTGTGAAGGTCAGCGCGGGGATGTTCGGAGCGACATTTACGCGCTTGGTGTCATGCTCTATGAAGTTTTGGCAGGAAAAACACCCTTCGCGGGAGATACCAGCATGGCGGTTATGGCAGGCCATTTGCAAGGAGCGATTCCACGGCTTGATAAACAAGTTGCGCGTGTCTCGCCGCAATTAGCGGCTGTCGTAGCAAAGGCACTTCAGAAGAACCCTGAAGAACGCTATCCTACAATGGAAGCCTTCGTGGAAGCGCTCGATCATCCTGAGTTGATCAATATGGAAATCCTAGACACGACCACGGGTGGCGCGACACAGGTACCATTCTGGCGGTCACAGGGCTTCCTCATCGTCGTTGTTAGCCTCTTAGTCCTGATTACCATCATCGCCATTGTCTTGGCTACGCAAGCCATGCGGGGAGTTGGTTAGCATGTCTGATGTGAACAATGGCAACCAAGCCCTGATTCAACGCGCGGAACAACTCAACGTCAAGTTCATTGACCTTCAATTCACCGATATTGTCGGTGCCGTCAAGAATGTGACGATTCCAATCCAGCAACTACCGGACGCGCTCGATCACGGTATCTGGTTTGATGGCTCCTCCATCGAAGGATTTGCACGTATCGCTGAGAGCGACATGTATCTCGTGCCGGATGTGAATACATTCGCCGTGTTACCGTGGCCTCCCGGTGAAGAAACAACCGCCCGTCTGATTTGCAATGTGTATACGCCGAATGGACAGCCTTTTCCCGGTGATCCTCGCGCTGTGCTGATCCAAATGCTGGCTGAGACCGAGAAAATGGGGATGTTGTTCCAGACTGGGCCTGAACTCGAATTTTTCCTGTTCAAGCCTGCGCCGGATGGTTCTTTACTGCCGCCGACGCCGCACGATCAATCCAGCTATTTTGACGTGCCTAATGACAACGTCGCGAGCTTCTGGCGTCAGGTCGTGTCTACGCTATCGGCGTTTGGCATCACTGTCGAAGCAATGCATCATGAAGTCGCTACCGGACAACATGAGATCGACTTCCGCTATTCTGATGCGCTGCGTACTGCTGACAACGCGGTGACTTTTCGTGTCGCGGTCAAAACAGTGGCGCAACGCAAGGGCTTTTACGCCAGCTTCATGCCCAAACCGATGCGAGGGGTTAGCGGCAGCGGGATGCACGTCCACCAGAGCATGATGTACAAAGCCAACAATCGCAATGCTTTTGCTGATCCCGGCGATCCACACGGGTTATCGGAAATCGCTAAACATTTCATCGCGGGACAGCTTGCCCACGCACGCGGCATGTGCGCTGTGTTAGCGCCCTTAGTCAACTCGTATAAACGCTTAGTCCCCGGTTTTGAAGCACCCGTTTTTATTAGCTGGGGGCGGATCAACCGTTCCGCGTTGATCCGCGTGCCACGCGCGCATAACGTAGAATCGACGCGTATCGAACTGCGCTGCCCTGATCCGAGCTGCAACCCATATCTGGCCTTCGCCGCCATGTTGGGAGCGGGTCTGGATGGCATCCGTCGCAAACTAACGATCCCTGACGCCATTGACGAGAATCTTTATCTGCGCCGCGCTCAAGATGACAGCAATCTGGTACATCTGCCCGGTTCGCTTGAAGAAGCTATCGAGGAATTCGCCCGTGATCAGGTGATTCGGGAAGCACTTGGACAGCATATTTCAGAACGCTTCATCAACGCCAAGCGTCTGGAGTGGGAAGAATATCGTCAAGAGGTGACTTCATGGGAAGTTGCCAAATATCTGCCCATCCATTAGCGGTAGGCTGCCTCGACTCCGCGCCCTATGATGATCGAGAGCTTCGAGCAAGGCCGTGACGGCGCCTCACCGATCACAAGGTGATCTGTGAGGCGTGGCGGACGTAATCTTGCTTGCGGAACTCTTGCAAGAGACTTTCGGGCAAGGGTTGATCGATGGTGACGACGGTGAGCGTTTGCCCGCCTTTTTCCGCGCGGCCTGTGCGCCATGCCGCAATGTTGATCTTTTGCGCCGCCATCAGCGTACCGACGCGCCCGATGATGCCGGGAACGTCGTAGCTGCCGAAGACGAGCATCGTCCCTTCGGGCACGAAATCGGTGCGATATTCATCGATCTGGACGATGCGCGGTTCGCGACGGTTGAATAATGCGCCGCTGATCACCAATTGCCCCCCACCCTCCCAATGCACCTGACAACTGACCAGATTGGTGTAATCTGACACGTCTAAGCCCTTGGTCTGCGTGACGTGAATACCGCGTTCCATCGCGCGCAGCGGGGCGTTGATGTAATTCACCGTGTCGCCCAAGACCGGCTCCAAGATGCCTTTGAGCAGCGCTACCGTCAGCGGCTTGACCATGCCGGAGAGTTCGTCGCCCTTGTACTCGACCGCGACACGCCGGATACGTCCGCGCGCGAGATAGTGCTGCAACGCGCCGATGCGTTCGGCCAAGCGTAGATAGGGAGCCATCGCTTCGAAGTCGCGACCGGGCATGAAGGGCATGTTGACGGCGTTGCGATAATCCGCGCCGCGTAAGGCGTCGTAGACCTGCTGCACGATCTGGATGCTGAGGTCTTTCTGCGCTTCCACGGTGGAATCCCCGATATGCGGCGTGTGCAGGACGTTGGGCAGCGTCAGCAGCGCCGAGTCGGACAGCGGTTCATGTTCGAAAACATCAATAGCGACGCCTGACACGCGCCCTGACTTCAACGCGTCGATCAGGGCGGCTTCTTCGATCGCATTGCCATGCGCGACATTGAGGATACGCACACCGGGCTTGACCTTCGCCAGCGTATCGGCGTTGAGGATATGATGCGTTTCGGGCGTGGCGGCACAGTGCAGACTGATGAGGTCGGCACGTTCCAACACCTCATCGAGGCCGACTAATTTGACGCGCAGTTCTTCGATCTGGGCTTCCGCCACGTAGGGATCGAAGGCGATGACTTCCATATCGAAGGCCAAGGCGCGCTCCGCGACACGGCGTCCGACCCGCCCCAAGCCAATCAAACCTAAAACTTTGCCTTCAAGCTGAATGCCGAGATGATTTTGACGCGCCCATTTGCCTTCGCGCATCTCTTGATGTGCCGTCACGATCTGCCGACTGAGCGCCAACATCAAGCCGATGGTGAATTCGCCCGTCGCGGTGGCGTTCGCGCCGGGGGTGTTCATGACGATGACGCCGTGAACCGTCGCCGTCTCGACATCGATGCCCGCCATGCCGACGCCTGCCCGCCCGATGACCTTGAGCCGCTTGGCGCTTTCTAGCAGCGGCGCATCGACCTGAAAATCGTCACGGATGATCAGGGCGTCTGCCGTGCTGATATGTTTGGTCACGTCTGCCAGCGTTGGTGGGACGATGCGTAATTCAACCTGCTTGGTATTTTGCAGGAAGTCCACTGCTTCATCGGTGAGGGTAGTCGCTACGAGAATGGAATATTTCATCGCTGTTCGGAATCTCGCCTTCGTGTGCTGCGTTGTGCATTCAACAAAATCCCGGCGATTCGGCACCGGGGGATCATAAATCGATGTCAGTTTTTCGGCATGGTGTTAGGGTGATTCGCCCGCCAGTTGGCAAGCCTTCGTCCCGTCCACCACAATATCCCATTGATCTTCTGATTTACCATAACAGTAACACTGATGCGAGGAATCGGCGCTGCCCTGCCACAAAATGAACCGGATGTCGATGATCTGGCACATCGTGTCATGGTAGGTCGCGGTTGAGATGGGTTGCACGGGCGTCATCCGGCGCGAATTGGAGACGGCGATGCCACGTGAATCCGGACTGGAAACCGTCCAGATGCGCAGATCATCTTCGGGTAGATCGCTGTAGGTGATCTTGATCTCGCCCTGAGTCGCCAAGACGACGACTGCACAAGGCGTCAACATGGCAAGGAACCACACGACTAACAGCGCGCCGCAACCGATTCGCCGCAGCAGTTTGGGGATTTTCACAGCATCAACCCTTGCTACGAAATATTGATGGTACGCGCGCCGACTGTCGCGCCGGGAACGGGAATGGTGTTGAGCAACTGCTGGATGATCGCGCGGGAGGTGACATCACGCAGACGCGCCGTTGGGCCAACGATGATACGGTGCGCCAAGGTAGGCTCCGCCAGCGATTTGACATCATCGGGAATGACGAGTTCGCGTCCGACTACGGCTGCCCGCGCTTGTGCCGCGCGATAGAGCGCCAAGGCTCCGCGCGGACTGGCACCGAGATAGATGTCGGGATGGTTGCGAGTCGCCGTGACGAGATCGATGATGTAGCGCTTGATGTCGTCGTTAACGTAGACATTGCGCACGGCACGTTGGGCATTGAGTAGTTCTTCCAGCGAGACAGCCTGTTGCAGCGTAGTCAGCGGATGCTGCACCTGCTGCGAGTCGAGCATAGCAGCTTCATCCTGCGGCGTGGGATAACCGAGCCGCAGCCGCAGCAAGAAGCGGTCTAGCTGCGCTTCTGGCAGCGGGAAGGTGCCTTCATATTCAATCGGATTCTGAGTAGCCAGCACGAGAAACGGCTGCTCCAAGGCGTAGGTGATGCCATCGACCGTCACTTGCCGTTCTTCCATCGCTTCAAGCAGCGCGGCTTGCGTCTTGGGCGTGGCGCGATTAATTTCGTCCGTCAACACGATCTGCGCGAAGATGGGGCCAGCGCGGAACTCGAAAGCGCGGGTTTGCTGATTGAAAACGGAGACGCCCGTTACGTCCGAAGGCAGCATATCCGGCGTGAATTGAATGCGGCTGAAGGTGCAACCGATTGACCGCGCGATGGACTTTGCCAGCACGGTTTTGCCCACGCCGGGCACATCTTCTAGCAGCATGTGTCCTTGACAGAGCAACCCGATCACGGTTAAGCGAATTTCGTTGCGCTTGCCGATGATGACCCGATTGACATTTTCAATGACGCGTTCAGCTACCGCTTGGACAAGTTTGGCAGACACTATAGCTTTACCCTGTTACATTACACTCTACGCAGAGTAAAGATTATAGCGCATGGGTGTTGTCCTCCTGCAATTCGCGTTCCGCCATCCGCGCGTAGAAGCCGTTCTTGGCGATCAGGTCTTCGTGCGTGCCCTGCTCGACAATCTGCCCGCCGGACAGCACGACGATGTGATCCGCATCTTTTACGGTGGCGATGCGGTGGGCAATAATCAGGCTGGTGCGGGAGCGCAGCACTTGGCGTAAATCGTTCAGAATGTCGGCGGCGGTCTGCGTATCGACGCTGGAGAGCGCATCGTCCAAGACGATGATCGCCGGATCGCGCACGATGGCACGCGCGATGGCAACGCGCTGTTTTTGCCCGCCGGAGAGCATCACGCCGCGTTCACCGACCAGCGTATCAAGACCCTGTGGCAACTGCGGCAGATCGTTGCTGACGCGAGAAATGTGGATCGCACGATCCAATTCGCTGTCGTCAATATCCGGGTTGCCCATCCGTACATTGAGGTGCAACGGTTGGCTAAACAGGAAGGTGGCTTGCGGCACATAGGCGATGGCATGGCGCAGTTCTTCTAGCTTCATGTCGCGCACGTCGATACCATCGATCAACACGCGGCCTTCGCTTGGATCGAGCACACGTGCCAGCAGACTCATGAGCAGTGTCTTGCCCGCGCCGGTATGTCCCACGAAGGCCACTACTTGCCCCGCCGGAATGCGTAGGCTGACATGGCGCAGCAGCCAACTACCCTCGATCTCCACGCCAATATCCTCGAAGGTGATTTCACCTTTGAAGGCTTGATGCGGCACCGCTTCGGGTTTGTCCATGATCTCTGCTTGTTGCAGGATCGGCGTCAGGCGGGTGAGCGCGCCAATGGTTTGTTGGTAGCGCTGGAACATAGTGCCGATTTGCAGCAGCACGGTAGCGATCATGCCGAGAAAGATCAAGAACTGCGCGAAGTTGCCAGCGGTCATATGTCCATTGACAACCAATACACCGCCAAACAACACGACGATGGCGGCGGTTGATTCCGCGATCATATTGGGCAGCATTCCGGTTGGTTCGTAGCGCTTCTTAAAATAGACCCAACGGCGGCGATATTCTTCGTTTTCACGCAGGAAGCTATCGGCAACGCCAGATTCACGCCCGAAGGTCTTGATCGTCTGGATGCCGCTGGTGGCATCTTGCACTTGGGCGGCGAGAACACCCGCTTGATTCTGCACTGTCTCAAACATCGGTGCGAGGCGCTTACCAACACGCATCTGGGTGATGGTGGAGATGCTCAAGATGGTGAATACGGCTAAGGTCAACGGCAGGCTAATCGCGCCGAGCAGGATAAAGGCCGTGAACAGCGTCAAGATGGCGCTGCCAAGCCGTGTGAAGGTGATGGCAAGCAGACGCCAGATCATCTCGGTATCGCTATGAAGACGCGAGATGAGATCGCCCGTCGGGTAATGCTGATAAAACTTCTGATCAAGCGTGAGCAAGTTGTCAAACAGGACGCGGCGTACTTCGCGATTGACGTTATAGGCCACTTCGCCACTGGTCATGCGCTGGAAGTAAAACATGACGATAGAAACCAACGTGATGCCGATCAGCACGCCGCCATCAACCGCGATCTGGTTCAGATCGACGCGCCCATTGATGTGATCGATGATCAACCCGACGTAATAGGGCATGGCGGAGGCGGTGATTCCGGCAACTGCACCAAACGCTAGCGCCATCAGGACGAAGCGGCGCTGCTGCATAATGAAGGATAATAGCCAGCGGAAATCGGCGCGTGGGGCGTCTGGCTCCGTTGGTGGAGCTACCGGGATGGCTTTGCCAGTGGCTTGAATGCTCAAGCTACCTCCCATTAAGATATAATGCTTAGTACTGCGTGTTTCGTGCTAAGTAGAAGTGAGTTCGGATGCTATCAGCGTTCACTCATGATAGCATCGCTTTTTCCCATACGATCAAGGCGTTACATTTTAGCAGGTTTGGCGGCAGTTGGAAAGCGCCGTAGCACATCTTGTTATTAATCAGTGAACGCTCCGTACGACTGTAAGCCCAAAGATTGGTAGAGAATCCGAGGGCGACGCGCTATAGTAATCCGTTCATGTTCGGAACCGGTACACTTAACCGAAAGTGGCATTATGTCTCTTGAAATCATCGTAAAAGTTATCCTCCTCGGCATTGTCGAGGGCATCACCGAGTTCTTGCCGATCAGCTCGACAGGGCACTTGATCGTGGTGGCTAGTTTGCTGTCGTACCCGCCCGTGGGTGCCTTCCGCGATACCTTCGACATTTTCATCCAACTGGGCGCGATCCTCGCCGTTGTAGTGTATTACGCCCGCGACCTGCTAAAAATGGCGGGCAAACTGCCCTCGGATCGGGAAACGCAGCAGTTCTGGATGAACGTGATCGTGGCCTTCATCCCTGCCGGAATCGTCGGGTTTCTGTTCCGGCACTGGATCAAGGACGTGCTGTTTAATCCGGTTGTGGTAGCGGCTTCTCTGATCGTGGGCGGCATCATCTTCCTCGTGGTTGAACAGCGACCCCGTCAAGCGCAGACAACGCAGCTAGAGAAGGTGAGCTTCAAACAAGCGCTGCTGGTCGGTTTATCGCAGATTGCGGCGCTGATTCCGGGCGTGTCGCGGTCGGGTGCTACGATCATTGGCGGCATGTTGAGCGGCATGGATCGCTTGGTGGCGACCAAATTCACGTTCTACCTGTCGATCCCGACGCTGGGCATTGCGACGGTGTACGAGTTGTTCAGCGCGATCAAGGATGGTGTGGTCACAAGCGCCGATTTGCCTGCCTTCGCGCTGGGCACGGTGGTGTCGTTCATCGTGGCGTGGGCAAGCATCGCGTGGTTGCTCCGGTATGTCTCCTCGCACGACTTCAAGAACTTCGGGTATTACCGCATTCTGGCGGGCGTTGTGATCTTGATCATGGCGGCGGCGAAACTGTTGGTGTGGTGATCGTTCGAAACTGAATATGGGGCGAGGCAAGCCGTCGCCCCTACTATTGATGGCCTTCGTTTAGACCCAACGAGGGTTAGTCGCCAGTACCAAATTGGCGATCACCGGCGTCACCGAGACCGGGCATGATGTAGCCGATGTCGTTGAGGCGATCATCCAGTGCGGCGAGGTATATATCCACATCGGGATGTGCCTCGCTGAGCGCCTTGACGCCTTCTGGCGCGCCGATCAGCCCGACGAATTTGATTTTCTGTGCCCCCCACTTCTTGAGAATATCCGTCGTCGCTACCGCCGAACCGCCCGTCGCCAACATCGGGTCGAGGATCAGGCAGAGCTGCACACGCGGGTTGACGGGCAGTTTGTTGTAATACTGGACGGGGCGCAGTGTCTTTTCATCGCGGTAGATGCCGATGTGCCAGACTTCCGCGCTCGGCAGGAGTTCCCACAGCCCCTCGACCATGCCCAAACCCGCCCGCAAGATGGGGATCAGACCGATTTCGTAGGTGAGCTGCGCACCAACGGCAGTGCCCATCGGCGTTTCGGTGCTGAAGGGGGAAGTGGGTAAATCTTGGGTGGCTTCGTAGGCTAACATCAACGCCAGTTCACGCACCAATTGACGAAACTTGACATGATCAGTCGTTTTATCACGCAGAATCGTGAGTTTGTGTTTGACCAGCGGATGATTTGAGATATGGATCGCCATGCAGTAATCTCCACAGAAAACAGTGCTAAGGGCTAAATCTTGCGTGCCAAGTCCATCCTATACGATGGAAAACTTGGATAGCTCCACAGAAAATAGTTGGATAATTATGCCGCAAACAAAGCCACTCTTGGCAACAGAGATTTGCGTGTACTATACTATCGAACACTTGAACCAGTTGAGGATGTATTTATGCCGGATGAACACCCGGAGAATGTCAGTCCTGATCCGCGTGTGGTGAGTGGCAAGCGCCGCAGCGAAGACCAAGAGCAAGGTCTGCGTCCACAGCGGTTGGATGACATCATCGGTCAGGATCGCGTGATCGAGAACTTGAAGATATTGGTGGGCGCTGCCAAAAAGCGCAAAGAACCACTGGATCATATTCTGTTTTACGGCCCGCCGGGGTTGGGCAAGACCACACTCTCGCACGTGATGGGCAAGGAGATGGGCGTCAATGTGCGTCCGACGGCCGGCCCGTCGATTGAGCGGGCAGGCGACCTTGCCGCGATCCTGACGCATTTGCGCGAGGGTGACATCCTGTTCATCGATGAAATCCACCGTTTGGGCAAGGCAGTCGAGGAAATCTTGTATCCGGCGATGGAAGATTTCGTGCTGGACATCGTGGTCGGCAAAGGGCCAGCGGCGAAAAATGTGCGCTTGAATTTGCCGAAATTCACCGTGGTGGGCGCGACGACGCGCTTGGCGCTGCTGACCGGCGCACTGCGATCCCGCTTTGGCGCGGTGTATAGGCTTGATCTGTACGATAACGAGTCGATGGTCAAGATCGTAACGCGGGCGGCTCCGCTGCTCAAGACGCCGATTGATGAGGGCGGCGCACGCATGATCGGCAGCCGGTCGCGCGGGACGCCACGTATCGCGCTGCGATTGCTGAAGCGGGTGCGTGACTTCGCCCAAGAACGTGCGGATGGCAAGATCACGGCGGAGGTCGCGGATCAGGCGTTGGATTTGCTCGGCATCGATCATCTGGGACTGGATGATATTGACCGCCGCGTGCTGGCGACAATCATCGATAAGTTCGATGGCGGCCCCGTCGGGTTGGAGACTATCGCCGCGTCGATCACCGAGGAAGCCGATACGATCGAGGACGTGTGTGAGCCGTATCTGCTGACGCTCGGCTTCTTGGATCGCACGCCGCGTGGGCGGGTGGCGCAACGCCGTGCCTATGAGCATATGGGTAGACCGTTCAATAATCGGTTGCAGCAGCAGAGTTTGTTGTGAACGGCGTTCGACAAGGCTAGGGAATACGTCTCGTCGGCATAAGAGCACACTAGAGGCAACAAGTTCTCCATGATGCGTTGGCTTATCACCGTCATTGTCCTTGTCGCGATGTGCGCGGGGATGATTGGCGGTGTGCAGATAGTCGGCGCACGGGCAAGCCTTGGGCAAGAAAACGCCACAATCGCGATGCTGCGCGAAAGCCAGTACATCGATGGGCACTGGTGCTGGTGCGGGCTGTGCTTGGGGCAGACGCCTTTTGATGAAGCAGTGAAGCGACTGCATGACAAGGCTGTGTTTGGTGACCTGTTCAACATACAAGATCAGGGGATACTCTCCTTGGTCTGGGAATGGCGGGAGCAACCGTACTGGTATGATGTGTTAGCGCGTGCCCGCGATGACGATAGATTGGCTCGGCATCACTTCAACATCGGTGATCGCTCGATAACGATGGCAGACGCGATTTTCCTGTTTGGAACCCCGACGCTGGTCTTTGTGCAAGTGATGGACTTGGGATTCGCGGTTGAAGTTTGTTTTGAACGTGACGTCTGCGCGTTGATTGCGGGTTGGGAAGCGTCCCTGACCCCTCGCTCCGTAGTTACCGAGATAGACTTTATGACTGCTGAGGCGAGGCAAGCACAGAAGGTGTACACAGCGAAGCCGAGCGATTGGCGCGGCTTTACGAATTACACGCCTGCGTGGTGGTTTTCGGAATAATCGGTTCCTTTCCCAGAGTCTGTCGAAGTCTATGCGTATCTCAGTCATCGTCATCATTCTGTTGATCCTGTTCTCAACAATCATCACTATCATCAAGGTGGCAGGGCAAACACAAATCCGTGATCATATGGATCAAATCGCCCCCATTATTGCAGTAGTGAGGGAATTTGAACGGGTAGATGACCATTGGTGCTGGCGTGGGTTGTGTTCAGGACAAACGCCTTTTCAAGAGGTGCTAACCCGGCTCCCTGATACGACGATGTTTGATGATATTGTTGTCACCTCCGGCGAGTCTGCTACATGGACATGGGTGAAGGCTCCATCGTTGTTGGCGATAGCATCCCGCGCACCGGATACCGACCACCTTGGTTCGTTGGCTATCGTTTTTCATGAGCATCGCGTTACGGTGCTCGATGTCATGCTGCTGTTTGGTGCTCCGCTGACAATCGATTCTGATAGCATCGGTTCGGAGCGTATCCTCAATATTTGTCTCCTCAACAATGTGTGCGTGACATCCATTGTGCCATCGGGAACCCTCACTCCCGATGCCTACATTGAGAGCATGTTCTTTGAAGTAGCCGATAATATGCAGGATAACGTGCGCTATGTGCATTATGGCTGGCGCGGCTTTATGGACTACAGAACGCATAAGTAAGATAGCGTTTTTCTAAAGGGTAGGTCATGTCTACGATTTGGTTTATTTCCGCGCCGCTGGCTGGTCATCTGGATTGGGGCGGCGGGTTGAAGACGGCGCAAACGCTGCGGGATCGCGGTCATGCGGTGGTGTGGGTATCGCAGCCCGCGCTCGGCTCGATGTTGGCTGAGGCGGGGATCGACTTTGCGGAAGTCCCCGAAACGGGCTGGTTGTGGCCCCCGCCGCCGATGCCCGATCCGCGTTCGATGTCGCCCGTCGAGGCGATGTTCACGCGGTATCGTCGGGCGCTGGATACATGGATGAGCGAAGACCTGATCCCGCCCGCTGTGGAGGCGATCACGGCGCTGGCGAAGGAACGCGGTAAGCCCGACTTGATCGTGACTGACCCATTTTTGACGGCCTCGGCGTTCGCGGCGGAACTGCTGGACGTGCCGATGGCGGTGATGGGCTGGCCCGCTGGTCAGCCGTTGGACGAAGACAAATTGTACGCGGTGCAGTCCGACCTGAGCCGGATCAGTCAGGAACGCATTCAGCGGTTGAAGGAGCGATTCGGCGTGCGCGGGATCAACTTCAGCGAGGGGGCGACGCCATCGGTGCAGAGTCCGCTGCTGCATGTGAGCTACTTCAGCCAATACTGGCATCAGGCGGAAGGCGAATTCCTGCCGCAGACGCAGTTCGTGGGTGGCAGCGTCGCGCCTGTGACCACACCGCCGCCCGCATGGTTGGCGCAGATACCGGACGAGGTGCCGCTGGCGTTGATCACGCTCGGCAGTACGTTCACGGGCGATCTGGGCTTCTTCAGTTGGGCGGCTCAGGCGGCGGCACGACTGCGCTTGCTGCCGATCGTGGTGCTCGGCAAGAATCCCCTTGAGCCGACGGAGAAGGACAAGCTGAAGGCGGCGCTGCCCGCTGGCACGCGGTTGCTCAACTGGCTGGATTACGATCACGTTTTCCCGCGCCTGAAGGTGATCATCCATCATGGCGGGATGGGGACGACGCACCGCGCCGTGATTCAGGGCATCCCGCAGGTGGTGGTGCCGCACGCCGCTGACCAACGCGGACAAGCGCGACGGGTGGCGCAGGCGAAAGTCGGGTTGAACCTGAGCGCGCATGACGTGAAGAACGGCGCGCTGCTGCCCGCGATCCGCGCGGTGACGAGCGATGAGACGGTAATCGAGAACGCGCGGCAGTTGGCGGCGGACTTCGCGGCGTTGGGTGGCGCTCCACAGGCGGCGACGCTGCTGGAAGGGCTGATCGGGTAGCAAGGCCGTCAAGCGGAAATGATCCCTATCCTGATCCCGTTGGCTGGTGCGGACGGGATCATCGGGGAGGGAAGTGCTTAGTGCCAAATGCTGCGTGCTCAGGAAAGGCAAGCCCTCATCCCCCGACCCCTTCTCCCGCAAGGCGAAGGGGAGAGAACGGCGTAATGGATTGCGTGTGATGCGTGCGACAGTCATGCAGGTTCCCAATGTGCG
This sequence comes from Anaerolineae bacterium, assembly GCA_019637615.1. Taxonomy (GTDB): domain Bacteria; phylum Chloroflexota; class Anaerolineae; order Aggregatilineales; family UBA2796; genus JAHBVK01. The sequence continues at coordinate 28,945 of JAHBVJ010000006.1, read as the reverse complement.
ATCCTCAAGGTGTGTCCAACCCCTACGATGAAATGATGACACCGTATCTAGCGCTATCGATGGTACGGACGATGATGGAACCCTGATCCGCCCTGATAACCCTGTTTATCAGGGAAATAACAGGAGTGTCGAAATTCTCTGCTCAGTGCGCTTTCCTGAACCGGAAAGATCAGGGCTATTAACAGGGCTTAACAGGGAAAAACAGGGTTCACGAAATCTTGTTTGCTAGACGATCTAGAAGTAAGGCAGAAAAGTCTTCTGGATGGAATATGGCGTTAACGCGACGAGGTAGGAGAAAACGCCGCGACTCGATCCACTCCAAGTGAGTGATAGAGGTAGTATAGCAGAACAAATATAACAAGTCAAGTGATTTTTCTGAAGTTGGAATATTCTAACAGAACAAATACTTTATCGGTATCGTTTGGTTTGATCACAGAGGGTAAACGAAAACGGGCAGATCACTCGATCTGCCCGCGTGTTCACGGTGAGGTCAGTTCCGGTAACGAGATTACTTGGCGGCGTAGAGTTCCGCGACCTTCGCCCAGTTAATCACATTGAAGAACGCTTCCAGATAATCTGGACGGCGGTTCTGATACTTCAGATAGTAGGCGTGTTCCCAAACATCGACGCCGAGGATGGCCTTCTTGCCTTCCATGGCGGGATTATCCTGATTGGGAGTCGAGGTGATCGACAGCTTGCCCGCGCTATCCACCAGCAGCCATGCCCAACCAGAGCCAAACCGCGTGCCACCGGCAGCCTTGAACTGCGTCTTGAAGGTAGCGAAATCACCGAAGGCGGCCTTGATGGCATCGGCTAACGCACCCGTAGGTTCGCCGCCCGCATTGGGAGCCATCCACTGCCAGAACATGCTGTGATTCCAGTGCCCGCCGCCGTTGTTACGGACAGCGCCCTTGATGTCATCGGGAACGATGGCAAGGTTATTGGCGAGCAGTTCTTCAAGCGACTTGTCTTGTAGTTCAGGATGCTTTTCGAGGGCAGCATTCAGGTTAGTTACATACGCATTGTGATGTTTCGTGCGATGGATATTCATCGTCTGAGCGTCGATATGCGGCTCAAGGGCGGCTTCGTCATAGGGCAAAGCGGGGAGTTCGAACTTTGGCATCGTTAATTACTCCTAAATACATAGAGGAACAAAGGGACGCAGTGGCATGGGGTTGCCACAGTCACTTTATCAATGGTAGCATAACCGTCTGACTTTCTCATAATAGAATTTCGCTAGAAATCTGCGGTGAGCAGCAACCAGCCACGCGGATGCCGCATGTGGTGTTCGTACGACGCCGCTGTTCAGCGACATGCGCTGCCCTTCAACCAGAATCAGGACATGAAAGAACCATCTTGACCACTACAGTTTCCGCCGTTCCTAAGAAAGTGACATGGCAACCGTTCGCGGTGCTTGCCATCGGGTTATTAGCTACCTCATCCGCCTCGATCTTCATCCGGTTCGCGCAGGAAGAAGGCGCGCCATCGCTGGTGATTTCGGCGTGGCGGCTGGTCGTCGCGACGTTGATTCTGACGCCGATTGTGCTGGCGCGGCATCGTCAGGAGCTGCGGACGCTGAACCGCAACCAGATCGGGCTGGCGATGCTGGCGGGACTGCTGCTGACCGTCCATTTTGCAAGCTGGATCACGTCGCTGGAATATACGTCAGTGTTGATCAGCGTGACGTTGGTAACGACGAATCCGCTGTTCGTGGCGGTGCTGTCGCCGCTGCTGCTCGGTGAGAAGATCACGCAGAAGACAATCGGGGCGGTGGTGCTGGCGTTGATCGGCGGGGTGATCATCACAGCGGCGGGCGGGGCGGGTTCCGCACCGAAACAGGACTCGCCATTGCTCGGCGCGGTGCTGTCGCTGATCGGATCGGTGGCGGTGGCGCTGTACTTCATCATCGGGAGGCGGCTGCGGGCGACGATGTCGGTGATCCCGTATATCTGGCTGACGTATGGCGCGGGGGCGATTGCGCTGGTGATCCTCGTGATCTTGGCGGGACAACTGCCCGTCGTATTCGATGGATCGCTCTCGGCACGGGCGTATCTATTCATGACGCTAACTGCACTGCTGCCGCAGTTGATCGGACATTCGGCGTACAATTACGCGCTCGGCTATTTGAGCGCGGCGTTCGTCAGTTTGTCGGTGTTGTTCGAGCCGATTGGCAGCACGATCCTCGCGGTGTTCGCGTTTGAGGAGCAGCCGACGTTGATCCAGATCGGCGGTGGCGTGGCGATCTTGATCGCGCTGTGGATCGCGAGTCGTGAAGAACGGCGCAAGGAACTCCGTAGTCGGGTGGAATTGGAACCGTAAGCAGATACTCGATGATCGGATGTGGAAGATCACCTCACCCCCTGACCCCCTCTTTGCGGAGCGGAGAGGGGGAACCTGTAGACCACCACCGTTACTTGGGGGAGAATTCGCACTAATTGCGAAAGGCGACAAAAGGTATGAGGTGATGGATGAGTTTGGTCAGAAAAAGGCGTTATCGGACGGTTTGCCGTGAACCAGAGCAGACCGTCCGAGAGTTGAAGGTTAGCAGAGATTACGCAGCGCGGGTGCTCGACGGAGCGTTTTTCTGGCTGCGCTGCGGGAGCAAGGTCAACACGTAGACCAGACCGATGATGGCAAGCTGCGTGAGCGTGCCTTGCAGCGTCGGGTAGAGGCCGAACCAATCGCCTATCCACGTGGGCAAATGGAAGCCATACACGGGCGTGATGGGCAACGATCCGCTCATTTGCAGCGCATGGATCACGACGCCCGCCACAATGCACAGGCAGACGGTTAGCAGCACAAGGCTGAGGCCGCGCTGGCGAGACGACCGCACGATAAAGCGCAGCACGACGAAGACAAACGTGCCTACCAAGGTAGGGATGAACCAGAGCGAGAGCGTGGTATTCCGAGACAGCGCTTGATCCGCTTCGGTGAGGCGGGCATTGAGCAGCGACACCACGTGGTTGACCTCTTCGGTGGAAGCGCGGTTATTGATCAGTGTGGCGAGACCGGTTTGATCGGTTAGACCCTGCCAGAATAAGCCTTCGATCTCGTTGGTGAGATCGGGCAGGGTGCCGAGCAGCCGCGCGTTAAACCGCGCATTCGCCAGTTGATAGGCTTGAATGCGGGCAGTCTCGGCTAAGGTGTAATCGCCAACCGCGACCGACGTTTCCACCTGATTCAGGAAGGCGCTGATGATGTCGCGATCCGAGCTGCCGCTGATGCGCTGCACAAAATCGGGCGGAGTCAGCTCTTTCAAGACCTGTTTGGCAGCGTCAGCCGTCACCCGTAAGTCTTCCGGCTCCTCGCGGTTGCGCATCTGGCTATCCATCTTCTTGATCAAGGCCAGCAGTTGATCGGCTCCCTTTACATCGCGCTCTACCAACAGCGGTTCGATGTCGGCATAGGCGACGAGGGTGGTCTGGATTAGCGCCAGCGCTTCTTGATATTCGAAATCTGTGATGATCTTGCCGCCGCGCACACCCCGCGCATACTCCAAGGCGGCTAACCCGACCTGATTATCCACCTGCTGAATGCGTAAGGCTTGTTCGTTCCCCGGCAGCGGCGAGGCTTGAAACGTGCGCAGTCCGCTGCGAAGCTGTGCCAGCGCGGTATCGAAACGCGCGCCATCATTGGCGATGGCGGCGGTTTTGACGGCGTCTTCGTACTTCTGAATCTGGGCGAGGGCTTCTTGACCGCGCCGCGCTACGAATTCGGCTTGCAAGATTTCGAAATAGCCGACGACCAGACCGGCTTGTTCCGCGACTCTGGTGGTGAATTTGTTGGCGCGGGCGGATTCGGCATCGCTCATCGCTTCGATCATCAGCGTCTGGTAGCCGTCCAGCAGATCGACATCAATGGCCTTGACGGTTTCTTCCGCACCGCGTTTGTCATCGAGGAAGGCGTGCAGCGCTAAGGTGGCATCCGCATCGGGGCGCATGTAACGCGTCGAGGTGCGGTAATCACGCAGCAGCAGCCACGAACGGGCGGTATCTTTATCGCCACGACGGATCGCCGCGATGACGACTTCGCGACTGCCGCCTAACAAGAGCGTCCACAGATAGCTGCGTTCATACGAGAGCGCGTTGCCATCTAGCGGCAGCGTCAGCAATTGGCTGAATATCTGGGTGATGGTGGTGTCGATCTCTGGGGCGGCTTGCTTGATGGCCTGTTCCAGCGTCGTTTGATAGAGCTGCTGCGCGGATTGGACGTGTTGGAGCGCTGCGTCGGGACGGCTGGCGAGAATTTCCTTCTGCGCCGCGAACAATTCGCTGCGAATCTGATCAGCCGCGCTCCACGGATCGACGGTTTGCGCCTTCAGGGCGAGCAGATTGGTCGCTAACAACGCGAAGATTAGCAACAGCGCGATCAGGCTTGAGCTGCTTGCCATAGCGATAATTCGATGCTTTTTCATACGTGATACCATTCGTAAATTCCTATAACGCCGGACGATAACCACCTCTCTCACTTGATTTCCGCCAGCTTGCCCGCCGAGCTTAGATACACCGTTTGCGCTGATCCGGGCTGCACCACGATGCGCGGATTGCCCTTGACGAGGCAGGGATCGGTGCAGGGCGGCAGTTTGAATTCGTAAATATCCCCGATAACGGCGGACTGCGCCTTGAGCGGAACCGTGGTGCCATCGGCGTAGATGAGCGTGTTGGTGCGTGGGCCGACCACAGGGATCGCCACCATTTTTTCGTTGACGGTTTCGTTCCAGACCACGTAGATCGTTTTGTCGCCCGCATCCATCGTCACGGTGGTGATGCCGCGATGGGTGGTCAATTTGGTGCTTTTCACATCGCGGAATAGGCGCGCCGCCGTTTGTAACGCGTAGTAGCCGGGACGCCGGGTGCCGTTGGGACGCACCAAGCCCCACGCTTCGTAGCTGCTGGCGATTTTGTCGTCATAGGAATAATGGTTGTCGTAGAGGCGGTAAATGCCGATGCGATCCACGCCGAGATTCATCGCCAGCGCAATGCCTTGAATGATGAAGGCAGCTTGATCTTCGATGGTGACATCTGGCTCGGTCTGGTAGACCTTGCCGCGATAGACCCAACCGGGATCGAGAGTCGGGCGCATGTTCATCTCGTTGATCCACATCGGTTTTTTCTCGAAACCGAACTCCGCCAAGAAGCCACGATAGCGGTTGACGACTTCCGTCACCAAGCTGAGGCCACCGTAAACATGGACGGTCAGCACATCGAAGCAGAGATCGTGCTGGCGACAGTAGGCGTCCCCGAAGGCACGCTGGAGCAGATAGCGGAGATAGAAGGGACGGCGACGACCTTTATCGATCCAGTAGTTCAGCCCCGCGAGGTGAATCACGGCCTCGCCGTCATTGCCGTGGGCGACCTGATAGGCCGTCTTGACCAGTTTGAAATACTGCGTCACATCGCCTTCAAACTCGAAGAAATTGTCGGGCAGGTCTTTCGGGCGGATGTCGGGTTCGTTGTAGATGATCCAGTGATGGATGCCGATCTTGCTGTAATACTTGGTCAGCTTGCGGATGAAGGTTGCCCACTGGTTGTTGGGATCGTCCAGCGGTAGGTTGATGCCTGACGGCACCGCGCCGAGCACTTTGGTGCCTGTTGCCCAGAAGGGCGCATTTTTGATCAGGCCGACGATCTCGCGCCCGCCCGTTTTGGCCGCTTCGATATACGGCTCCCATGTGGCGGTTTCCCAGTCGTCGGGGCCGTTGGGCTGCAAATAGCGCCACTCGAAGATGATGCGATCCCAGCCGATGCCCGCATCTACCGCATCATCAGGACGGTAATACGATTCGACCGCGCCGAAGCGAGGGTTGACGACTGTTTTGGCATCGGATTGAGAATAAACGGGCGGCAATTGTGTGAAACATAGCAGAATGACTAACAACACCATCAAATGACGAGGCAATTTCGACGGGATCAAGACCATAATCTACACTGACTCCGCGTACTTGGGATAAAGCCATCCTGAGCATATTCCGAGTATACTTAGCGAATTTGTGCGCGCCAATCTAAACCTGCTAACAAAACACGAACGGACATGTGAGGAGCCTATGCGCAACACACTGGTCGATCCTGAACTGCTTGTTCACATTCCTTTATTTGCCCTGATGGATAAACAGGAGCTTTCGCTGCTGGCGGAGAATCTGGATTACAAGAAATGCATCGCGGGGCAGACGATCTTTTCCTTGGGCGATCCGGGCAACACGATGTACATCGTCCGATCGGGAGAAGTCGAGCTATTTCTGCGCGATGAAGATGGCGAACGCGTGACGCTGGAATTCGTGCAACCGGGGCAGATCTTCGGGGAGTTGTCGCTGCTGGATGACGAACCGCGTTCCGCCAGCGCGGTCGCCGTGCGCAACACCGAAATGTACGTCGTGGATCGGCACGACTTGCAGATGCTGGTCAAGGCGCATCCACACGCGGCGCTGGACATGTTAACGATGCTCGGTAAGCGCATCCGCGAGGCGAATCAGCTCGTCCGGCACCGCACCGCCAAGAACGTCAACGAGGTCGTCGAGCAGAAGCCGTTGTCGTGGGGCGAACGGCTGTCGGACACGCTGACGGCGATGTCGGGCAGCATCAAATTCGTGTACGCGAGTCTGGCGTGGTTTCTGATCTGGATCATCATCAATTCCGGGATCATCCCCGGCATTGCGGCGTTTGACCCTTACCCGTTTAGTTTCCTGACGATGGTTGTCTCGCTAGAGGCAATTTTCCTGTCGCTGTTCGTGCTGATCAGCCAGAACCGCCAAGCCGAGCGCGACCGCATCCGCAACGACATCGAGTATGATGTCAACCTCAAGGCGGAAGTGGAGATTCGCGGGCTGATGAAGCAAGTCGAAGATTTGCAGCGGTTGGTTATTCAGCATCTTGCCAACGATGATGAGGATAACCTCGCCAATACGGCTGAATAGCAAGGCAGTGCGTGAAGCCTGATATTACGATCAGGCTCCAGCGCAATACATTATTCCGTGTACTTTTTGAAGATCAGAATCGCGTTTTGACCGCCGAAGCCGAATGAGTTCGACATCACATAGGTCAGCGGTTTGGCGCGGGCAACATTCGGGATGTAATCGAGATCGCAAGCGGGATCGGGCGTTTCGAGATTGATGGTGGGCGGCATGATGCCGTCGTTAAGCGCCATGATCGAGAAGATGGCCTCGAACGCGCCGGACGTGCTCATGGCGTGCCCCGTCATCGACTTGGTTGAGCTGATCGGCACTTTGTAGGCGTGCTCCCCGAAGACCTGCTTGATCACGCGGGTTTCTTGCAAATCGCCGAGCAGCGTGCTGGTGCCGTGCGCGTTGATGTAGTCGATGTCGTAGATGGTCAGTCCCGCTTTTTGCAAGGCACGGCGGATGGCGTAGGTAATCGAGGTGCCTTCCGAATCCGGCGCGGTGACGTGCCACGCATCGCAGGAAGCCGCGTAGCCGACCAGTTCCCCATAAATATGCGCGCCGCGCGATCGGGCATGTTCGAGGCTTTCCAGCACGAGGACGGCGGCTCCTTCGGCGGGCACGAAGCCATCACGGTTGGCATCGAAGGGGCGGCTGGCGCATTCGGGATCATCGTTGCGCGTAGACATGGCGCGCATCGAGTTCAGCCCTGCCAGCACATACGGCACGAGTGAGGCTTCGGTGCCACCGACCAGCACAACTTCCGCATCGCCACGTTTGATCAGTTCCGCGCCTTCGCCAATCGAGACGGCGCTGGTGGCACAAGCTGCCGCGTAATTGAAGCAGACGCCACGACTGCCCAAGCGCATCGCTATTGAGGCGCTCACGATATTGGGCAGTACGGCGGGGAACGAAGTCGGTTTGACTTTTTTGGTACCGTACAGACGGAACGTCTCGATGGATTCGCCTAATGTTTCCGGCCCGCCGAAACCGTTGCTGACTAATACCGCCGTATCGAAGGTGTTGTCCGGCGTGATGGCATAGTTGGCGTCTTCTACCGCCTGAAGCGCGGCGACTACCGCGAGTTGACTGAAGCGATCCATGCGGCGGGCTTCTTTGTGCCCAAAATGGGCTTCCGGTTCAAAGCCTTTGACCTCGCCGCCGATCTTCGTTTCAACAGTGGATATGTCCAAGCGGGTCAGCGTGGCGATGCCCGACCGTCCCGCCTTGATGCCTTCCCATGTCGTTTGCACGCTATTTCCTAGCGGGCTGAGGCATCCCATCCCTGTAATAACGATACGTGTCATGTTGAGTCCTACTGAGCATGATGCTCAAAATCGAATGGCGGGGTGATTCTACCCTAGCTTAGGAGAGAATAGCGATGTCGCCAATGGCACCGTCCTGCCCAACCGCCATTTAGAGTCTTCACATTGAGGATCAACCCCAACCAACTCAGTCAGTTTTCCGCGTTGTGACCCCGCTGTCGAAAAATTGCACGAACCCATCGGCAGTGACGAGCGTGATCTCGCGGTACTTGCCGCTGGTATAGCGCCCGATGACCTTGCGCCAGAAATGTTGCGCCGCGAGGTTATCCGCCATCTCGAAGACTTCCCAATGACCGGGGAATTGATCGAACAAGCGCGTCGCTACCTGCGCCCCTAGCCCGCGCTTCTGGTAGCCCGCAAGGATGAAGAATTCATACATGTAGATGACTGATACACTGTCGGTAAAATGGCTTTTGATGCCGCTGTCTACAATGGCAAAGCCCGCCACCGCGTCATCCGCGTAGATGAGGAAGGGATGACGCTTATAACGGCTGAACACGCCATCCAGTTCGGTTTCGGCAAAGCGACCGGATGGCGTCACTGTGTCACGCGTGAAGCGGCTGAATTCGTAGAGGTAGAACTGCCACAAGTTGCGTAGTAAAGTATCGTGCAGCTTTGGATCGGCGGGAATCAAGCTGAGTTTCACGGCAAGTTTCTCCTTAAAATAGTGCTTAGTGCTTAGTCCTGAGTGCTTCGTTCATCCAAGTTTACGGTGGCTTCGGTTTGGTCATCGTTTTCACCTACTGGCGTTGTGGCTAAAATCTTACCCGTAGTGAATAGACTAAAGAGGATACATTATGCGCATTGCCATCGCACCGAATGCCTTCCGAGGCAGCCTGACCGCGCAACGCGCCGTCGAATGCATCGCGGAGGGGCTGCGCCGTTCGCGGTTGGAAAACCTCGACTTGCTGGCGATGCCGCTGGCGGATGGCGGTGACGGCACGCTGGACACGATCATCGATGGTCTGGGCGGCGAACGCATCGCAGTCACGGTCAAGAATCCATTAGGGCAGCCTGTAGAAGCGACGTATGGTTGGTTGAAGGGTGAGACAACCGCCGTGATCGAAATGGCACGGGCTTCGGGTGTGGAGTTGATCCCGCGCGCGGCACGCAACCCGATGATCACGACTTCATGGGGCACAGGTGAGTTGATCCGCGCGGCGGTGGAACATGGCGCGCAGCGCATTTACATCGGCATGGGCGGCAGTGCGACGGTGGAAGGCGGGGCGGGCTGTTTGCAGGCACTCGGCGTGCGGTTATTGGACGATAACGGGCAAGATATTCCCACCGGCGGCGCAGGACTCGCACAATTGGCGCATATAGAGGTGGCTCCGGCAGAGAAGCTACTGGGCAAAACGCAGATCGTGCTGCTGTCCGATGTGACGAACCCATTGATCGGGGAACGCGGGGCGGCGCGCATCTTTGGCCCGCAAAAGGGCGCTGATCCGGCGATGGTGGAGCAACTCGACGCCAATCTGAGTCGCTTTGCTGACGTGATCCGGCGCGAGGTCGGGCGCGAGGTGGTTGATCTGGCGGGGAGCGGCGCGGCGGGCGGCTTTGGCGCAGGGATCGTGGGCTGTCTCGGCGCAGAACTCAGTCCGGGCGGCGCGACCATCATCAAACTGTTGGGCTATGATCGACAGTTGCCGAGCGTCGATCTGATCGTGACGGGCGAGGGCAAACTGGACGCGCAAACAGTGGGCGGGAAAGCCGTGCAGAGCATCGCGGAAGTCGCTCGCCAATTCAACGTTCCTGTCGTAGCGCTGGCAGGCATGTTGGACGCCGATCCTGACACGCTGCACGCCATCGGAATCAGCGCGGCGTGGAGCATCGTGCCGCGCGTATGCACGCTGGACGAGGCGATCACGCACGCGGGGGAATGGCTCACCAACGCAGCGCAGCATCTTGGGAACGTTTTGGCGCTAGGGCTATCATAAGCAGCTTATTTGCCAACGCGGCGTATTTTTGTGATACGCTAGAAGGTCGGACACAGCAGTAAGGGTATTATGCAGGAAATTCAAGCCATTATCGAACGGGTACGGCGGGTGTCGCCCTCCCTTCAGCGCCTCGACGTGGCGATCAACCGCGCCCAAGCCACGATGGACATCAGCCCCGGTCAGCTATTTTTAGCGCGGACAACATTCTCGCTCGATCCGTTTCTACGTGAACCGTGGACGCCCGTACAGCGCAACGGCACGGTGATCACGGTGGAACTGCCGACGGGCAGCGTGTACGAGCCGGAGCAGTTCGTCAGCTTGCTTGGCCCTATTGGGAAGCCGATCCCCGTGAAGGATAATTTGCGCACCTTGCTGCTGATCGCCATCGAATCGACGCCCGCTTCGCTGCTGCTGCTGGCGCAATCGATGCTCAAGCGCGTGGCGGGGGTGACGCTGGTGTTATTGGGCGCGGCGACACAGTATCCACTCGACCTGCTGCCAAAAGAGATCGAAATCGCGCACGCTGAGTCGCTGGCGCAGTGGTCGGGTAAAGATCAGGCGCTGAAGTGGGCGGATCAGATCGTGGCCGTCGCGCCGCCGCCGTTCGATCTGGAGCATTACCAGCGCTTGAGCGAAGAAGTCCGGCGCGTGCGCATGAATGTGCCGGAAAATTACCTATTCGGGCTGTTTCAACCGCCGATGCCGTGCGGCGTGGGCGCGTGCGCGGCCTGTCTGATCCGCTGCGGCGGCGAGGACGTAGCGACCTGCCTCGAAGGGCCAGCCTTCGATCTGACCACCATCATAAAGCATCAAGGATAAGGCTGACCATGATCGAGCTTGGTTCCGGAAAACAATCGCTGCAACTGTCTACCGCCGTGATCGGCGCTTCCGGCGTGTTCGGGTTCTCGACGGAATATGCGCGCCTGATGGATTTGAGCAAACTGGGCGCGTTCGTGACCAACCCGATCACGCTCAAGCCGCGCCGCGCGGCAGAAGGTACGCATGTGGTGGCACTCGACAGCGGCGTGTTGATCCATACAGGCTTGCCGAACCCCGGCGTACATAAAACACACCAACTGCACGCTGCCCGCTGGAAAAACATGCCAACGCCGGTAGTCGTGCATGTGATCGCGGCGAATCCCGATGAGTTGGTGCAGTGCGTGCAGGTCATCGATCAGCATTATGGCGTGGATGGCATCGAGATCGGGATTCATGACGAGTTCGTTCACCGCGAAGTGCGCAAATTCATCGAGGCAGCGCGGAGTCATACGCATCTGCCGATTTTGGCACAGTTGCCGTTGAATACGGCGGTGCAAGTGGCGCTGGCGGCGGAAGATGGCGGCGCGGATGCACTGGTGGTGGCGGCGTCCCCGCGCGGCACAGCGCGCGATCCGCTGACAGGGCAGTTCGTGGGCGGGCGCGTGTATGGGCCGTGGCTGAAACCGCTCGGTTTGCGCGCGGTCGGGCAGATTTGTGCGCGGGCGAAAATTCCGGTGATCGGTGCGGGCGGCATCTTCAACCCGATCGATGCGCGCGACTACATCGCGGCGGGCGCGAAGGCCGTACAGATCGACGCGGTGGCGTGGCTGCGTCCGGCGATGGTGGAGACGATTTGCCGCGATCTGGGCGGGTTGGAACTGACGCGGAAAGCAGGTTCGTTCGAGGATGAATGGTGGCCCGGAATCGGGGAAACTGCCGTGATGCGCGCGCAACTGCTGCCTTCACCGCCGCCGATGCCGCCCGTCAAGCCGCCGCCGGAACTGCCGCGATGACACGATGAATATGAGATGAGGAAAGCTAGGCAAACACTGCATCACCGTGCAAACTAGCTCCTATCGTACACATACGATGGGAGCTTGCTCATCATGCGCTACGTCAGACTTACCCTTACCACTGTTTTTTTGAGCCTGTTTATTTGCGTGCCCGTGCTGCCATCCGCTGCCTCGGCACAAGCCGAACTCGCCATGATCCAAGAATATCCTGTGCCCGCCGGATCGCATCCGCATGATGTCGCGCCCGCGCCGGACGGGACGGTATGGTATACGGCGCAAGCGACGGGCGAACTCGGTCGGCTCGATCCCAAAACGGGCGAGACACATCATATCGTGCTTGGCTCGAATTCCGCGCCACATGGCGTGATCATCGGGCCGGACGGGGCGGCATGGGTCACGGACGGCGGTCAGAACGCGATTGTGCGCGTGGATGCCGAGACCGAAGCCGTCAAGGTGTTTCCGCTTCCTGATGGGCACGGCTACACCAATTTGAATACCGCCGCGTTCGATAGCGATGGCATTTTGTGGTTCACGGGACAAGCGGGCATTTATGGGCGTTTGGACGTGACCACGGGCGAGATGCTGGTATATGACGCGCCGCGCGGACGTGGGCCGTATGGCATCACCAGCACGCCGGATGGCAAGGTGTTTTATGCGTCGCTGGCGGGCAGCCATATCGCCATCATCGACAAGAGCAACAACGCCGCCACGATCATCGAGCCACCCACCGCCGGACAGGGCGCGCGCCGCGTGTGGTCGGATGCGTTAGGGCGCATCTGGGTGAGCGAGTGGAACGCGGGACAACTTGGCGTGTTCACGCCCACCAATGACCGCTGGCAAGAGTGGGAATTGCCCGGTAAGCAGCGCCCGCAAGCCTACGCGGTGTATGTGGACGAAACTGACATGGTGTGGGTGACGGACTTTGGCAACAACGCCATTGTGCGGTTCGATCCCAAAACCGAAACATGGCTGGAATTCCCGATCCCGACCGCTGGCGCGGCGGTGCGGCAATTGTTGGGACGCAAGGGCGAGGTGTGGGGCGCGGAATCCGCCCGCGATAAGCTGATCGTGATCCGCACGGATCAGATCGAGGCGTGATCGGCGGGAATCGGGCCAAATTTCGGACTTGACGAATTGCCCAAATCTAGTAAGTTAGGTGGCATTCAAGAGGAAGACGAAAATAACTGACGCGTTTCGTCTTCTACCCATCTCACAGATGACTAGCGGGCACTTCATATGCAACTTGAGCACACCAACGGCGATGCACAGCAGTCGATGAGCGCTTTTGCCGCATGGCGGCGCATGATGGGCTACCTTAGCCCCTATAAATTGTGGGTCACCATCGCGATTTTTGGCATCGTCGGCGGCGCGGTACTCGCCGTCCTGATCCCGCGCGAACTGCGCGATGTGATCGACATTGGCATCACCAAAGACGAACCCGATTTTATGATCACGGCGGGCGTGCTCGTGATCGGGTTGGGCGTGTTGCGCGGGATCAGCGGCTTTTTGGCGCGCTATTTCGGGGAGCGCCTCTCGCACTTCGCCAGCTACGACATCCGCAACCAACTGTATAACCACGTTCAACTGCTACCGTTCAATTATCACAACAACGCACAGACCGGCACGCTGGTCACGATTGCGATTGCCGATGTGGACGAGATGCAGCGCTACTTTGCCTACGGATTGATCGACGGGCTGAACACGCTGCTGTTGTTCGGTGGCTCGGTGACGATCATGGCGCTGACCAGCTTGCCGCTGACGCTAATCGTGCTGATCCCAGTGGTGCCGCTGGCGTACCTGTCGGTGAAGTTCGCTACCGCCGTCGATCCCGGTTGGCGCAGGGTGATGGAGCGCGTGCAAAAGCTCGGCAACCAATTGCAGGAAACAGTCATCGGGGCGCAGGTGGTGCGGGCGTTTGCCCGTGAGCGCTACGAGATCGGCAAGTTCAATCGTGAGAACGAAATGCTATTCGTGGAGCAGCTTGGTCTCGTCCGGCAGTGGGCGCGATTTTTGCCCGCCAGCGCGTTCATCGTGGCGATTTGCGTGGCGTCGGTGCTGTTTTTCGGCGGATTGATGGCGAAAGCGGGCGTCGGCGGCGTGACGGTGGGCACGGTGGTGGCGTTCAACGCTTATGTCGCGCTGATGGGGCAACCGATCCGCTTCGTCGGTTTCGTGATCATCCTGACCACACAGGCCATCGCCAGCAGTCGGCGCGTGTTTGAGGTGCTCGACGCGCCGATCACGATTGATAGCAAGACGAATGCGCGCTCCGCCGATGATATTCAGGGTTTGGTGACGTTCGAGGATGTCAGCTTCCGCTACGATGACAGCGGCGACCTGACGCTCGATCACATTCAATTGCAAGCTAGACCGGGCGATGTGGTCGCGCTGTTGGGACAGACGGGTTCAGGCAAGAGCACGGTGATCAACCTGATCCCGCGCTTCCACGATGTGAGCGAAGGGCGCGTCACCATCGACGGCGTGGACGTGCGCGATTATGACCTGCTCAGTTTGCGCCGTCAGATCGGCGTGGTGCTGCAAGAGTCGCTGCTGTTCAGCGCTACCATTCACGACAATATTTGCTACGGTCGTCCAGAGGCTACGCGGGAGCAGGTGATCGCCGCCGCCAAAGCTGCTAACGCGCACGACTTCATCCTAGAATTCGAGAACGGCTACGACACGGAGATCGGGGAACGCGGCGTCACCCTGTCCGGCGGGCAGCGTCAGCGCGTCGCTATCGCCCGCGCGCTGCTGATCAATCCGCGCATCCTGATCTTGGACGACTCGACCAGCAGCGTCGATACACAGACGGAATTCTTAATCCAAGAGGCACTCAACCGCCTGATGCAAGGCCGCACGACGTTCATCATCGCGCAGCGCTTGACCACCGTCCAGACTGCCACGCAAATCCTCGTGCTGGATCATGGTAGGATCGCGGAACGGGGCACGCATCAAGAACTGCTCGACAAAAACGGGCTATACGCCGAAATCTACCGCTTGCAGTTGCAAGATCAGGAGCGCTTGAAGCACGAGATGATGGCGCTCGGCGGCTTGGTCGAAGACGCCCCGAACCGTCATTCGTAAGCCTATCCAATTCCCCTCTGCGCCTGACGAACGGCCTCGTCAGGCAAAATCATCCAGCCGCAAATTACAAGATTTGGTTATCGGCGCGGGATTGCCCCCAAGCTGACGTAATATCGCACGTAGATGAGGCAATCGGCGGGGGGTTGTTCAATAGCCCCACTTTTGAGGTTTCCCACCACCTGCGATGTGCCAAATACTAACCGTAAGCAATCAACTGCATTCTCCACCCTAATCATCACCTGTATTTCATTCTATTTGATTTAGTATTGTTTGTCTCTGTGTTTTAGAGATAAATATTTGCTATCTACTTCATGAAAAATGTAAAAGAATCGTATTATTTTCTGCTCCAGTATAAAAAATAATTGACGTTTTGTTGATCGCTTTGAAAAATGCACTATCCTGTGAATCGTGTCGTAACGTTATGTCGATGTCTCGTGGTAAGCATTGTAGTGTCGAAGGATGTGATGACATGGCCTATGTATTCAAGGGTAATCTACACGGGTTGAATTGTGAGGAATGTAGAGAACCCCTCATTGATGTGGTGGTGCGGTTATACCGACTGCCGCCGGAATTCCGCGATGTTGACCCTGCTGTCGCGGCGACGACCAAATTCACGTTTGCGGCTGTGCCGGACGACGTGGTCGAGCGCAAGCAGGAGTACCTCATCGCGGAAGCCCGCACCGACGAACAAGGCAATTTTGCCTTCGCACTCGGTGAGAAGGATCACTATCAGGGCGAGGCATTCGAGGTGGATATTTACTGCGGCAACGGAATCCGCAAGCCGAAGAAACCGACGCCCCCGAAACGAATGCAGTTCACGCTGACCGCGCTCCAACCGGAGTGGAAGCAGACCGAAGCAGGCATTTACTTCGAGTGGAACTACGTCTTGCAGCCCAAGTATTGGTGCTATATCCTGTCGCAGTTCGGCTACTGGACGATCTGCGGCGTGGTGCTGACCACCGATAATGTTGCCGTCGCGAATGTGCGGGTGAGCGCATTCGATAAGGACTGGATCACCGATGATCCGCTCGGCTCGGACGTTACGAGCGCTACAGGGCGCTTCCGCATCGAATACACCGATGACGACTTCAACCGCACCTTCCTATCGCCGTGGATCAACGTGGAAACGCCGTTCCCGCCGTTCAACACTGGCCCCGATGTATACTTCAAGGTCGAGACGGTGTCTAGCCCCGTCGCCGTGCTGCTGGACGAGCCACGCACGATGGGCGAGACGCCGGGACGCGCGAACGTCGATCACTGCTTCTGCGTGACGCTGCGCGTGAAAGCGGGCACAGTCACCGATCCGACGCCGGAACAGACGCCGCATTGGACGCGCGTCGAGGTCTTCAACGTCCAGACCGTGATTGGCGACATCGCGCACAACTTCCAGCCCGAAGGCTATGCGGGCGAACCGAACTCCTCATTCGTGTTCGGTAGTCCCTACGGCGGCAGCGGAGCGGTTCAGCTTTTCGGCAATGTGCCGCTGCGCAACACGGCCTCGCCAACGCATCCGCTGAAGTACCGCTTCATGTATGCTGAGTGGGGTTGGACTGGTGGCGGTGATGGCACGGCGGGCGCATTGCCAACGGTAGCGCCGACACCGTTCCCGCCCACCGATCCGGTCGGGGCAGAATGGAAAGTGCTGCCTATCTATGGCTCGCTGGTCGGGGACGTGTACTACAACAACGGTATCAATCCGTTCGCCAACTTCCCTGTGATCATCTCCAGCGGTGATCAGGACGCGCAAGGCTTCATCAAGCTGGATGGCAAGAACATCACCGTGCCGATGAGCGGCGGCGGGACGAGCGTCGTCTCGGTGAGCACGACGAACTTCCTGCGCAGCAACTTGCTGGCGCTGATGAACAGCAACGCGATCACCAGTCTGCACGCGTCACGCTTCCCGGCGTGGGGCGGTGACCTGACACAAGCGGGACGCAGCACGACCGCTGCCGAGCAAGAGCCGATCCGCCGCTATCAGATGGTGTTCGAAGTGCGGGACGCCGTGACCAACGTGCGCTTGCACCTGACCACGCTGCCTTCGATCATTCTTGATAATTCGAATGTGGTGGCGCTGCTCAACCTTGAGGAGCTGATGACCAGCCTGTGCAATCCGATCAATAACGACCTGCACATTCTGTACACGGTCGATCACCCACATCTAAACAACTATTCGCTGTCGATCAGTAATAACAGCGGAACCGTGCATGGCGCACCACCGCTGCCCAATGGCGAATTCACAGCGGGCAGTTTCTTCTTCCGTGGCAACGCGAGCGGCCCGCATAACGGAACGTTCACGGGCGGTGTTCCGTTCAGTGTGGCGGCTGATCCGGGCTGTGCATACAAACTCAGCCTGAGCTTTGACACCCGTCATTACAACGTCAGTGGGACACATATCGAGCGGTTGTATTGTAAGTAGGTCTGAGGCGTAGTGTAAGCGTTCCACCTTCTCACTTGCTGTTGACCCGCACTGGAATGTATCCGTGCGGGTCAACGCGTTTCGGAGGCAGTCGGCTTCATGGCTTAATCAGGGCGCAGTTTGTAGTTCTGGCGTTTGTGGGCTGATATAGCGCCGATGGTAGTATAAGCCGAAGCCAACCCCCACCGCACACAATACCGCGCACGAAAAGATCGTGATGGGCACGCCGAGATGCTCGGAGAACCAACCGATCAACAGCGCCCCAATCGGCGTGCTGCCCATGATCAGGAGGACGTTGATGCTCATCACGCGTCCGCGCAGCTCATCAGGAGCCAGTAGTTGCAGGAGCGAGTTGGTACCCGTCGAAAACACGATGCTCGCCGCGCCCAACGCTGCCAACAGCAGTGCCGTCAGCCCGAACACAGGTACCACCGCCACCGCCGCTAAAAGCAAGCTAAATACACCCGCACCGAGAAACAAGCGGCGCATCGTGATCTCTTTGATGTAGACCGTGCCAAAGGCTGCTATCAACGATCCCAACCCCAAAAACGAGGATAACGCGCCGAAGCCCTGTGCGTCAGTTTTCAAGATGAATTCCGCGATCAAGGGGAGCGTGACGGTGAAGTTGTAGCCGAAGGTACCTATCGCCGCGACCAGAATCAAGATCACTAGAATGTTCGGCGTCCGCCACGCATACGACAGCCCTTCCCTGACCTGCCGGAGGACGGGTTCCGGCGTTTTGTGGGAACGTTCCGGAATGAACAGCGCCGCTTCGTTCATCATCCACAACGCGCCAAGTACGGCGATGTAGCTGCCCGCATTCAGGAACAGCGTCGGCGCGATGCCGATTTTGGCGATCAGCAACCCGCCAATGGCAGGGCCGACGATGCGGGCTGTGTTGAAGGTCATCGAGTTCAGCGCCACCGCGTTTACAAGATCGTCACGCCCGACCATCTCTTTTACGAAGGCTTGCCGAACGGGCATATCAATGGCGTTGACGATGCCTTGAAAGATCGCCAGAATGTAGATTTGCCAGAGCTGGATCGTTTCGGTCGCAACCAACAAGCCGAAGATAGTCGCTTGCACGAGGAATAGACATTGCGTGACGAGTAGCGTCCGACGCTTGGGCAAATGGTCAGCCAATACGCCGCCATACAGGGCCAAGATCATCACGGGCAGAAATTGGAGTGTCGTCATTGTCCCTAAGACGAGCGGCGAGTTAGTAAGCTTCAAGACCAACCATGATTCTGCCGTCGTCTGCATCCATGACCCAGTTAACGAAATGACCTGCCCGAAAATGAAAAGACGATAATTGCGTATGCGTAAGGCATGAAAGCCCCCGCCGAGGCGAGAAAGCAGTGACGGTGCTCGTGTTTCTTGCGCGTCTTCTGGTTGCGAAATGAATTCCGCAGGTACATCTGAAGCCATAATACCCCTCGTGTAGTCGATTGATTTGTACGTTGGGTCACGCTCTTACCGTGTCAGAAAAGACAGGGACTCCGAATACACCTACCAGCATTCCCGGAGTCGGCAAACTGACCATCGGGATTGCCTATTGGTGAAAAATACGTGCGTGGAATCTGTACCACTCACGCTGGCGTGCGTCGGACACAAGCCCTATTGCATTGACGAGAGACTCTGGCGCTCCGGTGACGAGGCATCGAACGTGATCAGATTGAGAGTGATCTAGAGAAGGTTTTACGACGATTTAACAAAAATGGCAATAACTTGGGTACGAAAGATAAGTTGTTTCTAATCTAAGTTACAAGAAAGTCACAACCGTGCGGCGTGCTGAATCCTGCCAACTTGTGGAGATGGCTGCTTACACATTTTTCCCAGTTGGTGATCCGGCTTGATCACCAACTGAAAGGCAGTCTCAACGCGCCAAGCCTTGCTGCTCTACCACACGGCGCACGTCGGCTATCTCCGCCGCGACGGGATAGCCCGCGCCCACCGATTTCATGGCGCTGTTGACATCTTTTAGCCCGCTGCCCGTCAGCAACAGCACGACGCGGTCATCCGGAGACACCAAGCCTTGTTTGCGCGCCTCTTTCAAGCCCGCGTAAGCGGCGGCACTGGCAGGTTCGGCAAACACGCCGCTGTGCTGTGCCAGTTCGGGGATGGCAGCGAGGATGTCCTGATCGCTGACCGTCACGTAAGCGCCGTTGGTGGCTCTGGCAGCGCGCACCGCCTTGACCCGATCACGCGGGAGGCTGGCGGAGATGCTATCCGCGATGGTATCGGCTGGCCCCGGTTGCATGGTGGCGGGATCGGTGCCGTCGCGCCATGCCTTCGCCACGCTCGAACTGCCCTCGGCTTGTACTCCAATCAGGCGCGGCATGTGCTCGATCCAGCCGAGTTCGTACAAGTCGTGCCAGCCCTTGTACTGTCCGCCGATGATGCTGCCATCGCCCACGCTGACGAGCACGACATCGGGCGGTTTCCAGCCCAACTGCTCTGCGATTTCGAGCGCGGCGGTTTTCTTGCCCTCGGTAGTATACGGATTCATGCCCGTATTGCGGCAGTACCAGCCATATTCTTCTGCCGCTTGGACGCACAGATCGAAGGCTTGGTCATAAGTGCCATCGACCAGCAACACCGTCGCGCCGTAGACTAACAACTGCGCGATTTTGGCTGGCGGTGCTTTGGCTGGCACGAAGATCACGGCGCGCATCCCGACGCTGGCACACACGCCCGCTAACGCCGCCGCCGCGTTGCCTGTGCTGGCAGTAGTCACCACAGGCGCTTTCATCTGCAACGCCCGCGCCACTACCATCGCACTGGCGCGGTCTTTGAGCGAAGCAGTGGGGTTGCGTCCGTCGTCCTTGAGCCAAAGCTGATTTTGCACGAGCACATTGGCGAGACGAGGCACATCCAATAAGGGCGTCCAACCGATGGGTAACGGCGGAATGTAACTCGGTTCGATGATGGGCAGCAACGGGCCATACCGCCACATGGTCGGAGGTGTTTTCTTGGTGAGCTGCTTGGCGGTGAGGGTTTTGTGCAGCTTGCGATAGTTGTAGACGATGTCGAGGGTGCCCGCTGGCCCACACACTGGACAGGTATATGTCACGGCGTCAGGTTCGTACTGAGCGCCGCAGATGGTGCATTGGAAATGGGAGACAAATGGATGGCTCATAGCTTTAACCGCGATAAATTCCGTTGAAAGCGGTGCAAAAAGGTCTTACAGGGCAATTGTAACGTATTGCGGCGCAGAAAATGACGGAATTCAGAGGCGAATCGTGATCGATTGGGTCTTGCTGGAAGCTGCCGAAGTGTGGACAATGGCTCTGCATTATTTCGAAAGTATAGGTACATCATGACGGACGATTCGGGCGCATCCAGTATCACTCCAGCACAGCGCGAACGCATTTACCGCAAAAACTTCTTTTATTTTTTGATCGACGGCATTTTTTTCTCGGTGGCGATGGGCACTATCGGCGCTTCGACGGTGATCCCCGACTTCATCCGTCACTTGACCAGCTCCGAAATCCTGATCGGGGTGTCGTCCAGCCTGTTTGACTTCGGGTGGACGCTGCCGCAGTTGTTCATCGCGCGTTATATCGTCCGCGCCGCCCGCAAAAAGTGGTGGTTTGTCGGCCCGAATCTGCCGGTGCGGTTCGTGATCTTACTGTTCGGTGTCGCGGTGATTATGATCGGCAAGGATCACCCGACCACTATCCTCGTGCTGTTCCTGATGGCCTATGGAATCGCAGCAGTGGGCGATGGCATCGTGGGCGTGCCGTGGGCGGACTTGATCGGCACCAGTCTGGATAACCGCTGGCGTGCCCGGATGCTCGGCATTATGTCCGCCAGCGCGGGGCTGATCATGCTGCTGGTCTCGCCGCTGATCGGGTTGGTGTTGAGCGAACAAGGGCCGGGATTCCCCAACAACTACGCGCTCCTGTTCATCGCGGCGGGCGTGATGTTCGTGCTATCGATGGTTTCGACGCTGTTCATCCATGAGCTGCCGGGGGGCAAAGCCGTCGATAAAATCCCGTCGTTGGGCGAATTTCTGCCTAGCCTCGGACGCGTGCTGCGCCACGATACCAGTTTCCGTACGATCCTCAGCGCTCGACTGCTGACTAGTTTATTCGCGATGGCGGGGCCGTTTTACATCGGCTTCGCGACGGTACAGTTGGGTATGTCCAGCAAGGACGCCGTGCCTGTGCTGCTGGCGATGCAGACTATCGGCAGTGTGCTCGGCGCGCTGGTTTATACATGGTTGGGCGCACGCAGTAACCTGCAATACATCCGATTCGCCCTGATCGTGGCAGCGATCCTGCCCATTAGCGCGCTGGTGGCCTCGGTGGTGGGGCCGTTCCCACTGTACATCGGTTTCTTGGCGTCGGGGCTGACGGTCGGCAACTTGTTCCTCAGCTATCAGAACTGGGTGATCACTCACGCTACGCCGGATCAACGCCCGACTTACGCCGGATTGTTCAATACGATTTCCGCCGTGATTTCGCTGGCTGCGCCGTTCATCGCGGGCACGCTGGCGCAGGAGATCGGCTACGAAGCGCTGTTCGTGGTTGCGCTGCTGATGGTGTTGTGTGCCTTCGCGGTGACGGTGATCTACGTGCGCGATCCGCAAGCCACGCCTGCCGTCGAACCCGTGACGGGAGACTAATGATCGCGCTCCATGATACGGTTGCCTTGCTCGAAGACCTGTCTGACGCCCTTAAGCGCGGGCAGGTTGGCACTGTCATCGAAGAATGGGAATCTGGCGTCTATGAAGTAGAGTTCTCAGACGGCACCGGCATCACTTATGCTACAGAAGCGCTAAGGATAGATCAACTGCTAAAACTGCATTGGCAACCGCAACCAAAACAGGATGGGTAAGGCGGTTTCGGATATCCGATCACAGCCGTTGAAGCTGTGGTACGTCGATACTGTCTAGGATCGCTAACACACTCGGATCGAGTGGATGTCCGTCCAGATTCACGGCTCCATACCGCTGATCTGGTGACATTATGCGGTAAAACGTGGTCATGCTGTCCAGCGGTATCGTCAGTACCGAGTTGGCACGACCACGCCCGCCGGATTGAGCATTGTTGACGGCGAGTGTACCGAGGGCTGCATCTGTATGGCGTTCACTGGCGTTCAGTAAAGCTAGGCACAACGCGGTGTCTGTGATCATCACCTCAAAGATGCTGTATAGTCTGACTGTCGGTACGCCCTGACTATAGATATTGTCCGTTGGCGTCGGCGTGTCTTCGATGGCGATTCCAATGGAGCGATACGTGAACTGCGTCGGTTTCAATGTCACCTGAAGGCATTCCGCAAGTTCCTCGATCAGCTCCCGTTCTGGATCGGTTTCTAACGCGGGATCATCGGCACGGCGAAGATGGTGCAGACAAAAGGCTTTGACGCGCGACCAGTCAGCAGGTCGGATCAGGATACGAAAATCCTGTTCCGCGCGGGATCGGTCGCTGTCGAAGCGGAAAGCCCCGATCAGATCGTGCAGCGCTGCCACATTCAGTAACCGGACAGCGCCACCAAACGGCTGCGCAACCACGTAGGCAGTGTCATTGCGCAGCGTGGCTTTGCGTTCCAACGCCAGCATGGTCGCCCCATCATGCGGAAAGACAACCCTTGCGAGCGTCGCCACGCTGACCCGCAGACTCAGCTCATCGCCGCTCATCAGCGTGTCACACTGGCGATGGCGCGTTCCAGTGGCATTTGTGCGCCTTTTGCCAGCTCGGCAGCGAAGGTGGCCTCATCCAATTGCGCTTGGATGGCTTCACGAGTGCGCTTCATCTCGCCACGATCCGCAGGCCACCAGCCCGCGCCGCTGGCGCTCATGGTCGTTTCTGCCGTGCCAAACAACTGCGCCGCGAGTGAAGCCTGCCCCTGCGCCGCGCGGATGCCCGCCAAGCCAAGCAGACATTCTGCCATGCCGCGTTTGTTGCCAAGTGCTCGGAACATCGCCAAACTCTCCTGAAATTGTGCGGCGGCTTTGGCGAGGTTGCCTTCATGCTGCGCCACGTAGCCGAGACTGTGGATCAAGCGCGCAAGATCGCCTTTATCGCCCATCGCCCGCAAGAATGCCTCACTCTCCTCATAATAGCGGCGCGCGGCCTGATAGTCGCCCTGTACGCGCGCGACTTCGCCCAGATTGTTCAGGACAAACGAGTGCGCCCAGTCTTCGCCCCATTGCCGGCTCAGGTCGTCCGCTTCTTCTAGCCATGCGCGTGCCGCCACCATATCGCCCAACCCTAGCTCGATGTTACCGAGATGCACGAGCACAATCGCGATGAACCAGATTTGCTGTGTTTCTTTATAGAGCGCCAACGCCTCTTTGATCAATGGGCGCGCGACCGTGTAGTTGCCCTGATTGATGTTGAGGACGCCATTGGTGAGGAATGCCCACGCTACGATAGGCAGTTCTTCGGTTTGCTGTGCGAGTTCCAGCCCCGTTTTCCCGCTGATCTCAGCCGCTTTCAGATCGCCCTGCCACATCGCCAGCGAGGAGTGAGTCACCAATGCCAGCGCACGTTCCGGCGTTCGTCCTTGTGTTAGCGGCGAGTCCAGTAAGCGCTGAATCCATGCGCGTCCTTCGCTCAGGTAGCCGCGCCGGTACCAGTACCACGTTAAGATGCGGCAGCAAGCCAGCACCGCCTTGTCGGACGTGTTCAGCCCCCAGACAAATGCGGCGCTCACATTGGCATGTTCGCATTCCAGCCAATCTAGCCATACATGCGCCTCTGGCGAGAATAGTTTTTCCCCGATTTCCGTGATGAGCTTTTTGAAATAGTACGCCGCGTGATCAGATTGCATCGAGGCCAGTTCGCCACGTTCCCGCAAGCGCTCCAGCGCATACTCACGAATCGTCTCCAGCATCCTGAAGCGCGGATGACCATCCATGCAGTCTTCCGAGCGCAGAAAGCTATTATTCGTCAGCGCCGTGATCGTGTCCAAGACGTTCAGGGTGGTATCAGCGCTACATAAGGATTCGGCAGCTTCCAGCGAAAAACCGCCCACGAACACGCCTAGCCGTGCGAACAAGGTCTGCTCATCCGGTTCCAGCAAGCTGTAGCTGAGATCGAGCGAATTGCGCAGCGTCTGCTGGCGAACGGGCAGATCGCGCGCGCCACCCGTTAGCAGCGCCAACCGATTATCCAGCCGACCCAACATCATTTGTGGCGAAAGCAGCTTGGTACGCGCTGCCGCTAATTCGATTGCCAGTGGCAGTCCATCCAAACGCTGACAAATCTCCGCGATGGCAGCCGCATTCTCCGCCGTCAAGGAAAATTTGGAATTGGCGATTTGGGCGCGTTCCACAAATAACTGAACCGCTTGGTTCTGCTCGATCTGACTGAGATCAGGTAGTTGATCGCTGTCGGGAGTTTCCAGCGGCGGCACGACAAATTCACGTTCGCCGCGCAGTTCCAACACAATGCGGCTGCTCACCAGCAGCTTGAGGCGCGGACACATCGCCAGCAAATCGGCAACCATCGGCGCTGCCGAGATGAGTTGCTCGAAGTTATCCAGTATCAGCAGCATCCGCTTGTCATGCAAGTAGGATTTGACCGTCATGATCAAGGGTTGGTTGCCGCCTTCACGTAAGCCGAGCGTCTGCGCAATTTTGGCTACCACCAGCGTTGGATCGGTAATATCCGCCAGCGGGATGAAGAATACGCCGTCGGGAAAAACGTTGGCGTTGCCAACCCGCGCGGCGACTTCCAGACTCAGGCGTGTTTTGCCCACCCCACCGGGGCCGCTCAACGTAATCAGGCGCGTTTCGTCCGAGGTGAGCAGCTGTTGTATAGCGGCGGCTTCCGCATCGCGCCCGATCAGAGTCGTCGTTTGGGCGGGCAGGTTGTGAGGCACACCACGCATGGTGATGGTGGCTGTCCGCTCGTGACGGAGTTTTACCGGGTCGTAGAGCTGGCGCGCCTCGGTAGGAGCCTTGACGCCGAACATTTTTGAATAGCGTTTCAGGTTGGCGGCGGCATAGATCAGCGCCAACATGCGCTGTGGCTGACCGATGTCTGGCTTGTGACAGTAGCTGAGACCAGCCGCCACCCCCGCCAGCCAGTATTGACCCCACAGATCATCGTGCAGGCTAGGATGATTGCCGGATACCCACTGCTCAAAGTTCCGGCGCGTCGAACCGATGACGGACGCTAAGCCCGCGACATCGATAGGCACGTCCTGTGAATCTATGTTATCGGCCTCGCCAAAACGCAGAATGAGATCGACCAGTTTGGTGAACGATACTTGGGCGTGACGCAGAATGAGATACGACATTTCGAGATAGCGCACATCGAAAACGAGCGGCATCTGCTCCTTGAACAGCGCGAAATCGATGAGGAAATAGCCGTCCAGTGTTTCGCCGTCCTTAGCGAACTTGATCAGGATGTTGTTGGTATTCAAATCGCCGTGTTGAAGCCCTATCGCTGCGTCAATCGGTCGCGCTGCGCCCCACCATTCAGGATGACGAGCATAGGCCAACGGGTTCGGCAGAATGGAGCCTTGCACAAGGAAGCCGTCGATGTCGGGCGACACGCGGCAGTACGTTTCAAGAAACTTTTGAATGTTGCCGTCGGGCTTCAGCCGAAAACTCAGCCATTGTTCGAGCAGCGCCACTGGCGTCACCGCTTGCTTGAAGGTGCGTGCCGCGTTCCATTCGCTAAGGATATGATGATAGGTTTCTGCGAAGATGGTTTCGACCTGACACTGACTTTCATACGACGACAGCGTACGATAACGGTGCAGCGACTGCCCCGCGATGGCATAGAAAATCGCCATCGCGCCGTCGGCTTCCACGCGGTCAAATACCATTTGCGCGAGGTGGCGTTCGGCAAAAGTAGAGGGCGACTGCCGAAAGGCCGTTTCGTGGCGGCGAATCTCATCGGACTGCGCTTTCACATTTTTGCGATCAAGTTTGAGCACTAGATGTTGAAGATGGTCTTGGGAAGCGACACTAACGAGGTAGACCATCGCGCCTGACCACCCTCCAGCCAGTGCTTGCAGGGGCGTCACGGCGATATGGTGCTGGTCTTGGGCAAGGCGAATGACAGTTTGATACTCGGCAGGTAAGGATTGAAATCCGGCGGCTAGTTCAGACATCGCATTGCATTCCTCAACCTCATCCTCATGCACACGGATGCCAAAGATCCTGTGCGCAGAAGAGCAGCGTCATTTTCATCAGTATATATTAACTCAGCGTGCCGATAATCCGTCTAAAGTATTAGTTTCTTCCGGCAATAAGGTGGTAATGCGCCGAAGGGAGCCTGACGAAGGCTTCATCCGCCATGCGATCCAGATGCCGCAGGAATTTTTACATAATATGGTTGACTGAGTCAACCATATTATGTATAGTGAGAGCAGGCTAAAACAATCGCCGTGATTGCCTTGCACCCCTGACAGTGCATCAAACGGATTAGTGGTATCGGGTAGGCGAGGTGCGGCGCGCCGTGATGACTAGAGAAACTCTGAGGTGTAGACATGGCAAGCAAGCATAAAGTAAATCAAAAGCCCCGACACTCACTCGTTTACAAACTAGGGGTGGCAGCGGGGATTGTCACGACACTGGGCGTTGTCGGCGCGTTGGTGGCAAATCAACTGCTATACGGCTATACCGACCCGTGGAACACGAAGATCGCTGAGGCGGGTATCGTGGAAAAAAAGGTACAGATTGGCGAAGTCACGTTCAATTATGTGGAAGGGCCGAAGAATGGGCCAGCGTTGCTGATGCTCCATGCCCAGCACATGGAATGGTTTAGCTACAGCCGCGTCCTGCCTGAACTGTCAAAGTCGTTTCATGTGTTTGCTGTGGACTATCACGGTCACGGGAAGACCATTAGCCCCGCCGAGCGTTTTACCGCTAACCAGATGGGCGAAGACCTCGCCGCCTTTATAGAAACCGTGATCGGAGAACCTGCTTACGTCACTGGCAATTCATCCGGCGGGCTGCTGACGGCTTGGCTTGCCGCGAACAACCCCGACCTTGTGAAGGCAATCGTGCTGGAAGATCCGCCGCTGTTTACCGCCGAGTATCCGAGGATTAAGGACACTATCAGCTACGTATCCTTTGCCTCGTGCCATGAATACATTGAAAGCGGGAAAACGGAGGACTTCCTCATCTACTGGCTGACGAGCCATGCGCAGTTTATCGCGAAAAATGCAGGGCCTGCAGCACTGCCGATACTGGTATCTTTCATTCAAACATACCGCGCGAAAAACCCCGGACAGCCGTTGGAGACGCCGTTTCTCGGTGACACCATGCGGCTATTTGTACGGGGCATGGATAAGTACGACCCGTACTTCGGCAATGCCTTTTATGATGGGACATGGAATGTGGGCTTTGACCACGCCGAAACACTTCAACGGATCAACCAGCCGACCTTGCTGCTGCACGCAAATTTTGAAATCCGCGAGGATGGTGTGCTCAACGGAGCGTTAGCACAGGAAGACGCTGACCGCGCGATGTCGCTGCTACCGAACGCACAGTACAAGCGGATAGACTCCGCTCACACCGTCCATCTGGACAAACCGGAGCAGTTTATCCAGATCGTTGAAGCATTCTTTCTGGGGAAAGAGTCTGATTCAGCCACTAGTCAGGGGTGAAGCATGGAGCTTGTAAGCATCGCCAGAGCCATTGGCATCCTCAACCGCACCTTCCAGAGCTACCTCTCAAAAGCGCTGGCGGACAAAGATGTTTCGTACTCTGACAGCATATTTCTGATCAACATTGGCAACAAATCGGGGATTAGCCAAGAGGAATTATCCGACCTGCTTGCGATCGATAAGGCGGCCATTGCGCGGTCTGTCAAAAGTCTGGAGGAAAAAGGCTATCTGGTGACAGAGCGATCGGGACAGGATAAACGCGCCAAAGAACTCTATCTGACAGAGGCGGGCAAGACGTTTGTCCAGTTCATGGACGGATTACATCAGCGTTGGGCAGAGCACGTGATGAACCACATGAGTGAACAGGAACTTGAGGTAATCGCCGGATGGCTTGAGCGGATGAGCAGTCAAGCTAAAGATTACGTTGCGGATAGGTAGTAGTCGAAACGTATCATTTAGTGAATGCCTACTCCGATCCCGTGCTGGATGGAGGAGGCATTCAAAGCGCTGTTACGCTAATCAAGTTCGATGTAGATGCGCTTGTTGATCTTGCCTTTGCTCTTGTAATCCGTGACGCGGATGTGCCCGACTTCCGAGGTATTGTGGACGTGGGTGCCGCCGTCAGCTTGCAGATCAAGGCCGACAATTTCAAGAGTGCGCACCTCTTGGATGCCTTCTGGCAGCAGGTTGATCTTGGTGCGGATCAGGTCAGGAATACTGAAAGCTTCTTCGCGCGGGAGGATTTTGACGCGTACCTCGCGGGCGTTGGCGACTTCTTTGTTGATGGCGGCTTCGACCTCGCGCACGAAATCGCCGTGCAGCGTCTCGAACTCGAAGTCCATCCGCCCTTGCAGCGGATCCATGTTGCCGCCCGTGACCTGTGCCCCATAATCGCGGAAGATCACGCCGCAGAGGATGTGCATCGACGTATGGGTGCGCATGAG